>CAWJIW010000029.1:0-111262 GCA_963843005.1 uncultured Acidobacteriaceae bacterium | reverse complement strand
AGTAACGAGGTGAGTTTCTTATGTGGTCTCGACTTGTACTTTGGGTCGTCTTACTGACGCTTCTATCTGGTTCAAGGTTACTGGCACAAGATCAAAAGCCTTCGGATGCACAGCAAAAGCCTGCTGCGAGCGACAGCCTCCGGCGAGGCGGCGCAGGCCGAAGCTCTTCGCAAGGCGGTGCAAAACCCGGTAGCCAGCCTGATCAGCGTACCGTTGCAGAACAACGCAAACTTCGGCTATGGGCCGTTTAATCGTACGCAAGATGTGCTGGAAGATGAGACCGTCATTCCTGTCAAGCTCAGTGAAAAATGGAACCTGATCACGCGAATCATTCAGCCGCTGGTCTGGCAACCTTATCCCAACCAGAATACCGGCGGTGAATATGGCTTGGGCGATATCGATCCGTCGTTCTTTCTGTCGCCCGGCAAGCCCGGAAAAGTCATCTGGGGCGCAGGCCCGGCGCTGGTTATTCCAACCGCGACCAACAAAATACTCGGTCAAGGTAAGTTCAGCCTGGGACCGTGGGTGGTTCTTCTCACCCAGCCGCCGCACTGGACTCTTGGGTCTGCTCATCAACAATGTCTGGTCGGTTGCAGGCTCGGGCGGCAGGCCCGCAGATCAATCAAATGCTGATGCAATACTTCGTCAACTACAACCTGAAGAAGGGTTGGTATCTGCCGATGGAGCCCATCCATCACCGCCAACTGGAGGGCCAGTAACGGCAACGTCTGGACCGTGCCCTTCGGCGGAGGAGTGGGCAGAATTATGAAGCTCGGTTTTCAGCCGATCAACTGGCAGTGCGAGTTTTATTGAAATGCGGTGTATCCCACAGGGCCCATCATGGACCTTCCGAGGGCAGATTGCATTCTTGTTCCCCAAGCTTTCGCCGGAAGAGAAGAAAGCTCTCATGGAAGAACAGCTCAGGAAACTTGAACAACAGCAAAAACAGCAACCCAAGCCCTAAGTATTGTTAGTCAGGAGAAGGGCAAGAGATGAGCGGTCGCCCGCTCGAAAAGAGTTCGCTTGGCGGGGCACGGCAGGTGGCCCAGGTCCACGATTCTTAGGGTGGGCGGGTGGCCCAGTCCACGATTCTTAGGGTGCCCCACCCAAGCTGCTTTTGCTTGGGTGGGATAGTCCTGTATTCTTCGCGCGCAATGGCATTCCATCCGTTCCCGCCTGCGCCTTCAGCCCCCGACGTAACGCTGGTCGCCCGCCCCACTCTTACCCCGTCAGCCCGACTACAAACGCAGCCAGGAAAAGCAGTACGAGAGCGATGCGCCAGCGTTTGCCTTCGGGCAGCGGCCCTCCGCCGGAGACCCGCGGTGGCACCCAGAACAAGCGCCACGATCGCGAGAATTAATGCCGGGACGGCCAGAAATGCCAGCAGAGCATAGTGCGATTGACCAAAGTGATTTGCTTGGCTCGTGGAGCAGCGGAGCCAGTGTGTGTCCCAGAAACCAGCACAAGACCGCGCTGCCCAGTCCAGCCACTGCGCCGAGGATGCGCAAAATTAGAGGGGTCATCGCAGTCGGTAGCAGTGTAACAGCCACTCGAAGCGTGGCGAAGTCTTGCACTCTCCGCCGCAAATTAATATTTTGTTCCTATTCGATTCGAGAAACACATGCCGCGGGTTGACATCGGAGTTATCATTTTGGCAACGGATGCGCCCCGTTGAGGTATGGGTATGGCGACCTGGTTTGTAATTGTGGGGTTTCTTCTCGTGGTGGTCGGACTTGTCTTGCGCACCGTCATGATGATGCGCTCCAGTGACGCTACGCCGCCCATGGGACGCATGCTGCATGGCAGCGAATTGCTGCAGCAATATCGCGCGGCAATTCCCAAAGACCCGATGCCGCTGGTGATGCGGGGCATGCTGCTGAGCGGCGTCTGCTGCTGCTGGTCGGAGTGAGCTACGTCTCGCACCACACGCGTCTAGCGCGCCGCCTGTCCTGCCGTGGCCCCGTACTTGGTCAGCTTCCACGGTTTGAGCTTTGGCATGCCTGGCGGCATGGACATGGCCAGCATCTTGATCTCGGCAGTGGTGTCGCCGGTCAGGCGCATCAGGAAGCGATCGGTCTCCGGCTTGTCCGGGCCCTTCACCGTAATGCAGCAGCCCGTCGCCATTGATCTGCGCATTCTCCACCTGCTCGGTTGACTGCTCGTCGCTTATGCCTTTGATTTCGCCCTGGTCATTGAACTGGACTTTGCGAGGGCGCTGGATTGAGCCGGTGAGTTGTTCACCTTGCAGCGTCAGCCGCACCGTCATCCAGGTCCGAGCTTCGAAGCTCCCCGTCCAGGTGCCGGCGTACGCGGCCAAAGGAGACTTGCGTACCGGCGCATTTTGCTTAGCCGGTTGCGCTGAGGTCTGCGCCCAGGCAGACAGGCCAAGCGCAAGAACAGCTATCGCCAAGACGAGACGCCGCATTCTTTTCTCCTGTCGTTCGGTAAGGATTGTACGCCCAACTTGATCTGCCTTACATGGCCGCGACGCTGGCGAATGCCGCGATGAGCGTCAGGTGTCGCAAATTCAGAGCAAAAAAGCGAAAGGGGAACTGGGAGAGGTTCCCCTTTCTGACGAGCGGCGCCTGCGGCCAGACACTCGCAAAAGCGCAAGCAAGACTCGGCCGCCTACTCCACGACCACGGGACTCAAGCCGTGACGATCGCCTTTCAGGACGCGCGGCACAACCGGCTGGCGAACCCGCTCTTCCTGATGGCAAGTCCAGCACAACGGACGCATGTGCTCCAGCGCCGACTGCAGTTCGACCAGATTCAACTGCCGCAACTCAACCAGCTTGTGCCGCTCATCGAGCAACGCCAGGCGGCTGCGTCGCCAATCCGACGGCGTAATGGCGCGCGCGCAGATCCCGCAGGTCTTGTCCTTGTACCAGCCCAGCATCAGGCGTTCCACGTTCTCGGGCGAAGGATCGACCTGCGGCAGGCACTCCTGGCCGCAATCGCCCTTATGAGGCCAGCGCGTGCATGACTTCAGCCGCGTATGCTCCTGGCCGCGCCACGAGGTCCAGAACGCGTACTCGCTGTCCAACTCGATATCGACCGGCTGACCGTTTTCCGGACAGATGGCGGACTGGCGGCCGCGGTTCTTGTAATAGGCCTCCAGCGCCGACGCCAGCGGCAGACCAGTCACCAGAAATGCGCCGATGAAGAAGAGAACGAAGGGAAATAAAGCGTACGTCAACATAAATCACCTGCGACCAGAGGCTCCAAAGATGTTCCACGTGGAACATTTTGCCTGGTAAGCCTCTTTGTAACTCGCTACGTCACCGGGCTTCAGTGACGCCGCGCACATGGGGGTGTGACGAGGACGTTCCTCACGTTCGCCAATGACACTTAGGCCCGCATGAAGACGCCGGCCAGCACGAAAAAGTCGCGCCGCGATGCTACCGGAGGAGAACAGGGGGTCTGAATCACCCGGCAGCCAGGCGGCGCGACCGTCAGTACACGAACGACACCATGGTAGTTGCGCCTTGCCGAAAACGCACGGACACAGGTCACGCTTCAGCGTGCGTTTCTGACAAAGGCCTTGTGTCGCAGGTCGCAAGGCCGTGTGCGTTCCAATTCGGGAAAAAAGAAAGCCGCGGCGCAAACCGCGGCTCATCCATGCTTTCGCACCTCAACCCAACTAGTGACGACGACGCATTCTCATCCCTGCCTTCTTCATTCGCTCCGCCCTTTTTCTTAGCCGCTTTTTTCGCAGGTTTCTTGGCGCTCTTTTTTGCAGCCTTCTTCGCCGGCTTCTTTTTCGCCCCTGCGGATTTCTTGGCAGTCTTTTTGGTGCGGCTTTCTTGGCTGCGCTTCTTCTTGGCCGCTCGTCTCTTCTTGGCTGCTTTCTTCTTAACCTGCTTGATTGGGGCTTTCCTGGGCGGTTTCGCTGCAGCCGGTGCGCGGCTTTCGGTTGTGATCTCCGGCTCGGCTTCTTCTATCTCAACCTCCTCCACCACTATGCGGGTGGATTCGGGCTCTTCCTCTTCTTCTTCCTCTTCCTCTTCGTACTCCTCGTCTTCGAGCGAATCGCCGTAGGAACCGTCTCCGTAGTCATCCATTTCGTCGTCTCGACCATAAAGCGTCTCATCGAAAAACGTCATGTCATGTCCTCCTGAGGTTGCCGGACTCCGCATAACTGAACGGAGGCAGCTCGCAAGGCTCAACTTAGATTTATACCAACCAAAAATTGCTCAACCGGCGCGCGATTATAGCACAGCAGTACGAGGTCTCCGCTGTGATCACGAACGCCGGCAAAATTCCGCAACGCGCCTGTTGTAACAGAACATCCGCCGGAAGGGAAGAGCGCAAATGCAACATCGTGATGAGAAGCGGGGAGCGATTGCTGCCGGCGGTTACTTGCGGATTACCAGAACGTCGCCCGCCCGCAGATTGGCCGCCAGCTTGGGATTGTCGCGCTTGAGAGCAGCGACCGTGGTGTTGTACGACTCGGCGATGCTGCTCAGGGTCTCGCCCTTCTTCACCTTGTGGTACTTCGCCGCCAGAGGCGGTCTGGGAGGACTTGTGACTGGCCGTGCCCTATTGGCAGGAGCGCTGCTGTGTTCGGAGGTCGCCACCTCTGGCCACTCCCCGTCGGCGGTTGTAAATCAGCAGGGTACGTCCAGAGCCAGGGTGTTTCCGCGCAAGTGGTTCCATTTGCGCAACTTATCCGACCGGGACCTCGAAGTCGTCGGCGACGGAGCCCACCGTGTCGCCCTTGCGGACCTTGTAGTGGGTTGGCTTTTGGAATAGGCAACGGTCGTCACCGCCCTGCTTGCCGGGCGCGATGGGAATGATCAGCTTGGTGCCGACCTTCACTTCCCCATCGGCAAGTCCGTTGGCCTCGGCAATCGAGGAAGTGGAAGTGTGGTATTTGTGGGCGATGGAGGCCAGCGAATCGCCGTATTCCACCCGGTGGTAGCGCCACCACGTGCGCATGTCCAGCGGAATGGCGGCGATGGCAGTCTCGTACTTGTCCGCGATCCGGCGGGCAGATTCAGCGTGAAACTCTGGTCCTTGGGGGTGGTCATCCGCAGCAGGCTGGGATTCAACTCCTGCAGGTAGTCCACCGAGGTATCGAGGCACTCGGCCACCAGTCGTAGATCCACCGGATAGGTAATCGCTACCTGATCGACTTGCTCCGGCGGCTCGGAACCACATGCTCCAGCCCATATTGTCCCGGGATTCTTCGCCATGATGGTCACGGCCAGGATGATGGGCACGTAGTTCCGCGTCTCCTGGGGCAGGACGCCGCGCCGGTAGAGCTCCCAGAAATCGGCGTAACCGGTGCGTTCCACCGCATGCTGGACGGTGCCGGCGCCGGAGTTGTAGGCGGCCATCGCCAGATACCAGTCGCCGAACTGGTTGTAGAGGTCCTTCAGATGGTGCGCGGCGGCTCGGTGGCTTTTTCGGGATCCTGGCGCTCATCGACCCACCAGTTGCGCTCCAGGCCGTACAGAGCGCCAGACCCGGCCATGAACTGCCACATGCCGCGCGCCCCGGCCCGGGAAAGCGCCAGCGGCTGAAAGCCCGACTCCGCCTGCGCCAGGTAGATCAGGTCCTGCGGGCACGCCTTCCTGCTTGAAGATCCGCGAGATCATCTCGCGGTAGCGTCCGGAGCGCGCCAGCGCGTGCTCCAGCGTGGCGCGTCCGCGCGGGCTGGAGAAGTAGTTGATGAACATCGCCACCTGGTCGTTGAGCACCAGCGGAAGGTCGGACTTGGTGGTCTTGATCTCGGCTTCGGCCTTGGCGCTGATGTTGGGATCGACGGGGAAGGTGACGTCGTTGGCTTCGTCGATGGGCGCCGGCTCGGATCGCTGCTCGGTGAACCCGTCGCCCTGTTTCAGCGCCACCAGTTCCAGTTCGTGTACGGCCTCGACGATCTTGTCGAATTCGTGCTCCAGCCGCTCGTCGTTGCGGATGTCCATGTTGCTGGAAAGCAAGGTGTTAAACGCCTGATCGAAGTTGGCTCTTGGCGGCCTCGAGATGGCCGGCCTGGTAATTGGCCTCTCCGGCGGCGTATAGCTTTTCGGCCTGCGCGATCAGGGCGTCCGCCGGGTCGGGCTTTGCGGAGCGGCTTGCTGAGGCTTGGGCGGAGGTCGGCGGCCTTGTCAACGGGAGCGGCGATCTCCGGGGCTTGGCTTGGGCGGGAATGGAGGCGGTCGCCGGTTTGGGATGGCTGGTTTCGCATCCCGCCATGTACCAGGGCTGCGGCGAGAGCCGCCGGAAGCAAACCGCGACGAAAGATCGTCATTACCTGCGATACAGCCCTCTACTTGTTAGTCAGTTTTGGTGAACCGTGTGATGTTACTACGCGCCGAAATTCAGGGTCAACGAACTGTGACGATGGACGTGAACTGCTCGTTCGCGTGCTCAAACTGTTTGACGGCTCGAGATGCGATCTGGTTTGCCCAGCACGCAGCTCCCGTGGCCGCCCTGAACTTAATCTAAAGAGCGTCTCCTTGGGTACTTCAGCCGTGCAGCAGAAACGTCTTGGCCGAAGTCACCTGTCAGCCTCAGATTATTCATGAGATGTTCGCGCTTATTGACCAGAGGCGCAATTGGCTTCAGGTGCCGTAAAGCTGCATGTCGATTGATGCATGCGCTTTAGCCACTGATGGACTACGGTCTTGAGACCGACAGTGGCGAGTTCCCTCTGGGGCTGAAGCCACCACTCCAGCACGCGTAACGGCACGGCAGGAAGCCGTGGCCAGCTTTCAAAATCCGCCGGCATTATTTACCGAAAACGAATAAATCCAGGCCGAAGGGATTCTCGTTTAGTTTCTTCGATCTTCACCCCGGAAGCTTGCGGCCCGGCTAACGTTCAATGCCAGCTCGACTGCGCGGCTTCCATTGTGCATCAACATCTGGCCTTTCGGTCCGCCGTCTCGATCCGACTTGCTTAGCTATGACAAAGACCCCTGCGGGGCTGCACTTAAGGCGTGTTCTTCGCCACCGTCTCTCCTACATATACCTCTTTGCGCACCGCTATTACACCTACTGAATACACTACTTGCTGAAGTTGCCGTTCCCATAGCACCGTATGAATCTGTGCAACCCTAGGCCGCGCCAAAGCCTGTTCAAATCGGCGATCAGATCGCCGGCGTCTTCGATTCCGACTGACAGCCGAATGGTGGCGGCCGACACCCCGAGCAACTTCAACTGCTTCGCGCTCAGCCCGATGTGCGACGACAGCACGGGATAGGACACGGTCGACTCCACGCCTCCCAGGCTGGTGGCCAGATACCAGAGCTTCAACCTGTCGATGAAGCGCTCGGCCGCGCGTCTCGCCTCCGCGGATATCGAACGAGACCATCATGCCGAAGTCCTTCATCTGCCGTGCGCGCCAATTCGTGGGCATCGTGATCCTCGCAGTCCGGGATAGTAGACGTGCGCGACCTTGGGATGTCGCTGCAGTGCCTCAGCGATCTTCGCGGCATTCCGGCAGGCGCGCTCGACGCGCACGTCCAGCGTCTTCAGGCCGCGCAGCAGCAGGTAAGCGCAGCCGGGATCGAGGCAGCCGCCGGTGAGGATCATCATCTGGCGCGCGGCATCCATCCACTTCTTCGATCCGGCCAGCACGCCGGCGGTGAGGTCGCTGTGGCCGCCAAGATACTTGGTTGCCGAGTGCAAGACGATGTCGGCACCCAGCGCGAGCGGCTTCTGCAGAATCGGCGTCGCGAACGTGTTGTCCACCACCACGCAAGCCTTATGCTTGCGCCCGAGTCGCGCGAGCGCTGCCAGATCGACACAGCGCAGCGTCGGGATTGGTCGGCGTCTCCAGGAACAGCATGCGCGTCTTGCGGTTGAAGTAGCGGTGCGCGTTCTTCGATGTCGTGATAGGGAACAAAGCGCGTCTGGATGCCGCAGCGCGAGAGCACCTGCTCGAACAGCTTCACCGTGCCGCCATAGACGTCGAGCATGGAGACGATCTCGTCTCCGGCCTTGCATGCCACCAGGGCCGCGACCATTTCCGCCGCCATTCCGCTGGAGGTAGCGACCGCAGCCTCCGCCCCTTCGAGAGCCGCGATTTTGTCCTCGGCGGCGGCGACCGTAGGATTGCCGTAGCGCGAGTAAAGATAGACGTCGCGCTCGCCAGCAGCGTAGCGGCGAAGGTCGTCCACTTGGGAACGACGAACACCGAGGTCTGCGCGATCGGGCGTGGTCAGGGCGCCGCCTGGCCGTGGCGGTCTTCGCCGGAGTGAACGGAGCGGGTGGCGTCGGCGCGGGAGATCGGTGCGGACTTCATGGAGACGATTGTAAATGGTTCGTACGTGGCCGGTCGCCAGTGCTCGGCGAGAAATAAACGGCGCTCCGCCGCAGCGGCGCCGTGAACTAGCGGACATCGCGCCAGTCACGCCTTACCAGGTCAGTGCAAAGCGAACTGGAACTGCCGGGGATCGTAGGCCGCGGTCGGAATGCCCGCCTGGTTCCAGATGCGGATTTACGTCGGCCACGTTGTACCTGTTGATGACGTTGAACAGGTCCATGATCCCCTGCAGCTGGAATCTTTCGCTCAGCTGAACTGCGCGCGATGCGCAGGTCGTTGAAAAAGGTGTACGGCTTGGTGCCCGCATTGCGGCGGAGATTGCCGATCAGCGTGGCACATGACCCCGGTGACCAGCGCATCGGCAAAGCAAGTCGGAATCAGGTAACCGTCGGAGAATACTTCGAGGCGACCGCCACGTCGCCGCAAGCATCGATTTGCCCGGCATGGCGGTCTCGGGACGATCGGTGGTGGCGCCGAAGTCAAAGTTCTGGTCAGAAGCCGGTGACGATGTTGAATGGCCGCCCGACTGCCAATTCGATAATCGGAGCGACCGTCCAGTTGCTCAGCAGGCTCCTTTGAAGCCGTGCCCTGGTTGCCGCTCTGATACACGGCGCTGAAGACGAAGCGATGCCGCTGATCGAACAGCGAGGTCGAGCGGTCGGCGTTGGGGTTGTAGTTGTTCTGCGGCGCGAGGGTGGCCTGCAGGTCGGTGGAATCGTCGATGGCGTGCGACCAGGTGTACGAGGCGAGAACTCGTAGTGGTGGAGAACCGCTTGCTGGAAGTTCACGGTCAAGGCGTTGTAGTCGGAGGTGCCCGTTGGACTAGGTTGGCTACCTCGTCGCTGAACGGGACCGGCGACCCCGAGCCCAAGACCGTTTGCGCTCAGCACCTGCTTCACAAGGAGCGCAACCAGCTAGCGGGCGCCTGGCGCCAGTAGCGGCGCGAAGGTCGGGATTGAAGCCGACTTGACGGAAGAAGCTGACAATGCGCCGGCGAGGCACCCAGCGGTTGTCCACTCGGCGACTCACGCCGCAAGGTGCCCGCTGAAGTCCAACGTTCAGCGGATTACCGGCTAAGCGCGCCAGGATCGCCGCGACTGGCATCAGGCATTGCAGCCAGTTCTGCACGATCAAGTTGCCGTGCGCCGCGTTGACGTTGATCGGCCGGTACAGACGGCGTCCGCCGTTGAAGTTGTATTGCAGGTCGAGCGCCATGTTGTTGCCGAATTGGTGCTCGATGGCCAGGCTTGCCTGGTTGGAATAGCCGTACCGGAAGTTGGCGCCGGTCGGATAACCGAAGGGAAGAGCGCGCAGCGGAACCGGCGGCGGCTGAGGTAATTCTGGTTGACCCAGATGGACGGCGTGTTCGGCGCCGGGTTGAAGCGCTGCTGGTTGGGCAGGTAGGTAAATGACGGCGGCAAGCAGTCAGCCGTCCCGTGAACGCGTTGGAGGCGTTCAAAGTGCCGAGTGGATTCTGGACGTTGCAGCCAGTGAGCGCGCCACCGAAGAGCAGAAGCTGCGGGGCCTGGGTGCCGTCGGCCACGTCGGAGTCAAAGGCCAGCGCCATCAAGGGATGATCGAAGAAGATGCCATAGGAGGCGCGCATACAGCGTCTTGCCGTCGCCAAACGTGTCCCAGGCCAAACCCATACGCGGCGAGAAGTTCTTGGTCGAGCGCGGAATGCCCTTGCACGATGCCCAGAGCTTTTGTCGGCTGCCGCCGCAATGGGCGTCGTGGCCGCGAAGGTCGGCGTGAACTCGATGTCATAGCGCAGGCCGTAGTTGATGGTCAGGTTCGGCGTCATGCGCCAGGAGTCCTGAGCGAAAGACCCGAGTGTGTTGTTGCTGAACGAATCGTGCGGATTGCCCACGCCCTGCACCAGATACTGCGGAATTCCCACGCCGTAAGCTTGGATGGGGTTGAGAGCCGGGCAGCTGCCGTTGACCCAGGCTGATCACTGCCGAAGTCGTAGATGCCGCCGAAGTTCACGGTGAAGTCGGCGGTCAGCGGAAGGTAGTTGTTGTCCACGCCGAACTTGATGTTGTGCCTGCCCTTGGTGATGGAGAAGTTGTCGATGGTCTCCCAGCGCTTTTCGGTGCGGTTCACATATGAGAACGGTTCGCGTCCGATGAACGCGTAGCCGGGGATATTGACTGCGACATCGCTGCCGCCGGGCGCGTTGGAATAGCGTGTAATTCAAGCCGCGCCGCGCATACTGGAAGCGGAACTCGTTCACCTTGTTGGTGCCCAGGTCCAGGTGTGTTCCGCCAGGATGCTGAAGTCGTGGAAGTTCTGCGTTGGAGGTTCGCGACCATGAGTTCTGGCCGAAGTTTTGCGGACCCTGCGCGTTGACCTCGATGCCGTCGATATCTGCTGGGGCTCACGCTGCCGCGCAGCATGAGCTGCTGGTTGTTGGTGAGCTTGTGATCGAGGCGGAGCGAGTAAATCTGCTGAGCTCGGAACGGAAAGTTGCCGGTAACCGAACCCAGCGGAACGAAGGACGCGGGCAGCGGATCGAACTCTCCGGCACCGTGGGAGCGAAGAATGCGGCCCGAAGCCCGGGATCAGCTGCGGTCAGCGGATTCTTACCGGTGATCGCCACCGGGCCGCTGGTGCCCACGGCCAGTGCGTATCCGATCGTCTGCTGGATTGATGGGTAAATTGGGCTCGACAGGAAAGGCGCCTGTTCGCGGCGTTACCGGAACCACCACCGTGCCCGGCGGCAAGGGCGCTCGCCCAGCGCGGCCGAAACGAAGCGCGATGATGTCTGCCTGCGAGGTCAAGCCGAAATTGTCGGCGCCGATGTCGTTGAATCCCGTCTCGTGGCGGTCGGTGCCTTCAAACGAGAAGAAGCAAAAGGTGCGGTCCTTCTTGATGGGGCCGCCGACGGTCATCCGTATTGCGCGCGGGTGTAGGCCGGCTGATCGACGTTGCTGAATGGATTTGTCGCCTGGATATATCGGTTGCGCAGGTATCCGAACGCGCTGCCATGGAAATCGTTGGTGCCCGGACTTGGAGATGATGTTGATCACGCCGCCGGCGGCTTGCCCATACTCGGCGGCATAGCCGTTGGTGATGATCTGGAATTCCTGCACTGCATCCTGCGAAACCGTCGAGCGCACGCCGTTGGTTGAGTTGTCGATGGCGTTGGTGCCGTCGACGTTCACCAGGTTGTTGCGGGCGCGCTGGCCGCCGATATTTAGCCCGGAGGTTGGAGCGGCGCCGATGCTGGGCGAGTCGTCGCGATTGAGTTGCGAATCGGTCAACGCAAATTGATGTAATTGCGGCCATTGATGGGCAGGTTTTCGATGCGAGTCTGGTCGATCGTCGTGCCGGACGCGGTTTGCTGCGTCTCCACCAGCGCGGCTTCGGAGGTGACATTCACGGTTTCGTTGGCCGCTGCCACCGACAGCGATACCGGCAAGTTCTTCGACGTGTCCGATCAGCAGCCGAACGTCGCTGATTCACCGTCTTGGCGAATCCCGGAGCTTCCACCGTGACCGTGTACAGGCCCGGAGGCAGCGAGAGGAAGATGTACTGCCGTCCTGCTGCTGGTCTTGGTGGTGCGCGATAAACCTTGCGAGCTTGATCGGCGACGGTGACGCTGGCGTCGCTGACCACCGCGCCCTTGGCATCCTTGACCGATGACGTGCAGCTCCGCCGTCTGCACCTGCGCCATCGCGCCTGCTGCCAGACAGGCCACCGCGACGAACAAGCACAACAGTCTCCTGCAACGTTCATCGGTGACCCCCGGAGAGAGATTCCATGCCTTCCACCGGCACGCGTGGCTGCACACCTGATCGCGAGAGCGCCCGACATGCTGATCGCAGCCCGGCAGCGATGGTCGGCTTAATTGGCCGTGAAGCCATCCTCGAAGTCGTTTCGGTTTTTACATCAGGACGGGGGTTAAGCAAGCAAAATGCGGGAGGCAGGGGTTACGAAGTGGACGTCTTGAACTCGATGCCGGACGATCTTGCGTCCTCGCTGCACAGGCCCACGCCATGCGGGGGGTGTTGTGGGCGATGCCGATTCTGCCCTTTGCAGTCCACGAGGATCATGCCGCCGTGGCCATTGAGGCGCGTCTTCAGGTAGTAAAGCGCGCGCTGCGCCGCCTCCTGCGGAGCGAGTCCCTCTTCCACGCGGTCGGCTGTCCACTTGCTGAGCACCAGCTTCATCATGGGCTCGCCCCATCCGGTGGTGGAGACCGCCGCACTGCGGTTGTCGGCGTAACAACCGCAGCCGATGAGCGACGAGTCGCCCGACCCGGCCCGGCGCCTTGTTGAGCGTGCCGCCGGTCGAAGTGGCGGCGGCGATGTTGCCGTCGCGATCGAGCGCGACCGCGCCCACCGTGTCATGCGAGCGCATGGGGCCAAACTCGTCGGGCATCTGCAGGTAGCCCTGCTTCTTGGCTTCGCGCAGCCGCACGACCTCGCGCTCGATGATCAGCTCTTCGTTGGCGCACAACTCGATGCCGTGCTCCTGGGCGAACCGCTCGGCGCCCGTTCCGACGAAGTAAACGTGCGGGCTCTCGGTCAGCACCTTCTTGGCCGCGCGGATCGGATTGCGGATGTGCTCCACGCAGCCCACGCCGCCGGCGCGCAGCGTCGCGCCGTCCATCATCAGGGCATCGAGTTGCACCCGGCCATCCATGTTGAGGAAGGAGCCGCGGCCGGCGTCAAAGGTCTCGTCCTCTTCCATGGCGACCACCGCCGCTTCGACGGCGTCGAGACAACTGCCGCCGCGCTGCAGCACCTGCCAGCCCTGGCCGCCGCAGCTTCCACACCGCGGATGTGGGCTTCGACCATCGTCATCGGGAATTGCCCAGGCGCCGCCATGGACCAGCATTACAGGATTAACCGGCAAGTCAGACCTTTCTTCGCGGAATATGCCTCCCCACGGAGCAAACTCGAAAGCATAACAGAAGCGCGGAAAGGGACTATAGTGACTATCGAGGCGCGCTCCGTCGGCAGGCTTGACATGTGATGCACATGCAAATATGCTGATCACATGTCGCGCATGATCCAGATCGAAATGTTCCCGAGCTTTGCACCGCACCTTGAAAGCCCGTGCAGCCTGGCAGGCATGTCGCTCTCGGACTACCTGCTGGCGGAAATCCGTGAGGTCGCTGAACGCCCGACCCTGGCCGAATTGCAGCAGCGCATGCAGCGGCGCCAGCCCGTTAACTTGCCGGAACCGGCCGCCGCCGCCGTACGCGGGGAGCGGGACGCGCGGTGATCGTTCTTGACGCGTCCAGCGCCATCGAGTGGCTGCTGCAAACATGGACGGGAGCGCGGGTTGCGCAGCGGATCCTGTCGCCGGGAGAAACGTTGCACGCTCCGCACCTGCTTGACGTGGAGGTGACACAAGTCTTCAGGCACCACGCGGCGCAAGGAGCTATCACTGCCTCTCGCGTTGAGGAGGCTTTACAAGACTTGCTGGATCTTCGTGTTCGTCGCTATCCGCATCTTCCGTTTTTGCGGCGCGTTTGGGAATTGCGCGACAACTTGACCGCTTACGACGCCCTTTATGTAGCCCTGGCAGAAACGCTCGACGCGACGCTGGTTACGTGCGACAGCAAAGTTGCTCGGGCGCCTGGCCATCACGCGCGCGTCGAACTGTTCAAGCCCAATGGGCCCGCACGTCCACCTGTCAGGCGGCAGCATTAGGGCCTTGTTTGCCTCGTGCACCCCCGTTTCGTGGTAAAACTCTCGGACTATGAAATACAAGCTGGTAGTCGGCGCCCTGGTCGTTGGTGTGCTTTGCCTTGCTTCGGCATTCGCGCAAGGAGCTCCCGTAAAGAAGAAAACAGTTAACTTGCAGGATGCTAAAGGCGCAGCCGTCGGGACCGCGACGATTGCCTCCAAGGGACAAGGCGTGGAAGTGAAACTGGACCTCAAGAACCTGCCGCCGGGCGAACATGCGGTGCACTTCCATCAGAACGCCAAGTGCGATCCGCCGGACTTCAAGTCGGCCGGTGGGCACTTCAATCCCGAGGGGAAGAAACACGGCCTGCAGAATCCGGATGGCCACCACGCCGGCGACATGCTGAACATTACGGTGAAACCGAACGGCACCGCAAAGACGACGCTGAAGAATGATGCCGTCGTGCTTGGTAACGGCACCGAAGCCAACTCTCTGTTTGCCAACGGCGGTACATCCATCATGATCCATGCCAAGGCCGACGACATGAAAACCGATCCCGCTGGCAATGCCGGTGACCGCATCGCCTGTGGCGTGATCACGAAGTAAAGGTGGGCGTTATTTCCTTAGCTTGGAGTATTCCCCTGTTTCGGTAGCTGAGGACAGCAGGTTTTGAAAGGGCACGGCTTCAGCCGTGCCGTTACGTGGACTTGGAGAGTGGGCTTCAGCCCCTGAGGAACTCGCACTTCGTCGCAAAAACCGAAATCCCTCAGCGGCTAAAGCCAGCATAATGACAGCTTTACGGCACGGCTGAAGCCGTGCCCCTTCAAAGCGCGAGATCTTCATAAATAATCCAGTTTAGGGGAGTCCCTCAAAGGCTCCCTTAAATGGTTTTGCCCGGCATCGGAAGGGGAGCATAATACTGGGAGGGAGGCGATTGTCTATGTCGAGTGCGACCCTAGTCTCGGTGCAGGAGTATCTTGCGACCGGTTACCGGCCGGACCGTGACTTCGTCGACGGAGAGTTGCAGGAGAGGAACTTGGGAGAGCTTGAACATAGTCTTTTGCAAGGCGCCATTTTCGCCTGGTTCTGGACAAGACGAAAAGAATGGGACGTCTTGCCGCTGGTCGAGCAGCGAGTCCAGATCTCACGCCTCTCGCTTTAGAGTTCCCGATGTAACCGTTCTGCGCGGCGGTCAAACTCGCGAACCGATCGTTACCATTCCGCCTCTGATTCTTATTGAAGTTCTGTCGAAGGACGATACCCTTCGCAGTATGCGCGAGCGTGTGGATGATTATTTGAATTTTGGAGTGCAACACGTTTGGATCCTCGATCCCGCCACCAAACGCGCTTACGTTTGCAGTCAAACAGGGTTCCAAGCACCGGAGCATGGAGTGCTCGTCGTCCCTGATACACCAATCCGCCTGGTGCTGAGCGAACTCTTCGATCAGGTCGGGCAGGCATCGTAAGGTTCAAACGATCAAACCAGTGTCTCTGCGGTTGCGCCGCGGCGATCTTCCGCTGCTCCGCCGTGACCTGATTTAATCTGTAGCTATGGGCGATCTCGGCCGCATGTTGGTGTTTCTGGGCGCGCTGCTGCTGGTTTGCGGGCTGGTCCTCATTCTCGCGGGTAAAGCCAACCTGCCGATGGGCCGCCTGCCCGGCGACATCGTCTATCGCGGCAAGAACACGACCTTCTACTTCCCTCTCATGACCTCGATTCTGCTGAGCGTAATTCTGTCGCTGGTGCTGTATGTGGTGAACCGGATGCAGCGGTAGCCGCTATCGCTTTTCGCCAATCGCTTTTCGCGGTTTCATCGGTCATTACGCCTCTTGACCTGAAGGATGAAGCGGGCGAGACTCACAGACAACGTTGTTGAGGAGATAAGCGCTCGTTATCTCATTTGCGATGCTGGCGCGAAGAGCGACAGCGAAGAGCGAAAAGCGCTATCGCCTTGTTACACTGCCTCATAGATGGCCGAGATGGAGCAACTCGGGCTGGCCTTCCAGGCGCCGCCACGCAAGATCTATCCAGTTGGCGAACTCGTTGCCGTCGTGCGCACGCAGCTGGAGCGGGCTTTCACCGACGTGTACGTTGAGGGCGAAATCTCGAACTACCGGCCAGCCGGCTCCGGCCACTTGTATTTCACCCTGAAGGATGGCTCGGCCCAGCTTCGCGTAGTGATGTGGCGCACGCAGGCCCGGCTGCTGCGCTTTCGCCCGGACAACGGTCTGCAAGTCATCGCCCGCGGGCGGGTGACGATCTATGACGAGCGCGGCGACCTGCAATTCCAGGCCGAATTTCTCGAGCCCAAGGGCGCCGGCGCGCTGCAGGTTGCCTTCGAGCAGTTGAAGGCCAAGCTGGCAGTCTGAGGGCCTGTTCGACCAGGGCCGCAAGAAGCCGATTCCGGCGCTGCCGCGGCGCATCGGGGTTGTGACCTCTCCGCGTGGCGCAGCGATCCAGGACATCCTGAACGTTCTGCGCCGCCGTCACGAGTCGGTGAACGTGCTCATCTATCCGGCGCAGGTGCAGGGCGACACCGCGGCCAGCGAGGTGAGCGCAGGCGTGCGCTACTTCAATCGCCGGGAGGTGGACGTCATCATCGTGGCGCGCGGCGGAGGTTCGTTCGAAGACCTCTTCGCGTTCAATGACGAAGGCCTGGCGCGCACCATCGCCGCTTCCGAGGTTCCGGTCATCTCCGCCGTCGGGCACGAGACTGACTTCACCATTTGCGACTTCGTCGCCGACCTGCGCGCTCCCACGCCTTCGGCCGCCGCGGAACTGGTGATCCGCTCCAAGCAGGAACTGGCTGAGCAGCTTGCCGCGTTGCGCAAACGCGTGGGGCAGGCGATCAACTACAGGCTGCTGCGCGCCCACAACGCGCTTTCGCGGCTGGCACAGCACGCTGTATTCGCGCGCATGCAGGACTCCCTGGCGCGCCGCCAGCAAAGAGTGGACGACCTGACCTTTCGCATGGCGCAGGCGCAATCCCGCATTCTGCGGGACTTGTCGCGCCGGCTTGATGGGCACGAAGCGCAGCTTCGGCAACATGATCTGCGGGTACGGGTGGGCGCCATGCGCCGGCAACTCGACGCGCGCTCCGCAGGGTTGCACTCCGCCGTTTCCCGGCTGCTGGTTCAGCGGCAAACCCGAGTCGAGCAGTTGACCACCGCGCTTGCTCGCGCCGGCGAGACCGTGCTGTTGCGCCGCCGCTCCCGCTGGGAGCGAATGCACGGCAGCCTGCAAGCGCTTTCGCCCAAGGCCATCCTCGCCCGCGGCTATGCCCTGGTCTTCGACGCCGAGGGCCGCCTGGTGAAGCAAGCTTCGCAAGTCAAACCGGGGGACCGCGTCCGCGCTCAGCTCGGCCGGGGCGAGTTCACCGCGGACGTGGACCAGGTCAAGGACGACATCGTTCCCGAGTAGATACTCGGCCCACGCCTGCGATTGTTCTCGGGGGCGGCTTTAAGCTGCATTAGAATAAAGACACATGGCGCCGCTCTTTCGCCAACAAGGGAACCCGAATGACTCAGATTTTCAGCCACATGCCGCAAGTGTCGGTGATCTCCATCATCGACATCCTGGTCGTGGCGTTTCTGATTTACGAGTTCCTCAAGCTCATCAAGGGCACGCGTGCGATTCCCATGCTGCTCGCAGTGGTGATCCTGGTCGCGGCATTTTGGATCGCGCATCTGGAAGAGCTCAAGACCGTTGACTGGATCATCACCAATCTTCTGCCCTACGCAATCTTCGCGCTGATCGTGGTGTTCGGCGCCGAAATCCGCCATGCGCTGGCGCGTCTGGGGCGACGACTTTCGGCCGCTCGCGGCGGCGTCTTCAACGGCATGGACAGCTACGAGGACATTGTGCTGGCCGCCAGCCACTTCGCGCAGACCGTAACCGGCGCCCTGATCGTGATCGAGCGGGAGATTGGCTTGCGCACTTTCATCGAAAGCGGTGTGCCGCTGGACGCCAATCTGTCCTACGACCTGCTGACCACCATCTTTCGCCCCAGCGCTCCCCTGCATGATGGAGCGGTGATTGTGCAGAAAGACCGCATTGCCGCCGCTGCCTGCTTCCTCCCCCTGTCCATGAATCCGGTGCTGTCCACGCAGTTTGGCACGCGCCATCGCGCCGCCATCGGCATCACCGAAGAAACCGACGCCATTTCGGTCGTGGTTTCAGAGGAAACTGGTTTCATCAGCATCGCCGTTGGCGGCGCCATCGAGCGCGACGTCACCGTCGAGTACTTGCGCGAGCGCTTGAGCGAACTCCTGCGGCGTTATGTCCCGGCAGCCACGCTGCCCACCCAGTTCTCCGATCCGGGCTTGGCAGCCGACGAACACGAGGTCCAGCGCTTCACCCACGAGAAGGACCTTGCCGATGGAGCGGAGCGCTGACCCATGCTCAAGTCCCTCGGCAAATTTCTTCGCAACTACGTGCTGAACAATCTTGCGCTCAAGGTTGTCGCCCTGGCAGTCGCGGTGTTGCTCTGGTGGTCGGTGGGACGCGATCCCATGGTCGAGATCCCCATGACCGTTCCGCTCGAGTTACTGCATGCGCCCAGCGATCTCGAAATCACCTCCACCTATCCCCTGCAGACGCAAATCACCGTGCGAGGTCCCGAGCGTCTGCTCCAGGGAATGCATCCGTCCGAAGTGCACGCTATCCTTGACCTCGATGGCGCAAGTCTGGGCGAGGGCACCTTCGAACTCTCTCCCCGGCAGGTCCAGGTTCCGCGCAATGCCCGCGTCGCACAGATCGTGCCATCGCAATTTCACATCAGCTTCGATCGCAGCGCCACGCGGAACGTCAATGTAAAAGCCCGGGTAATTGGCACCCTGCTCAGCGGATATGGCATTACCAGTGTGACCACCGATCCTTCGCAGGTCACGGTGGTCGGCCCGGAGAAGCGAGTTAACGCCATCGACAGTGCGATGACGGATCCCGTGGATGCCACCGGCGTCGTCGGCAGCGCTACGTTCACGACACACGCCTATTTGGCCGATCCACTAGTGCGGGTACAAACGCCAGCACCGATTCACGTGACCATCAACACCGAAAAAACCTCAAGGAGGGGAGGCCAGCCTTGAGCAGCGCGGCGGCGCCAGCCATGCGACAACTATTCGGGACCGACGGAATTCGGGGAACCGCGGGCCAGTATCCGCTCGATCGCCGGACGGTGTACGCCATCGGACGCGCTCTGGGGCAGCGTCTGGCTGAGCGCGACGCAAAGGCTCGCGTCATCATCGGACAAGACACGCGCGAATCCAGCGCCTGGATCAGCTCGGTTTTCGCCGCCGGGTTGGAAGCCGCGACGGTGCAGGTTGTGAGCGCAGGCGTGATTACCACTCCCGGAGTTGCCTACCTTACGCGCGCCAATCAATTCTCCGCCGGCATTGTGATTTCCGCTTCGCACAATCCCTGGCAGGACAACGGCATCAAGGTCTTCGGCGCGGACGGATATAAGCTCTCCGACCAGCTTGAGCACGCCATCGAAGCGGACATCTTTGCTCATCTTGAGCAGTTGGTCGAAGGGGCTTCGGATGCGGCGGCATCGGCAAATGACATGCTGCCCGGCGAGCAAGCGCTGCGGGAGCAGTATGCCGAATGGCTGGCAGTCCTGGTCCGCGGCACCGATTTCAGCAAATTGCGCGTGCTGGTGGATGCCGCCAACGGGGCAGCCAGCTCGCTTGCGCCTCTGGTTTTTCGCGATTGCGGCATCGCTGCCGATTTCGTTCACATCGAGCCTGACGGCCACAACATCAACGACGGTTGCGGCGCGCTGCATCCCGAGAGCGTCGCCAAGGCAGTGGCCACCGCCCACGGCAAGTACGATCTCGGCATCACGTTCGACGGCGACGCCGACCGCGCCATGTTCTCCGATGCTTCCGGCAATGTAGTCAACGGTGACGGCGTTCTCCTGCTGTCCGCGCGCGACATGCAGACCCATGCCCGCCTGCACCACGACACCGTCGTCGCCACCACCATGTCGAACATGGGATTGGAAGCTGCGCTCAAACGCAGTGGCATCCGCATGCTGCGCGCCTCGGTGGGCGACAAGTATGTGCTGGAAGAAATGCTCAAAACGGGCGCGACGCTGGGCGGCGAACAGTCGGGGCACATTCTCTTTCGCGACATGGACATCACCACCGGCGACGGCCTGCTGACCGCTTTGCGCGTGCTGGAAGTCGTCGCGCGCACCGGAAAGCCGCTTGGCGGAACTGGTCGGCGACATGAAGGTCTTTCCGCAGGAGATCCGGAACGTGAAGGTGCGCGAGAAGCACCCGCTGGAACAGTTGCCGGCGGTGATGGATTCCATTCGCGCCGCCGAGCGCGATCTCGATGGCAACGGCCGCGTGGTGGTGCGCTACTCCGGCACCGAGAAGCTGGCGCGCGTGATGATCGAAGCCGAATCCGAAGAAGTCATGCGCCGCCACACTAACGCCATCGCCAACGCACTGCAGCAGGCGATCGGTATCTAGGTCACCACTGAGACATCGAGAGAGTTCAGTCTGAGCGCTGATCCCGGAGCTTCCGCAGGACTTTATTGGTATCGGCGACAGACAGCTTCTCGCCGGAACGAAACACCCAGACGCCGCGTTCCTTTGTGAGCGTGCCTTGCAGGTTCCCCTTCGTTTCCGGGAGGGCGGCTGGCGCCTCTTTGGGCGGGATCTGGCCGGGTTGGTTTCGTACGGTCAAGTTTCGAATACCTTTCGCATCAACGTCTCTTGCTTGTTAATGGTAATGCTTTCCGGAGACTTTCGCTGCGGTTTCTTGACGGATGAACACGAGCTTAGGCTACTCACCCTTCCACTGGTACGCGTCGGGCTGCGGCAAGCCCACATGCGCGAGGACGCGGTTGACGAACTCGCGCGCAATCTCGTCGGTCGAGACTGGCCGGAAATAGAATGCCGGAATGACCGGGAAGATGGTCGCTCCCGCTTCGGCGGCGAGTGTCATATTGCGCAGGTGGATGCGGTTGAACGGCGTCTCGCGCACACACAGGACGAGCGGGCGCCGCTCCTTCAGGCAGACGTCGGCGGCGCGCTCGATGAGCGCGTTGGCGAAGCCGTTGGCGATTCGCGCCAGTGTTCCCACGCTGCACGGCAGCACGATCATGGCGTCCATCTGGTAGGAGCCACTGGCCACGTTGGCCCCGATGTCGATGTTGTTCTGCTGGCGGATTTTCTGCGCAGGTCGCCCCAGCAGCTTCTCTACCAATTCATTGCGGCCCGCTACCTGGAGCTCTTCGGCCATCACCCGCAGCCCGCTGTCGGAGAGGATGAGGTTGACGGTGGCGACGCGCTGGTCACGCTCCAGCGCATCCAACAGGTGCTTGGCGAAGATGGAGCCGCTGGCGCCGGTGATGGCGACGGTCAGGTTTCGCGGTGTTGCATTGGTTTGCGCGGGCATCTAAACTCACATCGTACCATCCGCTCCAGGCGGCCCATAACGACAACCTGCACCTGGCGCCTGCTCTTCCTCGCCTCGACTTGAAACTCGAACGCCAAACCTTGAAACTATCCACTAACCACTGGCCACTAGCCACTGATCATGAATTCTGACGCCATCAAGAAGCTATTCGAGCAGGTGAAGAGCGGCAAGCTCTCGCCCGATGAGGCGGTGCAGCGGCTGAAGCATCTTCCCTTCGAAGACCTCGGCTTTGCCAACGTGGACCATCATCGGACGCTGCGCGTCGGAATGCCGGAAGTCGTCTTCGGCCCGGGAAAAAGTCCGCAGCAGTTTGCCGGCATCTTTTCGCGACTCGCGCAACACGGCCACAACGTGCTGGCGACGCGGGTTTCGCCAGAGCAGTTCCGCGCGGTGAAGCGCAAGTTCCGCAAAGCCGAGTTGCATGAACTCGCGCGCGCCATCACCCTGACGCTGGACGAATCCGTTTACGGCAAGGGGAAGATTGTTGTCGTCTCCGCTGGAACCAGCGACATTCCGGTCGCCGAGGAAGCGGTGGTCACTGCGCAGGTCATGGGCAACGAAGTGCAGCACGTGTACGACGTAGGAGTCGCGGGCATCCATCGCCTGCTGGCGCGACGTGAGGCCCTGACGCAAGCCCGCGTGGTGATCGTTTGCGCCGGCATGGAAGGCGCGTTGCCCAGCGTTGTCGGCGGACTCGTCGGCGTTCCGGTGATTGCGGTCCCGACCAGCGTCGGCTACGGAGCGTCGTACCAGGGCATCGCTGCGCTGCTGGGAATGCTGAACTCCTGCGCCTCTAACGTCACCGTCGTCAATATTGATAATGGCTTCGGCGCGGGATATGTCGCGTCGGTGATCAATCGGCTTGAGTAAGTTGGGTAAAATTCGTTCTTGCCTAGAGCAGAAATCGCTGGAGCGGCGACAGCGAGAGAATCCAAGTGCCGTGAAGAGGCAGCGGAACTGCACATCCCTTGACTCGGACTGAAGTCCTCGCTCGGGATGACAGCACGAGTTTGACTGACAACTGGCTACTCGACAACTTCCCTTCTCCCCGAACACTCTCCGGAAGATCTTGTCCACATTCCGCAGCGGTCGCTGCAGATCGAAGGCATGTTCCAGCGTCTCGCGCTTTACCTTTGAGGTTATCTCGGGATCGTTCATGATCAGCTCGCGAAAGTTCAGGTCTTCCTTCCACGCTTTCATCGCATTCGACTGCACCAGCCGGTAAGCGTCTTCGCGCAAGACGCCGGCTTCCACCAGGTCGAGCAGCAACTGCCCGCTGAAGACCAGGCCACCGGTGGATTCCAGGTTCTTCAGCATCCGCCTGGGATAAACCAGCAGCGTGTCGATCAGGTTGGTGGTCTTGCTGAGCAGGTAGTCCACCAGGATGGTCGAGTCCGGCAGAATGATGCGCTCGGCCGATGAATGCGAGATGTCGCGCTCATGCCACAGCGCAACATTCTCCAGCGCCGCCTGTGCATTCGCGCGCACAACGCGTGCCAGCCCGCTGATCTGCTCGCACGTAACCGGATTGCGCTTGTGCGGCATCGCCGACGAGCCCTTCTGCTTCTCGCTGAAATACTCCTCGGCCTCGCGGACTTCGGTGCGTTGCAGGTGGCGAATCTCGGTGGCGATTTTGTCGAGGGTGGATGCGATCACCGCCAGGGTCGCGACGTAGAACGCATGACGGTCGCGCTGGATTACCTGTGACGAAATTGCAGCGACGTTCAAGCCCAGGCGCCGGCAGATTTTCTCTTCGTACTCCGGCTCGAGGTGGGCTGCGTTTCCCACCGCGCCGGAAAGTTTGCCCACGCGCATCTGCTCCGCCGCCAGTTCAAAGCGCTCGATGTCGCGTTGTATTTCCGAATACCAGTTCGCCAGCTTCAGGCCGAAGGTAATCGGCTCGGCGTGGACGCCGTGCGTGCGGCCGATCGCGGGAGTGTCCTTGAACTCCCAGGCGCGGCGCTTCAACACCTCGCGCAGTTTTGTCAGGTCCTCGCGGATGATCGCCGACGCCTGCTTCACCAGCAGCGCCTGCGCGGTATCCACCACATCATTCGACGTGAGTCCGTAGTGCAGCCAGCGCGATTCCGGCCCCACCTTCTCCGCGACCACGGTGGTGAAGGCGATGACGTCGTGCTTCACCTCAGCTTCAATCTGGTGGATGCGAGCGACGTCGATGCCGCCTTTTTCGCGGATGTCTTTGGCCGCCGACTGGGGCACGATGCCGGCTTCGGCGAGGGTTTCCGTGGCCGCGATCTCAACCTCGAGCCAGGTCCGGAACTTGTTTTCGTCACTCCAGATGCGCCCCATCTCGGGCCGCGTATAACGAGCGATCAAGGAGGCTCCTTTACCAGGTGCAATTCCTGATTGGAACGGAACCCTTCATTGTAATGGCTGCCAGATTCTTCCCAAACTCGCGGCGCGCCGTATCGCAATTGCCTTGGCGCGCTTCCGCTAACCAGGCTCTACAAATATATGCATCGTATTACGATATACATGCATCAGTTCAACTAGAAGGACAGCCGGTCCAGATGCGGCCTATCGCCTAAGCACGAATTACCGTTCCAGCCGGTTTGTCGCGCTCATGACAGCCCGGCTGGGTGTTTAGTTCAAGGTTCGCAACGTCTTGAAGGAGATGCGATGAGTCGCTTTCGATATTTACTCGTCCCAGCGCTTTCGTTGCTGTTCGCTTCATCCTTGTTCGGTCAGGGTACGACGTCAGGCGCCACCGCTACGTGCAACTTCGGTTCCAATAAACAAGTTGCGGTCGAATACCAGCGGATGACGGTCAATGCTAAGAAACCGGTGTTCGGCCAGGAGATTCCGTACAACAAGACTTGGGCCCCCGGTGGCAAGCCGTTGACGCTTTTTGCGAATTCCCCAGTTACGGTTGGCGGGAAAGAACTGGCGATGGGTGCTTACACCATGTTCGTCATCCCATCGGAAAAGCAGTGGACACTGATTGTGTCCAAGAGCACCGATACCAGCGGCAGGTACGACGAAAGGGAAGATCTATTCCGCGTGCCTATGGAATATGGCGAGCTGTCTGCTCCGGAAAGTGAGTTTAGCATCTATTTCGCGCACGTCGCTCCAGACCAATGCAGCATGCGCCTGGATCTGGAAAACTCACGCGCCTGGGTCATCTTTCAGAAAAAGTAAGCCGAGGCAGCTTGCTCGGGGTGCACAGCATCGGCTAAAGCCTTCGCCGGAGAAGGAGCCGGCCGTTTTCCCAAACTATATCGAAGTACGATACTATCGTTCTCATGACTGACGCCAATGCTCTCAAAACCGCAAACTACCAGGCCCTGGCGGAGTTTCGTTACCAGATCCGCCGGTTCCTCCGGTTCAGCGAGGAAGCGGCCCGGGAAGCGGACCTCGAACCTCAACATCATCAACTGATGCTGGCCGTAAAGGGCGCCCCTGACGGCGTAGAGCCGCGCATCGCCTATCTGGCGGAGCGCCTGCAACTGCAGCACCACAGCGCCGTCGAGTTAGTAGACCGGCTGGTGAAGCGGGGCCTGATTGAACGGAGCCGCGGGGACGAAGACCGGCGCGAAGTGCACGTGAAGCTCACAACACGGGGAGAGCGCATGCTGAAGGACTTGACCCTGCACCATCGCGAAGAGTTGCGGACGGCGGCGCCGGCTCTTGTGACTGCGCTGAAAAAGGCGATGGTCTCGACCCATGGCAGTGGCAAAGTTCACCACGAGTACAAGCACGCCGCAACAGCGGGGATCGAGAGGCGCATCTCAAGGTGACCCTCACAGAAGCGATTGCGGGTGTACTGGGCGGCAAGAAGCGCCACGAGGCTCAGGAAGAACTCGGCGACTTTACCACTACGGTTGAGGTGATCCCGATCTCCTTTCTTGCGATCGGCATTGGCATATTCAGTGCGTTCGTTGCACTCGCCCTGCTGCGACTGATTGGACTTTTCACCAACCTGTTTTTCTATCAGCGCTGGGGCACGGCGCTGGTTTCTCCCGCGGGCAATCATCTCGGATGGCTGGAAGTTCTTGTGCCCATGGCTGGCGGTCTCATCATTGGACTCATGGCACGTTATGGCTCGGAGCGTATCCGCGGTCACGGAATCCCGGAAGCCATCGAAGCGATTCTGCTGAAGGGCGGTCAAGTCGAGCCCAGGGTCGCCATTCTGAAGCCGGTTTCTTCGGCCATCTCCATCGGCTCGGGCGGACCTTTCGGAGCGGAAGGACCGATCATCATGACCGGCGGCGCATTCGGCTCCATGATCGCGCAGTTTTTCCATCTCACCAGCGCGGAGCGCAGGACCCTGCTGGTAGCTGGCGCGGCCGGAGGAATGTCGGCAACGTTCGCCTCGCCGCTGGCGGCGGTCCTGCTGTCAGTCGAGCTGCTGCTTTTCGAGTGGAAGCCGCGCAGCCTGATTCCGGTTGCATTGGCCAGCGCAGCCGCGGCCGCGACGCGCCGCTACATCATTGGCATGGGACCGCTGTTCCCTACTCCCCCTCATGCTGCTTTCATCGGGCCTCATGGTCTGCTGGGCTGCGTACTGGTAGGGATCCTGGCGGGGGCGCTGTCGGCGTTGCTGACGCTGGCGGTGTATGCCGCGGAAGACGCTTTCCTGAAGCTTCCCATTCACTGGATGTGGTGGCCGATCATCGGCGGCTTCGTTGTGGGGCTTGGTGGATTGATATTCCCGCAAGCGTTGGGCGTCGGCTACGACACGATTGGAGAGTTGCTGCAAGGCCAAGTAGTGCTGACGGCCATCGCAGGTATCCTGCTGGTGAAGTCCGTCATCTGGGCGGTATCGCTGGGTTCAGGAACGTCGGGCGGCGTTCTGGCACCGCTGCTTATGATGGGTGGCGCGCTCGGCGGTCTGCTGAGTTCATTCCTGCCCAATGAAGGATTGGGCTTCTGGCCGTTGATCGCGATGGGCGCGATTCTTGGTGGCACGATGCGCTCACCGTTCACCGGTGTTGTGTTCGCGGTGGAGCTGACGCACGACGTGAACGTCATTCTTCCCCTGTTGCTGGCGTCGGTGGTCGCGCACGCCTTCACGGTTCTCACCTTGAAGCGTTCCATCCTGACCGAGAAGGTGGCGCGCCGGGGCTACCACCTGAGCCGCGAATACTCGGTTGATCCGCTGGAAATCCTATTTGTGCGGGAGGTCATGCGGCCCAACATTGCGGCAATTCCTGCCGACACTCCGCTCGCCGAACTCGCTCAGTCGCTGCATGATAGGCAGAGCCCGCGGCGGCAGCGGCTTTATCCCGTTGTCGATCACGATCGCAACCTGGTTGGTGTGGTGCCCCGGCGCGAGCTGCAGGAACTATTGCAGCAGCACCAGGACCTCCGCGGGCTGGCAGACCTGATTCGACATGATCCGAAGGTCGCCTATCCCGACGAACCGCTGCGGGTGGTGGTCTATCGCATGGCGGAAACGGGGCTCACCCGCTTTCCTGTGGTGGAACGCAACGGATCGCGCAAGCTGGTGGGAATGATCTCGCTCGATGACCTGCTGCAAGCCCGGACGCGAAACCTCGAAGCAGAGCGCCGTCGCGAGCGTGTGCTCCCGTTGCGCTTACCTGTTGCATTGCGCTGGCGAGCCTGGTGAATCCTTCTTGATACAGGTTCGATGCACACCAATGGTGCCTAAGAGCCTTGGAAGCGTGCTATAACCTTTATTCATTAAGCCACGTTCTCGATGGGAGTCAGGGGATGTCCATAGCTTTCCAATTCGAGTTCGGCAACCAGGGTGCCACGCGCGTCCCCGAACCGCGGGCGCGGCGGACACGAGGCTCGAGTCTTGGCGTTCTGTTGGTCGTGCTCGGGGCTTCCTTTTCCTTGTCCGCGCAGGTTCTCTCTCCTCCGCCCCAGCTAGCGCCCACCGCCAATGCGCTTGGTGCAATACAGAAGTGCGGGCAAACAATCCGCCGAAGCGCGTCTGATATTTCGTCCAAGCTCCTCGATGCGCAAGAGCAACTGACTCGCGGGCTGCTGAAAGGGGGGTACACCAACGGGCAGGGAGCAAGTGGGCGCGGCTACAACCGAGGTGGCGACTACAACCAGAGCGGCGAGTGGTTGCTGGTTCCGCCGCCCAAAGAATATGTCGAAGACTTGTCGCACGAGGCCAGGTGGTGCCTTGAGGTGGCAAACATACTGAACACGCGACCCGAAGAGAAGGAGGCAGCAAGGAAAGTGTTGGCGAGCATCGCTAACGACCTCGAAATCAAGGTAAAGGACTGCCGTGATTGGGGAGCGGGCCGGCTGATTACAGTCATCGCCAACACCGTCAAGAACGGTCAGCCGGATGCCGGATGGACGGTGATGTACAAGTGGGTGTCCGTCAGCGGACTCAACTCGATCGACCTGGCCTTTCCGCAGATCAGCACGCCCACGTCGAAGGCGCTGCCACCCGGTGTGTACGCGGTGTACGCCACCAAGCAGGAGGGCGGCACATTGAAAAAGACGGAACCGATCACGGTATCGGCATTCCAGGATGCAAAGGTGAAATGCGAGATACCAGTACCCTAGACGCGGACGTCAGCAGCTCGGAGCCATTAAAACCGGCGCGCTTTGCTGCCTTTGCGCAGTTCTTTAAGGCGTATATGGGAACTGCGTCGATCGTAACGGCGTCTTTGCCCATCCCAGTTGCGGCGTTTCACCTGATTCCCACTTACGCGGCGCAGGAGAAGTTCCTCTCGACCTACACTTCCCTGTTTTGTTTTCTGATGCTCGGCTACCTCTTCTACATCAGGCATGCGCTGGGAAGGGCAATGTTCTTCACCCGGCCCGATGGGCATGTGGGATTTCGGGCCTTTCTCTCTTTTTGTTCCATTTCTGCTGATACTGGCTTCGCTCAGCCTGGTGGCCCTCTATCACCACTACCTGTTCGATTCGCTCACCCAATTTTCGGAGCGGGGAGTGATGGCCGCCACGACGGATGTGCTGAAGTCTGCCGACTATCGCGACATTCCCGACAGCCTGCAGTTGACCATGTGCTATCTCGGAATGTTTCTCACGGCGGAGGCGGCATTCATTCTGATGGCGCTGCGCGAGTATCTGCAGGATGTGCTGAAAATCCAGGACGCTTCCCTGATTCGGCTGCCTCGGCCGAGGCGCGGGTAGACCGAGGTCTGTTCTAGAGCAAATTAGGAATTACAGTAGCCGCTGCAAGAAGAAGTGCCGCCGGCTGAAGCCGGCTCTACCTTGAATAAGCTCGGCAACGCGGCGCTGAAGCGCCGCTCTACCAGTACGTCGTAACGGGCACAGCAAATCCGAAGCTGTTCTAGCCCTCGTCAACGATACCCAGCAGTTGCGAGATCTCCTCATAAAGAAATCCTTCGCCGGGGCGGTAAGGCTGGAACCAGCGGCCATCCACAACGAACTGCGGAATGCCGCGTTTGCCGGTCTGGCGGATGACCTCTGCAGCAGCTCCGGGCCTTTTCTCGATATCTACTTCGGTAAAGGGAATATTGTGCTTCTCCAGGAAGCGTTTAGCGACGCGACAGTCGGGACACCAGCGGGCCGAGTAAACCAGTACCTCCATACCGTCATCAGATGGAAAAGGGTGGGCGAGGGCTGCACTAACTTGCGAAAATGATCCCGAAAGCTCGCTGCCGAACCGAAGCGAATGGATAACCCCGATGCCCGGACTGCTTCCCGCGCCTGTCGCCGCTACGCGGCTCCTCTTACTTGCTAAGTTACCCGGCGCTTGCGCGCCGGGCTCACTTCAACGCCGCCGCTGCGCGGCTCGCTTCGGCCGAGAATGGCTGCGTTGAAGGAACAATGCAAAAGGGGAGCGTTTCCGCTCCCCTTTGGTTTCTTACGTTGGCTCAGGCTAGATCAGCGGTGCGCTGTACAGCAGCACGCCTTCGGTCTTCTCCTCGCCCACCGGGCGATAGAAGAGCTGGTCGCTCTCGAGATACACCTCGATGAAGGCCGGACGCTGCTGGAAGGTGCCCTGAATCAGCGCCTCCGACAGCGGGTCCTCGATGTACTTCTGCAAGGCGCGGCGCAACGGACGCGCACCATAGCTGCGGTCCACCACCGTCTTGTCGAGGATCCACTTGCGGGCCTCTTCCGTGACCGTCACCGTGATCGAGCGCTGCGCCAGGTTGGTGTTCAGCTGTTGCACCATCAGTTCGACGATCTGGATGAGGTCCTGCTCGCTCAGCGCGTTGAAGATGATGACTTCGTCGAGACGGTTCAGGAACTCGGGGTTGAAGGTGCGCTTCACCTCGTTCCTGCACCATGTCCTCGACCTTGCGCATTCACCATGTCTTCCTGCTCGGACTGGAAGCCCATGCCGGTGCGCTTCTGCAAGTGGCGCGCGCCGATGTTCGAGGTCATGATGATGATGGCGTTCTTGAAGTCCACCGTGTTGCCCAGCCCATCGGTGAGCTGGCCGTCTTCAAACACCTGCAACAGGATGTTGAACAGGTCGGGATGCGCCTTCTCCACTTCGTCGAGCAGCACCACCGAGTAGGGCGCGCGCTTCACGCGCTCGGTCAACTGGCCGCCCTCTTCGTAGCCGACGTATCCCGGAGGCGAACCGATCAGCTTCGAGACCGAATGCTTCTCCATGAACTCCGACATATCGAAGCGCACCAGCGACTTCTCGCTGCCGAACATGAACTGCGCCAGGGTGCGCGCGACTTCCGTCTTGCCGACGCCGGTCGGGCCGAGGAAGAGGAACGAACCGATGGGGCGGTTCGGACTCTTCAGGCCGGCACGCGAGCGGCGAATGGCACGGGCCAGCGCAGAGATGGCGCGGTCCTGCGAGATCACGCGCTTGTGCAGCTCTTCTTCGATGCGCAGCAGCTTCTGGGCTCTCTTCTTCCTTGATGGAAGCGATGGGAACGCCGGTCCAGCGCGAGACCACGTCTTCGATGTCTTCGCGGCCGACCACGCCGGTGGACGACTCATCGAGGTGATACTTCTCGCGCAGGGCGCGCAGGTTCTCGCGCTCTTTGCGTTCCTCGTCGGAGTAGAAGCGGGCCTTCTCGAACTCGTGGTTCGCGATGGCGTTTTCCATGCGGTGCACGATGAACTTGATCCGCTTCTGCACCTCGGTGATGTCCTCGGGCAGGGAAGTCTGGCGCAGCTTCACGCGCGCGCCGGCTTCGTCGACCAGATCGATGGCCTTGTCCGGCAGGAAGCGGTCGGGCAGATAGCGATTGGAGTGCGAAACCGAGAAGGTGATCGCGTCGTCGGTGTAGCTGACGGCGTGGAACTTCTCGTACCGCTCCTTGATGCCGAACAGAATCTTGACCGCGTCCACCTCGTTCGGCGGCGGAACCTTGACCGCCTGGAAGCGGCGCTCCAGCGAGCGGTCCTTTTCGATCGACTTGCGATACTCGCCCGGCGTGGTCGCGCCGATGCACTGAATTTCGCCGCGCGACAACGCCGGCTTCAGGATGTTGGCGGCGTCGAGCGAGCCTTCTGCCGAACCGGCGCCCACCAGCGTGTGCAACTCGTCAATAAAGATGATGGAGTTCTGCGACTCCATCAGCTCCTTCATGATGGTCTTCAGCCGCTCTTCGAACTGGCCGCGATACTTGGTGCCGGCAACGATCAGCGAAAGATCGAGGGCCAGGATGCGCTTGTCCGCCAGGAACGACGGCACTTCGCCGTCGGCGATGCGCTGCGCCAGACCTTCGACGATGGCGGTCTTGCCCACGCCCGGCTCGCCGATCAGCACCGGATTGTTCTTGGTGCGGCGGCACAGAATCTGAATGACGCGCTCCAGTTCGCCATCACGGCCGACCAGCGGATCGAGCTGGTTGTCCATGGCCGACTGGGTCAGGTCGCGCGAGAACTCGGAGAGCAGCGACGACTCGCGCGATGCGCTGCGACGGCTGCGCCTTCTCCTGCGAGGTGCGCGCCAGTTCCTCGCGAATGGTGGACAGCCGCAGTCCGCGCTCGTGCAGAATCTCAGCCGCGAAGCACTTCTCTTCGCGCAACAGCCCCAGCAGCAGGTGCTCGGTGCCGATGTGCTTGTGCGACAGCCGCTCGGCTTCCTCGGCGGCGTAGGCCAGCACGCGCTTGCACTCGTTGCTCAAGGGCAGGTCCACGGAAGTGGAGACCTTCTCCCGGATGGTCGTGTGCCCCTCGATCTGTTTGCGGATGGATTCCACCGAAGCATGGGACCGAAGGAACCGATTTGTGAGCGCCTTGTCCTCGCGCAGAAGGCCGAGCAGCAGGTGCTCCGTCTCGATGTACGGAGAACCGAACTGGCTGGCTTCGTAGCGCGCGAAGAATATTACGCGCCGGGCCTTTTCCGTGTACCGTTCGAACATTGAACCTCTCCAGGAACTCTCCGGGATGTTCGCCTCCCGATCGAATTCCGTTTGCTGTCTCCCCCTGGTCGCCGGCCCTCCAACCTTGCTGGGACCGAATCATGAGGACCCGTTAGGTCCTCCACTACTTCAAACCCGCCTTCTGCCTTCCCGTTGTATGCCCCAAGCTCGCTACGCGCCGGTTTGCGCGCAATGAGGTGGCCTGCAATCAGGCCGGCAGCGACTCCGGCGACACCTCGACCATCCGCCCGCGCTCCAGCCGCAGAACACGGTCGCACTGACGCGCAAACCCAAGATTGTGGGTAACAATGAGCGAGGTCAGACGATAGTCGCGATGTAGCCTGGCGATCAAATTAAAAACCGCTTCCGCTGTCCGGTTGTCGAGGTCTCCTGTTGGCTCATCCGCCATCAGGATCTTCGGTCTGGTGACCAGCGCGCGGGCCAGCGCTACCCGTTGCTGCTCTCCACCAGACAACTCGCCGGACCGATGACTGGCACGGTCCGCTAACCCAACCTCCTGCAACCAGTGCAGGGCCTGCTGCTCCGCTTCGCGTCTGCCCGTGCCGCGCATCAGCAGCGGCATGGCGACGTTTTCCACCGCGGTAAACTCAGGCAGCAAGTAATGAAACTGCCAGACAAACCCAAGCTCGCGACTGCGAAATTCTGCTGCATCTTCCTCGGAGAGCTTCCCCAAATCGAGTTGGGCGAAGTATACGTCACCTTCGGAAGCACTATCAAGCACTCCGAGTATGTGCAGGAAGGTACTCTTTCCGGCACCTGACTCGCCCACGATGGCCAGCATCTCGCCGGTCTCCACCTGGAAGGACAAATTTTCAAAGAGCACTAAATCGGAATTGCCCGAGCGAAAGACCTTTTTCAGGTTGTCCGCCCGTAACAAGCCGTCTTGAACCATTGGATGCAGGCGCGCTCCCGAGGGTCACAAATTCCGGCCAAATCGCCGGAGCAGGGCCCGTTTCGGGACTCCGTATCCCGGCAGCGACCTATACAGAATTAGAACACGTCTGGGGCCAGAAGTCAGTGAGACAAACGCCGTAGAAGCACGTTGCTTCAACTATTCGTAGCGCAGCGCTTCCGCCGGCAGCACCCGGGCCGCCGACCAGGAAGGATAAAGCGTGGCGACAAACGAAATCCCGATGGCCACTATCGCCACCAGCAGCCCGTCGAAGGCGTGCGGAGCGAACGGGACATAGTCAATGGAGTAGACCTCGGCGGAGAGCGAGACGAAGTGATAATGTCCGCCCGCCCAGGAGATGGCATAGCCCGCGATCAGACCCAGCACGGTCCCGATCACCCCGATCAGCAGTCCCTGATAAATAAAGATGCGCCGGATCTGGCGCTTCTTCGCGCCCATCGAGACCAGCACCGCAATGTCGCGCGTCTTCTCCATGACCATCATGATCAGCGCGATCAGAATGTTGAGCGCCGCCACGAAAACAATCAGCCCGATAGTGATAAAGGTCACTACCCTTTCCAGGCGCAGAGCACGGAACAGGGCCCGGTTCTGCTCCATCCAGTTGGTGGACATAAATCCCTTGCCGGCGGCGGCTTCGAGATTGCCGGCGATGCCGGCTGCCTGATAGATGTCATCCACTTTGAACTCCAGCACCGAGACCACGTCGCCGAGATCGAAAAGCTTCTGCGCGTCCGAGAGGCGGATGAACGCCCAGTTGCTGTCGTAGTCATAGAAGCCGGACGAGAACACGCCCGCCACTTTGAAGCGCTTGTACTTGGGCACGATTCCGAAGGGCGTCAACTCGCCTTGCGGGCTGGTCACCGTCACCAGCGAACCCGGCATTGCCCCCAGTTGGTCGGCCATGTCTTTGCCGAGAACGATGGGCGGCAGGGACGCGGTAACGCTCGCCGGATTGGGCTCGTCCTCATTCGGCGGAGCGCTGGTCGCAGACGGGCTGGGGCTTTCCTCAAGCGCCTCGGCGGAGCCTTTCTTAACGGCATCCAGAATGTCGCTGACTTTGCGCTCGTCCTGAGGAACAATGCCCTTCAGCACCGCGCCTTGCGCGCGGGCTCCGCGCGAAATCAGCACCTGCTCGTAGATGGCAGGCGCGCCGGCAAGCACGTGCGGCTGCTTCTCCAGTTGTGCCAGCAGGTCCTGCCAATGGCGGATGCCGTCGCTTTGCACGCGCAACAGGTTAATGTGGGAGGTCGAGCCCAGCAGCCGCTCCTGCAGGTCCTGTCGAAACCCGTTGTTGATGGCCAGCGCGATAATGAGCGACGCCACACCGGCCGCCACCCCGACGATGGAGATGACGGTGATGATGCCAACGACAGCCTGCCGCCGCTTGGCCCGCAAGTAGCGCGCGGCTACAAAAAGTTCAAATTGCATCGGGAAGGCTCAGCGCAGTTCATTGTAGCGAAAACGGGTTGGCCACGGATTTGCACGGATGCACACGGATTTTCTTCATTTCAATTGGAGTTTCATCGGCACTTGGTCTGATTTGTTTGCTGCCACACAAATAGTAAGGCAGGAAAAACTCCTGAATGCACTCGCCGCAGCACCAGGCGCGACATTCAGCTATCAAGAATCCGTGTTCATCCGTGTAAATCCGTGGCTACATAAGAATTCAGCCTCGAACTCGTGGAATAACGGCCGGTACTCGCGCGCGGTACGCGCGATACGCCTCCCCAAATCGCGCTTCCAGTTCGCGGTCTTCCATGCGAATCATAATCGCCCCGGTGATCAGGGCGAAGGCCGTCAGCGCCAACAGAACTACCAATCCGCTCCCGATACACCAGCCAAGATCTCGCACAGATGGCCCAGATAGATGGGATGGCGCACGCGCGAGCGAATGCCGGAGGTCATCAGTTGCTGCTGATGTCTGTCCGGCTCGATCTCTGCCAGCCCGGAAACCTGGGTGTGACCGAAACCTCGGAAGGCCGCCGCATAGATTGAGAAACCGAGCGCAAAGAACGTGGCCGCCAGGAATCCATGCCAGCCAGTTCGCGTAAAGATGCACGAACCGAAACGGCCACACCAGTAGAAAGGCGACGGCGATGAACGCGCCCCAGATCGGCAGGATGAAGACGTAAGCGCTGCGTCCGCGTGCGCGCCAGCGATCCACGAAGGGATGAACGACCAGCCAGAACAGCGGGATGTGCAATACACCGAGCAGGCCAGCAGGGCAAGGATGTCGATGGCGGCACGCGGGCCCATGACGAGCTTAGCGGCCAGCCGTGGCCGGCGCCTTGATCATGACCTTGTTGGTTCCCATGTTCTCGAAGCGATCGTAGACCCGAATGATGATGGTGTGCTCCTCGACCCCCGCGCTGCTGGCCGCAACACGCCTGCCGGTTGTCGCTTCCACAGTATTGGCAGGCTCGTCATTGTTTGCGCTGGGGATTGGCACCTTCAAATCGTAGTTCTCGATCTTGTAGTCGGAGATCTGGCCCACGGGTTCGGCGAGTTCCCAATCGCTGGCGTCAATCGAGTACTCGGCCCGCTTGATGGGCGAAAAACCATCCACCGCCCGGAAAGTCAGGTGCACCTGGTTGCCTTCAACCGTGGTGCTCAGGAACTCGATGCGCGGCGGCGTGTTGTCCACCTCAAAGCGCGCGCTGGTAGCTTCGCCGGTCAAGGTGTCCTCCGGCGAATGCGAAGGGGCATCGGAGGCGATTACCCTCAAGGTGTACCCGCCGTCGGGAAAAAGGTCGGTGTCAAGATTCACAAAGCGATCGTCAATCCCGTCGCGCAGCAGCTTCCACCGCGTCTCACCGTCGCCCCGGTAATAGACGCTGAAAGTCAGCGTGTCATTGTTGTCGTCGTGCGCTTTCCACTTCACTGCAATGGAATGTTTGTCGCGAATCATCGGGACCGGCGCTTCATACGCACTTGCCGCCGAACTGTCGGAGCTATGCGTGCCTGACGGTACGCGCGAGCCGACCAGGACCGTCACGTCCTCCACCTCGGGCGCAACATTTTTCGGCAGATAATTGACGATGACGCTGTCAATCCCGGGTCCCACTGGCCCCGGATGCAGCACCGCCCTCCACTGGATGAAGCGCGCGGAAGGTGCGTCAATGGGAAGCTCCTTCTGCAGTTCAACCTTTTTCCACGCGCTCCAGTTGCGGTCGGGATTATCCACGTTGCCGCTGCGCGCGAAGAGATCGAAGACGCCGCTGCCCCGAACCTCGACACGTCCCCACTTGGAGAAATTCTTGGCGTCGAATACATCGCTCTCATATCTGCCCTCGGTGACCGGGTTCGGCCCGAGCAGAAAGACTTTTCCCAGATTGCTGGTGGCGGCGTAGAGTCCGCCCTTGGGCGCGCGCGCGAAGGCCGTCACTTGGTTGGCGCTGGCTTTGGCCAGGTCCGTGTACTCGCTGCCGCGAATGACATAGATCTTCCCGCGATTGCCGGTTCCGGCCAGCAAGCGCCCGCCCTGGTCGAACGCCAGCGCATAAACCAGGTCTTCGCGCGACGACCAGATCGTCTTCGGCGAGCCCTCCGGCGAAATCCGGTAAACCTCGGAGCCTCCCACATTGGTCACGTTCGGATACGGAATTGCAATAACAGCCGGAGCCGAGGGCGCTGGCGAACCACCCGCCGGACCGAGAGGCATGACCGGGCCACTGATTATGGTGCCCGCAGTCGGTATGGGACCGCCGGACGGAGACTGCGTCGCTGGGCCGCGCTTCTCGCCGGCTCCAGCGGCGTAGATGTTGCCCTTGGGATCAACCGCCAGGGCGGTGATCTCCTTTTTCGGCGCGCTATAGAGCACGAAAGCTTCTCCCTGCGGCGAGATGCGATAGATCAGACCGCTGCCATCGGTCCCGGCGATGAGGTTGCCGGCGTTGTCGAAGTCGAGAGCGCGAATCTGCGCCTCATCGCTCTGGAAAAACAGTGTGCCGCTGCCGTTACGATCGACGCGGAAAATCTGCCCACGATCACCGCTGCCGATATAGAGCTGTCCCTGCCCGTCAAGCGCCAGCGCCCAGATGTATTTGGTTTTGGGATCGAAGAAGACACTCGCGCTGTAGCTGGAATCCACCGCTACCGAGGTGCGCGGAACCTCGCCTGCCGGACCGGGCTTGGCGCCTTCCTGCGCGGCTGCGACCTCCGCCGTGGTGTGCGCGCCCTCCGGACTCTTTCCTGGAGCAGGACCGCCACGGACGATCTTGTACACCTTGCCATCGGGCGAAGTCGCTGCGTAAATTGCGCCGCCCGGATCAACCACCAGCGCCTGCACCTGTAGCTCCTGCGGAGCAAAGATGATGCTGGCTTTTCCGTCCGGCGCCAGCTTATAGACGCGCGCCGGCGAGCCCGCCGCGGCATACACATTGCCCTGCGCGTCGGCAGCCAGGCTCCAGAGGTAGGTGGAAGGCGAAGTGTAGAGCGCGTCGAAGGCGGGCGCGAGCGTGAGATAGCCGTCGCTGCTGATGGCGACGCCGTGCGCGGTGCCCTTTTCGAATTCGTCGTACTTGGTCTGTTCCCAGGTGCGCGTTCCTTGTGCCCAACACATTGCAGCAAGCAACGGGCACAGGAGCGCCAGTCGGAAAGCTTTCATCATGGGTCCTGATTGGCCGAGTGGCAGAGTGAAAGTAGCGTAACACAGCAGATTGGCGGGCGGCGGGCAGTGGTGGAGCACTAGAAATCATTGCCCCGATCCCGGTGTGCACGGAGAATGGGCGCTATTGCAAGGACGGTAGATGCGGCAGGTCGGGCATCACAGACACGGTACTGTTACTATTCATATGGCCTTATCACAACATCCATCTCTGCAGAGCTAGCTTTCGTCTCATCCATCGCTTGTGAGAAGTGCGTAAGCGAGGAGCGTGCAGCGCCGGCCTTACAGTGAACCCGTTGGCCTAATTAGGGCAGGAATGAATGCTGGTCGTCGACATTCGAGGCGCATGGGTAGCCGCCTTCAGTCGAGGCGACAGTGACAGGGGCGTAGTCGCCCGCTTCGCGCCGGATCAGAAATTCTCCAGCAGCCACACGTTGGAACTGTTCGTCGCTGCGCCCAGGGCTAAACGGCGCCCGTCCGGAGACGGTATGGCCCAGGAGAAGGATACATTTCCCTTTGCAGGCGGCGCCGTCTCCCTGCCGTCGAGATCAATGTTCAAGAGCGTAGGAGTCTCCAACCCCGTGAAACGCCAGTCAGTCTTGGTACTAGAGGCACCTGCCCATAGACTCTTGCCATCCGCCGACCAGTCAACGCCGCTAATTGCCGCCCACCCCGGCACGGTATGGTTCGTCTCGAGTTGTCGGCAAGGGAGAGTATCTGAATACCAGCGTCCCCCCTTTGCTCTCCCTGTTTCACCGTGGCGAGGTACTTTCCATCTGGGGAGAGGCTCCAACTGAACGGCCCGCCTTCAAACGTTAGCAAAAGCTTCCCTGTTCCATTCATGGGATCAAAGCTGAAGAAACTCTGCTGGCTCGAACCAGCCTGGGAGTAAATGCACAAGGTGGAAGGAAGCCGCGCACACTGCTCATTCCAGATCCGGGGCGCTTGGAGTACAAACTGGGACGGACCACCGGTCAGAGGCACTCGCATAATTCGGACATTGCGGGACGAATCGCCCGGCTTGTAAAAGACCACATATAGCAGCGCTGAGCCATCCGGAGTCAATCGGGCTATCCACACGTCATCGTTTCCTCCCACCAGGAGCTCCGGCTGGGTCTGATCGATAGCCTGCTTGAAGATGTGGAATGGCCCGTCACGATCAGAGGCGAAGAAAACAGCCTTGCTGTCCGGCGTCCAGGAGTATGGAAAGTCCTGCCTCTCGTCCAAGGTCAGCCGCTGGGGTGTGCCCAGACTCTTGCCGCCCGCCTCCAATTCTGCAACGTACACATCGTTCTGAGGGGCCCGTCGCCTCAAGGCCAGCAGCCTCCCGTCATTGGTTACGCTGAGTTCGGCGGCCTGGCCACGATCGCTGGTAACCCGAGTACTTCCCCCACCGATCGTGCGGTTTGGGCGTCGAGTTGCACCCACCAGAGGTTGCAGTCATTCTGGTTGGGGGGCGGCTCCTGCAATGAATAGATCAGCCGCCCGGCGTGCGTCCAAGTAAGCGCGGGGCCCAAGCCCGGCTTCGACAATATGACTTCAGTTTGCCCGCTACCGATATCTGCAATTTCGATCCTTGGCTCTCCTCTGTAAGAGAAGGACGTTGTTCTGACATAGGCAAGCCTGCGTCCATCGGGAGCCCATGCCGGTGGGCTGAAGGTGTCAAGTCCTTCTGTTTCTGCGCCGCCAACAACTTTCCTGGCTTCGCCCCCATCTGCCTGCATCAGCCAGATCTCGCTCTGGCCAAATCTGCCTGACAAGAATGCTATCTTCGAGCCATCAGGTGAGACCCTGGCCGACGTGCCTTCGTCCGCAAGCTTTCTTGGCGTTCCACCCATGACGGATATTTCCCACAGGCTAGATGGTGGCTTCTTGGGATCCTCAAGCCAGGAGACGACGAGATGGATGCTGTCCGGAAACCAACCCTCGGCAAGCGGCTGAAAGCCTTTCGGTAGAGGAACGGCATGGGTTTCCCCACCATCCACCTGCCGCAGGTAGAAGCCTGTCTTGTCGGTATAGGCCAGATACTTGCCGTCGGGCGAGATCGCCGAGCTGGTGACGGGCGCATCATCAGGGTTGGCGGTCAACCGGCGCTCGGTGACACCAGGTTGGGCTTCAGCACAGGGCCCAAGCGCAATCCGGCGCGCCATTGTACCCAATCGAGTACGCGATAGGTAGCTATTTTCGTCGGACAGACTTAGTACCGAAGCCACTACGGCCAAGGCCGAGAAGGCTAGCGCCGCCTTCAGCCTCCATCGTCGCTCAGCTGGAGCTGAGAGAACCATTGGCGCGTGTTCGGGCAGGGCGACCGATTCGGCAGGAGGCAAAGCACTCTTGCCATTATTGCCGGTCACCCACTCCACCGGCACCATGAAGCGGTATCCGTACCTTGGCAGGGTCTCGATAAACTTGGGATGCTCGGCTGAGTCTTCCAGCGCCTGGCGAAGCTTCTTCACCGCGGTGTTCACGCCAAGCTCAAAGTCAACGAAGGTGTCTTCCGGCCACAGCGCCTGACGCAATTCTTCGCGGGTAACGACTTTTCCCTCCGCCTCCAGCAACAGCCGTAACACTTGAAAGGGCTGGCCCTGAATGGGCACGCGCACACCGGAGCAGAGCAGTCCGCCGCTGCTCAAATCGACGCTGAATCGATCGAACCGCGCGCCCGCCGGAGCTGAACTGGAGGTGGCCACCCTGAACCTCGCCTACGTTGTTCAGAAGTGTAGCTCAGTTTTCGCCTGGGCAGAGGTGAATTCTGCAGTTCATTCAAACCACTAAGTGTAGAGCTTTCAACCACTTTGTCAGTTCACCCGCAGTTCACCCACGATTCAGCCGCCCTCTATTGTCCCCAACCGCGAGCAGTGCGATGGTGCAGCCACAAGGGGTGAGAATCGCCGGACCGGCGGGACTCAAATACCAACCCCGATTCTGAGGAGGAAATATGAATCGCATTCTGAGTCTTGCAGCCTCACTCATCGTGGTTAGCCTGATGGCCACAGCAACCCAAGCCCAGACCGATAGCCTGAAGCTTCGCTTCCGTGTGCCGTTTCCCTTCACCGTCGAGAACGCGACATTTGCGGCAGGTGAATATGAGATCACGCAGCCTGCCCGCCTGGTCCTGGAGCTGCGCAACCTTCAGAACCAGGCAGCGGCCTTCGAGCATGTTGAGCCTGCCCAGTCGCAAAAGGAAGCGAACGGGCGGATGAGGCTCATCTTCCACCGCTACGGCAGCGAGTATTTCCTGTCTGCTGTGTCCGATGGCTCGTGGCAGTCAACCTACGATTTGCGCCCGTCGAAGGGAGAGAAGCAGCTTGCAGATGCAAGTCCGATGCCGCACCTGAAGATCGTCAGTGTCCTGGTTGACGGTACCGTTGAGGCCACCAACCGTGGTCAATAGTGATGGCGCCACCGTGCCATCGTGCCATCTGCTGTCAGAGTATCACTGATGATCAAACCCCAAGGCGGACCCGCCAGGTCCGCCTTGCTCTAGCCCCGCGGAAGATCGGGAGATAATGGATTAGCCACCGAGGTGGCAAGGGCGGCAGCTCGACTCGAAACAATAGACATTCACTTCTGAATCGCCGACTACTCGGAGGTCGTTATCGTGAAGTGGGCTCCGCGCCGATAGCCGTTGCGAAATCGCCAACTCGTAGGTAATCCGGTTGAACGGCCCCATTCCGGTTAGGGTACGAGAAGGCCTGATTGCGACAGTTTATGTTGAAACGGCCTGACGATTTCGCTTAAATTGCCAAGGCTGACCAATGATGATTGGGATCGAAGGCCGTATTAGTCAATGTTTACCATCTGAGCAAGTCAACGATCTCCATGCGCGGCTCGGTAGCTCCAAGCCGCTCCCGGAGTATGTGCGGGCGCTTAAGGCGCTCGGCGTCGGACTGAAGTCCTCGCTCACGGTACGATTCCTACCTGGCCGACGGCCATTCGGAGTACTTCGGGCGGGGCGGCCACAGAGTCGTCTCCCCACCAGTGCACGAGGTGCTTCCCGTCGCTGAAACCGGTCAACGCGAGACGTTCCTTCAGCACCTCCGCCGGCACGAGCAGCGCCAGACGACTTACTTAGAGATGTCCAGGGGCCTGGCGCAGAGCGGGATAGAGAAGTGGACTGTGGACACGGGCAGGATGACTATGACGTTCTACGATCAACGCCGGCAGAGAGATGCTGGTCGAGCAGATCAGCTCAGTTCAGTGTTTCACCACGGACTGCCAGGGGTGACAACTTTAACCTTCGCACCCTGACTGCTGACGGCTGTGCTGATTGCTACTTGATGGTCAGCGTGATGATCTGCGCGCCCGAGACCACGTAATCCACCGGCGCGGATGCTTCATCCACCGCCGACTCGCCGACCACCAGCATGTCCTGCGTGCCGCGCAGGCCATCCATGACGTTCATGACCGAGAGCGGCAGGGACGGCATGACCTTGTCATCCACCATCGCTTGCGGATTCGCCTCCAGCAGCGAGACGTAGACTTCCGAGTTGTTGTGCTCCTTGTTAAGCAGCGCGATGGTAGATGCGAGATCCAGGCGGCGGCTCATGGGCAGCGAGACTCGGCGCATTTTGTCGAGCGTGTCGCCATCGCTCACCAGGATGCGCAGCGTGCCTTTCGGCGTGGAGGTCGGGATCTTCACCGCGATGTGGCGCAGAATGCTCTCCCCGCGATAGGGGCGCAACAGCGTTTCAATCGTGATCTGGTCGCCGGGACGCGCTTCGGTCACGTCGGTGCGCGCCGTCTCCAGCCGCGCGGAGCGGCGCTCGGGCACGAGATCGAAATTCAGTTCGACGCCTTCGATCTTCGGCGTCTGGTACGGGTTTTCGTAGATGCGGCTGAAGTGCTCGCCGATCGAGAGCGCGATTCCATAAGCCGTCGGAGCGGCTCCGTCAGCCGGCGCGTACATGTTCTTCACGCTCAGCGTGGGATACCCGAGCACCGAGATTTCACCCCGCAAGCGATAGGTCGTGTCCTCGCCGTACTCGTTCATCCCCTGAATCGCGTTGAAGACGGTGGCCATCATCGCGGCGGGCGTGATCTTGGCGTTGTTCAGCACTTCGTAATGGAACTGCTTGGCATGGGAAACGCCATGGAAGGTCAGCGTCACCGGGATCATGTGCGGGTCGCGGTCGAAGCGTCCCATGATTCCGGCGCGACGATCCTGCACGAATGCGCCAACCGGCTCGGTGGTATTGACGATCTTGAAGGAGTTCGCCGGCGAAGGCAGCGTGGCCAACACCGTCGCCTTGGTCATCGGCATGTCAACATTGCCGGACTGCAGCAAGGGATGTCCGCAAGCCAGCAGGTGCGAATCGTCCAGATAGGTCACGGTACAAGTACCGGCGATGTTCATATCGCCGCGCACCAGGATCGCGCTGACGGCCGAGCCCGGCACCAGTGGCTCGGGCTGCTTGTCGTTGCTGACCGAGCCCGCGCCCATCACCGGCATGATCCCGGCGGAGGCGAAATCCTTTGAGAACAGGCGCAGCGTCTGCTCGCTGAATCCGGTGAAGACCAGCGGCGTCTCGATCGGCTTCAGCAGGTTCGCATAACCGGCGTCCGCCTGAGTCTGTACCGCCGACTCGCCCGGGCCCGAGGTGCGGCTGGCCGCATGATGTCTCGCCTGCCACGCCCTGCGCCAGGTCGGGCGTCTTGTCCATGTCGTTGATTTCCAGCATGGCGCTGGCGGGAGTGACTCCGGCAATCGGTTCTTTGGAGAACTCGCCGATGCGATACGCGATGGCGCCGACCAGCTTGCCGTCAATGTAAACCGGAGTGCCGCTCATTCCGGCGACGACGCCCGTGTACTCGACCTTCTTGCCGTGCAGACGAATAAGGATGACATCAGACTTCGGCCCCGCCATGTTGCGCAGGACGCCGAGGACCTCGACCTCCATCGCCTCCGGCGTGACACCTTCGAAGACGGTGTAGGCCACGCCGTGCATGCCGGTCTTGACCTCACTCTCCGGCATGATTTGGACTTTCGGCTTCTCGCCGGCGGAGGCGGCCAGAAAACTGGCGCACAGTAGTAACGACGAAATTGCGCTGCGGAGCATGCTCCTCATTCCTCATCTAAAACGGCAGATGAGAGTGCCGGAAATCCGGGCGTTGATCCCAAACGGTGTTCGTCTGGAAAGCCCAGAGTTGCTGGCTGTGACTCTGCGGGCGCTCAACCGTCTAAAGAATCGGGCACTTTTCGTGCGGCCGCAGCGAATCAAACTAGCAGGAATTGCATTTATACTAGCAGACAGACAGGCCGAAGAGGCATCTAGATGTATCGTGAGAAATACCCTGAACGTCCACCCATAGTTCGTGGCTACCTTGTTATGGCACTTCTGGGGGTGCTGGCAAGCATCCTCCTGCCCGCCGTTCCCGTGAGGGCCCAATCCTCCAGCAGTAATCCCTCGGCGCAATCTCAGCCGACTCAGAGTCAGCAGGACCAGATGCCCGCCGAAGCTGGTGGACCGACGGGTGAGTCGGGCTCCATCGCCGTCCCCAAGAAGAAGGAGACCGAGGAAGCGCCGCCGCCGCCCAAGCCGAGGCAGCCCCCTGATATTCCGCAATACTCGCTGCATGTAAACGTTCCTGAGGTGACCATTGATGCCCGCGTGCTGCAGAAAGACGGGCGTCCCCTGGCCTTGCCCATTGAAGTGGCCAAAGAGCACTTCAAGGTCTGGGAAGATGGCGTTCCCCAGCACATCCAAAACGTCACTATGAGCCAGGCCCCCATCACCGCGGTGCTGCTGGTCGAGTTTGCCGCCACCAATTACAACTTCATGTATGACGCGCTGAATTCGTCCTACATGTTCGCCTCCAACCTGCAGCCCAAGGATTGGGTCGCGATCGTCGAGTTCGACATGAAGACCCACATCCTGGTGGACTTCACCCAGGACAAAGGAGCGATCTTCGGGGCGCTGAACATGCTGCGCGTTCCGGGCTTCAGCGAGACCAATATTTTTGACGCGATGAACGACACCCTCGATCGCCTCGACCGCATTCCCGGCAACAAGGAGCTGGTGGTGGTGGCCAGCGGCATCGACACGTTCAGTAAAATCAACCTCGATATCATCTTGAAGAAGGTGAAGGCCACCCCCAACGTGACCATTTACACCATCAGCACTGGCCGCGCCTTTATGGAGCGGATGGACATGCTGAACGGCAGCAGTTGGGGTGGAAGAATGGCCCAGATGGACTACCTTCAGGCCGAGAACCAGATGAACACCTTCGCCAAGATGACCGGCGGGCGCTGGTACGCCCCTCGCATGCTGGGCGAGTTGCCGGAAATCTTCCGTGAAGTGGCCACTGCCATCCGCAACCAGTACACCATCACCTACAAGCCCACCAACACCAAGCAGGACGGCACCTTCCGCAAGCTGAAAGTGGAACTGGTCGGCCCCGACGACAAGCCCCTGGAGATCAAGGACCAGAAGAACCACGACATCAAGTACACCATCGCCGCCCGCGACGGCTACACCGCGAAACACGAGGTGGACTAACCTGGGTTATTCATCTTTGATTCTGTAGGATAGCGGCAAGTCTTGAAAGGGCACGGCTTCAGCCGTGCCGTTAGTGTGTGTGTGGAGAGTTGGGCTTCAGCCCCTGAGGAAACTAGCACTTCGTCTCGGAACCGATGCCCCTCAGCGGCTAAAGCCAGGATAATGACAGCAGCTTTACGGCACGGCTGAAGCCGTGCCCCTTCAAAGCGCGAGATCCGCCATGAATAATCCAGGCTGAGGGCTGGCGTTGTTTCTACTTCCGGCGCAGGCCATAGCCAACGCCGAGCAAGCCGGGGATGAGCACCAGCAAGGTGGCCGGCTCAGGAACCGGGTTGGCCTTCTCCGCCGTCAGTTCAACATATCCGTCGGCATTATCGTAGGTAACCAGCCACTGCTCGGTCCCGCCGTTGAAGAAGTCGTTCAGGATGCTTGCGAATGTGCCATTGAGTTGTCCCGAAGTGAAGTTCAGGAATTTATACGTCGAGCCTACGGCCGGGTTGTAGCCGCCTTGCAGTAGGATCGCGAGCGTGCCGTCCAGCAGAGCCGAGCTGGGTGCCCCTCGATAAGAGCGAAGGCGTTGTCAAGCGATATCTCTCCCAGGCGGTGCGTGAGCACCGCTTTTTCTACCAGCGCGGTTGAGGACCAAGATCACTGGAGAACTCGCGATTGATCAGTACACGGTGGAACCCATCGTTCCACCAACCATCGATTCGGCCCCTAACTCTCGACCATGATTCTTCTATGCGAACATCCCGTCGCCGTCGCCGGTGCGAAAGTGGAAATCGCAACGCGATTTCCAAGGCCGCAGGCCATCTTTTGCACCGGTCCGTCGGGATGCGAGAGCACCCAATCAACTCAACGGCCTAGCTTGCGCCGGCCAGGGGCACCCGCGGGCTGCTCTCGATGCGAACGATCTCCGGATACGGCGTTTGCGTGCGCAGCATCCAGTAGAGTCGTACCGCTAACCTTCTCGCCGCTGCTACCTTGGCCACGCCTTTCGGCTTGCGGTGGCAGCGGTGAGCATACGGTTTGCGAAATCCTTCATCCAGCCGAACCACGCTGTGCGCCGCTTCCACCAGCAGCATGCGCACGAAACGATTGCCTTGCTTGCTGATGGCCCCTAGCCGCTGATGTCCACCCGAGCTGCGCTCGCGCGGGATCAGTCCTAGATAGCTGGCCACCTGCTTGCCGCGCGGGAAGCGGCTGACGTCGCCGATGGTTAGCACGAAGGCCAGCGCTGTAATCGGTCCCACGCCCGGTTGGGTCAGCAGCAGCCGCGCCTGGGGATCCTGCTCGGCTGCCTGTTGCGCCGCCTGGTCCAAGGGCGCAATCTGCTGGTCCAAGTCCGCCAGCAGTTGCAGCAGGTCCTGACAACGCCGTGCTGCCCAGCCTTGCAGCGGTAACTCCCGCAAGGCCTTCTGTCCCGCCGCACTCCACAGTCGGGCTTTCTTCTGCATCCCCTGGTTCATGGCCAGATGCTGCAAACCGTTCTTGACCCGGCTGCGAATCTGCACCAGCTTGTGGCGGTGGATCAGCAGCTGCCGCAGATCGCGCTGCTCGCTGCTGGGTACCCACAACCGCGGAAAACGGCCTTCCAGCAGTAGCTTCAGCACATGCGCCGCATCCCGTTTATCGTTCTTCTGCTGGCGCACATAGCTGGCTCGGATCTGTGCCGCATCGCCTATCCACGCTTCATGCCCCAGCTGCTGCAGCAGGTCCACAAACCACTGACTGTTACCGGTGGCTTCCAGTCCGATCAGCGCTGGCGCCGCCAGCTGTCGATACCACCGTTCCGCCTCGCCATTGCCGTTCCCTAGCTTTTGTTCTCCCATCTCCCCAGTCTTCGGGGTCGAACCAGGCAACTTGCTGCCAGCTGGGATGGTAATCACAACCTACAATAAACATCGAAGGCTCCTTTCTTCCCCAGCGTCTTTCTTGGTCCTCAACCGCAAAAGACGTCTTAGGATAGAACGCGAGCCTTCGCTCTTATCCAATCAACCCAAGCTTCTTTTGCTTGGGTGGGATAGTCTCGTCTCCTGTCGCCCCCTCGATGTTTCCGCCGATCGTCAAGTGCAATGTGGAACACAGACCCCGGTGTCTTGTTCCCACCCTTTCGCCAAGGGCGGGCGAAAGGATGGGGCACGCATTATAAAAGGGCGCCCCTTTCGCAGTAGGTTATGGTTGCTGTGCTGAGCAGTAAACCAAGCCTGACGAAAGGAACACCCGATGGATAGCATCAAGTATATCGGTCTGGATGTCCACCAGAGCACCATCTCGGTAGCGGTGCTGGATAGCAACGGGAAGCTGGTGATGCAGTCGGTGATCGCCACTCATGCCGCCACCATTCTGGATTTTGTTCAGGGACTGCGTGGAACATTAAACATCACCTTTGAAGAAGGCACGCACTCGGCCTGGCTGTACGATCTGCTGGTGCGGCGCGTGGCCAAGCTGGTGGTTTGCAATCCCCGCAAGAACGCCCTGCTGAAGGCAGGCAACAAGAGCGACACCGTGGACGCTCGCAAGCTGGCCGACTTGCTGCGCGCCGGGCTGTTGTCGCCGGTCTACCATGGCCAGAACAGCACGGCGGCGGTGAAGCATCTGGGACGCAGCTACGCCGCGCTCACCGAAGACACGACCCGCATCATGGGCCGACTGAAAGCGCTCTACCGCAGCCAGGCCATTGCCTGTGCCGGCAAGAAGCCGTACGGCCAACGTCATCGGGAAGAATGGTTAGCGCAGTTAAGCGAGAGCGGGTTGCAGCGCCGCGCCCGGCGACTCTACCAGCAACTCGATCTCGTGCAGCAACTGCGTCGCGAAGCCCGTCACGATCTGATTCTGGAATGTCGCCAGCATAGCGAGACCAAGTTGCTGCGCACGGTTCCGTGGCTGGGTCCCATACGCACCGCCTTGCTGATCGGGCGGGTGCAGACGCCACATCGCTTCCGCAGCAAGCGGCAGTTCTGGGCCTACTGCGGTCTGGCTCTGGAGACGCGCAGCAGCGCCGACTATCAGATGGTGAACGGTCAACTGGAGCGCCGCAAAAAGCCGGTGTTCATTCGCGGACTGAACCTGAACCACAACCACGACCTGAAGAACCTGTTTAAGAGTGCGGCCACCGCCGCCAGTGGCAGCAACGGGCCTTTTCGCCCTTTCTACGAAAACCTTCTGGGGAAGGGGATGAAGCCCGAGCTGGCCCGGCTAACTTTGGCGCGCAAGATCGCCGCCATCACTTTGCATGTTTGGAAAAAAGGAGAACCGTTCGACGCCGAATATCTGAAGCCACAAGCCGCTTGAGCGCGCAGGTCCAAAAGACCATTCCGGAGTCATGTCCGCGATTGTCCGCAGGTTCTGAGCGCTCGGGTTCGAGGGTAAGTATCCTGGCCGGGTTAGGCTGTGTGCGCCGCCGGCGCCAAGTCTCACGGGGCACCATATGCTCCCTCGGACAACCCAACAAAGCCATAGTGCCGCGCTTCGGCGCGAGTCTCAGATAGAACCATGGTTGGCATAATCGCCGCCGCCAGGCTTGTGTAGCTTCAGCCCGAACGACGTTGTAGCGTGGACCTGAAAACGACTAGCGAACTGCGGATCTCCGCCACCAGCAGGAGGAAAGGGGCTGGATGTCAGAGAACTACCTCTCTTTCCAGCAAAGGGAGAAGTGTTTTCTCTTGACATCCCCTTTTATAGAACCCGGCGTCGAGCAAGGCTACCGAGATGGTGCTCTGGTGGACATCGAGGCCGATATACTTGATGCTATCCATCGGGTGTTCCTTTCGTCAGGCTTGGTTTACTGCTTCTCACAGCATCCACAGCCTACTGCGAAAGGGGCGCCCTTTTATAATGCGTGCCCCACTCCTGTGCCCCACTCCTGTCGCCCGCTTTTGGCGACGGGGTGGGCACAATCTTCTCTCGGGGCGCTACTCCCGACCGTTCCAGGCGCCGTCGGTCCATTCCGACTCGACTTCGACCACGCCTTCGACCCGGGTAAGATATGACGAAAGCTGCTCCACATCTTATTCGCAGAGCTGTGCTGGGATGCGGGTCACGGGTCTGTGCCCACCCTCTTGCCAAAAGCGGGCGAGAAGGGTAGGGCACCCCAGATCGATTACTCTCGGTTCGAACTCCTATTTCGAAAAGGTGCGACGGCTACACCGCAAAACACGAGGTGGACTAAGGGTACATGCGATGAACATCGCTCTGGTGACCGCCGTCACGGCACGCGTGCCTCATGCGCGCTCATACTGTTATCTGTAATTAGTCGTGTCGAAATCGAGGTAACTTAGGCCACCCTTCTAGCGCTGGAGTTTAGGACAGAAGCCATGCGAAGTCCTCTCCGCAACGCGCTGTTTCCAATTACTCTTACATTGCTATGCCTTGCCTGCCCGATTGCCTGGGCGGAAACCGGCTTCCTCGTGCTGCACGTCAGGAACGTGCAGCAGCGTCCCATCATCGGCTTGCAGATTCAGGAGATTCCCGTCCAAGGCGAGAGCGAGGCCAGATCGGCGATCACGGATCAGAACGGTAAGGCGCGCACTCGGCTTGCCCCGCAAACGACGGAGAATAGCTGGGTCTCGCTGCAGATTCTGAAGTCTCCGCCCGGCGCGAACTTGATGATGGTCTCACCCTGGGATTACAAGGAGCGGGTTCCGTCGTTCGAGGACGAGGCCAAGAACTTCGTCGAGGTGGTGGTGGTCCAGCGTGGTGAGCGCGCTGCGCTGGAGAGCGGCACGGTTCTGAAAGCGCTCGCCTCGCAAATTAACAAGGCGAACGCGCCCAAGAGCGCCGACAAGCAAGCTGAGCCGACCGACCCCAAAGCCAATCTGGAAGCTGTAGCCAAGCAATATGGCTATACCGCCGAGGAACTGGACAAGGCCATCCGCGCCTGGGGCGCAACGGCGACCGACCCCTACGACAAAGGAGTGGCCGACCTGTATGCAGGGAGTTATGAAAAAGCCACCGCCAACCTGCAGGAGTCGCTGCGGCAGCGGGAACAGAAGTTGGCGACCGCCCAGAAAGACGTGGCCGATGCCGCGTTCTTTCTGGGATTGTCACTTTACCAGCAGGGCAAATACAAAGAAGCGGCAGCAGCATTTCAGCGCTGCCTGCAAGTCCGGCCGGATGACGCCACGGTTTTAAACAATACGGCGGTCAGCCTGGAGGAGGCAGGCGACTACTCGACTGCTGAGCCACTTTGCCGTCGAGCTCTCGATATCGACGAGAAAGCGTTGGGGCCCAATCACCTGAAGGTAGCAAGGGACCTCAACAACCTGGCCGCACTGCTCTACGCCAAAGGGGAGTACGCGGCAGCGGAGCCGCTTCAGCGGCGGGCTCTGGATATCCGCGAGAGAGCTCTGGGGCCGAACCACCCCGATGTGGCGCAAAGTCTAAACAACCTGGGCTTGCTGCTTGAGGCCAAAGGGGACTACGCGGGAGCTGAGCCCCTCTACCGTCGTGCTCTGACGATTGACGAGAAAACGCTAGGGCCGGATGATCCGCGGGTGGCGAGGGACCTCAACAACTTGGCCGGACTGCTTTACGCCAAAGGGGACTATGCGGGAGCTGAGCCCCTCTTCCGTCGCACTCTGACGATTAAGGAGAAAACGCTAGGGCCGGATCATCCGGATGTAGCGACTGGCCTCAACAACCTGGCCGAGGTGCTTGTAGCCAGGGGCGACTACGCCGAGGCCGAGATGCTGTTCTGGCGCGCTGTGCTGATTAATGCAAAAGCGCTGGGGCCGGACCACAGGTATGTAGCAGCGACTTTCAACAACCTGGGCGCGCTGTATCGAGCCAAGGGCGACTACGCCGGAGCCGAGTTGCTCTATCGGCGTGCGCTGTCGATCGACGAAAAAGCCCTCGGAGCCGATCACGCGGATGTTGCTACAGACCTCAACAACCTGGCCGTGCTACTTGCGGAAAAAGGCGACTTCGCCGGAGCTGAGCCGCTGATGCGGCGCGCCGTCGCCATCGACGAAAAAACGTTAGGACCAGATCATCCGCAGACAAGGTTAGACAAAAAGCATTTGGATGCGATTCTCCAAGACTCGGCCAAAGCCGCCGCTGCAAAAGCGACGGTTCCCGAACCAAAACAGCCAAGCAACCCAAACTAGATTCCGCCGTCGGGCGGCTTGTGGGATAGGAGACGGCCATGAAAACGCATGTTCTACTGATTACCGTGTGCTTGATGCTGTGCGCGGCGGGTGTCGCACAAGACTCTACAAGCGGCAAGAAGTTTGCATGCCAAGGGCAGAACGCAGCAAGTTCCCTGGGCATTGTTACTCTTACCGTAAATACGCATAGCGAAACGGCTTTGGGTGAAGCCAAGCAGCTTGGGCACGTTGAGATTGGGCGCATTGGTGACGTGGTTTTTATGCTTCATTGGCTTCCGTATGCTCACCAGGTGGGGGTCGCACGATATGACGATGATGGTTTTCAGGCGATTGCTACAGGGCCTGACAGCGGCATGGTCATGTTGAGCGTCAAGAGACCGAACCACGACAAAGAGAAGACGAATGTCGGCTGTATTCCACGTTAGGTCTCTAATCGAGCGCACACGCTGCTGAGTTCCGTTTCGGCACAGTCTGGTTACCTTCGTAAGCGCGGCGGTCGCATTTCGATTGCGAAGGCATAGTCCGGTATGCACACTGAACTGTTGGGACAAGTGTGCCCAATGGCCGCGCTCATCTTCATCCTGGGAAGGGCGAGGAGCCGGGCTCTTTGACAAGTTGGCAGTCAGCACTTCGCTTTTCGCCTCTCGCTCCGAGTGGCAGTGTCGGTGGGCTTACTCCCTTTCCAAGAAGTTCGGCGTCTAAGTCCATATTCTTGAAGATTTTGCCTGTAACTCACACGGGGTCAATATTTTGCCGCGAGCTTTTCCGTAAACCGTTGATTCCAAAGAAAAATGAAAGGGGGGAGGGGGGTACCCCGGTCAGCTGCCAGTAGTCAGTTGCCAGAAACAGCAGGTCCCTCCACTCCGCTTCGCTCCGGTCGGGATGACAAATCTTCTATGAATGTAGGTTTCTCGACTCCTCGGTCGCCACGGCGACCTCGTTGCTCGGGATGACAGCGCATAGGAAGAGCAGCCTCCGTCTTAGCGAAGAGCGAAAAGCTAAGAGCGAAAGGCTGAGGGCTAACCGCAGATCCCTCCACGTGGACTAAAGTCCTCGGTCGGGATGACAGTACGGATGGTCGGTTCCACCATTCGGACTGAAGAGTGTACACACTCTACAACCATCCTTTGACGCGCGCGATTCGGGCGGCTTCCACGCGGTTGGCGGCGCCGAGTTTGCTCATCGCTTCCGAGAGGTAGTTCCGCACCGTTCCTTCGGACAGGTTCAGCTCGGTGGCGATGTCGGCGCTGGCCATGCCTTCTCCGGCGAGACGCAGGACCTGGCGTTCGCGCTCGGTCAGCGGATCAGGCTCGTCGGTCCAGGCTTCGGCGGCCAGTTGCGGATCAATGACGCGCAAACCGCGATGCACGCGGCGCACCGCGTCGGCCAGTTGTTCGGCGGGCATGTCTTTGAGCAGGTATCCCGACGCGCCGGCATCGAGGGCGCGGCGCAGATATCCGGCGCGAGCGAAGGTGGTGAGAATAATCACCCGCACCGGAATGCTTTGGCGCTTGAGTTCGGCGGCAACTTCCAGACCGGTGAGCGTGGGCATTTCGATGTCGGTGATGAAGACGTCGGGCCGCGTCTGCAGCACGGTGCGCAGCGCTTCGTTGCCGGAGCGGGCGCGGGCGATGACCTCGATGTCATCTTCCATTTCGAGCAGGGCGGCGAGCGCGCCCAGGACCATGGCTTGGTCTTCGGCGAGGACGACCCGGATTTTGTCGCGCCTGGCGACCGGCATGTCCTCAGTTTCGCAGAGCAGGGGCAACTGAGGCGAGAGGCAAATGAATAATGAGGCGGGTTCCGGCTTCCGTCCTGCGCTGCAGCGAACCGCCGATGGCTTCCAGGCGTTCGCGCATGCCGCGCAGGCCGTTGCCTTCAGGAGCGTCGGCGCCGCGGCCGTTGTCGGCGATTTCGAGCGTGCACAGCTCTTCGTCGCGGGTCAGGCGGACGGAACACTGCTGCGCCTGCGCGTGGCGCACCACGTTGGTCACGGCTTCGCGCAGCGACAGCGCCAGCACCGACTCCTGTGCCGGGCTGAGCGGAACGGTGGAAGCTTCACAGTCCACAGTGATTCCAGCAGTCTCCAGGGTCTGGCGTGCCCGGATGAGTTCGGCGGCAAGCCCCTGACCGCGGTATCCGCTGATGGCTTCGCGCACATCGGCCAGCGCAGCGCGCGAGGTCGCTCCACGTCCTGCATCTCCTGCTTGGCGCGCTGGGGATCGCGGTCCACCAGCTTGCGTGCCAGCTCCGCTTTCAGCGTGATGAGCGACAGCGTGTGACCCAGCAGATCGTGCAGATCGCGCGCGATGCGCTCGCGTTCGGCAACTTTGGCCAGGTGCTCGATCTCGTCATTGGCCACGCGCAGCTTCTCTCTGCACAGTGTTTCAGCGCCCAGTAAAGATTAAAGAAGCCCACCAGGATAATGAGCAGCAGCATTGATCCCCAAAAAGTGATGGGCAGACTGAGCCGATAAACGTACCAGCCAAGGACGGCTACATCCAAGGCGATCAGCGCCGAAGCTCGACGAACGTTGGGATAGAACCCTCCGGCCGCAGCCGCATAAATCAGAAGCCCGACATTTCCCGCCTCGAACGGGATAAAGGCTGCGGCCATGGCCGTCATGGCGAGGATGCTCGCCAACTTGTACGGGTCACGTCGCGAGAACGCCTGTAGGTAGAACCAAATGAACAGCAGCCCGAGGAAGGTGTTGATCATCCAGCCCAGCGGACCGTAGTGCTTCCAGTAGGGATCTACAAAGAACCAGACCATGAAGGGAAGCCAGATGAGCGGTATCCAGCGATGCTCGTCAGCGTTGGGATAGAGCTTCCACCAGATTGCCTTAAGGGTGCCCATGGTTTCCTCGGTCCTTGTTTAGCGTCTGTTCCTATTGTCCTTCGGACGGGCTGCCGGCACAACGGTGTACCAAACAAGCGCAACCGCGGTGATCGCCAGGCCCAGCAGAGTGGTGTGCCCGCTCAGGGTCAGGCCGAGAAACAGCACCATCGCGATGGCCCAAACAATCCATTGCAGAGTCTTGTTCGCCATTTTGTACCTCCTTGGCGTCGTTCGCGTTTCGCTTTATCGCTCTCGTCTTGCAACTGCAACTGATAACTTGCAACTGACAACTCCCTTAGCCGTAGGTCTTTCCTTCGTCCCTCCGATAGCCCCACGCAGCTATGCCCAGGAAGATCAGCGTGAACGCGATGAGGGCTTCGATGTGTCCCCAGGCTGGGCCCGGATCGCTCGACATGCCCACCGCATTCAGAGCGAGTTGGCTCAAGTGATACGGCGGCAGGACATTGGCAAACGTGCGCAGCCCAGCGGGCAGCATGAACAAGGGAATCCACAACCCCGAGCAGAACGCCATCGGCAAGTAAATGAGGTTAACCAGGCCAGGCGCGGAGTTTGGCTTGGCGAAGTAACCAATCGCCATGCCCATCGCGCTGAATGGGAGCGAGCCCGCGACCAGGATCGCGCTCAACTCCATCGCCGTCGTGATCGGGATACGCACGCCACCGAAGGTGATACCGACGACGAGCAAGAGCGTAACAACCACCGTGCTGAATACGACAGCCGAGCCGAGTTTGCCCAGGAAATACGCGGAGACCGGCATGGGCGAAGCGCGTTTTACCTGCAGCCAGCCTTGTCCGCGTTCCATCGCAAGGCTGACTCCGAAACCGAACAGCGCCACCGCGATGACGCCAAAACAACCCATCGTGGCCAACATATACGTCGCTTGCTCGCCGCGGCCGGCGGGGTTGTTCCGCCCCAGCACGATGCCGAACAGTACGTAGAACATGAGCGGAAACGCCACGGTCGAGATCGCGTAAACCGGAATGCGCACGTTTTTCAGCAGCTCGTACTTCGCTTCTTTGACATAGAGAGCCAAGGTCCTTGAGATCGAGCGGCGCGGCGCTATCAGAGCAGTGGGGAAAGTTGTGGCAGCCATGTTAGTTTCTCCCGTTCGAGTCGGCGTTGTTGTTCTGAGTTAAGGCGAGGAACGCTTCTTCCAGCCCCGCGTTGGTAACTTCGAGGTCAGCGAGCCAGGCGTCGCGCTGCAACAGCTCGCGCACCACCGGCTCGGCAGCGCTGACGTGCAACTCAAATGCGTTGCGGTCGGCCTTGACGCTCAGCACACCCGCAATGTCGCGGACCTCTTCGAGCGACAGCCGGCTGGTGCAGCGGATCTGCTTGCCAATAGCGCGGCTCTTGATCTCCGCGGGCGTGCCCTCGGCCACAATCGCGCCCTTGTCGAGCACCAGAATGCGGTCCGCGAGAGCGTCGGCTTCGTTGAGGTAATGCGTGGTGAGCAGCACGGTTTTACCGCGCGCAATCAGGCTGCGAATCTGCGACCACATCGCCCGGCGCGCTTCGACATCAAGGCCAACCGTGGGCTCGTCGAGAAAAAGCAGGTCGGGATCGCCACAAATCGCGATGCCGAACAGCACACGCTGCTTCTGTCCGCCCGAAAGCTCGCCGTAGGGACGATCTTTGATTTCCAGGAGCCCGGCAATCTGTAGCGTCTCGGCCATGGGCAGCGGATTGGGGTAGTACGATGAAAACAGGTCAATATGCTCGCGCACCTTTAAGGTCTCCGGAACGCGACCCACTTGCAGCATGGCGCCCAATCGCGGCTGCACCTGCCCCTGATAAGGATCGGCTCCGAATACCGACACGCTGCCCGCGTCCGGGCGAGCCAAGCCGAGCAGCATTCGGACCAGCGTGGTCTTGCCGGCGCCGTTCGGCCCAAGCAACGCGAGCAGCTCGCCGGCGCGCAATTCGAGATTCAAGTTGCGTAGCGCGACAATCTCGCCGTAGTTCTTCGTCAGGTTACGGGTGCGCGCAACGCCCATCGGCTGCTGGGCTGGCGCGCTGCGTGGCATTTCGACTAAAGCGGTTGACATCGTTCACTCCCGTGCTCGTCTGCTTTCAAGCACGGGAGCAATCATCGGTCAGATCGAAGCTGCTCAGTAGTGTGGATTGTCAGCGAATGGAGGTGACAAATGTCATGGAACACAAGTCGGTCTTTGCCGTGTTTCGTACACGCGGTCAGGTATATACTATAAAAAGAGGCAGTTTCCACCTTCTCCTCTGTCAGGTTCTCTGAACATAAGTCAGCCCATCTGAAGTTTTGCTTCATCTTATGCCACACAACCTTTGGGAGACTGAATATGTACGCTCGCAATGTCTCTTTTCGCTTGAAATCGAACATGCAATCGGATTACGCCCGCACATTCGAAAACCAGATTCTTCCTTTACTGCGCAAGCAGATCGGCCTCAAGGAAGAAATCACTTTGGCAAACCTCGACAGCTTGGATGTGGTTGCAATCAGTCTGTGGGCGAACAAAGCCGATGCAGAAGTTTACAACACCAATACCTATCCAGAAGTGTTGAAGGCCTTGGCAAACGTAATCGATGGAACGCCCAAGATTCAGGCGTTCGAGGTGGTCACCTCGACCTCCCATAACGTTCCTGTAGCCGTGCTAACGTTGCTGTAGCCCTGTAAGACGGTAAGCATGTCGCACGGGAGGGCAGTCAGCCGCGTGGTGCGCAGAAGTTGTATCGGGCACAAATTTACAGCATCGACGGTCGTGTGAGAACGAACTATAAGGCTCCCCCGTCTGCTCTGTTCGGCACTGTCCGATTCGCCGCGACTCGCCAAACCAAACTGACACTAGAGAGGGTTCTACGGCGAAGTTGATCCGAGCGTGTAATCAGGCCCGGCCCAGCCTAGGGCGCCGCGAAGTTGCTCGGTCTTCTGGGCCGCCAGTTGCTTCCGCACAGCGTCTTTCACCTGGTCGAAGGTCTTCATGCCTGCCGGGGCCTCCCCAAGGACATTGGGCCCTTTCCCTTGGGAACGACGCGAAGGAGGTCCAAACTCATGCTGTTTTATCCTGTGCTGCTGTGCAAATCGTGTTCTTCTCAACCCATCTGGCTCCCATTTGTCCGCTATGCATGCGATGAAGAGCGGTGCGGAGGTCTGATACACATCCAAGCAGTAAGGACCGAAGGCTTACCTCGGCAAGCCTTCCTGCATGTTTTATCCCGAGCCTACCTAATAAACATAAGTTGCGAACAGGGCCATGTGCGTTCTGGCCCGTGGCATGGAGATGGTCCGATTGAGGTTCAGCAGGACTCAGGTTGGGATTTACGCCCCTCACCTGATGAACCTCTGCAAGTTCACCGATAGCTATTGCGTTTAGGTGCGTCTTTGAGCGTTACGCAATCGTTTCTCCGACGGATCTCGCGGAGGCCATGCAAAAACTAGAGGTTCAACAGAACGGGCATAGAGACGGGCATAGTGCCCCACAAGAGCCTGCAGCGAATGTTCCAGCTGATTCTGATAAGACTCTCATTCAGTGAGAGATGTTTTGGTGCCGGGAGGGGGAATCGAACCCCCAAGGGCCGAAGCCCGGCGGATTTTGAGTCCGCTGCGTCTGCCAGTTCCGCCATCCCGGCTGGAGCAGAGGCAAACTCAGTATCGCACAGCGCCACTGGTTCCTCCAGTGCTGTCGCCGGCTGATTTCCTCGCACTCTTGAAGCTGCGCACTTGCAGTTTTGCCGATTGGGCAGCATGATGATCGAGCACGATTTTTTTCATCTACCTCCGACGCGAGAGCCAACCGGGATGGGACCCAAGGTATCGAATGATGAACGATGAGGCGGCCCGCCTTCGCCCTGCACCGGCGTGGCTTAGAGTGTTGCGAGCGCTTGGACTCACGGCTATGTGGTTTGTTCTGACGTTGCTTACGCTGTGGGCCGTGGCCGCTCTTTACGTCGATTTTCGGATTGCTGCACTGCGCATTCCGGTGACCGTGATCTACGTTATTGCGGTCGTCGCGATCCTGATCATGGTGAAACCGCGAATTTGGGCTGCGGCCCTGTGTCTGGTGGGCTTCTTTATTGTGCTGGGGTGGTGGCTCAATCTAGCACCGTCGAACGATGGGAACTGGCAGGAAAATGTGGCTCGCACTGCATGGATCGAATTCAACGGAGATCGGCTTACGATCCACGACCTGCGCAACTGCGATTACCGCACCGAGGACGACTACTCAAATTGCTGGAGCGACAAGACGGTGTACCTGTCGCAGCTCCGTTACGCCGACTTTTTCTTCACCAACTGGGGACCAAAGTGGATCGGGCACCCGATTGTCAGCTTCCAATTCGGGGACAACGACCATATCGCCTTCTCGATCGAGGCGCGCTACAAAGTCGGGCAAGACTACTCGGCGATCCTTGGGTTCTTCCGCCAGTACGAGCTGATCTTTGTCACTGCCGATGAGCGCGATGTCATTCGGTTGCGCACCAACTACCGCAAAGATGAAGAAGTGCGCATGTACCGCACCACTGTGTCCGCCGACAGAGCGCGGACCGTCTTCCTTATTTATGCCGACTACCTGAACAAGTTAAAAGAGCATCCTGAGTGGTACAACGCCGCGACGCGCAACTGCACGACGACGCTGGACAGCCAGATCGCCGCGGACCTCAAGAATCCGCAGCCCTGGAACTACCAGCTCCTGTTAAACGGTACGCTGGATGAGTTGCTATACAACAGGGGTCGCCTGGTGACCGGCGGCCTTCCATTCCCGGAACTGAGGGAGCGTGAGCACATCAATGCCGCGGCCCGGGCGGCGGACGGGTCTCCTGATTGGTCTGCGCTGATTCGCGTAGGCCGTGTCGGATTCTGAGAAGCAACAGAGTTCTCGAAAGGCGCGCCGTATTTCCACTCTCGGCGCCCGCCGCGTTCTTTCCGAAGACAGAAGTGCTTAGGCTGATCTCAGTTTTTCTTTTTGTGTGCGACCATGGGTGCCGTTAGGCGTGCTGTAGATAGCTAAGTTTTGGGAGGCTCCATATGGGAGTTGTCGCAACCGTTGCAATTTTGGATCGGCAGTTCGGGATACCGAACATCGCGAAAGTTGTGGAGGGCAACGGCGGATTACCTAAAGTCGTTATCACCACTGCCAAGGCTTCGGGAGAGATGTACCTCCACGGTGCTCATGTCACTTCCTGGAGGCCCATCGGTGCGGACGAGGTGTTGTTCGTGAGCTCAAAATCGCGATGGGACGACAGTCATGCCATTCGCGGAGGCGTACCGATCTGCTTTCCCTGGTTCGGGGACAAGGCAAACGATCCCAAGGCGCCGGCGCACGGATTTGTGCGCGCGAAGTCGTGGCAGCTGGAATCGACCGCTTATGACGGCTCGGCGGCTACAGTGAGCATGTTCACCGAAAGCGATGACAGCACGAAGAAATGGTGGTCAGCAGACTTTCGTCTGGTGTATCGCGTTACCTTTGGTTCGGAACTGGTGCTGGAACTTTTGCTAACCAATACGGGTAATGTTCCGCTACGGTTTGAGGAAGCGCTGCACACCTACCACAAAGTGGGAGATGTTACCGGGATACGAGTGCGAGGCTTGGACGGCTTTCGGTATCTCGACAAAACCGATTCCCTCCGCGAAAAAACTCAGCAGGGCGACATCATGATCGACTCAGACACGGACCGCGTGTACTTGAATACCCAAAATCCACTCGAGTTGGATGATCCCGTCTTACATCGTCGCACCCGTATTGCAAAGGAAAATTCGTTGACGACGGTGATCTGGAATCCCTGGATTCAAAAGGCTGCGGCCATGGCCGACCTCGGCGATGAGGAGTGGAGGCAGATGATTTGCATCGAGACCAGCAATGTTTCAGGACTGGCAGTGGAACTCGGCCCTGGTCAGCAACACAAGATGAAAGCGACCATCCAGGTTGCGGGCCTTTAGATTGTCCAGTGATCGCGGAGTTCCTCACCTCGGCCCTGCCAACAGGCAGGCCAGGACTTCCCTTTTGTTCGCGCATGTGTGGGTGTTTTCACATTTGACTGCGGAGGAAAACCCATCCGGCGAGCGCTGCGAAGCTGCCTCAGCCAGCCCGCGGCACGAATCTGGTGACGTTGTCATCACCATTAAAATCAGCATGTTAGGATAACTAAAGCGCCGTGGTGATGCCCCCGATGGTCAACGGCACTTGCCGTGCACATCTGCAATGGTAAGGGTGGAGGCGGTTCGTGAGAAGGGTAGTTCGATTTGTTATTGGATTAGGCCTCGTCGCCAGCACAAATCTCCTCTTTGCCGGAATCCATCCGGTCCCCCTGGAAAAGAACACCGATTCGGCCAAGTGCATCGAGTGTCACCAGGACAAAGCTAAAGGCAAGTTCGTTCATTCCGCCATCCCGACCGGTTGCACCAGCTGCCATGAAATCCGCGTAACCAAAGACGTCACCCGGGTCAAACTCACGACCACCACGCCGCAGGCCCTCTGCCTCACCTGCCACTCCGGCATGAACGCCGCCGATTTGAAGGGTAAGGTCCATCCGCCGGCGGTTCGCGATTGCCTTAAGTGCCACGATCCCCACGTCAGCGATAACAAATACCAACTACTGAAGCCAACATCCGGCGGCAAGGGCGAAAACCTCTGCCTTAATTGCCATACGCAAGGCCTGAACGTCCCCGCGACGGGGAGCCGGCATGCGGCGCTGGACATGGGGTGCGAAACCTGCCACGTCACGCACAAGGTCGGGGAAAGTGGTAAGCAAGAATTTGACTACCATCTGACCAAGGCGAGTCCAGCTTTATGCATTGACTGCCACGACGCGAAGGATGCCGCCCTGATCAAGGCCCATCAGGGTCAGCCCTTCGGAACCGCCAATTGCGTCCAGTGCCACAACCCGCACCAGTCGGCACAGCCGAAGCTGATGCAGAAGTTCACCCATCCGCCGTTCGCCGGCAACCAGTGCGACACCTGCCATCAGCCCGCGAAGGACGGCAAGGTTGTCTTGACCAACGCGGACAGCAAGGCGCTGTGCGTGACCTGCCACGACGAGCAAGCGAAGAAGATCGAAACCGCCAAGGTCCAGCATCCCGGAGCGCAAGGCGAGTGCATCGCTTGCCACAATCCGCACGCCGGGAAGACGCCCGGCTTTATCCAGCCCGATCCCGTCAATGCTTGCTTGACGTGCCACTCCGATCAAGCGGAACAGCACAAGAAAAAGCATCCACACCAGCCAGCGTTTGAGCAGGGCTGCGCCACTTGCCACGAGCCGCACGGCGGTGACAACGCTCACCTGCTGAGAGTGGCGGACACCAACACTTTATGTCTCGAGTGCCATGGACCCGACCGAGCTCCGGCCAAGCTTGAGGCCGAGCACGTGGTCACGATTTTCAACGGGAAAGTGAAGCTGCCGGAGGACTACTTCCGCAAGGTGCCGGTCATTCCGCTGAAATACGGGCTTGGCCACCCAACAGATCGGCATCCCGTTTCCGGTCCGTCCGAACCCAAGAACCCCGCTTCGCCTCCGATGACTTGCCTCACTTGTCATCAGCCACATGCTTCGGCACAGGCGAATCTGCTGGTGAAGGACCAAGCGGCCAACATGGCTTTCTGCAATACTTGTCATAACGGGGAACTCGCTATTGAAGTAATTGCGTGCATGGGAGAGAAGTCAAAATGTTTGCGTACCGCCCGAATTCGGTTGGCAGTTGGAAGGTGACAGCAGGGCTTGTCGCCCTGCTGATGCTGGTGTTGGCTTCTTCCGCTCCCGCTCAATCGAACAAGAACAAGAAAGCAACGTCCACGCAAACCGCTACCGCAAAACCTGACGACAAGAGGGTCGCCTTCGACCTCAGCAAAATCGTGTGGCCAAATCCACCGGCGATTGCGCGCATCAAGTGGAAAGCCAGTTTACCGGCGAAAAAATCGATCCCGCGGCAGCCAAGAAAGAGGCGGCAAAGCCCAAGCAAAAGTGGATGGATCGCCTGGCAGGCAACAAGTCGCAAAGCGAGAAAGAGGCGGACATCCCCTTCCAGCTTCTCCGCCCATTTGGAATTGCGGTCGATTCCAAAGGCAACATCTATGTTGCTGACCAGTCGGTCGGTGCGGTGTTTATCTTCAACGCCGAAAATTCAAATGTCCAGATGATCCGCAACAAGCACGAGGCAAGCTTCGGCTTGATCTACGGCATGGCCATGGACGACAACGACCGTCTCTTCGTCACCGACCTCAAAATGCGGCATGTCGCGGTCTTCGACCCCAAGCACAAGGAAGAGACCACCTTCGGAGCGGATGTGCTGGGGCGGCCCGGCGGAGTCGCCATCGATACCGAGAACCGCCTTGCTATATGTCGTCGACACGGAGAACGATGTCGTCGCCGTCTTTGATGCCGACACTTTCAAGCTGCTGCGCCGCATCGGCACTCCCGGCAAGAAGCACACGCTTACCGAGCCGGGCACATTTTCTCTTCCGTCCAACGTGGCCGTGGATAAGGAAGGAAACGTCTACGTCACCGATACGTTCAATGACCGGGTTGAGATCTTCGATGCTGACGGCAACTTCATCAGCACTTTCGGCAAGGCCGGCGATGGGCCGGGTCATTTTCAGCGCCCCAAGGGCATTGCCATCGATGCTGACGGCCATATCTGGGTAGTCGATGGAACCCAGGACCGGGTCCAGGTCTTCAACAACGAAGGACGGCTGCTGATCTACTTCGGTGAACATGGCGAGTGGCCGGGCATGTTCATGCAAGCCAACGACATCGCGATTGACAAGACGAATCGGGTCTTCATCTCCGAGCAGTTTCTCGGGCGGGTGCAAATGTTCCGTTACGTGACCGACGCTGAGGCCGAGCAGGAACGCAAGGAAAAGGAGCTCCTGCAGGGCAAGCCGGACAAGCCTGCCGCCAAGACCGACGCCCCGAAGGCGGAGCAGCCTAAGCCGGATGAGACGAAGAAGGATGCGCAGACCGCTCAGACATCTCAGAGCACGGCTCCCAATCCCAAGTAGTTCGGCGCGGAGACTCCTGACATCACGAACGAGAAGCTGCCCAGTCCCTCACTTGCTTCGCGCCTCGTGAGCGCCTTCCGGCACATATCTTGGTTCCCGAAAACACTCACCCTTAGACATGCTTACTGTGGGTATTTCACCAGTGAGCCTTAGAAGTGGCTCTTTTCACGCAGTTGCAAAACTAATCTGGAAGTCTGCTCGAATCTCGGAAGTGGCTGTAAGTTCCTATAAACTCAATGGGATAGTCAGGCGGGTCGCAGCTTCAGCAGTAGGAGGACTTATGGCCGCCCACTTGCACTGTAGATAGCGAGAGGCGTTGTGAGTGTCGTTATCGCACATTTCACTTCTGGGGCCGAAGCCTCTAGTGTACGATAAGCGGTTGCAATCAAATATCTGGAGGTCGTAATTTTATGAAGAAAGTTTTCTTAGTTGTTCTGTTGGTGTTCGTCGCGGCCACCATGGCGATGGCACAGATGACCCTGAACAATAACTATTCGTCCCCGACTGACATCCTCGGCGCTCACCTTCTCTATGGCCGTGGCTGCATCGGTTGCCATGCTCCGCATAGCGGCTCTGGCGGCAACGGTCTGAATCCGCAGACCGATCCCACCAGCGGCAACTTAGCTCTGTGGGGTGAGGACCTGACCCCTCTGTATAACCAGACGATTGGCTTTGGTGACACCGGCGGCTACACTGTCACTTTCCCGGCCAATGGCGGCGGCATTGTCAGCGCGCATGATCCGATCGCGGTCGTTCTCTTCTGCCTGAGCTGCCATGACGGCAACCTGGCGAAGGTCGGCTGGATGAAGGGCCGGACGGTTGAGTCCCTGCCCATCGTCGGCGGCACTGCTCCCACGCTGCTCGGCAATGACGGCACGACGGCCGGCAACTACCACAACGATCACCCGGTAGGACCGCAGGCAATCGTCGGTTGCGGCGGCCAGTACAACTGGGATTGCACCAGCGCTGGCGGCGTCATCACCATGAACGGCCCCAACTCGTCGATCTTTTACAACACCAACTACGGCTTCACGGCCGTGCCCGACTGCTTATAATGGCAACCCCATCGTCACCTGCACCACTTGCCACAACCAGCACAGCATGACGGTGTATAAGGGAACTGCCAAGACCATACCGTCGAAGCCCGGCTACTATCAGACGTCGTTCTTCGTGAACGGCCCCTATCAGCCGCAGACCGGCGGCAACAACGCGGCGCAGTTCTGCCGCAACTGCCACGGTGGCGAAGCCAACGAAATGAACAATTCGTTCAACGTTCCGACTACCTAGTCGTGACGTTTTACCTGTTGGGGGGAGGGAGTATTCTCCCCCCTTTTCATTGAGCGAGGAATTATGAAGTCTCAGTTCTTACTCGGCGCGACGCTGGTGCTGGCGATCTCTCCGCTGCCAGCCCAGATGGCGACCTCCCATGCCCGTCGTCCTTCCGCGTTTGGAACCAGTCCCGGTCCCAGTGCCCAAGCCCTGGCCAAGCCCGTCGCAAGAGTGAATGGCACCGTCCTGACCAATCGCGACCTGATGCGCGAGGAGTACGCGATCTTCCCCTATGCCAATCAGCACAACGGTGGCATTCCCACAGGGCATGGAGCCGGAGATCCGCAAGGGCGCGATGCAGATGATCATCTTCGAGGAACTGGTCTACCAGGAAGCCGAACGCCGCAAGATGTCAGTTCCGCCCGCGAAGATGGAGCAGGCGATGGCGCAGTTCAAGAAGCAGTTCAAGAGCCCGGACGAGTACCAGGCATTCATGAAGACGGAATTGGGCGGCTCCCAGGAGTTGCTGCGGGCCAAGATCCGGCGCTCACTGCTGATTGATGAGTATCTGAAGCAAGAAGTGCAGGACAAGGCGGTGGTTTCCGTGGCGGAGGCGAAAGCCTATTACGACAAGAATCCCGACAAGTTCGGCATACCGGAATCGTATTCCATCCAGTCCATTTCGATTATCCCTCCGCGACAAGGCGAGTGCGAGCCAGTTGAAAGAGGCGCGGAAGCATGCCGAGGACGCACTGCGCCAAGCCAAGGCGACCAAGAACTACGAGCAGTTTGGAGTGCTGGCGGAGAAGATCTCCGAAGACAGCTATCGCGTCATGATGGGCGATCATAAGGCCGTCGATAAGGCAAATCTGCCCCCTCCCGTGCTGCAGGCTTTGTCGACCATGCAGATTGGGCAGGTGAGCGACCTAATCGAGATCGAAAGTCTCTACACCGTCGTTCGGCTCAACGCGCACAATCCAGCAGGCATGAAGACCTTCGACCAGGTGAAAGACGCTCTGCGGAAGCAACTGGCGGCCCAGAAGACCGAGCAACTTCGCGGCGCCCTGGGCAAGAAGCTGCGGGCCAACGCCAAGGTGGAAGAGTTATAGGACAACCGAGTGTCTCGCGATTTCTGCAAGACGTATTGGGCAGTGCCGCTCTGGCATTCTTGGCTCATTCCTGAAACCAGCCTAAGGTGGTGACTGCTTTGGATTTAGCAGTCCAATGTGGGTGATTTCACTGGCGAGTGTGGCGGAAGACCCATCGCGCCTCTTCGGGAGCATACCCCAGCCAATTAACCTGATTTGAACAACCATGTAACCAATGGTAAATAAACGGCTTACACATGTGTTGCGAACTTCTCCGGACCCCTTCTGAACGGCACACGTCGTGCACTTCTGTCCGGTAAGGGTAGGACCGGTGTGAGAATGGCAGCAACCTCGATGTTAGATCTCGCCACGATGCTGCACCAGTTGTTATCAATCTGGTCGACGGAAGGGCAGTAGGCGATGATTAGACGCGTAACATGGATCGGCTGCGCACTGCTTTTGGCTTCGGTTGCGACGGCACAGGTCCAGGTCGGCGATAATCTCCGCATGAACCTGAACGGTCAGGCATCGGTGGGCTACACGGACGACTACGGAAACCAGATTGCCTCCGATCACGGAATTACCTTTGGCGGAAACGCCAATCTGTTTGGGTCCTACTACGATCCCAATTTCCTTTCCTTCAACATCAACCCTTTTTACAACCAGTCGCGGCTGAATTCCACCTATCAGTCGAATACCAACGCCAGCGGGGTGAATGCAACGGCAAGCATCTTCGGTGGCAGCAATTATCCCGGTTCCATCAGCTACTCCAAGATCTACAACAGCGACGGGACATTTGGATTCCCGGGGATTGCGAATTACACTACCCACGGCAACAGCGACGCTTTGGGCATAAATTGGGGCGTTTATGTGCCTTCCTATCCCAGTCTCCTGGTAGGCTACCAGCAGGGCAACAACGACTTCTCCATCTACGGGCAGAACTCGAATAACACTTCGAACTTTCATGCGTTCAATGTCCGTTCCCTGTACCAGGTTGCAGGTTTTCAACTGAACGCCGGGTATGAGCACTCCGCGACTCACTCCGAACTCCCCGAATTCCTCGTTGATGAGCAGCCGCAGACCTCGGAATCAACCGGGAGTACGTTTACGGTTGGCGCTGGCCACCAGCTTCCGTTTCATGGAAATTTTTCAGCAAACTACAACCGCTCCGAGTTCAGCTCGACCTACGGAGTGACCCTCAACAACGCCGGCACGTTCTATAGCGGAACGGTCAATTCGATCAACGCCAACGTGTTTCTCAATCCCGTCCAGCGACTAACCGTGGGTGTGAATACCAATTACACCGACAACTTACTGGGATCCCTCTATCAACAAGTCCTTACATCGGGAGTTGTGGTCCAGCAAAACACACCCGGACAGTCAACCCATTCCCTGGACGTGACCGCATACTCCAATTACATCTTATCGAAACATTGGACCCTGCTGGGTAGCGCCGAGTACCGGGACCAGAGCAACCTGATTGGAATCATACCGACCGCAGGGCTGGTCTCTACCTCTTACGGCGGCTCGGTCTCGTCCGAGGTATTCACTGGAACCGCCACCTATGTGAACGAGGTTAAGGGTGGAGTCCTCACCGCCCTGATAGGCCTTCAGCAAAACACGGTCAACACCTATAGCAACAGCAGCACCATAGGCGTAATCAGTTCCGCCAATTACTCGCACGAATTCGGTTCCTGGGCCTTGGCCGGCGGGTTTAGTTACTCGCAGAACACGCAGACGGCGCTGGTGGGCTATACCACCTCCAATATGGGCTATTCTGCCAACATGCTCCATAAGATGGGACGCTGGCGCTGGAGCACGACGGCGGGGGGATCCAAGAGCCTGTTGAACCACACCGGGTATTCCACCTTTGCGCAGAACTATTCGACGTCACTTTCCGGAAGGTGGATCGGCGTCAACGCCAATTACAACCAGTCCAGTGGGAATGCCCTTCTCGCCGGATCGGGCCTGGTACCCACGCCCTTGCCTGGGATCGTGCTACCCAGCCAATTGGTCTTCTATGGCGGCGAGGGGTGGGGAATCGGACTCGGAAGCAATCCGCTGCGGGGGTTTGCGGTCTCAGCCAGTTACTCAAAGTCAAACAGCAATACCGGGAGCACGTTGACCCCTTATTCCTACAACCATAACAATCAACTGGTCTTCAATATGCAGTACCAGCTCCGGCAGTTGTACATCAACGCGGGTTACAACAGACTGGTACAGGGCTTCAGCGCGTCGGGCACGTCGCCGGCTTTGTTAGGCACGTATTATTTCGGAATACAGAGATGGTTCAACTTCTTCTGATGCCTTTGCGCGCCGGCAAGCTGGCGATGGCCAGCGCGTTGGCCTGCATAGTCGCCCTGGCGCTGATGCCCATGCCGGCCGGGGCGTCCAAGGCAAAACCACCGAAGGAAATCACCGTCCCGGTACTTCAACTCGAGGGCGGCCGCAAACTTGTCTTCGACGGCAGCTTCAGCGCGGAACGCGACATCGCGATCAAGCGCGGCTTCTGGAAAAAACTGGTGGATATCGTTGCCGGCCCGCCGGAGTTTCACTACCTGGTCCGGCCCTACAGTGTGGTAACCGATTCGCAAGGCCGGATCATCGTGACCGATCCGGGAGCGATGGGGATTCACATCTTTGATGTCGCTCAGCAGAAGTACAAGTTCATCTCGCGTCCCGAAGCGAAAGAAGCGCTGCGTTCGCCGCAGTGTGTCGCGGTGGACAAACAGGACAACATCTACGTCACCGACTCGGATGCAGGTAAGATCTTTGTCTTCGATGCGAACGGCAAGCTGCGGCGGGTGATTGGCAGCCTGAAGGGCGGCGAAGGATTTTTCAAGCGGCCGACCGGAATTGCCGTTGATTCAGATGCCCAGCGAATCTACGTGACCGACACGTTGCGCGACAAGATTTTCGTGATGGACATGCAAGGCAGCGTCTTGCAGACGTTCGGGAAGAACGGGACTGGCAACGGCGAATTCAACTATCCGACGGAGTTGCGGCTTGAGGGCCCGAACCTGATTGTGGTGGATGCGATGAACTTCCGCGTCCAGGTGCTGGACCGCTCTGGCGCGTTCCAGTACGCCATCGGACACGAGGGAGATAGCCGGGGCGATTTCTTCCGGCCCAAGGGAGTGGGCGTGGATTCGGAAGGCCACATTTATGTGGTCGATGGCCTGTATAACGTCGTGCAGGTATTTAATCGCGACGGTGTCCTCTTGTACTACTTCGGTCAAAAGGGGACGGGATTCGGAGACTTTCAGCTGCCTGCGGGCTTGTTCATCGATCGCAATGATCGGGTCTTCGTAGTCGACTCCTATAACCGCCGGATTCAGGTTTTTCGCTACTTCGGCCTGGCAAAGCAAGCAGCGGGGGACAGGTAGTGACGTCGAAGCTGTTATTTGTCTGCGCCGTCGTCGTGTTGGCTTCCGGTGTGGTGCTGGCGCAGATTAGCGGTGAAGTGATCGGCGCGCACGACCTCTCACCGAGTGGCCAATCGCCGATCAAGGGTGGTGTGGGCGGTTCCTGTTTGTATTGTCACGCTCCGCACTCGGGAATTACCGACCTGACGCCGCTGTGGAACCAGACGCTCTCCACCCAAACCTACACCCCGTATGTGAGTTCGACCTATGTGGAAAAAGGCAACACGCAACCTCCGCTGGGCACTGACAGCGTTCTCTGCCTGAGTTGTCATGACGGCACCGTGGCACCCGGACAGACCATTGTTTATCACCAGATTCCCATGTCCGGGAAAATGAACAGTCCCGACGTGTTTGGAACGAACCTGCAGTCTTCACATCCCTTCAGCCTGTTCCTGCCCCTGACGGATTCCCCTGACCTGATTGCCTCCCTGGTCTCGCAGGGCAAGACCGGTGACCCGACCGGAAAGATCAAGCTCATCAAAGGCAACATCGAATGCACAACTTGCCACAATTCGCATGTGCAGGGAATCGATACAGTCAACCTGAACTTTCTGGTGCGCGACAGTTCCAGCGGCCAGATGTGTCTTGCTTGCCATGATCCCACCAGAGTCATGCCCGGTAAGGTCAATGGTCTTGCAGGCTGGACGAATAGCATCCACGCTACGGCCAGTAATCGGACGACGAACCAGCCTCCGGTGGGCGGGTATGCCACCGTGGCGCAGAATGCCTGCTCTGGGTGTCATGCGGAGCACAACGCCGCAGGGGCGCAGCGCATACTGCGCGGGCCCAACGAGCAGGACTGCATTGCGTGCCACAACGGAGGCTCGAACCTATCTCCGGCAGCGCCCAATATCTTTGCGGAGTACGTGGGAAAGACGGGGCATCCATTCAGCACGGGCAGTAGCTCTCACGACGCCGCTGAGGCCGCGCTGCTGAATCAGAATCGGCATTCGACGTGCGTGGACTGCCACGACGCTCACGCGGCGAACAAGGTGACGAACTTCTCCATTCCGCCGGTGATTCGCGTTTCGCAGCAGGGCGTGGTGGGAATTAGTGCTGCCGACGGCATCAGCGTGGTCAACCCCGCCGTCAATCAGTTTGAAAATTGTCTGCGCTGCCATGGCACCAGCACGGGCAAGGTCAGCCTTCCCATCTACGGGTATTTGCCCGTATGGGCGGTCGCCGCGGGCGATCCGTTGAATGTAATTCCGCAGTTGAGCCCCACCTCGACTTCGAGCCATCCTGTCACGCATGACCGCAGCAGTGTGTTCCCGCAGCCCAGCTTACGCGCCAACATGGTCAATCTGGATGGCACCTCGCAAGGACGATCGATGGGCACGCGCATCTTCTGCACCGATTGTCACAATAGTGACGACAACCGCGAATTTGGCGGCACGGGACCGAATGGGCCGCACGCTTCGAAGTGGACCCACATCTTTGAGCGCCGTTACGAGTTCTCCCAGGCGACGGTCCCGGGGCAGCTCATTACCAATCTTTTCCCGAACCCCGATCTCAGCGTGAACGGTCCTTACGGGCTATGCGCGAAGTGCCACGACCTGTCGCAGATAATCTTGAACACAAGCTTCAACCATCACGCAAGGCACATTAACGACGGGTTCACTTGTTCGACCTGCCATACCGGCCATGGAATGGGCGCAACCAACGGGAACATCAGTGGCGAGAGGATGGTCAACTTCGATATCAAAGTGGTGGCGCCGAACGGAGCCATGCCGATTTCCTACAGTCATGCCACCAACTCCTGCAGCCTAACCTGCCACGGCCACGCACATCAGTCGCTCGGATCGCCGGCGGGAAGAATCCGCCGCTAGGGTACCTGCTGATGATGCGCATCGAGGACGACGATACGTTCCGGCCAGTCCGATCTGAACTAACTGCAATAGCTATGCGCTCTGTCAAAAGAGCTTTCCTTTGCCTGCTTCTCATGGCCGGCGCTCTGTCGACCAACGGCCGCTGTCAGTCCTGGACGCCCGAATTTATTTCACTGGAGGCTGCGAAACCTGTGTTGCAGGGAATGGCTGGCTCGCTGCCACCCGAATTGAAGGCCGTCGGCCCGCAAGTGAACTCGCAAACCTGGGCCGCGTGGGTGCAGGAGGAGGACGCGGACATTCGGAAGCGCCTTGACAGAGGGGAGGAGGACACCCTCACGAACCTCTTACGCTTCGGGGTCACATTTACCAAAGAGTATCCGATTGACCGTGAGTACCTTTCCCTCTACGGCCACAGCACGCTTGTGGATTCCTTCGCGGAGAACCGCGCCAATGACCTTATCCGGGCGCTGCAATCGCCTTCGGCAAACGAAGGCATGAAGGAAATGCGGCTTTGGCTGGAGAAGAAGGGCTTCTCCTTGAAGACCGGCAGCGAGCGCGCTCGAGTCAAGAAATATCTTCTCGCCAATCTGGCTCGCGAGCGGGACGAGTTCAATGCTTATCGTGAGAAGTTAAAAACCGCAGATGTCACTGAACGTTCTCACCTCTATGCGGAGCGGGGTATCTCGCTTGACACCAATCTCTGGCCTGACTATGCCTTGGATACAGCACTGCGGCAACTGCTGGAGAAAGGCCTGCTGAAGCCTGCAAGCGTGCGGCGAATCGCAATCGTCGGGCCTGGCCTTGATTTTGCAAACAAAGACTACGGAAATGACTTCTACCCTCCGCAGACGATTCAGCCTTTCGCCGTGATGGATTCGCTCGCGCGGTTGGGAATCGCGGACCCGAAATCGTTGGAGCTATTCACGCTGGATATCAGCTCCAACGTGAACCTCCATGTTCAGCGGGCTAAGAAGGCAGCGTTGGCTGGGAAATCGTACACGGTTCAACTCCCATGGAACAGCGCGGTTCCCTGGAGCCAAGAGTATCTCGCCAACTTCACCAAGTATTGGCAGGCACTTGGCGACCAGATCGGAACCGCTACTGCGCCCGTTGCCGTGCCTGTGCCTGTTGCCAAGGATGTCCATGTTCGAGCAGTCACCATCCGGCCCCCGATAGTCGCCCGCATTACCCCGCTCGACATGAACGTCGTTTTCCAGCGCCTGCCGATTTCGAAGCCTGATCAGGAGTTCGACTTGATTATTGGGACCAACATCTTCATCTACTATGGCGCTTTCGAGCAGTCACTCGCCCGGGCCAATTTGTCTTCGATGCTAAGGCCGGGAGGATTCTTGCTTAGCAACGATTTCCTCGCTGACAAGGTCCCGTCGAAGCTCACTGAGGTGCAGAAAACAACACTCAGGGTCTCGCTCCAGCCTGAGATCACAGAGTATGTGTTTTGCTACCAGCGAGAGCATTAACGAAGCCGGGGGTACGGCGGGGAGAATAGACCACTAACTGCACTAGCGTTAGGAGATGCGAGGCTTCCATGAGTTATTGGATTTGGACGCGCCAAAACACACGCGGAGTGCGCCGAAAGACGCCCAAAGCCCTAAGCAGAGACCCTCTTAAGGCCGATCGAAGTCGCTAACATACTGCAAATGAAGGACAAATCTGGAGATGCGATTGGCATTGGTTTTGGCACCCTCCATGCACCGCAGTTAATGATGCCGATCTGTGCCGGGCTCCGTCTTTGGGACCTCCCTGGCAGGGTCATCGAAGGAGCGAATTAAAGTGGAGAACGGATCGAATGAATCCGCGAAGTCGAACACAAGCTGGCGTGCCGGACAGGCCTATACATTGGCAATAGTCTGCCTCCTGGTCGGCCTCCCCGTGGGCTACCTGCTACGAGGGTCCGCCCCGGCAGCGAAACCGGCGCCGGTGGCCTCAGTGGCAGACCCGCATGCGGGCGCGAGCGGTATGGGTGGCGGAGGCGGCCAAATGCCGACCTTGGAACAAATGAAGCAGATGGCCGACAAACAGGCGGAGCCCCTGCTGGCGAAGTTGAAAACCGACCCCAAGAACTTCGCGTTGCTGGTCCAGGTTGGCGATGTTTATCGCATGACTCACCAGTTCAAGGATGCCGCTGCCTACTATGAAAAGGCGCTTCAGGTCGAACCCAAGAACGTTCCGGTTCGCACCATCATGGCTTCCTGCCTCTACTACTCGGGCGACGTTGACGGTGCGATCGCGCAATTGCAAGAGTCGCTCAAGTATGACCCGAAGCATGCCGGCACTCTCTTCAATCTTGGCATGATCAAGTGGAAAGGCAAGATGGATGCCGATGGCGCCATTGCTGCCTGGAACAAGCTGTTGAAGTTGTATCCCAACTACGACAAGAAGGACGCGGTAGAGAAGCTGATCGCAGAAGCGAAAGCCCATAACAAGATGCTCGCCAAGCAGTAGAGCCCAAGGCCCTCTGATTCCATATAACCGCGTGCTGTAGTTCCTGTTTTTCCAAAGGAGAACTGTTCGGCCTCGACACACTTCTTCGCGCCCGGTTGTTCCAACATCCCGCTCGGAATAACAAACGCTGCGTCGTTGCTCGCCGATCTAACTGTACGCTTTTGACCCGCAGCGTATCATTGGTGATCCCAAGCAAGAGGAACTCCTGGCATGGCGCCTGACGTCTCGATGAAAAAACCCGACTGGGGAAAGCGTATCCAACGGGCAATTGAGCTTGCGGAGCGCCATCCAAGCTGCGCTGAGGTACTCGTCTTTTATCAACACATCCTCGGTTTTCAGAAAGCGCTGTACAGTGACATCTCATTGCGGCCTGTTCCCACTCTCAGCCTTGACGGTCCGTTCCGCGAGCAGTTGGACATCGACACCGCAGCTCTGCGGCTACCTGCCTTGCTGTCACTTGTCCAGAAGAAGGGACCCTCCAAGCTGGCGCAGGAAGCCGCAAACATCAGCAGTTACAGTTCGGAACAACAGCGCGAGATGCTAAGCAGTTTTCTGCAGGCAGCGGACAAAGACAACGCAGACGCAAGCTTTTTTTATGCGCGAGTTTTGTTCCAGCCCTGTGCCGAAGCTCTTGCCGCAACTCATGCCCCGCAGGGATTTGGAGGGCTGGTTTGTCCTGTGTGCAGCGCGAGACCCCAGGTTGCGGTCCTGCGTCCCGAAGGCGACGGCGGAAAGCGCTTCCTCGTCTGTTCCTTCTGCATAACGGAATGGGAGTTTCGGCGGATTCTGTGCCCGATGTGCGGCGAGGAAGATAATGCGAAGCTGCCGCGCTATACGGCGGAAGGCATTTCCGCGGTGCGCGTCGAGGCCTGCGACACCTGCCACCACTACCTAAAAGGAGTTGACATGACGGTAGACGGCCACGCCGTTCCCCTGGTGGACGAGGTCGCCACCGCCCCGCTCGACGTGTGGGCGATAGAGCACGGATTTAACAAAATCAGCCTGAATCTGATGGGATTTTAGCCTCGGCCGTAGGCTCTAAGACGCGGCCTTAGTTGGTACACCTATCCACTTGGATAGTCTCTGGTGGTCTCTCATATCTTTTCGGATAGTCCTCGTGCCTGGCCATTGCATCTCCGCTGAATCTTCTCGCTTTGCTATCGAGTATTCCGGATCCGATTAGTTGCCTCGCAGCAACGACTTGCCAAGCGGCACAGAATCTCAAGCTCGCACCCTCGCAGGACGGAAAGGCTTTGGAACTGAACCTGCTCCTCCATTTCACAAGTGATTCTCACCGTTTCACCATACCCTAGTGAATCTGACGGAGGATGGTTATGAAGTCTCTAAGAATTTTCGTTCTAACGTTAGCAGTTGGGGCGTTTCCCGCTCTCTTAGTGCAGGCCCACGCTCAGCAGGAAGTTGACCCGGACCACTTCGATCGACCTGCTGCGGCCAAAGCCGATGTGCATACTGTGAAGGCGCAAACGAATCACCATGCTGTGGCGGCCGACCATCAAGCACGCAAGCCCCAGACGACGGCCAGCAAGCGCGATGGCGGAAAGGCGAAGCGCCATCACGTTCAAGCCTAACAAAGCCGGTTTTGTGGATCGGGAGTTCTCGTTCGCGTACTGGCGTCCGCCGGAGCGCGTGCCGGTCGCTTGGGAATGCGTAAGCAACGCGGCGCACGCTTTGGGAACACACAGAGTCAGGCGCGAGCGAGGGACCTCCAGAGACTCCGCATTGACCACCTTGAGCCAGTTCCCGTTTTGAGCAGACCATAGATTCCCAAATAGATTCCCAACTCGCGACGCAGGTCTGTCTGACCGGCGGCACCAAGTGCGTGGGATTTACCGGCAGCACAAATCCATTTGACCCGCACGGGTTCCCCGGTATACGCTCGTTCGCGTTGTTTGGGTCCAGATGTGGATTCCTCGTCGTAAGCAAAAGCTTGGTGAAGATGTGGACCACACCGCGCACACTTTTTCGGCTCCTTCCGCTTTGCGCTTCCTCAGCGCTTCCGTTCCATCCCTACACAAATTCACGGGTTCGAGTCTTTCGTCATGGAGGGCTGCGTAATGGATGTATCTAGACGAGCATTCTTCAAGACTGGCATTGCAGGCGCCGTCGGCATCACAGTTTTCGGCTTCGACCCGCAACCGCTACTCGCGCAGGCGGGGGGCCTGAAGATTTCCCGCACGACGGAGACACGCAGCACCTGCCCCTACTGCGCGGTGAGCTGCGGTGTCATCATCCACACCATTGGCGACCAGGCGAAGAACGTTACGCCGCAGGTGATCCATGTGGAAGGCGATCCCGATCACCCGATCAATCGCGGCACCCTGTGTCCCAAGGGCGCATCGCTGCAGCAGGACATCCAGAACGATCGCCGCCTGCTGAAGCCGCAGGTGCGGCGTCCGGGCTCCGATCACTGGGATGATATCTCGTGGGACCAGGCGATCGATGAAATTGCGCACTGGACCAAGAAGACCCGCGACGCCACGTTTGTCGACGTCGACGCTAAGGGCCAGACGGTGAACCGACTGGAAACTGTGGCGTTCACCGGCGGTTGCACGGATACCAATGAGTTCAATTTCCTCGTCGTAAAAACGATGCGGAGCTTGGGGGTGGTGGGCCTGGAAAACCAGGCCCGGGTTTGACACGGCCCCACGGTCTCAAGTTTGGGACCAACTTTCGGACGCGGGGCGATGACCAACGGCTGGATCGACATCAAGAACACCGACATGATGTTGATCATGGGTGGCAATCCGGCCGAGAACCATCCGTGCGGATTCAAGTGGGCGGTTGAGGCCAAGCGCAACCGCAATGCCAAGCTGATCTGTATCGATCCCCGCTTCACCCGTACCGCATCGCAAGCCGACCTGTTCGTGCAGATCCGTGCGGGCACCGACATTGCCTTTCTCGGCGGCCTCATCAATTACGCCATCGCGCACGACCGGGTAGCGAAGGAATACCTGGTCAACTACACCAATGCAGCGTTCCTCATTAAGGATGGCTTCAAGCTTCCGGAAGACGGGCTGTTCTCCGGCTTTGACGATGCCACCAAGACCTACGACAAAGCCACCTGGAATTATCAGGAGGGTCGCAACGAGACCGGCAAGGCTGTGCCGGTTGCAGGCGCAGAGAATCCGTCCCAGGGCCACGAAGCGAAAGCTGCGGTGATGCCAGTTTCGGCTCCCGCAAAGGGAACTCCTGCCGGCACTCCGGCGCCTCCACCGTCATTGCCTCCCAACATTGCCTACGACCTGTCGCTGCAACACCTGCGATGTGTTTATCAACTGCTGAAGCAGCAGTATTCCCGTTACACCCCCGACATGGTGGAGCGGATCACGGGTATCCCGCAAGATCAGCTTCTTAAGGCCTACGATCTGTACACGTCCATCCGCAAAGACGGCGATACGAAAAAGGTGGCCACCATTATCTATGCGGTGGGCTGGACGCAGCACAGCTTCGGGACGCAGATCATACGCACGGCGTGCATGCTGCAGTTGCTGATGGGCAACATCGGCCGCGCCGGCGGCGGGATGAACGCGCTGCGTGGGCACTCGAATATCCAGGGTGCGACCGACATGGCCGGCATCTTCGACATCCTCCCCGGCTACCTCAAAATGCCGGCAGCCACCGACAAGGACCTGAAGACCTATCTGGAGCGGATTACACCCAAACCCGCCAAGCCAAAGGAGTGGGATTCGTTCAACTACTGGTCGAACACGCCCAAGTTTGCGGTGTCGTTTCTCAAGGCCATGTATGGGAACAACGCCACCAAGGAAAACGATTTCGCCTTTAACTATCTGCCCAAGCTCGACCGCAACTATTCCTGGGTGAACATCTGGAACGACATGTACCTCGGCAAGGTCAAGGGGTTCTTTGCCTTTGGCATGAACGGGGTGATGATCGGTCCGGATTCGCAGAAAAATATTGACGCCCTGAAGAAGGCTGACTTCCTTGTGGTCTGCGAGATTTATCCCGATGAGACCAGCAGCTTCTGGATGGCGCCGGGAACCACCGCGGAAGAGATGAAGAACATCAACACCACGGTGTACCGGCTGCCGGGGGCCGGGTTTGCAGAAAAGGACGGGACTTTCGTCAATTCCGCGCGCTGGCTGCAATGGAAGCACGCCGCGCTGCCGCCGCCCGGAGAGTGCCGCCTCGACCAGGACATTCTGGCGCAGATTTTCCTGAAGATCCGGGAGCTGTATCAGAAAGAGGGCGGCAAGTTCCCCGACCCGATTCTGCACGCCTCCTGGACCTACACGCTTCCGGCGCATCCCTCGCTGTCGGAGGTAGCGAAGGAAATCAACGGCAAGGCGCTGGCTGACTTTACCGACGAGAAAACCGGTGCGTCGTTCAAGACCGGACAGCAGCTTCCGGGGTTCGCCATGCTGCACGATGACGGCACAACCATGTGCGGCAATTGGCTGTATTGTGGCTCCTGGACCGAAGCCGGTCCGATGAGCCAGAGGCGCGGCACGGACGATCCGTCAGGGCTGGGAATTTATCCAGAACTGGGGGTGGTCGTGGCCGGCCAACCGGCGCGTGCTGTACAACCGCGCATCGTGCGATCTGACCGGCAAGCCTTGGGACCCGTCCCGCAGGCAGGTCTGGTGGAACGAAACCGCCCAGAAATGGGTGGGTAACGATGTGCCCGACTTCAAGCCTGATTCCAAGCCCCAAGACCACATGGGCCCGTTCATCATGACCCCGGAAGGTATCGGCCGCATCTTTGTGCCGTTGGGCGCGATGGCGGATGGGCCCTTCCCGGAGTACTACGAGCCTATAGAGAGTCCCATCGACAATCCTCTGCACCCGAACCAGTCCAACAACCCGGTGGTCAAGAAGTACAAGACCCCGTTGGACAAGTACGGGACACCCAAGGAAGGCTACAACATCGTCTGCACCACCTACCGGCTCACCGAGCACTATCACTACTGGACGAAGAACAATCCCATGAATGTGCAGTTGGTGCCGGTGCCGTTCGTTGAGATACCTGGCGAGCTCGCAGATGAGATGGGCATTAAAGGCGGCGACAAGGTGAAGGTCACCAGCGCGCGCAGCGATTACATCGCCAAGGCAATGGTAACCAAGCGCATCAAGCCCATGATGGTGGACGGCAAGAAGACCTACCAGATCGGGATGCCGATCCATTGGGGCTTCATGGGTATTGCTGAGGATATGGACCGCACCGCCAAGATGCCGGCCAACCGGCTGACGCCAACCGTGATTGATCCGAATGCCTACACACCGGAGTTCAAAGGATTCCTGGTGAAGCTGGAGAAAGTCTAAAGGAGGGACGAGATGGGTGATCGCAACACATTACGAATCCAGCAAATCTCGGCCCATCCTGGGCCGGTGCCTGGCGAGGGAACGCAACGGCAGGACAAGGTGTGCAAGCTCATCGACACCACCACCTGCATCGGGTGCAAGGCGTGCGAAGTGGCGTGCGTCGAGTGGAACGATATGCCGTTCCAGACGACCAATTTTGACAATACCTACCAGACGATGCCGGACACCGACTGGAATTACTGGAACCTCATCAAGTTCAATGAGGACCAGCACGACGACGGCAGCTTCGCCTGGCTGATGCGCAAGCACCAGTGCATGCACTGCGAGGATCCCGGGTGTCTGCGCGCCTGCCCGGCCGATGGCGCGATTGTGCAGTACTCCAACGGCATTGTCGACTTCCAGCAGGAGAACTGCATTGGCTGCCAGTTCTGCGTCTCCGGCTGCCCTTTCAACATTCCCAAGTTCAACCCCAAGACCAAGAAGGTGTACAAGTGCACCCTCTGCTCTGACCGAGTGGGAGCCGGCTTGGAGCCCGCTTGCATCAAGTCATGTCCCACCGGGTGCCTGCACTTTGGGACGAAAGATGACATGAAGTTTCTGGCGGAGAAACGAGCCGCCCAACTACGCGACGTCTCCGGATTCAAAGACGCTGGAGTTTACGATCCCGAAACAATCGGCGGCACCCATGTAATCTACGTTCTGCACAATGTCAACAAGCCGGAAAGGTATGGCAATCTTCCGGCGAAACCGCGCATCCCGCTCAGTTTCACGATCTGGAAGGACATCTTCAAACCGATTGGGCTGTTCGGTGCGATGCTGGGGTTCGTGGGCGTGGTCATGCATTACGTGTTCGAAGGACCGCGTCGCGAGCAGCCTACTCCTCCGGTGCAGCAAATTGATCCGCCACCCTCTCCGGCGGGGAAGGAGAGCTAGATGGCAACTACGGCCAATCGGTTTGAGCACCGTCCCAATGCTATCGACCGCCTCGGTCGGACTGTAGTGTTTGTCGGCGAACTGCTGCGCCATCCTGTTTACACGCGCTTTCTTCACTGGATGGTCGGCATCTTTTTCTTTCTCGCCTTACTCTCAGGCTTCGGGATCTATCTGCCGTGGATCTTCCGCTTCTTCACTCCCTTGTTTGGCGGGGGAGCCACGACCCGGTTCCTGCATCCCTGGTTCGGCCTGGGCTTCGTGATTTTCTTTGCGCTGCAGGCGTTCAATTGGTGGGAGGTCATGCGCTGGACGCCGTCCGACTCGCGCTGGATGAAGCGCATCAAGGAGTACGTCACGCACACCGAGGCCATCGAGCCAGCCGATGTCGGCTTCTTCAATGCCGGCCAGAAGATGCAGTTCTGGGAAATTGTATGCGGCTGCATCGCCTACGTGATTACCGGCTTGATTATGTGGTTCCCGGAGATTTTCGGGCGCATTCTGGTGGCAATCTCGTACGTGGTCCACGATATATCTGCCCTGATCATGCTGTTCGGGATTTTCTTTCATGTTTACCTCAGCACTTTCGGCGAACCCGGCACTATTCAAGCGATGACGCGCGGCACGGTGAGCGAGGCCTGGGCGTGGACGCACCATCCTGCCTGGTACAAAGCGGTCACCGGACGCGATCCAGCGGAAGCGCTAGAGCAGGCCAAGGCGGCGGCTCACATCTCGTCCACTGCAGCTGCTGACGCTGTAAAGCGCGCTGCTCAGCCAGCGGGCACGTTGGCACAAAGCAGCGACAAGGAGACCCTAACGCGCTTGGGCCGCCTGATCGATAAGTTTCGTGGAAAGTGAGGATCGCCGAATCGGGACAAGCCATCCGCCAGATTTACTCGGCGTCATCCTATCCGGAGGCGCGACTCTATGTTGGCCGCTCCGCCAGCGCTGACGACACTTCCTCAGTGTGCTTACCGGGATCGATCGGCGAAAATGCCTTCAACCGACTCGGCATTATGAGCGCAAGGTCGCCGTTTTAGGACTCGGCAGGACCAATAGGCCCCGCCGGGGAAACCGGTGTAGAATGCCGTCTGTTCGAATTCCACTGAAAATTTCGGTGAATACGTAGTCCACAAACACCGACGCTTGTAGCACAATATAGGTTCGACCTATTACACATCGCTTGGGGGGGCTATGGCACTCGCGCAAAATCTCGGCAATGAACAATCGTCTGTGGAACTTCGACCCTTTGACCGCTTGACGGTTGGGTTGATTGGGATGGGGGTGATATTTGCCTCACTCGGTCTTGGCGAAGCCGTCTATCGCCTCGCATTCTTCGATTTCGATGGAGCAACCGATCGTCTCCCCATCGAAATGCTGTTCGGACTGGCCTTCGCCTGGATGACCACCAAGCTGGTCAGAAAGATCTACCAGCACCGGATGGAAACCTCTGCGAAGATCAACCTGATTTGGGACCGGAATCACAAGATTCGTCACGCCGTAGAAGCCATCACACCCGTGCCCTATCCCAGCAATCAGCAGGCGATCCGGGTGATTCGCGAGGAAGTGGATCGCATTGAATGGGCACTGACTGATATCTTGCCGCGATAATCGCGCGCTATTGCTCCGCAATCGTCTTGCCCACAGCCCCCGGGGGTCAAGACGGCAAAATCTCTATTAGGGTCGGCCAATCACCTCGTTGGCAAGGCATTCCAGCGTGAATCCGCAGCGTCATTCACTATTCCCTGTATCTCTGTCGTGGCTTATCGGGTAGTCTATCTGGCTAATCAAGTGCACTTCGGGTGTCGGGTCCCGGTACCAGGTGCTTCAGGAGAGCCATCTTGAAATCGCGCAGACAGTTCTTGACCCATGCGCCTCTCGCCCTGCTGGGTGCGGCTACCTCGGTTTACAGTCAAACCCAGAAGCCTGCTGAGCCACCGCCGGGCGCACCTCCCGCCTTCGGCACCGCGCCACCGGTTGGACCTGAGGTGTCGCCTGCAACCTTTGCTCAGGCTGAAAAGCTTGTGGAAGTGGAATTGAGTGCCGACGAGCTCGCCTAGGCGGCCGGCAACTGGCGTAGCGCCATGGCTCCCCTCTACGAGAGAAGAGTGGGACCGCACAAAGTAGCTTTGGAGGCGACGCTTGCGCCCGGGTCGCGCTGGAATCCGGTACTGCCCGGCGAAAAATCCGGGCCGGTGAGCCAGCAATTTGTGAGGAGCAAGGCGGATCCCGGGCCGTTGCCGAAGAATGATGAAGACATTGCCTTCGCGCCCGTAACCCAGCTCTCGCTCTGGATCCAGCAACGAAAGCTCAGTTCCGAGCGGCTCACCCAGCTCTACCTCGCGCGTCTTGAGCGGTTCAATCCCAAACTGCGTTGCGTGATCACGCTGACGCGCGAGCTGGCGCTCGCACAAGCCAAGGCTGCCGATCAGGAAATCGCTGCCGGCAAGTATCGCGGGCCGCTGCATGGCATCCCTTGGGGCGCCAAGGACCTTCTCGATACGGCGGGCATTCCCACGACCTATGGCGCCGAGCCCTTTCGGAATCGCATCCCCACCCACCGACGCGGTTGTCGTCAAGCGCCTTAACGATGCGGGCGCGGTGCTGGTCGCCAAGTTGAGTTTGGGCGCGCTGGCGCTCAATGACATCTGGTTCGGGGGACAGACCATGAATCCGTGGTTGCTGGAGGAAGGATCGTCGGGCTCGAGCGCGGGCCCGGGCGCGGCCACGGCGGCAGGATTGGTGGGCTTCGCCATCGGCAGCGAAACCGGCGGGAGCATCGTCAGCCCCTCCATGCGTTGCGGAGTCACTGGACTGCGGCCAACCTTCGGCCGTGTCGCGCGTACCGGCGCGATGACGCTGTGCTGGTCGCTGGACAAACTGGGCCCGATGGCCCGCAGCGTCGAGGACACAATGCTGGTGCTGAACACCATCTCCGGGCCCGACCCGGGCGACGTGTCCAGCGTACCCAGCAAGCTTGATTTCGATGCAGATGCGAGTGTGCAGGGGCTGCGCGTGGGCTACTTCCCCGGATGGATGAAGCAGAGCCCCGCAACCGATGTGGATCGCACCGCGCTCGAGGCGGTCAAGAAAGTGGGCATGGTTCCAGTGGAGGTTGCCATTCCCGACTGGCCCTATGATTCGCTCGACCTGATCCTGTTCGCTGAAGCAGCGGCCGCTTTCGAGGAACTGACGCTTAGCGGCGGGTTGAACCAGCTCAAGATGCAGGTGCCCGACGCCTGGCCCAACACTTTCCGTCAGTCGCGGTTTCTTTCGGCAGTGGACTTCGTCCAGGCGGACCGGTTCCGGCGAAAGGTGGCCATCGAGATGGAGCGCGTCTTTTCCCAGGTGGACCTGCTCCTGGTGCCTTCGCTGCGCGACGAGATGCTTACCATTACCAACTTCACCGGGCATCCCTCGCTCACCCTGCGCGCAGGCTTTGTCGAAGTGTCCGAAGCACGCAGCGACTGGGCGCCGGATCCCGCCCATCCGCTGCCCAAGTTCTCGCCGCCGCGACGAGTGCCCCACGGCATCACCTTGATCGGGCAGCTCTTCGACGAGGGAACCTTAGGGCAAGCCGGCATTGCGCTGGAGCGCGTCTTCGGCGTGGTCGGGGAGCGGCCGCCGGGCTTTTAGTCGGGCGGAGGGCTCCCTCTTCGGTTAACTCCGGAATACGGACATCAACTCCGCCAGAGTCACGGTTGCCACCGACCCTCACTCCCGGGGACGCTGGCAACCGTCACGACGGCCTGTGCTTTCGTCCCTGTTCCTGTGGCTTTCTCCCAGGACACAGGAACCTTTGCCATCCTCTCGTAGTCTGTTGCTCCAACCAGTGCTGGACTTGCAATGGGTTTGTGGAACTGCGATCCCGTTCGCATCGTACCTCGATGCAGCAAACCTATCTCGGAGACTCGATTCAGGGAGAGCCCATGGAGAGACTGAACTCGTTCTGGCAGGATCTTCGCTTTGCGGCGCGCGGCATAAAGAAAGACCGCGGGTTCGCTCTGCTGGCGATCTTCGCGCTCGCCCTGGGCATCGGTGCGACCACGGTCATCTTCAGCGTCATTGAAAATGTTCTGATCGAACCGTTTCCTTACAGGAACGCCGACCGGCTCGCGCTGGCGTATGTCCACGACCTCACCAAGCCAAACGACTACGACCGTTCCTTTTACACCGTTCCAGAATTCCTCGATATCCGCGAACAGAACCACGTCTTCGAAGAGGTGCTGGGGGTTGCACCGCTCGACATCCTGTATCAGGACAAAGAAGGCACGCAGCAGTTCAGTGGAGCATGGGTGACCGCCAACGCGTTTGAGTTTCTGGGGATGAAGCCGCTGCTGGGCCGGAACCTTGTCCCGGATGACGGCAAACCCGGTGCGCCGCCAGTGTTCTCCATGAGCTATCGGCTGTGGAAAAAGCAGTTCAATGCCGATCCCCGCATCGTTGGAACCACCCTTGTGCTGAATGGCGAGGCCCGCACCCTGGTAGGCGTCATGCCGCCGCGATTTCTGCTGTTCAATGACGACATCTGGGTCCCGATTGTTTTGAACCGCAGCGATCCTGCAAATCAACGGATTTCCTTGTGGACACTAGGCCGGCTGAAACCGGGTGTCACTCTGCGGCAGGTGGTCTCCGATTTCGAGGTCATCACCAAGGGGCTTTCCAAGCAGTATCCGACGGAATATCCCACGAAGTTTTCCGTGGTCTCGAGAACGCTGACTGATGATGTGGTCGGGCACTTCAAGGCGACTCTGTACACGCTATTGGCCGCGGTGAGCATGTTGCTGCTGATTGCGTGCAGCAATGTTGCCAACCTCCTGCTGGCGCGCGCGACCGCGCGGGAAAGGGAAATTGCGATTCGCGCCTCGATGGGCGCGTCGCGGGGCAGGCTGGTTCGCCAACTCTTGGTCGAGAGCTTTGTTCTGGCGGCGGGCGGTTGTCTTCTTGGCTGCCTGCTGGCTTTCGCCGGACTCAAAGGTGTTTCGGCCGCAATGCCGGAGAACACCATTCCGGCGGAAACCGTGCTGCGGCTGAATATTCCGGCGATGCTCTTTGCCGTGGGCGTCACTTTCCTGACCACCATTCTGTGTGGACTTGCCCCTGCTATTCACGCGGTGCGCGGCGACTTGCATGGACGGCTGAAGGATACCGGAAAGGGAGTCAACGCCAATTTCCGGCATGGAAAATTTCGTTCGGGGTTGGTCGTCTCCGAGGTCGCTTTGTCGATCGTGTTGCTCGTCGGTGCCGGACTGATGATGCGCAGCCTGCTCGCCTTGCAGCACGTTGAACTCGGGTTGAACCCGGTCAACATTCTCGTCGCGCGATTGCCGCTCCCCAAGGGCCGCTACGAGACCGCGGCGCAGAAGAAATTGTTCTTCCAACAGGTGTTGCAGCGCGTGTCGGCGCTGCCCGGAGTAGTCGCGGTAACAGAAACTTCCTCCCTGCCGCCCTATGGGGGGTCGGAAAGCGACGTCGTAATCCCCGGCAAGACCCACTCTGAGAAGTGGGACACGATGTACCAACTGTGCAGCGAAGGCTATTTCAAGACCATGGGCCGCCACCTGTTGCACGGGCGCCTGCTGTCGGAGACCGACGTCGATTCCGCTCGTCCCGTGGCCGTGGTCAATGAGACGCTTGCCCGCACCTACTTTGGCAAGGAAGACCCCGTCGGGCAAAAAATCAAATTCGAAGAACTCGACCGTCTGCCGCAATCTCCCAAGGACGAGTATTTCGAAATCATCGGCATCGTCGCTGACGCAAAGAATCGCGGACTTCAGGAAGCGGTCGAGCCTGAGGCATATATCCCTTACACCATCACCGGTGCGAAGGAGCGTGGGGTCCTGATCAGGACCGCGGTCGAGCCCCTCTCCATGCTGATGAGCGTGCGCCGCGAAATCTGGTCGGTGGACCGCAATGTCGCTCTCACACTGACGGGAACGCTCGAGGGCTACCTGCAACAGTTCTCGTATGCGGGGCCGCAGTTCGGGCTGGTACTGCTCGGCATCTTCGCGACTGTCGGACTGGTTCTGGTGGCGATCGGAGTCTTCAGCGTGATGGCCTACTCCGTGTCGCTGCAGACCCATGAGATCGGAATCCGCATGGCGCTCGGTTCCCCCGCCCGCAACGTTCTGAACATGGTGCTGGGCAAGGGGCTGCGATTGATTGGTCTGGGGATCGTCCTGGGCGTGATCGCGAGCGTGGGACTTACTCGGCTCGTGGCTAGCCAGTTCTGGGGTGTATCACCCAACGATCCGGTAACGTTCTTCGGCGTGATCTTGGTGTTGATGGCGGTTGGCCTGGCCGCCTGCCTCGTGCCTGCGCGCCGGGCAACCCAGGTCAGTCCCCTGATTGCACTGCGTTATGAATGAACCGCTGTCTCTTTCACCAGCGGCTTCGATTGTTCGCCGTCATCGCGACCTGAAGTTTGGAAGAAGCACGCGTGGCCGGACAAGCGTTTACGAGCTCCTTCCGCCGCCTGCCCGATCAGGCCGTCTCCGTTGATCTTCCTGCTGGATAGCGTCGAGGGGAGATTGCGTTTCCGCCGCGCAACGCATAATCTTGTTGGCCGTCATGCCTGGAGAATCCATGAAACCTCTTCGCCTGCTGCAGTGCTCGGTCCTGCTCTGCGCGTTCGCCCTGGCGCAAGATGCCGTCATCAAGCCGAACGACGCGTTGATTGTGGAACACATTCCTCCCGTGCCTGCCAGGATTGCCGAGCACGCAGATCGCTATACCCAATACCGTACTGCGGAGATGTTTGACTGGCATCCGGCGCGGCGCGAAATCCTGATCGGCACCCGATTCGGCGAGACCCAACAAGTGCACAGCGTCGCCATGCCGGGCGGTGCACGCACGCAGTTAACGTTCTTTCCGGACCGGGTGGAGGCGGCCAGCTACCATCCCCATGTGGGCGACTACTTCCTGTTTCGCAAGGACGTCGGTGGTGGAGAGTGGTACCAGATTTTCCGATTTGACGGGGCCAGCGGCGACGTAACCATGCTCACCGACGGTACGTCGCGCAACGAAGACTTCAGGTGGTCGAATCGTGGCGACCGCATCGCCTACAGCAGCACCCGGCGCAACCGGGCCGATCTCGACTTCTACGTTATGAATCCTACGGATAAAAGCACCGACAAACTGCTCACCCAAAATTCAGGCGGAGGGTGGCAGGTGATTGACTGGTCCCCGGATGACCGGACGTTGCTGGCATTGGAGGGAGTGTCGATCAACGAGAGCTATCTCTGGCTGGTGGATGTAGCGACGGGCGCGAAGACGGAATTGACTCCCCGAGGCAGCGGAAAAGTCTCTTATGCTCCCGTCGGCTTCGGGCCCGATGGCAAGGGCATCTACGTCGTCACCGACAAAGACAACGAGTTCCAGCGCCTGGCGTACATGGACTTGCGCACAAAGTCCCTTAAATATCTCACCAACTATCCCTGGGACGTAGAAGACGACGCCCAGCTTTCCAAGGACCGCAAGCTCGTGGCTTTCGAGGTCAACGAGAACGGCCTTGGCACGTTGCACGTTCTCAACCTGGCGACAGGCAAAGAAGTCGCTATGCCCAAGTTGCCTGCGGGGACCATCGACAATCTCGCCTGGCACGAAAACAACCGCGACCTGGCATTCAGCCTGAACTCCTCCCACTCGCCCGCAGACGTGTACTCAGTGGACGTTACGACGGCAAAACTGGAGCGCTGGACTACCAGCGAGACCGGCGGACTAAACACCGCGAATTTTGTCGAACCGCAGTTAGTGAAGTGGAAGAGCTTCGACGGGAGGGAGATTTCCGGCTGGCTGTACTTGCCCTTGGAGAAGCCGGCTACTGGAAAGTATCCCGTCGTCATCAATATTCACGGCGGGCCGGAGAGCCAGTTCCGCCCAGGCTTTCTGGGACGAAACAACTACTACCTGAATGAAATGGAAATCGCCATCCTTTTCCCTAATGTGCGCGGCTCGACCGGCTATGGAAAAAGCTTCACCGAACTCGACAACGGATTCCTGCGCGAGGGAACCTACAAGGACATCGGAGCTCTCTTTGATTGGATCTCAACGCAGCCTGAGCTCGACTCCAACCGCATCATGGTCACCGGCGGCAGCTACGGCGGACACATGACCCTGGCCGTCGCGACGCGCTACAACGATCGCATCGCGTGCTCCGTGGACGTCGTGGGGCCGTCGAACCTCGTCACTTTTCTGGAGCACACCGAAAGCTATCGCCGTGACCTGCGCCGGGTTGAGTACGGCGATGAGCGCGATCCCAAGATGCGCGCCTTTCTGGAGAGCATCGCGCCCATGAACCATGTGAAGGACATCACCAAGCCCATGATGATCGTGGCCGGGGCGAACGATCCCCGGGTTCCCAAGAGCGAGTCCGACCAGATGGCGGCGGCGCTGGAGAAGAACACCACAACGGTTTGGTATCTCGCTGCGAAGGACGAAGGCCACGGCTTCGCCAAGAAGAAGAACGCCGACTTCCAGTTCTATGCCACGGTGTTGTTCATGCAGAAGTACTTGCTCGAACCAGCGGGAGGACCGTTGCCCACAAAAAAGTGAGGTGAACGGAAAATCCAGTGCAGAATATCCAGGTGAGTCGGCAATGAATGACAAGCCCACGCTACGTGCGGAGCTGTTTGCGGAATTCTTGGGAACTCTAATTCTTATCCTCTTTGGCACTGGCGTCGTTGCCATGGTAGTGCTCTTTCCATCCAAGAACCCAGGCGAAACCATCCACGGCGGCTATACCAATATTACGATCGGCTGGGGCTTCGGAGTGACCATGGGCATCTACGTTGCCGGAAGAATCTCCGGCGCGCATTTAAATCCCGCGGTGACCCTGACGTTCGCGGTATTTCGCGGGTTTCCGTGGCGCAAGGTCGTGCCCTACTCCGTGGCACAGACCGCGGGTGCCTTCGTTGCTGCGGCCTTGGTCTACTGCAACTATCTTCCCGCGTTCCACCGGGTCGATCCGGGATTGGAGCGGACCGCCGGCATATTCACCACTTTCCCGGCGTTTCCTGATTTGCCCCAGGCAGGTTTCCTGGATCAGGTGATCGGTACTGCCCTGCTGCTGCTGCTCATCTTCGCTATTACTGACGAACGGAATATGCCACCAGGAGCCAACCTGTCGGCCCTGATGATCGGCCTGGTTGTCGTCGCCATCGGCATGAGCTTCGGGGGCATGCACGGTTACGCTATCAATCCGGCTCGCGACTTGGGTCCGCGGCTTTTCACCGTCGTGGCAGGCTTTCGCAACAATGGAATGACGGACGGCAGCCATGCCTGGTGGGTTCCAATCGCGGCGCCCCTGCTTGGAGGTCTGGTCGGGGCCGCCGTTTATGATTTTGGAGTCCGCCGCTTTTTGCCTGGCGCCAATTAACTTCCGAATCTGGCTTTCTTAGAACGAGGTCACCTTGTCATACGTCCTGGCTCTCGATCAGGGTACAACCAGTTCGCGGGCGATCCTATTCGATCACGATGGCGCCATCCAGTCGGTGGCGCAGCGCGAATTCGAACAGATCTTCCCGCAGGCGGGATGGGTGGAACACGACCCGGAAGAGATTTGGGCCTCCCAGATCAGCGTTGCTGTGGAGGCCTTGAGCCGTGCCGAACTCCGGCCTCGTGACATCGTAGCGATCGGCATCACCAACCAGCGCGAGACCACGATCGTATGGGACCGCGAAACCGGCAAGCCGGTCTACAACGGCATCGTCTGGCAGGACCGGCGCACCGCCGCTTTCTGCGACCAGCTAAAAGCCGGCGGCCACGAGGCTTTGATCCAGCAACGCACCGGTCTTCTCATCGACTCCTACTTTTCTGCCAGTAAGGTTCGCTGGATTCTCGACCACGTTTCCAACGCACGCCGCCTCGCCGATGCCGGACGCCTTGCCTTCGGCACGGTCGACAGCTGGCTGATCTGGAAGCTCACCAGCGGCAGATTGCACCTGACCGACGTCAGTAATGCTTCACGAACGATGCTCTTCAACATTCACACTTGCCAATGGGACGAAGATATTCTGAGGCTTTTGGACATTCCTGCATCTCTGCTTCCCACGGTCCACGCTTCCAGCGAAGTCTACGGTGAGGTGACGACGACCTTGGGTCTGGGCTCAATAACGATCGCCGGAATCGTAGGCGATCAGCAGGCTTCGCTCTTCGGACAGAGGTGCGTCTCTCCCGGATTGACCAAGAATACCTACGGAACTGGATGTTTCATGTTGCAGAATACCGGCCTTCTTCCGGTTCCGTCGTCGAATCGCCTGATTACAACCGTGGCATGGAAGATCGGGGACGTTGTCGAATATGCGCTCGAGGGCAGCGTCTTTATCGGCGGTGCAGTTGTGCAATGGCTTCGCGACGGCCTAGGCCTGATCCGCAGTTCCAACGACTTCGAGGCCTTGGCCAACTCGGTTTCAGACAATGGGGGCGTTTGCTTCGTGCCTGCTTTTGTGGGACTGGGCGCTCCCCACTGGGACCAGTATGCGCGCGGTTCCATCTTCGGCCTGACGCGCGGAACCACCGCTGGACATTTGGCTCGCGCGGCTATGGAGAGCATCGCATTCCAGGTCGCGGACCTGCTGGATGCGATGCAGCGCGATGCCGGCACTCCTTTGCCGGAATTACGAGTGGATGGTGGCGCGGCAGTCAACGAGACGTTGCTGCAGTTCCAGGCCGACATACTCGGGATCACCGTCGTTCGACCGGCCGTCATGGAGACGACGGCTCTGGGTGCAGCATATCTGGCCGGCATCGCGGTGACGTTCTGGCGCGATGCCGACGCGATCGCCGCTGTGCCGCTTAAGGAAAAGCGGTTCGAGCCGCGCATGCCCCGGTCGCAGTGCGAGGCGCTCCGCGGTCGATGGGGCGAGGCGCTCTCACGCGCCAAAGGGTGGCAGCCGAGCCCGTGAGGGACATGCCCGAACCTGCGCAGGACATCATTGCACTGTAAGACAAGCGGCTGCTCGGAGCACCGAGGAAAAGATCAACGACATCTCCCATGGATTGGTCGTCACCGAGGACAAGGTCTACTGTATTTACCTCGCGCCAGACGAAGAGAGCATTCGGGAACACGCTCGCAGAGCCGGGCTCCCGGCGGATCGTGTTGCTGCGGTGCGCCGGCTCATCGACCCTGCTACGCTGAAATAGCGGATTCCGGTTCCTCCAGCGAGTACTGGATAGCTTCCTCCAGGCTCATCGCAGAACCTGCCGCCCAGGCATCCTTCCCCTCGAGGTCGCTTAGCGCTTCCCATGCAGGCAGCAGCTTCTGAGCGAGTTGTGACTGTTCGGCCGGAGTCAAGCAAGCACTGATCAGCCTTCGTAAATGAGCTGCCGCGGCAGCCAGCTTCAGCGCACGCGCGGCTTGTCCTTGAACCAGAGCCAGACAGGCGGAGCCTTCGAGTGCCCGCGCAACCCCACGGCGATGTCCCAAACTTGCGAAGATTTCCAGAGCTTCGCAGTATTCCGCGTGCGCAACCAAAGGATCTCCTTGCTCAGAGTCGATGGAACCCAAATCGGTTAGTGAACGCGCGGAACCCCATCGGTCCCCGGCTTCTCGAAAGGCCGAAAGCGCCCGTTGATACAATCCCCGGGCGGCAGCCACATCACGCTGTTCGCGCGCTATATCGCCTTGCTGATTGATTGACCAGGCGGCACCGCTGCGATCACCGAGCGCCTCAAAAATGTCCGTCGCCTCACGCAGCGCCCATCGCGCGCGTGAATAGTCGCCGCGAACCTTGACCACATTGGCGAGGTTATGAAGGCAACGTGCGATGGCCAACCGGTCCGGCAACATACGCCAGCACGCCAGGCTCCGCTCAAAATTGCTCTGTGCCGAGGAGTAGTCACCCCGGTCTCGTGCCGAGATCGCCAAAGCGTTCAAAGACGCGGCTATGCCCCATTGATCACCCAGCTCCTCATAAAGAGAGAGACTCTGCTCCAAAAAGTGTTGCGCAGCCGGAAAGTCTCCCTGAGCCGTCGTCAAAGCGCCGAGGAATTGCGACACCCTGGCTCTTTCCTTTGTATGTCCGTCACCAGCAAGGCGCAGAATTGTCTCCATCCGGACACGGCCTTCCGCCAGGTGTTCCCGCATGTCCCAGAATCGGAACAGAGCCACACAAAAACGCAAACCCCAGTCCAGATCCAGAGTCTGAAAAAGCCAGTCGAGAGCGGAGCGAAAGTTATCGATCTCAACGTCGCATTGCGTCAGCCAGTGTGCCCGGTCTGCGGGGCCCAGTTCGGAATTGCCTTCCTCCGCGAGGACCAGACAGTAAGCCGCATGTGCCCGACGTGCCGCAGGTTCCTCACCACTATCCGCAACGCGTTCGAGAGCATATTCGCGAACGGTTTCCAACATCGCGAAACGTGGCTCGGCATCAGTGCGGTCCGCACGCTGAATCAGATTCTGATCCACCAAAGAGGACAGCCCTTCAAAGACGTCGATACCGAGATCGCGACTCGTGTTGCACACGGCTTCCGCTGCTTCTAAAGTGCAACCTCCGACAAACACGGAAAGCCGGCGAAACAGTTTCCGTTCGGCCTCGTTCAGCAGATCGTGACTCCAGTCGATTGTTTTCCGGAGCGTTTGTTGCCGTTCGGGCAGGTCGACGGCGCCGCCGGTTAGCAATCCCAGGCGGCTCTGCAGCCGATCCAGAATGGCGCTGGGCGAAAGCGCTTTGGTTCGGGCGGCCGCCAGCTCAATCGCCAACGGTAACCCATCCAATCGCGAACAGATTTCACGAATCACAGGAGCACTATCCGAAGTCATCGCAAAACCTGGCCAGACGGCCGCCGCGCGTTGCACAAACAGCTCGGTCGCCGAATCCTGGGCAAGCGGCCTTATGGGAAATTCCTGTTCACCGTAAATGCGCAGGCAGGCCCGGCTCGTGACCACGATCTTGAGAGTTGGACACGCTTCCAATGTTTCGGCCATCATGCTGGCAGCCGGGAGAACCTGCTCGAAGTTATCCAGAAGTAGCAGAAATGGTCCCGAGTTCTGAAGCTGTTCGCCAATAAGCTGTGGGACTGTGCGGTTTGCAACCTGCCGGATGTTGAACGCTTCCGCGAGAGCGGCCAAGACCAACTCGGACCGGGTGATCGACGCCAAACCCACAAATTGAACTCCGGCGGTGAACCGGTCCGCAATGGCTGCGGCGACAGCAACCGCCAGACGGGTTTTCCCGGCACCTCCTGGACCAGTGAAGCTCAAGAGCCGAACATCCTGTCTGAGTAACAACTCGGTGGCTTCTGCGACTTGTTGCTCTCGTCCGATAAGCGAGGTGCGCGGGATTGGCAGATCGTGGCGCTTCCTGGCGGTCTTCGCCGAGGACATATCCCGGTCATCTGACAGGTCAAAGGAATCGGTTGTTGGGAAATGCTCTGGCGCCGTTGCGCGCTGGATCACCCTAGCAGTGAAAAGGTACCCGCGCCGAGGCACGGTCTTGAGCAGTTGCTGACTGCGATCATCCAGGGCGCGACGCAACTCGAGGGTGCACTGCACCAGCGAATCGTCCGTAACAAAGGCGTCGGGCCACACCGCTTGCATCAATTCCTGCTTGCCGATCAGCCGTCCGGGGTGTTCCACCAGGTACTTGAGGGTTTCATATACCTTGGGGCGAAGCTTGATCTCCTCTCCCGCCCTGAGCACACAGCCCCTTGCGACGTCCAGCGTGAACTCGCCGAATTGATAGCTTAGGGAACCCGTCTCCAAGTGTGCTCCCGTTTCCGCAAAGCCAGGCAGCCCGTGCGCCCTATTTTTGGCTTTTCTTTGGCGTTGTTTCGTTACTTGCCATCCCCATGCTTGTTACTTTGCAGTTGTCAGGCGAGGCTCAGCACTTCGTAGCGTGCGTTCCTCGGGAGCAACCGACGATGAGACGGATTCTAGCAAAATGCGGTTGCCGAAGAAGGCGCGCGGCATGGCAAAAAATGGATGAGCACCAATATAAGAAAAGGAGACAGCATCAAAATGAGTACAACACAGGCTACTGTTATCGACATGAACAAACTGAACGCTTTTATCGGGCAATTCGTGACCGATCTCGGCGCCGCAGTTCATACCGGCATGGTCGTCATTGGGGAGAAGTTGGGGCTCTACAAAGCCCTGGCGTGGGGCCCCCATGACTTCCGAACAACTTGCAGCGAAGACGAACACCGATGAGCGCTATTTGCGCGAGTGGCTGGCTTCGCAGGCCGCAGGGGGCTATATCACCTACGATGACAAGACCGGCAAGTTCGGCCTGAGTGAAGAGCAGGCGTTCACGCTGGCAACGGAAGACAGTCCCGCATATCTGCCCGGAGCATTTGAACTAGCTTTGGGGTCACTTGCGGCAGTTCCACGCATCGCGGAATCCTTCCGCACTGGCGACGGGATGGGTTGGCATGAACACGTCGACGGCGTCTTTCACGGTTGCGAGAAGTTCTTTCGTCCAGGCTACGCCGCCAACCTGGTGAGCTCCTGGATTCCGGCTTTGCACGATGTCAAAGAGAAACTCGAGGCTGGGGGACGCGTGGCCGATGTCGGCTGTGGGAAAGGCGCTTCCACGATATTGATGGCAAAAGCCTTCCCCAATTCTCAGTTCTTCGGATTCGACTACCATGACAAGTCGATTGAAGCCGCCCGCGAGGCCGCCAAACGCGCCGGAGTCGCCGACCGCGTTACCTTCGAGGTGGCCAAGGCAAAAGAGTTTCCGGGCAAGAACTACGATTTCGTGGCGGTGTTCGATTGCCTGCATGACATGGGCGATCCGATCGGGGCGGCTGCGCACGTCCGGCAGTCGTTGGCCAAGGATGGCACATGGATGATCGTTGAGCCGTTTGCAAATGACCAATTGAAGGACAATCTGAATCCCGTGGGCCGGGTCTACTACTCCTTCTCGACGCTGCTTTGCACGCCTTGTTCGCGATCGCAAGAAGTGGGACTGTGCTTAGGAGCGCAGGCCGGCGAGGCACGGATTCGGGAGGTTGTAGGCTCAGCCGGATTCAGCCGCTTCCGCCGCGCCACGGAGACGCCGTTCAATATCGTCTACGAAGCTCGGCCATAGCTTCTCAAGGCAAGTCCCTCAAGCGTGGCGTTCGCGACAAATCGCGACGTCACGCGCCTCGCTCTGGCCAAGAGTGGCTTAGTTGCAGCTTCGTTTAGAAACCACTGCAAGCCTCTCTCCCGCTTGCTCCCGGCTATCACGCCTTTTGGTGATTTAGGTCACCGACTTCTGGAATGCGAAGGGAGAGGATTGCGATGCGAGGGATTCTTCTTCATCCGGCTTCATAGAGGTCTGGGATGTCATCCTTGGCGCACCGCCCTCGCAGAGTACGTCGTAAGACTTTACTCGCAGGTTGTCCTCGTCGTGGTTGGGTTCCCGCCTGTTCGATTCGTCTTCCATTCCAAGTCTTCGCGATTCAAAGTAGTACGTATCGCGACGAAGTTCTGGCACCACAATGCGCAGATCGCATGCGGTGGAGGACGTCATCGTGATCGTTGGTCTGGGAATTGACCTCATCGAGCATTTCCGGGTCCAGCAGGAACTAGCGCGGGGGGATTGGCGGCAGGAGAACGGAATCTTCACCAGCGAGGAAATCAGGCGCTGCAACGCCGGCAAGAACCCAGCCCTGCATTATGCGGCCTGCTTCGCGGCCAAAGAAGCTGTCCTGAAAGCGCTCGGCGCTGAAGTTGGCAACTTGGCCATTTTTTCTGAAGTGGAAGTCAAGCTTGGTACTGGCAGCGAGTACGGGATCGTTCTGCATGGTCGCTTGCGGTCGGAAGCAAGCTGGCTGGGCGTGCGGCACATCAATCTCTCGATTGCCGCCACGAAGAGAGAAACTGGCGCGATGGTCATCCTGGAGTCTTGAGCAGCAGGGGCGCCAAGATCGGATACCCAATGAGCAACCCGACAGTGTACGAGGAAGTCAGCAGAAAATCTTACGAGGAGCTAACCGCAAACTTCGATTGGGCCATCGCCGAGCGCGAGCTGGGCTATAAGCCCGGCGACCCAATCAACATCGGCTGGATGTGCAGCGACCGGATCTGCCACGTCGGAATGGCAGACAAAGTCGCCCTGTACTGGGAGGACTTCCAGGGCAACCGGCAACGGTTCACGTTCGACGATCTACGTGTTCTATCGAATACTGTGGCCCAGTTTCTCTGCGAGCTGGGCATAGCGCCGGGCGAGAGAGTCTGTCTCTTCATGGACCGTGTGCCCGAGTTGTACATCGGGCTTCTTGGCATCCTGAAGACGGGCGGCGTGGCGCAACCACTATTTTCCGCTTTCGGCGATGAATCACTTCTGGTTCGCCTGAAGAATGCCGGCACGTCAGCGATCATCACGCAGAAAAAGCACGTTCACAAGGTGCGCAAGATCCGGGAGCAGCTTCCGAATTTGCGCCATATCATCGTAGTGGACCCCGGCGATTCTCCCCTGCAGCAACGCGAGGTGGCATTTCGCATGGAGCAATTGCCGCGCGTCGAGGACTTCAATGTATATCCCACAACCGCAGAGTCGCCATCTCTCCTGCATTACACCTCCGGCACGACCGGCCAGCCCAAAGGCGCGCAGCACGTTCACTACGCCATCGTCTCGCAGTACCTGACAACGAAATGGGTCCTGGACCTGCAGCCGGATGACATCTACTGGTGCAACGCAGATCCGGGGTGGGTCACAGGCACGTCCTACGGCATCATCGGTCCGTGGTCGAACGGCGCGACCCAGGTGGTGCTCGATTCAGGCTTCAACGCCGAGCGCTGGTACGAGTTCATGGAGAGGCGCCGCGTCACGGTCTGGTACTCCGCGCCGACGGCCATTCGGCTCCTTATGAAGGAAGGTACCGACGTAGTCCGCCGGCACGACTTGTCCAGCTTGCGGCACCTGGCCAGCGTAGGCGAGCCCCTCAACGCGGAGGCCGTCATCTGGTCGGAGCAAGTGTTCGGCAAGCCGTTCCATGACACCTTCTGGCAGACCGAGACCGGCTGCATCGTCATCACCAATTTTCCCGGGATGCCGATAAAGCCCGGTTCGATGGGCAAGCCATTTCCTGGGATCACCGCGACGGTGCTCAATACCAAGACCTACGAACCGATCACTGAGCCGGGGCTGGCCGGACTCATCGCACTACGCCCCGGATGGCCGTCGCAGGTCCGGGGGTACTGGAACAACGAGGCAGGATTCAAGAGCAAATTCAAGAACGGCTGGTATCTGTGCGGCGACCGCGCCTCGATCGATAGCGATGGCTACTACTGGTTCATGGGACGCGACGATGACGTCATCAACACCGGCGGACACCTGGTCGGCCCGTTTGAGATCGAGTCGGCGCTGCTGGAGCACCCTGCGGTCCACGAGTCCGCTGCGGTGGCCAAACCCGATCCCGTGAATATGGAGGTGGTGAAAGCCTTCGTGACTCTAAAGCGGGGCTACACCCCAAACGACGATCTGGAACTGGAAATCATGAACCACATTCGCAAGCGGCTGTCGCCGCTGGCCATGCCGCAGGAAATTGAGTTTGTTGACTCCCTGCCCAAGACCCGCAGCGGCAAGATTGTCCGTCGCATTCTGCGCTGCAAAGAGTTCAACGAGCCTGTGGGCGACCTTTCCACCATTATGGATGACTACGGAGCAGATGGGACACGATCATGGATGACATCACCAAGGTAGTTCGCGATTATGTGGTCCGGGAATATCTCGAAGAGGGCGATGAGCGTGAAGTCACCGAAACTACGCCACTGATCTCAGGCGGCATAGTGGACTCTTTTTCGATGGTCTCGCTCAAGCGCTTCCTGGAGAAGAAATACCAGATTCAAATTCCCGATACTGACGCCACCCCGGATGCATTCGACACGGTGCAAAGGATTGTGGCGCTGGTACATCGCTTTCAGAAACCCACAACCGTCGGCGTATAAGGCGACACCGTCCGGCGGCAGTGTGCAATCGAACCCGCCAGCACCCGCGACTTCCACGACGGGTGCCGGCCACAGCGTTTCCTAGCGCAAGAAGCGAGGATTGTCATGGCCTTCATCAAAGCAGTCCGCAATCGTTACCAGACCGAGATTGAAGGAATCAAGGCCGCCGGTCTGTTCAAGGAAGAGCGTTATATCCATTCCCCTCAGTGGTCGGAAATTGAGGTGGAGTTTCCGGTCGGCTCGGAAATCAAGAAGTGCATCAACATTTGCGCCAACAACTACCTGGGGCTTTCCAGTCATCCCGATGTGATCGCCGCGGCCCACGCCGGTTTGGACAACCGCGGCTACGGCATGTCGTCGGTGCGCTTCATCTGCGGCACGCAGGACATTCATCGCGAACTGGAAAACCGGCTCACGGAGTTTCTCGGCACCGAAGACACGCTTCTCTTTCCCTCCTGCATGGACGCGAACGCCGGTTTCTTTGAAGCGTGCCTGAACGAGCAGGATGTCATGATCGCCGACCGCTTGGTACACGCCTCCATTGTGGACGGCATGCGCCTGTGCAAGGCGATGCAGGACACCTATAAGCACTCCGACATGGGGCACTTGGAGGAGAAGCTGCAGGAACACATGGACAAGCGCTCGCGCATGATCATCACCGACGGCGTCTTCTCCATGGACGGCGACATAGCCAAGCTCGATGAAATCGTTGAACTGGCCGAGAAGTATGACGCCATGGTGTTCCTTGACGACTCGCATGCCAGCGGCTTCATCGGCCGCACCGGCCGCGGGACCCATGAACATTGCGGCGTCCTGGGAAAGATTGACGTGATCACCACCACGCTGGGCAAGGCGCTGGGCGGCGCTTCCGGCGGCTGCGTCAGCGGGCGTCGCGAGTTGGTGGAGATGTGCCGCCAGCGGGCCCGTCCGTTCCTCTTCTCCAACTCGGTGGCCCCGGTCATTGTGGCGGGCGCACTGAAGGTGATGGAACTGATCACCGCAACCACCGACCGCCGCGACAAGCTGGAGTGGAACGCCTGGTACTGGCGCGGTTTACTGAAGGATGCCGGATTCGACATCAAGGAAGGGGAAAGCCCGATCGTGCCGGTCATGCTGTACGACGCCAAGCTGGCTCAGGACTTTGCCCGCGACCTCTTTGACGAGGGCATTTACGCGGTCGGTTTCTTCTTCCCGGTCGTGCCGAAAGGACAGGCGCGCATTCGCACGCAACTGTCCGCCGCGCACGAAAAACATCACCTGGACTTCGCCATCGAAGCTTTTAAGAAGGTCGGCGCGAAGCACGGCATCCTGGGACTGGGGAAGAAGGAACTACTCGCAAGGGTTGGGGCTTAGTCAGTGTCTCACGAAGGCCACTTGTAATTCCGACGGCTTGAAGGAGGGCTTCGAATCTGGGTTGCCGTTTAATGGGGCCGACCTGAAGGGCCTGCCCCAGCGGCGACCAATCCGACCACAACGACAAACGTCCGAGACGCTATTGCGATCATGAAACGGAGGTCGCCATGCTGTGCGAAGAGCTGGAGCGGCTTGAGGGAGAATTCGACGAGATCGTCACCAAGCTGGAAGATCCGAACCTGAACGACGAGCAGCGAGATGCCCTGGAGAAGGCATACCATCAGCTGAGCCACACCATCAAGGACCACCAGACGATTGGCCACGCGCGGCGGGCCCTGCTACGAAGAGTGAGCGAGGTCCTTTCGCGCCCTTTTCCAATTAGCGAATTCTCCTGGGGCTCGTCATTTGTCGCCGCCGCGCACGGTCAGGACTGGACAGTGCGCATGACGTAAAACGCGGTGGACTGTCGACGGCAGGTAGGTTGAAGCTGTGCGGATCGGGTGAGCGCCCATGACGATGAGGTCCGTGCGCTGCTTTTCGGAGGCACGGACGACGACCTCCCAGGGTTCGCCGAATTCCACAATAATCTCCGGCTCACACCAAAGTTCGCCATCGGACGAGAAAAGCTCCCGCAGAGTGTTTCCCGCTTCTCTCCTGAGTTGGTCTGGATCGCCACCGTCCCTTGGCCATGGAATGCCGTGCAGCATCGTGAAGCCCGTCTGATGCCTCTGCGCCATGGAGATCGCGTACGGGAGCGCGTGCTCGGATGCATTGGAGAAGTTGGTTGCATAGAGGATCCGGCCAAAACGATCGCCCTCGAATGCAGCAACATTGGGCCCGGCGATCATTACAGGGCACATCACCTCGCGCAGTATGCTCTCGGCCGTCGATCCCCAGACGAGCTTGCTCAAACCTCCCGCTGCATGAGTCGCAATCACCACCAGGCTAACATCCCTCTCCGCGATCAGTTCTGAAAGCACCTGGCGGAACTCACCGGTTCGGACGATCATTTCGTGTGGCACGGCGTGGAGGACCTTGGAATTCTCCAATTCGGCCAAATGCTGCTCAGCGTCTGCCTGCAGACGTTGCGTCTGCTGATCAGGATCCAACAGCGGGCTCCAGGCCTCCGAGGCCATTGGCAATTCAGGCAAAGTAGCGTGCGTCAGCAGCACCTCCGAACCATAATGTTTGGCAATCGCGAGAGCGTAGGGTAGAACCCGATTGGATGAAGGCGAGAAATCGGTGGCGACCAGTATGGTGTCGAGGAATACGCCAGAGAGGATTGCATTCCGGGTCATGGGAACACCTCCACATGCGAGATCGACTTCCTCACAATTTATTATACGGTTAACCTGGTAATAATTCAACTTGACTGATAAATAGCCAAGTTATATATTGTAATTGTTCAGAGAACTCACTGACTCCCTTTGTTCGTCTGGATTGTCCTATGACCCGAGCCGAAAGCGCGAACCCCATTTATGAATTCGTGGGAAGCGCCCATCTGTTCTCCTCCGCATTGACCGAAGTCCTGCAGGCGGGACTGCTGCGGCAAGTGGGTGGCGCGCAGCTCAGCATTTCGCAACTTAAGCTGCTGCAGTTGCTGTCGGTCGCGGAGACCCAAACCATTGGCGACTTGGCGGCATTTCTCGGCGTCAGCAGCGCGGCGGCCAGCAAGATGGTGGACAAGCTGGTGCAACGCGGCTGGCTGTCGCGCGTGGTAGGCGCGACCGACCGGCGGTCGGCGCATGTTTCTCTGACGGCTAAAGTCGCGGCGACTGCTTGCCGATTACGACCAGAAGAGGCAGGAAAAACTGGCCAAAGTTTTCCGCGGCTGTCCGGCCCGCGAGCTGCGGAAGCTGGCCAAACTGATGGACCGCATTACCGCGCGCGATCGTGAATCACAGCGCGCAAGCCCGAGGAGATATGTCTGCACTGTGGCATTTATTTTCGCGGGAAGTGCCTGGTCAGGGACCTGGGTGGACGCAGTTGCCTCTACCAACAGCGTGCGCAACTTCGGAGGAGCGAGAAGACACCGTCGACAGTCGCGCTGACGAGCTGCCGGCGTGACAGGATTTTGTTGTGCAGCGTAGGGAACCGGTCAGGCGCCCGGTTCAGGAAGTGCTCCGATGTCAGCCCTTGCTGGTCGGTTGCAGTTGGGTGGTTGGCGGTGGGTATTCCTGCTGCTGATGGCCGGAGGCACCGTAGCCAGCTTATCTGGCGGCGAGATACGGACTCGGAGCCACCACCCGGCTCAGTGACGTGATTCCCTGGGGCTTGTGCCTCGGGCTTGAATGTGTTCTGCGGGATTGCCCTGGCGGCGGGCGCGCTCACCTTGGCCAGCATTGCCTCGGTAATCGGCGGCTCGGAATGGCAGAATGTGGGCCGGGCCTGCCTGTTGGCCGGCTGCATTGGCTACCTGGTGGCCATGCTGGGAATGATCGCCAATGAGCCCACCGATAACTATTGGCGAACGCTGTTCCAGGGCTGGACGCCGCGCTCGATCCTGTCGGGAGCGGCCTGGACGGTCATTCTTCTTGCTCTGCTGTTGTTCATCGAGTTTTTGCCGCAATACTCTCTCCGCCTCACCCGCGCGCGCTGGTTCGCCATCCTGCGCCGGCTCGACCTGCCGCTGTTGATTTTGGCGACGATTCTCGCGGTGCTTCACCAATTCGGCTTGAATCGGCTGATCAAGCTTGCTGAAACCCGATTCTCTCCGCTGTGGTCGGGTCCCGAGCTTGTCCCTGATGTTCTATCTGTCTTCCCTGGCGGTGGCACTTGCCGTACTCCTGTTTGCTTCCTGGAGGAGCCGGCTGGCCTTCGGCAAGACGCTGCCGGCATCCGTGTTGCCGGCACATCGCACGCGTCCTCACCGCGGTAGTATTCGTTTATCTCGTCATACGCCTGATGGACTTGATGGAGCGCGGCCTGCTTTCGTCCATGTTCAGCGCCACCCGCGAAGGACTACTGCTCCTGCTTGAAATCGTCGTTCTCCTCGTCGGGATGATGTGGATCAAAGGCAACGAGGAGGAACCGCGCGAGCTGTTTGTTGGGTCTGCGCTGATCATCGCCGGAGTGATCGCCAATCGGCTCAATACCGCGATCACCGCGCTGGAGGCGGGAGCGGGTCAGAACTACTTGCCGCGCTGGGGTGAATTCCTGATTTCTTACAGCCTGATAGCCGCCGGGGTGGCCGGCTTTGCGTTGGGAGTGAAGCATCTGTCGGTTTTTTCGGAAGTCGAGCCATTGAGCGACTGGGGCTCGAATGGCAGTAATGGAGGAACGATGGAACTGAAACGGGTTGTGAAGTTCGAGGCCGAACGCGATCCGGCGTTCGCGCACTGGATCAGCCACACCGTCGGCGGCGAGAGGATCCGTCATTGCCTGCAGTGCGGCCTGTGCAGCGGGAGTTGTCCGCTTTCGCTCTGCATGGATTACACTCCGCGACGTCTCCTGCTCCTTTCCCGCGAGGGCTTCAAAGAAGAGAGTGCTGAGCAGTTACACCATCTGGCTGTGCACCTGTGCTATGCCTGCATGGTCGAATGCCCCAAGAAGATCAACAGTCACGCGACCTGATGTATGCGCTGAAGGCGCGCGCCATCCAGGAGCATTTCTACCCCAAGCGTTTCGCCATTCCCGAGCTGGCGCGCGAGTTCTCCAAGATGATCCGCGGCTCGGGCCGCATCACCGAGAGCCGGCTCGTGCTGCGGGTCTTTCTCAAGACCGCGATCTGGCGGCTGATCGGCTTCTCCAGCCTGGGCTTCAAGCTGCTGCGCACCGGACGCATGCGATTCGCGCGCGAGAAGGTCCAGCCGCCAGCAAGAAATTGTCGCGCTTTTGAATGCCGTTGAGGCGACAAGGAAGGAGATGGCGCGATGAAATACACCTACTATCCCGGCTGCTCGCTCCGCGGTACAGGCCGAGCCTATGAAGAATCGCTGCTCGCCGTCTTCCGCGAGCTGGGAGTGGAACTGGAGGAACTCGACGACTGGAACTGCTGCGGCGCCACGACCTACATGTCATACGACGAAGTGCAATCCTATGCCCTGGCGGCGCGCAATCTCTCGCTCGCCACGAAGACAGGCAATGACCTCATGGCCCCGTGCGCTGCCTGCTACCTGGTCCTTGCACAAGACCCAGTATTACGTGCGCGACTATCCCTGGATCGGCCAGATCGTCGATCATGCCCTGGACACGATCGGCCTGCCCAAGGACATCAGCGTGAAAGTCCGGCACCCGCTCGACATTCTGCTCAACGATGTCGGACTGGACGCCATTAAGGCGAAGGTCACGCATCCCCTGAACGGGTTGAAAGTTGCGCCGTACTACGGCTGCCAGATCGTTCGCCCGTATGCTCTCTTCGACGATCAGAGAAACCCCACTTCCATGGACCGGCTCCTGGAAGCCTGTGGCGCCAAGATCGTCTACTATCCCCTCAAGACCCAGTGCTGCGGCGGCAGTCAGAAAGGGACGCTGCCGGAGGTTGGACTCGATCGTGATCGGGCGTCTTCTGGCCGGGGCGCAGCGCACTGGGGGCCGAGGTGATCGCAACCGTTTGCCCGCTCTGCCAGTTCAACTTGGAAGCCTTTCAGGACGAGGCTTCGAACGCGCACCAGTTTCATATTCCCATCCTCTATTTCACGCAGTTGCTGGCATTGGCTTTCGGCATACCGCTGAAAGAGGCGGGATTCCAGCGCTCGTTCGTCAGCATTAAGCCGGTCCTTGCGGAGAAGGAGATCGCGTATGCCTGAGGCCCGCAATCCAGATACAGCGCCAAGAATCGGTGTGTACGTTTGCCACTGCGGAACCAACATCGCCGGGACGGTCGATGTACAGGCGCTCACGGAATATGCCGCCAAACTGCCCAATGTCGCGGTCTCGCGCGAATACAAGTACATGTGCTCCGATCCGGGCCAGGAGCTGATCCGGCAAGACATCCGGGACCACAACCTTAACCGGGTTGTAGTGGCGTCGTGCTCGCCGCTGATGCACGAACCCACCTTCCGCGGGGCCCTGGCGAAGGCCGGGATCAACGCGTTCTTTCTCCAGATGGTGAATATTCGCGAGCACGTATCGTGGGTGCACACCAACAAGGCGGAAGCGACGCGCAAGGCGAAGGACCTGGTCCGCGCCGCCGTGCGCCGGGTGCGCTCTGCATAAGCCGCTGGAAAAGAGAAAGGTCGAAATCAATCCCAACGTGCTGGTGGTTGGCGGAGGCATCGCCGGCATCCATGCCGCACTCACCGTCGCCAATTCCGGCAAGCACGTGCACCTGGTGGAACGCCAGCCGACCATCGGCGGGCACATGGCGTACTTCGACAAGACCTTTCCCACGCTGGACTGCGCCGCCTGCATTCTCACCCCCAAGATGACGGCCGTCGGCTCGCATCCCGAACATCACGCTTGTGGACCTACGCGGAGGTCGCAGTCCGTCGAGGGCTATGTCGGCAATTACAAGGTGAAGGTCCGCCACAAGCCGCGCTACATCATCGAGGACCTGTGCATCGGTTGCCAGGAATGCGTCGAAGCGTGCGTTTACAAGGAAGGCAGATGGGCCGACGAGTTCAATCTCGGCCTCAGCAAGCGCAAGCCGATCTATCTGCCGTTCCCGCAGGCCGTACCGCAGAAGGTGTTGATCGATCCCGAGGCCTGCATTGAATTCAAGTCGCACAAGTGCAAGAAGACTTGCGTCGAAGCCTGCGGCGAGCGTAACGCGATCGACTTCCACCAGAAGGAGACCATCGAAGAGATCGAGGTGGGCAGCATCATCCTGGCCACCGGCTTCAAGACCTTCGATGCGCACCGCAACGCCTACTACGGCTACGGCGTGCATCCCAACGTCTATACCTCGCTGGAAGTGGAGCGCCTGGTCAACGCCTCAGGCCCGACTGGCGGCGAGATCGTCCTGCGCGACGGCACCAAGCCGAAGATGGTCGGCATCATTCACTGCGTTGGCTCGCGCGACCACAACACCAATCGCTGGTGCTCCAAAGTCTGCTGCATGTACTCGCTGAAGCTGGCGCACCTGATTCGCGAGCGCATCGGCGCCGAAGTCTACAACTTCTACATCGATATGCGCACGCCGGGCAAAGGCTACGAGGAGTTCTACGACCGGCTGCTCGATGAAGGCGTCCACTTCGTTCGCGGACGCGTAGCCGAGGTGACCGACTGGCCCGTCCATCCATCCGAGGAAGGCAAGCTCATCATCCGCGCCGAAGACACGCTGGCCGGCTTCGTGCGCCGCATCCCGGTGGACATGGTTGTGCTCTCCGTCGGACTGGAGCCGCAGAGCGGATGCGCGCGACGTCCGGCGCATGTTCAACATCAGTTGCTCGGAAGAGGGCTGGTTCCTGGAGCGCCATCCCAAGCTGGCTCCCGTAAGCACCTTTACCGATGGCGTGTTCATCGCCGGCGCCTGCCAGGGGCCCAAAGGACATCCCCGACAGCGTGGCGCAGGCCGGCGCGGCCGCTGCCGAGGCCATGGCGCTGGCCGACGCCAAGTATGTAGAGCTGGAACCTTACACCGCACACGTACTCGAAGATGCCTGCTCGGGATGCAAGACCTGCCTGACGATCTGTCCCTACACGGCGATCTCGTTTATCGAGGAAACCAAGAAAGCCCGCGTGAATGAGGTGCTCTGCAAAGGTTGCGGCACCTGCGTTGCCACCTGTCCGTCGGGCTCCATCGAGCAGAACCTGTTCGAAGATCAGGAAATCTTCGAGGAAGTTGAGGGCTTGCTGGCCTATGCCTAACACTCAATCGATTCCAGGAAATGGCCATGCTTCCAGCGAAGTTCCAGAGCCGCGCATCGTGGGCTTCTTCTGCACCTGGTGCACGTATCTGGCAGCGGACCTGGCGGGAACCTCGCGTATCAAGTATGCCCCCAACGTGCGGGTGGTGCGCGTGATGTGCTCGGGGCGGATCGATCCGCAGTTTGTGCTGGATGCCTTCGCCAACGGCGCCGACGGCGTGCTCATCGGCGGATGCCATCCCGGCGACTGTCACTACCAGGAAGGCAATTACAACTGCCTGCGCCGCGCCCGCCTGCTGAAGCGCGTGCTGCAACAACTGGGCATCGAGGAAGACCGCTTCCGCGTGGAATGGATCTCCGCCGCCGAAGGCGACCGCGTGCGCGTGGTCATCAACGACATGGTCGAGAAGCTGCGCGCGCTCGGACCGCTGCAGCATGAAACGCGGAGACTGCCACTGGTGAACATCGCTCCTCAGGAGCACGTCGCTGGAGGAGGTGTGCGTATGACGCAGGAGAAACCCAAGATTGCCTTCTACTGGTGCGCCTCCTGCGGCGGCTGCGAAGAGGCGGTGGTTGATCTGGCGGAGGAAATCCTCGATGTTGTCGCGGCCGTGGACATCGTGTTTTGGCCAGTGGCGCTCGATTTCAAACGCCACGATGTGGAGCAGATGCCGGATGGGTCCATCCTGGCGACGTTCCTGAACGGCGCCATCCGCACCTCCGAGCAGGAAGAGATGGCCGAACTGCTGCGCCGCAAGTCGAAGTTGCTGGTGGCCTTCGGGTCGTGCTCGCATCTGGGCGGCATTCCGGGACTGGCCAATCTCTTCACTCGCGACAGCATCCTGCAGGCAGTCTATTTCGACGCTCCCACCACGCGAGAATCCCGACCATGTACTTCCCGGCTCGCAGCCGGAAACAATGGCCATGGCGAGCTCACGCTGCCGTATTTCTCCGAATCAGGTGCGCTCGCCTCGATCAAGTGGTCGAGGTGGATTACTACGTGCCCGGATGTCCGCCGCTGCCGAAGATCATCACGCAGCGCGGTGTCGACACTGTCTGAGCGAACATCTTCCGGAGAAGGGCAGCGTTCTGGCCCCGGAAGAAGCGCTCTGCACCGAATGCCCGCGCAAGGACTCGAAGCCGGAGAAGATTGCGCTGAAGGCATTCAAGCGGCCGCAGGACATTTTGATTGACGAGACGCAATGCCTGCTGGCGCAAGGACTGCTCTGCATGGGACCGGCGACGCGCGCGGGATGCGAAGCGGCCTGCATCAAGGGCAACATGCCGTGCACGCGGTTGCTGCGGCGCGCCGGGGCGGGTGCGCGACCAGGGTGCGAAAGCGCTGTCGGCCATCGCTTCGCTGGTGGACAGCAGGGACGAACACGAAATCGACCAAATCCTGGCCAGCATCCCCGACCCGGTCGGCACGTTCTATCGCTACAGCTTGCCGGCGTCGTTGCTCCACAACAAACGCAACATCTAGAGCCGTGGTCTGAGAGATCTGGTTCGAGGTGGCTTCATGTCTGATGCAGTACGACTGCCAGTGCAGGAAATCATGGAACCAGTCTCGCGGCGAACGCGGTCGATCAATATCGCCGGCGCCGCATCACCATCGATCCGGTGACGCGCCTGGAGGGCCACGGCAAAATCGAGGTCTTTCTCGACGATGCCGGCGAAGTGGAGCGGGCCTACTTCCAGGTGCCGGAGTTGCGTGGTTTCGAGAAGTTCGTACAGGGCCGGCCGGTGGAGGAGATGCCGCAGATCACCTCGCGCATCTGCGGAGTATGTCCCACGCGCGCATCACATGGCGGCCACCAAGGCGCTGGATGCCGTGTACCACGTGACCCGCCGGAGGCGGCGAAGAAAATCCGCGAACTCGTGTACTGCACCTTCATGGTGGAAGACCACGCTCTGCACTTCTATTACCTCGGCGGACCGGATTTCGTTGCTCGGGCCCGACGCTCCTGCCGGCGCAGCGTAACATCCTGGGCGTGATCGAGGCCGTCGGGATCGAGAATGCGAAGAAGGTCATCAGCATGCGCCGGCGCTTGCGCGAATTGATCGCGCTGGTTGGCGGCAAGGCCGTACATCCGGTGTTTGGTCTTGCCGGGCGGAGTTGCCAAACGCTTTACCCGCGGAGATGCAGAGTCAGTTTCAAGCACGTGGCGGAAGATGCGGTGGAGTTCGCAACGTTCACCCTGCGCCTCTTCGACGATGTGGTGCTGAGCAAGCGCGAGTACCTGGACCTGATTACGTCCGACGACTACACCCATCGCACGTATCTACATGGGGCTGGTTGACGATGAGAATCGGGTCAACTTCTACGACGGCAACATGCGGATGGTCACTCCGGAAGGCAAGGAGTGGAAGAAGTTTCGGCGCCGACGATTACGCCGAGGTCATCGCCGAACATGTCGAGCCTTGGAGTTATGCCAAGTTCTGCTACCTGAAGACGCTGGGCTGGAAAGGCTTCACCGACGGCAACGACACCAGCATCTACAGCGTTGCTCCGCTCGCCCGGCTGAATGCTGCCGACGGCATGGCTACTCCGCTTGCGCAGAAGGAGTATCGAGCGCTTTTTCGCGGCGCTCGGCGGCAAGCCTGTGCACCATACGCTGGCCAATCATTGGGCGCGACTGATCGAACTGCTTTACGCAGCTGAGCGCATGCGCGAACTTGCTGCACGATGACAAGCTGCTGGATCCGGAATACCGCGTGCTGCCGACGGCGACTCCGACCGAAGGAGTTGGCGTGGTGGAAGCGCCGCGCGGCACGCTGATCCATCATTATCAGACCGACGAACGCGGGATCGTGCAGCGCGCCAACCTCATCGTTGCCACTCAGAACAACGCGGCGCGCATGGCCATGAGCGTGGAGAAAGCGGCCAAAGGCACTGATCCACGGCGGCCACGTTCCCGCGGAAGTTCTGAACAAGATCGAGATGGCGTTTCGCGCCTACGACCCTTGCAACGCCTGCGCAACCCATGCGCTTCCCGGAGAGATGCCGTTGCTGCTGACGGTGCGAGACAGAAACGGAGAGCCAATCTCCGCAGTGACACGGGCTTATTGATGGGTTGTAATTCTCCAGCAAAAGCTTCTCCAGTGACCCCAAGTCTTCTTCTTGTACGCGGTCCTGCACTCTTCGGTAGGTAAGTACCCGAGCCACGGGCAAGCCGGAAGTAACCTTGCCTCTTCCTAACCGGTGGGATGTCACGCCGGTGATATCTAACTTTGAGAAACATGGGAGTGCTAAAACCGTGACCTTTCGGAACAGTATTTCCGATGGTTGGAAAGCACACAATTCATAGCAGTTCAATTGCGGCAATGCATGACACTTTCGGCACGAGAACTGGGGAACCAGCGAGTGCTCAGGCCCAGTTCTTTGGGCCGCATGCCCTTGCGTGATGTGCCGCTTTTGTAATGGGTGCGGCCCCTTCAGTCGGTCCCGCTCCTTCCCCGACATCCTCAGCTCCTCTTGTCGTCCTTGCCATGCGTTAGCAAAGCGGAACTTTCTATTTTGCACAGAGAGGAACTTCTCATCCTGAGGCTACAGTCCTGACGATTTTCCTTGACATTTGCCAAAAGCGGGTGCAAGCTTCCTGGAACTCGAAGTAAGGCCACTACTGTTCAAAGTAGCCTACCAGGGTCTCGGCAGGGTTTGCGCCTTAGTCCTAGTTCAATTTTCCAGGTTCGAAAATTCTGGCCGATCAGTCGTCGGCCACTGCATTTTATCAACCTAAATCCTAATAACAGTCTGACGCTGATTGAACTCGGCGCCTACCCGGCCGGATTCGTAACCTATTGGGATGATTTTGCGTTGCCATAGGGCGTAGGTCGGGTCCGATGAGCATGTGTCACGGGACACGGATTGATATGAGCATGGCTGCCCGCTCAGGCGGTTTCGCTGGCGCGCGGCGTCGATCATCCAGGAGGCGCCCCATGAGCGGGCACTTAGTCTTCGCCGCGGCGGTTAACACGACCGACGTGGTGATTGATATTGGCGGCCACTTCGCACCGGTCGGCGGCTCGACGCGAATAAAACCCTAGGACCGGGCGGGCCATCGGCCATGTTTACGGAAGTTCTGGGCGAAGGGAGGAGTACTCATGCGAGGTAAGAGATTTTCCATCGGATTGAGGACGGCCCTGGCGATCTTTACTGTGACCCTGTTGGTGACGAGCACCTGGGCGGCCAGCGCACGAAAAGGCGCTGTATAACTTCAAAGGCACAGACGGGAATGGTCCCCTATGCGGCCTGATCTTCGATGCCGCCGGCAATCTCTACGGCACGACCTTCGTGGGCGGCACTTATGGCGGCTACGGGACGGTGTTCGAGTTGACGCCCGCAGCGGGCGGGGGTTGGACGGAGCAGGTGCTGCATAACTTCAACAGCGCGGAAGGACGGGGATGGTCCGTCGAGCGGTCTGATCTTCGGTGCCGCCGGCAATCTCTACGGCACGACCGCATAGGTGGCGCTTACGGCCATGGTACGGTGTTCGAGTTGACGCCCGCAGCGGGCGGGGGCTGGACGGAGAAGGTGCTGTATAGCTTCAACTGGCTATGGACGGGGACTCTCCCTTTGCCGGCCTGATCTTTGATGCCACCGGCAATCTCTACGGCACAACCAGCTCTGGCGGCACTTACGGCTACGGGACGGTGTTCGAGTTGACGCCCGCGCGGACGGGGGCTGGACGGAGAAAGTGCTGCATAGCTTCGACGGCAACGGCACGGACGGGTATTTTCCCTAAGCCGGCCTGATCTTCGATGCCGCCGGCAATCTCTACGGCACAACCTATCGATGGCGGCGCGCTACGGCGGCGGGACGGTGTTCGAGTTGTCGCCCGCAGCGGGCGGAGCTGGACGGAGACAGGTGCTGCACAGCTTCAACAACAACGGCACGGACGGGGGGGGTCCCGTAGCGGGCCTGATCTTCGATGCCGCCGGCAATCTCTACGGCACGACCGACTACGGTGGCGACTGTACGGCGGCGGGACGGTGTTCGAGTTGTCGCCTACAGCAAGGCGGGGCTTGGACGGAGAAGGTGCTGCATAACTTCAACACCAACGGCACGGACGGGTCGATCCCTCGCCAGCCTGATCTTCGATGCCGCCGGCAATCTCTACGGCACGACCTACCGGGGCGGCGCTGACGGCGACGGGACGGTGTTCGAGTTGACGCCCATTTATCCGTGTGCCAGGTGTAGTCACAGTGTCTCCCGGTGACGTTGCTGTGCTCTCAGAGTCATGCCGAAAGTCTCTACGGGAATAAACCTGTATCTTCATTGTTTTGTCAGGCGGCAGACAGCGTGGCAATTACTGTGCGGAAACCACGTGGTTTTGGCACTCCAGATCGCGTTTCCGAAGATCAGGATCGGACTATTCAATGGAGCTTGGCGCGTAATCGGCTTTGACTTGGCTGTAGATGGCGATGTCGGGATCGGCGTCTTTCCAGCGGGAAGACGAGGATCTGAAGACATCGGCAAAGAATCGACATAAACCCCAATATCTCCTTGTTAAGAAGGCAGGGCGCAAGAGATACGCACGATGGGTGAAAAAGGCGAGAATGCGCATACCATGATTCATCCCTCATGCGCTCTCTTTCACGCAATGCGGTGCTGGCCCTGATTGGGGTGGCGCTTGTGCTGCACACCACCGAGGAATATCTGACCTTCCCGGCCTATTTGCCGCCGGCTAGCGATTGCCACCGTTGCTGCCGCCGCCCGCGCTCATGCAGAACCCGCAGTACCTGCATATTGCGCTGATACTGGCGACCGTGCTGCCTCTGGCTGTAATCGCATGGGCGATCCTGCGTCCGCGCAAGGCCCTGCTGGTATCGGCGCTCTTCTTGGAGTGCATCCTGCTGGTCAACGCCGGCTGGCACATCTCGCTGCCTGCGTCAGAGGCGGCTACGCTCCCGGAGTCCTCACAGCGGTTTTGATCAACCTGCCATTCGGCGTTTACGTGCTTCGCCGAGCGGTGAAAGAGCACTGGATTCGGCGCAAACGGCATGGCTACTGATCGGCGTCGCGCTCGTACTGCATCTCGCGCGCTGGGCAGTTTCCTCGCAGGATGAGCGAAGCAGTAACCTCGCTAGAACGCCGAGTGCGGACGGGCCCAAAGACCCCTGGCGCGAACCCTTGTCACCAGTCTGACTTCTCCTGAACGTTCACCTCTGCCGTTCGGTTCATGGCCAATCGGTCAGCGATGTCACGAGACCCCCGGCAAACCCCGTCAATGCCACGCGAATCCAAGAGGAGCACCCTGCCGGTGCGCGCGTCTCGTCTGTGGACCGGCTTGATGCGGGGTGACGAGACGCCGCAAACATCCGCAAACGCAACGCGCGATCATGAGATCGAGCAGATTCCTGCGGAAGTTGTTGATTTGACTGGT
>CAWJIW010000028.1:0-166155 GCA_963843005.1 uncultured Acidobacteriaceae bacterium | reverse complement strand
TCCATGCTGATGGTTTCTTGCGAAGGGATTGTTGCGCCCGCTTGCAGGCGGGGCGCGTCATTTGTTCCGGTAGTGATGGAGACAACTGGGGCGCTCATCAGGCTTACCGATCCCAGTTTTGCCACTGATTTCGCATTTACCGGCGTGCCCTTTTTGACCCCGAATCGATCTCATCTTGGTTGGGTCGGCGCTGTCGGGCCGCACCGCGGTCACCTTGCCCACGGTGATTCCGCCGAACAAAACGTCTGTCCCCGCCGCCATCCCACCTGCGTATTTCAAGTACATCCGGTACGGCGTTCGGGAGCGGCCAAACTGCGCCGTGCCGACAAATAAAACGTAGCGCACAAGATCACTGCGGATAGCACAACCAGTGCGCCGACTTTTGCTTCGATGGATTTCAACGTACTACTCCTCTCAGGCCGGCCAGTTCGCGCAGGTGCTCTTGAACGGCCGCGCTTTCGGTGATGGGACCGGGGACCGGATCAAGAAATTGCCGGATACGAGGATCCGTGCTCGCTTTGAAGACGTCTTTGTTTTCAACAGCTATGAGCGAACCGTTGTCCAGCATAGCGATGCGATCGGCGATGCGCAATGCGCTCGGTATCTCATGGGTCACAACCAAAATGGTCATCTGGCCGACGCGTTTCAGCAGGAGAATCAGTTGATCCAACTCCGCCGAGACGATGGGATCCAGACCAGCGGAGGGCTCGTCGAACACCAGGATCTCCGGGTCAAGCGCGATGGCCCGTGCCACCGCTGCCCGCTTCTTCATTCCCCCGGACACTCGTAGGGCAGAAGCTTGCCAGCCTCAGCCAGACCAACTACTGCGAGTTTCATGTAAATCATGATCTCAATCACGGGCTCGGCCAGCGTCGTCAATTCGCGCATAGGCAGGCCGACATTCTCCTCGGTGGAGAGAGAGTTAAATAGAGCGGCATCTTGAAAGGCCACACCCACCGAGCGTCGAATTTTTCTTAGCTCCGTCGGCGAGCAACGATTGATGTCCACGCCTCGAACCAGAATGGTGCCCGAGTCCGGCCGTTCGAGACCAATAATGTGCCGCAATATGGTGCTCTTCCCGGAGCCGCTACCCCCAAGCAGCACCATGATTTCATTCGGCTGAATATCCAGGCTCACGCGATTGAGCACTTGATGCCCGTCGTAGCTGACGCTCAAGTCGCGGACGGAGATGATCGGCTCGGTCATGAGATGGTCCAACCCGTCAGGTAGAAGATGGCAGTGAAGAACAAGTCAGCCAGGATAACGAGGAAGGTGGATTTGACGACTGCCGAAGTGGTGGCGCGGCCCACTGCCTCCGGTCCGCCTTGCACTTTAAAACCCTCCATGCATCCGACGTTAACGATGATGGTGGCAAAGGCGACGCTCTTCACCAGCCCGCTAACGACATCGCGCAGCACGATCGAGTCGAAAACGTACCGCACGTAGACTCCCAGTGTCATCTTGGTGCTGAGATACATGAATCCAGCGCCGGCCGCGATGCCAAACACATTGCACATGATGGTCAAGCAGGGAACCATGATCAAGGCGGCGAGAAACTTGGGCGCCAGCACAAACTCGATTGGGTCGAGCGCCATCACCCGCAGGGCGTCAATTTCGTTGGTCACCATCATGGTCCCAATTTCGGCGGAAAATGCCGATCCCGAGCGGCCGCTCACCACAATGGCGGTCAACAGCGGTCCAAGTTCGCGGGTGAACCCGATCGCCACCAGGTCAATCACGTAGCGCAGTGCTCCAAACCTGCGTAGTTCCGCCGCCCCCTGCAGCGCAAGGATGAATCCAGCGCACAGCGCCATGATGCCGATCATAGGCAAGGCCGCTACGCCAATCGCGGCCATCTGCCGAAGTGCGCTTTGCCAGCGGCCCCGCTTGCCCATGATCGGAAGCATGCGCGGCAGCGCGAGCAGGCCCGACCAGAACTGACCCGACAATCCGCCGACATAGGCGAATTGCTGGATCACCAAACTGCCGAGATCTTCGAACGCGTTCATGCGTTTTGCCGCTCCCCTACGATGTCAAACAGTTGATCCAAATGCGAAACTTCAAACAGGTAACGCGTTTGGCCTTGAATGCCGGTGAGCACCAGGCGCGTCCCTTGCTGGTGGGCGATTCGCGATGCCTCCACCAGGGTAGCCATCCCTGAAATATCAATGTAGGTGACTCGCGACAGGTCCACCGTTAGCTCTGCGGGCTTCGGCTTCAAAGCAGCGGCGAGCTTGTCGCGCATCTCGGGAGAGTTGTCGACTGTGATCCGGCCTTCAATCGATACGGTGTCCTGCATATCTGCTCCAAACTATCATAGCGGGCAAGTTCCCGAGGCATGACACCGGCCCTACCGTTTCTCGCCGGCCAACTGAGCTAATGCAACTGTGGGGCCGGGAAGCATCCGGCTGCTTTTCAGTTTTAAACACCTGAATAAAAGGCATATAGCTGATATGGTGAGCGGCAGTCCACGCGCGTGATGGTGACCACGAAGATAGCTGCCAACTTATTGGCCGTTACCAGCCGTTTGCGTAAGCGGGAGGGGCTCCGCCAGTTCCGGGTCCTCGTGTTCAACGAGCCGGGTCACAATGGCAAACAGGAAGCTCGCGGAGAGTCCGCACATCAGCACGCCTGTAACGCTTTCTATCGGGCCCATGGTTCGCCATATTTGTTTGAGAAAAACATCCCCTGATGGGCCGACTGTCGAATAATTGGCCGCCGAAAAGTAGAAGGACGCTTCCCAGGTCGCAAAGCATTTCCAGCGGTAAAACCACGCCCACAACAGAATCTCCAACATGTGCAGGCAGACAAGCAGACTGGTGAATCGCACCACGAGCACAGCGGAGCGGAATAGGCCGAGGTGGCTAATGCCTTTGGGAAACTGCGCTTTTATCCACTGGATGAGAGAGGCCATGCCCGCGCTCTGCAATACAAGTGTGAGGGTTATGAGAACGAACGCTGCCCAGCCTTGGTGGACGAAAACCATAAAGTACGGAGCCTGGGCCTCTTGCCGGCCAACTTAGCCGATGCAATTGTGGGGCCAGGAAAAATCGGTTGATCTTCGGTGCAAGCGTCTGATTGGAAAGCACATGCATGATGCGGTCAACAGCAATCCATCTCCTTTGCGCTGGCTACAGCCATAACCGCCAACCGGTTGGCACCAATTTGGTGATTGTGGCGGATCGGCATTCGGACTTTCAGCCCCCGCTAGCGCGCAACACTGCCTACGACTGAGGAAGACCGCGCAAGTCCTTCTTGAGAAGGCGGCGCGGGCGCAGGAGCCGGGTTTGCGGGGCTCGGGGATGATACCCAGCGAACTTTGCTTCCGTTCTTGCTGACCTCTTCCAGGATTCGGGTAAATAACTGATCTTTCGTGAGGGTGCGCTTCAGGTAATCAACGACATAACTTACCGTGAATTCAACGTATCCACCGTCAACAACCACCAGGGTCACCGTAGGCTCGCGTCGCAAGTTGGCAATCCGAAAATCATCGGTGACGTGTTCCCAGGATTGTTCGGTTTTTGCCACGTAGTCAGATACACTCTCCCTGGCTATCTGGAGAAGCATCTCCCGCGCAAAAACGTGATCGCTGTCCAACGTAAAGCGGACCTTAATTTCATCCCATACAAAGCGAAATCCTTGTGAGTAGTTAAAGGTCGGCCCCTTTATGACTGCGCCGTTAGGTATACTGGCAATTCGACCGCTGTACAGGTCGCCGCTCACCCCGTGTCCGGTCTCCATTAGGGTCGTTCGCAACGGCGAGATGTCGATCACCTCACCCTTTGTATCCCCAATCTGAATTCGATCTCCCACCGCGTATAGTTTCCCAACCCCAATCGCAATCCAGCCCGCGATTCCTGCGATGACCTCCTGCAAGGCCACCGCAACCCCTGCGCCGGCAATCCCTAATGCGAAGCTCAGCCGCCCAAGGCGGTCCCCGAAAAGGACCGCCATAAAGAGAATTCCGATTACATATCCAAGAAAGACAATGAACTTGCGCACCCGATATCGTGCGTCGCCCCGACTGAAATGACGAGGCAGTCTTTTCTCCAATGAGCGGAAAGTTACGTGGATAACAACAATGCCGAGGACAGCCGCCAATAGCTTAACTGCCAAGGGCAGCGAAACGAGGCGGCCCATAAGATCTTCCATCATGCAAGTTGTCTAGCAAGCGGGAGTCCAAACTACCGCAGGCCGGGGTCACCGTGCATTGAGTCCACATTGATGATCGTCGAGCCTCGTCCCGACAGCATTGGCGGTACGGCTGTCACGAATCACAGTCCGGGCCGCACAATGCCGAGCTTCTTCATTCGGAATTGCAAGGTCGAGCGATTCAATCCCAGCCGTATCGCTGCCCCATTCGGTCCGGCAAGCACCCATCGAGTCTTCTTCAGAGTGGCCAGAATATGTGCCCGTTCGGCCTCTTCCAGAGTCTGCGGCTTCCAACCATCGGCACGCGGGAGCCAGCCGGGACAGCTCGCCAACCGGAACCTTCAACTCTGGACCGGAGCTCAGAATGACCGCCCGCTCGATCACGTTCTCCAGCTCCCGGATATTACCTGGCCAGCGTAGCTGACCAGAGCATCCATCCCTTGCTTGGGGATGCTTTCGATGTTTCGGTTCATGCGCTGGGAAAAGCGCTGCAACGAAATGCTGCACCAGCAGCGGAATGTCCTCCCGCCGTTCGCGCAGTGGCGGGGACGTGGACTGGAAAGACATTCAACCGGTAGAAAAGATCGGAGCGGAATTTCTGCTCTTGCACCAGTACGCACCGAGGTCTCGGTTGGTGGCGGCGATCAGCCGAGCATCAGTCGTGAGAGTTCGAGAACTTCCCAGACGTTCGAACTCGCGCTCCTGCAACACGCGCAGCAGTTTGGGCTGGAGTTCGAGGGGAATCTCGCCAATCTCATCCAGGAATATTGTTCCCCGATTGGCCATCTCAAAGCGGCCGATCCGTTGCGCGATGGCGCTGGTGAAAGCGCCTCTCTCATGTCCGAAGAGTTCGCTCTCCAGCAGCCCGGTAGGAATGGCGGCGCAGTTCAGTTTCACGAATGGACCAGGCATGCCGGGCGCTCAGGTTATGCAGCGCACGCGCAATCAGTTCTTTTCCCGTCCCGGTCTCGCCATAGATAAGGACGGTGGAATCGGTGGGGGCAACGGTTTCCACTTGTCGCAATAGCGAACGCAGCGCAGCACTCCTGCCAACGATTTCTTCAAAGTTGGTCTCGTTGGGAATCTCATCCGTCCACATCAGATGTTCTCCGGGGTGAGTTTCTCCGTGAGCTCCGCGATATGACGGTAGGCCATGGAATTGTCGATGAAGATCGCGACTTGGCCTGCCACCTGAGTGAGAAACTCGACGTCATCTCTACTGAAACCGCTCTCGTCAAATCGTCCCACAACGAAGAAACCCAGCTCAGAGCCGCGGCTGATCAACGGAAGAGAGCATTGGCTCTTGATCGTCCCTCAGGAAGCAGCTTACTCCGGAGCCGCCTGTCGCGGGGAACTCGGATCTGACAATCACACACGAACTGATCGGCTTCCAACTGTCGCCGGGTTGACCACGATGTCGAGGAGATCGAAGTCCACGACCGGGCGCAGTTCGGCTGCAATGCTGGTCACCAAGTCTTCGGGCCGCGCCGACGTCAGACACCTGATAGGCGCAGCAAGGCTTCATAGCGCCTCATGAGCCTGTCCGACCGCTTCCTATCTGATTCCTCCGGAGCCGCGATTTCCGGCCAAAAACGAGAGGAGTGGGCGCGAATTCGAGCTAAGCTTGCCATGTCGATTCCTCACTAATTTCGTCCGACTAGAAACTGTCACCAAGGGTGGTGCGGAAACTACCAGCTTGGTGCTACGACTACCACCACCTTGAAGCTCGGTCAGCTCCAGTTTTTCGAACCGCCTTTATAGAGCTACTCCATCAGGAAGGTGCCTTAAGACAGACACTTCCTTACGGAGCTCATAATCATCAGTTGAAATACCTTGCTCTACCCATTGGCACAAGGCAGCAAGATAATCAGCAGTCTCCTGCTTGCATCCAACCATCTTCCTGATATTGGAGGCAAGTTTGTAGAAGCTGGCTTTATCAAACATACTGCTACCTCCTTTAAACATCGTGACCATTCGCGCTTCGGCTTCAATTCGATCACTTTCGCCATGACCCACCAATGATTCCCTCATCGTCATTACCTCGTCTTCAGGCCTTACGCCTTTTGTTTTGGCGCTTCTGTGCCGCGATCCAATCGCGGATGTATGCCGGACAATACTCGAGCGACTATGCTTTCGGCCTCGCAACGAGCCAAAAACCGAATTGCTGCTTGATCCACCAGGGTTACGTCCTTCAAATCGAGAACCAGGTTGTGATCTGTGGTCTCCTCCCGGATGACCCGTTTCAACTCTGCCAGGCTCTCTTCCTCGATTCGACCAATGACACTCAAAGCCACCGAGCCGTCCTTGGTCGATCGCAGAATCTTCAGCATCGCCCTACCCTTTCTTCCAGTCTGCGATCTCTTGCTGTATATAGCATTGCAATGTAGCCACCATTGCCTATCGAACTGAGATCAAACAACTTGGAGGAATACCGGGCTTACGAACGATTCGTAAATTTACGAACTCCGTAATGCATGAGGTCACTACCTCGGCGGGAACAGGTAGAGCTAGGCAGTTTTGTATTGATGCTTGTTGATCTTGAGGGACTTGATCTTTGATTCCAGAGTAGTTGAGGGAATGCCCAGCTTGGCCGCCGCGCCGGCAGGTCCGGAGACCCGCCCTCTGGATTCGGCCAAGGCCGCCTCGATGATCTCTTTTTCCTGAAGTGCCGGCTTCTTCGACAACATCGTATTCGATGATTGAAACGAAGGCGAGGCCAGCGAGAGCCAACTCTCGTCCACGAAGAAGGTCTCGGTTTCAGCGAGAACCACTGACCGTTCAACTACGTTCTGCAACTCTCGGATGTTACCCGGCCAAGGGTACGCTTGAACCAACTCCAAAGTCTTCTTGTCGATGCTCTTTATCTTCTTTCCAGCTTGCCGAGCAAATCGATCGATGAAGTACTCGACAAGCATGGGTATGTCTTCTCTCCGGGCCCGCAGAGGAGGGACCTCGATTGGGAAGACATTGAGGCGGTAAAAGAGATCACTACGAAAGGTGCCAGCGTCAATCGCAGACTGTAAGTCGCGATTTGTGGCAGCAATCACCCGAACGTCAGTACGAATTGCCTGATTCCCGCCGACACGCTCAAATTCGCGCTCCTGGAGAACTCGTAGCAGCGCGATCTGCGTTTCTGCTGGAAGTTCGCCAACCTCGTCCAGAAAAATGGTGCCGCCTTCCGCCAGTTCAAACTTGCCCAGGCGCCGTTGTAGCGCCCCAGTGAATGCTCCTTTTTCGTGGCCGAACAATTCCGAGGCAATCAAATCCCGCGGAATGGCGGCACAATTCACACTCACAAACGGACGCGAGCATCGTTGTGAGCGGCGATGAATCGCCCGAGCAACGAGTTCCTTACCCGTTCCGGTTTCGCCGGTGATGAGCACGGTGGAAGCAGTCGGGGCGACTTTGGCAATCCGAGAGAGAACTGTTCGCAAGGGAGGAGAAGAGCCAACGATCTCCTCGAACATCAATGCCTTGCTGATCTCTTCCCGTAGCGCGATATTCTCGTTTCGGAGTCTCTCTTCCGCCTGCTTACGCTCTTCAATGTCGGTCGCGGCAACATACCACCGCATGATCTGCCGCTTGTCGTCGCGCAATGGATTGTAACGAACCAGAAACCAGCGATAACTCCCATCCGCTTTCCGCGCCCGCATCTCTACCTCGAAAGCAGAGCCAGTAGCGTGAGCACGATCAAAATAACCGAGCACCCGTTCCCTGTCATCGGGATGATAGAGCTCACCGCGAGAACACTGCCGCCACTGCTCGAGACTAAGGCCCAGGTAGTCGAGCGCGATACGGTTGGCATACAGGCGTTCACGAGCGGGTCCGAATACAACGACCATCTGAGGCGTAAGGTCTAAGGCCTGTCTAAGTTCTGCTTCACGCTCGCGCAGTTCCTCCTCTGCTCGTTTACGCTCAGTGACGTCGATCACAGTGCCCACAAATTCAACGAGATGGCCGGACGTGCTCAGAACAGGATGACCTACGGCGTGAATGTCCCTGACGGGGCCATCCAGATGCACGATGCGGTAGTCCGCCTCCCACTCTGCCTTCTCGCGAATAGCGGTCTGAATCAGTTCGCTGAAGCCGGGTTGGTCGTCCGGATGAATCCGCTGAAAGAAGTCTTCGAATCGGGGCAAACCATCCTGTGGATCGAAACTCAGAACACGGTAGCATTCCTCCGACCAGTACCCGATATCCTGGTCTGGACTCCATGCCCAACTGCCTGTCTTGCTGAGTCTCTGCGCCTCCGCCAGATAGGCCTCGCTTCGGCGCAGTTCCTCTTCTGCTCGTTTGATCGACGTAACGTCAATCCCCGCCCCTACAAACTCACGGTTGCCGGATGCATCCTGTAATGCGTGAGCCAGGGCGTGGATGTGCTTGACTCTCCCATCAGGCATCAGCAAACGATACGCATGCTCGAAATGTGTCGCCCCCGCAGACGCGTGATTGATAACCTCCTCGAACTCGGCGCGATCCTCGGGATGTACGCGCTGCGCGATGGAATCAATGGTTATCTTGACTGTGGGGTCATACTCGAAGATGCGATACGTTTCATCTGACCAGACAATCTCTTCGCTGTCAGGTTTCCACCCGAAGCTGCCGGTGTGACTGAGCCTTTGTGCTTCGGCCAGGTAGGCTTCGCGGCGTCGGAGCTCCCGAGTCAATTGCTCTTGCTCAGTAACATCCATCCCTGTCCCAAGGAAACCGTGGAAAGTCCCCCCTTGGGTGACCGGAACACCAACGCAGCGCACGCTACGAATCTCTCCATCTGGCCGCAGAATGCTTTTCGTGAAGTCGAATGTGCGATGGTCGACCAAAATCGCCGTAATTGCCTGGTTCATAAACCCGCGATCTTCCGGATGTACGAGAGCCAAATATTCTTCTACTGTTGGCGGCTTGCCACTCGGATCAAGACCATAGATCCGAAACAACTCGGGGGACCAGTACTCGAATCCAGCTGCGTTGAACGCCCAACTTCCCATGTGGGCAAGGCGCTGCCCCTCGGCGAGATAAAACTGGCTTTGTTGAAGCGCCTCCTCGGCGCGCTTGCGGTCCTCGATGTCGATGCTCGATCCATGCCACTTGATGATGTTTCCATGTTCATCCCGCACGGCGACCTTGTGGTGCAGCATCCAGCGATACTCACCGTCAGCACGCCGGACGCGTGTTTCGTGTAAGAAAGGCTCACCGCTAGCCAGTGACGCGCGCCACTTTTGAACGATCCCTTCGACATCCTCGGGATGAATGTACTCGGTCCATCTCCAACCCAGCAGATCTTTCAACGAACGACCTACGTAGTTGAGCCAGGCTTGATTAAAGAAGTCGAGGTATCCGTCAGGCAGACTGGTGTGAATCAGGGCTGGGGCCGTGTCGATCAGGAGGCGAAGGTCGGGAGCTTGACTTGCCCTTCCATCAGCAAGTGACCCTTCTAGTCCCCCGATCGGGATTTTAGGCGTGGTCATATTATGCTGACCGGCCGCATGCACTTGGCAGCGCCAATCTTAACAAAGTTTCGATGTGGCAGATCACAGCGGAGGTTCAAAAGCCCGAACGTGAAACTCTGTCCACCTCCGGTAAATTCCCCGGACGGCATAAGGCGTACGCGCAGGAATCCGCCGGCTCTACGGACGAGCACACGTACGTCGCTCCTGATCTCTTCACCGCCGAAACTCCGTTGGGCACGTATCAAGGATTCACCGACCAGGTGGTTTTGTCCCGGACTCCGGGCTCCTTCCGGACTCTGCTTGTCCCGCGCGGCTCAAGCAAACCTGAATGGCTCGCTTCATAAGGAGCAACGAATATCTTGTCCCGCTTTATGTTCACAGTGGCACAGTCACTCTTGCTTGGTGCTTCATGCCCAGCGTCCGTAAGCTGGCAGGCACAGGCAACGGTGCATGTGCCACTGGCATGAGGAAACCAAAAAAGGCATTAGGCAACCCAACGTGTTGGCTCCTCACCTGGGTCGGCAAGGTGAAATGAAAGGTGGCAACTCGTCCGTCGTTGGCAGTGCCCACAGAAAACTTAAGAATGTCACCATTGACGATTCTTACCCCATCTAAAGCGTGCTTCATCCTCTCCCGTATAGTCGGGATCGAGATAGACGTGTACGCTGGATATTCGGCCATCGCGAAACTTGAAGACGTTGCAGAAACGTCCGCCAGGAGTCTTGCCTCCTGCCCACGATTTTCCGGACATTTTGCCGTGTGAAGTTCCTTCAACGACTAGATAGTCGCCTGAAGGAATGAAAATCAGCTTGTCATAATCGTGCCAAATGTATTCCAAGGACCCTTCGAACCCGTTAACCATTTCGAAAAGCGATTGCCGCCCGAATCCAAATCCAAATTTTGGAAAATAGATTTCAACGTCATCATGGAAGAGTTCAAGGATGTCTGGCCGTCCTTGGTCAGCTCTTATGAAGTATTCTCGCGCAATTGTGATTTTCTCTTGATCGCTGACACTCATGTTCGTTCGCCATTTCTATTGGCATCGCCGACGAGGGAGCTAACCGGCCTCGTCACCGCATCGCGATGAGGACGTATTGCTATCGTTTTGTCAACCACGGCCTCTCAAAGGCCTTGGAGTGCGTTCAGCTGGCTCTGCCGGCGATCACCAAACCTTCATCCCGCCATCGACCACGATATCAACTCCGGTCACGTACGAACTGTCATCGGACGCCAGGAACAGTGCGCTGCCTTCGGGGTCTGTAGACGTGCCCGCGGTCTCTTCCGACCCCAAAACGGTGACGCTCGGCGAGCACGACCATCAAACGCTGCAGCTCACGTTGGTAATTCCAAAACCAGACTGACTTCAGATAGCTGCGCTCATCCGACTCTGCAAGCACAGCGGCACTGTGAGGTTTTGCCTCTTCGCTTTGCCACTAAGCAAACAGCCGTCAACTCATCATCATCAGGAATGGGCGCTCCGAGCCCCAGCAAATCTCGAAGAGTGTAAGAGATGTCAAACCGCGCACGTCTGATTCGAGGCACGCACCACTCCAAGGGCTTCAGGGTGTCGCTTTCTGGCCGTCCCGCTCCACGGGACGGTCGGGATCCGGCTGGGCTGGATGGTGGCGCCGCGCGCCGGATGCTCGGAGTCCACCCTGAAGCCGGCGGCGACAGCTACAACTTCGATCTGAAGGCCTCGGGCACGCTGACCGCGGTGCGGGCGCTGATCTTCACCTGCCCACACCTGTGGCTGGTGAGAACGACACGGTGGGCGCCTTTGCCCTGACGCTGAAGACGGCGGCGGTCGGGGCGACGCCGACGCTGGCCAGCGGAGCGCGCCACCTGGTGTGGTGCGACGGGACCAACGTCGTGCAGCTGGTTTAGGAGTCCAAATTTTGGACTCCTGAGGCGGAGACCCGATGACCCATTGGCTCATTGTCGGCGGGGTCGTGGCACCGGTGGCGGCGATGTTCGCCATGGCTTGGTTGTTTACGTGGAAGGGCCCACGAGATCGTGTCGTTCGCCTGCCCACAACCACATGTTTTCGACCAGGCTTACCGCAGAACAACTCGGTGCGGGCAGCGTGGAAGTTTTCTGGCTGTTTTGGGATTGCCTACAGGTTTTGTGCGGACAATCGGGTCGGACAAGGTCGGGACTCTGATGAACGGCGGATCAATCATCCTCGCCACTATGGGAGGCTGGAGGGCTCCGGCGACGCTAGAAAATTACGGTTTGATTGGTGTCTATGCCGGCCCATACGACGGCAGCATACTAAGGGTCGATGGAGCCCTGACCAACGATGTAGACGGCAGTCGGTACTATATGGGCCGCATAGTGAGGCTGTTGTCGGAACCGTAGTCAACATCGGGCTCTTCGATTTGGAGAGCGACTAGTCTGGCAACGGCGAAAACCGTCTGAATGTGGCGACCTTCACCAACAGCTCTTCGGGGTCGCTGGTGCTGAACGCCCCTTACAACACCGCCACGAGCGCGACTTTGGTCAACAACGGCAGCGTCGTTGTGCAGAACCAATCCAGCCTGCAAGTCAGCGGTGACGCACACAACTCCGGAACGATTCGGACGGGCCACGACGGCTGCGATCGTAACGACGTGACAATCGCCGGCACGCTGACCAATAGCGGCGCCTTCACCATGAACCGCGCGTCCGACACGGTAACCGTGGGAAGTCTGAACTTCGTCATTGCGGGATCTGGGCCCGGACAATACGACCAACTCAGCATCGGCGGCCAGGCCCAGGTGAATGGCCTGCTCGCCATCGACTTGATTGATGGGTTTGTGCCGAGACTGGGTGATACGTTCGAGAAATCCACCTCTTTCACGAGCTTTCTCAACACCGCGGTGGCTCACTTCGCACGCCTGGAGTTACCGTTCGCCTCGTCATGACTGACAGCTCCCCTGCCACTATGCCGATTCCCAGTGGGAACGCCCCTGATCTTTTTCGATTTTGGAGCGCCGGAGCGCCGGAGGCTGCAGCCGCCGATCTACACGGGTATCGGCATTGTCTAAGCCTCATCGGCGCGGCAGAAGCCAGGCACTTTGTAAGATCGCGGACCCGGCAATGCCGCACATCTTGCAGAAAATCAGCTAGTTCCACCACGGATTGCTAGCTGCTCGGTGTGACTAAAATGTGACTATCACCACCATGCATCACCATGAATGGCTATCACGGGACCGTGTTACGGGATAGACCTGCGGGTCTTTTGGCTGGAGCGAGTTGATTTAGAATTAGCTACTTAGCGGAATGGTGAATAACGTACTGCTGTCTGGATTAGAAGATTCTCAATCTTCAAACCCGGGTTCGATTCCCGGTAGCGCTACCATTACTGCTGCAATCACTTACGCCTGCGAAACGGCCAGTCTTCACTGTGGCCATTTCTGTGGCCCCCTACTGCACCGTCCCTCCTTTTGTCACGACTTTTTGCAAATCTTTGGCGCCGTCGCATTTGATGGCCGACGAATGGCGCTTCAGGGCAAACCACTGCCATAGCGGAGCCAGGCGTAACGACTCAGCGTGATCGCAAGCCGCAAACCCCCTGCAAGCAAAACCAACGCAAGGGCGAGGCGCCACACCTGAGGTTTAGTCGCGGCGGCGGCTGCGCCGTATATCAGAAGAACGGCCGAGATCAAAGCCCATTTGACAAATGATGGGGTAGAAATACGGACCGCATCACCATCATGCGGACCGCCATCCTGGGAGATGTGGGCTATAGCTTTCGCAATCCCGAAGTTCTCCATCCAATCACAAACGGCGATGGCAGGAACCGCCAGAACACTTAGGAGGAAGACCACTCTTGCCAGCCGCGAGCCTGTGCGCGTAAGGAGCATACCGGTTAAGAACAAAAGACCCGTATAAGCAGGGATGAAGAGGAAAGTGTCAAGACGGTTGCCTTCTGTCGCATCTCGCAAATTGTTTTCAATGTCGCCGACCATGAGAACGCGACGGAGGTCGTCCTCATTTCGTGCCAACTCCACTTGCAAAATTGGAGAATTTCCTAATACCGGAATTGGCAATTCCGCACCGTGCCTGCCTGGCAGTCGATTGTGCGGAGCTATTAGTAGGCCGCCCACCACGGCTACGAGAAGACAGATACCGGCACAGAAAAGAAGCTTTGGCGTTGAGATTGAAGCAAGTGGACCGGAATGCATTCGGGAATCCTACCCGATCGACGCCCGGCGAGCGAAGAGAAAAAACAGGCTGAGGATGATTTCAGGTCCTTCATGGCGATGCTGGCTCGAGTCCGCGAAGACGCGGAAGGGTGATTGCATGGTCATGACCAACTATGGCTACGGAGCGACCAACAATCAACGGCTTACGCTGCGACAGGTTAGACTGACAGAAGAGAGCAAGAATGTCTTCCTTATCCAGCAGAAAACACGCAGGCACTGGCGCGGCGGGTGACCAACCGACGGTCCCCGAGCCTTCATTCTCGGAGCGAGCGCGCACATTGGTGTACTTGGGCCGCATTGGCAGCCTTTCGACCGTTTCGCGCAAACAGCCGGGGTTCCCCTTCGGATCGGTGATGCCTTACGGGCTAGACGACCACGGGCGTCCCATCTTTCTCATCAGCACCATGGCCATGCACACTCAAAACTTGCAAGCGGATCCGCGTGCCAGCTTGCTTGTGACGCAGCCTGACGCGAGCGGCGATCCGCTGGGCGCATCGAGGGTCACGGTGATGGGGAATGTTCGGACAATTCCGGAGACGGAGGTGGCCCAGGCGCGCGAGCTCTACCTGGAGCGTTACGCTAACAGCAAGTACTGGGTGGATTTTGAAGATTTTTCGTTTTACCGCATGGAAGTGGTGGACGTTTACTTCGTGGGCGGCTTCGGGGTGATGGGCTGGGTCCCTGCCTTGGACTATGGCCGGGCGCATCCCGACCCGCTGGCTGATACTGCAGGCGAGATCCTGCAACACATGAATGCCGACCACAAGGATGCGCTCGTCCTGCTGGCTCGCGTGTTTGCGGGCATTGAGTCGCAGGAGGCGGTAATGACTTCGGTGGACCGTCTCGGCTTTCATCTGCGCTTGCATACCCAAGACGGCATGCGTGGCACCCGTATCGCATTCTTACGAGAAGTGAGCACTCCGGCAGAAACCAGAGAAGTTCTGGTAGAGATGGTGCAACAGGCGCGTAAAGTTTGAGCAGGTGCGAATTTTGCCGCGAAGTTCTATGAGTTCGTCCAGCCGGTCATATGCACCGATCTTGACGCGAGCAGGTCAAAATTTAACCTGTTCGCAACATCGCTCGGTTATCCTGAACTGCAGAAGAGAAAGTAGGAACCATGCGCGGTCAAGTACGCGGGCGGACGAAAGCTGAGTGCTGGCGGAACTACCTAGACACCCAGCGTACCAAGGACGGCCTCCTTCTGGATGTTATTCCTGGCAATGAGCAGGATGCTTACCAGGTCATGAAAAAGGACCACACAATCGGGATCTGGACGTTGGATTTCTTCTTCACGAATGTAGAGCCGGGCCCCCTTGGGACGGAACTGAGCCTCAGCGATCGCTCGTCCCGTCTTCCCCGTAACAATGGAGCTGACCGCATGACGGCCAACTGCGACTGACAATCAGAAGCGCAGCGACAGGCAGCTCAGCCCACCGTCCATCTTGCGGAACTCCGACATGTCGAGCACCAGCGGGCGGTACCCGAGGTCCGACAACCTGGCCGCAAGATGCGGGAAGCCCGCCGGCAGAAGCACGCGGTCATTCACCAGGACGCAGTTGCAGGCGTAACTCTCCTTCACAGGAACTCGAATCAACTCATAACCCGAGAACTCCTTGCGATCGGCGAGCTCCTCCATGACGACGAGATGCCCGTGGTCGAGATACGCAACGCCGCTCTTCAAATGCAGGGTCGAATTCATTCCCCTGATGTCCACGGTTGCAGAGGTATACCCCTCCGCGGCCAGGAACTGGCTGAGTTGGCGCGCGCCTTCTTCGTTGGTGCGATGCGAGATGCCAATGAAAAAGTGTGCACCGGCTTCGCAGACGTCGCCGCCATCCAAGGTTCCTGGCGCTTCAATCTGGTACGTCGTCGAGTAGAACCGTTCTATGGCCGGCCGGATGCTCGTCACTTCTCCGATGCGCGACGGCGCCCCTGGCAGGGTAAGGATCGCAGCCTTCCCGGTCAGCACCGCCGTATCTTCCACAAAAGTAGAGTCGGGATGATCGGGATCCACATCGAGTCGAGCCAAGAGCAGCCCGCATTGCTCAAGTGCGTCGCAGTACGCCGCGTGCTGCGCCAGCACCTTGGGCAGATTGGGCTTGCCGAAGTCAACGGTGGTCAAACCGTTCACAAAGTTTTCTCCGGGAGTGCGGACAATCGCATTTCGGAACAAGCAGGTTTCTCCTCAGGCAGAAGTAGAAGTATTACGGAACTGCCGGAATACAAAATATACCGGTACGCTGATGGCGAGCAGCAGCAGAGCGCGCAACGCATCACCGGGATCCTCATGGACCGCCGCCGCGAGAAAGAGAACTGACCCGATCAGCACCAGCGCGGTGCTCCACGGGTATCCCCAGGCACGAAACGGACGCTGCAGTTCAGGCTCGCGCCGGCGCAGGACGAACAGGGCCACGTAATTCATGCAATAGACCGACGCAACCATGAATGACGTTACGGTAACGATGCGTTCCAGGGAGCCATTGGCGACCAGGATGACGGCCGCCAGCGACGACAGAAACAACGCCGGTCGCGGCGTGCCGGTGGCGCTAACATCGGACACTTTTTCGGGGAAGAGTCCATCGCGGGCGACCGCGAAAAGAATGCGCGGGGCGCCCAGCATGACGGAATTCACGAGGCTGATAAGCGTAAGCAGCGAGAGCAGAGTTACGAATTCGCCGCTGCGCTGGGCCAGCCACGTAGAGCCGAATACGATCTGCGCCGCGTTTGCCGCCGGCAGCTTCGAGGCCGCGAGTTCCGTCATCGGCATGACCGCCAGGAAAGCCAGGTTCATCAGTAAGTACAACGCCACGATCACCACCACTCCGCCGAGAATCGAGCGCGGCAGGTTGTGCGCGGGGTCTTTATCCTCTTCCGCAAAGTAGATGGCTTCATACCAGCCGTCGTAGGTGACCACCACGGCGCGCAAGGCAACGATGAGTGCCGCGAAGATACTCACCACGCTGATCGGAGCTGAAGACAGTGGCTTGTGCAGTGCGGAGTTGGCCGTACCAGGATGAAACAAGCACAAAACCGCCAGCCCAATCAGTGTAAGCGCAGTGGCTGAACTGCTCAGTTGCAACACAATGCTGCTGAGCCGAAGCCCCATCCAGTGCAGGACTGTCAGCGCCGCCAGCAGAACCAGCGCCACCGTTCTCTCGCGGCCGGCGAACCGGGAGACGAGCACCACCAGATACTCCGCCGCGGCAAACGAGCCCATGGCCAGCACTGCGCAGTTGTTCAGCCAGTCTCCCCAGCCAACCGCAAACCCGATAGGAACGCCGAAGGCACGCCTGGCGTACACATAGAAGCCGCCGGCTTGTGGCAGCATGGCAGCGAGTTCAGCAACCGAGGATGCAGCGAGCAAAGTGTAAACGCCGCCAGCGGCCCAAACCCCCAGGATCAGCCAGGCATTTCCCAATTGAGCCGCCACGGTTCCGGGGAGGCGCAGGATCCCGATGCCAACCGTGCTCCCGAACACCACCGCGAGTCCGAAGCCGAGACCCAATATCCGAATGAGGTGGTGACGTGGCTTGCGGCCCGTAATCTGTGTGACTGTGGACAGCGGCTGACCTCCAAGGAGTACGTGAGTTCCGAGTGTAAACCTAGCGCCCACGATGGCTCGGCACATGATGCTCCAACACGCTCTTGTTCCTTAGTGCCAACCGGATATTGGCGACGATTCTAAGGGCGTGGCCTCGCTCGATCGGCACGCTACCAGGTGGCAGGAGAATAAAACGGGCTCACACAGAAGTGCGACTTTGGTCACTGACCGGCTGTGAACTCGGTGCGATCATTGCGATTTGATGGCTGCTCGAAAGACGGTTACGATACGGGGTTGCGGAATTTCCAAGCTGTCCCCGAGTTTGTAGTGAGGACGCGACAGCCATGCTTGCTGCGAATTCGGAAGTTCGGCCGCGATTCACGAAGCGCCTGAAAACGGCGCTTCCCATAATCCAATGGTTACCCAGCTATCGCGGTGAATGGTTCCGCCCCGATCTTGTTGCTGGACTCACGCTTGCGGCTTACGGCATTCCCGTAGCGGTGGCGTATTCTTCGCTGGCAGGCTTACCTCCGCAGGCGGGACTCTACTGCTATTTGCTTGGCGGGATCGCCTATGCGCTGTTCGGCACTTCGCGGCAACTTGCCATCGGGCCTACGTCAGCTATCTCTATTCTGATCGGCTCGGCCATCGGCGCCCTGGCCGCCGGGGACGCGCAACACCAAAGTCATCTTGCCGCAGGAGTGGGCATCCTGGCCGGCATTATAGGACTCATTTGCTGGCTGCTGCGCTTGGGGAACCTCGCGAACTTCGTTTCCGAAACCATCCTGAGTGGCTTCAAAGTTGGCGCTGGTCTGGTGATTGCCTCCACGCAGCTGCCGAAGCTGTTCGGCATCACCTCCGGCGGGGACAACTTCTTCCAGCGCATTGTTCAGCTCGTCAAGCACCTGCCCGAAACCCATTTGCCGACCCTGATGGTGGGCGCTGGAGCCTTGCTGCTGCTCATTGTGGGTGAGAAGCTCCTTCCCAGCCGCCCAATCGCGTTGTTCGTGGTCGTAATTTCGATTGCGGTTATGACCTGGGTCCCACTGGCGAGTCGGGGTGTGAAGATCGTCGGTGCGATTCCTCAAGGGCTGCCTTCGCTGGGTTGGCCGTTGGTGCAGTGGAACGAGGTGGACGAGTTACTTGGCTTGGCGCTGGCGTGCTTCCTGCTGTCGTATGTCGAGAGTATTTCGACTGTGCGTACCTTCGCGGTGAAGCATGGATACGCCATAGATGCCGACCAGGAACTGCTGGCGCTGGGCGCCGCCAACTTTGCCGCGGGCTTCGGCGGTGGATATCCGCTGGCAGGCGGAATGTCACAGTCAGCGGTAAATGAAAAAGGGGGAGCGCGCAGCCAACTGTCACTGGTGTTCGCCTCGGTGACAATCGCCATTGTTCTGCTGTTCCTCACCGGGCTGATGAGCAACCTGCCGCAGGCCGTCCTGGCGGCAATCGTTCTGATGGCGATCCAGGGACTGATCAACCCGCGCGAACTGCGTCACCTGTATCGGATCAGCAAGATGGAGTTCCGCATTGCGATGGTTGCTACCGTCGGGGTGCTGGCGTTCGGCATATTGAAGGGTGTCCTTCTGGCGGCGATCTTCTCGATACTGTTGCTGTTGAAGCGTGCCTCCAACCCACGCGTCGCTGACCTCGGACGGTTGCCGGGAACCGATCACTTTGTCGACATCGCACGCGCCCCTGAAGCCGAGTTGCTCACCGATGTTCTTGCCCTTCGAATCGAATCGCCCATGCTGTACTTCAATGTCGAGAACGTGAGGAAGGAAATCCTCGGTCGTGTGGCCGCCGGTAGCGCTATCCAGGTCATTGTGCTGGATCTCTCCAGTTCGCCGGGCATAGACCTCGCTGGCGCGCGGATGCTTGGGCAACTGCATAAGGAATTACAGGCAACGGGCATCACTTTCCGGCTTGCCGGTGTGCACGGTAATGTGCGCGACCTTCTTCAACTGGAGAAACTCGACGGCATCATCGAGGGCGCAGCCGCACGTATGGACGTAGGAGAGTCGTTGAGAACAGGATCGGAAGCTTAACGAGTTGGGACCGGATAAATTAGAGGACCACCATGACACAAGCAAAATGGAAGTGGTGCTGGAACGGGGATAATCACGGCTTGCCCTGATCGCGGCGAACGCTGTCGCGCCATCGGTCTTGGCGCTTGATTTTTTCGTCAGGGCGATGTTCTAACCGTTCCTAGTGCGTCCGGTTAAGTAGTGTTTGTTGTTACGGTTACGCTACAACATTTCAGCTAAAGCCTGATTGTGTTCTTCTTCTCTCGAGACTGCCTTCCCTCTGATGTTCTGGAGCAGGGCGACCTTCACAGACTCGCCTGCTACCTTCTCCCGATCACCACCAGAGTTACGCCAATACAGACCAGCGCCACCCCGACCCAGCGGCGAGGGCTGACGTGTTCCTTGAGGAAAAATATCCCCCCAAACGCGCCCGCAACATAACTGAGCGCCGTCACCGGCACCACAAAGCTGACATTCTCGAAAGTCAGGACTGCTAGAAGTGAAAAGAAGGCAATCGCCATCATGGCCACGCCGATCCACATCCACTTGACGCGTATGGCACGGAGAAGGAACCGAACCAGCGCAGCCGGCCGAAAGTCGTGGACTTCGCCGACTTCTTTCATGGCGCGGGAGACACAAAGCTCACCTACGGTGCCGGCGATCACGATCAAGGAAAAGAAGATGGCTTCGAACACAGCTAAATTTTCTCCGTAGTGCGTGGACCGGTCTGACCTACGATAAATACGCCCAGGCAGATGATGGCGATGCCGATCCATCGCGTGGGAGATACGAACTCGCCGAGCACGGTGGCGCCCAGTAGCGCCACGACGGCGTAGGCAATAGATGAGGCGGGTTGGACATAACTGTAGTCTGCCCAGGAGAGTACTAGCATGTACGCGACGAAAAAGGTGATAAGAGACGCGATGCCAAGCCAAAGCGTGCCCGTGGTGAAGACCCGCACCGCGACGTGCAGCAGGTCCGCCGGCGACGAAATCGTCAGCTTTCCCAGGCTCTTCATGGCTTTGCCCAGCAAGACATTACCCATGGGGCCGGCAAGTACCATGATGGTGATCATCAGGTAAGTCTTTAAATGCAATCGTTTGTGAGAATTCATGTAGGAGTGTGATCAGCCGGCCGCTCGGAATATAAAAAATAACGTTTCTCTCATGGTATAACAGAGATACTCGGTCAATGGACAACTGGCGCCTGTCGCCCGCCAGTAATTCGGCGGGGAAGCTCCTCGCAGGCCGCATAAATTCAACTCAGCAGGGGTTTTTGCGTTTTGTGTGGCATTGTCGGTTTTACTCATAAGCGCTGGTCTCCCAGCGCAGAGCGCATCCAGACCGCCACAGCTACGCTTACCCATCGTGGTCCAGACCAGCAAGGCGTCTATCGCGCCTCCATCTGCTCGATGGGCGCAACCCGGCTGAAAATCATCGATCTCCATGCCGGCGATCAGCCCATCCAGAACGAGGATGGCACGGCGGCGATCGTCTTCAACGGCGAAATCTACAATCACCTGGAACTCCGCAAAGAGTTGGAGGACCTGGGGCACCGTTTTCGCACGCATTGCGACACCGAAACCGTCTTTCGGGCTTTTCTTCAGTGGGACACGCGAGCCTTCTCCAAGTTGCGGGGCATGTTCGCGGTTGCGCTGTGGAACTCTTCGGCCAAGCGTCTGGTATTAGCGCGCGATCGGATGGGCATCAAGCCGCTCTACATTGCGCGACGCGGCGAAGAGCTTTACTTCGCCTCGGAGATGAAGGGAATTCTGATCCATCCGGAGATTGAGCGCCGCTTGAGCTTGTCTGGTTTGGACTGTTATCTCTCGCTCAACTACATCCCTTCTCCCTGGACCCTGGTGGACGCAATCGAGCAGGTCCTGCCGGGACATTGGGTCGAGTGGCGCGATGGCAAGGTCCATGCCGAAGCTTATTGGCGATTGCCGGAGGGCGTGGATAGCAGGCAGACACTGGAATCGGCCGGGGAAGAGCTGGATTCTCTGCTCGACCAGGCGGTCCGCGAACATCTCCTTTCCGATGTACCTCTGGGTGTCTGGCTTAGCGGAGGGATTGATTCCTCAACCATCCTGCACTATGCGGCAAAAGCCTCGAGCTCGCAGTTAAAGACGTACTCGATATCTTTCCAAGGCCGCAGTTTCGACGAAACCAGTTACATCCAGCGAGCGGTCTCGGAATACGGAACACAGCACGAGCAGCTGGACCTTAATCCCGAACAGGACCTGCAAGGCGCTATAGAAGAGTTCGCTTACTACTCGGACGAACCCACGGCGGATGCGGGAGCCCTGCCGGTCTGGTTCCTCTCGAAGCTGTGCAAGACCGGAACGACGGTCGCTCTGAGCGGCGAAGGAGCCGACGAGCTATTTGGGGGCTACTTAACTTATCGTGCGAACCGGATTGCGCGTTCCATCCGAAGATTGCCGCGCGGAACGATCAAACTTGCGCTGCAGGCCGTACGAGGCTGGCCAGTCTCCGACGAGAAGATAAGCCTCGAGTACAAGGTCAAGCGGCTGCTCGAAGGCAGCCTGTTGCCGCCCGATCAAGCGCACATTTACTGGAATGGGACCTTCTCCGAGGCGGAGAAACGCGCTCTGTTGCGGGTCGAGCTGCCGGGTGCGCTCAATGATGTTCTCGGTGACTTGCGGCAGTATTTGTCGCTGAACGACGATCTGCGCCCCTATTTGCAGTTTGATCAGAAGTATTACCTGGCGGATGACATCCTGGTGAAGTCGGACCGCATGAGCATGGCGCACGCTGTCGAAGTGCGTCCACCGTTTCTCGACCATCGCATCGTCGAATTTGCCGCCAAACTGCCAGCTTCGCTGCTGATTCGGGCTCGCGTCAGAAGGTGCTCCTCAAAGACGTCATGAAGGACAAACTGCCGCCAGCCATCCTGCAGCGCCCGAAGATGGGATTTGATATACCAGCCCACGAATGGCTTCGTGGCCCGCTTCGTCCGCTTCTGATGGACACCGTGCAGACGGGACTCATGGATTACCCCGGGCTCTTTCATGCGGAGGCAGTGAATGCCTGCGTTCGTAGTCATTTGGAAAGGCGAGTAAACGTCGGATATCACCTATGGGGTTTAATGATCATGTTGCTGTGGATGAAAAAGTGGCGGATTCAACCGCCCGCCGCGGCGACGTCAAGGCCAGTTCTGCAGACCGCGGAAGTTGGAGTCTCTACCTAGCGGTCATCCTGATTGCGGCAGCCGTATATCTGGGTTGCATCGTGTCTCCGCCGTCGCTACAGGACGACGTGGATGCGGTCCAGGCCCAGATTGCGCGCACCATGCTGGTCTCAGGAGACTGGGTCACCGCGCGTCTGGACGGCGTAGCCTATCTGGAAAAAGCGCCCATGGTGTACTGGCTGATGGCTGGTTCCTACCAGATCTTCGGAGTGCACGATTGGGCCGCGCGCATTCCTATCGCCCTCTCTGCCATCGGGCTCTGTTGGTTGACGGCTGCGTTCGGGAGTTGGGCGTTCGGCAAACGCGCCGGATTCTATGCAGGCCTGTGCATGGCAACCTGCATTGGGCTGTTTCTGTTTACCCGAATTCTCATCCCCGACGTGATGCTGACGTTCACCGTCGCGCTGGCGATGTGGGCGATGCTGCGAGCGCTGGATGACGAGGAGCGGTACCCGCACGCCTGGGCCTTTATTCTTGCTGCCAGCCTTGGAGTCGGGCTGCTTTGGAAGAGCCTGATCGGCCTGCTTTTTCCCGTGGCTGCGGGCCTCATCTACCTTTTCGTGACCCGCCAGTTATTCGTCTCCCGCACGTGGAAGCGGCTTCATCCATTTCTAGGCACCGCACTCATCCTGCTGATTGCCGCGCCGTGGCACGTCCTGGCAACTTTGCGTAATCCGCCTTATTTCGATTTCACGTGGCTAAGCGTTCCCGGCGAATACCACGGCTTTCTGTGGTTTTACTTCATGAATGAGCAGGTGTTGCGCTTCTTGAATCTGCGGACGCCGCGCGATTACAACACCGTTCCTCGCCTGTATTTCTGGTTGTTCCACCTCTTGTGGCTCTTTCCCGTGGAGCGTCTATTTCCCAGCGCTGTTCAAGTTGTCCTACAAGCCGATGGACCGCGCCGGGCGCACCCGCTTGCTGGCGCTCTGCTGGGCAGGTTTCATACTTGTCTTTTTCACCTTTTCCACCACGCAGGAGTATTACTCGATGCCGTGCTACCCGGCGCTGGCCTCCTGCTGGGTTCGGCCATGGCTACGGGAGGCGCTTGGATCAAGCGGGGAACGCGCGTTCTAGCCGTGGTCTCCGCATGGGCGGCGCTCGCAGTCATCAGCCATTTTGCTGCTGGTTCGCAATGTGCCCGCGCCGGGCGATATAGCAAGTGCGCTCAGCCATCATCCCAGCGTCTACACGCTGTCGCTGGGCCACATGGAAGACCTGACCCTGCAGTCGTTCGCCTACCTACGACTTCCGCTGGCGGTGGCGGCGGTTGCATTCTGCGTCGGGGCGTTTGGCGCGTTTTGGTGGCACGGTCGGCGTGCATTTCTGGCGGCTGCGCTCATGATGGTGCTTTTCTTCCATGCTGCGCGGCTGGCGCTGGTGGTATTTGATCCCTTTCTGTCTTCCCGGCCGATTGCTGAGGCGTTGCTGCGATCGCCCGAGGGCACCTTGGTCGTGGACCATCACTACTACACATTTTCCTCCGTGTTCTTCTACACGGACCGGAGCGCCTTGCTTCTGAACGGCCGCTTCAATAACCTGATATATGGCTCGTATGCTCCCGGCGCTCCGGATGTCTTCATCAACGATGAGCAATTTAAGGAACGCTGGCTCCAACCGGCCCGAACTTACATAGTCGCCGGAGATGCGGCGGTCCCTCGCTTGCGGGCGTTAGTCGGAAGCGAGCTATTGAATGTAGTCATGACACAGCGGCGGAAAAGTTCTGCTGACGAACCATCCGCTGGTCTTGAAAGCCGATTGAGGCGCTTGATACACTGTAGTCAGCCGAAGAAAAAGTTTAGGAGAAAAACATGAAGATTGCCGTACTTGGCGGCGATGGTTACTGTGGCTGGGCGACAGCTCTGCACCTTTCCAGCAAAGGACACTCCGTCGCAATTATCGATAACTTCGCCCGGCGTCAATGGGACTTTGAACTTGGAGTACAGACTCTGACCCCCATCCGGCCGCTGGCGGAACGCTTGACGGTCTGGCAGGAACTCACGGGAAACAATATAGAGACCTTCGTCGGCGACATCACCGATTACGACTTCCTGTCGTCGGTCATTTCCTCGTTTGAGCCCGAGGCCGTGGTGCATTTCGCGGAACAACGGTCAGCGCCTTACTCCATGATCGACCGCAAGCATGCGGTATTCACCCAGATCAATAACGTCGCTGGGACGTTGAATCTGCTGTATGCGATTCGCGAGCTTACGCCTGAGTGTCACCTGGTAAAGCTCGGCACCATGGGTGAATACGGAACTCCCAACATTGACATTGAAGAGGGATACATCGAGATCGAGCACAACGGCCGCAAGGACGTTTTGCCTTTCCCCAAGCAGCCCGGCTCGTTCTATCACCTGTCGAAGGTGCATGACAGCCACAACATCGCCTTCTGCTGCAAGGCTTGGGGAATTCGGGCTACAGACCTCAACCAGGGTGTTGTCTATGGAACCGTGACTGACGAGACAGCGCTGGACGAGGCCCTCGTCAATCGCTTTGACTACGACGACGTGTTCGGGACTGTCCTGAACCGTTTCTGCGCCCAGGCAGCTCTAGGGCATCCGCTGACGGTATACGGAAAAGGCGGACAGACGCGGGGCTTCCTGGATATTCGCGACACCGTGCGCTGCATCGAAATCGCCTGCCTTAATCCGGCGAAATCCGGCGAATTCCGGGTGTTCAACCAGTTCACCGAGCAATTCACCGTTCTACAGCTTGCGCACATGGTGGAAGAAGCCGGCAAACACCATGGGCTTGAGGTCAAGGTGGACCACTTGCCCGATCCGCGCGTTGAAGCTGAGGAGCATTATTACAATGCCAAGCATTCCAGCCTGATCAAGCTCGGATTGCAACCTCACCTGCTGTCCAACTCGCTGGTGGATTCGCTGATCAACATCGCGGTCAAGTATCGCGACCGGATTGATCCGTCGCATTTCATGCCGCAAGTGAACTGGCGTAAGCCCAGGAACGAACGGCGTCCGGAGAAGCATCCGGCGCCAGTCCTGGTCAAGAGTTCATTTTGATTTGTTGCCGGGGTTCTCTGAGCAGTTCCAGAGTGGCATGGCTCCAGGTGGAGCGGGCCTTCAGGCCCGCGTTTAAGGTGGTTCCCCGCAATTCCGGCTTCAGCCGCTGAGGTCGACTTACCTCAGCGCGCTAAAGCGCAGGTTTTCTTTCGCTCCCGGACGCACGCCTAAAGGCCTGCTCCACCCGGGATTACAGCAAGTCTGAATCTGCCCTAGTCAGCGGAGTCTGAGTGCAGCGGAACCAGCTGGCCATCGCGGATGCGATAGGGGCGATTGCGCCACTGAAAGCTGGTGCGGGTGAAGCTCACCAGCCAGATGAGCGACGCTATTGCATCCCATAGCGGAATCAGCAGCAGGCTTTTCAACGGCAGGGGCTGCTTCAGGCCCCAGCTTCCAATCAACCAGGTCATCGCGGCGCGCAGCCCCAAGTAAGCGCCCAAGTACGAGAGCGCCACTGTGGCTGTGGGGTGAATGGCGATCGCGAACAGCGACCACGGCAGACCCAGAGTGAAAATCAGGCCGAGATGTCCCCACGGCCGCATATGCCGCATGACCACGATCCAGCGCAGGCGTTTTTGCAGCAGGTCGCTGAGTGATGCATAATCCGGCACCGTCCAAACGGAGTAGGGAAGTAGCCTGACTTCGTGCCGGTCAGCGATCAGGCGGCCCACCAGCAGGTCGTCCGCCGGACGGTTTTCCAGCGCTTCGTAACCGCCGAATTCCGCCAGGCGCGCGCGCGTGGTGACAATCGTTGGGCCCAGCGCAAACTTCACTCCATCCAACTGGGTGGCAACCAGGATCCCGGGATAAAAGTCGGACAACATGCCGACCGATTGCAGGCTTTGCACCAGGTTATCGTCGGAGGTTGCCACATAGAAGCAGGTCACCGCACCGACAGCGGGATCGGCCAGCGGCGCCACGACCGTGCGCAGGTAGTCGGGCTCGACACGCACGTCGCTGTCGCTGATGACTACGGTTTCGTAAGCTGCCTCACTCACCAGGCGCGACAACTTGGCCACCTTATCGTTGGCCGCAACTCGCCCTGAACCCCAGAGGATTCGAATGCGGCGCTCCGGAAAATCCTGGATGAGTTTCTCCAAAACCGGCACAACCGGGTCATCGTAATCGCCAACGCAAAAGACGATTTCGTATTCGGGATAGTCCTGGCGGCAAAAGCTGGCGAAGTTTTCGTAAGCGTCGGGATCAAGTCCCCGCACTGGCTTGAGGTTGCTGACCGGCGGAGTAAAGCCCGAGTTCAAACTATGGTGCGCGGACCCTTGGCGGAAGAACCGCCACGAGCTATACAAGCAAAGAAAATAGTAAATAAAAGGGATGGCGGCGATGCACAGGAACGCATAGCTCACCGGCCAGAAGACCATTACGCCTCTCGTCGAACCAGAATTCGCACGTTACCGACAAGACGACAAAATACGGAAAGTCCGACACTTCAAGTTTAGTCGAAAACCGGCTAGCCACGAAGGACGACCAAAACCGAAGACGTCTCAAAAGACGAGCGAAGAATCACTTGCTTCGAAGCTGGTCGAGCAGGTTACCGGTGGTATCGAGTAGAGAAATCTCCACCGCGGGAACTCCGAAGGCGTGAGTCGAGCAACTCAGGCATGGATCGTAGGCGCGCACCACGGCGGAAACGCGGTTCAACATGCCTTCTTCCAGGCGGTCGCCATGGACGAAGTGCTCGCTGACCTGGCGCACGCTGTCGCCGATGGCGTGATTGTTGTGGCCGGTGGCGACGATCAGGTTGGCCCACACGATGGCGCCGTTTTCGTCCACCTTGTAGTGATGGATCAGCGTGCCGCGCGGCGCTTCGATCATGCCGACGCCCTTCCAGCGCGTTCACGCCGGCGTTGGCGCGAACATGGGTGTCGAGCACATCGGGCTCCTGCAAGCAGAATCTTCATGCACTCCAGCGCATACAGCACCTCGATGAGCCGCGCATAGTGATACAGGAACGCGCTGTGCGGCATGCGCCCGAAGCGCTGGCGGAATTCCTGCAAGCTCGGCGTCGGCGCGCGGCGTGCCCAACGCATCGGCGACATTCAGGCGCGCCAGCGGGCCGACGCGATAGCTGCCTTGCGGATAGCCGAGAGGCCGGTAGAACGGCGCCTTCAGGTAGGAGTCGCGCAGCGTTGCCTCGCCAATGTAGTCCGCGATAGTCGCTCGGCGGCGATGCCGTCCTGCACGATGTCGCCGTCGGCGCCGCGGAAGCGCAGCACGCCGTCGTAGAGCTGCATATTGCCGCCGCGATCGACCAGCCCCGCATACATGGTGGGCGCAGACCCGAAGTTGGCGATCTCCTCCTGGAACGAATCCAGCGTGCCCTTGAAGATGCCGAGCGTCTTCTCGGTGGTCGCCATCGCCTGGGGAATGGCCGCCAGGAATCGGTCGCGGGTCTGCAGCGTCATCGGCGACTTCACTCCGCCGGGCACGATCCACGAAGGATGCACGCGTTCTTCGGCCAGGCCTTCGATGACCTGCAAGCCCGAACTTGCGCAGCTCGATGCCGGCGCGCGCCAGCTCGGGATTGGCCTCGATCACACCGACGACGTTGCGGGTGGCGGGATCGGCGTCCATGCCCAGCAGCAGGTCGGGCGCGGAGAGATAGAAGAAGCTGAGGGCATGCGACTGCACGAACTGCGCGCAGTGCACGATCTCGCGCAGCAGCTTGCGCGGTCTTGCGGAATGCGCACCGCCATGATCGCGTCGCAGGCCTTGGACGACGCCAGCTGATGGCTGATGGGGCAGATGCCGCAGATGCGCGAGGTAATTCCCGGCATCTCGTAGAACGGACGGCCCTCGGTGAACTTCTCGAAGCCGCGGACCTGCGTCACCTGGAACTGCGTGTCGGCCACCTTGCCGGCGTCGTCGAGCTGAATGGTGATCTTGGCGTGGCCTTCGATGCGGCTTACCGGCTCAATCGTAATGCGCTTCATCGCCGCTCCTATCCGAACTTGATCTTGGCGTGCGCTTCGGGCTTGCGCCCCTCCAGCAGGTTGTTCAGAAAGCCAGCAGATGACCTTGCTGTGAGGCGGACAGCCGGGAAGGCAAACATCAACCTTCACGAAGTCCTGCGCCGGGCGCGCCAGCTTCAGCAGCTGCGGCAAGCCATCGCCGGGAATGCACCGGCTTGCGTCCGCGCCTTCGACGTAGATCCGCTGCAACAGCTTGTTGACCGGAACCGTGTTGCGCAGTCCGGCCACGTTGCCGGTGACCGCGCAGTCGCCCAGCGAAACCAGCATCTTGGTGCGCTGGCGGATCTGCTGCAGCTTGTCCACGTCCTCCTGGGTGCTGACCGCGCCCTCGACCAGGGTACGTCCACGTCTTCGGGAAACTCCTGCGCATCCACCAGCGGGCCGTAGACGATGTCGACCTTGCGCACGATGGGAATGATGGCGGCGTCCAGGTCGAGCAGCGACATGTGGCAGCCCGAGCAGCCATCCAGCCAGACCGTAGCCAGCTTGATCTTCCTCATGCGTGAACTCCTCTGCGGCGCGCCAGCGAGCTGATCGGAGCGGTGGACCTGACCATCTCCTCCACCGCCTTGCCCTTCTCCGCCAGCGCGCCGGTGGGACAAGCCTGCACGCACTTGCCGCAGTTGGTGCAGGTGCGCGACTCGCCCCACTTCTGGTTCAGGTCGGAAACGATGCGGGCGTGAATGCCGCGCGAGACCATCTCCCACACGTGCGCGCCTTCGATCTCGGCGCAGACCCGCACGCAGCGCGTGCACAGGATGCAGCGATTGTGGTCGAGCACGAAGCGAGGATGCGACGCATCCACCGGCTGAGCGTGGGAAAGTTGTAGGCGAAGCGCACGCTGGTGATGCCCAGCGAGTAGGCCATGTCCTGCAACTCGCAGTGGCCGTTGGCCACGCACACCGCGCAGACGTGATTGCGTTCCACCAGCAGCAGCTCGATGGTGATGCGGCGGTAGCGCGACAGCTTGGCAGAGGTGGTGGTGACCGACATGCCGTCCTGCACCGGCGTGGTGCAGGCGGGGAACAGGCGGTCGACGCCGGAGACCTCGACCATGCACAGGCGGCAGGCGCCGACCGAGCTCAGGCCTTCCAGGAAGCAGAGGGTCGGAATGTACTTCCCGCTGGCGCGGGCAGCTTCGAGAATCGTCTGGCCCTTCCACGGCGTTGACCAGCTCGCCATCGATGCGGAGCGAGATTTTCTTTTGCGGCAAGGCTCGACTCCTCCTCTCTAGCGGGAAACCGCCACTTTCACGTCACAGCGCAGGCAGCGGCAGGCATTCCTCGTGGGTTTCTTCCGCCGACAAGCCCAACCACCACTTCGTCGAACGACTGCATGCGCTGCGCGGACCGGCAAGCGCAGCGCGGGTGATGTCTGCGGCTTTCGCTCGGCGTCCTTGGGCGGCGTCTGCTCGTACTCCATGGGCGGGAACAGCTCGTCCCAGCGCTTGGCATCCATCAGTTGCTCGTCGATGGCGCGCGCCGCCTGCTTGCCGTAAGCCATGGCATTGGAAACGTTGGAAGCGCCGGTCACCAGGTCGCCGCCGGCAAAGAAGCGCGGACGGCTGGTCTCCAGCGTGAAGTGGTTGACCTCGATGGTGCCGCTTTCCTTGATCTGCAGGCCTGATGCCTTGGCGAAGTCCAGGTCCACGGTTTCGCCGACCGCCAGAATCACCGAGTCGCATTCGATGCGCTGCACTTCGTCGGTCAGCACCGGCTTGCGGCGGCCGGAGCGTGTCGTATTCGCCCAGCCGCGTCTTCACCACTTCCAGCGCCTTGACGTTGCCCTTGGCATCGCCGATGATGCGGTGCGGCGCGGACAGGAAGACGATCCGCGCTCCTTCTTCTTCGGCGGCCGCGGTTTCCTCTTCGATGGCCGGCATGTCCTTGCGCTCGCGGCGATAGACCACGGTGACTTCCGCACCCATGCGCAGCGAGGTGCGCGCCGAATCGATGGCCGCGTTGCCGCCGCCGATGACCACCACCTTGCGTCCCAGGTTCACCGGCTCGCCTTTGGCGATCGACTCCAGCAACGGCAGCGCCGGATACACGCCTTTCAGTTCGGTTCCCGGCAGATAAACCCACGATTCTTTCCAGGTGCCGATGGCGAGGAACACGGCGTCGAAGCGCTCATCCAGTTCGTTCAGCGGAATGTCGGCGCCAACCCGGGTGTTGAGCACGAACTTCACTCCCAGGCGCTCGATCAACTCGATCTCGCGACGCAGCACGGGTTTGGGCAGGCGATATTCCGGCAAGGCGAAGCGCAGCATGCCGCCAGCCTCGGGCAGCGGATCGAAGACCGTGACATCGTGCCCCAGCAGCGCGAGATAGAACGCGGCGGTCAGGCCGGCCGGGCCCGCGCCCGCGACCGCGATCTTGCGGCCCGTGGGTTCCAGCTTGCGCGCGGCGATCCGCTGCACCGCCGCCTCGAAGCGGTCGGACAGCAGAACGCTGTCGGCGATGAAGCGATGCACCTCGCGCATGTTCACCGCGTCGTCCATGGTCTGGCGGCGGCAGCGCTCGTCGCAGGGATGCTGGCACACCCGTCCGGTGGAAGCAGGGCAGAGGGTTGTCCAGGATCACCGATTCGAACGCCTCCTCCAGCCGGTCCTCCTTGTAGAGCTGCAGGAAGCGCGGAATGTTCATGTGCAGCGGGCAACTGTTCTCGCAAGGCGAAAGCGCCAGTTCGGTGCAGACGCCCGCCTGGCAGCGCCGGGCCACGATGTGGTCCTCGAACTCCTGGCGGAAGTGGCGCATCGTGGTCAGCACCGGATTGGGCGCCGTCTGGCCCAGCCCGCATAACGAGCAGTCGCGAATGTAGCGGCTCAGGTCGTCCAGCGTCTCCATGTGCTGCATGCGGCCGGCGCCGAGCGTGATGCGGTTCAGGATGCGCAGGCACTTGTTCAGGCCGACGCGGCAGGGAACGCACTTGCCGCACGACTCGGAGTTGGTGAACTCCACGAAGTAGCGGGCGACGTCGACCATGCAGTTGTCTTCGTCCATCACCACCATGCCGCCCGAGCCCATGATGGAGCCCAGTTGCGCCAGGCTTTCGTAGTCCACCGGCGTGTCGAACATCTCGTGCGGGATGCAGCCGCCGGACGGACCGCCGGTCTGCACCGACTTGATGCTGCGGCCATCCACGCCGCCTTCGCCGATGTCGTAGATAAACGTCTTCAGCGGCGTGCCCAGCGGCATCTCGACCAACCCGCTGCTGTGCACCTTGCCGACCAGCGAGAAGACCTTGGTTCCGGAACTCTTGGCGCTGCCGGTTTCGGTGAACCAGGCCGGGCCCTTGGTGACGATGGGCGCGATGTTGTACCAGGTCTCGACGTTGTTGATGTTGCTGGGCTTGCCCCACAAGCCCTTTCTGCGCGGGGAACGGAGGACGCGGACGCGGACGTCCGGCTTCGCCTTCCAGCGATGCGATCAGCGCGGTTTCTTCGCCGCAGACGAATGCTCCCGCGCCTTCCACCAGCTCAATATCGAACTTGAAGCCGCGACCCAGGATGTTGTCGCCCAGCACGCCGTATTCGCGCGCCTGCTCGATGGCGCGGTTCAGGCGATGCACCGCCAGCGGATACTCGGCGCGCACGTAGATGATGCCCTGGGTCGCGCCCATCACGTAGCCGCCGATGATCATGCCCTCCAGCATGCGAATGCGGATCGCTCTCGATTTCGTTGCGGTTCATGTAGGCGCCGGGATCGCCTTCGTCGGCGTTGCAGATGATGAACTTCTGGTCGGCCACCGCCTTGCGCAGGAACTCCCACTTGTTGCCGGTGAGGAAGCCGGCGCCGCCGCGGCCGCGCAGCTTGGAAGCTTTGATCTGCTCGATGACGCTCTCCGGCTTGTCATCGATCAGGGCTTTGTAGAGCGCCTGGTAGCCGCCGACGGCGATGTATTCCTCGATGTCGTCGGGATTGATGAGGCCGCAGTTGCGCAGCACGATCTTCTTCTGGCCCTTGAAGAACGGCACTTCGTTCCACGCCGGCACTTCGGGATAGCCGTGCCCGTAGCGGATGGAGCCGGTGATGTGGTCCCACTCCTCGATCTTGCAATACACCAGTTCGGGCGTGATGTTGCCGGCCGGAGATGTCATGAACGATGCGCCCGGCATCGTTGGCCTGAACCTGCGTTGCAGGATCAGCAGCGGCTGCCCGGGCACGCGAACATTGACCAGCGGTTCCTGGTAGCACGCGCCGAAGCATCCCACGCTGGTCAGGTAGAAGTCTCGTGCCGCTGCGCTCGATGGCCTCGATGAAGGCGTGGTACAAGCCTTCGGCGCCGTTGCCGCGGCCGCAGGTTCCCATGCCGACGGCAATGCGCGGAACGGAGGGCACAAGTTTGGCCAGTCCAGCTTCGCGGACCGCATTGAATACGCCGATGTCTTCGATGCGCGGCATCAGTCACTCTCCCGTTCCAGCGCCCGCACTTCGCGCTGCAGGGTGCGTTCGTTGACGTGCCCGCAGATGCGGTGGTTGATCTCCACCACCGGAGCCAGGGCGCACTGCCCGAAGCAGGCCACGGTGCGCACCGTGAACTTCTCGTCCGCCGTGGTCAGCGTCAGCTTGTCGGCATCGCCGGCTGCCTCGTCTTCGTTGAGTCCCAGCCCGAGCTCCAGGCGCAGGCTCTCCAGCAGGTTGCGCGAATTGCGGGTGTGGCACGCCGTTCCGCGGCAGATGCAAATCGTGTTGTCGCCCTGCGGCTCCAGATTGAACAGCGCGTAAAACGTGGCCACGCTGTAGATGCGGGACAGTGGAATGTCCAGCTTGGTGGCAATGTATTGCAGAGTTTCCAGAGGAAGATACTTGTGGGGATTGTGCTCCTGCACCGCTTCGAGAATGCCCAGCAACTCGCCAGGACGGCCGCTCTGCTGGGTGATGATTTGATCGATGAACGCCTGTTCGGCGCGTCTCGGAAGAAACTTGAGCAGTAGCCATGTGCTTGGCGCTCCTTTCTGGGACAGAGACCAGCACGTACCGGGAACTCTTCAGCCGCCTTCCGGGCTCAATCGGTCGGGAAGTTGAGCACCTCCCAGCAAACTGAACCTGCTCCCTCCACTCAAGCATCGTCCAATTTCAGTACAGGGCGCTGTGCCGCGCATCACGTCGTGAGGTGACCGCCGTGCCGTAGGAGAAGAAACGGACGGATTGCGGAAAGCGGTCTACTGGGCTTGCTTGCTGAGGTTGGTGGTGACCCGCGCCAGCGATGCCCGCACCTGGCCGGCGTCGGGACCGTCCGGACTTTCTTTGAGATACAGCTGGAATTCCGCTGTGGCATCCTGGTAGCGATGATTGATCTCGTACGCGCTCCCCGCAATGTAGTGAGCGATGGCACAGCCCTGGTGCGGCAGTTGATGGACCCTGAGTGCGCTCTGGAGCGCCGCGGCGTAATCGTGCGCTAGAAATTGGGCGATGGCCAGCAGGGCCAGGGTGGATGCATTCAGCGGATCTACCATCAGCGATTTCTGCAAGTAATCCGCAGCTCGCGCATATTGCTGGCTTGAGATCAGCAGCCGGGAGTAATTACGGTCGGCGTCGGGGTTCTTGTCGTTCAACTGGACCGCATGTTCAAAGGCCGTTTGCGCTTTGTCGGTCTGGCCCAAACGCATCCAGGCCACGCCGAGATTGTCGAATGCCGAATCATATTGCGGGTAGGCGACCGTCGCTTTTTCGAAGAAGTCTGCAGCTTTTTCAAACTCCCGGTGCTGCAAGGCGGAAACCCCTTTATTGAAGAGCTTCCTCGCATCCGACGGGATCTTGAGATCATTTGCCGAAGTGACTCGTTGGTTGCTGGGTCTCGCCGCCACGGTCTCCTCGTCTCGTGGCTGCACGTGCACAGACACCGTCCGGAAACGCGCCGCCGCATCCATCTCGATCACCTCTGACACGGCTTCCTTGATGTCTGCCCCAGAGACCCGCACCCGGTAGGAGGTCCCACTCGCGACATGAAACGATGCCTGCCCCTGGTCGTTGGTGTAGGTCTGTTCCGCAGGAACTCCGGCTCCGCTGAGCAATTCGAGCCGAACCTGTTTGTTTACCGGCCGCTCGTTTTCGTATACGACGCGGACCTGGATCTCAGCATTGGCCTGGGTAGGGCGAGAGCCCTTCTGAGCGAACGCCAGGCAGCCAAAGGAGACGAAGAGAAGCGGTGCCACCAAGGCTGACTTTGACCGGAACATACTGCCTCCGGGCGCGATGAAAACCGCGATTGGAGACAGATTGTATCGCAATTGGTGCAGGTCGAGATGTCAAATCGATGTCAAATGTGCAGGGCAACGGAAGCTTGGTCTGCCCCCAGCAGCCAGCCAGCGGGAGGTCCCAAAAGAAAAAGCGGAGGTCTATGCGGGACCTCCGCGGAAAAAAGGGGAGAGAGTTGTTGGTGTCAGGGTTTCATGGGCATGTAAAGCGTGTCTCCGGGTTTGCCGGTCTCGACTTTGTAGTCGGGCGGCACCTGAAACAGCGATGCGTCCGGCGCGGCCCGGTTAATGTTGGTCAGGTTGGTGGTTACCGTGCCCATCATGGGGTCGGTGTGGGTCGTGGTGAGCGGCGCCTGCAGATCGGTGGAATACCAGCGCTCCGTAACTACCTCAATCGGCTTATCGTTGCCGATCTTGCCGGCCGGGATAGTCCGCGTCACGCGAGTACCCTGAGCTTGCAGCCCGTTGATCGTCTTCGCTCCCAACTGCTCGCGATTGACGTTTGCCTCATTGGGTTTCATCGGCTTCGCGCCGGCCTCGCCGTCCGGAGGAGGCGGACCACCCTGCCATTTGGTGGGCAGGTGCAGCGGCATTTCGTGGGCCGTCTTGTTCTGCGGATTCAGCACGTAGCGCTTTCCGGCAACTGGATCGGTGATGACGATCATGCTCCGCTTTGCGGCTCCGGTGGTCGGCGTATTCAGTTCGAACCCAATCTCCCGGCGAACGCGGCCTTGCGCGTCACGGTAGACATTGGTCTGGTTTTCCGTGTGGATACGATTGCCGTCAGCCAGTGTGGTATCACGGGTCACCACCAGGTTGCCGCTCATGGGAACACCTGTGACCACCTTGCCCTCGCCGAATTCGTCGTGCATCATGCCGCCGGGCCCGCCCGGACCATGCATCATCATCATTGCGCCCGGAGGCGGCGGTGGCGGAGGCGCCGGCGCATCGCTCTGTGCTGCCGCAAGGGAACTCATCCCCAGCAGCAATAGTCCGCACAACATTGGAACCATACGAGAAATGGCCAGATTCTTGAACTGCATAAGCTATTTCCCCTTAACTATGATTCAGTTATCCAACTACTGTTTAACTTTCAATTGACGATCCGGACCGCGCGCACCAGGCCGTCATAACCTACGACCACGTCGGCGATCTGGGGCTGAGCATCATTGCCTGCACCTGGCGCTGGAATCTCCATCCGCACGACCTGCGCGTCAGTGGAGCAGATGAGCGGATCGCAGAACATCAAGGCTACATATTCCGGGTCATCGCTGGCCTGCGACTGGTCAGCAGCAGTCTGCTGCAATGAGCGAGTGCTCCCGGCTATCGAGCGCCGCGCCAGAACCTTTCGTGCCGGGCTCGAGTGTTCTTGTACGAGCGGGACGATTTCCTTCGCGATCGTCTTCGCCACTGCGCCCGACTCCGGCTGTGACGGCACCGAATTCATAGGCGCGGACTGGCTCTGTATCGAACCAGTCAGTGAGCGATGCTGCAAAAGCCGAACTCCCAGGAACAGGCTGATAGCGATGGCTGCCGCTACCGCTGCATAAGCGCCGACTTCGAAGAATCGGCTCAGGCGCATTGCGATCGGGGTGAAGGGCGGCGCCACTACGGGCTGCACCGGCTCCGCGATGGTCCTCTGCCGAAATGCCTGGAGAAGCGCACGTTCCACCTGAGGCCCGGCTTCCATGCCGGCAGTCCGCGCCTGCAACGTCTGCATGGTGGCCGTCAGCATCCGCTGCTTCTGCAGCCAGGCCCCGCAATTGCTGCAATCAGACGCATGGCCAAGGAGCTGTTCGTCCTGCGCTCGGGCCAGCTCCCACAATGGTAGCGATGCGGCGGAATGTCGGAATTCATGGCATGTCATGACGCGCACCTCTCGGGAAACCCAGAGATTCCGGGGTAAACGGCCGCCGAATGCTGCAGCTTCCGGGCCAGCATGTCGTGGGCGCGGTGCAGGCGCGAGCGGATCGTTCCAATCGCACAACCCATCGCCTCTGCCGCGTCCGCATAGCTCAACTCCTGCAGATCGCAGAGCACGATCACCTCGCGATAATGCTCGGGCAACGACAGGACAGCCTTCCAAATCGCGGTCGATGCCTGTTGCCGTGCAATCCCTTCGGCCGGATCGTCGTCGGTCACCAGGAACTGAGCTTCGTCATCAGGCGGTCCGGTGAGCACTCGATCCGTATAGGAGCGCTCCAGCGAGCGCCGCACATAATTTCGTGCCACGCCGAACAGGTACGCTCCCAGCGCTCCCCGGCTGGGGTCGAAGTCGTGACCCCGTTGCAGCAGGAACATGAACACATCCTGCGTGACTTCTTCCGCGACCTGCGAAGAGCCGCTCATGTGCAAAGCAAACCGAAAGACAGGCCCCTGCCGTCTGCGATACAGGGCAGTGAATGCATCTTCGTTCCCGGCCAGCGCCTGGTCAGCAGCTGTTCGTCGGTTAACTCGGTCAGCAACGCCACCTCAGTGGTGAACCCGATCTCTGTTTCCGCCAGTAATTCCCCTGCGCGAGATCGAAAGTTCCGAAAGTTTGTACGCCATCTATCGTAGTCTCTCCCGGCGGATTGCACTCACATAAACACCATAGGATGAAAAAAGGCGCTGTTGGAGGCAGCGCCGGAAGCTATTTTCCCAAATGTTTTCAGTCTCTTACGGCTCAGCGCATCGGCCGGAAGCCGGTCGCGACCGCACTGCGACTCAGCCAATCATCTCCGCTCGCGTCACATCGAGCGGATGATCGATCAGGGCTTCCATGCGTTCGATGAATCGTACGGTATGCGGCAACCCTGCGTGAATCTCGAAGGCATCTTCGTCTGATCCAGCGCGAGTGAATGTAGAACAGTCGCGGATCCCGGGTCGAGCGGAAGGCGTGGACGCTCAGACAGCCGGGTTCCAAGCGAGTGGGTGGCAGAACATCGCCCAATGCCTCGGTGACAGCACTCTCATTACCTGCACTGGCATGAAAACGAGCAAAGACATATAAGGCCATCAGTTACCTCCAAGTAGTCGTCCATTGCTAACACTTACATGCCGGGCGAACCCGCGCGAGTTTGCGACCCGGCCGTCTTTTGCTCGCCAGCCTTCACCTCTTCGAAGCTGAATTGTTTCGTGATGGCCTCGTACGGCTTGCCGTCAACCTCAACATAGGGATAGACGAAATAATTCAGCGGCGGTCCATCTTGCTTTGGCGAAAGAGTTATGTCCCGGCCGGTGGAGAACTTAACGCGATTGGCGTCCACGGCGCCGAAGAAGTAGCTCTCCTTTTCTTTGGCCTTCCATGCTTCTGAGATGTCCACCGGAATCCAACCGATCTTGGACGCATAGAACTCAGCCCAGCAGTGATAGCCGGCAATGTCTCCCTTGTCCTTATTCTCGGGGAGCCCGAAGCCCATGTCGAAGCGGGCGGGAATGTCGTCGGCGCGCAACATGCCGATGAACGGCGAGTGAAAATCGGTACAGTTGCCGTGCTTGGCATCGCACGCCCACACCGCATCGCCACGGCCCCAACCGGTTCCGGTTTTGTCATAGCGCATGGTCGAGAACAGGTAATCGTAAGCGGCCTTGGCTTTGGCGACGCTCCCTGTCTGGCTGCCCGTCACCTGCTCGGCGAGGACCTTGATCTTGCCGTCGGTCGGAATGAGTTTGTCGGGCTCGACATATCGGTTCATTGACGCTGGTACCGCACCCGGCTTGCTGTCTTTGCGCTCCAGTTGGGCGTAGTCACCGCGTGAGTACTCGCGGCGTGTTACTTCGTACTCCAGAGTGAACTCGGAGCTGCCCGGCGCGGGATTGCGGATTTCCGCGTACATCATTTTATTGCCGTATTCCGGCTCCTGCGTCATCTGCGTTGGCACCGGAGCTTTCACATTCACCAGGCGGACGGTCTGGTGCTCATCGGTGTGGGCCACCGGCACCCACACGCGGACTACCTTTGTCCCAGCGGGGACGTCCTTCACGGTGAAGGAATAGGTGAACCGGAACTTGCGAGCGGGAGGACTGAACTTCTGCTTCTCCGGCGCGGACGACTGCGCAACGCAGAGCGGCACAGCGATACAAGCCAACAGCAGCGACGACAAGACGCGTAGCTTCATGACAGATCTCCTGAGGATGGTGGTTAATGGTCAGACGGAAATCGGCCCGCGATTAGAGGAGGGGCGTTCAAGTGAAGCCGATGAGGCGGACGTTCGAAGGCTGGCTGGTCTACGTACACGGGGAGATAGTTTAGCAGGGAAGCGGGGTTACCCAAAGAGCAATTGCTTCAGATTGGCACGGAATACGCGCCCACTACGAGAATGGTTCTACCACGGAGGCACTGAAGCACAGAGAAAGGCCGAGAACCGCCTTTGTGTTCCTCTGTGCCTCGGTGGTGAATTGTTGTCACGTCAAATCCGCGGGTTGCGCTTCAGATCCTTCATCTCCTCCCGCACGCGCCGGAATCGCCGCAGCAGGGAACCGAGATATCCCAGCAGGATCACCCAGGTGACGATGTAAGCGGCTTTCAATGCGACCGGACCGGTCATCGCGCGCCTCCCTGCAAGGCTGCGGCGGCGTGTGTGGCTTCCACTTCTTCCTCCAACACTTGCAGCCGGTAGCGCAACACCATCAGCACGATTCCCACGCAGGTGAACGACACCAGGTTCCAGAAAAACGCATGCAGCATGACGGGATCAAGGCCCGAGTTCTCTCCGCCACCCATCACCGGCGACGGATGCTGGGTGCGGAACCAGCGGATGGACATGTACACGATGGGCACGTCCACGAATCCGAAGATGGCCAGTGCCGCAGCCAGGACCTGCGTCTGTCCTCCGGCGGCAAAGCGCCGCAGCACCAGGTAGCTCACGTAGATGAGCCACAATACCAGCGTCGTCGTCAGACGTGCATCCCAGGTCCACCAGATGCCCCAGACCGGCCGCGCCCAGATAGGGCCGGTGATCAGGACGACGGTGCAGAACATCACGCCAACCTCGGCGGAAGCCACAGCCAGAGCATCGCTGGCAGCATTGCGTTTCCACAGATACACCACCGACGCCAGAAAGTTGACAAAGAAGCACACGCCGGCCGTCCATGCCGAGGGCACATGATAGTAGAAGATGCGTTGCACTACTCCCATGGTTTGCTCGGTAGGAGCAACGACCAGTCCCTGGTAGGTGCTGTAAGCCAGCAGCGCGACCGTGAGCACGACGAAAGCAATAAGGATATTTTTCATTCTGCGTTCAACACCGTTTTCATCTATCCACTACAACGTATTTCATAACCCGCTTCGTATCAGGGCACGGCTTCAGCCGTGCCGAGAAACCTTGCTCTTCCACTGGGTTTTAGCCCCTGTTTGCAGCGGCTAAAGCCGCGATCGAGGGCTGCCTCCCTCGGCACGACTGAAAGTCGTGCCCTGTTACAAACCAATCATGAAACACAATCTATCCTCTATCCACTGAACCTTCATTCTGCGTTCAATACCGTTTCGAAGAGAAGAAGACAAACCGCTGTGAAGACCACATCGTAAACCGCCAGCATCTTGATCCAGAAATCCGGCGAGGCTTCGCCCGTCAGGATGGATGTGGTTGCATCCACCATACCGAGCAGCGCCGGAATCGAGATAGGGAAAAGAATGAGCGGCAGCATGATTTCGCGGCTGCGCGTCCGAATAGAGAGTGCCGCGAAGAAAGTTCCGTTCACTACCAGGGCCCAGGTCCCCAGCAAAGCCACCACAACAAGCTGCCACAGTGGACCAACCGACCGTAGTCCGTAAAACACTATGAACAACGGAGTCATCAGGACTTCCAGCACCAGGACGAACATGAAATTCGCGATTGCTTTTGCGAGAAATAACGCATTCGGTGGCGCGGGGGACACGCGGTAGGCGTCCAGCACCTGATTGCGCAACTCGCGTGCCCAGGTCTGATTCAATGCGAAGATCGCCGCAAACAGAAGCGCCACCCATACCAGCCCGCCCGCGATGTGCCGCGACTCTTCCGCTGTAGGGTTAAAGGCAAAGCTAAAGACCACCACCACCAGCAGCGCGAAAAACAGCATGGAGTTGATGGCGTCTTTGGAGCGCCATTCCATGCGGAGGTCTTTCAGCAGGGTTGCGCGGGTCACACCGAGAGTGGTCATCGCTTCGTTTCCACTTCCGAGGTCGAGGTGATCGCGCTGCGGCCCATCGGTTCGCGAGAGACAATCTGTCCCGCGGACATGTGCACGACTTCGTCGGCAACGCTCTCCATCAACGCGGCCTGGTGCGTCACCACGAAAATTGTCTTGGCGTTGTCGCGAACCCGACCCAGCACGGCGGCCATTTCACGCGCCGAGTGCACATCCACGTTGGAGAACGGTTCGTCCAGCAGAATCAGCTCCGGATCATGCAACACCGCGCGCGCCAGCGACAGGCGCTGCCGCATGCCTTGCGAGTATTGCCCTACGCGGCGAGTCAGCTCGGGGTCGAGCCCCACCATCCGCATGGCACGAGCGCCCACACCGTCGTCGTGCAGACCATACAGTCCGGCAAAGTAGCGCAGGTTCTCCATTCCGCTCAGCTCGTCGTAGAGCAGAGGAGCGTGTGCCATGTAGCCGACGCGATGCGCGACCTGGTGCGTACTGCTTGCGCCGAGTATGGTGAAACTGCCCTGGCTGGGGTCCATCAGACCGGCGACGATGCGCAGCAGCGTGCTTTTGCCCGCGCCGTTGTCGCCGAGTATGACGTAGAGCCGGCCCGGCGCGAAGCTGGCCGAAATGTCGCGAATCGCGGCAAACCGGCCAAAGAACTTCACCAGATTTTCCAGGACAATGGCAGGCGGAGAAGAGGGATCGCTGGCGCTCTTCATCACGGACGGGCTTCGAGCTTACTAAGGCGTCCCTTAAAGTCGCGCAACACGGAATGCACCATCATCATGTCGTTGTGAAGTTGCGTGGCGAGAGTATCAACCTTCCCATCCAGCTTGTCCATGCGGACGTCCAACTGGCGGAAGTCCTGCCGGTTGGTGAGGATGCCGAAAAACACCATAAGCGTAGGGATAGCGACAACGGTGAGCAACTGCCAGAACGGGATCACAGCTTGCGTTGACATAATCCGCCTATTTTATCCCTTGCGCAGGCTGCACTCCCGTCAGCGCGGCCTTCTGCGCGTTCCCCTCGGAGGCAGGAGCAGCGCCAGGCTGGCCCGGCTGCTGGGGAGCATACTTCGAGGCGCACTTGGCTTGGATATTGGTGGCATGGAAAACTCCGTCGCGTCCGAACTTGCCTTCGGCCAAAGCTTGCGCGTTGTCTTTAAAGGTGTCGGGCGGAGCTTCCGTACCCGCGTAAACCACCGGCAGCAGGCGCTCCTGCTCCACCAGTTGGAATTCCAAGTGAGTGCCCTGGCGCTTGATGGAGCCCGGCAACACGTTGCCGGCAACGCGCAGCCGCTTGCTGTAAGCGCTGGAACCCATGCCGTTCAGTTCCTTGATGGTGACGTAATAGCTCTTGCTGTCCTGCACACCGGTGTAGGCGAGATAGCTCAGGGCTACGACAATCACGGTGATCACCGCGCCAAAACGCAAGTACCTGCGTCCCTGCTCAGACATCTGTTTCCATCCTCATTTGAACCCTAAACAACTCCGGATGCGATTGTTACGCTTCCCGGACTGCTGTAAGGATAACGCCTTTGAGCGCACAAAGCCATGTGATTCAGGTCACATTCAGGAAGGATTTTCACCTCCTACGACGCCCCACGGCGCAGCACGCCCGCCAAGCTGAGGATGCCGGAGCCGAACAGCAGGATGCTGCTTGGTTCAGGAGTCGTGGTGGTTGTGGTGCTGCCGCCAAGGATCTCAAACGACTCGGAACCAATGGTGCCCACAAGACTATCCGAGGCCAGCGACTTGCCGTCGTTCTCATCCCAGAAGACCCCGTCACCAAGCTGGCTGGTGGTGTTCTGAAGGTTCAGCCAGTAGGTGCCGGAGCCCAAGCTGACGTTCAGACCGGTAGCCTTAAGACTGTCAATATCGTATCCGTACTGGTTGGTGGAGATGAACGTGTCGGTCACGTGGGCCGTGCCGCTGCCATACAAGGTGCCGCCGTTCTCCAAAGCAGTGATGGACCAATCTACGGTCAAGGCCTTGTCGCCAGGAAATTCCCAAACGCCGAGGTCGAAGCCACCAACGGTCGAAGCGGACGACAGTGTGAAGCTATCGCTGACGATGTGGCCGTAGTAGATGTTCCAAAGATCGATTGTGCCGTTAATTGGGCCATTGCTATAGAGGGTCTGCGCCGAACCTGGGACAACCGCAATGGCCAGGCACACAAAGGTTAGTACAGCAATGCGCATGTTGTGGCCTCCCCTTATGCACTGGAGCCTTTTTTCGTAGGTACCTTTCGCTCCGCCGGCGTTTCCAGCGCTGTCCATTATATTGCGAACAGCCGCGATTGCGAGTTTGTTATTGGGTATTTTCCAAGGCGCTGACCGTTCGGGCGAAGCTTACTAAGCCGCGGCACGGCGACGCGAGGTTTCTTCCAGGCTGGATCGGACCAACGCAATCAATTCCGGCGGCGGCAGCGGCTTGGGCCGAAAGACCACGTCCAGCCCTTCATACTCGGGGAACGCCTCCGGCAGTCCGCTCAGCACGATGACCGGAAGATATTCTCGCCCCTCGCGAATTCGGCGAACCAATTCGGGACCATCGCAGCCGGGCATCAGATGGTCGGTGACTACCACGCCTATGCGATCGCGGAATGCACGCAGGATCTCCAGCGCGCTTTCGGCGGTTGCGGCGGTGGAAACCTGGAACCCAGCCGTCCTCAATACTGCTTCACGGACACTAAGCTGGACGGGATTATCGTCTACGAGTAGAACCTGACTCAAAATGCTCACGGCCAGAACGTTCACCTTCCCGTGCCTTCTCGGGGATGGAAGACGAGGAGCCTCCCCGAAAATCGAGGCGGCCCCATCATAATCCGACTGAGCAGAAATGGGAAGCGGGCGGGGACCTGGGAATTAAAGCGCGGCAAGCCCGCTGCTTTCCGGAGTTGTCATGAGGGCATTCTGTGGCAGGGCCAAAATTGCGCAGGGACTCACGTCCCGAACCGCACGAGTTTATTCCGAAACCAGGTTGTCAACCAATAACTACTTACAGTCCAACTACTTAGACGACAGTCTGCTGTTCACAGATCTCTTGTTGTGCGCGCAACCAGTCCTGCTCAGGAGAACCACCGTGGCCGCCCCGCTGCAGATACAGCTCATAGGCGCGGGCGCGGATGCGCTCCTGCAGTTCTGGCGATACATGAACATCGGCCGACGTCGCTGCCGACTGCTCCGCATGGACAGCGTTCCCATTTTCAGGATTGGTCTTGCGGGTGCGTTTCTTCGGCGTCGTGCTTTCTTTGGCCCGTGTTGCTTTTGGCATCTTACTCTAGCTCCTAGACTTAGAAGATTTTCCGCTACCGGTCCGCGCTCAACGAATGGTCACGGCTGGTCGCGTCTCTCTACTATAACCAATCTGTGGTGTTTTTGGGCGCGAAAGTGGTGTTTTCCACATCTTTTAGCGACTCAAACTAGTAAAGTGTTACCTGCATCATAAAGTTAATGCGAACCGCTATCGAACTAGCGCCTTTGGTGTCCAATCGTCAGCTAAGTTCTTGGCGGAATTGAGGAACCAAGCAACTGGCGCTTGCGTATCTGAGTGTGGGTCGGAGTCCCTTGTCCCTGCATGATGTTCTTCGAGATCCTCCGGCAAATGTTGCGCAGTTTGTGGGCGCACAAGCTGCGCTCGTTTCTGACGATGTTCGGCATCGCCTGGGGAGTCGGCTCGCTCTTGCTTCTGGTTGGCCTGGGAGAAGGCTTTCGCTCCGGGAATCGCAAGGAACTGAATTCTCTGGGTGAAGACATCATGTTCATCTTCCCGGGGCGCGCGCCAGCGGTCGCCGGGAACATGAGTTCCGGTCACACCTATCGCCTGACCTATCAAGACTATCTGGACATCCAACGCGAAGCCCCACATGTGCGCGCGGTTGCGCCCGTGCTGAGGCGGCAAGACATCCGCGAGGTCAGCGACTACGGCAACACCAACGGGGAAGTCGTGGGAGTTCCGCCGCACTTCAATACCATTCGCTATTTGCCGCTCTCTGATGGGCGCTGGCTGAACGATGAGGACGACAAGCAAAAGCGTTTCGTATGCGTGATAGGCGACGAGATGGTGAAGAACCTGTTTCCCGGCGGCCGAACCGCCGTCGGCAGCGCGATCCTGCTGAACGGCATTCGATTCGAGGTCATAGGAGTAGTCGAGCGCGTCGGCCATGGCGATGACAATTCCACCAACAATCGCGTCTTTCTGACTTACACCCTGATGCACGAATTCTTCCCGCTGGCCGGCGAAGAATCGCATGATGCGGTTTCGTTCCTCAACTACCGTCCCCGGGTGCGCGAGGAACACGCCATCGCCCGCCAGGAAGTGCGCAAGATTGTCGCCCGCAATCATGGCTTCGATTGGCGCAACGATGATGCCTTTGAGGATTGGGACACGGTAAAGAACGCGGAGATGGTGGGCAAGATTTTCGATGTGATGGATCTGTTCCTGGGCGGAGTCGGCCTGGTGACTCTTACGTTGGGCGCGATTGGTATCGTCAACATCATGCTGGTGGCAGTCAGCGAGCGCACTCGCGAGATCGGTTTGCGCAAAGCGCTGGGCGCAACCAATCGCAGCATCCTCCTGCAGTTCTTCCTGGAGGGCGCCTTCCTGACGCTGCTCAGTGGAGGCATTGGAATGGGGGGCGCCGCGCTGCTGATGTACTGGATGAGCGGAATGGGCAAGGTGCCCGGTTTCGATCCTCCGACCATGTCGATTATGTCGGCCGCGCTTGCGATTGGAACGCTCTCGTTGGCCGGAATCTTCGCGGGTCTGTATCCCGCCCGCAAGGCTGCGATGTTGCAGCCGGTGGACGCATTGAGGCAGGAATAGTCGTGGTGAAAGACCTGATGACCCAGGCTTACGGCGCGATGCGACACAATCGCCGTCGCACCGCTCTCACCATGCTGGGAATGGCTTGGGGTATCGCGACCGTCGTTCTCCTGCTGGCTTACGGTGCAGGATTCGGCCGGGCGATCGAGGTGATCTTCGCTAACTGGGGCACACGAATCATCGGCGTCTTTCCCGGACGCACTTCCCAACAGGCAGGCGGTCAGAAAGCCGGCACCAAGATCAAGTTCACCATCGACGACATCGAGCGCATCGTCAATGCCGCTCCGCTGGTGCATCGCATTACTCCGGTGGTGGAGAAGGATTCCACCGTTCAGCAGGATGTTCGCACGTACACCCTTCCCATCAATGGTGTGAATCCCAACATGTTCAAGATCCAGGCTCTGGGCCTGGGTGAAGGAAGGTTGCTGAACGAACAGGACGAAATGTCGCGAGCCCGTGTCGCCGTGATCGGGTCGGAGGCGAGGACCAAGCTGTTCTCCGGCCAGTACGCGCTTGGGCAGTTCATCCGCATTGATGGCATCAGCTTTCAGGTCGTTGGCATTCTGTCGGCCCACATGCAGGAAGGCGACGACAGCGTCAACAAAGTCATCTACGTGCCGTTCACGACCATGAGCGACCTGAAGGACACGCATTACCTCGATGGCATCTGGCTCGACTACGAAGGCAATGAGTTCGAACTGGTCGAGCATCAGGTGCGCGGCGTGCTCGCGCAACAATACAACTTCAAGCCCGACGACAAGCGCGCTGTCTTCGTCTTCAACATGATGAAGCAGTTGAAGCAGTTCCAGATCATCACTACCGGCCTGCGAATACTGCTGGCCTTCATCGGAACGCTGACGCTGGGCATCGGCGGTGTTGGCTTGATGAACATCATGCTGGTGTCGGTGACCCAGCGCACCCGCGAGATCGGCGTGGAGAAAGCGCTGGGCGGCCGTCGCCGCGACATCCTCATCCAATTTCTCGCCGAGGCGATGGCGATTACCTTCGTCGGCGGAATTGCCGGAATCATACTGGCTTACGCGGTCTCGCTGGGCGTCGGACGGCTAACCTTCTACAGCGCAGTCGCCAAGAACGCCGAAGCCGCCGATATCCGGCTCATCATTGATCCAACGATCGTCGTGATTGCGACCGTCATCTTGACGTTCGTCGGCCTGATCAGCGGAATGTTACCTGCCATCAAAGCCTCGCGCCTAGATCCCATCGAAGCCTTGCGCTACGAGTAGCTGTCAGTCGTCAGCATTCAGCATTCCGGCCGCGGAATTCACCATTCATACTAGAAGCCATCAAGCCATCTCAGTAGTCGCTTTGTGTCAGGGCACGGCTTCAGCCGTGCCGCTTCAGGCGCGATAAATAATGGGCTTTAGCCCCTGAGGTAGTGCTCGAACCCACAAAACTTGCTGCGCCGTCCAGCCGCTTGTGTCATGCTGTGATTCCCACATGGCCGCCACTTACGACGTCTTTCTCAGCCACGCCTGGGCCGATGGCGAGCGCCCGCAGCAGCTCGCCGACGCGCTCACCCAGGCCGGGCTGCGCGTGTGGTTCGACGCGGCCGAGATCAACGACTTCGCCAGCATCACCCGCGCGGTAACCGAAGGGCTGGCGAAGTCGAAGGCGCTCGTGGCCTACTACTCCAACACCTATCCCCTGCGCCGCGTCTGCCAATGGGAGCTGACCGCGGCATTCCTCGCCGCGCAACGCGATGGCGATCCGCGACGCCGCGTGCTGGTCATCAATCCCGAGAAGGGCGCCGACCACATCCATCCCATCGAACTGCGCGACGCCAAGTTCCGCAAGGCGCCAAACACCGACGGCGACATGCAGCAACTCGTCCAGGCCATCGTCAAGCATGTTGGCGAACTCAGCGGTCCGCTGCCCGACATTCATCCGCTCAGTGCGCCCAACTGGTACGGCATGACGCCCGTGGGATCCACCCGCTTCGTCGGACGGCTGAAAGAAATGTGGGAGGTGCACTCGCTGCTGCACGCGGGCGATGTGGCGCAGATCACGGGCGCAGCCGCGGCCACAGGTGGCATCGGGCAGGTGCAGGGGCTGGGCGGAGTGGGCAAGTCGCTGCTGGCGGAAGAGTACGCGCTGCACTATGGCGCGGCCTATCCTGGCGGCGTTTTCTGGGTGCGCGCCTATGGCAACGACGATTCCAAGGCCGCTCTGGGTGCGACAGAGCGTGAGGCGCTGCGCGGCGACCAGGTGCGCGGGTTGGCCGAGCGGCTGGGCATCGACACCCACGGGATGACGGCGGAACAAATCGAAGGCGCGCTTGCCCGCAAGATCGCAAACAAAGGCAAGCCCTGCCTGTGGGTGGTGGATGACGTGCCGAACGGGTTGGACAGCGATGCGCTGCGCCGTTGGTTTGCGCCGCACGCGCTCGCGCGGACACTCGTCACCACGCGCAGTCGCGAGTATGGCGCACTGGCCAGGGGAATCGATCTTTCGGTGCTGACGCCGGATGAGGCGCATCAACTGCTGACCTCGCGGCGGGTGGCAGCAGGCAAGGACGAAGAGGAGCAGGCGCACGAGCTGGCGAAGGATTTGGGCTACCACGCGCTGGCGTTGGACGTGACCGGCTCGGCGCTGCTGTCTTATGGCGACGCTGAACCGTACCGCAAATTTCCGCGAAGAGTTGGCGAACAAAGGTGACGACGCACTGGAGTTATCAACCGAGCTGGCGGACGCGCTCCCCAACGGTCACGAAAAAAGCATCGCGCAGACCATGCTGCGCAGCATCCGCGGGTTGGGAGCAGAAGGACTGGACTTCCTGCGCCTGGCCTCGGTGCTGGCCGTGGCGCCGATTCCGTCATCGCTGGTCACTGCGGTGTTCGAGAAGGCAGACGGACTGGAGCGCGCCAGGACGGAGCAGCGCCAGCGCAAGGCTTTCAATGACGTGACCAAAGCGTCGCTGGCGGAGATTGCGGGCGAGAAGCAGGAGGCGCGCTCGGTGCATACCTTGGTGTCGTGGGCAGTGCGCTTCCATGAGAAGGGCGCACCAGAACGCACGCAGGCGCTGCGCGCAGCGGCTGTCGAAGCCCTGACATTGGAGATTTCCGAAGCGGCGCAAGATCCGAGGCTGCACAAGCAGATTGAGTTCCACGTGGCGCACGCGCGGCAAGTGCTTACGATGCCGGAGACCATGGCCGAGGCCGCTCTTCTGGCCTGGGTGGCGCGGTATGACTTGGTGCGCGGAGCGTATGCGTCGGCGCGTACGCTCAGTCCAGCGCGAGCTTGAGTTCCGCCATCGTGAGCAGGGGCCCGAGCACCCAGATACGCTCGGCTCGATGAACAACCTGGCAGGTACACTTGACGCGCTGGGCGATCTGCAAACTACACGCAAGCTCCTCGAGGAGGTGCTGGCCATCTCGCGTCGGGTACTCGGGCCCGAGCACCCGGATACGCTCCGCTCGATGAACAACCTGGCGGACACTCTGCGTAAACAAGGAGATTTGGCGGGGGCGCGCACGCTGCAGGAAGAGACGCTCATTATCAAGCACCGTGTGCTGGGGCCCGAGGATCCGGATTCGCTCGTCTCGATGCACAACTTGGCGCTGACGCTTCATGACCAGGGCGATTTGGCGGGCGCACGCAAACTGCAAGAAGAAGTGCTAGACATCAAGCGCCGTGTGCTGGGGCCCGAGCACCCGTCTACGCTCAACGAAATGTCTCAACTAGCTGCCACCTTGTGGCGGCAGGGAATCCTTGCAGAGGCGCGCAAGGTGCAAGAAGAGACGCTCGCTATCCAACGCCGTGTGCTGGGGCCCGAGCACCCGCATACACTCACCTCGATGAACAGCCTAGGCGTCATGCTCGGCGCGCAAGGTGACCACGCGGCAACACGTAAGCTCCAGGAAGAGATACTTGCCATTCGCCGCCGCGTGCTGGGGCCCGAGCACCCGGATACGTCCCTCTCCGCTTGGTGTCTGTTTTCGACACTTTACGACCTAGAAGACAACGAGGCGGCGAGGGCCGTGCTTGAGCGCGACCTGCTGTGGCTGCTCGACCGTGATCCCGCCGCCCTCGGCGCGATGCAGCGCAAAATCCGCGAACAGGCGGGCACGGAAGTCGAGCTGAAGAAAAGGCAGGCTCCACGGTTCAAGAGGAGTCCTTGACGGAACTCCCGGCTGAAGGCCCGTTCTACCGAGGGCTGATAGCTGATACCTGACAGCTTCCTACTTTCCTGCCCAGCACGCCGTACGCGCAGGGCGATTCGGCAGGAGCGAGCAGCCTGCAAGAAGAGGTGCTGGGTATCAGCCGCCGAGTGCTGGGGCTTGAGCACCCGGATACGTCCATCTCCGCTTGGAGCCTGCGTATGACACTTCAAGCCTTGGGTGAGCTCGTGGCGGCACGCGCGGTGCTGGAGCGCGACCTGCTGTGGCTGCTAGACCGCGATCCCGCCACTCTCGGCGCCAGCCAGCGCCAAGCCCGCGAGTACGTGGCCCAGGAAGTCAAGAAAAATGGATAGTGGATAGTGACCAGAACCCATCAATCCATCTCATGAATCGCCTTGTGTCAGGGCACGGCTTTCAGCCGTGCCGCCAAGCTGCCGTAAGAGTTGGGCTTTAGCCCCTGATGTAGCCTATTTTGCAGGGGCTAAAGCCCCAGTCTTTTGGCTATGGTCTATTCGGCACGACTGGAAGTCGTGCCCTGACGCAGCCCGAATCCATTTTATAAGATGACTTGATGACTTCTAGATTCAGCTTTAGTCTCAACCTCAACTTCTGAGGTCGCAACGCCCCAGTCCCGCCTGCGGGACGCGAAATAAGAAAGCCCAGCGATGCACCGGGGTCCCCATACCGCGCCGCTTTTGCGCGGGTTGGGGTGGTCGATCGCTGGGAAAGCGGGAAGAAGATCACCGAGTGCCCCGGGCACGGCATAACCGCTGAGCCATGAGAGAATCTTGTGTCGTCCCCGGGGGACTTGGATTTCATTCAATATCTTCCCACCGTTGAAACGGTGGGCTATCCTCTTTCGCGCCCGAGGCGCTCGGTTGCGCCGACCTCACCCTCCGAGCTCGCAACGCCCCAGTCCCGCTTGCGGGACGAAATAAGAAAGCCCAGCGATTCATCGCTGGGAAAGCAGGAGGAGCATCACCGAGTGCCCCGGGCACGGCATAACCGCACAGCCACGAGAGGATCTTGTGTCGTCCCCGGGGGACTCGATCTCGACCTGATCGCAGACCCACCGTTGAAACGGTGGGCTATCATCTTCCGCGCCCGAGGCGCTCGGTTGTGCCGACCTCACCCTCCGAGGTCGCAACGCCCCAGTCCCGCTTGCGGGACGAAATAAGAAAGCCCAGCAATTCAGCGCTCGGAAAGCCTAAGGTCCAGCTTTTCCACCGCAGGGTGAAATAAATTTGGCGCCGATGCGAGCCCGCAGGGCGGCACAAACTTAGCCCAGGGCGTGAGCCCTGGGTAGGGATACATTAATGAATCCGAGCCCCGTAGGGGCGGCACAAAAGGCGGGTCAAAACGAAATTCCGTGCCGTCCCCGTGGGACTCATGATTCATCACAACGCGCTTCCCAGGACTCACGTCCTGGGCTACGTTTGTGGCGCGCTTCGCGCTCCGGATGACAGGTTGGTGGCTAGGAATGCCGGATAGAAAAATCGACGTGGCTATGAATGCTGATCCCTAGACCTTCAGGGGTGGCCCGGCGTAAACAACGAAATCGAGTGCCCCGGGCACGGCATAACCGCACAGCCACGAGAGAATCTTGTGTCGTCCCCGGGGGACTCGAATTCCTTTTCCGTGTCACCCACCGTTGAAACGGTGGGCTATCATATTTCGCGCCCGAGGCGCTCGGCCCGAGGCGCTCGGGTTGTGCCGAGTTTTGTCCGGTCGCGGGGGGAACCAGCCCCAAGTCCGCGTGAAAGTGGTGGGGTTGTCAAGAAAAGTGGATAGCGGATAGCGATTACAGTTCGGCTCAGAAATCTTTGCGGTTCGTATCGGGGCACGACCCTCTGCAGGCTGTTGAGAAACTCCCCAATCTTGTCACCCTGAGCGAGCGGCCGCTTTTGCCGCGAGTCGAAGGACCTGCTGTTGTTCCCGGCTGCCATGGCGACCCCGGCGAACCGCAGATCCCTCCGCGCGAACTAAAGTCCTTGGTCGGGATGACAATTCAAAAGCAGGTCCCTCGACTCGGGCCAGCCAGCGCATCAAGCCAAGAACGGGCTTGATGCGTTCTTGGGCTGGCTCTCGCTCGGGATAACAAGAATAAAAATAAAAGGGGCGCGGCGGACGCGGCGCTGAAGCGCTGCCTTCCGCCCCTTTACCTCCAAACGCGGGGCTTCGCCGTCAGCTAGGCACAGCGCGTAACGGCTGAGTTCCATTTAGGCGCACTATGGTTACCTTCGTAAGTAAGCCTGTCGCATTTGAATTGCGAAACCACCACGCGCTATGCACACTGATTGTGTTGGGACCAGTGCCCGACGGCCGCGCGCTTATCCTGGAACCCAGTGTGTGGGCCGGAAAGGCTCTTTGAAAAACAGCTGCCAGTAGCCAGTTGCCAGGTTTCAGATTGAGGGCTGGAGGTTACCAGTTGATTAGTGCCATCACCCTTGTCCCTCGGCGGCAGGCGTGAATTTCGTTGCGTAAGTCATTGCAGATAAAGCAGTTATCAATAAGTTCTTGAGGTTCAGGAGGTTGCTGGGATAAAGTCCTGGGCCCCATGATTCTAAAGAGCACGGGGGAGGGGGAGGGGGTTACTTGCTGCCCAGTCCCGTCCAGAAATGGGAAGAGCAATGAGTTGTGGCTTGTGGTTATATAAGAGCAAGATTATTCACTTGACAAAGGGTAACGAGTTGGATAAGATGTATCCATGATGCTCGTTACCCCTTTCCTTTCTTTGGTTTCGTCGGCGCAACAGGGCCGGAACGTAGCATCTTTCGCAGGTCGCGCTTTATTCCAGCAACCAGCTTCCGAGTTGGTATCCGCTGCAATGGCGATTTCGGTTTACGAGGTGCTGCCATGACTCTCCCTGAAGTGAATCAGTTGTTTCCGACCGACGACCGCTGCCGTGAGTTGCTTGAGCGGCTGCGCTGGCCGGAAGGGGTGATGTGTCCGCGCTGCAAAGACACTCGCGTATCCCGCCTGAAAGACTATGCGCGTTTCGAGTGTGTCGGATGCGAATACCAGTTCACCGTTACAAGCGGCACGATCTTCCATGACTCCCACCTGCCACTGCCGATTTGGTTTATGGCCGTTCTGCTGCTCTGTGAAGCCAAGAAGGGTATGAGTGCCATGCAACTCAAACGGACGCTCTGGGGCCAGCACAAAGGCTCCTACAAGACCGCGTGGTATCTCTGCCATCGCATACGTCGCGCCATGAAACAGGTCGAACCGCCCATGCTGGATGGTACTGTCGAGATGGATGAAACCTATGTTGGCGGCAAGAAGCGCGGTACGCCAGTGGATGGGTCGGAAGAGGACCACAAGGAAGTTGTCATTGGCATCCGGCAGCGTGACGGTGCTCTGCGGTTCTTCCATGCTGAGGACGCCAAGAAGGGCACTCTGGCGAAGTACATCCAAGAGAACATCAGTACCGACGTGGAAGTTATCGTCACCGACGATCTCCCCGCCTACCCGAAAGCCGTTGGCGACTTCAAGCATGAGACTGTGAACCATACGCGCAAAGAGTATGTCCGGTTCGGAACTGACATTCACACGAACACTATCGAATCGGCATTCTCGCTGCTCAAGCGCGGCATCATCGGAACCTGGCATAAGGTCAGCGCCAAGCATCTGCAAGCCTACTTGGACGAAATGACGTTCCGTTTCGACCGCCGCAAGAGTTCCGATTTGTTCCTTGATACTTTGCGTCATATGGTTACTGCCGACCCGTTGACGTTTGAACAATTGACCGCCGCTTGAGATCGCCATGCTCCGATACCTGGAGAGCTATGCTGAATGGCACGGCCCTGCTCTCAAGCTCCCTTACTCGGATGCGCATCTTGACCAGAGCATCTACAAATTTGACGACAGCCAGATAGATCGGGTCGTTAGCTGACAGGAACCAACGCTTGTCGCAGTGCGGACACGTCGTTCTCTCGGAAATACTCTTCGCCCAGACACCCAAATCGAATCGGACGCATGAATTAACGTGGCAGTTGGAACACTCCACACTGATGCCGATGATCTCGTCTGCGGATATGAAAGTCTTGGTTTCTGTGGTCACAGATTTGCCTCTCCCTCGGCATCTACATGGATGCCCTTGTGCCGATCCTCCAGCGAGCCGAAGAATAGGTCGTGGTCTCTCCTCTTTTCTTTTTCCCCATTGCGGAACGCCTCGATAATAGTAAAGGCCATGTCGAATTCTTCTCTGAGTTTCTGCGTTGTGGTTTCCAGGTCGGCGGACACTACTAAAAGCCGCCTGACGGCTGTACTGAATCCTTCCGATAGTGCTTCGCCTTGCGCGATGTCATAATGGCCCACCTTACTCATCTTTCCGTCTTTGTCCAGCACTACGAACTCGCTCCCGCCACCGCACGAATCAACATAAAGCTTTGTCTCGCGTAAGACGTGAATCGCGATATTCCCAGCATCGTTAAGGCCCATTCTGCTGTGTCGAAACAGCGTCGGGATTAAGTAGTTGGAAAGGAAAGCACCAGCACCCACGCACTCATAGTCAATGACTTCGGTGACCGCCGTCTCAGATGTGGCATAGAGGGCAAGCGTGCTGTCAATGTCCGATCTTGCGGCAATCAGTAACTGGAGCATCGGCCCATCGTTGTACCCATATCGCGGGTGCGGATACATGTGGTGCTGATAAAAATTCTCAATCGCCTCTTCTAGTGCGACCCTGAGGCCGCCGCCCGTCCTCTCTCTTGGCGGTTTCTCCAAGATCGCGCGAGTGCAGTGGTCAATCGCCATGTGAGCATAAGCAACTGTCCCACTCAGGGCGAAAACTAATTGACCGCCCCCTCGCGCGGTCAAATCCTGCCGCACAATCTTGGAGGCGTTGAGCTTCATCATCGAAGGCACGGTGTGCTGCGTGTCGGCGCACAGTAAAATCCCATGCGCAAAGTGGAAGCCAGCCGCGATGGTCATCTTATCTCCCGCTCGGCGCTCTTGCGTCGGCTTCCATGACTGTCGCCGCTTGCGCCGTTGGTCGAACAGGGGCGGCATCATTGCGCCCTCGCATCATCATAACACGCACCCTTGGTGAAGTGAACAATCTTGTATAAGAGTTAACAGGTGCCAGGTGCCAGAAACAGCAGGTCTATCGACTCCTCGCTTCGCTCCTCGCTCGGGATGTCAGCAAGAGAGGGAACGACAGCGGTGATGGATCGAGGTAGCCGTCGCAAAGGCAACCCCTACAAGGCTGCGCATTCGTATACTGTTTCTGCAACCCCAAGCAGTAGACAAGTCCAGAGCGATTGGGGGAAGCACAGCAGAGATAGTCTGGCGAGGATGGAGGAAGGGCACGGTTATGCGTCGCTGGTTAATCCTGGTTGGCGTGCTGATGTTCGCACTGGTCGCGGTCGGGCAAACCGACGAGCAGGAGGCGCAACAGCAGCTCAAGAGCGGGGAGAAGATTTCGACGGCGCTGGCGACGGTCACGGCCACGGCGATCTCGCCGCTGGTGGGCGTTTGCGTCCTGGGAATGTGGCAGTACTATCACACGCCGCGAGTGCAGCGCGATCAACTGCCGCTGATTCAGAAGCCGAAATTCTGGATCCCGATCATGCTGCTGCTGGTACTCATCTTCATCAAAGATACCTTTGGCGGATTTGCGCCCCTGATCAAGAAGCCGCTGGACGCCGCCGAGGTGCTGTTCGTCAATCACGCGTCGCTGGTGTTGATTGCGTTCCCGGTGGTGCTGGAACAGGTGGCGCGGGTGATGGGGTTCACATCGCTCAAGGGACTGTTCGCCTACTTGTTGAGTGAGCCGGTGGTGTACGCGGCGACGGCCCAGACGAGTGGCATTCATCATGCCTTCAGCGTGGCGACGGCAGCGCTGTACACCGTCGTAGGATTGGCGGTCACGTTTGTGGTCTGGCTGGTCGGACATTCCTTTGATGTGCTCGCCATGATCAGCCCATTTCCGTTTCTGGATTTTCTGCTGAAGGCAGTTCGCAACACCATCTTTGCGGTGCTGGCAATAACGGCGCTGGTCTGGCCGCATCTCGGGCTGCTGCTCTGTCTGGTGGTGATCGTCTTCAGTTTCCTGATTTTCGGCTGGGCGCTGCGCATGGCCGTCTTCGGCACGATCTTCTCGTGGGAACTGCTGCGGGTCCTGTTGTTCGAGGCGCAGCACAAACCCAAGCCCGGCGAGAGCGTGCCCGCCTTCTCCACGCGGGTGAGCAGGATTCCGCGGCGGACCTACGGACGGCTTCACGCCGGCCCGGACGGCACGCTGATGTTTGGTTACCGCCGTCTGCTGATCGGGCCGGAGAAGAAAGTGCAGATCGGTAAGACATCGAGCTTCGAAGTTGGACAGGGAGTGTTTTTTCCTTCGGTGATCGAGCCCATCGAATCGGCGGACAAACACCGAGTCGTCTTTCGCCTGCTGCCCACTCATCGCGGCGCAGAAGAATCGGTTCGCGTCTGCCTGGAGCTGGCGCAGGTGCGCGACATCCGCTTCACCAAGGGCCTGCGCTCGTTCTGGAAATTCGTTACCGATGACGGAGGAGAGTCGTCCGCCAGCGCATAGACAGCAATCACGCCGTGGTGACCTTTGCCTTAGCGCCCTTTTTCGACTTCACTTTGCCGGCTCCTGGCTTGCCAGCGGTCAGCTTTCCGGCGCGCAAGACTCGTTTGAACTGCTCGTAGTCTTTTGTGCTCTGGTCGGCGTAAGCGATGCCAAACTTCGCCATGGCTTTGTCGAAGCGAGTGCTGTTGCCCAGATATCCGTAGAGCGCGCAGGCATCGCCGGAACGCGCATGTCCCTTGGCCAGCAGTTCACCGCAGACGCGTGCGTACTGCGTCAGTCCTTCGCCCTTCAATGTCTTCATTCTCGATGCCGGCCTTGTGGTCGCGCAGTTGCCGCACCACGTAGTCGCGCTCATCGATGCGGGTCCAGCCCAGGAAAATATCGGACTGCAGTTGCATGGCTCGCTGCCCCTTGGCGACACGTTCGCCTTGGTTCTCCGGAACGCGGGCCTCGGGAAGATACGGCGCCCATGCCGAAAGAAGCTCTTCCTTCACTTGCAGGAACAGCGGGTCCTCCGCCGCGCCGGCCAACATCAGTGCGATATAGTCGCGGGCTCCGATGCTGCCGGTGCCGACCACGCGAAAGGCAACGTCTTCCACCTGATAGTGGTTGAAGAAGTGCCTGCGCTCCGGCAGAAAGCGTCCGCGTGTAATCATGGATGCCTTGCTTGACCTTCTCGACCTCAGCCTTGGAGACGTGATACTGCAGCTTCCCGTTATCGCTAATGCGGTACTTCCCATTCTTATGAATGGCTAGTCTGGCCAGACTACTCGCATTGGTGGCCCGTTCAGCCTTGCGCAAGACCGACATCACTGGCGACGCCTTCAGATGACGCAGCACCTGGAAGCGCGCCAGGTCAATAATGGGCATTTTGGAGAACTCGCACATCGCCTCGCGATAGCTGAGCGCCAGGTCAAGCACCGCATCGCGGCATAGCCGGTCGCTGTTTCCCGCTTCGCGTCCGGCGAGCACCAGACTGGCGGCCATGCGCTTCACGTCCCACTCCCACGGCGCCGGAATGCTCTCGTCGAAATCGTTGATGTCGAAGACCAGGCTTCCATCCGGCGCGGCGAAGGCTCCCAGGTTGCAAACGTGGGCGTCGCCGCATATCTGCACGTGCATGCCCGTGTTGGGCAGCAGATGCCATGTCGGCTGCCATGACGGGCACCGATCCGCGGTAGTAACCGAAGGGCGATGCCGACATCCGCTCGATACTTGATCGGCAACAGTTCGGCGAGCCGTTCCTTTTGCGACGCGAGGAACAGTTCGATGAGATCGAAATTGCGGCTGCTCGGGTCCCAGTCGGCTTGTCCGAGACGGCTGGCTTTGGTACGACAGCCGCGGCCTTGCGTCCGGCGCTCTTCGCGAGTCGTCAAGGGCAGGGATTCCTTGGCCATGGAAATCGTAGGTGCGTTCCTTTTCTCAGTCGTGGTCGGGCAAATTATACGCTGACTCAGAAAGCGCCTGACTAAGTCGTTTCTCCCGCGCAACGACCTCTTGGAACCTGCCTAGTGAAAGATAATCGTTGAGCAGTCCTGGGTATTCGGCCACGAAGTCTGCCCGGCGTCCGATTTCACCAGCGTGATCAGCGGATCCGTGGCCTGCCGGTCGTAGCGCAGGAAATAGGGCGTCTGGTTCGCCTCGGTCGAACCGTCAGAGTTCGTGGTGGTGACGTACACCCCGCCTTGCGGAACCACGGAATAGCCTGTTACCTGTCCCGGCGTCAGGGTCACCGGAACTGCACCGAAGGGGCCCAGGACGCCACCGAGGAACCCTGGAGGTTGGACGAAGTCTTGCGTTGTCTGCTGAACGTAAAGATGCTCGGGATCGAAATTGAAGCCTACGGTCCCTCCCGAGTTGTCGAGCTTCTCAATGCCGAAGAACACGATGGCCGCGTTCACTCCCGCAGACCAAAGTGTGCCGCTGCCGTCGACCCAACCGTTGCAGGCCGCGGTTTGGTGATAAGTGATGACTACCGGCTGACTAAGGGGTGGGGCGGCGCTGACGTTGGAAGACCCGGTGTACATGGCGATCGCCGGCAGGCACGTTCCTGCCTGGCATTGTCCGGTCGTTCCTGCACTGCAGCAGGGGACAGCGCCGCTGCAAGCGTTGCCATTGGGCGTACAGGCCGCCACCCCGGGAGCAGCGCAGGTTCCGCCCACAATGTTGCCGGAGCAGCACTTCGCGGCGCTGGCGGAGGGCAGGCCGTCCACCACGCAGGTAACACTCTTGGGCGGGGTCGCCGAGGCCCACGCCGTGAACAGTGTTCCCAGCGCGCAACCGGAGCCGTTATAGTCGCCATATTTCGGTATCCCCAGGCCCGTCGTGCACGTCTCTCCCGGGGTGGTGCACTGAGTGGCGGCTCGGAAGTCGCACGCTGCTTGGGTCCCGCAGGGTGGTGTCTTTCCCGCGGCGCACGTCGCCAGGCAGGTTCCGCCCTGAATGAATCCGGCGGGCAGGTTCTTGCAGCCAGCCTCCTCGATAGCGCCCCGAACTCCAAGGCTGGAGAACCCAGGGAGACATTGCGGATCGTCCACGCCGGACATGTTCGCCTCCGTTCCGATGCCGACTGACGTTGGCGTGCCGTTGTCGAAGACGGTAGACCAGTAATAGGCCGTGAGGTCCGGCTTGGCGGCCGTGCTGTTGCGGCGGTCGTACCAGGTTACGAACTTCTTGCCGACGGCCGAGCATACCCAGGGGAAATAGCGGCGGCCATTAGTGTTGGTGCTGACGATCGAGTCGCGGGGCCAGGTGCTTCCGCCGTCGGTGGATTCAGCCACGTGGATGTCATCGTTGCCGGTAGTGGCCTCATTGGAATAGACGACGAAAATTCTCTGGGCTGAACCGTCGCTATCGTCGAAGGCGGGCGAGTAGTTTCCCACCGCCTGGCGGTCTAATCCCGGCATGTCCGTTACTTCGGTCACCGACTTCACGACCGTCACCGAGGCGCCGGGCTTGAAACCATTCGCGCACGACGACCATTTCTGGACCGTGAGAGTGTACGTCGTGGCCGAGAATACCCCGTAGGCGGCCAGGAACGACCCGTCAGGACCGACGCTGAGCCGTGGAAAATCCGCGCCTGAGGCGGTGATGGTGGTCAGGTCGGTGGTCCAGGTCTTTCCCCCGTCGCGCGAGCAGGCAACGGCGACGGTGTGGGCGTTGGACGTCTGCGACGTGTAATTACGCCACGCCAGGTAGAGCTGGTCGAATGATCCGGTCGGGGTGACGGCAAGGTTAATCCGGTCGGCAACCAGATGTATTTGGTCCGGGACCACGCAGCCGGCGCTTGCGTTGTTGCAGTTGACAGGGAACGATGTCGAGTTAAAGGTCTGCCCGTTGTTGTTGCTCTGGTAGAGGCTGATGGCAGTGATGGGTGCCTGGTTGGGCGGCGGGGCTACGGCCTGCTCCAGTTGAGTAAAGTAGATAGTTTGATGGAAGGTGGAGTCCGGCGCTCCGACCGCGACGGTCGGGTCTCCCAGGGAAACGAAAGTGGCGGCGGGCGGAGCCGCAGCTGTGTTGTAAGTTGCCGCCGTCACCGTCTGCCCGCCGTCGATCGAGACGAACGGGCCATTCTGGGTTCCCACCACTACGACATTGGCGGTGTCAGATGCCGTCACTTCGAGTTCACCAAAAAGATTTGGAACGCCCACCACACCCGAGGTAGTGATTCCCGGCGCGGTAGGCTTCGAAGGTGGCGTATTGTGCGTCATGGGAACAGTTGTGGGCGCGGGCCCGTGCAGACTGGGCAGGGCATCGGGCGAGAAGTTTCTCCCGGACTGAAAAAACAGAGCGATGGTCGCAGCATCCGCCGTGGCTGACACCTGGCTCTCAAACCGGACCACGCTGTTACCGACGGCGATGGCGGTCGTCAGCGCAAGGAACGGCCCGTTCTGCGGGATATTGCCGGCGACGTCGGGACCGGGGCCGGGCAGGACTATGGTCGTCTGACGCTCGATGGCGGGATATCCGGCGATGGTCAAGGAACGCGACGGCGTCGGTTGCTCCGCGGCTATCTCATTCAGCCGCGCTTGGGCATCGGCAGTCGACGAGCGCTGCTCGATGCGCACATAGGTCGTCCCCAGAACCGATCCGCCCTTGCTGACCGCGATCACCGAGCCGGTGGGGTTCGGGTTGGACTGGGTTGCGGTCACGGTTACACAGCCGGGGCCTGCGGTAAAATCCTGCACCGCGTTAGCTTTCAGATCGTCTTTGTGGACCTTGGCGGGCGTGAACGTGCAGCTCCCGGAGACTCGCAGATCGTGGTCTCCCGGCTTGACGTGGAAGGTATAGCTGCCAGTGAAATCGGTGAAGCGAATGCCGCGCGGATGTTCACCAAGATCGATGCGTGCGCCCAGGATGGGTTGGCCGGAAGCGTCCTTGACATGGCCGCTAATGGTCAGCGGCCCGGAGGTAGCGCCCATGTTGACGGTAGGCTCGCCTCCACATCCCGGTCCGAAGCCACCGAAATCTTGAGTGGTGCTGCTGGAGAGGTGGTCCAAGTCGGCATCGGGCGGAAGGAAGCGGCATTGCTGTAACTTCGGCAACAATAGATACGAAGAGGCCGCGAGGCTCGGAAAAGCATACGCACCGCTGGCGTCGGTCGTGGTTTCCAGGTAGCGATGCTCCCGGAAAAGCCGTACCTCGTCGTTGGGCAGCGGAAGACCTTTAGCATCGGTTACTTCGCCGGAAATCGTGATCGGGCCGCTGGGCAGGCTGCTCACGTGTTTCACGCACGACGTACCGATGCCGAGCAACAGCGAGCATAGGGTCGCTCTTACGACCAAGTGGCAACCACGAGATGAGTTCATTTGATAACCTCCGGCCCAGTCACCCAGACCGAAGGCGCATGCGGGCGAGTTTTGAGGAAACAGAAAATCCCGGTTTTGTCTTAAAAGCCGCCTAACTTTACACCAACTCGTCTTCGAGGCATACAGGAAAATGTTTACCATTGCGCCAACTATCCGACGGTGGGAAGTGACGTCGGCTACAATCGCCCGATGACGTCCGAACGCCTTGAGCGCGTGCTACAGCAATTGCAGTTCTACGAGCATCCCCTGGTCGAGTTTGACGCGCAGGCTAAAGACGAAGGCGTGGAGGTCATCATCCGCCCACGCTTCACCGAACCGCCTGTCCACACCTACTGCTTCGAACTGCATCCCCGCGATCTCGACGACCCGCAGTTCGAGTGGGCCTTCCAGCGCCAGCTCTTCGATTGCCTGCACGATTATCTGGTGGAGATGTTCATCCGCACGCCGCAGCACCGCAAAGAGCACGAGCAGATGGAGCGCGAGGGCAAGTTGTGAGCAGCCCCAACAAGCGCCAAGCCACACCAGAAGACCCAAATACGGCGTCTTCCGGGGATCCCGGCAAAAGCGGCGGTCGTTGGGCGCCCAAGCTCCGCGAGCGCATCGCGGAGGAGATCCGCAGCGAAGGCCCCATCTCGTTCTCGCGCTACATGGAGCTGTGCCTCTACGAGCCGGAACTCGGCTACTATTCGCGCGCGCGGGAGCAGTTCGGCAAGGCTGGAGACTTCTATACCTCCAGCGATGTGCATGCTGTGTTTGGGCGGCTTCTGGCACGACAGTTTGAAGAGATGTGGCGCGCAATGGATTCGCCCGAGCGCATTGACATCATTGAACTCGGCCCCGGGCGAGGTTTGTTTGCGCGTGACGTGCTGGATTGGTCGGCCCGGCAGTTTGAAGGTTTTTCGTGCGCCTTGCATTACGGGCTGGTCGAACAGTCGCCCCATCTGCGAAGCAAATTACAGGAACGCCTTTCGGAACACATCGGGGCAGGGAAGGCGCAGGTCTTCGATTCGCTCGGAGACGCCGCTTCCAGCGCGGGAGAAAGCCTCATCGTGTTTGGCAACGAGTTCTTCGACGCCTTGCCGGTCGAAGTAGTGGACCATCGCGGCGCGCTGCGCGTCGGTGTCGAAAGCGGGCGTTTCTGCGAGAGCTTCGCGCCGCTGTCCGCGCCGGAGACGGAGTTCCTCGACCGCTACAGTGTGCATCCGGATGAGGGCGAACGAGTGGAAGTGCCGCTGGCGTCATTGGAGTGGATGGACCGCGTTGCTGCAATCTTTCGCGACAGGCGCGGGTTCGTCGTGCTGATTGATTACGGCTACACGCGCGAGGAGCAGCTTGCGGGCCGCCATCGCGACACCATCATGGTCTATCGGCAGCACACGGCAAGCGGCTCTCCGTACGACGCGCCGGGCGAGCAGGACATCACCGCGCATGTGAACTTCACGGCATTGCAGGCGCGGGGAATCGCGCGCGGACTCGACCCGCTAGCACTACTCACGCAAACGGAGTTTCTCCTCGGCATCGGCGAAGAGGCGACAATTCGCGGATGCGTTTCAGGACTGCAAACTCCCACAAGAACGCGCCAAAGTTGCGTTGCAACTCAAACACCTCATCTCGCCCAGCGGCATGGGCGAAACCTTTCAGGTGCTGCTGATGCCGCACGGGGTGCCCAAGGAAAAGGCCGCCCGATTGAGCGGCCTCAAACTCGCACACTGACCGCGCTTACTGCATCCCGTTGGTGCCGCTCTGAGGCTGGAAGGGACTCTGCAGATACTTGCGTGCCTCGTCCAGCGCCCCTTGCGTGTTGTCGTTGGTCTGCAGCGCCTGGCGATACTCGTTGGTGGCACGCTCGCGTTGCCCCGTGAGATCGAAGATTTTGCCCAGTTGAATGTGACTCCAGACCTCGGTCCAGCGCGGCTCGCCATCACCGTTAAGGGCTTCGCGGTAGGCATTGGCCGAGGACTGATAGTTGTGCTGGAGGAAGAACACGTCCGCAATTCGATAATGAGCCAGCGAGCTATTCTTATTTATATCAAGCGCTTTCTGGAATTCCTTCAGGGCTTCCACCAGGTCGTTCTGCTCCACGTCCTGCTGCCCGCGCATGATGGACGTTCGCACCTGTAGCTCCTGCGAATTCTGCAGCACGTTGTTGTCGGGATCGATGCTGATCCGGCGCGGCCGGCCGAATGTCTCCACCGCGTAGGCGGAGTTTGTACCCGAGACCTCAATGCGCTTGGTTTCGGTCTTGCCGTCGGTGTCGATCTTCAGTTCCACCGGCATGCGGAACAGGTCCATGTCCTGCGAAATTTCTCCCACGACACGGAAGCCTTTGGCGGTGCGATAGACGGTGTACTTGTTCTTGAATTCGGGGGCGCCGGTGGAGTTAAGCCATTGCGTGAAGAACCATGTCAGCTGTTGTCCGGAAGCCTGCTCGGCGATCTTGCGCAGATCCTCAACCGATACCGGTTTGCCGGCGTACTGCGAGACGAAGGTGCGCATCGTTTTGTCGAACGCCTGGTCTCCAATGACCCAGCGCAACATGTTCAGAATGATGCCGCCCTTGTCGGTCACCAGCGATTGGAACTCAGGCGAGAATGGGTCGAGTTTGCCGACGTCAGCCAAAGGCACGGAGACGTAAGCCAGCGCGCCCACCGACATGTCTTTGGCGACTTCCTCAAACCCCGCCTGTCCGGCGACATGCTCAACATAGAGCGCCTCGGAGAAGCGCGCCGAACCGTCGTTGAGCCACCAATCGTTCCTGGTTGCCGGACTCACCATCGTTCCCCACCACTGGTGTGCGATGGTATTGGCCAGAAGCCGATAGTTGACCTTGCCCGTGAAATAGCGCGAAGCCAGGGCTGCAATCTCGGGTGCCCACGCCGAGGGCACGGTATCGTTCGGAATCTCGACCACGTTCAGCGTGTTGCCGAATGCCGGAGTGTACGTCGTGGTGAAGAAAAAGAATTCCTTCACTGCCGTGTCGGCATATTCCTGGGCCAGCGCCTTGTGTTCAGGAGTCGTATAGACGGTTATATTCAGCCCGCCCTCGGTGCTTCTGGCCTGCTCGTACTTACCGATCAGGATGGTTCCCGGAAAGCTCGTCCGGTCCTCGTAAGCGAAGGTGTAGGTCTTGTATCCAGAGGGAATAGCCAGCCTGCTGAGCGCACCATGAGCGGCAGGCGTCTTGTGACTAGCGCCGGTGTCAATGCTGATTTCGGCAGGGCTGGTTGTCGGCTTTCCGCTCCCAATCGCGGTGTAGGCGGCAGGAATGCTGACGCTGATGGTCGAGGTAAACCGGTTGATGCCATAGCCCACCATGGGAAACCATCGCCCGGCATACAGCAGATATGTCATGGGATCGCCGACGTAGGCCAGCTTCAGCCCCTGTACCGGACTGTCATCCACGGACTGGATCGCACCCTCGTACTCAAAAGTAAGCGTGGTGCTGGCGCCTTTGCTCAAACCGCCGGGCAGCGAGATGCGGACGGTCGAGTCCTGGCTGACGCGCTCCGCCGTGAGAGCTTGCCCGTTGGCATCGAACACGCCCGTCGGCCGCAGCGCATTGTGCAGTTCGAAGGTGGCAATGGTGATGTCGTCGAGAGCGGTGAACTTGACGCGAGCCTGCGCCTTGATCTGATGGTTCTGAGGGGTGATGACCGCGTGAATCACGTAATCGTTCACCTGGATTCGCGGCTTCTCGGCCGCGGAGCAGACCGAAACCATCGCCAACACGGAGATTACGAGAAGGCGCGCAAAGGAACGCGCTGAAACTTGCATTTGGGACAGGACTCCTAGTCTGCCTTTCACTATAACCGAGATTTCCATTATTTGAAGATAGTTACCAGCGGCCCGCCTTTTTTCGCTGCCGCCTCGATGCATGAACCCATATAAGTGCACCCCCGTCTTCAGATGTCCAGTCTTAGGTAGGGTAAGCAACGACGTTGCCTTCGCGGTTCTTGAAGTTCCACTTAGTGAATGGGTCGCTGCTCTTATGAGAGTTAGCTTTTCAGGTTGTCCAGTCAACAAGACCAGTTCCGCTCCAATGCCCAAAAGAGGTTAAATCTAATTTGGGTCGATCAATCCGTCTCCATGGAACTACCATATTAAGAACCCGGATATCATCAAATATAAGGAGGGTCCCCTTTTTGATGTTCAGTTTTCCTAACAGGGAAATAAACTTGTGTTCAAACATACCGTCTTTAGGGCCATCGACAAAAATAAGTTCTGCATCCTCGAATAGAGTTTTGTATGTATCCATGATGTTTGGAACGGAGACATCATCGAGTTTCTGGACAACATTCCTCTCAAAATCTGCTTTGGTGAGCCAAGTCTCGCTAAAGTCCTGCCACGGTATCAAATCAAAGGTATAGACCGTTCCCGTTTTCATTTCCTGACTTAAAGCCAGCGTTCCCATACCCGAAGCGGTGCCGATTTCAATGACGGTTTTCGGATTCAATAGGCGCACAAGTGCGGCCAGAAGTCGGTAGTGTTCTCCAGGCCATACATCGAACCATTTTGTTTCTGTCGATGTTCTCGAAGCAAAAATATCCAGTGTCAAATCGCGGGAAAGCCGAATAGCATCGGCGGCAACATCAAATAAACGATTGTTCGGCTTCGCATAATCATCGTCGGCGCTGGCAATAATAGAATATTCAGCGTGCCTTGCCGCCAGCTGATTTATGACACGTGAGAGCTGTGACGAAGTGCCATGGGAGCGCCGGGGACAAACCGCATGGCCAATCGTCGTAACAAGGTCATGTAAGTCCTGTATTTGCGATAGGGTCGGTGCAACAGGGACTGAACCTAAACCCTCTGTCATCCGCCTTCATTTTACGCTTACACGAAGCGAGATAATCTGTAAAGGCGAGGCTGCCCCCTGTGAACTTCCACCCCACGATGAACTGAACCATTTTGTGGAAGCTGTCTCGCGCGTCCTGGTGATTTGATCTCCACCGTAAATGATGAAAAAACACGGGGAAAGATGTGATGCAGCGGCTCACGATTGCCGTCCCAGCACCGCAAGAACAGCTTTGGCTGCGCGCTCACTGGCGGTACCTTCGGCGCCAGGCGGTTGTAAACGGCGACGGATCTCATGAAAGTCGGCGAGCATGGTGTCCCGCGCTTCGCCATCGGGGAGCAGTTTACGCAACTCGGCGGACACTCGCTCCGGCGTGAAGTCATCCTGGACCAGCTCGGGAACGACATCACGGTCAGCGATCAGGTTCACCATGGCGAAGCGGTCCACCTTTACTAGACGGCGGCCCAGCTTCCAGGTGAGCGGCGCCACTCCGTAAACCATTGTCAAAGGTGTGCCGATCAGAGCGGCCTCCAGGGTCGAAGTGCCGCTGGCGACCGCCGCCACCCGCGCGTGCAACAGCGTTGCCCGTGCATCGCGGGTGAACGTGACCGGCGGCCCCGAGTAGCCGCGCAAGAACGAAGCCACCCAACCCGGCTCGAGAGTGGAAGCAACCGGAACTATGTAAACGTACTCCGGCCCGAGAAGTCGCGCTGCTTCTAACAGGACGGGAAGGATGCGCGATATCTCACCCCGTCGGCTCCCCGGCAGCAACGCAATCCATGGGCGGCTGGCATCCAGTTTGTATTCCGCCGCAAAATCTTCACGCGTGACCGCGGGCAGAGGCAGGTCAGCCAGCGGATGACCGACGAATTCGGCCTCGATCCCATGCTCACGGTAGAACTGCTCCTCGAAAGGAAAGATCACCAGCATCTCGCGAACGTACTTTCGCACTCGCTCAATGCGGCCTTGCTTCCATGCCCAGAGTTGCGGGCTGACATAGTAGATCACGGGTACGCCGCGCCGATGCAACTCGCGAGCCAGGCGCAGATTGAAGTCGGGGAAATCGATGAGCACCGCAGCATCGGGCCGGCGGCGCTCGGCTTCGCGCACGACTTCACGAAAGCGGCGGTAGATCCGCGGAATGTGCTTCACGACTTCGACGATGCCGACTTCGGCGATCTCCCGCGCTTCGACAAGAAGCTCGCAGCCAGCGTCGCGCATCTGGTCTCCGCCGACGCCGAAGAATTCGAGCGGCGGCTGGGGCACGCGTTGCGAGATTTCGCGGCGCAAAGCCTCCACCAGCTTCGCGCCATAAAATTCGCCGGAGGCCTCTCCCGCGGAGATGAGAATGCGCACCTTGGGATTATGACAGGTGACTCAGCGGTCAGCATTCAGCTGGTGAATTTCGGCACTTACCCCCAGTAAGCGGACATAACGTGCTCATTCATCTGGACATATCGTGTGCGGAAAACAACGAAAAATAATCTTGCAAAACTCGTCCCAAACTGTGCTACCTTCTCACGCCACGGAGGTAGTCTCGTGGCCCATCATCCCGTTCCTCTGAACGAACTTGCAGCAGCGGTGCAGAGTGCCGTTGAACAAACCTTGGCCAAACATGGCGCCGTGTCCATCGACAAGATATGGGTCGGATTTGTCGCCCCGGATAAGATCGCTAACGTGGAAACTGCCCGCGAGGTCGCGAATGTGCTGTCCCGAGGAGGCGGTTTAACAGGGGAACCGTCGGTCGGCCAAATCGGCGGGGCTGCTGCCGGCGGGGCCGAAGCACACGCTTTGTTACCACCGCATCACATCATCGGCCTGGTCTATCAGCCCAAATTGGCCAAGTAGGTTGCGTGGTGGAAGCGAGAAATCCCCGACCGGTCATGTGCCCGAGCGCGCAGCCGGAGGTTCCGGGCAGTGTCGCCTTCGGAGTCATCGCGGGAACCGCTGACGATCCTCGTGTGCGGTGGATCGAAAGGCCCGTTCCCGTGACCCAGGAGTTGCTTGCCCTTACCGGTCCGGTTGCGCCGACGCAAGTGCTGCGCATCGCCGCTCCCTGCCAGGAGAAAGCCTGCCGCCACTTCGACGGAACCGACTGCCGCCTGGCCACGCGACTGGTGCAACTGATTCCCGCCGTGGTTGAGTCGCTGCCGCCCTGCCGTATTCGCCCGGATTGCCGCTGGTTTCTCCAGGAAGGCGGTGCCGCCTGCAGGGTCTGCCCGCAGATCGTCACCTACTGCATAGAACCCTCGGCAGAGATGAGCCTGGCGGCGACTCCGCAGGCAAGTCCCTGACGAGGCAACATGCCTGGTGGCGACCAGAATCCGCGTGTGGGCATTAGCCCGATCCTCTTGAACTCGTACCTTCAGCTGACTACCTCTGCCGGCTACCGACGCCGAGGCATCCGCCATCGTGGGGGCCGGATGTTCCCCAGCATTATCGGGATCGCTTGCTGGACGTCCTCAGACCGGTGAGATCCGGAACATCTTCACCGAGGGCTGTAGCTAAATCAATTTGATGGTCCTGCTCATTCACCAGGATCTGGCGGATTTGTTCGGCCATCGCGTACTCGCCGAGTTCTTCGCACTGCCTGATGCGCTCGCGGTAATTGCGAATGGTTTCGCCCTCATTCTCCAAATCGAAGCGCAGCATTTCCTTGGGATCGTCAGAGGTCCGCACGGGCTTGGGAGTTACAACCGGCATCCTGCCGAGGTAATCAATCTGCCTCGAAATAATGAGCGCATGATCAAGTTCCTGCTTGGCGTGTATTTCAAGCTGGCTGGCGATACTCATGTACGCCGCGCCCTTCAGTACCTGGGAATATACAACATAGGCGATGATGGCCTGGTATTCGCGGGAGAGGTCCTCGTTTAACAGCTCCGCCAAACGCTCGCGGGAAATGGTTGCTTCATTGTTATCTGATTTCGGTTTAGCCATGGCTCCTCCTGTGAACCGGCAGCGGTAATCACAACACTGGCAGATTCAAGACCGCAGGCGGAGGATGCGGCAAAAAAGCAAAAAAAAGGCCGGATAAGCAGGATCCGGGGCCGACCTTTTCGCGGACTGTCAGCATCTAATTGACTCGCGGCCAGAGACGGGGAAAGAACGGGCCCGCCTGGTTGAGATCTACACCGACGAGGCTAGAAAGGTAGACGAGTATGCCATTACTTCAAGTAGTTGTGACCCTGATCGTAGTAGGAGTTCTTTTGTGGCTGGTGAACCGTTTCATCCCGATGGCGGGCTCGATCAAATCAATCCTGAATGCGGTGGTCGTGATTGCCGTGGTGTTATGGCTGCTGAACATCTTCGGGCTCCTTACTTTCCTGGCGGGCATCAAGGTCGGCAAGTGAGCCCGTTCCCTCTTGTCGTCCGATCACGGCTGCTTCGAATTACGTACGTCGTACGTAACCACCACCGTCAACCATGCTTCGCCGCTACCCGCAAGCGAAGTTCGGCCTTCCAGCTCTCTGGCAAGGCATTTACCTTCGTGGCTCGCTGAAGCAGGTCTGCATCGCGGGTTTGTCCCAGGTAAAGTCGCGGGATATCGCCAACGCTCACTTGATTCGGGTCTCGACTCAAGATCTCGATGCTTGAGCCCGCCTGAACCTCTCCCGGCTCGACCACCAGGAAGTAAAACCCGCTTCGCCCACTCTTCAAGAAGCGCTTTATCATGTCATCACGCTTGAACTTGAGGGCCAACTTGTGGCAGGGCATGCGTGGTTGGGTAACCATCAGAATCGCGGAACCGACCTTCAAGCGGTCTCCGATGCAGAGAGTGTCTTCGCTTAGCCCATCCGTGGTGAGGTTTTCGCCGAACTTTCCCCAGGAGAACGCCACGTCAGGAAGCTCACGCCGCCAGTACACATAATGCTCGGCCGGATATCCGTAGACGGCCTTGTGTGGTCCGCCGTGCACCGTCAGGTCAGCCTGCTGGTCGCCGTCCAGATTCAGTTCCCGGATCATTACCGCACCATCCACTGGCTCTTTGAAGATTCCCGTCCGGGTCATCGTACCCCTCCAGACGACCTCTCGCGGCATCCCCACATTTACAGAAACAATTTTCATGAGGTAAGAGCCTCAGAGCCACGTGCCGGTCTGCGGAGCAGGGTCATGGACAGGTAGGCTCCGATCCAGGACCCCATTGCGGCGAAGCACACATAGACCCAGTTCTTGGTGTAGCTGATGACCGCGAACGCCGACAACAGATACCACACGCTGCTCCATGTGGCCGCGGGCACGCGCCGCCGGGAAGACACGGCGGCATTGAACATGACGTATACGGCGTCGGTCGCGGCTGTGGATACAAGCACGCCAAGAGCCAACCAGGGATGAATTTGCCACACTGTCCTCACCTCGCTATTAGGGAGTAATCTTCGACTGAGACGACGCCTTACTTCGCTATTGGGGCGTAGAAGGCTCATCAATGACGAACAGCCACGCGCCGTTGACCTGCCGCCGGACGACTTCGGTGCTGATTCCTGGTGTTGCCTTTCCTGCGCTGTGATATGTCCAGCTTGCGTGCAGCACCGCCAGTCCTTCGCCGGACTCAATCACGGTTCGAGTTTCCAGTTCCATCCGGCCGCCTCGCGCGACAAGACGCTGGTAGGTTCCGCGGATGGCCTCATGTCCAACCACGGGTTGACCACCCGTGATGAGGACTGCGCCCGGTTCATACAGAGCTACCAAGGCTTCGACATCTCCACGATTGAAAGCGTCGACGAAGAGAGCGTGGATTTCAGATGGTGGGCGCGCGGGCATGGCGCTAATCGTCCGCCGAGACGCCTACTCCCGGCGCGGAATAATCGCTCGCGGAAATACCCGCGGACATGGGAATTTCCTGGTCCTTGTACTGAAGCTGGTAGAGCTTCCAATAGATACCGCGATTGGCCAGCAGTTGCTGGTGCGAACCGATTTCGCGCACTTGGCCCTTGTGCATCACGATGATCTTGCTGGCGCGCTGGATAGTGCTCAGGCGGTGAGCGATGATGATCGAGGTCCGGCCTTCAACCATGCGCGTCAGCGCCTCGCGCACGCGAAACTCGGTTTCGGTGTCCACGCTGGAGGTCGCCTCATCGAGGATGAGGATCTTCGGATTGTGGGCCAGCGCACGGGCGAACGAGATGAGCTGCTTCTGTCCGGTGGAAAGCGTGCTGCCGCGCTCGCGTACCTCTTCCCCGAAGCCCCCCGGCAGCGAGCGAATGAAGTCCGCCACGTTCACTTGCTCGGCGGCGTTCTCGACCGCCTGGTCTTCAATCCAGTGCGAGCCCAGGCGGATGTTGTCGGCGACCGTGCCTGAAAACAGGAACGGGTCCTGCAGCACCACGCCGTAGCGTCGCCGCAGGTCGTTGAGGTCCATATCGCGGATGTCAACGCCGTCGATGCGGATGGCGCCCTTCTGCACGTCGTAGAAGCGCAGCAGCAGCGAGATGATGGTGGTCTTGCCGGCGCCGGTGTGGCCGACGATGGCGACCGTTTCGCCGGGCTCAATGGTAAAGGACACATCGCGCAGTACCCAGTCGTATTCCCTGGCAAGATCCCCGTTTCCATCAGCTACGGCTTTGAGCTTCTCGCCTTTGCTCGCGGCTTCCTCGGCAGCTTGCGCCACGGTGCGATAAGCAAACCAAACGTGATCAAACTCGATGCGGCCGAGGCCCGCAGGCGCCTTCAGCGATGCGGGCGAGACAATCTCTGGTGGCGTATCCAACAGTTTGAAGACGCGCTCGCTGGAAGCCATGGCCGATTGCAGGATGTTGTACTTCTCGCTCAGGTCCTGGATGGGCCGGAAGAAGCGCTGCGCGTATTGCATGAACGCCACCAGCACGCCCGAGCGTCACCATGTTGCGAATTACCTGATTGCCGCCGAACCAGACCACGCAGGCAATCGCCGTTGCCGACAAAACTTCCACGACGGGGTAATAGACGGCATGCGCCATGATCGCGTCCTTGAACGCGTCCATGTGGGTGCGATTGATCTTCTCGAAGCGGTCGTAGGCCTTCTTCTCGCGATTGAAGAGCTGCACGACGACGATGCCGGTTACATGCTCCTGAAGAAAAGCGTTGATCCGGGCGATAGCGATGCGAATACGCCGGTAGCTCTCGCGCACCTTCCGCCGGAAGATCGAGGTCGCATAGAAGATGAGCGGCAGCACGGCGAAGGTGATCAACGCCAGCCGCCAGCTCATGTTCAGCATGATGACCAGAATGCCCAGCAGCACGAAGATGTCTTCGAAGATGGAGACCACGCCGGCAGTGAACATTTCGTTGAGCGCATCCACGTCGCTGGTGACGCGGGTCACCAGCCGGCCCACGGGATTCTTGTCGAAGAAGCCGATGTGCAGGCGTTGCAGATGGCGGAAGATCTGCGCGCGCAGATCAAACATCACCTTCTGCCCGGTCCACTGCATGACATAGGTCTGGGTGAACTCCAGAACGAAGCTGAACAGCAGAATCCCGATATACATCCCGGCAATCTGCGCGATGCCGGTCAGCGGCCGAGTACTGAGGAAGCGGTCGAGCAGGGAATGGGATTCGGTGTGGTTAGCGAGATACTTGTCGATGGCAACTTTCGTCAGATAGGGGCCGAGCACGTCGGCGCACGCCTTCAGCACGATGGCGATCAGGGCAATCACCACCTGCAACCGGTAAGGGCGCAGATAAGTGAGCAGCCGCTTCATCAGCCTGCTGTCGTATGCCTTGCCTAGTACTTCCTCTTCGTGAATGCTCGCCATCCCACGCTGATTGTAAAGTAGTTGGTAGAACTATATAGACGACCGAGAAAGCACAGGGGATGGAAAACATTGGCCACAAGCGCTAGGGCCAAGAACCAAATGTTGAACCTCCCGCGGTGGCCAAGAATCGCTTTCGCCATGCTCGAAGAGCAGTTTCGCGACGGCATGACGCGCTGGAGGTTCGAGTAAGGCCCCGCAGTTGACCTTCGGCGGCATCGCGAGTTCCAATCTCCTGATGCCGAAGAAGTCCGCAAAGCGCAGGCCCGGCGGCGAGAGAAAATCAGTTCCTGCCGGAACCGCCGAGAGACAACCTGTCGCCAGCCGCCCGGTGATGCCGGCGATCTATGGCATTTCGAAATCAGCCAAAGGAATGCTGGACTGGAGCTGGGCACGCGAACGGCTGACCAATTCCCATAATTACGTGATCGTCACGGTTCGCCCCGACGGTCGGCCGCACGCGATGGGAATGCACGGCCTGTGGTTCGCGGATGCGTTTTACTTTGGCACCGGGGACACCACGCGCAAAGCCAGAAATCTGGCTAAGAACCCGCACTGCATCGTCATCAACGAGCAACTTCATGAGTTGATCATTGTCGAGGGCATGGCAGAACGTGTTTCCTACGACGCGCTTCCGCACGCGCTATCGGCCTTGAGCAAAAAGAAATATGGCTGGCCCATGGAGCGGCAAACGGGCGGAGTCGTCTTCAAGGTGACGCCACGGACGGTGTTCGCGCTGCCGGAGAAACAGTTTGCGACCGCCCCCACACGGTGGAAGTTCGCATAACTCGCAAAGGCTTGCGGACGAATGTCTGACGGTTGTCCACTAGCCAGTAACTGCCGCTGCCCTTTACACTGCTCGCGTCCTCTGGCACAGTAAATAGTGGAAACGCAATCGATCGTCGTCCTCGACTTTGGCGCGCAGTATTCGCAACTCATCGCGCGCCGCATCCGCGAACAGAACGTCTTCTCCGTCGTCCTGCCGTGCACCGCATCCCTGGAAGAAATCAAGAGCTACCACCCCGGCGGGATTGTGCTCTCGGGCGGGCCGTCGTCGGTATATGACGCTGACGCGCCTCCTGCAGACGAGCGGGTGTTGCACCTCGGCCTGCCTGTTCTCGGCATCTGCTATGGGCTGCAGTTCATGGTGTACAAGCTGGGCGGAAAGGTGCGGGCGGCCGACAAGCGCGAGTACGGCCACGCGCAGGTCGAGTTGGTGAAGGCAGACTGCGCCGCTGTTCAAAGGGCTGACGGGCCCGCTGGCAGTGTGGATGTCGCACGGCGACGAGGCCATGGAGCTTCCGCCGGGATTCGAGCTGGTCGGCAAGACTTCCAACGCGGTGGCCGCCATCCAGAATGCTGCGAAGAAGTGGTACGCCGTGCAGTTCCATCCTGAGGTGCACCACACGCCGCAGGGCACCGAGATCCTGCGCAACTTCGTCTTCGATGTCTGCGGGCTCAAGCCGAACTGGACGCCGCAGAGCTTCATCGACGAGACCATCGCCAGCGGTGCGGCAGACCGTCGGCAAGGGCCGCGTGATCTGCGGGCTCTCCGGCGGAGTGGATTCGTCGGTCGCGGCCGAGCTGGTGCATCGCGCGGTGGGCGCTCAGCTGACGTGCATCTTCGTCAACAACGGCGTGCTGCGCAAGAACGAGTTCATCAACGTGCAGAAGAACCTGCGCGACAAGCTCGGGCTCAACATTGATGCCGTGGACGCCAGCGATCGCTTCCTCAGCAAGCTGGCGGGCGTGACCGAGCCGGAGCAGAAGCGCAAGATCATCGGCAACGAGTTCATCGCGGTCTTCGAGGAAGAGGCGCACCGCATCGAGCAAATGCACGGCAAGGTCGAGTGGCTGGTGCAGGGCACGCTCTATCCCGACGTGATCGAATCGCGCTCGGTGCGCGGGCCGTCGCAGACCATCAAGAGCCATCACAACGTCGGCGGGCTGCCCGAGAAAATGAAGCTCAAGCTGATCGAGCCGCTGAAAGACCTGTTCAAGGACGAAGTGCGCAAGATTGGCCGCGACCTCGGAATGCCGGAGGAAATTCTCCAGCGGCAGCCGTTTCCCGGGCCGGGGCTGGCGGTGCGCATCCTGGGCGAGGTCACGCCCGAGCGCGTCGCGCTGCTGCAGGAGGCCGACGACATCGTGGTCAGCGAGATCAAGAGAGCCGGGCTGTACAACAAGGTCTGGCAGTCGTTTGCGGTGCTGCTGCCGGTGATGTCGGTGGGCGTGATGGGCGACATGCGGACCTACGCCTATACCTGCGCCATCCGCGCCGTGCATTCCGAAGACGGCATGACCGCCGACTGGGTGCCGCTGCCGCACGAGGTGCTGAAGACCATCTCCAGCCGGATCGTGAACGAGGTGAAGGGCATCAACCGCGTGGTGTACGACGTGACCAGCAAGCCGCCGGGAACGATTGAGTGGGAGTAGAAGAGAGCATCTGCTGTCAGCCGTCAGCTTTCTACGTATGCTATTCACTATTCGCCATATCACTCCCGATGAGTCGAAGGTTCGTTGTCGTCCTAAGCGGACGTCAGTCGAAGTCGATATGCGGCTCGCTGTAAATCGACCATTCATTCCTTAGAGCTCGACTCAGAGCTCTCGCTGTCATCCCGATTCACGCGGCCTGATTTAGCCGCTGAAGTCGAGGGACTGCCGGTTCTTTGTGGTCTGTAGAGTCCCTGCTAGTGAGCGACTGATGTCCGAAGCGCCTTTGCGCCATCGTCCCGTTCTTCGTCGGGACGGCAAAGTCAGCGTTAGCACCCTTCGCTGCGCTCAGGGCAGGCATCATGCCGTCAGGCCGAGTTAGCTGGGTACGTCCGAAATGTTCATCCTAGCCCCGGTAGGCGCGGCACAGGCAATTGCCTCGGCTTGTAATCGCACCACGATTGCGTGTACTATTCATGACTGTATGGCTGACTGCTAATCGGTGGCAGTCCAAACAGGTGCGGCAGATGCGTAACTCTTGCCGCGAGAAATCGCGAAACAAGTGGAAACCAATGTCGAAGCAGCGCCGCCTCAGCGATAACCGAGTCCTGGTGGAACTCATCGAGCAGGGAATCCAGGCGCGCAAAGAAAAGGAGAAGGCCTTTTTCGAGCTGGCGAAACGCTTTCGCGAGGCGAGTGATCCGCAAGGAAGTGGAGCAGTTGGGTGAACAGTTGGGGCGCTTCGTTTCGGCGAATAATGCCCTGATAAACAAAGTACCGGAGTTGCATCGTGGAGTTGCGTCCGATGCGGAACACGTACGCTGGCGGCAAGCTGTGGTCGCTTTCCTAGAGGAAGTATTTGGGCAGGAGTCGCATCACATTCTTTCCTTTTTGAACCGCCAAGCACCGCACACTACGATTGATCACATGGGTAGCGACATCGGAAAACTCACCAAGGTGGACCTGAGAGAGATCTGGAAGAACGAGGAGTACGATTTTTCGAGCTGGCTTGCCAAAGAGGAGAACCTCGCCCAATTAAGCGACGAGATCGGCATCCCAATCAGGCTGCTTGAAAAGGAGGCGGGCGTCGGCAAGTACAGCCTCGACATCCTTGCGGAAGAGGAAGGGACGGGCCGCAAGATCGTCATCGAAAACCAGTTGGAAAAAACCAATCACGACCATCTCGGCAAGATCATTACCTATGCTGCGGGGCACGATGCGAGCATCGTGATCTGGATTTTCAAAGACATCACCGAAGAGCACAGAAGTGCCATCGACTGGCTCAACGAAAACACGGGCGAGGACCGCCTGTTCTTCGCGATCAGGATTGAAGCCTGGCGCATCAACAATTCCGATCCCGCGCCGAAGTTCCAATTTATTTGCAAGCCGAACGAATGGGCCAAGGTGGTGAGGCACAGCGCGGAGAGCAAGGACTTAGGCGAAACCGACCTGAAAAAGCTGGACTTTTGGACGAAGCTAAAGTCATACGCTCTGGAAAAGAAAGTCCCGTTGTTTCGGCGAACGCCCGCCCCTCAGCACTGGTACGACATTTCGATCGGAAACGCCGAGGCTCACATTAGCTTGACCATGAACACGCAGGAGAACGCTGGGATGCGAGATTTATATCAACGACAACAAGCCTCTTTTCAATTTCCTGAAAGACAGCAAGCGGCCATTGAGAGCAGCTCGGTGCGAAGCTGGAATGGATTGAAGCGAAAAAGGCCTGCCGTGCCGTGCAGAGAAAAGAGAATGCGGATATTGACAATGAAGCGGGCATTACGGCGCTGTTCGATTGGCTGATTGATAGGGCAATAGCGTTTGAGAAAGTGTTTGGTCCACTCGTCAAGAAATTCAAAGAGGAATCAACCGATATCGGTTTCAAGAGATGCCAGGTGCTCACTCATTCGCGTCTTGGTCGTGAGAACGACTGGTAAATACCCTGTCGCTACGCCGCCGAGCCGCGGCTTGATCTTACTCAGTGGAGCGCGAGGGTTGCTGCCAGTCCCAGGTCGTAGTCGGCTTGAAGATTCATCCAGAACTGCGGCGTCATCCCGAAGTATTTGCCGAGGCGGAGAGCCACGTCGGCGCTGATCGCCCGCTGTTCGCGCACGATCTCATAGATTCCAGGGAAGTGCAGCGCCTTCGCCAGTTGATAGGCCGTAATCCCCATGGGCTCCATGAATTCCGTGCGTAGAATCTCGCCAGGATGAGCGGCAATCGTTTTCTGTTTCCGCTGGGCCATGTGTTTATCTTCTCCTCAGTGATAGTCCGTGATCTCCTCGTCGGTCAAGTTTTACGGCCTCGTCACACCCGCCGTGCCCTGCGCCCTTGCGGAAACCCCTGGCAGCACGGTATCCGTGAGAAGGAGGGCGCAGTGGTTGTGTCTCCGTGGTCGCACCCAGAGTGCAGGCCGGGAAGGTTCTTTGAAAACAGTTGCCAGTAGCCAGTTGCCAGACCGAGGGGCTACCGGTTATTAGTTCGGTAACGCGGCCTGTCCCCATTTTCCTGTAAGTTAACTAATTTAGTTCGCGTAATCCACTGCAAATAATGCAGTTACTTATAAGCCATTGGAGCTCAATGATTTGCCGGGAAATAGTCTGTAATCCGATGATTCTAAAGAACGAGGGGGAGGGGTGCTAGTGGATAGAACCGAGAGTCTGATCCCAGAAGTTCGGAACCACGGCCTTCCCCACGCTCTTGCAAAGCTTGAAGCTGGCGGCAATTTATGCCCGTAAGTGACGCAAATAATGCAGTTACTTATAAACCATTGGGGCTCAATGATTTGCCGGGAGATAGTCTGTAATCCGATGATTCTAAAGAACGAGGGGGGAGGGGGATAGTGATAGTGGATAGAACCGAGAGTTTGGTCCCAGAAGTTCAGAACCAGCTCTTGTTCGAGCAGTTACCCGCACACCATTGTGATGTGCGGTATAGATGAAGCCCTTAGGCTGTGATACACAGGTATGTAACTCCCAGCCGGCCGCAGAGCCGGCGTGAGCAAACTATGAGCCATTCCGTTGCGCGGAGCCCTTACTCCGTTATCCCTCAAATTTTGTGCGAAAGCTGTGCCGTCCCTGAAGGGACTCGGTTCCGATTGCCACCTAACCCAGGGCTTACGCCCTGGGCTAAATTCAATTTCGCCCCTGCGGGGCTTGATTTTGGGCAGTCGTTCCACCGTGACAACTCAAAACCAGTTCTTGCACACATTCTAAAGCGCAGTATTAGAGCGGCTGAAGCCGTGCCGCCTACGTCTCTCGGGCCCGGGGAGGCGGCATGTTAAGGTCGCTCTTCATCGGGCTTTCCGAAAGCAAACGATTACGCCATTTCGCCGAGAACTCTTCGCTGGGGTTGCGATTCTCCAGCCGGTTTGTCGCCGGCACCCAGGTGGAGGACGTCATTCGCGCCACCCAGGTGGTCAACGAATGGGGCGCGAGCGTCAGCATTGACAACCTGGGCGAGAACGTCACTAACGCCGACGAATCCAAGCACAGCGCCGAGTTGTATCACCGCCTGCTCGACGAAATTTCCACCCGCAAGCTGAACGCGAATGTCAGCCTCAAGCTCACGCACATGGGATTCGATGTGAGCGAAGACCTGGCGTTCGGGCTGGTCACCGAGCTGGTGGACCATGCGGTGCGGATCAATAATTTCGTGCGCGTGGACATGGAGGGCTCGCCTTACACCCAGCGCACGCTCGACTTCGTGCGCCAACTGCACCGCCTGCCCGGTCACGCCGGCAGAGTGGGCACGGTCATCCAGTCGTACCTGTTCCGCAGCGAAAAAGATGTGGACGATCTGCTGTCGGAGCGCATTCGCATCCGGCTGTGCAAGGGCGCCTACAAGGAGCCGCCGGAGATCGCGTTTCCCAAGAAGGCTGATGTGGATGCGAATTACTTGAAGCTGGCGCGCACGCTGCTGAAAAGCGGCGTCTATCACGGCATTGCCACGCACGATGAGCGCATCATCGCGGAGATCAAGCAGTTCGCGCTGGCGGAGAACATCCCGGCCTCAGCGTACGAGTTCCAGATGCTTTACGGAGTACGTCGCGACCTGCAGCAGCAATTGGTGCGTGAGGGCTACGGCTTGAGGGTGTATATTCCGTTTGGGACGGAGTGGTACCCGTACTTCATGCGGCGTCTGGCCGAGCGGCCAGCGAACGTGTTCTTTATCGCCAGGCAGATGTTCAGGCAATAAAAGTGGTCAGTTGCCAGTTGCAGGTGATCAATCTAGTGTTGCTGACAGTTTTTCAAACGCGAGCCTTGAGCAGCGCGTAGCGAGTGCTGACTGGCGAAAAACCGGCATCGAACTGCGATATCCGGCCGATGAAAATTAACAACACTGGGTTACTAGTCGATTGCATCTTAGGCAAAGAAAGCTTTTGAGCTTGCGTTCCGAGGGAAAAGCTGCGTACCATGTAGCTGTCCTCCAATGGCCGCACTTCCCGTGCAGGCATTCCTCGCGCCGAAAGTTCCGGGCGCCAGACGGACGCAACTGAGTCGATTTTTCAGCGTAGTATCCAACCGCGAGGCCGCCGACCACGCAGACAAGCATGCAAGGGCGCGGCTGAGAACAGCGGTTCATAAATGTGGGAACCCGCGACCTGCGGGTGAGAGCAATTAAGAGAGAAGCATGAATCAAGGACAGAATCCTCCCTCCGGGCAGCCCGGCGGGAAGGGACGCAGACGGCGGCGCGGCCGCCGTGGACCCGTCGCGCACACGCCCGGGGCGCCACAACATTCCGGACAGCATCCCGGACAACATCGTCATGGACCTCCCAAGCGCCATGGCCGCAAGCCGGGCCGGCCCGCCGGACAGGGCCAGACCGGTGGTGGCGTTTTCACCGCGCCTATGGACCACAGCTACCGGGCTAACCAGGGCAACAACAACGGCAATATGCAGCGGCCGAACCGGGGTGGCCGCGCCGGGCAGAGCTTTGGAAAATTCGTGCCGCCCGATCCTGAACCGGTTCCCGTCACCTCAACTTCCGGCGAGCAGCCCGCCCGAATCTTCGCGTTCGTGGATGACCTGTTCTTCATGGCGAAGATCCAGGAGACGGCACGCAAGATGAACGTGAAGGTCGAATTCGTCAAGACCGAGAAGGACCTGCAAGAGCGGCAGAACGGCGACGACAAGCCGGCACTGATCATCTTCGACCTGAACAACGCTTCTGCCAAGCCGTTGAGCATTATTCCCAAACTTAAGGCGAAGTTGAAGAAGGCCACCAACATCATCGGTTTCGTTTCGCACGTTCAGGGTGAGCTGAAGATGAAGGCGCAGGAAGCAGGATGCGACATGGTGCTGCCGCGCTCCGCGTTTTCGCAGAATCTCGCCCAGATCCTGCGCCGTCACGGCGCTCCGCAAGAACTGCACGAGCATGAACCCGGGCAACACGGACTATAGGATTCGAAGCGGTTGACGCGCGGCCTGACTCCCTTCGTTTTGCAGCGAGCGGCGGCGCTTGCGAGCGTGGCTGCTGCGTTGGTTCTGTTTCTGGGCAGTAGCCGCCAATCTTCCGATCCATCCCACAGCTCGCCTGCTACGTCGCGAGCGCGTACTCATCCCACGTTCTACAAGAACGTTTTGCCGATCCTGCAGGACCACTGCCAGGTCTGCCATCGTGAAGGGGAAATTGCGCCTATGCCGTTGGTGACCTTTGAGCAGACGCGACCCTGGGCAGCGGCGATCAAGCGAGCCGTGCAATCGAAGACGATGCCGCCATGGTTCGCCGATCCGCGCTATGGAAAGTTTTCCAACGATCCCTCGCTTACTCCAAAGCAAATCGCCACGATTGCGGCGTGGGTGGATGCTGGCTCGCCCGCGGGTTCGCGACAGGAGGCTCCGGGAGCGCCGCATTGGAACCAAGGCTGGAACATTCCCGGGCCGGACGAGATCGTGCGAATGCCGAAGCCGGTGAGCATTCCCGCCAGCGGCGAGATCGAGTACACCTACGAGATCGTCCCAACCGGGTTCACCGAAGACAAATGGGTGCAGATGTCGGAGATCCGGCCGTCGAGCCGGGAGCACGTGCACCATGCGGTGGTTTACGTCCGGCCACCCAATTCGAACTGGCTGCGCAACGCGCCGGTGGGTGTGCCGTTCACGCCCTCGAGCTTTTCCGATCCGAAGGAGCAGGCCGAAGCTCATGAGACCACCAGTGACATGATTTTGGTGTACGCACCCGGCAGCGAGCCCGACCGCTGGCCCGACGGGATGGCAAAGTTCGTCCCGGCGGGATCGGACCTGGTGTTCCAGATGCACTACACCACCAACGGCCACGCCAGCACAGACCAGACGAGCATCGGTTTGGTATTTGCAAAGCAGCCGCCAAAACAGCGCGTGCTCACCCTGCAGCTGACCAACCACAGCTTTATCATTCCTCCCCATACTGACGATTACCGGGTGGATGTTGGCGGCAGCCTGCCCAACGATGCCACGCTGCTCAGCTTCTTTCCGCATATGCATCTGCGGGGCAAGCGGTTTGAGTACAACATCCTCCACCCCGATGGAAAGGTTGAGACGCTGCTGCGGGTGAATTATCACTTTCACTGGCAACTGAGTTATCGCTTGGCGCAGCCTCGTTTCCTGAAGGCTGGAACCTGGCTGCAGGCCGTCGCCTGGTACGACAATTCCGACGAGAACATGCACAATCCCGATCCCAACAAGGCCGTGACCTGGGGAGGCCAGACCTCGGACGAGATGATGGTCGGATTCTTTGACGTTGCCGTGCCGGCCGATATGGACAAGGAAGAGTTCTTTATCCGGCATACTTCACCTGCTAAGTAATCGTCCATTTAGAATCGCATCTGCCATGCGCAGACGCGTACTTCCTCTGAATTCGCGCGAGCTCCGCAAATTGCGAAGCTGCTTGCTCGACTGGTACGACCAGAACCGCCGTGACCTGCCGTGGAGGCGGGACGTCGATCCCTATCGCGTGTGGGTTTCGGAAATCATGTTGCAGCAGACGCGGGTGGTAGCGGTGCTCGATCATTACGCGCGGTTCCTGCACAGGTTTCCTACCGTGCAGACGCTGGCGGGAGCGCGTGAGGTGTCGGTGCTGGCTGCCTGGAGCGGGCTCGGCTATTACCATCGCGCGCGTCGCCTGCATCAGGCGGCGAAGGTGATCGTGCGTGATCGGCTGGGACAGCTTCCGCAGACGGCGGAAGAGTGGCTTGCGCTCCCCGGTATCGGCCGCTACACTGCTGCGGCGATCGCGAGTATCGCCTTCGGAGAAGCCGTCGCTGTGGTGGACGGAAATGTCGAGCGCGTGCTGGGGCGCGTGCAGGGGAAAGTGGACAGAAGGGAAGCGGCGTGGCAACGCGCGGAAGAGATGCTCGATCGCGCGCGTCCGGGCGATTTCAACCAGGCCATGATGGAGTTGGGCGCGACTATTTGCACACCTCGAGCGCCGCAATGTTTATTGTGCCCGCTGAATGCATGGTGTCAATCGCGCGGGGCCAAAGCTTCTCAGCCCAAAGCCCAGCGGAAGCGCAAGCATTTGTGTTATGCACTGGCGCAGAAGAGCGACGCCGTGTGGCTGGTCCAACGTCCAGCCAACGCCTCTCTCATGGCGGGCATGTGGGAGTTACCCATCGTGCCGAACGGTCGAGGGAACGGCAGTGCTCTCATCGCCAGTTTGCGGCACTCCATTACCGACACGGATTACGAAGTGTCCGTCGTCGTATCTTCGCCGCGAGAGATGTCCAGTTTAAGGAGTGATGGTCGATGGTGCTCCCCCAGGCAGTGGCAACGCCTACCCGTTGACTGGGCTGACACGCAAAATTCTACGCAGGCTACCGGGTGAGTCCGGAGGGAAGCGAGCGGAATCTAACTAATACTTAGGAGGTCTTCATTAATGGCCGCATTGACCGTGGGTACCCGTGCAATGGATTTTACCCTGCCGACTATTGATCGACGGCAGTTCTCGCTGCACGGGGCATTGAAGAAGGGGCCCGTCGTGCTTGCATTTTTTAAGGTAAGTTGTCCAGTTTGCCAGTATGCCTTTCCATTGCTGGAGCGTGTGTACCGGGCGAACAAGGACGCTCACGTCAGTTTTGTTGGAGTCTCCCAAAACGAAGCACGCGAGACGCAAGCGTTCCTGCGCGAATATGGCGTGACGTTTCCGGTTGCGCTCGATGATCCGGCGAACTACGCGGTTTCGAATGCCTACGGCCTGACCAACGTGCCCACGATTTTCTACATCGCACCGAGCGGCGAAATCGAGATCTCGTGTGTGGGCTGGTCCAAGGTGGATGTGGATGCTATTAATCAGAAGCTGGCCGAGCATCGCCGGCAAACGCCTACGCCGCTCTGGCGCAAAGGCGAAGACATCAGCGATTTCCGCGCCGGTTGAGGATCCAGGAACTGATCCGCGGTCTGCGGATCAAAGTTGTGCTGCAAACCCCGAAAGATATCACTTCATCCCCGTATCGACGTTACGAGCGCGAAATGTCACAGTTTCGAGACACGACGGTCACCTGCAGTTCACTTCCACAGAACTCAACGCAGTTCTTCAGCCTTTGATGGCAGCTCCATCAGCGCTCGTCACTTCCGTCTCTAATCGCGTCTAACATAGGCTGCGCTTTTCCGTTTAACACTATGTCCATCGTTGTAGAACGCGACGACCCAATCAATACCGGGCGGGATGTCGAGGGCCAAATGATGGCAACAAGGAGCACGATATGGAAAAGCATCTTCTCAAACTCATGGCGCTGGCGTTTTTGGCGGTAGCGCTCGCAGGCGTGGCCTTGGCGGAAAGCAACACCCATGTTGTCCGCGCCAACATTCCCTTTGACTTCTACGCGGGCGGTCAACTGCACCCCGCGGGAGAATACACAATTTCGATCAATGACGAATCGGATATGGTCATGATTGGAACGCAAGCGGCCGGGAGTCGGTCCCTCCTGCTCGGCATCCACGAGGACGCATCCCGCGACGAGCGCACCGTGCTGACCTTCAAGTTGGTTGGAGGCAATGTGTATGCGTTGCGCAAGTTGGAGAGCCCTGACCTGGGTCTGAGCTTCAACGGGCGGGTACCGCAGCCTTCCGTGAGCGCTCAAAGCCAGGCGCCCGAGTCGGTTACCATTGTCGCCCAAGCTAGGTAGGCCAGAGTTTTCGCAAGCTCGCAGTTGGGCCGGGCCGGGGAGCGATCTCCGGCCTGGCTTTTTTGCGTCGCGTAAAATAGAGCGTTTTGCTACTAGCGGTTACTTCACGGGGGCCCTTCATGCGGCGATTCGCTCTTATCGCGTTTCTGGTTGCACCTGCCTTGCTGTTTGGTCAGGCAGTCAGTCCCACCGTACCAGCCATGCCCCCGGTTCCGCACGTTTCCGCGCTGCCGCCCGCGGCAGAGCAGGCCATGGCTGCGGTTGATCCGGAGAGGATTCGGGCGCAAGTGAAGTTTCTAGCCAGCGACCTGCTGGAGGGCCGCGGCACCGGCCAGCGCGGTGGCGATATCGCCGCGGAGTACATCGCCACGCAGTTCGCACTGTATGGACTGAACCCTGCCGGCGACAACGGCAGCTACCTGCAGAAAGTGCCAATGGTAGGCATCGCTACGCAAGATGACACCACATTCGCGCTCATTCCCGTGAAGAGCCAGCCCATGCACCTACGCAACCGCACGGATTACGTCGCCATGGATGAGACCGCCAATGCCACAGACGACTTGGACGCGCCCATCGTGTGGATGGGCTATGGAATCGAGGCGCCCGAATTCAATTGGAACGACTACAAGAATGTCGACGTCAAGGGCAAGGTGCTGCTGATGATGGTCAACGAGCCGCCGTCCGAAGATCACAGGTTCTTCGGCGGCAAAGCGCTGACCTATTACGGCCGTTGGACCTACAAGTTCGAAGAGGCGGCGCGGCAGGGAGCGGCCGGCGTCATTCTCATCCACAAGACCGACATGGCCAGCTACGGCTGGGACGTGGTGCGCAATTCGTGGTCTGGCGAGCGTGCGTATCTGCGCGACGATCCTGCGCCAAAGCTAAAGGTGGCGTCGTGGATACAACTACCGGTTGCCCACGACCTCATGCAACGCTGCGGCATGAATCTGGACGAGATGATGGCCGCGGCGCAGAAGCCTGATTTCAAGGCGTTCACGCTGCCGGCGAAGTTGAAGGCGCACATGGTGAGCAAGGTACGGTCGTTCGACTCAAGCAACGTCATCGCCGAGCTGCCGGGTTCCGATCCCAAATTGAAGCAGCAGGCCGTGATGTACAGCGCCCATTATGACCACTTGGGGATCGTGCCCGGCATGCCAGGCGACAACATCTACAACGGCGCGCAGGACAACGCCACCGGGGTCGGCATTCTGCTGGAGATTGCGCGTGCGTTTGCGGAAGCGCGGCAACAGCCCAGGCGGTCGGTCTACTTCGTGTCGGTCACGGCGGAGGAACAGGGGCTGCGCGGCTCAGAGTATCTCGGCAAGCACCCTCCGGTGCCGGCGAAGCAGATCTCGCTCGACCTGAACTACGACGATGTGCCGCCGCTCGGTGTGCCGGAGGAAGTCAACGTCGCGGGCGCTGAGCGCACCACGTTTTACCCGGCAGTGGAGCGCACCGCTAAAGAGTTCCGGCTGACAATTGTGCCTGACTCGCAGCCCGGCGCGGGGCATTACTACCGCTCTGACCACTTCAGCTTCGCGCGCGCGGGCGTTCCGGCGTTCTCGATTGACGAAGGCGACAAGTACCAGGGACATGATCGGCAGTGGGGCCTCCAGAAGGCAAGAGATTTCGTCGCCAATGACTACCATCACCCCAGTGACGAGTATCGTCCGGACATGGATTTTCGGGGCGATGCCGAAATGGCGCGCTTCGGTATCGCGCTGGGATGGCTGGCTGCGAGTCAGTCAGCAGAGGTGGGGTGGCAGCCGGGAGACGAGTTTGCCAAGGCGAGGGCGGCTAGCGAAAAGCAGTAGGCAACTGGCAGGACTTAGCCTACTGCAAATGCCGCATCCGGAACGGCACCTGTACCACGGCTTCGAGTGCAACCGGTGCGCCATTCTTCGTGCCCGGGCGGAAGTGCCAGCGTGCCAAGGCGCGCGTCGCAGTTTCGTCAAGCCGCGAATCCACACTGTCCAGGACACGAATATCATCCACTGAGCCGTCAGCCCGGATCACAGCGTAAAGCGTGACTGTTCCTTCCACATGGTCGCGCAGGACGTCGGCCGGATAGGCGGGGTCAACCTTCGTGGTCGCCACTGGGGCGGTGAGTGGGGTTTTGTCTTCGCTGCCTTTCAACTCCGCGAACCGAATGATCCAACTCCCTGTGACCGAGGTGAAATTCGGCATGTTCATGATCAGGGAGTAGTACTTCCTGGGGCCGAAAACCCGCCGTTCAATACTGAGGTCAGGGTCATCTGACAATGTGGGAGGTGGCGCAGGGGGCTGCCGATCCCGGACGCTGGGCAGCGATGGCTTCATAGCTGCGGCGATCATCTGCTTGCGCGCTTCCAGATCCGGATTGGCTGGAGGCGCGGCCGGAGATTTCGCCGGTGTTCCGGCGACGGCGGAAGTGGTCGCGCCGGGCGGGGGAGCGCCAACCGTGATCCCCGGAGGCCCGCTGTTTCCGGCGCCTTTCCCGGCACCATTTCCATGGCCGGGACCCGTGCCAGTTCCGCTGCCGATTACATTGGGCGTGCCCGGCGCGTCTGGCTTACCGGCAGGCGACGCGTGAAATTCTCCGCTGCGATTCCCGCTGGGAACGTTGATGGGCCCGTGCACGTCGGCAGGATTCAATCCCAGTGCGATGATCTGGCCTTGACCTTTGGTCGCAGCCAGACCCTGCACGTTCGGAGATGGCGCGACATCGGCGGTGGATGGAGATTTCGCAGGGTTCTTGCTCGCATTGTCAGTCGCGCCGCTGGCCCGCTGCGCTTCAACCGGCAGCTTGGGAGCAGCGACCTGCGGCTGCAGTTGAGCCATGTTCATCTGCCCGGCTTTCAACTTCAACTGGTCGGGCGCCAGCGGCGGCTCGACCACTGAGGGTTGCAGCTCCGGCGGCACCAATAGCTTTGGCTTTACCTGCGAAACGTCGGCTGCTGGCCCGACCACCTGCGGTTCAAATTGCGGAACCTTGAGTTGCGACACGGAGCGGGCCGAAGCGGCTACCGGTTGAGCTGCAGGAACGGATGTCCAGGCGACGATGTTGGGTAATGGCACGTCCTGCTTCAGTTTGATCTTGGGCGGCGTGACGATGGTCTGATGGTTGTTGTCGGGCTCCGGCGGAACGGAGAGGATCTCCTGCTTGGCCAGCTTGGGAGCGCCTTTGCGTGGTCTCATCGCCGCTTTATTGCCAGTGTTGATCGGTGGGAGATATTCGCTCACCGGATAGTATTCGATCTTCGTGTTCTCAAACGGCGACTGCAGCTTCGGTGTGCGGTTGTACAGCACGGTAACCACATAGACGACAACGACGAATGCGATGTGGCCGGCATAGGATTCGAAAAACCGCGAAATCGGAATACCGGTGCGAATGAACTCGTCAGGACTGATAGGAACCGGCTCCGACGTCGTTTCCACCGGTGGCGGTTCGCGGTGAAGAAGAAAGTCGCCCAGATTCCGCAGGAAAACCCGGTGCCAGGGCTCCAGTTCGCACAGCAGCGCCGGAGGATCAGGCGCTGAAACCTCGCGCTGGTCGCTGGCTGGGGGACTGGTGGCCATTTTCCTCTACCCTGGGGTAAGTATCCGGATTATAGCGGAACTCGAGGAGCTGTGGGTCCATTCCATTCATACATTTCGGGATTCAGCAGCAACGTGCAATGATGATCGTTACCAGGAGCAATCATGATCCGCAGATCTCTACTGCTCGCCGTGTTTGCGCTGGCGAGTGTGACGTGTTCTGTCGCAGGCCAGCAACCTTCAGGCGGCCCACAGGGGCAAGCCAAGAGCAGTGATTCCACGGCCGATCCGTCCGGCATGTACACATTCTTGCGCGACGGCGAGTTTGTACAGCTCACGCTGGATGACGGCAAGCTCTCCGGTTTTGTCTCGCGCTTCGGCGATACCGAAAGCGACAAAGGGGAGTTCATCGATCAGTTCTTCGATAAAGCAGAGCTCAAGGAGAACCGCCTCTCGTTCAAGACCAAGACCGTGCATGGTATCTGGTACGAGTTCAGCGGTGTTATCGGCACGACCTCGGGCAAAAAATCCGGCCAGGAGGGATATCGCGTACTGAAGGGAACGCTCACCCAGCATGCCACGGATGCGGGCGGTAGCGATAAACTCCGACAGCGTGAGGTTGAGTTCAAGTCCTTTCCCCAGGATCTGAGCAAGCCGTAGGCCATTTTTTAATCTCGGGACGCAGAGACGCAGATAAATTCCAGAGCGCCTATACAACAGGCCCCCGTGTTATCCAAGAAGCTGGCGAAATCTTAATTCACCCTGCTATCCGACACCGGCCGTGGCGCCAGCTTGTGCTCGAGGTGAGCGGCGTGGCTGTCTTCCATCTGGGCAAGTTCAATATAGAGTTGGCGCAGCGGTCCTACTGGCGTGGTCTGTAGGAGAGCGGCATAGTAGGCTTGCGCGCTTTGCTCGGTGATGAGCGCAACCCGCAGGGCGCGTTCGCGCGCGTCAGGTCTGCAACTTTCGTAGGTAGCGGCGAGGATGTCACCGTGGTCCAGGCTGGGAACCTCGATCAGGTCCACGAGGTCTTCTTCGGTCAAGCCGCACTTGGAATTTCCGTACAGATCCAGGTACTTACCCTGCAGCATTGAGCTGTGTTGGTATTCCTCGACCGCCATCTCCCAGAAGACGCTGGCGATCTCCAGCGACTCGCTGTCGCGGAACTCGAGAAACACTTCCGCAAATCGGTGGTACAACTCGGCATTGCGCTCCTCGATCAGGATGGCGACATGTAGGGCTTCCTGAGCGGTTAGGGAAGCAAAAGCCCGTTTCATGGCGCGCTCCCGCAGACCCAGGCCTTTTCCCAGGCACTATCTGCAAACCGGCAGGTGCATCGCAATAGTGGGCAAGAATTCATGACGCAGTTCCGAAATGGGAAAGTGAACCTCCGTTGGGTTCTCGGCGGAGGTGGCTATCCGACCTGTTGACTGGTTTCTTTGGTTGCCTGAGCCGCCCGGTCGGCTTCTATGCGTGCTATGGTGCGCTTCAGCCAATGCTTCACGTTCTCGCGCAACTCTTCTTCCGAAAGGTTTGGCGTGACGACCGTTATGCCCTGCCGGTTCAAGGGGATATGGTGGCAGGGTACGTCTTCGTTGCGGTACTCCTCGGGAACAAAGTCGTAGAGCAGACACTCATGGCACGCGTGAGGGCGCGTGGGGTCGCCGTGGTTTGGGCAGGTAAGCGAATCCTGGAAGATGGAAGCCGGTCCCCACGGAGTGCTATACCAATTTCCATAGCCGCCCTGCTCCAGGAAATTGAGTTCGTAACGCAGTACTTCGAGCACATCGCGCTTGTCTTCCGACATTGCAGCCTCCAATGAAAGACGCCTCTCCCGCGCCTTCCCATCCTGTAGCGATTGTCTGCCGAAAGCGCACAAAGCGGCTGTGATTTACCTCACGTTTGGGTGTGATTGATGCCCGCCGGCGGCAAACGGACCCCGGCATTCCCAATTCGGGCCGGGCTGGCCAAGCCCCTAGGTTGCGGGAGCAGTACTTGATACTTGTATTTTCCGCTGCGTTTGCTAGCCTCTAGCTCATTGTCAAGCTTATGGCTGATGAAAGTTCAACCCGTATTGCTCCCGGCGTATCGACAACGTACCCCTCACATCCGCACGCGCTTCCATTCCGGACGATCTTTGGCGAGTATCGTTTCCGCCGTGAACCGGCACTTGCGGACGCAGTGGCGAAGTATGTTCTCAAGTTGGAGAGCACGCCGTCTGACTTGACTCAGGTGTGGGACGGTCTCGACCAGGCGCTCACCGCTTCCGAAGACGCTTACTCCGCACTGGCGGCCATGAAGGATGTGCTGCAGAACATCAGGCGGGAGCCCGGGGAGTCCGAGGCAACCTTTAGCGCCAGAGTGGAATTAGGTTATAAGGAGACCCTGAGGTGTGAGCACGACTGCAAAACGCGCGATCGTCCGCTGAAGGAGGTCTTACACGCAATGCACGGTACGGCTGTGTGCTTTTCCGGTGGCGGCATCCGGAGCGCCAGCTTTTCTTTGGGTATTCTGCAGGGGCTGGCCCGGTTCAGCCGGGAAAGAGAGTGCATAGCCGGCCAGAGGCCCTTGCTGGACAATCTCGATTACCTGTCGACCGTCTCCGGGGGAGGCTATATTGGCAGCTGGCTGATGGCTTGGGCCAAGCGCAGCAGCTTTCACAAGGTCGTCAGCCAACTCGCGGAGCCAGCGCCCACGGCAGGCGATCCCGAGACGCAACCCATCCGGCACCTGAGGGAATATACCAGCTACCTTACGCCACATTACGGCTTCACTCTGGATACTCTGACGCTGGCGGCGATCGTATTGCGCAACATGATCTTGAACTGGCTGACTCTGGTACCGGTCGTCATTTGCCTGCTGTGCCTGCCTCAATTCTTGTGGATCGTGTCTTATTCCTGGCCGTTGGCCCATCCCGGCGGCGGCGAATGGTATCGGCACGTTATGTGGACGTCGTTGTTCTTTGTCGCCGTCGCCTCTGTATTCGCTGCGGTGCGTACGGGCTGGCCTCCGCAGGAATCTGTGACCAAGGAACCCGGCAAGCCGGGCAGACGTTCCTGGGAGTTGTGGCTGTTCGTTTTGCCCCTGCTGGTGGGCTCGTGGTTGCTTGGGGAAACCTGGTTAAGGGGCGCGCTGCACGGGGGGCATGTCTCCTACGCTCAGCTTTTTCGCTGGCAGTTCCGGTTCGCCCTCATACCGCCGCTCTTGATGTCGTTGATGCGGCTGCGTCTGCTGTGGCAAAGCGATGGCAAGTCCGAGCCGACTCCCTTCCACAGGCACGACGGCAGCGGGAAGTTGGCATGGCCGCGCTTGATTGGGTCGCTTCTGGCGCCGTTCCTGGTGGCGGGTTTGGCCTCGGCACTGCTCGCACTTTGCTCGTTGTTCCTTCGCCGCGTTCTGTTCGCGGCGGGTTACGATCCGGAGTTCGCGAGCCAGAGTGCCCTGGTTCTCTCGGTGCCCCTTGTGTGGATCGTCTTGATGCTGTCCTCGAGCTTCCTGTCAGGTCTGTTGAGCACCATCGAGCAGGAGGAAGAACGGGAATGGTGGGCACGCGCTGGCGGGATGTTGTTCGGCTATCTTTTACTCTGGATTGCACTGAACGGAGTGGCATTCTTCGCCGACAACGTACTTCATTTCATCCACGCGAGCGCTTTGGGTGCACTGGGGCTTGGCATCGGCTCCGGGTACCTGGGGAGCATGGCCGGTTTCAGCGCGGCCACGAGCAATGGCCTGAAACGGGTGAAAGTCGAGCAGCTCAGCAAGGCCCAACAATGGCTCACGAAGCACAACGCTCTGGCTCCTGTGGCTTCTGCAATCGCGCTGCTGTGCATCACGTTCGCGCTGGCGGACTTCACGATTTGGCTGCGCTGTAAAGCCGCTCACTGGTCTGCCGATGTGCTGGACTTCCTCCAGTCTCATTCGGGCAGCGTTCCGCATTTCCTGTCGTCCACGTTCGGAGCCTGGAATTGGCAAACGCTGCAGGTCAAGCCGACGATGGATCTCAAGACCGAACTCGTATCCACCTTCATCGTATTTGTTGGGGCCGCCGCCCTCGCAATCTTGGGAAACCTGTACATCAACGTCAATACCTTCTCGCTGCACGGCATGTACCGCATTCGATTGACTCGCGCCTACTTGGGAGCTTCGAACTTTGCCCGGCATCCGGATGCCTTCACCAACTTCGACGCCAGCGACAATCTGTACGAAGTGGATATTCCGTTTCGTCCCAGCACCCATCATCGCGCACCGCCTGTGCACGTCATCAACGCTGCCCTGAACACGGTAGCCACCAAGAATCTTGCCTGGCAGCAGCGGAAGGCTGAATCGTTCACCTTCAGCCCGGTCAGCTGCGGATGCTGGCGCTTGGGCTACCTGCCGACCGCCCAATACGGGGGATCCAAAGGAATCCGGCTGGGGACTGCGATGGCGATCAGCGGCGCGGCTTTCAATCCAAACATGGGCTATCACTCTTCGTCCCTGGTCACATTGCTGATGACCTTCTTCAACGCGCGGCTGGGTTGGTGGCTGCCGAATCCGGTTTGGCCTGAATTGAAGAGTTGGGACCTGGATTCGGCGCAAACCAGCAAGTTCCTTCGCCGTAATGGCCCCAAATGGGCCTTGGCGCCGTTATTGAATGAGGCCCTCGGGAACACCGACGACCGATATGAGTGGATCGAGCTTTCCGATGGGGGGCACTTTGAGAACCTGGGACTTTACGAGATGGTGATGCGCCGTTGTCGGTCCATCATTGTCGTGGATGCCGATGCCGACGGCGACTACGAGTTTGAGGACCTCGGCAACGCGATTCGCAAGATTGAGATTGATCTCGGTATTCCGATTACCTTTCCGAAGTACCAGCATGGCATGATGCAGAAAGAGATCAAGGAGTCCAACTTGTACTGCGTAGAAGGTGAGATCGGCTACGAGTGCGTGGACAAAGGGCATGGGAAGCGGGCGGCTTTTATACATTAAGCCCGTTCTGAACGGCAGCGAACCCCCGGACATCCGGGCCTACCGCTCCAGTCACCCAACATTTCCGCACGAGGCCACGGCCAACCAGTTCTTCAATGAAGCGCAATTCGAGAGTTATCGTCACCTGGGTTCATGGGTGATCTCCGCGATAGCGGAGCGCCCCGACGATCCCAAGGTCGGTTGTGACATGGAGACATTTCTGGATCGGGCGCGCATCTATGTAACTGGCGCGCCGAGAGTGACGGCGGCCGACTTCTAGCGGGGTGCTGGCCTTCTTACTCCCGTCCCTTGTTCTTCTTGATCTCGATATTGAGGCGCTTGATCTTCTGGTTCAGGGTAGAGAGCGGGATGCGGAAGCGATCGGCGGCCTCGGTCTGGTTCCAGCCGCATTTTTCCAGCATGTCGCTGATGATGCGCCGCTCGCAGTCTTCGATGATTTCGAACAGTGACGCGTCGGGAGCGTGCTCCATCATGGCGAACTTGCTGCCGCGGCCGACCAGATTGTCGGGCAGTAGGTCAATGGTGAGATTGGGTCCGACTGCCAGGACCACAGCGCGCTCGATCACGTTCTCGAGTTCGCGCACGTTGCCCGGCCAGTCGTAATCCAGCAACGGACGCAGCGCTTCCGCGGTCATCCGCAGTGGTATTCTCTCGTTTTCTTCCGCGAACTTCGCGATGAAGTATTCCACCAACAGCGGAATGTCGTTCTTGCGCTGGCGCAGAGGCGGCAGATCAATGCTGATGACGTTCAGGCGGTAGAAGAGGTCCTCGCGGAACTTGCCGTCCTTCACCTGCTGCCTGAGGTCAACGTTGGTGGCCGCTATGATGCGCACGTCCACCTGAACTTCGCTTACGCCGCCCAGGTGCATGAACTTGCGGTCCTGAAGGACGCGCAAAATCTTGGCCTGCGTTTCCAGGCCCATGGTGCCGATCTCGTCGAGGAAGAGCGTGCCGCGATCAGCCACCTCAAAGAGGCCCTTCTTGCTGGCGATGGCGCTAGTGAAGGCCCCCTTCACGTGACCGAACAACGTGGACTCCAGCAGGTCGGCGGGCATCGAGCCGGTGTTCACCGGGACAAAGGCGCGGTCCTTGCGCGGCGAACTCATGTGGACGGCCTTGGCAATGAGCTCTTTCCCGGTGCCGCTTTCTCCTTGCAGCAGTATGGTGGAGCGGCTGGGAGCCACTTGGGCGACCAGGTCAAAGATGCGCAGCATGGGCTCGCTCTTGCCGATGATGCTCTCGAAGTTGTAGCGCCGCTTGAGGGCGCGCTTCAGCTGGATGACTTCTTCTTCCGCCCGCCTGCGCCCGACAGCGGTGCGTACGTCAGCCAGGAGCTTTTCGTTGTCCCAGGGCTTCTGGATGAAGTTGGTGGCGCCGGCCTGCATGGCGTTCACAGCGTTCTCCACTGTCCCGTAGGCGGTGATCATGATGACCGGCAATTCCGAGTCGCGCTCGCGAATGTCGCGCAGGATCTCGATGCCATTGCGCTCCGGCAAGGCGAAATCCATCAGCACCAGATCGAATGGCCTCTCCGCGATTCGTGCCAGCCCCTCCTGGCCGTCGCCTGCGGTCTCTACTTCGTACCCCTCGAGCTCCAGTAAGGTCTCCAACGACTCGCGAATGGCGGCCTCATCGTCCACGATCAGGACCGACCCAGCGGAGGCAAGCTCCTCGCGTCCAACAGCGTTTCGGCTGACCACGGCTTCAGGCATTCACGGCCTTTCTAACCAGCGGGAATTCCATGGTGAAGGTCGTGCCTCGTCCGGGCTTGCTGTCCACGCGGATCTTCCCGGCGTGCTCCTGGATGATGCCGTAGGTGACCGAGAGTCCCAGTCCGGTGCCGCCACGTATGCCCGGTCTTGGGCTTGTTCTTGGTGGTGAAGAAGGGGTCGTAGATGCGGTGGATGTGCTCCTGGGCGATACCGGTGCCGGTGTCCGCTACGGTTACCTGCACATGATGTCCGTTGCTGGTACTGATCATCAGGGTGCCACCCGCGGGCATGGCGTCCTTTGCGTTCAGGAAGAGGTTAAGGAACACCTGCTGCAGTTTGCCGGTGTTGCCGTAGATTGGGGGCAGCTCCGGCTGCAGATCTTTTTGCACCTTGATGAGTGCGGTCTTGAACTGATGATCGAGCAGCGTCAACGTGTCCTGGATGACGCGGTTCAAGTCCACGTTGTTGAACTCCGCGCTGGAAGTTCGCGAGAAATTGAGCAGGCTATTGACGATCTCCGAAGCGCGGAAGGTCTGGCGCGTGATCTTGTCCAGCAGAGCCGTCTGCTTTTCGTCAGTCTTCACCTGCTTGGCCAGCATCTGTGCGTAGGACGAGATGACCGCCAAAGGTGTGTTCACTTCATGTGCGACTCCCGCCGCCAGCAAACCGATCGACGAAAGCTTTTCGGCCTGCGAGAGCTGCGACTCAAGTTCGATGCGCTCGGTAATGTCGTCCACGATTATCAGGCGGCCGATGACGCTAAAATCTTTCGTGACCAGTGGCGCTATGGCGATGTTGGTCACGCGCCGGTCGCCCGCCGTCGTGCCGAGCTGAAATTTGTACAGGTTGTGAATGCCCGGTGTCTGGCGCACCCGGTAGTACTCTTCCAGAAAGGCCGCAGGCATGACTTCCCGTAAGGGACGTCCCAGCGCCTGGAGTCGGGGCAGCGCGTACATGACTTCCATCTGCGAGTTCCAGGATTCGATGCGGTCTTCCAAATCAACTGCCAGCACACCCACGCTGATGGATTCAACAATGTTCTCGTTGAATTCCTTCAGCCGCTCGTACTGTCCGGCTTTCTCTTCCAGCGACTGGTAAAGCCGGGCGTTTTGTACCGCGATACCGATGTAGCCGGCGAGCGTTTCCAGCAGTTGCACGTCTTCGCTGGAGAGGAAGTCGCCTTCTGCCGTCTTGCCCAGGCCCAACACCGCGATCATCCGGTTCATCACGGTACAGGGAATGTAATAGTTCAGGTCGAGGCGACGGATGGTCTCCCGCGCCTGACCGGCGTTTCGCGTACCGCTTGATTGGTGTTATCGAAGAACAAATGGCCGGCTTGCCACTCCGGCCGCTCCACGTGGAGGAAGTCGAAATCAAGCCCACCGGTGTTGGCGATGCCGTATGACTTGGCTAGCGTGAACTGCTCCGGCTGCTCGGGGTTTGACAGGAAAATCGCCAGCCGGTCCACCAGCAAGGTGTGAGACAGGCGGTCGACGATGGAGGTCAGCATCTGGTCGAGGTCGGTTTCCGAATTCAGGTCGCGGCCGAAGTCGATCAACGTCTTCCGGTAGTCATAGCGTTTCCTGTAAAAGAACTTGTCGAGATAGTCCTGCACCCAGTTCTTGAAGGGGTCGAACAACAATGCCGTAACCGCGATGGCCACCACCAACCCGATCGGGCCAGCACTGGGGAAATTCTGGTGGAAGAGTTCGGAGGCCACGCCCACGGCGGCGAAATAAGCAGCCGTAATGGCGCCCGCCGCGATGGTGTACGCCATGCCTCGCTTGAAGATGAGGTCCACGTCCATCAGGCGATAGCGGAAGATGGCATAGCCGAACGTAAGTGGCAGGAAGACCAGCGACAGGACCGAAATCTTCGACCCCATGGTGGGAACGCTGCCCATGAGATAGGGGACCACGTAAAACAGCGTGAACGGAGCGACCGCCAGGATGGTGCCGCGGGTCACCCATTTCATCTGCTGGCGCAGGATCGCAGTCTCGGCATGGCGGTAACTGTGCCACAACACCCCTGCCGCCAGTACAAAGTAGGCGGCTAGGTAGGACATCGACACCCGGTCAAGGTTCCAGCGAAGCAGTTCGCTGGGCTGCAGCAGGGTAGTGGCGCAGATATAAATGGCGAGCAGGACCGCGCCCGGTACATACACCGCCGGAACCAGCCACGGACGGCGTTTCACCAGGGCCTTGCGTTCGGGGAAGGTGAGCGAGAAATGCAGGAATAAGGCCGGCTGCAGCAGCCATGCCACAACGTTGGACCAATAAATAATCCAATCGAAGTCGTTCAACTTACCGGTGTAGTGGAAGGAATAGAAAATAAACGAAACCAGGCAGAACACGTAGAAATGCGCGCTCTTGGGGGCGGTCCAGCGCCGCAGGAGAACGTAAAGACCGATTCCGAGATACACCAGCGCAATCAGCCGCAGGCCGCCGTACAGGCTGCGATCGGCCGGCGCCAGGATCAACGGCACTTCCAACGGAACGCCTTGGCGTACCAGCGAATAGGTGGCCTTTGACCAAACGCCCGCTCGGTAGAGCTGACGCTCCAGGCTGCCAACATTCGTTACGTCGCGCCCATCAACCGTTAGCAGCCGGTCACCGTGCTTGATTCCCGCCTTTTGTCCCGGGCCATCGAGGTCCACCCGCTCGGCCCGCAAATGGCCGCCATCTTCCACCCACCAGACGCCGTCGTAGGGGGTGAAGAACTCCCGCTCTTTCTGAAAATTAATCCACGCAAATACGACGGCAGCAACGCTTAGCAGCGCTAGAATTACGGCAAACAAGCGCGTTTGTAAATCTCTAGCCATCGGGGCAGGTGGCTGATGGATTCGGCGAACCAGTGGCAGCACTTCCACTGGTGCAGTATTACTTTGCAACTGCGATGCCACTGAGGGGACCACAAATACCTCTATAAGCCACGCTGAATGAACAGCTTCCAAGATTATAGATCAGGAATACCGTAACAGTTATTGTTTTTGGGATTTGCGTGTGAAAATCCGAATAGTTTGAGGGTTACTAAAGTACATGTACTTTGGTGCTTGGTAACTTATCTGTCGTGAGAGGGTTGCCATTCCGGACGCCAGCCAACCGATACAGTTTCTGGGATTGGCCTTATCAGCACAGAGGAACGGGATCGTTCCGGGGAATCACCTTCCAACCCCGACAGGCGAAATCGAAGCCTCCCCTTGAAATTTTAACTGCGAAACCCGAAAGTGGACTCTGGCGACTGTTCTCATGAATTCACTGACCTTGACCACTGCAGGCCTCAGCTTAGGCTCCGCGACGGCTTGGGGCGGAGGCGATTTTGCTGGCGGCATCGCCACCAAGCGGGCTAATGTGTTTCGCGTCGTGGCCTATGCCCATGCCTTTGGGTTCCTGCTCATGCTGGGGTTGGCGTGGCTTACGCGCGAACCTGTGCCCGGGGCGTGCCTCCCTGGAGTGGGGCGTGGCAGCAGGAATCGCCGGCGGCTTCGGCATTGCTGCGCTCTACAAAGCCCTTGCCATTGGACGCATGGGGATAATCGCGCCCGTCGCCGCGGTCATTACCGGGTCCTGCCGGTGCTGGTCGGAATCAGCACCGAGGGACTGCCCGACCGCATTCAGTTGGCGGGATTCGGGTTGGCGCTAGTCAGCATATGGCTGATCGCCCGCCCCGACGGTGAAATCGATACCCATCGCGGACTGGGGCTCGCCGTCCTCGCGGGGGTCATGTTTGGGTTGTTCCTGATCGCGGGGAAGCAGGCAGGACACGGCGGAGTGTTTTGGCCGCTGGTCGCAGCGCGCGCGGCCTCTACCGTGTTGATGGCGCTCATCGTGGCCTTCTCGGCCCGCGATACGCGACCATTGAGCGGAGCGCTGATGCCAATTCTGCTATCGGGGCTTGGCGATTCCATGGGCAATGCGCTTTTCATTGCGGCCTCGCGCCACGGACGTCTCGATGTCGCCGCCGTGCTGTCGTCGCTCTATCCCGCAAGCACGGTGATTCTGGCGCGCGTGTTGTTGAAAGAGCGATCTTCCCGCTGCGCAGAACGCGGGCATCGTGGGCGCGCTGGTTTCGGTGGCGCTGATCTCAGCGCAGGTAAGTCAGTTATCCTAGCACTCCCGGCCGCAGGCCCTCATTTACTCCGCCTCGACGCAAACCGGAAGATAGCGAACGGATCCTCCGGATATTTCACGCTCCAAGTCCAGGTGACCCTCGGCAATTACCCAGTAGTAAGTCTTGAGAATCGAGATCATCTGGTCAATCGCGTGGTCTAACTCGCGATGCGTGGAAGCCAGCGCAGATGGCGTGCGCTCGTGATGCTTGAAATGCGGGTCGATAACGCTCCGCAGTTTCACCGCCGCCTTCTCCAGCGCTGCGCAATCGTGGGCGAACTCTCGATCCGACACTTTGTCGTGCCGCACTTGCGGGTAGTCCGCGATTTGCGCCAGAGCGCGGGTAAGAGAGAGCCCGCCGCAGCCGGAGTCCAGCAGACGAAGCACGCGCATGGCCATGGCGTCGGCGTATGCGCCACGCACCATGTCAATGAAGGGGCTGCGAGCTTTTTGAAGACGAGGGTTGTGCCCGATAATTTCTCGCTCCAGCTTCCAATAGAGGTCACGGTCCCTGACGAGACTGGCGACCTGGCTGCCGATCTCGCGCAGCTCGACTTTGGCGCGCTCGCGAAACTTCTTCTCGCTCAACATCCGAAGAGTGTAACCGAAAAGCCGTCGCGCTCTATTGGGTAGAGCAGTCACTCAGGCCCATCGAACCAGGTGACCGTAATCTTCGCGCTACAATAAAAGTTTCCCCGAGGAGCTCTTGTGTCTACCTATCAAGAAATCGTTGAACGTGAGCAGAAATATCTGCTGAACACCTACGCGCGCTATCCCATGGCCATCGCTCGCGGCAAAGGCGTGTACGTGTTTGACGTTGAGGGCAAGCGCTATCTCGACTTCCTCAGCGGACTGGGCGTCAACGCGCTGGGCCATGCCCACCCGCGCATCGTGAAGGTGATTCGCGATCAGGCGGCCAAGGTCATCCACGTCTCGAACCTCTACTACAACGAGCACCAGGGCCTGCTGGCGGAAAAGCTTTGCCAGAAGTCGGGTCTGGACCGCGCGTTCTTCTCCAACAGCGGCACCGAGGCGATCGAAGGCGCGCTGAAGCTGGTGCGCGCTGCCGGCCATGCCACCGGCGGCCCGGAGAAGAGCATCGTCATCGCGCTGGATAACTCTTTCCACGGACGCACCATGGGCGCGCTCGCGCTCACCGGCCAGGCGAAGTATCGCAAGGACTTCGATCCCATGCTGGAAGGCGTGCGCTTCGTGCCGCGCAATGACGTCGAAGCGCTGCGCAGCGCCATGGACGACAAGGTTTGCGGCATCGTGCTGGAACCCATCCAGGGTGAAGGCGGCATTCAGGAGTCGTCGCCGGAGTTCCTGCGCGCCTGTCGTGAGGTGGCCGATCAGCACCAGGCCGCGCTCATCTTCGACGAGATTCAATGCGGCATGGGACGCACCGGGCAGCTCTTCGCCTTCGAGCACTTCGGCGTAGTGCCCGACGTGGTCTGCATCGCCAAGCCGATGGCGGCGGGATTGCCGATGGGCGCGTTTCTGGCAACGGAAAAGTTTGCGCAACACATCACGCCCGGCAAGCACGGCACTACCTTCGGCGGAGGCCCGCTCGCCTGCCGGGTTGCGCTGGAGTATCTGGCGATTCTGGAAGACGAGAATCTGCTGGAGCAGGTGCGCCGCGTGGGAGCGTACTTCTCGCAGAAGCTGCGCGAACTGGTGGAGAAGTTCGATATCGCGGTTGAAGTCCGCGGCGTGGGCGCGATTCAGGCGCTGCAGTTGAGCGTTCCGGGCAAGCCGGTTCTCGAAGGCGCGCTGGCCAAGGGCCTGCTGATCAACGTGACGCAAGACACGGTGCTGCGCTTCCTGCCGCCATTCCTGCTGCAAGAGAAGCATGTGGACAGCGGCGTGCGCATTTTGCGGAAGCTGCTCGCCGACGCGCAGAAGCAGCACAAGAAGGCAGCGAAAGCCGCGAAAGCTACGCGCTGAGGTGACGGCGTAGGCGCACGTGCGGCGGCGCGCTTTCTTTGGTTGTCATCCTGAGCGCAGTGAGGTCGCCTTGGCGACCGAACGAAGTCGAAGGAACCCTATACTGGCAAGCTACCTATCCCGAAAAAGTCGTTTTAACCGGTTTCTCATACCACGCGCGGCTCAAATCCTTCCACTGGGGATTTGTCTTCTCAATGAGCGCGATCTTCTTGTCGCGAAGCCAGCCCTTTAACTGCTTCTCGCGATGGATTGCGGCCGAGACGTCGCTATAGGTCTCATAGTACAAGGGGCGATCGACTTCATACTTGGTTGTGAACCCGCGAAACGTGTGCTCTTTATGTTGCCTTATTCGAAATTGCAGATTACTGGTTACGCCGATGTACAGAGTGCCGCTGATGCTGCCGAGGATGTAAACGGAGTAGCGATGGTTTCGTTTCGCAGGCATGGCGTTTACGGTTATAGGGGTCCTTCGACTCCGCACGAGTCCGCCGGGGGTGAACTCGTGCTGCGCTCAGGATGACACAGTGAATTGAGACGGGCAGTGACCTGTGACGATGTCCTAAGAGACAAGCGGAATAAGAAATATCGCCTGTTAGCTAAGAGCCGCTACTAACCCGCTCCGCAATCCAATCTGCGCACTCGCGCGTGCCCAGCTTCCCGCCAACATCCACCGTCGTCTTCTGCTGGCGAACAGCTTCGACCACGGCATCCTCGATTTTCTGCGCCTCAGCGTTCAAGCCGAGATGCGCCAGCATCATCGCTCCGGTCAGAATCGAGCCCATCGGATTGGCCATATTCTTTCCCGCGATCGCCGGCGCCGAGCCATGCACCGGTTCGAACATCGAAGTCCGTCCGGGATGAATGTTGCCGCTGGCGGCCATGCCGAGCCCGCCCTGGAGCGCGGCGGCGAGATCGGTGATGATGTCGCCGAACATGTTGTTGGTGACGATCACGTCGAGCGAGCGCGGCTCGCGCACCATCTGCAGGCAGAGCGCGTCCACGTACATGTGCTGCGCCTGGATGTCGGCGTATTCTTTCGCCACTTCTTTGAAGACGCGCTGCCATAGGCCGCCGGCGTAGGTCATCACGTTGGACTTGTCGGACATCAGCACTTTCTTGCGGCCGTTGGCGCGCGCGTAGTCGAAGGCGAAGCGGATGACGCGCTCCACGCCTTTGCGCGTGTTGATGTCCTCCTGGGTGGCGACCTCGTCGGGCGTGCCGAACTTGAAGTTGCCGCCCATGTCCATGTACACGCCCTCGGTGTTTTCGCGGATGACGGTGAAGTTGATGTCGTCAGGCGAGGCATTCTTCAGCGGGCAAAGCGAGGCGTCGAGCAGGCGCACCGGACGCACGTTGGCGTAAAGGTCCATCTTGAAGCGCATGCCCAGCAGGATTTCTTTGGCGTGAATGTTGGTGGGGACGCGGGGATCGCCCAGCGCGCCGACAAAGATGGCATCGAAGTCGCGCGCCAGCATCTGAAAGCCGTCTGGCGGGATGGTGGTGCCGTCGACGAGATAGCGGTCGGCGCCCCAGTCGAAGGTGGTGAACTCGACAGGAGCGCCGCTGGCGCGGATTACCTCGATGGCGTTCGGGATAACTTCCTTACCGATGCCGTCTCCGGGGACAACTGCGATGCGTTTGTTAGTGGCCACGGGGAAAGAAGATAACAGAAAGACGGCAATCAGTGGTCAGACCCGGCCAGTTACGGCCGCTTGGCGAAGCCGGGGAGCCGCGTCATCCGGCCTTCGGCACCATCCCAGTATTCCGCATCTAGAATGTGAATCTTCAACAGGATGAGGTTGGGATCCTCGATTCCTTTAGGAAACCATGTCTGGTACAGAGGGTTCCAGAGCTCCTTGGCCTTCACATGGTCGCGGACCAGTTCGGCGTGGCCAGTGATGGAGACATAACGCTGACCGCCAGCATCGGAGTAGGCGAGATTCACGCGTGAGTCGGTCTTGATGGCTTCCACCTTCTCGGTATTATTGCCGGAAAAAAACCAAACCACGCCGTCGCGGTCAACCTGCTGGGTTGCCATCGGGCAGCTATGCAAACTGCCGTCGGGACGTATGGTGGTGAGCATCGCAAACTCGATGCCCTTGATCAGTTCGTTGATTCGTACGACAGGATCCTGGGTCTGTGCCATGCACGCTCCTCGGTAGTGGTGTAGTAGGGATTGGAGGGACAAGACGGCGGTTTTGTTCGCTGTGAGCGATCATGCCCCGGCCGCGGCAACGAAGTCGGCAGCGACCGCATCTGGCTTCCAATCGTTTCCAGAATATACCTTGGCCACTTTCCCGTCCTTGCCGATCAGCACGGTGCGCAGACCGTGAACGATCTGGCCGTCCTTCTGGTTGTAGGCGAGGCCGAAGAAGTTTGCGGCTTGGCGCACCTGCTCTGGCGAACCGGAGGCGAACTCCCAGTGCGCGAAGTTAGGATCAACGCGGCCAACATAATGCTCCCCATAGGTGCGCAGGACGGAAGGCTTATCGTTCTCGGGATCAATACTGATGCTGAGCAGTTGCGCCACTGCGAAGGCCTTGGGGTCCTTCTGGAGTTGCTGCATCACCTGGCCGAAATTATTGCTCATGCGCAGGCAATAATCGGGGAAGGGGCAACGCGTGTAGATGAACGTCAGCAGCAGCGGCTTGCCGCGAAACTGATGCAGGTGAATGGCTTTGCCACTCTGGTTGACCAGCGGGAAGTCCGGGACTTCGTCCCCGGGCTGCGGAATGCGCAGCGTTAAGGCGTCCTCCGCCTTCGCTGCTGCCCTGCTTGGTGAAGCTGACGTCTTGAAGTTCCGCCTGGTCGGACAGAACGAGCGTGGCATGGACTTGGTCCCCGGGCGCGATGGACCTAAAGACCCAGCTATCTCGTGCGCTGACCGTGAATGGCATGGTCATGCCCTTCATCAGATCCGGGGATGTCTTCATGGGCAATGGTCAATTGGTGAGCCGCGGGATCGACAGCGACGACGCGGCCCTGCAACTCATAATGTTTTCCAGGGGACTGATGAGAGCAAGCCGCGAAGAAGATCAGGAGGAGTGAAATCAGAAAGTGCTTGCGAGTTGCCGCGCGAAGGCTTACCGCGAATGCCATACTGCTTCATTCTACGAAAGCTGGCACTATTTCGGGGCACTCATGATCTCCTCGTAGAATTAATGCAGGCCGTTGAACATGATCTGTATGCCGATACACATCAGGATGAACGCCGATAAGCGGATGACGATGCTGATGCCGTTCGGGCCGAGCAGCCGTCCTAACCCGTCGGCAAATCGGTAGCAAAGGAAAATAGTCAGGCCGATCGCCAGAATTCCGATCATGGCCGCGAGTGCGCTGACGATCAGTTGCAGTCGAGTTTCCTCATGCAAATTGCTGCCGAGCGTGAGGGCGACAGCTATCGAGCCTGGACCGACAGTAAGCGGCATGGTGAGCGGATAGAACGCTTGCGACAGGATCTGCTCCGTGCTGGGCTGCGAATCCAATTGGCGGTCTTTCAGGTCACCCTGCTGGTTCAGGATGCGCCAGCCTGCGACCGTAACCACCAGGCCACCTCCGAACTGCACCGCCGCCAGGCTGATCCCGAAGAACTCAAGGATGTAGGAGCCGATGAAGAGCGATGCCACCAGCAGAACGACGCCATTGACCGCAACCCGCATGGCAACGGTGCGGCGAATGCTCGATGAATAACCCTGCGTCATTTCGGCGAAGATGGGCGCCATCCCCAACGGGTTCACGATGGGCACCAGCGCGGCATACACCAGTAACACGTTCTTAACGATGGCATTCATGTGAGCGATCAGGATAGCGCAAGCGAAGGTGGTTCCGTCCACACAAACCTCTTCGTGAGATTTGCGGGTTGACCACGGAGCCGCTTTGCAGGTTGAATGAGACGACGGCGCCGACGGACTGCGCACCATGAGACGAGCCTAATGGCAATTCCACCGCGGACGTATGGAGCACTGCAGGTCAGGCGGCGCGAGTCGCTGGTGACGCGCGCGCGTGGTCATGCCCATCCAGCAGTTCATCCACATTCAGGGAATCAGCAGCATTTTCCTCCTGGCGGCCGCCGTTGCCGCGCTCGTATGGGCCAACTCTCCGTGGCATGAGTCGTATCACCATGTCTGGGAGATGGAACTCAGCCTTTCGCGACTGCACCTGCCAGTACACGCCTGGATCAACGATGCGCTCATGGCCATCTTTTTCTTCCTGGTGGGCATGGAGGTGAAGCACGAAATCATGCACGGGGAACTGGCCGATCCCCGCCGCGCCGCATTGCCGATTTTCGCGGCCCTTGGAGGCATGATTGTTCCGGCGCTGTCGTTCGTGCTGCTGAACCACGGACAGCCCGGCCAACACGGTTGGGGCATTCCGATGGCGACCGACATCGCGTTCTCTCTGGGTATCCTGGGGATGGTGAAAGGGGTCCCGCCGGAGCTGAAGATTTTCCTGTTGGCACTGGCGATTGCCGACGATATTGGCGCGATCACCGTGATTGCGATTTTCTACAGCGACTCCCTGGACAGGACAGCCCTGTTTGCAGGCTTGGTCTTGGTCGTGCTGATTTTCATTTTGCTCAAGGTGGGGATTTCTCAACCTGTCCTGTACTTCGTCCTTGGGGTGGGGTTCTGGGTGGCAATTTTGCAATCCGGCATTCACGCGACGATTGCGGGCGTGATTCTGGGATTCATGGTCCCCACGACGGCAACTTTTTCGCTCAAGGAGTTTCAGGAAATCGGCAGCGGCATGGTGCGGCAGTTCCGTGCAGCAGTTGGAGCGGGCGACGAAAAGACCGCGAAGAACCTGCTGGGTTCCTTCGAGCAGTTGGTACAGAGCACGGAGTCGCCTTCTGAACGTCTGACGCGCAGGTTGAACGATTGGGTTTCCTTCCTGGTTCTGCCGCTTTTCGCGCTGGCGAATGCGGGAGTAACTTTTTCCGGCGAAACGCTGCGGACGGTGTTGACCAGCCGGATCGCTTGGGGAGTTGTGCTGGGACTTGTGGTGGGCAAGCCGCTCGGCATTGTCGGTTTCTCCATGCTTGCGGTCCGCGCCCGCCTTGCTCAACTGCCCGGCGCAGTCAACTGGCGGCTCATCAGTGCGGTGGGTGTGCTGGCGGGGATTGGCTTCACCGTCTCCATTTTCATCAGTTCACTGGCGTTCGACGATGCGGCGCAGTTGTCGGAGGCGAAAACGGCGGTGCTGGCGGCCTCGGTGGTGGCAGGCGTAGTGGGCTACTTCGCGCTGCGGAAGGAAGGACAGATCCAACCGGCAACGCCGGCTGATGAGTCGCGCTAAAGTGGGTCGAGGTGCGGCAAACGCGTTACAATTCTTCAGATTCTGCTCTAACCATAGCCACTCTTCGTAACATTATCCTCGCGGCCGAATAGTTTGGTCGCGCGGGGCAAATGGTTTGGCACCAGCAGGCGGCTGGATACATTCGCGTCCGGCATCACAACGAAAGGAAAAAAGTTATGCGTTCTCGAATAGGGGCACTCATGCTCGGCCTGGTGATGGTTTTCGGCTTCGCGGGTTGCAGCAAGAAAGAGCAAACCCAGACCACGCCGGCGCCAGCGAGCGAACCGTCCAGTTCGGCGGCGAGCCAACCAACAACTGCGAACCCGGCTGCCGGCCAGCCCGCGCAACAGATGGCGCCAGGGCAGCAACAGGCTCCAGGGCAGCCAGCACCAGCACCCATGGCCGAGGCCCCGCCCCCACCTCCGCCACCACCACCGTTGGTGATTCCGGCCGGCGCAAGCATCGTCGTTCGCATGGGCAGCACGATCACTTCCAAGACGGCGAGCAACGGAGATTCGTTTAATGGCTCGCTGGCACACGCGGTGACAGTGCATGGAGTTGTTGCCATCCCAGCCGGCGCCGGAGTGTCCGGTACCGTGGTTGATGTCAAGTCGCCGGGCAAGTTTAAGGGTGAAGGCATATTGTCCATCGCATTGACGGCAATCAACATTGGTGGAACGTCGACGTCGATTCAGACTTCGACGTACACCCAGATCGTCAAAGGTAAGGGCAAACGCACGGCGGTTGCAGTGGGAGGCGGCACCGGCGCTGGGGCATTGATTGGTGGAATTGCCGGGGGCGGCAAAGGCGCCTTGATCGGTGGCTTGGTCGGCGCAGGTGCGGGTACCGCGGGCGCGGCGTTCACGGGGAACAAGGAACTCGAGATCCCAGCCGAGTCTGCTGTGACTTTCAAGCTTTCCCACTCCATCACCGTTCAGCAGGCCGCACCGAATCAGTAACCGATCGCTAGTCGGACAAAACAAGGGAGGCGATATGCCTCCCTTGCTTCGTTAGCGGAGAAAGTCTGACTTAACTAACCTTGCGCAACACCAACGCTGAATTCTTGGAGCCGAATGCGATGCAGTTGCAGATCGCGTGTTCGACCTTCCCTCGCCGGCCAACCTCGGGCACATAATCCAAATCGCATTCCGGGTCGGGCTTTTCCAGGTTGATGGTCGGCGGAATCTGCTCGTGATGCATGGCAATCAGCGTGGCGGCAATACCTGCGGCTCCGCACGCCCCCTGGGGATGCCCGATCTGCGACTTCAAGCTGGACATCGGCGTCCGGTATACCTTGTCTCCCAACGCCAACTTCAACGCGCGTGTCTCAATGCGATCGTTCAACTGTGTCGAAGTGCCATGCAGGTTGACGTAGTCAACGTCCGGCGACGCAATCCCAGCGTCTTCCATCGCCATCTGTATGGCGCGAGCCGGCTCCTCGCCGCATTCCTGCAGGCGAACCCGATGGAAGGCCTCGCACGTGGAGCCATAGCCCGCCACTTCGGCGAGGATTTTCGCTCCCCGGGCACGAGCATGCTCGTACTCCTCCAGGAAGAACATCCACGCGCCTTCGCCCACGACGAACCCATCCCGATCGGCTGAGAAGGGGCGCGACGCCCGCTCCGGAGCGTGGTTCCAAGACGACGTCATGATGCGCATGAGCGTGAACCCCTTCATGATGCCCGGCGCAATGGGTGCGTCCACCCCGCCGACCAGCATCATCGGCAAGAAGCCGAACTGAATTTGCCGGAGCGCATACCCGAACGCATCGGTGGAAGACGTGCAGCCAGTGGTGATGACATGGCTCATGCCGCGCAGCCCGAAGCGCATGCTGATTTCGCTGGAGAGCGTACCCATGGTGCCGCTGGGAATGCAGAACAGGCTGACCTGCTTTACCTTTCCCTGTAGCCAGAGGCGGACTTGCTCCTCGGAGAATTCCTGTGCGCCGCCTCCGGAGCCGAGCACCACGCCAGTCTCGCGCTGCTGCTCTAGCGACAAGTTTGCGAACTCGATGCCGGCTTCGCCGAGCGCTTCACTCGATGCCGCCAATGCCAGAGGCACGGCACGCGAGACGTGTTTCCGTTCGTGAGCGTCCACCCAGGCTAGCTCATCGAAGTCCTGAATTTCACCCGCGATCTGAACTGGCAGGTCACTGGGGTCGAAACTGCAGATACGCTTAACGCCGCTGGTTCCGGCCAGAATGGCGCGGCAGAAGGCCTCGTTGCCGATGCCGTTGGGGCTGACTACGCCCATTCCGGTTATAACCACACGCTTTTTCATGAACAGGTTTTGAGATGTCAATTAATTACTGCGCAACTCTTGAATCAACCACATGCTTGGCACGAGAAACCTACGACATCCACGTCTCAGGAGATAATAGTTGAAGACTACCGTATTACTCCTCAATCGGTCTCGGCGACTGGCTTGTCACTAGGAATTTACATCTCGGTGCCGTTCTGCCGGACGAAGTGTAGCTTCTGCAACTTCGCCTCCGACGTCTTTTCCAGCTCGGTTTTCCATCGGTATGTGGGGCAGGTGTGCGCCGAAATCCAGGCTGCTGAGCAGATCGCGCAGGCACTCGGCGGGGAACTGGATCGGCGGGTGGACTCAATTTACCTCGGCGGAGGCACGCCATCCGTGCTGGCGCCTGATCAATTGGAGCGGATATTCCAAGGCGTTCGCGACAGCTTCGAGGTGGAGCGGTCTGCTGAAATCACGGTGGAATGCGCGCCCGGCACGATCACGGAAGAAGTGCTGCAAGCCCTGTTCCGCTGTGGGGTGAACCGTGTCAGCCTTGGGGTGCAGTCGTTTGTAGATAAAGAATGCTCATCAGTCGGGCGCCTGCACACGCGCGCCGTTACCCTGAACGATATTGCTCGCCTGCGGGCAAACGGAATTGGAAATATCAGCCTCGACCTGATTGCCGGTCTGCCTCACCAGACGGAACAGAGCTGGAATTTTTCCCTCGGCGAAACGCTGGCCACGGGCGTGCCACATGTCAGCGTTTACATGCTGGAGGTGGATGAAGATTCTCGTCTAGGCACTGAGCTGCTTGCAGGAGGCGGTCGCTACCACGCGCATTTTGTGCCCAACGACGATCTCACAGCTGACTTCTATTTGGCGGCGTGTGAGCGGCTGGCAAAGAGCGGGGTGCAGCAGTACGAGATCTCGAACTTTGCCCGGCCAGTGACGCATGGTATGGGATTGCGGGATTCACGCCACAACCTGAAGTACTGGACGCGCCAGCCTTATCTCGGGTTCGGCGTGGATGCACATTCAATGCTGCTCGCGAACGCTGAACTGCGGGCGAAAGGCGTGCAGGCGCTGCGCTTCGCCACTCCAGACTCGCTGGAGGGGCACTCGGCTGCAGCGAACGAATTGAAGCCTGTCCGGGCGCGCGCGAAACAACTCTGCGCATCTCGTACCCTGGTGGACACGCAGGCGGCGCTGGAAGAATCATTCTTTCTGGGCTTGCGTATGAACCGGGGGGTCTCCTTTGGTTCGCTGCGGGAACAGTTCGGTGATGTGGTCATCGGCAACCTCCAGCCGGTCATAACCGAACTGGTATCCGACGGTTTGCTGGAGAGCGCAGGCGACCGGATGCGGCTGACAGAGAGAGGGCGATTGCTGTCGAACGAGGTTTTTGGGCGTTTCTTGCAGGACCAGACGGCCAACCAAACTAAAGCACAGACGAGGAGTTGAACCACTCTTTGCGCGCTTCATCTGCCTATGGATGCTTCTCCGTATCGCTCATTGGAATCTGTGACAGCTTGTAATCCAGATACCGGATGGTGAGCACGGCCTTACCACCGAGCCGCACATCACTTACCGTCCGATTGAGCGCAGGCAAGTAGAATTCTCCGACTTTCTGGTACTGATGGTGGATTTGCGAGCGCTTGATCCAGAACGACGGGTTCTTCGCCGGTTCGGCCGCGATGCGCGTCACTGCGAAATCTTGTGAGTCGATCCAGATCGTGCCCCGGTACAGGAACTTGGACTCTCGTAGCGGTTCGACTCGCATCACGTAAAGCGACCGGTCGTCGCCGGGCTCGCACCCGAGCAGCGAGAAGAGATAGTTGGTGTCGTTCAGTGCGACGGCGTCGCGGTTGGCTGCATCCGTGGCGGCTTCCTGCTCCGATGTCAACAGCTTATGAAAAACGTGGCTGCGGATGAGATTGGATCCCGACTCCGAGGTTATGTCGAACTCCTTGGTGCCGGGCGCAGTGTACGACGCCTTCACCTGCATTTCGGCGCTCCGCGAGGAAGGCAAACCTGTGTACTCCAGGCTGTATTGCCGAGTGGATTCGACTTGACGAAGCTTTCGCGCCCGCTCCGCGTTCCTGCTTATGAGACGCGCGACAACTTGCTCGCCCGGCAAAGAAAGTTCGGTGGAACAAGGGGCGGGTGCGGGGTTAGGTTCGGCGGCGAAAGCGACGGTTGCCGCGATCAAGAAAATCCCGATGCAAAGCAGCCGAGCCGCTGGAGGTTTGATTGAGCACCCCTGGATCAAGTTCTAATCTACGCGAATCCGGAGCCAATAGCGAAGAGTTCACTCTGTCGCGGCGTGGATTCTTCCCAAGATTGGTTACACTAAGCAATCATGGCGCAGACATGCGCACTTCGACTGCGGAATCGGAGGCGAGAGTGAACCCACAACCCGCACCTGCCATTGATCTGCGAAGCGACACCGTTACCAAACCTTCGCCCGAGATGCGGCGTGCTATGTGCGAAGCCGAGGTCGGCGATGACGTGTACGGCGAAGATCCAACTATTAATCGGCTGGAGAAACGAGCAGCCGAGCTATTCGGCCGTGAAGGGGCGCTGTTCGTGCCCAGCGGGACGATGGGCAACCAGATTGCGATCAAACTGCACACTCACCACGGCCGGGAAGTTATTTGTGAGGAGCGCGGCCATGTTTTCAATTACGAGATGGCCATGATGGCGCACTTTTCCGGTGTCGTGCCGCGCACGGTGTGGGCCGAGGACGGCATTCTAACTTGGGAGCACGTGAAATCGAAGCTCAAGACCAAGAGCTATCACGCGGCCAAGACGGGACTGGTTTCCCTGGAAAACACACACAACATGGCAGGCGGAACTATCACGCCACTCGAAATATTCGACGAGGTATGCGACCACAGCCACGCCGAAGGGCTCCCCGTACACCTTGATGGGGCGCGCGTTTTCAATGCTGCGGTTGCGCTCGGTGCTCCGGTGGCGCAACTGACGGCCAAGGCCGACACGGTAATGTTCTGCCTGTCGAAAGGGCTGGGTGCGCCGGTGGGATCGCTGCTGGTCGGCAGCGCCGAACTCATGGACCGGGGACGCATTTATCGCAAGGCGCTCGGAGGCGGCATGCGTCAGGCCGGCATTCTGGCCGCTGCGGGCTTGATCGCTCTGGAGCAGGGACCACAGAAGCTGGAGATAGACCATGCCAATGCACGCTTTCTTGCCGGAGAGCTGACGCAGATTCCGGGGGTGAAGATCGATCCGGTCAAAGTGCAAACCAACATCCTGATCTGCGACCTTAGCGGCACGGGGAAGACTGCGACGGAGTTGTCGCGCGCACTGGCTGAACATGACGTTCTGGCCAACGCCGTGAGCCCGCAACTGATCCGCTTCGTTACGCACCTCGATGTCAGCCGTGAACAGTGCGCGGCGGCCGCTGAAGTGATCGCATCTGTCTGCGGCGCAAAGGCGCTGCGCGCGTGAAGAAGGGAAGTCAGAAATGCGTTATCGAGCATTTGGCAAGACCGGACTGAAGGTTAGCGAAATCGGCTACGGAGCCTGGGGCATCGGCAAAGCGCTGTGGGTCGGCGCCGAGGATGAAGAGTCGCTGCGCTCGCTTCGGGCCGCCCGCGAGGCGGGCGTAAACTTCTTCGACACGGCGCTGGTCTACGGTGACGGACACAGCGAGAAGCTCATCGCGCAGTGTTTTGGCAAAACGAACGACGTAATTATCGCGAGCAAAGTGCCGCCGAAGGACCGCAAATGGGCGGTGAACTCTGGGGTTCCGCTGGGCAACACGTTTCCGAAGCGGTACGTACTGGATTGTCTCGATGAGACGCTGAAGAATCTCGGGCGAAACAGTGTGGACATCTATCAATTCCACACTTGGAGCGATGACTGGGCCAGCCAGCCTGAATGGCAGGAGACGGTCCGGGCGATGAAGTCCTCTGGCAAGGCGAAGTTTGTGGGGATTTCCGTCCAGAACCATCAACCCGCCAATGTGCTGAGGGCGCTCGACACCGGACTAATCGAGTCTGTACAAGTGATCTATAACATGTTCGATCAGTCGCCCGAAGACGAGCTGTTCCCGTACTGCCAGAAGAACGGCATTGGCGTGATCGTGCGCGTTCCCTTCGACGAGGGAAGCCTTACCGGCAACGTTCGGCCTGACACAGTATTTCCCGAGGGCGATTTTCGCAACATGTACTTCGCGGGCGACCGCAAACAGAAAGTCTGGGACCGGGTGCAGGCCATGGCTCGCGACTTAGGGATCAGCCTTGACCAACTGCCGGAATTGGCTTTGCGCTTTTGTCTGTCGCACCCTGCGGTTTCTACCGTCATTCCCGGGATGCGAACCCCGAAGCATGTCGCGTCCAATACAGCAGCATCGGATGCCGGGCCGCTGTCCGCCGAGGTGCTGGCGAAGCTGCGCGAACATCGCTGGGTGAGAGGCGATTACTGGACATAATCCTAAATGCCTGACACGAAGTTCCAAGGAGAGACCATGGCTGAGCAATTGATGGACGTGGAAATCCGGCGCTGCCTGGTTTGAGGCGATCTACGACGCGCGGCCGGGAGCCTGAAGCGCGAACTGCAATCCAGATATGGAATTCGCCCCAGGATGAAGCATGCCATGGGCGAGTTGGAGATCCTGGTCAACGGACGGCGGGTGTTCTCTCACAAGGAAACCGGCACGACGCCCGGCACAAACGAATTGTTGGCGCTCATCGATTCGCAGCGGCGATAAGCAATTGCTGTTTGCGATTTCATCTCCCTCCATCCGGTGTGTGATAATCGCCTGTTTCGGCTTTGTGCGCGGCGGCCTCTGAGGACGCCTGGCGCGCGTTCGCCACTCGGAGGCCCGGTTTGGATTTCCAGCTCTCGGATGAACAACTGCATTTGAAGAAAATGGTGCGCGATTTCGCGGAACGCGAGATTGCACCCAACGTGATGAAGTGGGATGAGCCCGCCGAGTTTCCCCTGGCGACCATCAAGGAACTGGGCAAGCTGGGACTGATGGGCACTATCTTTCCGACGGAATACGGTGGCGCCGGCATGGGCTATGTCGAATACGTCACCGCCGTCGAAGAGCTCTCGCGGGTGGATGGATCGGTCGGGATTATCGTGGCAGCGCACACTTCGCTGTGCTCGAACCACATCTTCGTGGCCGGTAACGAGGACCAGAAACGCAAGTACATTCCGAAGCTCGCTACGGGCGAGTTCATCGGTGCGTGGGGGCTGACCGAGCCGGGCGCAGGCTCGGATGCGGGCGGCGCGCGTTGCTCCGCCGTCCGTCGGGGTAAGAACTGGGTGCTGAATGGCACCAAGACCTTCATCACCAACGGGCACTACGCTGACGTGGCGGTCGTGGTTGCGGTTACCGACAAGACGGCGCACACCCATGGGCTGTCGGCCTTCGTGGTGGAGAAAGGCACGAAAGGGTTTCGCTCCGGCAAGAAAGAGAACAAGCTGGGTCTGCGGGCCAGCGATACGTCGGAGTTGATCTTCGAAGACTGCGAAATTCCTGCCGAAAACCTACTGGGTCACGAGGGCGAAGGCTTCGTTGACGCGATGAAAGTTCTGGATGGAGGCCGCATCTCCATCGCCGCTCTGGGGCTGGGTATGGCGCAAGGCGCCTATGAATCCGCCCTGAACTACTCCAAGGAACGCAAGCAGTTCGGCAAGCCGATCAGCGAGTTCCAGGCGATCGCATTCAAGCTGGCCGACCTGGCAACGGAGATTGACGCCGCCCGCCTGCTTACCCATCGCGCCGCTGCCATGAAAGACGCGGGCATGAAAACCACGCTTGGAATCGTCAATGGCGAAGCTCTACAGCAGCGAGGTCGCGGTGAAGTGCGCCAATGAAGCAGTGCAGATTCACGGCGGCTACGGATTCATCAAGGACTATCCCGCTGAGAAGTTCTATCGCGACGTGAAGCTGTGCACCATCGGCGAAGGCACCAGCGAGATCCAGCGGCTGGTCATCGCGCGCCAGATCCTGAAGGATTAAGCTGAGCGAAAAGCGTGAAAGAGAACGGGGCAAGTTGAGCGCGAACGGCCATATCCAGGAACTTGTGCGTAGAATCCGCGCCGGCGAGCTTCGTGCCCTGGCGCGCGCCATCTCTAGCGTCGAAGACCGCACAGCTGAATCAACGGAGCTGCTCAAGGCGCTGTTTCCGTTTAGCGGCAACGCGCTGCTGATCGGCCTCACGGGTTCACCCGGCGCAGGGAAGAGCACACTGGTGGACCAGGTTGCGCGCGAATACCGCAAACAGGGAAAAACGATTGGCATCGTGGCCGTCGATCCGACCAGCCCCTTCAGCGGTGGCGCAATTCTTGGTGATCGTATTCGCATGCAGTCCCACTACGCGGACGCGGGCATCTACATTCGCAGCATGGCAACGCGCGGCTCCCTCGGCGGATTGGCCAGCACTACGGCCGACGTTGCCACCGTGCTCGATGCCAGCGGTCGCGATCTCGTCGTGATCGAGACGGTTGGCGTCGGACAGGATGAAGTGGACATCGTCCGGCTGGCCGATGTGACCATTGTCGTGCTCGTTCCCGGCATGGGCGACGATGTGCAGACCATCAAGGCCGGAATCATGGAGATTGCCGACATCTTCGTCATCAACAAGTCGGACCGCGACGGCGCCGAGCGGGTCGAACGCGAGGTTCGCGCCATGCAATCGCTAGCCATGCGCAAGGACAATTGGACTCCTCCCATTGTGAAGACCGTCGCCAGCGAGGGCACCGGCGTTGCCGAATTGGTGGCAGCCATCCAGAAGTACCGCGAACACCTCGAGCAGAGCGACCGTGCGCGTATCCGCCGCATCGAGAATTGGCGGGGACGAATCGCGCAAATGTTGCGCGATGCTCTCTTTCAGAAGGTGCTCTCGTATTACCTGAGCGAGGGCGAGGCCACGCGCTATGCGGCTGAGGTTGCCGAACATAAGCGCGACCCGTATTCTCTGGTGGAGAAGATCGTCGACGAGTTAGGGAAGCCCGAATGAGCCACATTGACCATCTCGGTATAGCGGTGAAATCGCTGGCGGAAGCCAAGAAGTTTTACGAGAAACTTGGCATGGAGGTCATGCCGGACGAGACTGTCGAAACGGAAAAGGTACGCCTGGCGATGGTCCCCATCGGCGAGAGCCGCATCGAGTTGCTGGAGCCCACGGCTCCCGACTCGGCGATAGCGAAGTTTCTGGAGAAGCGCGGCGAAGGCCTGCACCATGTGGCGCTGCATGTGTCTGATCTTGCCGCGACGGTCGAACGACTGAAGGCCAGCGGAACGCGCCTCGTTTCCAATGAAATCAAGATTGGCGCAGGCGGCCACAGGTACGTCTTCGTGCATCCTGCCAGCGCCGGTGGCGTGCTGCTGGAACTGGTGGAAGACGCCCCCAAGGGCGTCTGAGAGATGCTGGTCGTCGCCATAGACACCTCGGGCCGAAAGGGAAGTATCGCCCTTTGCCGCGGCGACAACGAGAATTTGCAAGTCCTGCAACTAACCTCGCTGGAAGGCGGCACGTACTCGGCGCAACTGATGCCGCGCATCGCTGACATGCTCCAGCAAAACCGTCTCAGCAAGACTGACGTGGACGGGTTCGTAGTTGTCTCCGGGCCAGGTTCTTTCACCGGATTGCGGGTTGGACTGGCAACTGTGAAAGGGCTCTGCGAGGTGCTGCAAAAGCCGCTGGCAACGGTGTCCATGCTGGAGGCTATCGTGCTCACCCATGGCCCGGCTGGGGAGGACCGTGAGCGCCGTGCTCGACGCCGGACGCGGCGAGGTCTATGTCGGCGAATATCGAGTATCAGCCAATCACGCCGAGGCGATTCGAGAGTACATTGCAAAGCTGGAGGCGTTCGCCGCGGAATCCGCCGGAGTGCACGGCGATCTGCTCACGCCCGATGAAAAGGTGGCGCAAGCCCTGCAACCGAAGATCAAGTTGGTGACGCCGGTCCATGCCGATCAAATTGGCCGCATTGGTATTCGCAAGCTGCTGGCAGGAGAGACTGCCGACCCGGCGACGATTGACGTGAATTACATTCGCCGCTCCGATGCGGAGATCTTCTCGACTCCGAAGCAGTGAAGACTGTGCTCGTGCGTCTTGCCACTCCCGATGATCTTCCCCAAATACGAGCGCTGGAGCGGCAGACTGAAACCGCCGCTCACTGGGCGGAACGCGAATATGATGCGTTGTTCGCCGAGAAGACGCCGCCGCGAGTGGCTTTGGTCGCGCTCGAAGAGAAAGCCGAGGATGGCATCGCCGGATTTGTTATTGCTCGCTGTGGTCGGGACGAATGGGAGATCGAAAACCTGGTGGTGGCCGGCAGCAAGCGGCGGCGCGGTGTGGGTGGCGAACTGATTCGAGAATTGCTGCTGCTGGCCCGAGCGCGGGGTGCCACTTCGGTGCTACTGGAGGTGCGCGAATCGAACCTAGCCGCCCGCCGACTCTATGAAAAGCTTGGATTTAGCGAAACCGGACGTCGCAGAAACTACTACCTCGATCCGTTGGAAGACGCACTGTTGTTTCGATCTTCTTTAGGGATTTTGTGACAAAACCCCTTGAAGCCAAGTTGGACCTATGCTAGCGTTTTTACTCTCTGATCTGTTCGGAGGTTTACTGAATGGCAACTCAGGTACGCGATCAGCTTCTGGCAAGTAACGATGAATTCCGCCGCCTGGCGCAGGAACATTCGCAGCACTCACAACGCCTCGACTCTCTGATCCAGAAAAAATATCTGTCGGAAGAGGAGAAGCTGGAAGAAGTGCGGCTGAAGAAGCTGAAGCTCCGCCTGAAGGACCAGATGGAAAGTTTGGAACAGAAGTTCCGGACTCAACACCAGGTCGTTTAGTCACTGCCAACCGTTCTCGCCCGGCGGGAAAGACTTGAGTCTTAGCCGCCACGCTCTAACTGTATTTCCTCGCTTCCAGCCTATTTCACTCCGAACACCAGGAAGTAATCCATTTTGTCCCCCTTCACCAGATCATCGTGCTCTTCGAGCAGGCGATAGCCCGCCTCATCCGCCTCACGGATCACCACTGCCTTTTGCACGCCGTGGTCCTGGCCGTTTCCGTTGCGATCAATGACTCCCACGCGGGCACCGGGTTTCAGAGAGAACCGCAGGTTGCGCAATAGCGTCACCGGGTCCGCGACCTCGTGGTAGGTCTTGAGCAGGAGCACGGAATCGATGCTGTTGGCAGGGAGCTCTGGATCGTCGGGCTTGCTCACGATTGCTTTGACGTTGCGCAACTGCTCCTTCTCAACGCGCTGCTTGATGTAGGCGACGGCGTCAGCATTGATGTCCAGTGCATATACGGTTCCGGTATTGGTGACCCTCTTTGCGGCCCGAACCGTGAACCAACCCGACCCGGCGCCGATGTCCGCCACCACTTTGCCGGGCTGGATGCCGAGAATGTCCATCACACGATTGATGTGAAGTTTTTCGTCCCTTCCCGGCGATTCGAAGATGGACAGATCGCCGGTGTAAGGCGTGCTGGTGGCACGGCGTGGCGTCTGTACCGCCGCAGGTTCCTGGGCCGACAGAAGGTCGCCACTCCGGCCAGCCGACGACCGACAGCAACGCGATGATGAAGCCCAAAACGCCTTAGCTTCATGACCTAATATCCACCCTACTTCCATCATGCCATTAGAAGCGACGGAACGGAGTGCGGCTGGACACGGTTTCTTGCGAATAAGACCGTTCTGCGAAGTGCCTGGCGGCGAAGGTGATTCCATTCGCCTCCGTGTAGAATCCCAACATGGCTTCCCGCGGTTCCAACCACGACGTCGACCTCACGCAAGAGCAAGGCTCCGCCTCCAGACGACACGCACGAGGAAGCGGCTTACCTCAAGATGTTGGGTGAGACCCAGTGCCCGGTGCGGGTCAGGCTCATGGATGGCGATGTCGTCGAGGGCTGGATCGAATACTACGACCGGAGGATGGTCCGGCTGACCCGCGAGGGAGCGCCCAACCTGTTCATCTTCAAGCACGAGATCGCCTATATTGCCGAGGACACTGGCCGGAAGCCGCGCTCAGAAGGGGCTTCCGCAAAAGATGGCAACATCGCGAGTGCCTCCGAATGAGCCAATATCTGCACGACCTTGAGGCGATTGCCCGTGAGGCCGGCGCGCTGGTGATGAGCTTCTTCGCTCGTCACATCACCATCGAATACAAGGGCGACGTTGACCTGGTCACCGAAGCCGATCGCGCCTCCGAGAAGCTGATCGTCGAGCGCCTGCGCACGCGCTGGCCTGAGCACGGAATCGTCGCCGAGGAGGGAACCCGGACTGACGCCGGCGCTGACTACCGCTGGTACGTGGATCCGCTGGATGGTACGACCAATTTTGCCCACGGCTATCCCGTGTTCTGCATTTCGATTGCGCTGGCGCGGAAGGATGAGCGACTCGAGGCGGGGGTGCTCTACGACCCGACGCGCGACGAGATGTTCGCTGCCGAGCGCGGGCAGGGCGCAACCTTGAACGGGAAGCCGATCCATGTGTCCAGAACGAAGATGCTGGCTGAGTCGCTGCTAGGCACCGGATTTCCCAGTCACAAGCGCCACAAGAATCCCAATATCCACTTTTACCAGCAGATCACGCTGCGCTCGCACGGTGTGCGCCGCGCGGGATCCGCGGCACTGGACCTGGCCAACGTGGCCTGTGGGCGATATGACGGTTTCTGGGAGTTCAATCTGAATCCCTGGGACACCGCCGCAGGCGTGCTTCTGGTTCAGGAAGCGGGCGGCCGGGTGACACGCTTCGACGGATCGCCCTTCCGCCTCGACAGCCGCGAGGTGCTTGCCAGCAACGGTCTCATTCACGACGAGCTGATGACGAATTTTGCGGAGATCTTCGCCGGGCGAGGGCTGGAGGAGTTGCCGTCTCCGGTGGAATACGCAAAGTCGCGGAGCTAGCGCGCAGGTCCACAGTTGCTGTATCCCTGTTTTCTTGGGTAGAGCGGCGCTTCAGCGCCGCGTCCAGACGCCCCCAAATACCTTCCGTGCCTTCATCCCGTGTTCCACGGGCTGAAGGCACGGACAAAGTAACGAACGCGCAACGCAGGCCTGAAGGCCTGCTCTACCAAGGACAAAGCAACTCAGCATCTACTCTAGCGATGCGCTCCAAGCCACTCCTAGTTGAACACTACCGTCCGGTTTCCACAGACGAGCACTCGATTCTCAAGGTGCCAGCGCACGGCGCGCGAAAGAACCACCTTTTCCAGATCACGGCCCTTTTGAATCAAGCCCGCAATTGTGTCGCGGTGCGAGATGCGGACAACATCCTGTTCGATGATCGGACCTTCATCCAGGTCAGCGGTCACATAATGGCTGGTAGCGCCAATCAGCTTGACCCCGCGCTCAAAAGCTTGATGATAGGGTTTCGCGCCCACAAACGCGGGAAGAAACGAGTGGTGAATGTTGAGGATGCGCCATTCAAATTGCTTGACGAACTCCGGCGATAGGATTTGCATATAGCGCGCCAGCACAACCAGATCAACATCGTGTTGTCGCAGGGCGCTGAGCATTTCCTGCTCGGTCTCCGCCTTCTCCTTCCCAACCACAGCCAGAAACGGGATCTTGTAAAAGTCAGCCAGTCGCTCTGCGGTCGGGTGATTGCTACAGATGACAGGTATCTCGCAAGCCAGTTCGCCACTATGATGCCGATAGAGTAAGTCTGCCAGGCAGTGATCGTAGTTGGAGACCAAAATGGCCATTCGGGGACGATGGTCAGAAAGCACCAACCGGTACTTCAACAAGAAGCGGTCCGCCACGTGCTTGAAATGAGTTTCGAATTCAGCGATCGGCAGGTCGAAGTCCGCCAGGTCCCACTCCAGCCGTGAAAAGAACAGACCCGGGTCCGTTGTCCGGATGATCTTCGGAATGCAGGATTCCGCCGTGATGGGCGATGATGAAATTGGAAATCGCAGCCACCACGCCTTGCCGGGCCAGCATTCCCGGACAACTGAGCAGCAAAACCGCAGTTTTCATTCTTCCAACCCGTTCCGGCGCAATCCGGAATTATCGCATTCCCGGGCACGTGGAAGCCGATGTTGTGGCCGCTGTTTCTAAGGCGCGTAACGGCCAAGACCTTGAGCTATGATTGGGCTGGGAGAGAAACATGAACCGCTTGATTGAGGAGAAGCGCCAAGATCTGGAGGGCGTGTGCCGCCGTCATCGGGTGCAGCGTATCGAGCTGTTCGGCTCCGCAGCCGGACCAGACTTCGATCCGGCGCACAGCGATTTGGATTTCCTGGTCACCTTTCAGGAGCTTGGCTTGGACCAGTATGCCGACGCCTACTTCGGCCTGCTCGAGGACCTGCAGGCGTTGTTTCAGCGTCCGGTGGATCTGGTCGTAGCTTCGGCGATCCAGAACCCCTATTTCCGCCAGGCAGTTGAGTCCACCCGGACCCTCATCTATGCGGCTTGAATCGAAGAAGTATCTCTACGACATTGCTCGGGCGGCTGCCTCGGCCATGGAGTTCATCGAAGGCAAGAGCTTCGCCGATTACACTTCGGATGCCATGCTGCGCTCGGCGGTGGAGCGCCAGTTGGAAATCGTTGGAGAGGCGCTTGCCCAGTTAGCTAGAACCGATCCACCTACCGCCTCGCAGATCAGCGAATATCAGCGGATCATCGCGTTCCGGAACATCCTTATCCACGGTTACGCCGAGATCGATCATCGGATTGTCTGGAATGTCCTGGAACTCAAACTGCCGATCGTCCGCCGCCAGGCGGAGGCTTCTCAACCTCGAGGAGCAGGGCGGAGCCGCCCACTAGCGGCCACGACCGGCATCTTTCAAAAGCTATGGAACTGGGCAATGTCCCGCTAGCCACCGCACGACATTCGGCTCCTGTGGCTATCCGTCATCTCCCCTCTATTGCGGTAAAATTACGCAGTGAATACTTCGCTGTTGAACCGCAAAGTTGACAAGCGCCCCGACATGGTAAGTCTTCAGGGGCGCATTCTGTTCCTGACCGAAGATCCCCAACTCATCAAGCGGCAGCTTGCCGGCGAGGACCTTCCGTGGGACACCCAACATCCTGAGCGCAATCCCAAGCTGCGCGACGACATCTCCACCGACGAAATCACGCCGGCGCACATCTGCTTCTTCTTCGACGAGACTCTGGGTGAATTCCCCTATACCGGCTTGAAGTGCGGAGACGAGTTGCCCATCAAGCGCGGTGACGTGAAGCGCGGCGGCTTCGTGTGCGCGGTCAGCGGCAAGCGGCGCGGCAAAGGCTCCAGTCGCGAGCAGTCGCCATACGCCGAGATGTCGGCGGGCATCAAGCTGGTGATCGCGGAGAACATCGAACGCATTTACAAGCAGAATTGCCAGAACCTCGGAGTGCTGACTTCGACCGACTTTGGAATGATCGACAAGGTCCGCCGCGGTGAAGAGATTCCGCTGCGCGAATTTACCGAGGGCGAAGACGAGATTACGCGACAGGTCATTGAATACGGCGGGCTGTTTCCGTTCAACGTCGCTCGCCTGCAAGGCAAGGTTTTTCTGCCGCCGATCCAGACCAAGCCGCGGCCCATGACCATTGCCGAGAAGATTTTCGCGCGCCACATGCTCCGCGACACCAACCAGGTTGGGGTCGAGGCGGTAAAGCCGGGCGACACCGGATTCGCGCGCACCGATTTGCGCTTCAGCCACGAATACGTCACGCCCATGGCGGCCATCTTCTTCGAGCATTTTCTGGGCAAGGACGCGCCGGTCACGGACGCTGGCTCGATTCTGTTCTTCCGCGATCACCTCACCTTCCTGGATGAAGTACTTTCGGAAGAGAAGCGCAAGATGGGCCTGCTTGACCTGGCCACGCAGTTGAAGCTGAAGCAGGAAGATTTCGCCAAGTCGCGGGGCATCAAGCTGCATGGCGAGTTGCGCGATCGCAAAGGTTCGGAGGGCATCTGCCACTCCATCGTCACCGAGAGCTATGCGCTTCCCGGACAGCTCAACGTGGGTTCGGATTCGCACACGCCGCACGTGGGCGCCATGGGCTGCGTGGCCTTCGGCATCGGAACCACGGATGTCTTCAACTCCTGGTTCACCAAAGATGTTCGCGTCAAAGTTCCCGAGTCGGTCAAGGTCATCATCCGCGGCAAGAAGCGCGAAAATGTGACCGCCAAGGATTTCATCCTGAAGCTGCTTTCGCTGGAATACATCCGTCACGGCAAAGCCCTGGCGAAGGTCATTGAGTACTCGGGCGAAGCCATCGAAGCCCTGGGTGTGGATGAGCGCGCCACCATGACCAACATGGCCGCAGAAATTGGCGGCTTCACCGGCATCGTGGCGCCGGACCAGAAGGTGGTTGACTTCCTGGTCGATCGGCGCGGCATGAGCTCGAACGAAGCGGAGACGCTGGTCGAGGGTCTCTACAGCGATCCGGACGCGCACTATGCGCACGTCATCGACCTCGACGCGGCGGAGATTTATCCCATGATTGCGACGCCCGGCGATCCGGGCAATGGCAAGTTTGTGCGCGAACTTAACACGCCCGTGCCGGTCGAGATCGCCTACGGCGGCACCTGCACGGCCGGCAAGAACGAAGACATGGACATGTACGCGCTGGTGCTCGGCAACGCCTTGAAGCAGGGAAGGCGAGTCGCGGAAAGCTGCAAATTCTATCTCCAGTTCGGTTCGCAGGAGACCCGCGAGTACTGCGTGCGCAAAGGCTATCTGGATATATTTCAGCAGGCTGGCGCGACGGTGATCGAACCCAGTTGCGGCGCTTGCATCAATGCCGGGCCGGGAGTTTCCACGCGTCCCGACCAGGTGGTAATCAGCGCGCAAAACCGGAATTTTCCCGGACGGAGCGGCCCCGGCCAGATGTATCTGGCCAGCCCGCTAACCGTGGCGGCCAGCGCAGTAGCCGGTTACATCGTGGAGTTCGAACCAGCGGGAGAGCGCGAGCCGGCGGGAGTGCGATAACGACATCGGAGCAGAGGTCAGATCTGGCCTCACCCACGCAACCGAAGGTTTTTGATAATATCAATATCACTACTCCGACCAGAATTCCTGCAATCGAGAGACTTTAGGGAGACACTTTTTTATGGCCTATGTGATAGCGGAACCCTGTATTGGCACCAAGGATACGGCGTGCGTCGATGCTTGTCCGGTGGATTGCATCCATCCCAAGAAGGACAGCGACAAATTTGCGACCGAAGAGATGCTGTATATCGATCCGGTCGAATGCATCGATTGCGGCGCTTGTGTCCCGGTTTGCCCGGTTTCGGCCATCTTCGCGCTCGATGATCTGCCGGAGAAGTGGAAGGAATATACCGAGCGCAACGCCAAGTACTTCGGCCGCTAGGCCTTTCTCCAGGATTAAAAAGGGCACACCGTTCGGGTGTGCCCTTTTTCTGCCTAGAGCGGTTCGGCGTATCGGGCAGAGCAGGCCTCTAGGCCTGCGTTCAGCGGGAGGAAGAAAACCGCTTCAGCCGCCCTGGAACTACACTAGCTTTTGGTTTACACCAGCTGCTGGATTTTTTCGATTAATACTTCGGGCGGGTCGCCTTTGGTGATGAATGCGTTGGCCAACTCCAAGGCGTGCGGAGGCAGCGAGAAGTAGGCGGAAAGGAAGATGATGGGCACATCAGACCGACGCCGCCGCAATTCGGCAGCGACGTCACCGCCGTTCAGGCCGGGCATGTAATAGTCCAGCACCACCAGATCAACCTGGTGCTGGTCAAAGAGATCGAGTCCCTGCTGGCCATCGCTGGCCGTCAGGACACGGAAACCATGGCCCTCCAGCATGATCTTGCGCACTCGCAGACCGGTCTTCTCGTCATCGACGCAAAGCACCGTTTTCGGATGGACTGCCGTCGTCATCCCATTCACCGTCACTGTTAACCCCATTCCCATACTCAGTTCGAACCGGCGGAGAAAGGTTCCGTTCGGCCGCACTCAGGCGAGTGCTAAAGGTCGTTGCCGCTTTACGGCAAAGGCGGCGCTATTAAGGTTGTATGTCAGAATCTTGCTCTTGACCATGCCGAAAACGTCGTAGATGCGCTACAGACACATCTCTAAAGAGTTACGGCTTCATCGGGCCGCCCGAGGAGGCATTTCGCTTCCGCGCTTCCGGCATGGTATTTTCAAAGACTTGCAGGATCAATGCGGTAACCTCTGTATTTGCGTCACTCATTCGCCTGTTGCATGCCGTGGTAGCTGGCAGGAAAAAACAAACATGATCCGATCGTACAAAGGAATTTCTCCCACCATCCCATCCTCGTGCTACGTGGATGAATCGGCGCAACTGATTGGCGACGTGGTGCTGGGCGAGAACGCCAGCGTCTGGATGAACGCGGTGGTGCGCGGCGACGTCCACTACATCCGCGTCGGCGCCAACAGCAACATCCAGGATTGCAGCGTTCTGCATGGCATGCTGGGAAAGTGGCCCGTCGTCGTTGGCGACTGGGTCACCGTCGGCCATTCGGTCACGCTGCACGGCTGTGTGGTGGAGGACCGCTGTCTCATCGGCATGGGAGTCGTAGTTCTCAACGGCGCGCGCATTGGCGCGGGTTCGATCATCGCGGCGGGAACGCTGATTCCCGAAGGCACCATCGTGGAGCCGGGATCGCTGTGGGCGGGTGTGCCCGGCAAGTTTCGTAGGAAGCTGAGCGATGAGGACCAGGAAATGATCCTGCGCTATGCCCGCAATTATTTAGGCTACAAGGAGCAATACCTGGCGGAGAGGCAGAAATAACTTGGCTGCCGGGTCCTGGTCTGACAACCGACAACTGGCTATGGCACCCGATTCTCATGATTAAAGCCGTTCGCGGAACTCGTGACCTTCTCCCGCCCGACACAGACCTGTGGAACTGGGTGGAGGCGATAGCACGCAAAGTCTTCGCACGTTACAACTTTCATGAGATCCGCACGCCCATCTTCGAAGACACGCAGCTCTTCTCGCGCAGCGTCGGGGAGGAGACCGATATTGTGTCCAAGGAGATGTTCAGCTGGGAAGACAAGGCCCGGGCTCAGAGCGAAAAGGCGCAGTCCCTCACTTTGCGGCCGGAGAACACGGCAGGCGTCGTTCGGGCTTACATTGAACATCGACTCGGCGAGAAAGGGACACTGCAGAAGCTGTACTACATCGGGCCGCAGTTCCGCCGCGAGCGTCCGCAGAAGGGGCGCTACCGACAGTTTTTTCAGATCGGCGCCGAGATCATTGGGCCGCCAAGCGCCGGCAGCGAATCGCCATTGTGCGATGCCGAACTGCTGGACATGCTTGCGACGCTACTCGACAGGGTAGGTCTGCGGGGATGGGAACTGCAACTTAACTCGGTCGGCTGCGCAGAGGACCGCGCGCGTTACAGCCAGGCCCTGCGTGAGGCGCTGAAGCCCGTTGTGCACCAGATGTGCGCTGACTGCCAGCGCCGCGCAGAGACGAACCCGCTCCGCGTGCTGGACTGTAAAGTGCCGGAGGACCAGCCGATTATCGAGAAGCTGCCCAAGATCAGCCAATATCTCGACGAGCCGTGCCGCGAACATTTCGCGGCAGTGCGATCGATGCTGGATGCCGTCGGCATCGCGTACACCATCAACGAGCGCATGGTACGCGGTCTGGACTATTACACGCGCACCACGTTTGAGTTCACCCATGGCGACCTCGGTGCGCAGAGCGCAGTGTTGGGTGGTGGCCGATATGATGGACTTTCTGAAGTCGCTCGAGGGACCGAAGGCCCCCGGCATTGGCTTTGCTATCGGAGAAGACCGGCTGGTCCTGGCATTGCAGGCCCAAGGCGTGAGCGCGACGACGAAACTGGATGCGTATGTCGCTCCGCTGGGTTCCGGGATGAACGCCCATGCTCTGAAACTCACGCGCGGACTGCGACGCCACGGTATCAGGGTAGAACTTGGCGACGAGATGTTTCGCCTGAAGAAGTCGTTCGAGGCCGCGGAAAGAGCTGGCGCGAGGCACGTCGTCATCGTCGGCGAAACCGAAGTCGCAGCTGGACAATTCGCGGTTAAGAACCTTGCCACCGGTCAGCAGGTAGAGGTGCCACGTGCGGAACTGGTGGCGTATCTGGGAAGCAATGAGTAATTAAGCTGTCAGTCGCGAGGACTTCAGTTCCAGTGCACAGCGCTTTCCCTTGATTGTCATTCCGACCGAACGGCTTCAGCCGCGAGTGGAGGAACCTACTTTTCCCGAACGAACAGTACAATCAATCGAGGGAAAGTGCCCGGTTTTATTAAGGAAAATCATGCTCGATTTCTTAGGTGACCTGAAACGTACTCATATGTGTGGCGAACTGCGCGCATCCGACGCAGGCTAGAAGGTTGTGCTCATGGGATGGGTGAATCGCCGGCGCGATCTCGGCAACCTCATCTTCCTCGATTTGCGCGACCGCAGTGGCATCACGCAGGTTGTCATTACCGCAGACGCCGGGGCCGAAGTTCATGAAAGGGCGACCGCCGTGCGTTCCGAATTCGTGGTCGCCGTGATCGGCCACGTCAAGCTGCGCGACGCCAACACGGTGAACAAGAACATTGTGACCGGCGAGGTCGAGGTGGTCGCTGACGAACTGCGCATCCTGAACGACTGCAAGCCGCTGCCTTTCACCCCCGCCGACACGGTGCTGGCCAATGAAGAGGTGCGGTTGAAGTATCGCTATGTTGACTTGCGCCGTCCGGAGATGCAACACAACATCGAACTCCGCCACAGAGTTTCCATTGCAATTCGCGAGTATCTCAACGCCCAGGGCTTTTACGAGATTGAGACGCCGTTCATGACGCGCTCCACCCCGGAAGGCGCGCGCGACTATCTCGTGCCCAGCCGCGTCTATCCCGGCGAGTTCTATGCGCTGCCTCAGTCGCCGCAACTGTTCAAGCAGATCCTGATGATCTCGGGATTCGACAAGTACTTCCAGATTGTTCGCTGTTTCCGCGACGAAGACCTGCGCGCCGACCGCCAGCCGGAATTCACGCAGATTGATCTGGAGATCAGCTTTCCCCGTCCGGAGACCGTCTTCGCAGTTGTCGAAGGCTTCCTCAAAGCGGCCTTCTTGACCATCGGCGTTGATCTTGCTACGCCATTTCCGCAGATGAGCTACGACCAGGCGATCCGGGAATACGGAATCGACAAGCCCGACATGCGCCTGCCGGCAATGGCCGATGTGCGCGCGGCCTTCGCTCCCGCGAACTTCGAGACGCTCAATCTTGATGCGGAGCTCCCCGTGCTGGCCATCGTCATTCCGAAGGTCGGCGAGCTGTCGCGCAAGGAGCGCGACGAGATCAAGGCGCTGTTCGGGGAACGCAAAGATGCCAAAGTGTTCGAGGATGCTAAGCGGCTGGAGAAGTCGTTCCCCGAGGTAGTGGCGAAGATTCGCAGTATCGCGCAGCCGCAACCGGAGGACTTGCTGGTGATAGTCGGCGGTGCGAAGCGCGCTCAGGCTGCCACCGCCGCCAAGGCGCGTCAGCAGGCCTACGCGGTTTACTCCGCCGCAGGACAGCTACGGCTGGCGCTAGGCCAGAAGTATGCCGAGCGCCACGGTGCATTTAAGCACGGCAACTTCCGCTTGTTGTGGGTTACCGACTTTCCCATGTTCGAATGGGACGAAGCCGAAGACCGCTGGAACGCCGCGCACCATCCTTTCACCTCGCCGCACGAGAACGACATGGACAAGCTGGAGAGCGATCCCGGCGCCGTGCGCGCGCTGGCCTACGACGTAGTGCTCAACGGCACCGAGCTGGGCTCGGGCTCCATTCGTATTCACCGCCAGGACATCCAGGCGCAGATATTCAAAGCGCTGGGCATGTCTCCGGAAGAGCAGCAGTCGCGCTTCGGATTCTTCCTCGAGGCGCTGCAATACGGCACGCCGCCGCACGGTGGAATTGCGTTAGGACTGGATCGCATTGTGATGATCCTGGCCGGCGCGGAAAGTCTGCGCGAGGTGATTCCGTTTCCCAAGACCGCGAAGGCGGTTGACCTGATGGTAGACGCGCCCACCCCCGTCAGCGAGCGGCAGTTAAAGGAGCTGGGCATCGCAGTGGTGGGGAAGAAGGACCTGTAACTTCGCCTTTGGGTTTTTCCCGAAAGTTTCCATATTTATGGCAAACCTGAAACAGGAATCGGTTCGCATCACCGTGGACATTCCAGCGCCCCTCTATCGCAAATTGAAAGAGCGCGCCGCCGCGACTCGCCGCTCCGTACGTGAACTGGTTCTGGCGGGAGTCAAAAGCGTTCTGCTGGAGGGTGAGCGCCCGCCTCTCCAGAAGGTTCGGTTCCCGCTTATCGTTTCGAAAGGACCGAAGGTGGACGTGACCAGCGAACATATGTATGCACACGTTGGATTTCCTTGATGCCCGTCTCGTTCGTGGAGGAACCATGTCCCAAGCAGCCATTGCGATGCGCACAGAGGTGTACGGGCTCGATGTCTGCCTGGGCAGTTCGGTGCTGGCACTGACACGGGAAGGTGAGCCGGTGGTCACGCCCATCGTACTGAGTTCGTCCGACGCTGAGAGACTGCGCTTGGAGATGGCGAAAGCGCAATTGTGGGAGTGGAACCGGATCGAAGAACTGAAGTCGCGTGCCGAGAAACGGTACAAGCACTACCTGGGCTCGTGGCTGGTCCTGTGCCTGGCTGCGTTTAGCGCCTACCTTGGGTATCCGGGCTATTACCTTCCGTTGGTCCTCAGCGCATTGTCTATTTTCATTTGGTGGAGGGCCGGCTACCTGGAGCAAAAGGCCGAGAGAGCAGCTCAAGGAGAACGAAGCCGATTCACTCCCGATTGGAGCTACTTTCAGCAGCGAGCCGAAGAATCGGAGGCACCATGAGAAGTCGCTGCCATGCAGCCCCCATTCACCGGTTTTCTATGAAACAGGATTGTCACCTTCGCCCTGGTCTGCCAAACTAGCCGGGTCGTTCGAGACCTTCCATGGTTCGCGAATTCTCGGCTGGCGGTGTTGTGCTGCGGAAGATGCGAGGCCGCTGGTTCCTGGCGGTCATCGAGCCGCACTTCGAACGCCCCAGGAAGGCCGAATCCAAATCCGCAAGAAAACAAAACCAAGCACAAGCCGCGGTGGTCGCGCTGCCGAAAGGCACGATTGACGAGGGCGAGAAGCCCGCGCAAACCGCCGTTCGAGAGGTCCGCGAAGAAACCGGCTTGGAGGCGCAGCTGATTTCCAAGCTGGCAGACATCAAGTACTACTATGTTCGCAACTGGGGCGACCACGCACGCGTGTTCAAGATCGTCAGCTTCTATCTGCTGCAATACCGATCAGGCCGCCTCGGCGACATTTCACCCGACATGCGAATTGAGGTTCAGCGCGCGTACTGGCTCCCGCTAGAAGAGGCGCCTGGTGCGTTAAGCTATCCGGGCGAACGCGAGGTAGCTCAACGTGCGCTGCAATTCGTGGAAGCCCATCCGGAGCTAGGAGACGATGCCCCAGACACCTCACATTGAGCGCCACTTCACTGCGGGAGAGGTTGTCCGCGACGTTGTCATCGGCATGTCGGACGGGCTGACTGTGCCTTTTGCACTGGCCGCCGGTCTCTCCGGCGCCATCGACAACAGCCACATCGTCGTGGTTGCCGGGCTGGCCGAGATCGCCGCTGGCTCCATCGCAATGGGACTGGGAGGCTACCTCGCCGCCCGCAGCGACGCCGAGCATTACGAGAGCGAACGGCAACGCGAGGAGCGCGAAGTCGAGGAAATTCCCGACGAAGAGGCACGCGAAGTACAGACGGTGTTCGCCGATTACGGCCTCTCGCGCGAAGAGAGCGTCCCCGTCGTACAGGCGCTTACCCGCAAGCCCAAAGAGTGGGTTGATTTCATGATGCGCTTCGAGCTGGGATTGGAAGAACCCGATCCCAAGCGTGCATTGCAGAGCGCGTTGACCATCGCCGCTTCTTACATCGGAGGCGGATTTATCCCGTTGGCGCCTTACATGGTGGTGCACAGTTCGCGCCTGGCACTCTCGTGGTCGGTACTGGTGACGCTGATCGCGTTGGGCGTATTCGGCTATATCAAGGGACGCTTTACCGGCTCGCGGCCCGTGCGCTCCGCATCGCAAACCATTGTGATTGGTGGACTTGCAGCTGGCGCCGCTTTCGTTCTCGCCAAACTGATCTCCTGAACCAGCGGGCAACCTTAATTTCTCGAAGATTTCTATTGACTGAATGAGGATTCATTCAGTACCATCATCTCAACTTAATACGGCGCGCGCCGTTGCCATCCTCACCCCACATCTTACGGCGCGCGCCCTTTAGTATCTGGGGCTCGAGGTGGTGACGTGCGCTTATGAGACCGGTGCGAATGTTGATGTTCTTTCCCTCGTCATCGCCGTCATTGTCAGATCGGTTCGTTGCCCGCGCCTTTTATCAGCAATTATCTGCCATCCATAATCGCAGTTCATAAATCTAGATAGGGTTGTGTTCTTTTGACCGTACCGAAAGCAAGGATTGATCCGGAGCCGAGAAGCGTCCCATGCACAAAAGGATCGAAAAAGTTGCCGTTCTAGGCGCGGGCACCATGGGTGCTCGCATCTCTGCGCACCTGGCGAATGCCGGTGTTCCGTCCTACTTGCTGGACATCGTTCCTCCTGACGCCGACGGTCCCGTTCGCAACCGCATAGCGGCGGCCGGACTGGAGGCCGCGGTGAAGTCGAAGCCCGCCGCCTTCTTCAAACCGACCATGGCGAGACTGGTGACGATCGGCAACTTCGAAGACGACCTCAAGAAGATCGCCGAGGTGGACTGGATCATCGAAGCGGTCGTCGAGGACCTGGAAATAAAACGTAGCCTGCTGCGCAAAGTGGACGCGGTTCGGAAACCGGGGACGATCATCACCACCAATACCAGCGGCCTGCCGGTGGCCAAGATCGTCGAAGGTTTTCCCGAGGACCTACGCCGAAACTGGTTTGGCACGCACTTCTTCAATCCGCCGCGCTACATGCGGCTGCTGGAGCTGATCCCCACTCCCGACGCTGATCCGGCGGCGATGGATACGATTGCGCACTTCTGCGACCTGCGGCTCGGGAAAGGCGTGGTGCACGCCAAGAACACGCCGAACTTTATCGCCAACCGCATCGGCACCTTCTCCGCCTTGAATGTCATGCGCCTGATGCAGGAGATGGATTTCAGCATCGAGGAAGTGGACGCGCTGACCGGGCAGGCAGTGGGCTGGCCCAAGATGGCGACGTTCCGCCTGACCGACATGGTGGGGCTCGACATCCTCGGGCACGTGGTTCGCAACGCCAGTACCAATATTAATGACGAGCGCAGCGACCTCAAGCTGCCCGACTTCTTCTCCGCGATGATCGAGCGCAAATGGCTGGGCGACAAGACCAGGGGCGGCTTCTACAAGAAGCAGAAGAGCCCCCAGGGCGATCAGCGTCTGGCGATTGACTGGAAGACCCTGGAATATCGTCCGCAGCAGCGGCCGAAGTTTGCCTCGCTGGAGATGGCCAAGAACGTGGACAGCCTGTCCGAGCGGCTGAATGTACTGCTCGCGCCCTCCAAGGACAAGGCCAGCGCCTTCCTGTGGAATGCCCTGTCCGAACTTTGGACCTACGCTGCGAATCGCATTGGCGAAATCGCGGACTCTGCCGTTGAAATTGACCGGGCGATGAAACTCGGCTTCAACTGGGAGATGGGCCCGTTTGAGCTTTGGGATGCGGCGGGAGTTGAGAAGACCGTCAAGCGAATGAAGGTGGAAGACAAGCCTGTCGCCGCCAACGTCGAGAAGATACTCGCATCAGGTCATGAGACTTGGTACGCCGACGATCCCCGGGCCGCCAGCGGCCGGGTTTATTTCGACCTGAACAGCGGCAATTACCGGCCCGAAGTCGTCCCAGAAGGCGTGTGGTCGGTCACGGTCGCCAAGAAGGCCGGCTTCGTCGTGAAGAAGAATGCGGGCGCATCTCTGATCGATATCGGAGATGGCGTTGGCTGCATCGAGTTCCACTCCAAGATGAACGCGCTGGGCGGCGACATCGTGCAGATGATCACGCAGACTCTCAAGCCTGGCGGCCCCGGCGATAACTTCGACGCATTTGTCATCACCAACGATGCCGGCAACTTCTCTGTCGGCGCAAACATCATGATGCTGTTGATGGCGGTGCAGGAAGAGGAGTGGGACGAAGTTGATCTCGCGATTCGCCAGTTCCAGGGGATGACCCAAGCCATTAAGTTTTCTCCGAAACCAGTTGTGGTTGCGCCCTTTGGCATGGCGCTTGGCGGTGGGTGTGAAATAACCCTGCACGGCGCGGCCCGCCAGCCACACGCTGAGCTTTACTGCGGTCTGGTCGAAGTCGGCGTTGGCCTTCTGCCCGGTGGCGGTGGCTGCAAAGAGATGACCATGCGCGCGCTCGACCGCGCCTATCATATCCGGCCTTATGGGCGCGGCGAGAGTGTCGAGCTGATGGAGGCAATGAAGCAGGTGTTCGAGACCGTGGCCATGGCAAAGGTTTCCACCTCGGCGTCCGAGGCCCAGAACCTCTGGTTCCTGTCCAGCGGCGACGACATCACCATGAATCGCGATCGCGTGCTGACCGATGCCAAAGAGCGAGCGCTGGAGTTGGCGCGTGAAGGCTATCGCCCGCCCACCATGCGAATGGACCTTCCAGCGCCCGGAGAAAGCATCTTGGCGACGCTGAAGCTGGGCGTGCACATCATGCGCGAAGGCGAGTTCATCAGCGACCACGAGGTGAAGGTCGCCAACAAGGTGGCTGAGGTGCTCTGCGGTGGCGCGGTCTCACCCGGTACCCAAGTAAGCGAGCAGTATCTGCTCGACCTGGAGCGGGAGGCGTTCAAGTCGCTGTGCGGCGAGAAGAAGACGCAGGAGCGGATCCAGTACACGCTGAAGACAGGCAAGACACTAAGAAATTGATAGCTTGCGATCACCAGTCTGCCAACATGAGTCATCGAAAGATTGATAGTTAAACCGTTTATTTTCTATTGCGTACGTATAAACCTCATTGAATCAATGTCTTGTAAGTTGTATGCAAGGTTAAGTCATTGAGTTAAAAGATGGATGGGGGAGAGGGGTGGCCTCAGGATACGGCCTACTCCTCGCCCGAACTTGAAAGTCGTGGGGTTGGGAGATGAAATTACATAAGAGTAATCAGCCACCCACGAAAAGCAGGTCCCTCCGCTCGGCGCCAAAGTCGCTCGGTCGGGATGACAGTAAGTTTGGAGCGGAGAGAGGGGTCCTTCGACTCCGGCGCGCAAAGGCGGCGCGCCTGCGCTCGGGATGACAGCGTTCTTGCTAATGGCTAATTACTAGTTGCTAATTGCTTCTTAGGAGCTTTCGATGCGTGAAGTCGTAATCGTCAGTGCGGTGCGTACGCCGGTGGGCAAAGCTTACAAGGGAACGTTGCGGGCGACGCGTCCCGATGATTTGGGCGCGACCGCCATCAAGGGCGCGCTGGAGCGTGTGCCCCAACTCGATCCCAAAGAGATCGAAGACGTCATTATGGGCTGCGCCATGCCCGAGGCGGAACAGGGTATGAACGTGGCGCGCATCGCCTCGCTGCGCGCGGGTCTGCCGATTGAAATCTCGGCGATGACCATCAATCGCTTTTGCTCATCCGGCTTGCAGGCGATTGCCCTGGCCGCCGAGCGCATCATGGCCGGTGGGGCGGAGACCATTGTCGCCGGCGGCATCGAGTCCATGACCATGATCCCCATGGGCGGGCACAAGGTTTCGGCCAATCCGTGGCTGATATCGAACTATCCCGACGCCTATCTCTCCATGGGTCTTACCGCCGAGCGCCTGGCGAAGCGCTTCAACATTACGCGCGAGCAGTCCGACGAATTCTCGCTGGAGAGCCACAAGAAGGCGATTGCGGCCATCGAGGCGGGCAAGTTCGACGATGAGATCGTGCCCGTAGCGGTCAGTATCACCACACCCAACGGCAGCAAACCCAAGCGTCAGGAAATCCTCTTCAAGATGGATGAGGGCCCGCGCGCTGACACCTCGCTCGAAGGGTTGGCGGCATTGAAGGCTGCGTTCCACGTCAAAGGTACGGTCACCGCCGGCAATTCTTCGCAGATGTCGGATGGCGCCGCAGCCGCGGTGGTGATGTCGGCGGAGCGCGCTAAGGCTCTTGGACTGAAGCCGCTGGCCCGGTACGTGGGATACGCGACCGCCGGCTACAAGCCGGAAGAGATGGGCATCGGCCCGGTGTTTGCCATCCCGAAAGTGCTGCGGATGGCCGGACTGAAGCTGAGCGATATCGACGTCATCGAGTTGAACGAGGCCTTCGCCGCGCAGTCGCTGGCGGTCATCCAGGAAGGGAAGCTCGATCCGGCGCGCATCAACGTGAATGGCGGCGCGATCGCGCTGGGTCATCCGCTGGGATGCACCGGCGCCAAGCTGACGGCCAGCATCATTCGCGAACTTAAGCGCCGCGGCGGACGCTACGGCATGGTGACCATGTGCGTCGGTGGCGGTATGGGCGCAGCCGGCATTTTCGAAAACCTGCAATAGAAGAATTACCACGAGACACTGAGACACATAGACTTGAAAACAAGAAGCAACCGCGGATTTCACGGATGAACACGGTCAGAATGATGTCAAAGAACAGTCAGAATTGCAAGGTTAGCGGCATAGACTGGAAGACCGCAAACCGGCCCCGAAGGGGCCGAACAGATTAGCAAAGCACGGAGCCGAAGGCGGATTCTGGGTTGCGCCTTTATTAAGACCGAGTCGTAGGGCATTGCACAACAGATTCCGCAGGAAATTCAACCGCAGACTCATGTTGAGCGCAGATACTGTCGCGTTGCTAAAGAGTGATTTTTCTCTGTGCCTCATGCCTCAGTGGTGATGAATTTTCGCCGTGTTTCTGCAGCGAACAACTTTTGTACCAAGGAAGGTTGATATGGCAACGACGACAGCAGCGGTCCCGAAGACCAAGACCACGGGCGGAAGCTTTCTGCTCGAAGACCATAAACTGGAGAACGTATTCACCCCCGAAGACTTTACCGAAGACCACCAGATGATCGCGAAACTCACGGATGAATTTGCGGTCAACGAACTCCTCCCCGCCGTGGAGAAGATCGAGCACAAGGAATGGCAGGTCACGGTCGACCTGCTGAAGAAGGCCGCCGAAATGGGCCTGACCAACGCTGACGTTCCGGCGGAGTATGGCGGCTCGGACATGGACAAGATCTCTTCCGCCATCATTGCCGATCACATGGCCAAGTGCGGCAGCTTCGTCGTCTCCATGGGCGCACACGCCGGCATCGGGACGCTGCCGCTCGTCTTCTTCGGCACGGAAGCGCAGAAAAAGAAATACCTGCCGAAACTGGCGACCGGCGAAATCATTGGCGCCTACGCGCTGTCGGAAGGCACCAGCGGCTCTGACGCGCTGAACAGCCGCACCAAGGCGGTGCTGTCGCCCGATGGCAAGCACTACATCCTGAACGGCGAGAAGATGTGGATCACCAACGCCCACTTCGCGGACCTGTTTACCATCTTTGCGAAGGTCAATGGCGAGAAGTTCACGGCCTTCCTGGTGGAGAAGGACTTCCCCGGCTTTTCCGTGGGCGCGGAAGAGAAGAAGATGGGCATTCGCGGCTCGTCCACCGCGCCACTGATCCTCAACGACTGCCAAGTGCCGGTGGAGAACGTGCTGGGCGAGATCGGCAAAGGGCACATCATCGCCTTCAACATCTTGAACGTGGGCCGCTTCAAGCTGGGCGCGGGATGCGTCGGCGGAGCGCGCACTTCGCTGCAGAACGCAATTGCCTACGCCAAGGAGCGCAAGGCGTTCGGCAAAACCATCTGCGGATTTCGGCCTGATCCGCGAGAAGCTGGCGCAGATGGCGATTGGCATCTATGCCGGCGAGTCGATGGTCTACCGCACGGTCGGCATGATGGAGAACGCGATGCCGGAAGGCGAGAAGAGCACCGAGGAAATCCGCAAGGCGATCGAGGAGTATGCGGTCGAGTGCTCCATCATCAAGGTGTGGGGCTCGGAGATGCTGGACTTCGTGGTCGACGAGACGGTGCAGATCTACGGCGGCTATGGCTTCGTCGAGGAGTATCCCGCGGAGCGGGCGTATCGCGACTCGCGTGTCAACCGCATCTTCGAGGGCACCAACGAAATCAACCGGCTCATCATCACCGGGTGGCTGCTGAAGCGCGCCATGAGCGGACAGCTCGCACTGCTGCCGGCCATCAAGAAGACCATGGACGAGGTGATGGCGGGCCCGTCAACAGATGAACTCGAAGGTGCGCTGGCTGCGGAACGTAAGCTGGTGGAAAACGCGAAGAAGCTGGCCATGCTGATCGCCGGCTCGGCCTCGCAGAAGTACATGCAGAAGCTGGCCGACCAGCAGGAGATCATGGGCGCGATTGCCGATATGGTGATCGAAGCGTTCGCCATGGATTCCTGCCTGCTGCGCGCGCGCAAGTACGTTGAAGCCAACGGCGAAGGCAAGAGCGCGCTGGTGATCGCGATGACCCAGGTCTATCTGGAAGGCGCGTTTGCCAGGCTGGAAGCCGCAGCGAAGAAAGTGGTTGCTGCCGTGGCCGAAGGCGACATGCTGCGCACCCAGATGGCGATTGTTCGTCGCCTGGCCAAGCACGAACCGGTGAACGTGATCGCGTTGCAGGAGCAGGTAGCTGCTCGAGTGCTGGAGACAGGGAAGTACGTAACGGCGTAAGGCTTCACCACCGAGAACACGGAGGCACAGAGAATTCGAAATGATTTCTATGTGAATCCCGTGTCTCCGTGCTCGGTGCTTAAAGCGAGTAAGTGTGGGGGTTGCTTGTGTAATGGCCTGATTTCAACACTTGAACACGAGAACGCCGGCTTTGCTACCGCAAGATATTCGATAACTGCCGTAAAATCGCTACATGACACGTGCGCTCGCCAACAATTCGCTAGCGCGTTCCGGCAACAGGGGTATGCGTCATCACTGGAATTACCCTTTTTATCTCTACAACCGCTCCTTGGAGAGTCTCACTGGACTGCACGCACGGGAGGACGCACATAAGTCATTCATGCTGAATTCGCAGGCCGCCGAATCGGGAATGAGGGACGCAGTTCTTGCAATGGGCTGGTTTTACCTCAACGGTGTTGGCGTTGAACAGATATTGAGCAAGCTCGACGTTGGTACAGGAAGTCGGCGCGGCAAGGCGACTCCAGAGCGATGTTTAGCCTCGGACAAATGGCTTATGACGACCGGGACTTTGCGGATGCCCAGGTCTGGTTCAGGCGAGCAAGCGACAAGGGGCATGCTAGGTCATTGTTCTGGCTTGGCAAGTTGTACTGGCGAGGCTATGGAGTATCCGAGGACCGAAAACAAGCGATGGTGCTTTTCCAGAAGGCCGCAGCCAATAAAATTCCAGAGGCACGGCGCGTGCTAGGGTTCTGGTCACGCAAGAGCCGCCAGTCCAAGCGCTAAATTCATCCACACGAGCGCATTGCCTGTGCGCTCTTGGGTCAATTGGTGAAACATCCCCATATCACAAGCAATTGGTGCCCTGTTCATTCGCATTTCGTGCGTTCACTGCGTCTCTTTCTCTTTTCGAATCTCTTCCATCACCGACGAGATCAGCTCTTTCGCATCGGTGATGCCCTTCATTACGATCTGAATGTCCATCGCCGGTTTGCCTGGCTGGCGAGCGCTCTGGCAGTAAATACCGTGCTGGCCCACGAGCGTCAGCGTATCGGTCAACACATCGAGAGCAACCGCCAGACGTCCTCGTGACGCGCCCATCATGAACTCGTGCCGCTCCAGTTCTTCCCGCTTATCATCCAGAATGCCCATCAGAGCTCCCTTATCGCGATTGTGATTGTGCTGGCCGACAGATGCCGGGCAAAACCATCTCCAGATTGTATCGTTCGGCGCGGACGTGAATAATGGAACGGCAGGATGAATGCACATCGATTGGCATTCAACAGGAGAGTGCAATGCAGAAGAGCCGTCCAGCGCTACTCGTCGTTCTGGTCACGATCACCCTCGCATCCGTCGCATGCGCGCAGAAACCGAGCCCTCCCGGCGAAGCATCAATCACGTTCGCTGACGGAAAAACGGTAACGATCCAGTACAGCCGCCCGTCAATGCGCGGCCGCCAGATATTTGGCGGGCTTGTCCCCTATGACCAGGTTTGGCGCACCGGCGCGAACGCCGCCACCAGCCTGAAGACCGACGTCGACCTGAACATCGGCGGCGCCAATGTTCCCGCCGGCAGTTACACGCTGTACACACTGCCCGGCGCGAATGCCTGGAAGCTGATCATCAACAAGCAGACCGGTCAGTGGGGAACGGAATACAACCAGGGCCAGGACCTGGCGCGTGTGGACATGAAGGTAACGCAGCGTTCGTCTCCGCTGGAGCAGTTCACGATCTCATTCGACAAGAGCGGCGGCAACTCGGCGACCCTGAAGCTGGAGTGGGCGAATACCATCGCCTCTGTCGAGGTGAAGGAAAAGAAATAAGAGCGTCGTTAGCCCGCGGAAGACACGGAGCAGTTTTGCGCGTCGCCACCCGTGTTTTCGCGGTGACTAAGCTTCCCGAGCTAAAGCCACGAGCCTCGACAAATCCACGGAGCTGTCGAACTCAATGCCAAAAGTACTCGCGCAAACATCGGCGAACCGCCGCCTCGTCGCTTAAGACATCTCTCCTCGCGATCGCCGTCCCGTCGTGACGATGAGGCGCATGTTGGCCAATGTGATGCGGCCTTGTGGCGTGGCTTTGCTGCATATCCATCGCTTGGTGAAACCCGACTCCGGCGAAGTCTGGTGGAACTCTGCACATCTCCCGGTAATCGCCCAGCGCACGCGGGACATCGCGGAAACGGTACAGCGGGACTTGTCCCTCGCCGTCTTCCCGAAGAAGCTGCCATTCGTCGCCGAAGGGCGAAACGAGATAGCGATGCCCGTCGACTTGATCGGCGCCTCCGGCGCGAAATACGATCGGATCGACGAACGAGTCCCCAAACCCGACATCCACCAGCCATGGATCGTCGAGCTCCACCTTCAGCAACATGTGATCGAACTCCGGCCCAAATCCGCCATCATCGCGCCGCACGCGAGCTGACAGCATCTGAACGCTGAAAGCCCAGCGCAGTCAGCAGCTCGCAGAAGAGGCCATTCAGCTCGTAACAGAACCCGCCGCGATGGCGCTCCACGACCTTGTCATACAGCAGGGGAACATCGAGAGCAGATCGGCGTCCCTAGCGGAATATCGAGGTTCTCGAAGGGTACGGTAAACAGGTGTTGCCGGTGAAGGTTGCGTAAGGTGGCAGCAGTTGCCTGACGCGGCCCGTCGTACTCAAGGCGGCGAAGATACGCCTCGACGTCCATGCTCACACCGGCAGCTCATCTTGCAGCCAGCCCGCCTCTTGCGGCTTGGGTTGGGCTGTGAGGTCGAGCACCAGGTTCTCCAGCACCAGCCGCTTGCTGGGAGGATTGGAGCGCACGGCGAGATCGGCTCGGGCCACGCGACGGATGGCGCTGGTGAGTTCGCGGCGCGATTTGTAGCGGCGCGCCTGGCGAATGATGTCTTCCGCCGCGAACGGCGGTATGCGAAATCCCTGCCACAAAGCCTGCCACAGCGCGCGCGAGTCGCGCACGTTGCGCTCCAGGATGACCAGCATTTGCCGGAAGGTGCGCGCCAGCATGTAGAGGTGTCCGATGGCTGCTTCGTCGCCGTCTCCAGCGCTCAGGATCGCGTCCAGCACGCTCAAAGCCCGCGCCGCGGTCGCGAGCGGAGATGGCATCGGTCAATTCGTAGAACGACCGCTGCTTGGCCGCGAGCACCAGAGTTTCAACGTCGCCCAGGCGTGATCCGCTTCTTGTCGCCGACGAAGAGCACCAGCTTCTCCAGTTCGTTGACGAGCATCATCATGTCGCCACCGAGCGAATCCACCAGCTCGCGGGCGGCGTCGTTGTCGAGCTTCACGCCGTCGCTGTCCGCGGTTGCGATCGCCCACTTCACCGCATCGCCATCGTCCACGCGCGCGAACTCAAGAATGCGCAATACTCGCCCAGGGTTTCGCGGATACGTTCGTAACGCTCTTTGTCGGTCAGGTCCATGCGGCGGACTTCTGCCGGGATATTGATGTGATCGGCTACGAAGACCAGCAGCGCATCAGGATTCGGGTTGCTGAAGTAATCCTTGATCGCGGCAAATTCCTCGTCGTGCTTGCCGCGGCTGTACAAAGTCTTCACGCCGCGGATGAAGAAGACCTGGAATGGCGACATCAGCGACGGGGTTCGCGCCTGATCCAGGACCTGCTGCAATTCAAGTTCGCCGAGGTCCATGTCGTAGAGACTCAGTTCGCGCACTTCTGCAGGCACCAGATGCTGCAGGATGGCATCGCGGCAACGCTTGCGGAAGAAAGCCTCATCGCCGACGAAGACGTACCCGGCGCCAGCTTGCGCGCCTTGACGTCAGCCACGAACCGATCTGAGGCCGCGAAACTCCGCATCTAGTAAGACTCCAGGACGTCGCTGACCAAGGTATGCGCGAACTGGTTGCCACCCGCTTCAAAGCCGGTTCTTCTTCCTCGAAGAAGCTGGCAACGTCACGGGAGACCTGGTACTGCTCGCGGTAAAGATAATTCGGGTTCTGCCACAGTACCTTGCCGCGCGGCTGATCAGCGACGCTTTCATTCCGATGATCACCATGCCCGAAGAAATGCGCCCGGTTTGCGAATCATAGGTCAGTGGAACGATTGTTGCGTAGGTGACGCTCCCGGTGAAGGTGGCATCCGCCGTGCCATCGTTTTCCGTGACAACCCGGTAATTGGTTCGCGCTGCGCAGTTCCGTATGACATCTTCGGTCAGCTCCTGCCCAAGCCATAGAACTGGGTCACGTTTGCGAACACCGGCACATACAGGGTGTGCACGTCGGACGGCAGGCGCACCGCCTGGCCGCCGGTGTGGTATCCGCATCCCACTGCCGCAAAGCAGCAGAGCGCGACGCAGACACTTGCCAAGCAGCGCCGCAAGCCGGCGAGCGCATTCACTGCACCGTCCCTCGCGGGCGGGTAGCGATCATGCCCTCCGCGCACTCCACCGCCGTGAGGGCGGCGATCCGCAGGTTGTCGGACGCAGCCCACAGCCAGAACCCGTTCGCGCGTTGCGAGTCGCGACGAACAAAAATCTGTATTTGCTCCTGTCCCGCGGCGTTCACGTTGCTGGGCGACTCCTCCGCGCCCTGGAGCACGTCCACATGGTCGCCGGAGAGCGCGGCGCAGCTCTTCGAGCTGCACCGGATTGCTCCAGTTCAATGTAAAGCGAAAATGCATGCCCATGGAAGATGGGAGCCTGCAGAAGCATCAGCGAAGGTACGGCCACCTCTCCCCGACAATGGCGCCGAAAATGGCGCTGGATGCGGTTTTCGACGGGACGCCAGCGAGGACGGACTTCTCGCCATAGCGATCGAGCAGGTTGAAAGCCACTTGCGCGTCGAACACGCCTTGGGCAGCTGCTGGAACGAGAGCAGGTTCACCGTCTGCTCATGCAATTCGTCCATGCCCCGGCTTGCCATGCTCGGAGGCCGGTTCGAACGCCGTGACCACGGCGCGCGCGATCTTGCCAACCTTCTGCGCGCGCAGCAGCAACAGGCCAGCACCACGGCAGCCGGATGGGCAATGGCGACCGTAGCTTCCGGAACTCCACCTTGGGGGAGATTCCCAGTTCGCGCTCCACCCACGGCGCGCGCAACAGCACTCCGGGCTCGCCCTCCAGCGCATACGAGAGGTCGATGATGTCGCTGCCCGCCTTGCGGGCCATCTGCCAGGTATTGCGGGTGAAGTTTTCATCCGAGCGAAGAACGTGAAGTCGACGTTGTCCAGATGTTCGGGAAGCACGCTCTGGATGAAGGTCGGCTCATCGCCCACGGCCTCGACTGGCCCAGCGACTCTTCGTCGTCCAGCAGGCGAATATCCTGGGCCGGGAAATTGCGGTCGGTGAGAACTTCTTTCAGCTCCCGGCCCTTGAGGGTGGCGGCGCCAACAATGGCCACGCGGAACAGTCCGCCCCAGTTTCCTCCGTCGGTCGAACCGGAGAGGGTTGCTTGGTTCGTTCTTCATCAGGCGTGCGAGGCCTCGTCTTGCGGCGGAGGAGGCGGCACGGCGGCCGCCGGAACACAAACGACAGCCGCGCCAGCACTCCCGCAAGAATATAAATCAACGCCAGAGCAAACAGCACATATTGCGAAAAGAACCAGCCCAGCGCGATCATCGCCGCCAATGACGATCAGCCAGCGGAAATTCTGCGGCTGGCGAAAGTTGATGCCCTTCAGGCTGTAGAAGCGCCAGGTGCTCACCATCAGGAACGAGATCGCAAACACGAAAACCCCCCATCCAATCGAGAGCCACCAATCTGCAGCGGATTTCCGTCCACCAGATGGACCACGGCGGCCACCGCGCCCGCACCGGCGGGAATCGGCATGCCCACGAAATACTTCTTGCCCGGGCGCCCCGGATTCGAGGGCTGCGGATTCACCTGGATGTTGAAGCGCGCCAGGCGGCAGCTCCGGCCATCAGAAAGACGAAGGTAGCAATCGCCCCCAATTGAATTACCTTGCGCCGCAGATCGTGTCGTCCAGGCCGGCAGCATGCGGAAGCCCCACATCCAGGCCAGCACCGCCGGGGCCACGCCAAAGGTGATCACGTCGGCCAGCGAATCGAGTTCGCGGCCGAATGCGCTGGCCGTGTTGGTCAGGCGCGCGATGCGGCCGTCGAGTCATCGAACACAATGGCGAAACCGATGGCCTTGGCCGCCTGATCGAAGTGCCAGGGGTCGCCGCCGTACCCTAGAATCGCCTGCGAAATCGCGTAGTAGCCGGCGGCGATGTTGACCGCGGTGAACAGCGAAGGCAGGATGTACAGCCCCTTGCGCGCTGCGGCGCGGGCCGGATGATTCGTGCTCGCGATTGCCGCGGATGTTCGCTCATCGCACCTCCGCCATGTCTGCGCAGTTGGGCGTCACTGGCACGCGGCTGCGCAATCGCCAGCACCGTCGAGCCGCCCTTGACGTGATCGCCCACCCGGACCTTCATCTCCGCGCCGGCGGGGAAGATCACATCGATGCGCGAGCCGAACTTGATCAATCCCACCCGCTCGCCGCGCGCCACCTGATCGCCCACTTTCTTGGTGAACACGATGCGCCGCGCCAGCAGTCCGGCAATCTGCTTGAAAACGACGTGCCTGCGTCGCCTCGGACGGTGACTATGTTCTGCTCGTTCTCCTCGGCCGAGACCGCGCCCATCGCGTTGCCGAACTTGCCGCTCTTATACTGCACGTCGGTGATCACGCCCGCCGATCGGCGAGCGGTTCACGTGCACATTGAATACGTTCAGGAAGATGCTGATGCGGGTTCTGCGGCTCGCCATTCTCCTGCACGACGGAAATGTCGGTCACTTTGCCATCAGCGGGAGAGACGATGGCGCCTTGCACGGCCGGAATCTGGCGCTCGGGATCGCGAAAGAACCACAGAAAAAACGCCGCCAGCAGCAAGGGAACGCCGCCACAGCGGCAAAGTGAGCCAGCCAACCAGCACTGCCAGGCGATAAAGGCCAGTCCGTAATAGTTGCCGTCACGAACCATGGGTGGATTGATTATAGAGCCTGACCTTCGGCTACCCTAACTGGATTACTCACAAGGATCTTGCGCTTTCAGGGGCACGGCTTCAGAGCCTCCGGAAGAAGTCGGTTCCGGTCAGGTTTTGAAAGGGCACGGCCTCAGTCGTGCCGCAAAGCTGCTTTCATCTCGACTTTAGCCACTGAGGGACTTCGATTCCCAAGCGAGTTCCCTCAGGGGCTGAAGCCCAACTCTCCGATGTCCACGTAATGGCACGGCTCGAAGCCATGCCCCTTCAAAACGTGCCGGCGGCAGCTACCGAAAAACAGACGAATGATCCGGGCTATGCGATGCCCCAACGATCTCGCGGGTGAGTTGGTCCATGCGCTGTTGTACCTCATGGAACTTTTCGCCAGTTGAGGGCCCGGCAAATCCGGCGTGGATGGCATGCACGCGTGCGTCGCGGTCGAGGAAGATGGTCGTGGGAAATGCGCCAAAGTGCACCAGTTGCGGAAGCGTCTTCTGGATCTGCCCCTCGTCGGTGGTGCCGGCCAGCAACAACGGGAAGGTCAGACCGTACTTCGCGCGGTAGATGCCGATCTGCCGCAGATCGCGCGCGGTCTCATCGGTGTATTCGTAAGCCAGGCCGACGATCTCCAGTCCCTGCGCGTGGTATTTGCGGTAGAGCTCTTCCAGAACCGGAGCTTCGTCGTGGCAGTTGGGACACCAGGTGCCAAAGATGTCCACGATCACCGGTTTCCCCTTGAACTCAGGGCTGTTCTGGTTCAGGATCTTGCCAGCGGCATCCACGCCGCTGAAGCGGAACGGCTCTGCCGGATCCTTCACGGTCGTCAGGCTTCCCGCCAGAGCATTGGGATTGGCCACGGCTGCATCGGTGCTGCGCTCCGCTGTAAAGGCGCTGACGACCGCACGCCCCCGATCTCTCCCATCAGGCTGCCATCCGGCTGAAATTCGCCGACGAGCGCCAGCACGTGGATGCCATCGAAGCGGCTCAAGTGAAATCGCACATGGCCGTTGGTATCAGTCCAGACGCTCCCGTGCATCAGGCCGTCATCACCACTCACCGGCTCAAGAATGCCGGTAACGGCGACTTTCCCATCGGCCGCGGCCATCTTCTCCTGCTGAAAGCTGGTTAACACGACCTTTTCCGCGCCCTCAGCGCCAGCCTCTCTCAACAGCCAATCTCCAGCGAGGCTTGGCCCCGTCCACGCCTGCCGGCCGCCGGCTCCTGGTACGCGACCAGCGTGACTGGGATGTGCACTCTTGCGCCTTTGGTCTGACGCGAATACTCCTCCATCTTCTTGGGCGCAACGATATGGAGCGTCAGTTGGCCATCGTAGTAGTCGAGACGAAGCGTCAGGGTCTGGCCATCCCACGTGGCGCTGCTGAATGGCTGTCGATCCGTCGCGTTCAGAAGCGCTGCGGCGAGACCGTTCCCCTCAGGCTTCAGTTCGATGCCAAAGTTCACTTCTCCAACGCGGCCCTGGATGGAGCCGGTCCATAGTCCGGTTGGGGGTTCGGCCTTAGATTGACTATCGGCGGCCAACGAGGCCGAAATCCCGGATAGAAGAAGTGCCAGGAAGCTGGGCCGAACCAGACGAAAAATGTTCATCGGGAGAAACTTGCCCATAGTCGATTTATCACTCGCTCGATGGCATATCCCGACCGGAAGCACGTTTTCTGCGGTATCGGTTGAATTGATGATCGCCCGCCTTGCGGCAGCTCAGCCAGGTCCAGTGCGTCATTGTATCTCGGGTGAATCCTGGACCTGCGAACACGGTGGGCCGCAGCAGCATGCGGAACGGATTGTTCGGCCGGGGTGCGTTCCTGCTCGGGCGGGACGACCTGGCCGGTCTCGATCGGCGAAACCGTCATGAACTTCTCGTCAATCAGATCGGCCCGCGCCAGATTGCCGTAAAGCGTTGGCCCGCCTTCGCACAGCAGGTACTCGATCCCAGTTCCTGGCGCAGCCGGCGAACCGCTGCTGCAAGGTCGACCGTGTCGCCTTCCCCAGCCGCGATAATGGCCACGTGCGGGTGGGCCTCTCGCCAGCAGTCTTTCGGCGCCAGCCGGCGAGGTGAGGATCGCGGAATCCACCACGTCGCCGTCGAAAACCTTGTATTGCGAGAGATCGAGATCGGCGGCGCGGGTGACGAAGATGTTGCGCTCGCGTCCCTTGCCAAGCCTCTTACGCAATTCACGGAGTTTCGGGTCGACGACCTGGAAGACAATGCCCCGGCTTTCAGGCCCGCGGCTGCGTTGCTCCTCGATCAGCGTGTTCATCCCCATGCGATTCCGTCGGCGTGAGCGCGCAGCAGGTCCATCAGCCAGCGGTCCTCGCGCGACTGCGAAATTTCGCCTCCGGAGGCGTGCCGCCCAGCAGCGTGGTGATGCCATCGAGTGACTGGACGAAGTTGGAGTAAATCCAAGGGCGTTCGCAGGCGGAGCAGGGAAGCCGAAGTTGCCGTAGGGCGCGTAAGCCTCGTCGGCGAACGGACTTGGCTCGGCGTGGTCGAACAGCACTTCGAAAGGACGGATTTGGGTGGGCGCTGCCATCGGCGGATTCCAGAGGGGATTCTATCGGACGGCGGTTCTCCGCGCCTCTGTGTCTCTGTGGTGAGTCCTTTCTTGCACAAATTCCACCAGCTCGGCGTAACGTACTGCGGCGGGCGAATGCGGAACATTGGTTTGCCTGCGACCGGCTTCAACGACACATTCGTCCAGGCGACTTGATCGGTGCTGTCGTGCAGGATTACAGCGTCCGCGCGGTCGAGGAACTCCTGCGCTGAAGTTTTGAAGTCAGCGGTGGCGGCGTCCAGCACGGTGATGTAAAGGTCAGGCCGCAGAAAGCGCATGATCGAGTTGGACTCCAGGATCGCGTTCTCCGCTCCCGCCAGTTCCTGACGCAGACGTGGCATGGCTTCGGCCAACATTCCCTGGCGAGTGCGCACCCAAAGCGAGCGCGCGGCGCCGGACACCAGAAAGCGCGAGCTGTCGCTGTCGCCGCTGCGGTCGCGTTCTTCCGTGACCGCCCAGGAGTGGTCGTCGGTAGCGCAGTCGCAGGGTGCGCCATCGGCAGAGCAGATGCCGTGGCCGTATTGCGTGATCTTGATCGGCGGTCCAGTGGAACTCGGGAAGTGCAGCGATCAGACCGGCGACCACGCTGGTCTTGCCCACGCTGCGAGAATGTCCACCGATGACGATGATTGCCACTACTTCTTGTCCTTGCGCGCGAGGCGGGCCAGCACGGCCAATCCCCGCAGGTACTCGGGAAGAGGGCGAGCGGGCCGACCCCAGAAGACGATGCCCTTGCCGCGGACCGTCTTGTGGGACAGAACGCCGCTGCCCGATCCAAGTATGACCCCCGGCTCGACGGTGGCGTGATCACCGAGACCGACCTGTCCGCCGACGACAGCCTCGTCGCCGATCTTGGTGCTTCCGGAAACACCGGTCTGTGCTGCGATTACAACATTTGCTCCGACGCTGCTGTTGTGGCCGATATGCACCAGGTTGTCGAGCTTCGTGCCGGGGCCGATGACGGTTTTCTCCAGCGCGCCCCGGTCAATGGTGCAGTTGGCGCCAATCTCGACGTAGTCGCCGATGATCAACTCGCCGATCTGCGGAAATTTCTGATACCGGCCGAACGTCTCGTCGCGGACGAAGCCAAATCCATCCGAACCCAGTACCGCACCCGCATGCACCACGACTCGCCGCCCGAGCGTCACGCCCGGATAGATGACCACGCGGGGATAGAGGTCGCAGTCGTCGCCGATTACCACGCCCTCGCCGATGTAGCAGCCGGCCCCAATGTGGGAGCGCTCTCCAATAACGGCATTGGCTGCGATGACCGCATGCGCATCAACGCTGGCAGTCGGGGCCACTTTCGCCGAAGAATCTATGACAGCCGTGGGATGAATGGCTGGCGGATATATTCTGGGCGGATACAGAAGAGCAGCAGCGCGCGCGAACGCCAGCCGCGGATGATCGGCGATCAGTAGCGACTTGTGCCCGGCCGACGAAACCGCAAAATCTCCAGCGATCACAGCGCTGGCGTGCGACATCAAAGCTTGCTCCAGGTATTTCTCTTCCTGCACGAATACCAGATCACCGGGCTGGGCTTGCTCGATGCTGGCAACGCTTGCGATCTCGATGTTGCCATCGCCGATGAGGCGGGCAGCCGTGAACTCGGCCAGCGCTTGCAGGGTTTGGGGCATGAGCTTTGTTATAGCAGTGGATAGTGGTTAGTGGATAGTTTTTCGAATCTCAACGAGATGTCGGTACCGTAAACCGCGGACCTCTCGACTCGGACAGAAGCCCTCAGCATATGCTCACGCGTTTACGACCGGTATTAACGCGGGCGCGGCAGTATTTCGTGCAATCGTTTTGAGACAGACTTTTGAAACGCGCTAAGACCTTGATTTTCGAGCAGTGACCTGTTGTCTCAAAACTTACCCTTTGTGAAACAAGACCAGTGGCAGCGTTGGTAACCCGCGGAGACTACGACGTCGCGCGATCAGCGCCGTGCCATTGCACACAGAGAGGTGGAGAGTCTTTGTGTCACGCTAGGTTCTCTCTCTCAAACGCACGCAACTGCTCGATCTCCTGTTGACGCCTTCCGCGACGTCGCTTCCTCAGGTAGAGGAAGATCGAGAGCCATATGGCGAAAAGGACAAAAGAGGCAAAGAGTTTTGCAGGAATTCCCGTGGGTTGCCAAGCGAGCTGATCAGCGCTGGCACCCATAACCAGCGCAATCCCCACAAAAGCAGGTGTCAGAACGAGCCAGACACGCCGGTCAAAGTCGCGCCCTTTCTCCAGTTGGCTTCTGTACCACTGGAGCGTGGTATTCAGCGGCGCATCCGGCGCCAGCCGCGCCGGCCAAACCCACTTGTACAGTAGAAACGGGAGAGCTATGCCCCAGAGACTTAGCAGGCCAGCCCCCATGCGGGTGCTCCAAAGGCTTAGCGGGTGGCCCACCCCCCACCAAACATGGTTGAGCTTGATGAGGTTCCACGCGAAGAATACGGAAATGATAAACCCGATGATCGCGTCACGGAGCACTTGAGAGCGAACCCCCTTCTCACGTTTTTGCGCCTTAAGGCGTAATTCAGCTGCTGACATTTTGAATCCTCCGTACGTTGTTTTTGCCAGATACTTCGCGGGTCGTTGACGGGAAACTCATTTGGCATTAAGTCCTCCTTCGGCGAACCAGCGCTTCAGGACGTTCTTGATCCGGTGAACTTTCATCGCGATGTTCGCCGCCGATAACCCGGTGATTTCGCCAATCGAGCTGGCATCCATCCCCTCGAGATAGGAAACGATGATCTGACGATCCAGGGGTTTCAGGCGCTGGATCAGCATGGAGAGACGCTCCAGAGCCTGGGTCTGGCTGGCGGCGAGTTCGTGATCGCTGCCCGGCATCGCCTCGACGTTCTCGATACTTACCAGTTTGTTCCTGACCCGGCTCTGCCGAATCACGTGCCCGGTGGCTACGTTGTGAGCGACTCGGTACACCCACGTTCTCAGAGAACATCGCTGGTCGAAAGACGCGAAGCTGCGCCAGAGTTGGAGATGAATCTCCTGGAGCAGGTCACGGCGCGTGTCGGGATCAAGCTCATAAGCTCGCGCCAGCCGGTCGAGCGCAGAACCGTAGGTGTCCGCCGCCTGTTCGTACAGAGAATCCTGGCTCACGCCTCCAACCGGTATGGGCTCAAGCCCTCGCACATGTAGGTAGTCGTTGGCCATTGAGCTTTCTAACCGATCTGGCTAAATATATTTGAGATTTTCGCTATAGCACGCCCGCGCGATCTTCTGGGCAGGGTATCCAAGGATCGTTCGATCCTCGGCACAGGTAAGGGCAGGGAACCACGGGCGGGATCACCCACCAGGGGAGCGCGCAACGTGAACTCCAGCATCCCGATGTGCTTGTGAGCTCGATCGCCGCGCTAGTACAACCCCGGGTCTCCCGGCGGACGCGTTTTCCAGCGGCGATGTACCCACAGCCATTGATCGGGATAACGGCGCACATATTGTTCAATGACCTTGGTAAAGAGTGCCGTGTTGGCTACGGTGTCGGCTTCATCATCGCCAGTGCGAACCAACTCCACGGCCCGGTCAAATTCCACTCGATACCTGCGCAGCACGGAGTCCCAGATGGTAAAGGCGGGAACTACGGCTGCGCCGGTATGCAAGGCGACGCGGGCCACTCCGCTGGCGGTGCAGGCCGGTATCCCAAAGAAATTCACGAAGACACCCTGGGGCGGCGTCATGTTGGTATCCATCAGAATGCCGACGGTCCCATTCCGTCGCATGGCCGCGATCAAGCTGCGGGCGAATTCCTGCTTGCCGATCATGCCATTGCCATGCAGACCGCGATAATGGGCGACCATAGCGTCCACGTAAGGATTGTCCAGCGGCCGTACCACGATCTGCATGGGATGCCCCATCAGGGAGTGAAAGAACGAGCCGATCTCCCATCCCCCAAAGTGGCCGGTGAGCAGCAGCACACCCTTGCCACGCTTCTCGGCAGCCTCGAAATTCTCGAAGCCCTGATAGACCGCCAAGTGCGAGGCATTGGCTGGGGTGTAATAAGGGAACAGGCAGACTTCGCCGAGCAGCCGCCCGAGCGAGACGTACACTCCGCGCAGGATTTTACGCCGCTCTTTGATTGGTTTATCAGGAAAGGCCAGTTCAAGATTGCGCAGTCCAACCCGGCGAAGGTGGGGATGCAGATGATAAACCAGCCCGCCAAAAAAGATGCCTGCGGCGCGGGCCAATGGACGCGGCAACACGCCGATCAGACGCACCAGCACCGCGACCGGGGCGTATTGCAACTTGTAGCGCATTATCAGTGACGGTAGCACTGTGAAAAAACGAGGTCAAACAACGAAGCTCTGGGAGCGGAAGGGATGGAGAAGCCGACAGAATAGCGGTGGCCCGCAGCCACCGCTCAAGGAACTCAGACGAATCTAGCGATTTCCCATTCCGCTGCTCGGCACAGCCGGTGCCGGAGCGGGAGCGGGTGTTGTCGCACTGGGAGCCGTTTCAGGCTTCTGGTCGGTGGCCGGTTCTGTTGCCGCTGCCGGCTCTGCAACCGGCACCGGAGTCGAAGGTGTCACCGGCGCCGCGGCTGGCTCAGCTGTAGACGGGGTCGAGGGCGCAGCAGGTGGTGTCGCCCGCGCCCGAACCAGCGGTGAGGGAGCATACTCTTCCACTGTCTTCAAGAAATTCTCGGACTCCTTGATCGGCGGAACCTCCCCGTTCAACAGCGAGTAGAAAGTCCAATCCTTGCCATAGAACGCTTGCGTGTCGGCTTGGTCCTGGCGAATCACCGCCCCGCTTAAGGAGACGCCGAGGAACAGTCCGCGGCAGCGGGAATAGGTGAGCACTTGCGCCCGCAAAGTGAGGTCGGTGCTGGCTTGCGTGTCGCGTCCCACCGGGCCGGCGGCCGCGGAGGCGTCGGCGCCGAGCTTGAACTTGCTTTGCAGGAGGTGCTGCATGCCATCGGCGGTGCGAATGACTAACACCAGGTCAGACGCCTGACCGCCTGCCTGGAAACCAAAGCTGCCGCCCGTCATCTTGAAAAACACGGGCGCGCTCCAGCCATGCTCGGTGCGGCAGGTTGCCACGCCCTTGCCATAGTTGGCTCCGAAGATGAAGCTTGCCTTCAGATCGGACGGCACAACGGCGATGCACTTCGCTCCGTTCATGATTCCATCAGGAATCGCCTTGTCAGGAGCGGACATAATCTGGCTGAGGATGGTACTTGAGGTCTGAATGCGATCCAGGGCAGCGCCTCGTCTATCCGATGCTGCGGCCGATAGGGCCATCGCGACCAGTAGGAACATAGCCACGGTGATCTTCTTCATTGCTCGACTCCGATCAAATACGGTGTCTCGGCCACTTGCCGACTGCCGTCATCTTACGTTGCTTTGACCCGAGTTTGAGCCTTAAGAATGCTTGGGGATGATTACTCTTTAGTGTCCTTATCTCACGCGGGAAGTACGGCAGAACGATCGGCCATGGTGGCGCTTTTTTTCTCCGCCACAAAAAACGAAGGGTTGGAAGAGGAGACCCTCGTAACCTCATCCAACCCTTTCTCCCAGGTTCTGTGGTAGGTGAAGCGAGTATGCATCCGCTGCCCGGTTCGCGCAAGTTACGAAAGTACATGTACGGTAACTGTACTTTAGTAACAAAAACGCTCCAGGTAACCTCCTGCAGCCAGGTCCTTGCCTTGGAGCAGGGTTGCGACGCTGGTCTAGGGCTGCCCGGCCCGCGAGTGAATATCAGGATGAAAGCAGAGAATGGGTCACAGCATGAACCGACAAAGCAATCCGGTTCTGGACCCCGACTTTGCGCATCAGCTGCGCGACGTGGGCCTTGACCGTGCGTTCTTCGATCTTGAGTTGCTGGCCGATTTCGCGGTTGGAGCGTCCGGCGACCAGCAAGCGCAGCACTTCGCGTTCCCGCTCGCTGATCCGGTCCTCCTCATGCGGGGCCTTGCGGGACGGTGCGGTGACGCGGTCGATGAACAGGGAGAGCACCCGCCGTGGCGCCCACACGGAAGCGCTGTGTACGACGCGGATTGCCTGAATGAACTCGGCAGCGGGAGCGTCTTCGCAAATATAGCCTTTGGCGCCGGCCAGAAGCGCCCGCAGAATATCTTCGTCATCGTTGCCGGGACCAGTAACCAGAATTCGCACTGCGGGACGTACCGATTTGAAGGCTGACATAGCCGCGTAAAAGGAGGCTCCTCGGTTGGCTGTCATCAACACCACATCTTCATTGAGGAACTTCAGCAGGGAAGTGACCGTAGAGGCGCGGATCTGGAAGTCCGGCTCAGAGGACAGTATTGTACGAAATCCCAGAAAACGAAGTGGGTCGCTTTCCACCACGGCGATACGAATCGGACTCTTTATCGCGGGTTTCATCGCTGACCTACACCCTGTTCCGTCGCCCTGGACGTGCTAGGCTGCCGAGCGTCGCCGCGAACCCTTGGAAGTCTTCTGCACGACCCTTACCTCGGATTCTCGCTGCGCCTCGGCGACACGTTGCGGCGGCTTCTTCGGCATCTGCGCGAGGCTCTCCTTTAGGGCGGCCATCAGATCAACCACCGGCGCGGGCTTGCGAGGTTTCTCCACGGAGGTCACGTCCTGGCCCTCCAAACGGGCCTTGATGAGGGTCTTCAGGTTCTCTTCATAGGTGTCGCGATACTTTTCCGGCTCGAACTTGTCGGCCAGCGCTTCGATGAGTTGGTGCGCCACCTTGACCTCGGCGTCTTTCAGTTCGACATCCGGACGTCCATAGCCCTCCAACTGGCGCACCTCTTCGCTGTAATACATGGTGTGCAGCATCATCCCACCCTCGTGGGGCCGCACGAACACTGTGTATTCGCGGTTATGCATGGTGAGCTTGGCGATGGCGACGTAATCGGTTTCTTCCAGGGCGCGCGCCAGCAGCGCGTACGGCCGGCGGCCCGCTTCTTCGGGGACCATGAAGTACGACGACTCGAAGTAGATCGGGTCAACCTCGTCCGCCTTCACGAACTCAAGTATCTCCATCGCCTTGGCGGTCTTGGGCTCGATCTTCTTGATCTCTTCCGGCTCGATGATGACGTACTCGCCTTTGCGATACTCGTACCCCTTCACGATCTCGCTGCGTTCCACGACGCGCTCGTCGTGCGGACACCAGAGCTGCTGCTTGATCCGCGTGTTGTCGTCGCGGTGCAGCATGTGAAAGGAAATGTGGTTACTGCGAGCGCCCGAGAACAGGCGCACCGGCATCGAGATGAGACCGAACGTCAAGTATCCAGACCACACAGAAGCTGCCATATTTCACCATTCTGCCGAACTCATCATGCACATAGTCCGGCACTGTATGGTTTGGCAGATTGCAACATTTGTCAAGGCCTAAGAGCCCCGACCCGTTGCCGTATCGGGCGCTGGCAGGGTGCGCCGCGCTGCCGGTTGTGACTGTGCTGCAAGATCAAAACCGCGGCGGCAGATGGGCGCGGACATGCGATACTGACCCACACACGTGACCAATCTGCTTCATTCCAGGGGCTTGCCGGCTGCCGTTGTCGCTATTGGGTTCGCGGTCATCGCCCGCACCTTGGGCGGGGTGACCGACGGCGGTGCCATGGTCGGGGTCCTGGTCGCGTTCGTGCTCATGGTCGCCGCCGGACTTGCTGGTTTCGTGCCTTTGGTCATGGTCTTTGTTATTACGCTTCTGGCAACTCGATGGGGCTACGCGCGCAAGCAGCGATTGGGTGTAGCCGAACGTGGCCGCGGCCGCAAGGCATCGCAGGTGGCCGCTAACCTGTTGACGACCGCGTTCTGTGCTTTGCCGGTTATCTGGTATCCGCGATTCAGCGAGGTCCTCCTGGTAGGCGCGATGGCGGCGTTGGCCGAGGCGGCAGCGGACACCGCTTCCAGCGAGATAGGGCAAGCCATCGCGAGCAATGCCTACATGATTACTAACTTCCGCGAGGCGCCGATTGGAACCAACGGGGCGGTGAGCGTCGAAGGTACCTTGAGCGGTTGCATCGCGGCCTCATCGTGGCATGGGTGGCTGCGCTGGTGGGCGTCGTCGGCTTGGCGTGGACACCGGTGATCGCCATCGCCGGAGCTGCTGGTATGTTCTTCGACAGCCTGCTCGGCGCGACCTGGGAAAACTCCGGCAGGATGGGCAATGATGCGGTAAATTTCGTGAGCACCGTGTTTGCCGCCGAGCTAGCGCTAACCATAGCAATGGTGGTGGAGAAAGTTAGACCCTGAATCGGATCGGAGCTGACTTGTCACGATACAGATGGCTGCTGCTGCTCCTCATTGGGCTGGCGACGTCTCTCTTTGCGCAGGAATTCGACTTCCTCATCCGTAACGGCCACGTTGTAGACGGCAGCGGCAATCCCTGGATTTACGCCGACGTGGGCATCATCGGTGATCGCATCGTGTTCGTCGGCAAAGCGGACCCTTCTCTTGTAGCCAAACGCACAATTGATGCGAAAGGCCTGATTGTCGCGCCCGGCTTCATTGACATGCTCGGGCAGTCGGAAACCAACCTGCTCATTGACAAGCAAGCAGTCAGCAAACTGACGCAGGGCATTACCACCGAGATCACCGGGGAAGGCGACACGATCGCGCCCACTAACGACGTGCTCAACCAGGAGCGCGCCGACTACTACCAGCACTTCCACCTCACGCCCGACTGGACTTCCTTCGAGGAATATTTCCAGCGTCTGACCAAGCAGGGTAGCGCGATCAACCTGGGGACATACGTTGGCGCGGCGCAGGTACGCCACATGGTAATCGGCACGGCCGATCGCGCGCCGACCGCCGAGGAACTGAAGCAGATGGAGATCATGGTGGACGATGCCATGAGCGACGGCGCCATGGGACTTTCCAGCGCGCTCATCTATGCGCCGGGATCCTACGCCAGGACCGATGAGCTGATCGCGTTGGCGAAGGCAGCCGCGAACAAGGGTGGCATCTACGCTTCGCACATCCGCAACGAAGGCGACGCCGAGATGGACGCACTCAACGAAGCGTTTCGCATCGGACGCGAAGCTAACATTCCGGTCGAGATATTTCACCTGAAAGTTGCGGGCAAGCAGAACTGGGGAAAGATGCCGCAGGTTGTGGCCGCCATCGAGCAGGCGCGCGCCAGCGGTGTCGATGTCACCGCCGACCAGTATCCTTACACAGGAGCGGCCACATCGCTGGGCGCGGTGGTTCCTCCCAAGTATCATGCCGGCGGTCCCGACGAGTTCGTCAAGCGGCTCAAGGACCCGGCGATTCGTGAGCAGATTCGCAAAGACCTCGCAGGCTCCGACAGCTCTTTCGAGAACCTGTGGAAAGGCTCGGGTGGCGCCGATGGCGTGCTTGTCATCTCGGTCCTCAATCCCTCGCTTCGCAAGTACGAAGGCAAGACGGTTGCCCAGATTGCGAAGATGGACAACAAAGATCGCGCTCGACGCGCTGATGGACCTGGTCATCGCCGACCGCGACAACGTTGGCGCGGTGTACTTCCTCATGAGCGAAGATGACGTCAAGCTCGCCATGCGACAACCCTGGGTGAGCGTTGGCACCGACTACGGCGCGGTGAGCCCGACGGGGCCGCTGGGCGAGTCGAAGTCGCATCCGCGCGCTTACGGCAGCTTCGCCCGCATTCTCGGCAAGTACGTGCGCGAGGAGCACAACCTGCGGCTCGAGGACGCGATCCGCAAGTTCACCTCGCTGCCGGCGCAGCGCGAGAAGCTTGACCACCGCGGCTTGCTGCGTCTCGACTACTTTGCCGACATCACCATCTTCGATCCCGACAAGGTGCGCGATACCGCGACCTTCGACGATCCCAACCGGCCGTCGGTCGGCTTCGAATATGTCTTCGTCAACGGCGTGCTCGCGCTGGATCACGACAAGGTCACCGGCCAGATGGGCGGCCGTCCGCTGCGCGGGCCGGGCTACATCATGCGCGACTACATTCCCGAAGGACTGCCTCCGCGCGGCAAGTTGCAGGGCGTCGTCACCGATGAAGGTGGCTGGCCGATTCCACGCTCCACGGTGACGCTCACCGATGCCGGCGGAAAAGTCGTTGGCACCGCCAGATCGAAGCGGGACGGCCGCTACGAGATTTTCCTGACCAGTCCATGCAACGGTTGCTCGCTGAAATCCGAGCACATGGGCTTCGCCGACGCAGCAGCGCTCCGGGGTGGACTACAACGGCTCGAACTCGCTGTGGTTCAGCTTTGCGATGAAGCAGGAAGTAGCAAAGAGCAACTAGCAATTAGGGAATCTCTGAATAAGTCGATGATCGGGTAGAGCCGGCCTTCAGGCCGGCGTCTAAGCTGTTGTAAAGACTCTGGGACTTTAGCTTCGCAAACACAGAATGCTGACTTTTTCAGAGCCTCCTTAGCAATCAGCAGTCACCCAGACTTTGCACGTCTTTTCCGGTGACTGACAACTGGCAACTGTTCTGTCCTTCAGAGCGACGAGGTCGCCGCGGCGACCGAGGAGTCGAGGGACCTGCTTTTTCTATCCACCATCCACTAATCCCTAGCCCCTACCCCCTTGCCCTACCTACCCCCTAGCCCCACCTACCCCTAGCCCTACCTACCCCCCTCCCCCTCGTTCTTTAGAATCATCGGCTCCAGGACTATTTCCCGGCAGCCTCTTGATTCCAGGATGTTTATCGATAACTGCTTTATTCGCAGTAACTTACGACCATAATTGCCGCCGGCTCCGAACTTCGCGAGAACGTGAGGAAGGGTGTGGTTATGAACCGGTAAGCGGGCTCGCCGTCCTATCCCCTATCACCTAGCCCCTATCCCCTGTACCTGTCAAAGATCTTTCCCGGCCCGCACACTGGGTGCCGGCCGGCGAAGACACCACCACCTCATCCTCGCAATTGAGTGATACCGCGCCGGGACGGGTAGGGACAAGGATACCGGTCACGCCTGCAGGTGATGAGGGCGCTGCCTGGTTCCTAAGTGCCAACTGGGGCAAGATGGACAGCGCTTAGTGAAACTCTAGAAAGGCGATCTTTGGGTAGAGCCGGCCTTCAGGCCGGCGTCCAAGCTCCCACGTTGTGGGACTCCCCTTCGCTTTGTCATCCCGACCGAGTCCGCCGCGGCGGACGAGCGGAGGGACCTGCTGTTTTGTGCCGTCCCTGCGGGACTCCTGTCCGAATAAATCGTTCACCCAGCGATGAATCGCTGGGCTAAGCTCTTTCGTCCCACAAGGTGGGACTGAGAGGACGCCCCGGACAAATTCGCGGGAGCCTGCCCTGCGTGAAGTCGAAGCGGACATGTTTTTTCCCGCCCGCCGGAACTCGCCGAACTGGATCAAGGGCAGACTAGGAGCGCCTCGGGCGCGAAAGATGATAGCCCACGGTTTTAACCGTCGGTGGCGTGAGGAAGGCCCGGGGACGCGGCACAGGGAGCCCGGAGGGCGAAACAAATGTAGCCCAGGGCATAAGCCCTGGGTATGTGTTCAATCATGATTCCGAGTCCCTTCAGGGACGGCACACGTTCCGATGCCTGGCTTCAGGTGCCGCCGGCTGAAGCCGGCTCAGGGTTTATAAAACTAGCCTACCCAGGGCTCAACCACCCCAACTCGCGCAAAGGCGGCGCGAGTTGGGGGCCCCGGTTAGGCCCTGGGCTAAGTTTGTGCCGCCCTGCGGGCTGGCATCCGCGCGAATGAACATCTGTCATTCGCACGCAGCATTTTCCATCTCGGTTCTCCTTGACTATTGCAACCCGCCTGTCATTCTGAGCGTAGGCGGCGCGTCTTTGCGCCACCGAAGTCGAAGAACCCCTATGCTGCGAACCATCTTCCCTGTGCCGCTCCATCAGCGCGAAGCGCGCCAAAAACCAGGCTGTGAGTCCTGGGAAAGCGTTGTGATGAATCGCGAGTCCCCCGGGGACGGCACAGGTTGTGATTTCGCATTTGCGGGGCGGCCCACCCCTGGCGCTACGCGACAAGGGTGCGGCACCCGGCAAGTTAGAATGTGTCTTGTCCGGGGCACCCGCCAACTATTTGCGGTCAGACCGCGGGCTTTGGCGTCCTAGTTGATAGTATGCTGGCGGTCTTGCGGAGGGATTAATGAGCCACCCATTGAGCCGAAGACTATGCAAGCCCGTGCCAGGCCAGAAACTCACGGTTAAGGGTGTAGAGTATGTCCTGGCGGGCAAGCTTGGAGATGGAGCTGCAGCCCTGGTTCGCCGGGTTCGGAAAGTCTCGGATCGGACGGAATTTGCGATCAAATTCCTCGCGCCGGATCCAAAATATATCGATCAGGGTGTATTTGACGATGTAGCCTCTCGCTTTCGGCGTGAAGGACAACGCGCGCAACAACTCTCACATGAAAACCTCGTTACGGTCTACGCTTACGACGAGAATGTTGGAGGCAAGGCATTTCTCGAGCGGCGACCGATAAACCCTTTCATTCTTATGGAAGAGGTGAAAGGTACCACACTCGAATCGTACATAAAGCGGCAAGAGCGCCGGCAAGTGGAGAAGCACGAGCGCGAAGAGTTCCGGTTGACTCCCGAGCGCCTGTCGATCGCCATCCACGTCACCCAAGCACTTCAGTATCTGCACCAGAAGAAGCTGGTTCACCGCGACGTGAAGCCAGCGAATATCTTCCTGCCGGAAGTGGCGACCATCACGCAGCCGCGCGCCAAGCTCGGAGATTTTGGAATTGTGAAGTGGGGCGACTTCCAAGCGTCAATAACCACTGGCACGTTGACTATGACAAGCCAGCGGGGCCTTGGGACATTGAAATACATGAGTCCGGAACAGGCGATCGCGCCCAAGGACGTGACCGTACGTAGTGACATCTATTCGTTGGGCATTACTCTATTCGAATTGTTCACCGGCCACATTCTTCCGTCTCCGCACCATGTGTTCGAAATCTTCAACGCGCGGCTTTCTCGCGGGACAACTGAAAGTCGCTTGCTGGCACTGGGATATCACGTAGCGAACGAGGACGCTAGCGTCGCCGAAATGGTGCTAGACATGCATCTGAGAGGTCCCTCCGGCCGACCGGCGATCGAAAAGGTCGCAGGACGGCTGCAAAGGGAGTGGGAAAGGCGAACCGGTCAGGACTGGTGACTGCAAGTAACCTTTGGTCGCGCTGCTTGGCGCCACGGCGAATTTCACGCTTGCCTAAGGACGGTTTTACTCGACTACTAGGCGCGGCGGCAGTCACGCACAGTGGCGTCACGGAGCGTAGGTTCACAAGAGCAAGCATCCGTAGCATCCCGGAAGCAAGCGAGGTCACGCGGCAATGGCGAACCCTGATCATCTCGAAATCCTCAAGCAAGGCGTCGAGCAATGGAATAAGTGGAGGGAGGGACATCCCGATGTGCGTCCCAACCCTCACGACGCGGATCTCTACGGAGCAAGTTCCGGCTCGGCGGATCTGAGCAAAGCAAATCTGCACGGCGCGTGCCTTCGCGGAGCCGACCTCTCCAAGGCGAACCTTCGCGGGGCGAGGCTCTTCAGGGCAGATCTCCACGTGGCAGACCTCCGCGGCGCTGATCTCAGCGCGGCGAACCTCGAGAGGGCAGAGCTGATGGATGCGGACCTCCGGAGGGCGAACCTCGACGGGGCGTCCCTCCACGGGCAAACCTATACAGAGCGGCCTGTACGCGGCAAATCTCCAATCGGCAGATCTCAGCAGCGCAAATCTTACTGGCGCAAAGGTAGGACGGACAAATTTCGCTGATATTGATCTAAGCGCCACTGCCGGTCTTGCCAGCATCGAACATTCCGGCCCTTCGATCATCGGCATCGATACAATCCACATCTCACGCGGCAAGATTCCCGAGGCATTCCTGCGCGGCTGTGGCTTCCCGACAATTTCATCAATTACACCGCGTTCGCTTGCCGGACAAACATTCGAGTTCCACTCCTGTTTCATCAGCTATGCGAGCGAGGACCAGGAATTTGCCAATCGCCTTTATGCCGACCTGCAGGCCAAAGGCGTGCGCTGCTGGTTCGCGCCCCACGACGTGAAGGGAGGCCGCAAGTTGCACGAGCAGATTGACGAGGCCATTCGCCTGCACGACAAGCTGCTGCTGATCCTCTCCGAGCACAGCATGAGCAGCGAGTGGGTAAACACCGAGATTGCCAAGGCCCGCAAACGCGAGGTGAGAGAAGGCAAGCGGGTGTTGTTTCCTGTCCGGCTGGTGGGGTTTGAGGCGCTGCGCAATTGGGAGTGCTCCGACAGCGATACCGGGAAGGACTCGGCGCGCGAGATACGCGAGTACTTCATCCCCGACTTCAGCAACTGGAAGGACCACGATTCGTATCGCACGGCGTTTGAGCGGCTGGTCGACCTGAAGACAGTTGCCAGTCGTCAGTAGTCAGTTGCCAGAAAAAGCAGTTGTCAGTTGCCAGTAGTCAGCCTGGCGCCCACAGGGAGGGCGCACCTGGGATGCCATACTTGTATGGCTTATATGTATAGTATGACACATACTTATATGTATAGTATGGTACAATCTCCCCCCAGAATGGCGATTTGTTTCATTAAGTCATTAGTTTTCTGTATTTTACAGATAAGTCATGCGGATTCTATAATTTGCGAGGGCGCCAGACAGTAAGTTGTTGATTCTAAATAAAGGCGATGAGGGGGGGTATGTCGGAGGACGCAGTCTAGGCCAAATGCTGAGTGCTGGAAAGCAGGTCCCTCGACTCCTCGGTCGCCGCGGCGACCTCGTCGTCGAGATGACAGCGCAGTGGATAGTGGATAGTGGATAGAAAAAGCAGGTCCAGTCAGCAACCGGCGGTCGCTGCAATCTCGCGGACGATGTCCTGCGCGGCTTTGGCTGCGTCGGGCGCGTCGAGGATAGGACGGCCGACGACGAGGTAGTCGAACCGGCGGCGATCGCGTCGTGGGGAGTCACCACGCGCGCCTGGTCTGCAGCGGCGGCGCCCGCTGGACGGACTCCTGGCGTGACGATGGCGAAGCCTTCGCCCAGTTCGCGCCGCAACTCGCGGGCTTCCAGTGCCGAGGCGACTAGCCCGCCACAGCCAGCGGTTCGGGCGAGCGCTCCCAGCCGGAGAACCTGGCTGAGCACGTTGCCGCAGATTCCCACTTCCGCGAGGTCGGAATCGGAGAGGCTGGTCAGCACGTTACCGCCAGAACCATGGGTTGGGTAGAGGACTGCGATGCCGCTTCGGCCGCCCCTTTCAGCATCTTGGCGCCGCCAGAAGCGTGGACGGTGAGCATGGCGACACGCAGTTCGGCGGCGGCTTTGACGGCCGCAGCGACGGTGTTGGGAATGTCGTGGAACTTGAGGTCGAGAAAGACCTTCCGGCCGGAGGAGACCAGGTCGCGCACAACCTGCGGCCCCTCGGCCGTGAAGAGCTGTTTTCCAACCTTGTACGTGGTTGCTGCCTCGCCAATGGTTTGGACTATCTGGCGGGCCTGGGCAGCGCTGGAGACGTCCAGCGCTACGACGAGCCGATCCCGTGCTTGCAGCATCGGCTCCCAGTATAACGTATCAGGAAAGGATTACTGCGGGCCCTCGTTCTGGGCTATCTCGGGCGTCTCAAGGACGTCGAGGCGGACGGGATGAACTCCGCTGCTGCCCATATTGAGCATCTTGGCCGCACTATAGGACAAGTCAATGATCCGGTTCTTCAGTACCGGCCCGCGATCGTTAATGCGAACCACGACCGACCGTTCATTTTTCAGATCGGTGACTCGAACCCAGGAGCCGAGTGGTAAAGTGCGGTGCGCCGCCGTGAATTGGTACATGTCGTACGGCTCGCCGCTGGCAGTCTGCTTATGCTGAAAGATGCGGCCGTACCACGAAGCCTTGCCGATCTGAGGCAACTTCAGTTTCCTGACCTTGACCGGCGTAGGGTGAATGGTTTCCTGAGTCTGTCCTGGGGTCCCTAGTTTCGAATCCGGTGTGCTATTACCGGGTGCCGCACCCAGCGCGGTGACGTACAACAAACTCACCGCGACATGGCTGAGTACTCGTAACATTAAACACCTCTCATCGTTAAGTTGGTCCTCCGTGACATGTCCTGTAAGTCTATCTACCGCAAGAAGTAAGAGTCAACCCCCGAAGGTCGTAGATTTAGTTAAGATGCTTCTTATCAATAATTTACGACAGCCATATAAAGTGAAATATTGGTAGCTCGGGCTGCCAGTGAGTCGGCACGCGCCAGCTAATTGGCACGGGTAAGTACGCCGAGCTGGCCGTTTTACGGTAAATTCATTCCATGAAAGTGCCACCAGTCGTGCTGAGCATCGCCGGGTTCGACCCCTCCTCGGGAGCCGGAATTACCGCCGACGTCAAGACGGCGGCTGCCCAAGGCTGCTTTGCCGTCACCTGCATTACCGCCTTGACGGTCCAGAGCAGCCAAGGCGTATTCCAGGTACAACCGCTGGAACCCTCGATAGTTGCTCGGACCTTGGGCGCGCTGGCGGAAGATCTGGACATCGCGGCCGTACGGCTAGGGATGCTCGGCTCGGGAGCGGTAGCCAACGCGGTCGTGGACTTCCTGGAAGCCGCGAAACTGCCCAATGTCGTGCTCGATCCCGTGCTCCGGGCCTCATCCGGCGCTCCCTTGGTGGATGAAGCCGGTCTGGACATCCTGAGGAAGCGGCTGCTGCCGGTCTGCGACGTTATCACCCCCAATCTCGAGGAGGCGGCGGAGTTGGCGGGATGTACTCCGCTAGAGCCTGAGGCTGCCTGGGACGAGCTTTTGCCGGGCATCCGGCTGATGGCGGCCCGGCTCCACGAACTTGGCAGCCGGGTGGTCGTGATCACCGGCGGCCATGTCAACCCCGCCAACGATTACCTCAGTTACCTCAAGGCGGGAACGGCCACCGGGGAGGTGCTGCCCGGCACTCACTTGGAATCCCGCTCAACTCACGGAACCGGATGCGCCTTGGCGATGTCGCTGGCCTGCCAGTTGGCGCGTGGCCGGGAGCTGCCAGAGGCCGTCCTGGCAGCCAAGGATTATGTCCGGCGGGCCATCGCCGCCGCGTATCCCATGGGAAAGGGAATCGGGCCCATCAACCATCTGGTGTGAATCTCGGCGGGCGACGCGGCATATCAGGTAAACTTGTGCAGACCCACCCGCGATGAAACCTTACCGGGCCTTCCCTTGCGTTCTGAGCGTCTGCTGCATGTTGGCGGCGGTTGGCGTTTGGTGCGCGGCGGCCGATCCAGCGGCAGTTTCGGTCCCTACGCGGGCCGACAACGACGCGGTCACCCGCAAGGGGTTCGACCACTTCTACAATCTGGAATACGACAAAGCCATTCGCGAGTTCGAATCGGCCGAACAGGCGCATCCCGACGACCCGTTTGCCGTAAATCACGTACTTACGGGGGTGATCTTCAAGGAGTTGCTTCGAATTGGGGCCCTGGACACGGAAGCCTACGCTGGAGATACATTCCTAACTAAGCAGCATGTCGAGGCGCTCGACCCCAATGCCCGCGAACGCGTCAAGCAGTTAACCGATCAAGCGCTGGCGCTCTCGCAGGCGCGACTGGACAAGAATCCGGACGACGTGGATGCGCTCTATGCCCGGGGAATCACCCGCGGGCTGCGCGCTACCTACATGGGCATCGCCGAAAAGGCCTGGATTGCCGCGCTGCGGAGCGCGGTGGCCGCGCGCCACGATCACGAACGGGTGCTGGAACTGGATCCCAAGTATGTGGACGCCAAGGTCGTGGTAGGCACGCACCTGTACATCGTTGGCAGTTTGAGTTGGCCGATTAAGGTCGCGGCTTCGGTGGCCGGGATCACCGGGAACAAGCAGAAGGGCCTGCAGTACCTGCGCGAAGCAGCGGCCGGCGGGCATAGCGAAGTGGTCCCAGACGCCCAAATCATCCTGGCGCTTTTCCTGCGCCGCGAGCAGCAGTACGATGAAGCCCTGCAAGTCGTGGCCAGCCTGCAGGCGAAGTTTCCGCGCAATTTCATGGTGGCCGCGGAATACGCCATCTGATGAATGCGGCAGGCCACGGGCCGGAAGCGATCGCAGCCTACCGGAAGGTGCTGGCGGGATGCCGGGGCAATTCCTACTCAATGTGCCGGATCGAAGTACCGGCGTATGGATTGGGTGAAGCCCTGCGGGGACAGCGCGATTATGCTGGCGCAGCCGAGGCCTATGAATTGGCGCCGGCACTGGGAAAGATAAGGAATTGCGGCAAAGGGCGACCCTGGCTGCTGGAGAGATGTATGACGTGCTACAAAAACGCGACACGGCCCTCGCAAAGTATCAGGCGGTCATTGCGGAGAACTCGTCCTCCCCGTCGGCTGATTTGGCGCGCCGCTACGTGAAGCAGGCTTATAAGACCCCGTAGGTGACTGACTTAGCTCAGGGCTTTGCATCGCCGGGAACTTAATCCTATTCTGTTCGTATCTCAATAGGGAGGCTGTATGTACTGCAACTATTGCGGAAAAGTGGTACAGGACGATGCCAACGTTTGCGCTTATTGCGGCCGCCGTATGGGAGCCGTCGCCGGGCGGCACAAGCTGATGCGGTCGCGTACGGATCGCAAGATCGCCGGCGTCTGCGCCGGGTTTGCCGAGTATTTCGATATTGATGTAACCGTGGTTCGAGTTGTGTGGCTGATCGTGGTGCTCTTCGGAGGAGGGGGATTACTGGCTTACATCATCGCGTGGATTGTGATGCCGGAAGAGCCCGAGTATGTCCCGGCGGCTCCGCCGGCGACGCCTCCCCAGCCATACCAGGGGTCCTGATTCATCGCCGTCGATGAAAAAGGGGAGACGCCTCCCCCTTCTGCATATTCCTGACTCATGCCCACATTTCGCAGCGGCGACGCCCAGCTCTTCATGAGACCGCAGGCAGCGGTCCGGACGTTGTACTGCTGCACCCGTTTCCCCTGAATCATCACTTCTGGGACCCTGTTGCCGATCAACTGAGTGCGCGCTATCGCGTGCTCCTGCCCGATCTGCGCGCGCATGGTGATTCCGAACTGGGAGACGGGCCCACGACCATGCAAAAGCTGGCCGACGATCTGGCACGGCTCTGCCGGGAAGAGCGCGTTGTCAAGGCCATCTTCGTGGGCGTTTCGATCGGCGGCTATCTGCTGTTTGAATTCTGGCGCCGCTATCGCGAGCAAGTACGCGCGCTCGTGCTCGCCAATACGCGAGGCTGGCGCTGAGACGTCCGAAAGCAAAGCGACGCGCTCGCAACTGGCGGACAAAATTGAGCGCGAAGGGACCGCCGGTTTCGTCGAAGAGATGCTGTCGAAGCTGCTGGCGCAGGCGACCCGAAGTAATCGTCCGGACATCGTCGATGCCGCGCGCAAGATGATGCAAGCTATGTCGCCCGCAGATGTCGCTGGAGTGCAACGGGGCATCGCTGAAGCTCGGATTCGGTAGCAACCCTGGCGACCATTAATGTTCCGGCACTGATCATCGCAGGCAATGAGGACAGCATTCCGTTCGGCGAATTCGAACTGATGAACCAGAAGATCAAGGGCAGCGAATTACGGGTAATTCCTCCGCTGGGCATTACGCCGCACGGGAAAAGCCGGCAGAGTTTGGGGCTCTGCTGCGGAAGTTTCTGGAAGCCTGCCGCGACAGTAGCCGGGTCCATACCAATTGTGACCACTGTCACCATAATTGCTTTCGGCCCTTCGGTAGAATGATTGCGCCATGCTGGATGCTTTTCTGTACCCGAAAAACCGCTATTACCGCCAAGGGTGACAGCCAGTCGCTGGACCTGAGCGCTGCCTCGAACCCTGTCTTTCTCGTGACGCTTTCGATCACTTCAGTCGTGGAACAGGAGTCGCTTGAGGTCACGATTTTTACCTCTCCTGACGGCGCAACTTGGGACGCCAAAGCCACTGCCTGGTTCCCGCAGAAGTTCTATGTTGGCGAGTATCCGTTGCTGGTGGACTTGTCCACCGCGGAGAACGCCAAGTTCTGCGCGCGCACTGGGAAATGAACCGTTGGGGTCGTGGGCCAGCCACCCCGCACTTCGAATGCAGTTTGCGAGTGCGTGAGGTGCCCAAAGAGGCCTTGTTGGAAGCGAAAGCCGAAGCGCAGAGTCGCCGCTAGCGATTTCAGGGAAGCGATGCCCGACAAACAATCCGTGGTCATTCGTCCGGCTCGCAA
>CAWJIW010000027.1:0-82519 GCA_963843005.1 uncultured Acidobacteriaceae bacterium | reverse complement strand
CGCTGTCACGATATCCCGTGACTACGGAGTGTGTACGGAACTAGAATCCGCACCATGGACGAGCAAGCCGCTACTCAACGCCATCGAGAGAGGTTGCGCAAGGTTTTTGAGTTTCTCAAAGCTTATGTTGAATTGCGCTATCCACCAGTTCGAGACATTGAACAGCAGTTGAAGATGCTTTGGTTAAACGACTTGCCTTAACATCCCTCCGTGGAGGTTTTTCGCGGAGGCACCGATTCAGCGGATGAGTCAGAGAATGGGGATATTGTTCTACGAATCACGCGTCCTAATCTGGCTGGCTGTCCCTCCCCGCCCGCCGCGATTGTCGATTGGCTAAAGCCGGGATGGGAGAATATCGACAGCAGTACCGAGTTTTGCGCCTCGCGCAGTGTTCCTGACCGAGGTGAGCGCACGCGACTGGAGCGGTTCGAGGAGGTAGCGGAACGTGGATCAATTTTCAGGCGCTGGCGGCAAGAGCGCGAGGAATGGCAGGTTAACGAGCGCCCCGCAAGGCGATCTATGGCGACGTTTCAAGCTGTCTATGAATGGTTCGGAATTCATGAGCGCGAGCCTGAGGAGATTGAAATTCTGGCTGGTGATGGCCTCTGAATTTGCCTGATGATGGAGGCGGATTTAATCATCAGGTGCCTCTTCAAAGGCTTGAATTAGAATTTTATCCAGAGAAGCGAAGCCCTCAATTTATCTTCCGCAAACGCGAACAACCGCCCGAACTTTACCTCGAGTTTCTCCTGCATCACCGGGAGTGAACCACGGGCAAATTGCCAGTTGCGCTGATGAGCTAAAGAAAACTGAGCTGTCTCCCCTCGGCGGCCAAGACACAGAGGGATTTCTTCAAAGAATAATTCAAGGCGTGTTTCCGTCTAGCGGTCAGTGGCTCAAACCCGAAAGCGATCCCAGCGGACATCCTCAGCGAACTGAGGGGGAGGGGTCGGGCGGAGGCGGGCATCGCGTGCCCGTTGTTGTTACCCAGAACGGCGAGCGTTACGAACTAAGTAACCCCAACGCGTCAAGGATTACTGGACCGATCACCGGAGCTAATTTGGAGTCTTCTTTGAGACGTTTGCGCGAGCATGGTTGGGAGCCGAAGTTTCCGAAGGCATTGGGGCCAACGATGCAGCGTGCGCCGGTCATTTTCATGCGTAATCGACAATCAGGAGTAAGTCGTGTATTCGATTTGATCTTGGAAGACATCACCGGTCGGGTTGATTTTCCAGCCGCACTGGTCCGAATTGTCGGTTTGGAGGGTGCCACGCCGCCTGATCCAGGTGCCGATTCATCTTCATTGTCACTTGGCAACGAAGATGAACACGTCCTTCTCAGCAAACCTGCCAACAAGGAACAATTAGACATTGCGCGGCAGCTAGCTCGGCGTGATTGCGTGCTGGTACAAGGCCCTCCGGGCACAGGCAAGACCCATACGATCGCGAATCTGCTTGGTCACTTGCTTGCGCAGGGAAAGACCGTTCTGGTGACAGCGCATACGCCGAAAGCCCTTCGTGTACTACGCCAAAAGGTAGTGGAGCCGCTCCAGCCTTTGTGCATTAGCGTTCTGCAAAACGACAAGCAGAGCCAGGAAGAACTGCGACAGTCAGTCAGACTGATTCATGTGGGGCTGTCGCAGGATGATCGTTCTCTGGAGCGAGAAGCGGAAAAGTTGAAGCAGTCACGAGCTCTAATAATCGGACAGCTTCAGGAGGATCGGTCGCGTGTGCTGGATGCGAGACAAGATGAAAATCGCGCGATCGTATTTGGCGGGAACGAGGTTCGTCCGACTGATGCCGCCAAGCGAGTGAAGCTGGGCATCGGCTCCTCTGATTGGATTCCGAGTCCGGTGCAACTGGGAGCGAGCATGCCACTTTCTCACGCTGAAGTGGCCGCTCTCTATCAGACGAACGCGCGGGTCACGGCTGAAGACGAACGAGAGCTGACCGCAGCCCGCCCAGATGTCGCCATGCTTCCTACTCCGAAGCAGTTCGGGGAACTGGTTGATGAAATGGCGCTCCTGAAATCCCAAGATCTTGAGTACCGCGCGGAACTTTGGGGCGAGTCGAACGAGCAACAGCAACCTGCCCAATTCGACCGCATGCTTCTGCTCGCAATTAAGGCGATTGAGTTCTTGCGAGATAGAGCTGCGTGGCAACTGGAGGCGATTCAGGCAGGGCGAGACGGTGAGGAGGCTAAGCGGGTTTGGGTTTCGTTGATCCAGCTGATCGAGTCCACTTGGCAGGAAGTTCAGGACTGCCACGAATTGCTGCTGGCCCACGGGCCACGAATTAACGACCAACGTCCGCCCGACGAGTTGCTACCCATCGTCGATGGGATCATTGGCCACATCGAAGCTGGAAAATCGTTTGGTCTGCTAACCAAGCTGACCAAACCGGGATGGCATCAGCTAATCAGCGTTACGTACACTGGCAACCGCACACCGGTTCTCGACGAGCCGAGCCACTTCCGCGCCATTCGCGGGCTGCTCCGCACGCAACTCATTCGCCAAGAGCTCGTTGAACGGTGGGAGCGCCAAATTACGGCGTACGGCGGCCCAACTGTAGCTGAGTTGGGTGAGAAACCAGAATTGGTGTGTCGGGCATTTGTTCCCCAGATTCAGGCCTGCCTTGACTGGCACAGTTCTACGTGGCTCCCGCTGGAAGCTGAGTTTCACGGGGTAGGTTTTGGGTGGTCAGCTTACCTTGCGTCCACACCTCCGCAAACGGGGGATAACGCTGAGTTGCGCCGCCTTCGCGACGCCGTGATCGGTGATTTGGAGCACATCCTTAAAGCCCGCGCGGGGTGGCTACGATTACAACATGTCGAGCAGGTGTGGAGCGAGTGGTGCGAACTCCTGCCGCAAACGGACAAGAGCGATGCTGGAGTTACCCGTCGCTTGCGACAAGCAATACACGAGGCTGCACCGAATGCGTATCGGGAGAATTACGAAGAGTTAGTTCGGTTGAAGAATCTGGAGCCGGATCTAGGGATGCGCCGTAACTTGCTCGAGCGCTTGGAGCAGACCGCTCCAGCTTGGGCCTCCGCAATTCAGAATCGACACCCGCGTCACTCAACGCCCGAGCCGCCGGGTGAGCCAGTGGCCGCTTGGGATTGGAGACAAATGCACGACGAGTTGGAACGTCGTGCGAATGTGTCCATAGAGGAGCTTCAGCAGAGGATCGAACGTCTCAGCCAGGAACTGCTGGACGTGACATCACAACTTGTCGAGAAGTTGACGTGGGTGAACCTGATTCGCAAGACTACTTCGGAACAGAAACAGGCCCTCGGATCGTACGCCGCAATGCGTAATAAGCTAACCCGGTCAGGAAAGGGAGTGCAGGACGCCGATATGCGAGCGGGCGCGCGGCGAGAGATGTCGGTGGCCAAGGGCGCAGTGCCTGTCTGGATCATGCCCCTCAACGAAGTTGCAGAGAGCTTTGACCCGCGATGTACCCGGTTTGATGTAGTCATCATTGACGAGGCGAGCCAGTGCGACCCGACCGCAATGCTTGCGCTCTATCTTGGTCGGCAGACGGTCATTGTTGGGGACGATGAGCAGGTAACCCCTGTTGCCGCTGGAGTTAAGATGGAGCCGGTTCAAAAGCTGCAGCAGATTCATCTCCAAGATATCCCCGCCAAGGAACTGTACGACGGCCAAACCTCCATATACGAGTTCGCACAAATCGCGTTTGGCGGCATTATTCAGCCTTGTCGAACACTTCCGCTGTGCCCCGAATATCATTGCATTCAGCAATGACCTTTCTTACAACGGCAAGATCAAACCGCTAAGGGAAGCTTCATCCATCACTCTTGCTCGCCATGTACTGCCTTACCGGGTTGAGGATGGTCGCGGCAGAAACGATGAAGTGAATAACGCTGAAGCGGAAGCGATTGCATCACTGATTTGTGCCGCTATCGAACAGCCTGAATATGCTTCGAACGCGGATGGTAAGCCGATGTCTTTTGGTGTCGTGTCAATGGTCGCCAATGATCAGGCGGATAAGGTCGGTGCACTTCTTCGCCACCGGCTCGAACCTGCTGAATACAAGAACCGCCGTATTCTTTGCGGGCAAGCAGCACAATTTCAGGGCGACGAACGGGACGTTATGTTTCTGTCGGTAGTGGATTCACCCCCGCCCGAACCGCCTTTACCGATGAGGCAGGAAGGACCCAAAAAGATATATAAGAAGCGATTCAATGTGGCTGCCAGCCGGGCGCGTGACCAAATGTGGATAGTCCACAGTCTCAATTACGAAACCGATCTTAAACCTGGCGATTATCGACGCCGCCTTATTGAGCACGCCGTCGATCCTCGAGGCCTGGGAACGAGACTTGGAGCGACAGGTAGCTCAAGTCGATCCGCGATCCCGAGAGTTCGAAGGTCGAGTATTGCGCCGTTTGATGGAGGCAAACTTCCGCGTCTTGCCCCAGTACAAAGTTGGTAGCTACCGAATAGATCTCGTTGTTGTAGGCAGCGGAAAGAGGTTGGCCGTTGAGTGCGACGGTGAGCGTTACCACGGGCCGGAGAAGCTTCAAGACGATATGGCGCGCCAAGCCATTCTTGAGCGGCTGGGTTGGCAGTTCGTGCGGGTCCGTGGAAGCATTTTCTTCCGAGACGAAGAGCGGGCACTGCGCCCTGTTTTCCAACGTCTCGATGAGCTCGGAATTGCTGCAGAACTTGGATCTGATGTCGAAGGGGCAAGCTCGACTTCCGATTCTGTCACCGAACGCGTCATTCGCCGGGCAGAAGAACTGCGGACAGAGTGGAGTGCAGATACGTCTCCAGCGGGTGAGCGCGAAATTCTTCGAAGATTCCGGCGCCGCACATCAGTCGGGGCCTCCGGTTCTTGACGCTCAAGAGGTCGCGACACAGCTAAACCGAACTGCCACTACCCGTTTCGCCGCCGTGGAAATAATCAAGAAAAAAACCATACACAACCGAGCTGCTGTGTTCATCACGCCGTGCGGCATAGTGTCCCTTCCTGCTTCCCTGTGGTTTGACAATTCGGTGGGCGAGCTCTCACTCACTCTCCTGCGCGCTGAGGATAGTTCGGGTCAGAATTCAGAGCTAGTGCGGCTGTCACGCCTTGCGTGATAGTGTTCCAAATCGGGACAACACGGCCACCGTGCACAAGTCGTATCAGGATTTCCTTACGCTCTGGAAAGACGCCGATCCCGACATCCCGATCTACCGGCAAGCCAAAGCCGAGTACGCCAAGCTGCGGTGAACTATGATATAGAATGTGACATCGTATAGGATGTCACATGATTCGACGGATCGTCCTCGATACTTCGGTGGTCGTGGCGGGACTCCGCACACGAACCGGAGCCGGAAATGCGGTCCTGCGATTGATCGCGGATCGGCGGCTCGTGCTCTTGGCGACTCCGCCGCTCTTCTTAGAGTATGAGGATGTGCTGCAACGTCCCGAGCAACGCCTGGCGCACGGGCTGGCACCAGAAGAAATAAACGAATTTCTCGCAGAACTTGCTGCTTTGATCGAGCCCGTCGAAGTACATTTTCTTTGGCGGCCGCAGTCACGGGACCCGAACGATGAGATGGTCCTGGAAGCTGCCATCAACGGCCAGGCAGATGCTCTGGTCACCTACAATGTCCGTGATTTTGCGTTGGCTGGAGACCGATTCGGCATCGCCGTTCTGAGCCCAGCCGAATTGCTGAGGAAGGTCCGAGATGAGTAAGGCTACGTATCCGTTGAAACTTCCTTTGTCCATCAAGAAAGCGGCCCAGCGTCTGGCCAAGGAGGACGGGGTTTCGCTGAACCAGTGGATCGCTGTCGCCGTGGCCGAGAAGGTCGGCGTCATGGAAACGGCGGCGGAGTTTTTCAAGAAGCGCTCCGGCAAGGCAACTGGGGACCGGCTGACGAAATTTCTTCGCCGCGCGCCGAAGGTCGCGCCCGAACCGGAAGACGCAATCCGGTAGGCGGTGAGCGGCGCCCAGGCCGCCGCGCGCAAGGTGGATGGTGGTCAGTAGACAGTGGATAGAACTCATCACTTAATCGTGTTCGGGTTGTATCAGGGCACGACTTTTCAGTCGTGCCGAAAAGTGCAGAGCGGAGGATCAGGGCTTAAGCCCCTGGAAAAATGGTTATTCAGGGGCTGAAGCCCAAGTCCTTTGGGAGTTGCGGCACGGCTGAAGCCATGCCCTGATACAAGGCTATTACTAGATATTTCAATGCCGTCCAGTTTGGCTCTCGATGTCGTGGGAATGTGCGGCTATGCCGAAGCGCGAACGTGCCGATTTCAGGCAACGGGCCCATCACGCTGAACAGTGACTAACTCGCTTGGTCGGGCGCGCGTCGGCGCGTACACTGGTCGCGAAGGATGTGGAGGAGTTGCGCCAGGCGACTCCCAGAACATCCTCGAGAAAGCCGTTGCCAGTGGCCCAAAGACCGTTGCCAGTGGCCAGTAGTCAGTGGCCAGCAAGACCCCGAAAGCAGGGCAATTATATACTTGGCTCACAATTTGTGCTATCGTGCTGATTGCCGTGACAGGGTGGATTTCCTTATTACCTAATCACATTATGGACGGAACAAATGTGCCAGATCACTGGGTCAGTACCAAACCAATACCAGCAGAATTCGGTCTGAAGTTTTTGTCCGAAAGGGTCCGTATATCTAATGAATCCGAGGTAGACAAGAAACTGACTGTCTCCTCTTTGAAGCTCGGTGACATCATCTTGGGAAAGCGCAAAGGGCAAGCGGCGCGAGAAGAGGAACTGCGCTCCGGGAGCTACATCTTCCCGTCGGAGCATGGCGTTTGGCCTGTCTTTAACTGCGCTAGTCATTACATCTTTAAAGGTTTGATCAATCATCTCGTTAAGTTTCTTAATATTATCGCTCAGGTTATAACCCAACCGAGGATGCATGACGAGACGAGAAATGCGAGCATATGTGGTCACGGATTGAGCAGGGGTTCGCCCTACGTTTACAAGATTTATATTGGCCATAACTATGCTGCCGACAACCGGCAGATGCAGATCCACAAATTGAGCGGGCTCAATGGGTCTTGGAACCATATATGGTCTCTGTTCAAGCTTGAATGCTTTCTGGGAATCTTCGGAAACCACTCTAGCAGTATCAGCAGCACTCTTGGCGGCATCGGCCGACTTCTTCGTTTCTCCGAGGGCGATTGCCGCGATTGCTGCACTACGTCTAGCGGCTTTGGCCGATTCAAACGAGGCATCTGTATTTCCGATTGACCTGCCCCCCAGAAATTAGTCCAGCGTAAATGAGACTTCTCCTCTTAACATAGCCCGCTAGGGCGGAGGAGGAGTCGTGCGCAAGAGTCGATTCAACGAAGAACAGATCATCGCCATTCTGAGGGAATCGGAAGCCGGGGCCGATCCCGGCGAGCTGTGTCGCCGGCATGGCATCACGCGAGCAAGTCTGTATCGCTGGAAGGCAAAGTACGGCGGGCTGCAGGTGAGCGAGGCGCGGCGGTTGCGGGCGCTGGAGGAGGAGAACCGGCGGCTGAAGCACCTGGTGGCGGACCTGACGTTGGACAAGCAGGCGTTGCAGGCGGTGGTCGCAAAAAAGTGGTAAGCCCGCAGGTGCGGAAGCAGGCGGTGGTGGTGATGCGCTCGGAAGTCGCGGTCTCAGAGCGACGCGCCTGCGGGCTGATCGGATTGTATCGGGGGACCTATCGATACCGGGCGCGGCGCTCGGAAGACGGGCGGCTGCGACATGCGGTTGCGCGAGTTGGCGCACCAGTTTCGGCGCTTTGGCTATCGCCGGTTGCAGGACCGGTTGGTGCGCGAGGGCTGGCGGGTGAACCACAAGCGGATCTGTCGGCTCTATCGGCTGGAAGGGTTGCAGGTGCGGAAGCGGCGGCGCAAGCGTTGTGGGGGCGTGCCACGGTTGCCGCTGCCGGCGCCGACGGCACCGAACCAGGTGTGGTCGCTGGACTTCATGGCCGATACGCTCAGCTCAGGGCGCAAGCTGCGCACGCTGAACGTGGTGGATGACTACACGCGCGAGTGCCTGGCGATTGAGGTAGACACATCGCTGCCGGGAGCGCGCGTAGTGCGGGTGCTGGAGCGGCTGGTCGGCGAGCGCGGACGACCGCGGCAGATCCGCACCGACAACGGCCCGGAGTTCGCCGGGCGTGCGCTGGACCAGTGGTGCTTCGCGCAAGGGGTGGAGCAGCACTTCATCCAGCCGGGAAAACCGATGCAGAACGGCTATATCGAGAGCTTCAACGGCAAGTTCCGCGACGAGTGCCTGAACGAGAACTGGTTCGTCTCGCTCGGCGATGCGCGGCAGATCATCGAGCAATGGCGGCGGCACTACAACCAGGAGCGTCCGCACTCGGCCCTGGGCTATAGAACGCCGGCGGAGTTTGCAGCAGAAGTAAGAAGCTTCGGAATCACTGGAGTGGGGCAAGGGACCTCAAACGCCGGCCCCTTGCCCCACGCCCCCATCCCCGCTACGCCAGACCAGTGGGGCGAACAAAAACCGGAGAAAGTCTCATTATCCCTGGACTAAAGATGGGGGGCAGGTCACGATCATCTCTTTCCACTGAAAGATTGCGACAGCGGCATAGAAAGCAGCGGCGAAGAAAGCCAGTGTAGTAACAACCGCAAGCCATACTTGTACCCGATAGTGACGGTCATCGCGTTTGCTGCGATCTCTTTCTATTGCTTCTGGAATTTGCAGTTCGGCTCGCAGGATTGGAGGCTGTTGCTGGCGATATTGATTTTGTGCTTCTTCGGTATCATGTACGGCACTGGCAAGTTGCTGGATGCTAGTGCGAACCAACCGCAGCTCTTCGAGCAGAAGATCAACTGCTTTCTGGACGGGACGTGAGAGGCGCATAATTGCAGGAAATGAAAAGAGAATACAAATACATTGAGGGCCGTAAAGCAAGAGAAAACTTTGAGGACGCGATGAAGGCGGCGTTCCAGATCCCAAAGGAAAAGGCTCCGGCAAAGCCGAAGCCAAAACGGAATCGAACGGTTAAGCCACGCGGCGAGGGCTAGAAAGGCTCCGCTTGCCCCTGCCCTGCCGCCGAACCATGGAGCGCGTCAATGTCCTTGCCCGTTAGTTGGGCGTAAGTCAGACGCCGACCGGACGCTTTAGACATGGCTTTTACGAATCGTTGTGAATCGGTAACACGTTCTTCGGGTCTCTTACCGCCGCGATTGTTGAAGCGAAATACCTGTTCGTCGAGGTAGCGATCAAGATGGAATGGTTCGACAGAAACATAAGTCCCGCGCAGGTTGCGCTTGAACAGGCTCCAGAAGTTTTCCAGCCCGTTCGTGTGGACTTGTCCGCGAACGTATTCCTTGGCATGGTTCACAACTTCATGCACGAAAGTCTTTTCCAGACCCATGTATCCAGCGGCATCATCGGTGTAGAGCCTACTCCCGTATTCGATGTTGTTCAGAATTTCATTCTGCAAAGTCTCGCGCCGAACATTGGGGATGACCCTACAGCGAATCTCGCGAGCGTCCCGATCAAGCAGTCCCATCACAGCGGTCTTGCCGAGATACATATCACCGCGCCGCTGCTGGCCTCGAATCTGCTGCAACTTCAGGCGGCGGTCTCTGTGCATCTTGATGGGGTTCGGGCCGATGAATGTTTCGTCACTTTCTACCGCTCCGCCAGCACCGCCGAGTTTCACCACGCTATTCATCTTCAAGACTTCGCGTACTCGGTGAAGCATGAACCATGCGCTCTTCTGGGTGATCTTAAGAGTCCGCGCCATCTCTGCGCTGCTGACTCCGTTCTTGCAGTTCACCACCATCCAGAAGGCTGTCATCCACTTGTCCATTCCGAGCGGGGAATCCTCGAATATGGTTCCGACTTTGACCGAGAACTGTTTCTTGCATCCCTTGCAGAACCACATCAGGCGGGTTCGGAGAAACGAGTGCCTGTCGCCGCCGCAACGTGGACAGGTAATCTTGCGTCCCGGCCAGCGAAGGTTGACGGCATAGACAAACGCACGCTCAGTGTCAGCGAAATAAGCGATAGCCTCTTGCAGGGAGTTAGGCTGTTTTGTGTTCGCCATTTCTTTGCCCTCTCGTTTTATCTGATGCGAGAGTAGCAGAAAGGACTTTATGTGTCAAGTATATATTTGCCATCGTAAGTCCCTATTTTTGAAGATTTTCCGTGTAATTCACGTAACATCAATATTTTGCCGGGAATTTCCTTGTAAACCATTGATTTTAAAGATTAAGCGGGAAGGGGGGAGGGGTGTCGCATTTATCAGGCAGAAGACTCCCGAAGTCCGGGACGCGAACGGGTTGCGGTCCGCGCCCGTGAGTTGGGCACATGGCGGGACATCCGCTGGAAGGTTGAAGCGGGAAATCGGGGCTCGGAACTGCAACTGCCCGCTACTTCTGGATGGTATTCAGCACGATCACCAGCACGCGGCCGTCCGACTTGATGGTTCCACCGGTTGCGGTCTTGGTCTCCTTGATGGCGTTGGGGCGCGTCATGTAGTCCATGGCTTGCACCCATCCAGCTTGCTGCAAGGTCTCAGCGATGAAGTCGCGCTCTTTGTCCACTTCCTGATCGATCTTGTGGGTGATGGCGTTGGCCGAGCGCTGGTCTTTCTCAATACCGATGTCATGGGTTCCGGCGCCGGCCCACAGCGTCTGTTGCTTGGTACTGAACGGCGTGTCCCAGATGCGGAAGTGGTGGCGTTGCGCCGCCACCAGCACCGGATCGGTGCGTTCGTAGCCAAAGTCTTGCGGGCGGCCGAAGAGATACAGAATGCTCATCGGCACGGTCATATAGGAGTTTTTCTGCAAGGTCGCCATCAGGGCATTGACCACCGCGTCTGTGTTGGTTTTGTCAGCTTGCAACCATCCCGCAGCCTTGAATGCGCTGGTTACTTGCTCTTTCGTGCCCACAAGCACGAAGTTGACCAGGTCTCCGGGATTACCGTTCTCCGGCTTGTCGGAGATCCGGTACGGCAGCTTCTGATTGAGCTCGGCGAACAGAGGCGGGAAGTTGTACTTGGCTCGGCTGGCCGCGGAGGTGCTCGCCGCCGTGCGATCAATGTGCACCTCGTACTTGCCGCTGGGAGCTTGCAGGGCATCCTGGTTGATGCCCAGATACAAGCGGCCGTCGACCGGCACCGTAACTGTGCCGTCGGCGCCGACAACAAAGGGAGTGGCTGCGTCGCTAGTGCCGATGCGGCCAACCAGGGCGCCACGTCCGGCGGCGGGCACCATCAAAGGCCGCACGGTATCGGCCCAGCCGCGCTGCACGCCGTTGGGGGTCACGCCGGTGTCCTTGCCCATGGTGACGGTGCCCTTGGCAGTGATGTGCAGCTTGTCTCCGGCTTTCACATCCACGCCGCTGTCGACCCACTTCTGGTCGCCGCTGACAGTCACGTTGGCACTGCTGCTCGCCGCCGGAAGCGGCGCAGCTAAGGCTATATGCGCCGGGCTTGTGCAAAGACAGAAGCTACTTAATACCACTGCGATGAAAATTGATTTCGCCCGTTTCATCGTGATTCTCCGCCCTCAGCATAGTACAAACAGCGGCAAAATCAATGGTCGCGCTGTGTGATTCGAACTCTAATACTTTCCGCGGAAGAGGTAAACCAGTTCGATCACCAGGATAATGACGACCATCAACTCCAGCACAAAGCCGCGGCTTTGATGAAACTCGTCAATGAGGAACCGGTAAAGTCCCTCGGCCGTGTGCAGCTTCTCATTGACCAGATTCTTGTACTCAGGCACGCCGACTTTGGCCGCCGCCAACCGGTAAAGACGCGCCGAGAACATGTCGCTGACAAACTTGATGGCAGTGTCGGCGCGTTCGACCAGTTCGGTCACTTCGACGGTAACGCTGTTCAGGCGCGAGGCTTCGCGGCGCATTTGCCAGCGTCTCCAAACGCCGGCACGATGCTTGAGCGAGCGATAGACTCCGGCCAGTTCGCGGGTGAGCAGTTCGTCATAGTGGCGGAACTCCAGCAACTGCGAGTTGGCGTACTCCAGGATCTGTACCGAGGTTTCGGCACCAGACGGCGTGTCGTACACCAGCGCGGCATTCCATCCGACCACCACCAGATCGTTGGGGTAATACGAGAGGCTGGCCTGAAGTACGTCGTCATTCTCGCTGCGGGCCAACGGCGTCTGCTCGCCGCGCAGTATCTGGGCGATCTTCGTGCCCTGCTGCGCCATCAACTGGTCGCCTCGCGGCTGGCCAGGAACCTCGGTTCAGCAGGAAGATGTAGTAGTCTTCACTCAACCATTCGCTGTAGGGACGCACCAAAGCGGGCGCGATCCGCTCCAGCCGTCCGCGAACGATCAGCTGCGCCTGACGTTCGAGCTCAGCGTTGGGAACCCAACGCGCTGCCAGTTGCACCAAAGCTCCCCAGTCGGCTTCAAACCCCAACTCCAGAAGCACGCTGATGACGCCGTAATCGTAATACTTGATCTGCAGGCTGAGTGTCTCGCCGTTGCTCAGCACTACCGGATCGAGCCGCTCCACTACCGGCGGCTTTTCGAAGCGGACGTACTCGGGCGTTGCGTGTTTGAAGCTGCGCTCAACCCGCTTCGCACCGAGGATCTCGCGCAGCTCCTCCAGCCTGATCTCCTCACAGATGTCGTGGAGTATGACTCCGAGGACGGAACCCTTGATTGTCGCCACCGTCGTGTCGGTTGTCATGAATCGGCGCGCTCCCACGCCGCCGCAGACGATTGTAAGGGATGGAAGCTATTCTCTGGCCGCTGCGCAGGCATTACAGACGCGGCCGAGGGTGCGAAATCCTGTCAGCGTGATGCCGGGCGAAATGTAGTGGGACTTGACGGGCTCGTCGCGCAGCAGATCGGTGCTGAGGTACTTCTTGTTGTCATCGGCGAAGACAGTGGCCACCAACGGCGTCGCCTCCCAACTCGTCCTGCACCTTGACGGCCGCAAGGAAGTTCGCGCCCGAGCTGATGCCAACGGCCAGCCCAAGCTCGCTCGCCAGCCTTTGCGCCATCAGGATGGAATCACCGTCGCTGACGGCGATGGCCGGCTCCAGCTCTTGCAAGTGCAGAATATCGGGAACGAACTCGTCGGAGATGCCCTGAATGCGGTGTCGCCCCACTTTGCATCCGGTCGAAAGCGTCGGCGATTCTGCCGGCTCGATGGGAACAACACGCGTCGCAGGATTCATCTTCTTGAGGAATCGTCCAACGCCCATCACGGTGCCGCCCGTGCCAACGCCCGCGACGAAGGCGTCAGCGGTGCGGTCTTCGTATAACAATTGCCAGTACAGCTCCGGTCCGGTGGTCTGCTCGTGCGCCTCGACGTTGGCGGTGTTGGAAAACTGGCGCGGCAGGAAGATGTCGTCGCGCCGCGCGGCCAATTCCTCGGCCCTGCGGATGCTGCCCAGGAACCCGCCTTGCGCCCGCGTCACCGGAACGATGTTTGCGCCCAGGCTGCGGATCAGGTCCATGCGCTCGCGGCTCATCCAGTTGGGGATGAAGATGGTGACCGGATGTCCCAATGCACGGCCCACGGCGGCGAACGAGATACCGGTGTTGCCGCTGGTGGCTTCGACGATGGTGTCGCCGGCGTGAATCAGCCCCTCGGCATAGGCCTTGCGCAAGATGTGCAGCGCCATCCGATCCTTGATGCTGCCGGTGAAATTCAACTGCTCGCTCTTGGCGTAGATGGTGCGCTTGCGGCCGTTTGTTTCGTACTCGATGGCCAAAAGCGGAGTGTTGCCAATTAGTCTTTCCAGCGTGTGCAACCGGAGCGTGACAGCAGGATCACAAATGGAAACGGCGATGGACATGGATGGCCTTCTTCCGCGAAAACAAAGCGATGCTTTGCGAACCGCTTCTCGAACGTGCAGCTTGAGGGCCCGAGAGAATTTTGAACCGTACCCGAGCCGCCGTCCGCGAGTGTCGTCACAGACCACTGTGACCAAGCACACAACGTAACGGGTCGCTCCTATTGCGGCGGAAACAGGAACTTCAGCATGGGGCCGACGCGCTGTGCCCAGGCAACCTCATTGTGCTCCCCGCCTTTCACTTCGGTGTACGCAAGATCTTTACCGCGCCTCCATCCCTTGTTGATCAAGAGCCTTTTTAATGCCCGCATGTCCGGCAAGGCTCGCCGACCCTCGCGCGTACCGGTGTCGAGCCAGATGCGCAGGTCAGGTTTACGCTGGATTTGCGCGACGATTTTGAGGATGGCGCGCTGGTGCCACCACACCGACGGAGACAGTACGGCAAGTTTGCTAAACACCCATGTGTAGCGCAGCCCGAGGTAGAGCGAAACCAGCCCGCCCAGCGAGGATCCGCCCATGCCGCAGTTTTCTGCTCCCGGAAGTGTGCGGTAGGCGTGGTCCACGAACGGCTTCAACTCTTCCACCAGCATCTGGCCGTAAGCGTCGGCCTTTCCGCCACCCAGCCGATTGTCCTCAAGCGGCGTGTACTCGTTGACGCGATGATCGCCGGTGTTGTAGATGCCGACGATAATCAGCGGCTCGATCTGGCCGGCTGCGATCAGCTCGTCAGCGGTCTCGCCCACTCGCCAGTACTTGCCCTTTGATAAACGACGTTTCCGGATCGAAGAGGTTCTGCCCGTCCTGCAGGTAGAGCGTAGGATAGCGCCGGTCGGGCTGCGCCTCGTACGTGGGCGGCAGATAGACGATGAAGTCGTGCTTGTCGTCCACCACTTTCGAGGCGAACTGTTGGTGTATACGCAGACGCGACTTCAGGCTGGCTCGGCTGTGACGGACAGCGCACTCGGAGCGTCGGTTATGATCGGCTCTGTGCTCATTCTGTAGAATGATGGTTCCTTAGATTACCAAACCCCGATTCTTGCTGCATAACTAGAAGAGGCCCAAATAACTTGAATCGCGAATATCACAGATGGTGGTCGCACGACCTGCAACGTGACATGGAGCTGCTCGTCTTCGGCCATGCTGGCACGAAGGTCCTGGTCTTCCCAACCTCGATGGGACGCTTCTTCGAGTACGAAGACAACAGGATGGTGGCCGCGGTCGCCGACCGCATTGATGCCGGACAGCTGCAGATTTATTGCGTGGACGGCGTGGACAGCGAAAGCTGGTACAACAAGCGGGCGCATCCGTACTGGCGGTTGCAGCGCCATCTCCAGTACGAGCGCTACATCCTCAACGATGTGCTGCCGCTGATGTGGAACAAGAACTGGACCCCGCGCACCATCGTCACCGGCTGCAGCTTCGGCGCTTATCACGCCGTCAACTTCGCTTTTCGTCATCCCGACAAAGTCACCGGCTGCGTCGCGATGGGTGGCTCGTTCGACATCAGGAGCTTCCTCAACGGCTGGTCCAGCGAGGACGTTTACTTCAACAATCCTCCTGACTACCTGGCGAACTGCACCGATGGCTGGCGCTACAACCACATCCGCACCGTGCTCGCCACCGGCGAGTGGGACATGTGCTGGGAGAAGAACGAGCAGTTCGCCGCGATTCTGCGCGCGCGCGGCATTCGGCATGAACTGCACGTTTGGGGCGACCACAGCTATCACGATTGGCCGTGGTGGCGGCCGATGGCTCGGGTTTATTTGGAATAGGCCAGGGGCACTCGCCGATTACTGGCCCAAGAGGCTCTGTAAGATGGAGACGTTTGCAGCGGTTACGTGCCACAGGAAATTCCCGTAATTGGCCGGTTCCCCGCCGCATGGGACGCCAAAGGCGTCCACGCCACCCGCGACGGTGGCGCAATTCCCATCGTAGGCATTGTCGCTGTCGCTAATCAGTCCGAAGTTGCTATGCTCGGGTACCTTCTCCGTCCACTCCCACCAGTCGACCCCAAGTACGGGATAACTCCCGTCCGTGCCCTGGATGTTGAATATGGTGGTGGCGTCGGTTGCATACTGGGCCCCGCGCGTGGTTTGCAGCGGATAGTCGGTTTGATTGGACTGGCAGTAGTTCGTCCCTCCAGGACCGTAGTAATTTCCGTTGGTATCACACCAGAGTTGATGCCAGTCGGAATCGGCATTTGCCGTTGCCGTATACCACACGTACACCGGCTCTCCGCTGACGTCGTACAGGAACCTGTCCACGGCCGGGCTATCGGACGCGGGCGTGGGATTGTAGCAGCCAATCATGACCTCCACCCCACCCGCCTTCTGGCCGGTTACCACCGGAGCTCGAGGAGCGCTGGCGCAGAGGTTATCATTGCCGTCCTTGCCTCCCATGGCGACGGACGACATGATGAGGTGATTGGGGTCGTTTCCCTGAGAGCGGTCGCGCACCGCGTACACGTCAGCCGCAACCAGGGCCTGGGAATAGAGTGCCAGGAAGGCGTTGACATCGGCCTGGAAGGCGGTGCTGGCGCCGGACATCTGATAGACATCCATATTGGTGCCACCCAGCCAGCTATGCCCGCCGAAACAGCCGGTGCCGGGATCATTAATGCATCCATCTTCATCCAGGATGCCACGCTCAGCGCCCTGGCCCCAACCATCAACTGTCCCAAAGGACGTGTAGTGCCCGCCAGTTCCCCAGGCTGCATTCAGCGCTACGATGTTGCCGTTGTACTTGGTCTTCAGATAGTTTGCCCACGCATACTTGGTAAAGTTCTTATTGGGAGTGTTGGGGAGTCCAGCGCAATCGCTATTGGCCGTACTGCCATTGGGCGAACAAAAGTTGGACAAGGCAGCCAGGAACCCTAGATGCGGATAGGGCTGGACGCTGGCGCGAAGGGCAAAGAAGGAGTCCATGTTTTCCGAGGTGTAGCCGATCAGATAAGGATCAGAAGCCCCGCCCGTTCGAGAAGTTTGATAAGAGGAGATGGCGCAAGCCTGCCACATGGGATCGAACACGTCGAGATTGGACTTGGCCGGCGCGTAAACCAGAAGGGAATCTATGTTGCTTGCCAGGCTATCCGTAACCGAAGTTATGGGCCGGGCGGAATTACATCTGTCGGGATAGTTTTCTGAGAGGCTGGCGGCATTCAGCAGCACGATGTACGGCATCTTGATGGGCAGATAGGGATTGCCCGGGAACATCCCCGCGTTGGCGTACTCGCTGATGGTGTTAAACCCGTAGGACTGGAGACGCTGGGCGGTATGAAGAAACCAGGCATTGCCATCGAACCCTCCCTTACCATCCGGGTAGCGATTTGTCAGCAGCTGAGCGCCTCCGGGATAGTTGTCGTAGATTTGGGCGTAGGTCACATTCTGCACACCGCGGAGATAAAACACGTTGCACAGGGGGTCAGCCATCAGCCATCGACCAGAAACATCCAGCACCTGAAAGTACCCCGGCTTGCATCCATGGATAGGCAGGGTGAGCCCGCCATAAATGTCCTGTTGGGGAAAGACCGCGATAAAGAAAGGCCGCAGGGCCGTGTCGATAGGGCCCACACCGATTGCCCTCAACGTGAAGGTGGTCGCGCCTATCGCAGTTGGTGTTCCCGAGATGATACCTGTTTCCTGCGCTCCACTCGTCACTTGCAATCCCTTTGGCAAACCGCTACCCGGGCCGACACCAATGGCTTGCCAAACCAAGTTGCCCACACACCCGGTGGTGTACACGACAGCGAAATATTGGTGGCCGATGACAGCGGACGGCAATGAGGTGGTGGTAATGGCGCATTGCGTCCAACCCAGTACTGGGGAAAGGACAATTACGAGAATCAACCAGAGCCATGGCGTGGGCGACGCCTTTCCGCCTAGACGCAGTCGAACAGGGTTGTTCAGCAGCGCCCGATAAAATGCATAGTCACCGCAATAGCTCTTATCTTCGCCGAAACTCGAAAGGATACTCATCGCCAAGCTCGCCTCCGAACGCTGGCAAGACTACCATTCCGAGAGGTCCGATACAAACCTTAATTTCCGTCTCAGCCGGCGAGACGCTGAACTCAACCGGTTTCGCTAAGTTCTTCCAATAAAGAGTGGGCCTCGGCCTTCTTTGCCGGAGTCGTCGTGATCACGATTACGCTGACCAGCACCAGAAGTGTGCCGAAGAGCGTGCGTGTGCCGATCGTCTCTCCACCGAGGAAGTGGCCCACCAGCACCGCTACTACGGGATTCACATACGCGTACGTGCCCACTTTGGTTGGTGATTCGTGATGGATCAGCCAGACGTAGGCAGTGAAGCCCACGATCGAGCCGGCGACGATCAGGTACAGCAGCGCGAGCCATGCAGCGCGGGAGACCGCCTGCACGTGAAAGCCCCGGAACTCTCCGAGAAGCGCGGCGGCCAAGGCAAGCAGCAAGCCTCCGGCGAGCATTTGTGAGCCAGAGCTCATGACCTTCGAGGCGGGCAACGGCAACTTGCGAGTCAGAGCCGCGGCCACCGACCAACTGATTGCAGCCACGATCAAGGCGCAGGCGCCGGCAGTGTCGATGGGGGCCTCCCCAAAGCTCATGGTGTGGCTTACCAGGACGGCCACACCGCCGAGCCCTACCAGAAGCGCGAGCGCCAGGCGAGTAGTGAGGTGCTGTGTGCGCAGGATGAGGATTTCGGAAATCGTCATGAAGGCCGGGATGGTGGCCATCATCACGGCCGCGATTCCCGAGGGAACGCGCTTTTCGGCCCAGAAGAGCAAGCCGTAGTCGAGCACGAAGATCAAGACCGCAAGAAAGGAAGCTGCGCGCCACTGGCGAAGAGTTGGCGATGGCGTGCCGCTGGCGCGCATCCATCGCATAAAGCACGATGCCAGCGACGAGAAAGCGCATGGCAGCGAGCAGAAAGGGTGGAACCTCGCGCACGCCCACCCGGATCGCGAGGAATGTCGATCCCCAGACGAAATAGATGATGGCGAAAGCGAGCAGCACTTTCCACGCACGGGGCTGGCTCGTAGCTTTCATATCGGCGATTCCCAGCGTAATGACCCAGGCAATTTCAGCAGGTTAGATCATTCCCAACCGGGCGCAGGAGCGGCTTTAGTTATAAAAAAAACTTATCCGGCTCATAAGCTGCTGGGGTGCCGCGAGGCGATCGATACGCCTCACCCAGTGCAGTCGAAAATGGAGAACCCGCGCGGTATCTCGCTTACAAATCCGCCTTTTTTCGCTAGAATAAAGAATGATTGATTGCAGCGCTCCCAGCGCGTGTCCTTGGGGTTTTCCAACAGTAATGGCGGCCGGGCGAAGGCGGGATACGTGTTCCCCAAAGAAGGAGTACTCGTGAAGAAGATTGGAATTATTTTTGGCATGGAGACGACCTTCCCGCCCGCTTTGGTGGAGAAGATCAATTCCATGGGCGACCCTGACATTCAGGCCGAGCTCGCCACGGTGGGCGAAGTTCGCATGGCCGAGCCGTCTCCCTACCACGTCATCGTGGACCGCATCTCGCACGACATTCCTTTCTATCGCTCTTATCTCAAGAATGCCGCGCTTTCAGGCGCCATCGTCATCAACAACCCGTTCTGGTGGAGCGCCGACGACAAGTTCTTCAACTTCGCGCTGGGCGCCAAGCTGGGAGTCGCGATCCCGCAGACCGTGCTGCTACCGCACAAAGAACATCCGGTGGGCACCACTGACCGCTCCATGCGCAACCTGCAATATCCCATGCCGTGGGACAGCATTTTCAGCTACGTCGGATTTCCCGCCTTCCTGAAGCCCTTCGACGGCGGCGGCTGGAAAGACGTGTACAAGGTGAATTCGCCGGAGGAATTCTTCCGCGCATACGATCAGAGCCGCGATCTCTGCATGACGCTGCAGCGCGGGGTAAAGTTCAAGGAGTACTTCCGCTGTTACGTGGTGGGCCAGGAGAAGGTGCACATCATGCACTACGATCCGTCGGCGCCGCACCACGAGCGTTACGTGAAGAATCCGCCGCCGGTTAATCCCGCGCTGCTGAAGCGAGTGGAGCGCGATTCGCTGACCCTGTGTCGCGCTCTCGGATACGACTTGAACACCGTAGAGTTCGCCTGCGAGGACGGCGTTCCATATGCGATCGACTTCATGAATCCCGCCCCCGACGCAGATGTGAACTCGGTCGGCCAGGAGAATTTCGACTGGATCGTGGACGCTGTGGCCGAACTGGCCGTCCGCAAAACCAAGGCGCACACGGACCTCACGCCGGAGTATCGCTGGAGCGCGTTCCTGAACGGCTACTATGATGAGGCCGCGTCCGAGAGGTCGGGCACAGGCACAGAAAAATCCGCAGCAGCCAGGAAGACCACCAAGCGAACCAGCCGGGGGGTAGAGAAATGAAGGCGCCGAGCCTGAGCATCGGAATTGAAGAGGAATACCAGACGATCGATCCGGAGACTCGCGATCTCCGCTCGCATATTCAGTCGGAGATCCTTTCCAAGGCGAAGGTCGCGCTGCACGAGTCGGTCAAGGCCGAGATGCATCAGTCGGTGGTGGAGGTCGGGACCAAAGTTTGCCGTGACATCAAGGAAGCGCGGGCCGATATCCTGGGACTGCGGCGAGCGATGATTACGCTCGCCGGCGAGAATGGCTTGCTGCTGGCTTCCGCCAGCACGCATCCGTTTGCAGATTGGAAGCTGCAGGAAATTTATCCCGACGAGCGCTATCGGCGGGTGGTCGAAGACATGCAGCTCGTGGCCCGGGCCAATCTCGTATTCGGTCTGCACGTGCACATCGGTATCGAGGACCGTAACACCGCCATCCACATCATGAATTCCATGCGGTACTTCCTACCGCACATTCTGGCGCTGTCGTCCAACTCGCCCTTCTGGATGGGCATGCAAACGGGATTCAAGTCGTACCGAAGCAAAGTATTCGAGCGCTTCCCGCGCACTAATATTCCGGACGTGTTTGCCAACTGGGCCGACTACGAGACCTTTATCAATCTCCTGGTCAAGACCAACTGCATCGACAATGGCAAGAAGGTCTGGTGGGACATTCGACCACATCCATTTTTCGACACGCTGGAAGTGCGGGTTTGCGACATCCCCATGCGCCTCGACGAGACCGTGGCCATCGCCGCGCTGATCCAGGCGACGGTCGCGATGCTCTACAAGCTGCATGCCTCCAACAAGAGCTACCGCATCTATGGGCGCGCGCTGATCATGGAAAACAAGTTTCGCGCTTCGCGCTACGGGCTCGACGGCATGCTGATTGACTTCGGCAAGGAAGAAGAAATCCCCGTTCGCGAGCTGATGCTGGAGTATCTCGACCTGATTGATGACGTGGTGGATGAACTTGGTTCACGCGACGAGATCAACTACATTCACCAGATGCTTGCAGATGGGCTCCGGCGCCGACCGCCAGTTGAAGGTGTTCGAGCAGACCGGTGATCTGAAGAAGGTTGTCGACTACATCGTCGCCGAGACTCGAGTGGGAGTTTTCGAGCCGGCCGCGGCGCACAGATAGAAGCTGGTTCATAGGAAAGGAACGTCCGTTGATTCATCCCGTTCTCACCGATCTAACCAAAACTTCTTTCGACCCGGAACTCTCTCCGGGCGCTTATAACGCAGTGAATACCTGCCTGCGCATTCAGCCGCAGGAGAAGGTCACGCTCATCACCGACAATCTCTGTCGCGAAATCGCAGCCAGCATCGCCCACGAATTGCTGCGGGTAGGCTCGCCGTTTAAGGCCTACGTGCTGGAAGACTTGGCGCCGCGCCCCATCGTCGAGCTGCCGCCGGAAATCGCCGAGGATATGGAGACCAGCCAGGTCAGTATTTTCGCCGTCCGCGTGCAGCCCAATGAGCTGAAATCGCGCATGCAGATGACCGACATCGTGAACCGGCGCAAGATGCGCCACGCGCACATGGTCAATATCAACCACCAAATTATGCTGGAAGGCATGCGCGCCGATTTCGCTCGCGTGGATGCGCTCAGCAAGAAAGTTATCGAAATCGTCAGCCGCGCCAAGGAGATCAACAGCCAAGAATCCGGCGGGCAGTGATTTCGCCGCCACGCTGAACTCGAATTATCGCTGGGTCAAGACTAGCGGCATCATCAGTCCCGATAAGTGGGGGAACCTACCCGGCGGCGAGGTATTTACTACTCCCGGCGAAGTGAACGGCACATATGTCGTGGACGGCGTTGTTGGCGATTATTTGTGCGAGAGATATCCCGACCTCGCCAGTCAGCCGCTGACCATTCGCATTAAGAACAACCGCATCACCGAGGTCTTCAGCGACAACAAAGTGCTGGAAGAAGATTTTTGGGCCTACACCCATACCGACGAAAACAGCGATGTTGTGGGCGAGTTCGCCATCGGCACAAATCTTGAGCTGAAGCAGGTCATTGGACAGATTCTTCAGGACGAGAAATTTCCTGGTCTCCACATTGCGTTTGGCAATCCGTATGGCGCGCACACCGGCGCCACCTGGTACTCCAGCACGCATATTGACGTGGTCGGCACTCGTTTTGATATCTGGGTCGACGGTCAGCAGATCATGGAGAAGGGTCACTTTCTCATCGAGGCCTGATCATGGTCCCGGCTCTGCGCGAGCAATTCAATCGCAAGTTCACGCCGGAAAAGTACCGGCAGATGCTCGCTCGTCTGGATCACGTCTGCGGCGCGCATGTTGGTTTTCGCGTTTCGGAGACGCCATGCTTCGTGCCCAAAAGCCTGCTCGACCAGATGGGCCATTACGGCCGCGAACTGGTTTCGCAACTGGTGGACAGTTCGCAGTATCGCCGCGCGTCAGACGCCTCGGTGCCGCCGCAGTACAACGTTCCCAATGAGTCGCGTCTGCCGATGTTCGTGCAGGTGGACTTTGGCCTGGTCCGTAATGCGAGTGGCGAACTGGAACCGAAGCTCGTCGAGTTGCAAGCCTTCCCTTCCCTCTACGGATATCAGCCGGTTTCGGCGCACCAATACGTCGAGTCGTACGGGATGTCGTCCGATCTGGGCATTTATCTCAGCGGCTATGACAGTGATTCATATTGGAAGCTGATCCGCGAGCTCATTGTCGCCGGCCATGAGCCGGAAAACGTCATCCTGATGGAGATCGATCCCGAGCATCAGAAAACTCTGCCGGATTTTCTGGTTACCCAGCGGCAACTTGGCATCGCCATCGTAGACATTCTGTCGCTGATCAAGCGTGGCAACCGCCTCTTCTATATGAAGGATGGGCGGGAGATCGAAGTCCGCCGTATTTACAACCGCTGCATCGTGGACGAACTGGAGCGCAAAGGTGTCACCCTGCCCTTCGATTTGCGCGATGAGCTGGACGTCGAATGGGCCGGTCATCCTAACTGGTATTTCCGCATCAGCAAATTCTCCATTCCATTCCTCAAGCACAAGTCCGTGCCGAAGACGTGGTTCCTGGATAAGGTTGACAGCCTGCCAAGAGACAACGACAACTACCTGCTCAAGCCGCTGTATTCCTTCGCTGGAGCCGGCATCAAGTTCTCGCCCACCCAGGCTGACATTGACGCCATCCCCGCGGACCAGCGCCACAACTACATTCTCCAGGAGCGCGTGTACTTCGAGCCTGTCATTCAAACACCGCACGGGTTAACGCAGATGGAAATCCGCATGATGTACGTCTGGCCCGAGGGCGGTAAGCTCACGCCGGTGCTGCCGCTAGTGCGCATGGGTCGCGGCATGATGATGGGCGTCGACCACAACCGCGATCTGGAATGGGTAGGCGGCTCATCAGCGCTTTGGGTGTAGTCACCATTAGTGAACGGAACCATGTCATGGAAATCGTCCCTGATTTCGGCGACGCCCAACAATGGGATCGGTACGTCACCAATCATTCGCAATCGCGCTTCTGCCATCTTTTCGCGTACCGGTGCGTCGAGCGGTCTTACGGCTATCGCCCAAGGTACTTCGCTTTCCTGAGACGCGGCGCGATTGCTGGTGTGCTCCCCGCCTTCGAGACCAACAGCCTGCTTTTCAGCAAGCGCCTGGTCAGCCAGCCCTTCTCCGAGTATGGCGGTATGTTGCTTGACCCCGACGTGACCGAGGCCGAATTCGGCAAAATTACCGCCGGATTGTTCTCGTTCCTTGCCGCAAGACGTATCCCGGTGCTGGAGATGCACGGTCGCCAGGGAATTCTCTCCGCGCCTTTGGGAGCTCCATTGCTGGAGAGCAACCAGCAACAGTACGCTTACCTCCCACTCGACCGCCCCATCGCAGCGATCTGGAAAGACGTAGTCACCCATCAAGTTCGAAAGGCCGTACAAAAGGCCGAGCGCTCCGGCATCACGGTCGTCCAGAAGTGCGACCCCGTTACCATTCGGAACACCTTCTTTCCGCTCTACGTCGACTCCATGATGCGGCTGGGGGTGCCTCCCCACAGGATCGAGTACTACCTCGACTGCTGCGCCGCTTTCACCGACCAGATGCAGATTTTTTGGGCGATGCGCAATGCAGTGCCCATAGCCGGATTGCTGGGATTCACCTGCGGCCGGCGGGTCAGTATCGTTAACATCGTCTCCGACAAACACTATTGGGAAGAACGCCCTAACGACCTGATTCATTGGGAGTACATTAAGTGGGCGCACCAAGCCGGTTTTAGCTGGTTCGATTTCGGCAACATCCGGTACGAAGGCCAGCTCCGCTACAAGCAAAAATGGGGCTGCCGGATCGAACCCCATGCCCATTACACTCTGCTCGGAAAGCCGCGCCGTAGAGCCGCGAGCTTCAACTCATCCTCATCGACCATGAAGAAAATGAGTGACATGTGGTCGCATCACGTGCCCATGGCGGTCGGTAAAGCTATTGGCCCGTTCCTGCGCAAACAACTCGTCCGCTGAACCGTATGCGCCAGCGGCGATCCACATCCAGCTTGCGCGACTGGGAACGTCGCGTATAACTTACGAGATCGTGGGTGACGCATCTTCCCACGACAGCCAGGGGAGCGCGCACAACCTGCAAAACGACACATAGAGGTTTAGACGCATGGCAAACGAAGCATTGGAGACTACGTGCTGTATTGTGGGCGGCGGGCCGGCAGGCGTGATGCTGGGGTACCTGCTGGCGCGTGCCGGTGTGGACGTCACGGTACTGGAGAAGCACCCGGACTTCAATCGCGATTTTCGCGGTGACACCGTGCATCCCTCGACGCTGGAAGTGATCTACGAACTAGGGCTGCTCGACGAATTCCTGAAGCTGCCGCACAACCAGCTGACCTCGGTGGGTGGCGTATTTGGAGACTTCGCTTTCAAAACAGCCGACTTCAGCCGCCTGCCGACGCACTGCAAGTTTGTCGCACTGATGCCGCAGTGGGACTTCCTTGACTTCCTCTCCGGCAAAGCCAAGCAGTTCCCGAGCTTTGATCTTCGAATGCAGCACGACGTCACCAGTCTGATTCAAGACGGAGGACAGGATCACCGGAGTCGAAGCACACGCGCCCGACGGCCCCGTGCAAATCCGCGCCGACTTGGTGATTGGCTGCGACGGCCGCCACTCCACCACGCGCCAGGCCGCCGGATTTGAGGTCATCGAGCGCGGCGTGCCCATTGACGTGCTCTGGTTCCGCATCGGCCGCAACAGGAACGATCCCGAGCAGTTGCTGGGAAACATCAACTACGGCCGGGCCCTGGTTCTGATCGATCGGGGCGATTACTTCCAGGCCGGACTGCTGATTCGCAAAGGCTCTTTTGAGGAATTGCAGAGTCGTGGCCTGGACACATTCCGCCAGACCATTCGCCAGATCGCTCCATATCTTGGCGATCGCGTTAACGAGCTGCAAGACTGGGAGCAGATCAAGCTCCTGTCGGTGCAGATTAACCGGCTGCGGCAGTGGTATCGGCCGGGACTGCTGTGCATCGGCGATGCTGCCCATGCCATGTCGCCGGCCGGAGGAGTCGGCATCAACCTGGCGATTCAGGACGCAGTCGCTACAGCGAACCTGCTGGCTGATGCGCTGCGCGAACGTCGCGTGACGGAAAGCCTGCTGGCGCGGGTGCAGCAACGCCGGGAGTTTCCCACCCTCGTGACGCAACAGACGCAGGTCTTCGCTCACGCCGCGATGCAGCGCGTCTTCCGGAACCCAGGGCCCGCCCACGCGCCATGGCAGCTGAAGGCTGCCGTTCAGATACCCGGAGTGCAGCACCTGCTGGCGCGCGTGATCGGCATGGGTGTCCGGCCCGAACACATCAAAGCCGCAAGGAAGTCATCAGGGCTGTGCATCAAGAACATCGCGGTGGGAGTTGGCGTGGCGATGGGGGTAGCGGCGCTTGCTGTTGGCATGATAAGGAAACAACGCAGAAGCGCTGCGGCGTAGTCTCCCACGCGAAGAACGTCATGAATGCCCAACGCGAAGAACGAGAAAAAGCGGCAGCAAGGAAGTCTCTCGCTGCCGTGCGTGCTCGGAGATGATTTAGCTCTGGGTCGCTGCTATCTGCACCACTTCGACTGTTGGCTTGGGGCCAACGAGGTATTCGTTGATCGCCTTCGCGGCCTTGCGTCCCGCGCCCATCGCGAGGATCACGGTTGCGCCGCCGGTCACGATGTCGCCCCCGGCAAACACGCCCGGCTTGGATGTTGCCAGCGTATCGTCATTCGCTGCGATGTATCCGCGCTTCGTAACTGCCAGCCCCGGAGTCGTGGACTGGATCAGCGGGTTCGCCGAGGTGCCGGCCGCGATGATCGCGACCGAGCATGGGCTTACGAACTCCGAACCTTTGATCGCAACCGGGCTTCGCCGGCCTGAATCATCGGGCTCGCCCAGTTCCTGCCGAATGCACTTCACTGCCGTGAGATTTCCCTTCTCGTCGCCGAAAAACTCCACCGGGTTCACCAGCATCTCGAAGTGAACGCCCTCATCCTTGGCGTGATGGACTTCTTCCACACGTGCGGGCATCTCCACCTCGGTGCGGCGGTAGTAGATGCTGGCACTCTTGGCCCCCAACCGCAGCGCGCTGCGCACCGCATCCATGGCGGTGTTGCCACCACCGACCACGATCACGTCGCGGTCTTTGCACGGATAAAGCGGTTCGTCGTACTCCGGGAATTGATAGGCGCGCATCAGGTTCACGCGGGTTAGAAATTCGTTGGCCGAATAGACGCCGTTGAAGTGCTCTCCGGGAACGTTCAGGAAGCGCGGCAGACCTGCGCCGGTGGCGATGAAAATAGCATCGAAGCCTTCTTCCTGCATCAGCTCGTCAATGGTCACGGTCTTGCCGACCACGACATTGGTCTCGAAGACCACGCCACGACGGTGCAGAACATCAATCTCGTGCTTCACGATATCTTTGGGAAGCCGAAATTCGGGGATGCCGTACACCAGCACGCCGCCGAGCTCATGCAGCGCTTCAAAGACATGCACCTGGTGTCCCATCTGGATGAGGTCGCCGGCGCACGCCAGGCTCGCGGGACCGCTGCCGACAAGGCCAACCTTCTTGCCGGTGGCGGGCGCGGACACGGGTGATCCGAACTGTCCCGTCTCGCGCTCCCAGTCAGCCACAAAGCGCTCCAGGTAGGCGATTCCGACCGGCTCGCCCTTCTTGCCCAGCACGCAACCGGACTCGCACTGGTCTTCGACCGGGCAGACTCGGCCGGTGATGGCGGGCAGGGCGTTGTCTTCCCGCACCTTGGAAGCGGCGCCGAGATAGTCACCAGTCAGGATGAGGTCAATTACCGCCCGCACATCCACCGACACCGGGCACTTCTCGACGCAACCAGGCTTGTTGCACTCGATGCAGCGCTGAGCTTCCTGCTTCGCCTGCTCCACAAAATAGCCCAGATTCACTTCCAGGAAGTTGTGCGCGCGCACCTGTGGGTCCTGCTCCGGCACGCGCTGGCGCGGCAGCTTGATGCGTTCCTTGTTGGGCAGCGGATTGTTACTGGGAACTTTATTGCTCATCGAAAACTCCCGCCTCGATGGCGGCGCATTCACGGCGCATCGCCACACTCTCTCTCAGATTTCGTACTTCACCTTCCGGATCGGCCTGCAATCGCTCAATGCTGCAGCGCTCCTGCTCGCGATACATGTTGTTGCGTTGCATCAGGACTTCGAAGTTGACCTGGGTGGCATCGAATTCAGGCCCGTCCACGCAAGCGAATTGGCTGCTGTTGTTCACCAGCACGCGGCAGCCTCCGCACATCCCGGTACCGTCCACCATGATTGAGTTCAGGCTGACGATGGTCTTGATCCCCAGAGGGCCTGTGATGTTCGCCACCGCGCGCATCATGGGCACAGGGCCGACGGCCAGCACGTAATCCACCTTGCCGGACTCGATAATCTTCTTCAGCCGCTCGGTGACCAGGCCCTGTTCGCCCCAGGTACCATCGTCGGTCAGAATGTAGGTTTCGTCGCTGACCTCGCGGACCTCGTCCTCCAGCACCAGAAGGTCCTTGCTGCGCGCACCCACGACCGAGATGACCTTGTTCCCCGCGCGCTTCAGTTCGCGTGCCGTGGGGTACGCCATCGCCGTGCCAACACTGCCGCTGACCACGACCGTTGTGCCAAATTTTTCGATCTCGGAGGGTTTGCCGAGTGGTCCCACCACGTCGAGGATGGTGTCGCCCGTCTCCAGCATGTTCATCAGCATGGTGGTTTTGCCAATGGCCTGCACGCAGATGGTGATGGTGCCCGCCTCGGGGTTGGCGTCGGCGATGGTGAGCGGGATGCGCTCGCCCGACTCGTCCAGCCGAAGAATGATGAACTGCCCCGGACGCTGCTTCTTGGCAATACGGGGAGCTTTGATCACAAACAGCTTGATATTTCGCGCCAATTGGCGCGCTTCCACGATGTCGAACACAGTACCCTCCGTACTTGATTCTGCGGGGGTACGCACATACAGTCTGTGGCATACGTCACATAGTGGGCGGACATAGCGCACAATCGCGGCAAGGCTTGTCTGGCGTGGCTTTGGGCCATCGCGGAGAGTTCCGGTTTTGTGTCCTAGCGGGGCCTTTTTCGTCCGGGCGGCTTTTTTGTGCAGCCCTTGGTAGAGCCGCTCCGCAACAATTTCGATCCAAGTGCGTTAACATTGGCAGACTCTGGCCGGTCGGCGAGTCAAAACGTAAACGCTAATTTTCCGTGGAGCCCCGAATGGCTGAGTGCCTGACCAGTGTCTCACGGCTGAAGCTTCCAAGCGGACAGATTCGCTGTCCGTCGTAAGCGAATTCCCTCCTCGATTCGCATGGTTGTTCTCCTGCTGGTTTTGCTTGCGCCATCTTCGTCGTATGCCTGCGCGCGGGAGCAACCCGCTGACGCCGACACCGCGGTACCCACTGCCAAAATCGATTCGCCACTCCCTGATAAACCGCCGACGCCGCACCCCGATCAATCAACCTCTTTCACCAGTTCACTGGGAACGGCAGTCAAAACTATCGGCGAAGACGAACTCCACATCATCAAGTCGCCGTTCTCGGTGAGCGCCCTTAAGTGGGATGCCATGGTAGTCGGCGCCACCGGCATCCTGATCGCGAATGACGAAAGCGTGCTTCACCAGGTCTCGCCGAGTTGGCATAACACCAGCATCAACATCTCCAACGCTGGCGTGTACGGTCTCGGCGCGACTGCCGGAGGCATCTTCGTCACTGGATTGATCACCCACGACAAACATGCAATCGACACAGGCATCCGCAGCGCGGAAGCCAGCGTGGACAGCGTCATCCTCTATGCCGCGATGAAAGCCATCCTGGCGCGGCAGACGACCCTACACCGGCCAGGGAGAAGGAAAATTCTTCTCCGGCAACTGGACCGCTGGCTCGTTTCCTTCGGGACATGCCACCCTTGCCTGGACGCTCGCCTCGGTCATGGCGCACGAATATCCGAACTGGCCGATGCGCCTGCTGATGTACGGCGCGGCAACGGCTGTCAGCACCACCCGCGTGACCGGAGGAGTGCACTTCCCGGCTGACGTTTTCTCCGGCTCAGTGATTGGGTTTGGTGTGGGAACCTATGTCGCACATAAGGACCGGCCGAAAGTCCCCTTGCCGCATTCGCAGAACAAGGTCAAACGGGTGGAGAACGCGATCCTGGAGCACGTGGCGATTCAGTAGGGACTACACCACGAAATATTTTGCCGCGGGATGATGCACGATAATCGCCGACGTGCTCTGCTCCGGATCGAGCAGGAACCCGGTCGTCAGATGCACGCCGATAGTCTCGTCGGGATGGAGCAACGCAAACAGCTTGGTCTGGTCCTCCAGATTGGGACACGCGGGATAACCAAACGAATAGCGCGAGCCGCGATACTTCTGATGAAACAGGTCGCGAATGTGGGGCGAGTCGTCGCCGGCCATCCCGAGTTCCTCGCGGATTTGCTTGTGCGACAACTCAGCCAGCGCCTCGGCTGACTCCACGCTGAGCCCGTGCAGGTAGAGATACTTGGTGTACTCCCCGCCTTCGAAAAGCTTCTGGGTCTCGTGCGAGGCCTGCGCACCGATGGTCACGCACGACATTCCGAGCACGTCCATCTTTCCGCTACTCTTCGGCAGCAGAAAATCGGCGATGGACAAGTGGCGCCCTTCACGCTGGCGCGGGAAAGTGAATCGCAACGTCTCCGGCGGAACCGCATCGCCCTGCTTCCAGCCTTCGGGCAGGTTGTACACGATGACATCGTTGCCGTCACCTTGCGCTCCGAAGTAGCCGTACACCACCTTTGGCTCGAACCAGCCTGCGGCAATCACTTCCTCTTCGAGGTCTTTCAGAATGGGCCGGTACTTGGTCTCGACCAGACGGCCATAATCTTCCTGCGACGCGGTCTTCAATTGCCACTGGTTCTTGAAGAGCGCGGTTTCGTTGATGTACTGGAAGATTTCGCGCAGATCGAAGTCTTGCGGCTTCTGCACGCGCACTCCCCAGAATGGTGGCTGCGGAATGTTAGGAGCGGGCGCAATCTCGATGCTGGGCGCGGTCGCGCCATCGCCATTGCCGCCAACCACCGCTGTGCGCGCAAACTCCTTCACGAGTTTGCCTTCGGCGATGCGCTTCTCGCGCGCGCCATTCGGCGAAGCCAGGTCTTCCATGATGTGCAGCCCGGCAAACGCATCGTCAGCGTAGAAAACTCCGCCGCCGTATTCGCGACGCAGATCATCTTCCACGTACTTGCGAGTGAGCGCAGCGCCGCCGCAGATCACCGGGAAGTCGAGCTTCTGGTGATGCAGGTCCTGCACCACGTATTTCATCTCCAGCGTGGACTTCACCAGCAGCCCGCTGAGCCCGATGGCGTCGGCCTTCTCGGCGAGAGCGGCCTTGATGATGCTGTCCGACGGCTGCTTGATGCCGAGGTTCACCACGCGGTAACCGTTGTTGGTCAGGATGATGTCCACCAGGTTCTTGCCAATGTCATGGACGTCGCCCTTCACCGTCGCGAGCACGATGGTCGCCTTCTGGCTGCCTTCTTTCTTCTCCATCTTTGGCTCTAGATAGGCGACCGCGGCCTTCATCACGCCCGCCGAATCCAGCACCGAGGGCAATTGCATCTTGCGCGCGCCAAACAAGTCGCCGACCGTTCGCATACCGTCGAGCAGGATGTTGTTGATCAGATCGAGCGGCGTGTAGTTGGTCAGCGCCTCTTCCAGAAGCTCGTCCAGCGACTTCTTGTGCGCACCCTCGCCTACGGTCTTTTCGCCGTTGATGATGGCCCACTTCAGTTTGTCTTCAATCGAGAGCGTGTCCACGTGCGCCGTGGTGGTCTCGTCTTTGCCCTTGGTCCCGGCGAAGTGCGCCATGTAAACCTGCAACGGGTCGCCGTTGGATTGGTCGAAGAAAATCAACTTACGCGCAAGATCAACTTCAGCTTCAGGTATCTTGTACAACGGATAGATTTTGCTGTAGTTAACGATGGCCATATCGAGACCATTGTCCACCGCTTCGTGCATGAAGACGCTGTTCAGAATGCGCCGCGAATAGGCGTTCAAGCCGAAGGAGATGTTGCTGACGCCGAGGATGGTCTTCACCTCGGGCAGCTCTGTCTTGATCGCCTTCACCGCCTTCAGGGTCTCGATGCCCGCGGTGCGGTAATCCTCCTGGCCGGTGGAGATGGGCAGCGTAAGCGCGTCGAATATGAGGTCAACCGGACGAATGCCGTACTTGTTCACCGCCAGGTCGAAGATGCGTTTGGCGATGGCCAGCTTCTTCTGCCAAGTCAATGCCATACCGTCTTCGTCAATGGTCAGCGCAATGACCGCTGCGCCATAGCGCTTGGCCATGGGCAGAACTTTCGAGGTGCGCTTCTCGCCATCTTCCAGATTGATGGAGTTGATGATGGCCTTACCCGGAATGCGTTTCAGCGCTTCCTCGACCACGTCGGCCTCGGTGGAATCGACGGTGATGGGCGCGGGCACACGGGTGGCAATCTTTTCCAGGATGCTGCTGATGTAGCCTTTCTCGTCCTCGCCTACGATGGCGCAGCACAGGTCGAGCATGTGCGAGCCTTCATTCACCAGCTTCTTCGCCAGGGTGAGGATCGCGTCATAGTTCTGCGTCCGCACCATGTTCTTGAAGTGCTCGACGCGGGTGGTGGTGTTCATCTCCTCAGCCACAATCAGGGGCTTGGGATCGAGGTCGAGCGGCACCATCGAATAGGCGCTGGCTGCGGCGCCGGCGACTTTAACTTCGCGCTTTGCCGGCTCAAGATTGGCACAAGTGTCGGCGACGGCCTTCAGGTGCTCGGGCGTGGTTCCGCAGCATCCGCCGACGATGCGCACGCCATACTCGGTGATGAACTGCTTGTGATACTCCGCCAGCTCCTGCGGTTGCAGCAGATAAACGGCGCGGCCGCCCTGGTTCTGCGGCAGCCCTGCATTGGGCAGAACCGAAACATACTTGGGCGAGTTCGCGCCAAGGTAGCGAACCGCATCGTTCATCTCCTTGGGACCGGTGGCGCAGTTCAGCCCAATGGCGGCGACGTCGAACATCTCCAGCGTGGTAAGCGCCGCACCGATTTCGGTGCCGAGCAGCATGGTGCCCGTGGCTTCCAGCGTGACCTGCACCTGCACGGGAACGTTCTTGCCGGTTTGTTTCAGCGCGTCGAAGATGCCGACCAGTCCAGCCTTGGCCTGAAGGATGTCTTGGCACGTTTCGAGCAGTAGCACGTCAACGCCACCTTCGATGAGTGCGACTGCCTGCTCGGTGTACGAAGCGGCCATGTCGTCGAAAGTGATGTGTCCGAGCGACGGCAGCTTGGTCGTTGGGCCCATCGACCCCGCGACAAACCGTTTGCGACCGTTGAAGCTGTCTGCGACTTCGCGCGCCAACTTGGCGGCCGCAAAGTTAATCTCGTGAACTTTGTCCTGCAGGTCGTACTCCGCCAGCACAACGCGTGTGGCGCCGAAAGTATCGGTCTCGACGACATCGCAGCCCACCTGGTAAAAAGCGGCGTGGATGTCCTTGATGAGGTCGGGCCGGCTCAACACCAGCAGCTCGTTGCAACCCTCTTTGCCCCAGTAGTCATCCACACTGGGATTGCGGAACTGGATGTTCGTCCCCATGGCGCCGTCGTAAATGACGACGCGCTCCTGCACAGCTTTTAGGAAGTCGCTCATTGGCCTCGTACCGCGGGCTTTTCAAGCCCCCTTGGCGGACCCCGATGTGCCGTTTTTCACGTGCAGACGGGGCGGAGGAAACTCGCGGCAATGCTTCAAGTATCGCAGTTCCCGCGGGTTTACGGAAATTGAGGTACAGCGAAGTGCGAAGCTCGCAGGCTATCGGCAATTATCGGCATTGAGCTGAAAACCAGCGTAGCGGCGAGGCTTTGGGGGCTCGGTCACGCCGCTCTACCCAAACAATCCAGAGATACAGCAATTGTGGGACTGCTCTACCGAACCTGGATCACCGCCAGCCCGTTCACCGGCAATTGCAGCGTGTAGCTTCCATTGGTCAATTCGTCGTACGCGGGATCAGGGAGTCGTGACTGTTCCCGCAGGTCGCGGATCTGGTCCTCGGTCGGATAGCGCGGTTTGCCCATTTTCTCGTACAACCCCAGAGAATCACCGTGGGCTTCATCCACCCGGTTGATACTGATTCGAGCCCCAGGCTTCACTCCCTTGAAGTCCAGTTTCACGGACTTCGCTGTGCCGTTCGATCCCGGATTCACCAAGTTCCAGATGGCGACAGTCAGGTAGCCTTCCGTTGTCTTCGTGATCAGCACGCTGGGGTTGCTGTTCTCGATGCGCTGGTCGCCGAGCCGGTGCAGCACCTGAAAGGCGTAGAGCGAAGCCTTCGGAATCCCGCCCGCCGCTATCAATCCGAAGCCGCCGTAGAACGGCTCCTTCACCACGCCCTGTTCTTCGAAGACGTCAGAGAAGGTCCAGTACGACATCATCTGTGCCAGGCCGTCGCATTGGCTGATGGTAGTCGCCAGGTAGGGGCCCATATAGATGGAGTCGGTCACCGCGACCACGTTGTCGTAGGCGGCATTGAACTCGCTCATGATGAGCGGCATGTCCGGTCGCGGCGATGACTTGATCTGGTCATGCAGCATCTTCACTGCGCGACATACCATCTGGTCTCGTGGAATATTTTCGCCGGTATGGAAGATGTCGCTGGCTTTGTCGTTGCCGTAAACGTGGCTGGAGACGAAGTCCAGCGGGACGTTCTTCTGCACCGTGTGCTGGATCATCGCCGGAACCCATGCGGCTTGCGCCGTCGCAGGACCGCCGACGCGCAGACGAGAGCTCACCGCCTTGATGTCGCGCGCTGTGTGGTCATAGAGTTCGAAATAGGTCTCCAGCTTCGGAGCTCCCGCCCAGAAATCAAGATTGGGCTCGTTCCAGACTTCGAAGTACCAATTCGCGACCTCATCAATGCCATAGCGATCCACCAGGTGCTTCATGAATTGGGTCACCAGGTCGTCCCACTTGGCGTAGTCCTTGGGAGGCGAGACGTTGGGGTGATACCAGAAGGACTGGAAATCCGGCCTCGACGCCAGCTTGTAGGGCATGAAACTCAGCTCGACGAACGGCTTGACGCTGTTGTCGAGCAACCCATCATAGATCTGGTCAACGTAGGAGAAGTTGTAAACCGGCCGGCCCTGCTTGTCTTCGTCATAGACGCCGACGTCGTCGTCGAGGATGGCGTGAAAGCGAACGTATTGGAATCCAGTCGCTTTGCGGACCGTGCGCAGGTCGCGACGATAGGAGTCTCGCAAGCTGAGGGCCGCGCGTCCCGAGCCGAACATCTGCTCCCAATAATGCGGGAACGGATGCGCCGGCGCATCGGCATCAATGGTGATGGTTTCGGTGGGAGCCTGGCCGCAGAGCGGCACGGCAGAAAGTATGAGGACGGCCAAAAGACGAAGAGTGCGAAATCGTGCAGGCATCAGTTCTCCTGTTCGCGGGCAAGTTGGCGACCCCTGCTTGGATTATTCCCCAGCGTTGCCTCGGGAGCAATGACGGGAAGGTAACATCGGTGCCTCCTTGTGCGAAGATGGGAAGAATCTGCTTTTGGAATCGGAGCTGCCAGTTTCGCTTAAAGGGCTGCACATTTGGGTGCAGACAAACCGGCTGAGATTGACGGCGTTACCAGCAATCGCCCGAGTTCAATTTGGGCCCCGGGCATCGGGCCCCGTTGGCGAGAGCGCGAAGGGCGGGTCCCCTTTGCTACAAAGAAGTTTCGTTTATGCCGCTGCGGCTTGATTGCTCTGCTCCGTCATTTCTGGCTGGGTAGTTGTGGAGATATTCTTCTTTCCGAATATCGCCGCCTCCGCTCGGAGCCAATCTTCGAGGTGGTGACCGTCTTCGCGGCCCCGCTCCTCGTAAAACTGATAGGCACGTAACCGAATGAACTCCTCGGTCAACTCGAGCGAGCCCATCCCAGGTTTAGCGATCGGGAGACTTGCTGTTTTATCTGGCATGATGGCCCTCCTGACTGATGACCGGAAGGGTCGAACAGTTAAGAACGACGTAGAGAGTAAGGGCGGCACACGCTTCTCGCCACAAATAATAATACGCCGGTGAAGTTATGGTCGCAATGAAACGTAACACCGCTCAAACCAGCTGTTCGCGCAAGAGAAATTCTCGCGCCACGACGGCCGCATCTTGCTTCTCACCGTCCACGGCGTAATTCATCGCGCGCATGGCATCGGCAGTAATGCGGCCGCTGAGCCGCTCCAGCGCCGCGTGCGCCTGAGGACACTCTGCGAATAGCTGCGGTCGGACGATGGGCACAGCGTCATACGGAGGAAAGTAGTGCTTGTCGTCCTGCAGCACCGTAAGCCCGAGCGCGGCGATCAAACCATCCGTGTTGTTGCCGGCGACTAAGTCCACCGATTTATTCTGCAGCGCACGGTAAAGCAAACCTAAATCCATCACCCGAGGTGCTTCGGCGAACTTGAGGCCATAGGCGCGAATCAGACCCTTGTATCCGTCCTGCCGTTCGAGAAATTCGTAGCCCACCCCGAGGCGCATCTGGGGCGCAAACTCTGCGAGCCGTGAAAGCGTGGCCAGACTGAGGCGGCGAGCCTGGTCACCGCGCATCACCATCGCGAAGCTATTGTTGAAGCCCAACGGCGGCATGAGGTCGAGACCGAATTTGCTTCGGTATTGCAGCTTCACCTGTTCGTACACCGCGGCCGAATCGCCCGAGGGCTGTTCCTTGAGGATCGCAGCCAGCGCCGTTCCGGTGTATTCCACGTAGGTATCGATGCGTCCGGCAAGCAATGCTTGTTGGCAAATGTAGGTGCCCGCGAGATAGAACCGCCGGGCCACCGAAGTCTTGCAAACGCTTTCCAGGTATTGAGCCAGTAATTCACCGAGTATCAGTTGTTCGGTGAAATTCTTCGAGCCGACAGAGATCTCGTGCTTGCGGGGCACACATCCTGCGCAAAGCAGCAACAGGCCGGAGAGGAAGCTTCGGCGATCCATCTCAATGGACCCTGCGAACCAACAGCTTTTCCGCCCCACTCAAGAGCAGGTCTGCAGCGAGGGCCATCAGCGCGGCCGGAATCGCGCCTGCAAGGATGACGCCGTTGTCCACCATGGCGATGCCGCGAAAAATGAATTCGCCCAGACCGCCGGCGCCGATCGCAGCGGCAATGGTCGCCACCCCGATAGTGATCACTGTGGCCACACGGATTCCGGCGAGCATCACGGGCAACGCCAGCGGCAGTTCGACATGCCAAAGCAGTTGGCCGGATGTAAGACCCATCGCAACCGCGGCTTCCCGAACCGGTGCGCTGATGCCGACGATACCAACGTACGTGTTGCGAACGACGGGAAGCAATGCGTACAGGGCCAAAGCGATAATCGCCAGACGATCAGCCCGCGCCCCCAGCCACGGAAGCGGAAGCAGGAGTCCAAACAGCGCCAGGCTGGGGATTGTCTGAATGACATTTGTGCCGCCCAGCACAAACGCCTTCCACTTCGGTCGTCGCGTAAGCAGGATGCCCAACGGAACACCGATCGCAACTGCGAGCAGCATCGCAATTCCGACCAGCCATAGGTGTTCGGCGGTCATGGTTGCGACCTCGCGCTTATGGGTGAGCAGGAAGTTCAACACCGACCTCTCTTCCCTTCAGTTGCGGAAAATCTGTTGACCGGCCCGGAAGACATCCACATAGGCCTTCACCGAAGCGTCAGTGGATCGCATGAATTCCTGAGGGCGGTAAATGCCGCGCAGGCATCCCTCCTCCATCAACCCGATCCGGGTCCCCAGCAGTAGAGCTTCCCCCACGTCGTGGGTGACGAAAACGATAGTCTTGCCCAACTTCTCCTGGAGTTTCCTAAATTCCAACTGAAGCTCGGAACGGGTAATCGGATCGAGGGCGCCAAAGGGCTCGTCCATTAGTAGGATCGGAGGCTCCGCTGCCAGAGAACGCGCCAGCCCGACGCGCTGGCGCTGACCTCCGGAGAGCTGGTGCGGATAGCGGCAGGCGAATTCCCGGCTGGGCAATCCAACCAGGCTTAGGACCTCTCCAACACGCGCATCGATTTTTTGTTCGTCCCACCGCTCGAGCTTGGGAACAAGAGCCACGTTCTGTCGAACCGTGTAATGAGGAAACAGGCCGACGTCCTGGATGGCATAGCCAATCCTGCGCCGCAGCCGGATCGGGTCCCATTGCGTGACGGGAGTCCCATCCATCCGGACCTCACCCTCACTAGGCTCAAGCAGGCGATTGATCATCTTCAGGCAGGTGGTTTTTCCGGAGCCGCTTCGGCCGAGCAGCATCAACGTCTCGCCGCGGCCCACGGTCAGACTGACGTCGTGGAGGAGGGCCTTTTCGGAAACGCGAAAGTGAACGCCAACAAATTCAATTGCGATGCTGGATGCGTCGCTCATGGCGCGAAGACCTTTGCTGGCGCTACAGCGTATCAGAGTCGCGCTGCTGCGGGCGATCCCCGCGCCCGCATCCCTTAGATCGAATAGGGTCTAAACACAAACGCCGAAACCGATCCTTCACAGGACCAGTTCCGGCACAGTTTCTGCTAGTTCACCCGGCACTTGTATCAGCCGGTTGCCAGCGAGACCAGTCTTACTAACGTCCCCAGCCTCCGCCGCCACCACCACCGGAGCGCCCACGGCCACCGCCGCCACCGCTCCGCCCGAAGCCGCCGCGCCCACCGCCGCCACCGCCGCCTTCGCGGCGAGGCCGGTCCGCCTTCGGACGCGCTTCGTTAACCGTCAGATTGCGGCCGCCCAAGTTCGTACCGTTGAGCGCCTCCATGGCTTTGCCGGCGGCATCGTCATCGGCCATCTCGACAAAAGCAAACCCCCGCGGCTGCCCGGTGTCACGATCGGTGATGATGCTGACCTTTTCGACCGGGCCATATGCTTCAAACAACGAGCGCACCTGGTCTTCGGTCGCATCGAACGTTAAGTTCCCCACGTATATGTTTTTCATTGTCTTCTCGCCTTTCGTTCTAGCCAGTTCGCGAACCACCGTTGGTCGAGCGGACACGGCGCCGGTTGGGGTGTGTACGACCTAAAGACTCAACTGCCTTGCAGCCGCGAAAACAGAAGAGGGCAGCATCTGCCGCCCTCGGTTATTGCTGTCGACCTAGAGAACCTGAACGTTCTCCGCCTGCCAGCCCTTGGGCCCACGCTTGACGTCGAAGCTCACCGCCTGGCCTTCCTGCAGCGAACGGAAACCGTTCGACTGGATGGCCGAGAAATGGACGAATACATCTTCGCCGTTCTGACGCGAAATAAAGCCAAATCCCTTGGCATCGTTAAACCACTTTACTGTTCCTTGTTCCATTGGTTGCTTCTAATCCTTGATGTTGATCTTGCGCTGGAAGATCGGAAAGTTACAGGCAGGAATCGCTCGAAACATAAGGAGGGATGGCTGCTAAACACGCCGTTCGTAACATACGCAATTTAATTGTACATCAAGCAACATTGTTTCCAACATTTATTGCCAGAAAAGCTGAAGCCCGCCCTTGCGTCAAAGTAAGGCACGATTCGTGCGAGCTTCGAGGCAGTGTCGACCTCCATGAGCAGTCAAGAAGAGGCAGACGAGCCCGCCAAAAGGTGCAGGACTTGCTGTCCACCTTCGTATTAGGCGCCCTTGAGTGGAGTTCCAATCCGGTATTGAGGAGTAATGAGGAATCGGGATTTACTTGACATCAAGCCCCTGCGAAACGCAAAATTGCGGCAATCTAAAACGGGCACCATGAGCGCCCGCGAGAAATCCCCGACTTAACTGCCTCAGCCTGCAAACAGGCAGAGACGATTTACGTCGTACCTCAGGAAAGAACGTGAACACTATGCGCTCTGGAATCAAAGTTGGCGGTTTCGTGCTTGTCTCCGTTCTGCTGTCGCTTTTCGTCGTGTCAGCGGCGGCGCAGGAGATCCGCTTTGAGGACTTCTCCTCTATTGCCAACATCCAACTGAACGGCAGTACTCATCAGGCTACCTGGCAGTCGCAGAAGGTTCTTCGCCTGACCGATGGCGTGCTTCCTCACGCTATGAACCCGGAGGCTGCGACAGCGTACTTTCAAGTCAAGCAGCCTCTTACCGCTGGTTTCACCACCTGGTTCGAGTTTCAGACCCATAATCCCACCGTCTGTTGCAGTCCGGGCGACGGCGTCGCGTTTATTATCCAGAATTCGACCGCGACCGACCCGACCTACGGCGCCAGCGGCGCGGGTCTCACGGCTTTGGGCGCCGGTAGCGGCGGAATGGGATACGCCGGCATCAACAACAACCTGGCAGTAGAGTTTGACATTTTCGGCAACCCTTGGGATCCGAACTCCAACCATGTTGCCGTGCAAAGCTGCGGACCGAACACGAATACTCCCGTCCACTTGCCCGGTGACTATACGATCGGCCAAAACCATAATGTCGAGAGCTGCTTACTGAGCCAGGCCGCGATCAACACCACAATCCCAATGCTGGGCGGAGCCTGCAACCCCAGTACTCGTACCTGCGCCGACGGACCGCTACACCAGGTGGTAATCGAGTACACTCCGCCGGCCGGCCACCAGGCTTCCGGCACCCTCCAGATCTGGCTTGATCCAATCTTCATTGCCGGCACACATACACCAGACCCGAAGTCTCCCCCGGTGATCAATGTGCCGTACAACATCAATCAACTCAACCTCGACCCGAGTAATGGCGGGGCATGGGTTGGCTTCACGGCTTCTCAGCCCGCTGCTGGGACGGCGCAGGACATCCTCGCCTGGGAGTTCACACCCCACCTTGCCACCAAGGTGCAGCAAGTGATTCCTCCGGGCGGCACGCCGGCGACCTACCCCTTCGGAGCTCACGATATGGTTGTCACCTATCCCCTCGGATTCATCAATCAGGGCGGCATTCTGATGACTGTATTGGCGACCCCGTGGGACCGCAATACGTTCTTCAAACAGCGACTGCTGGGAACTCAGTTCGCCAATGAAGCTTGCGTTGTTTACCTCGGAACTGGGCGGAAATTGCATTGTCTATTCGGTGACCTGCCAGGATCCGATTACGCAACAAAACGTTCCGTGCCCATCGGAGGACGAACCGACAATCGAGATCGACTCGGCTTTCTACACCGCGGACCCGATTTCTCCAACTAATGCTGATTTCTTGGAGGCGGAGCCAATCGGTTCGAACAATTGGATGCAGCATTTTCACCTCCTACACGAATAATCCGGCTGACGGTGTAGTATCCGGAAAGGGCTCCGGTTTCTCGGACATTGTCACCACCTTCCAACGAAACAAACCGTAGAAAAGCGGCTGCCGAGCCAATCCCGAAAACAAGAAGAGCCCCGATTGCGGGGCTCTTTACTTGTTGCTGCGAAGTCGGCGCTAAAGCAGATTCACAGTTGCTATGTTTCTGCACGGCAGGCCTTCAGGCCTTTGTAGCGCGCCCACCACTTGCGCCGTGGTTCAGCTAGTTTCCCGCGGGCTGAAGCCACAGGAACTGTTTAGGCGCTTTTGTACACGGCGCTGAAGCGTGACTCTACCCAAACAATCCAGGGGTAAAGCGATTGTGGAACTGCTTCAGGCGGCACCCTGGTAGGACTTGGCAGCTTCGTGGTAGATCTCTTTGAGGTCGGACCGCTCCAAAATTCGGGAGGCGCCATCTTCCTTGCTGATGGACTCCAATATCCTCACAGCTTCACGGAACTGAGGAGTGGATTGATTGCTCTTGCCCGTCTTGTCGAGTACCTGCGCCCATCAGGTAGTGGGCGCGGGCCTGTTCCACCAGCAGTCCGAGTTTTTCCGCGCGATTCAGGGCGCGATCAGCCTCTTGTTGGGCGGCATCGAGTTTGCTGGTTGCCAGCAGCGCGCGTCCAAGATAGGTGGACGCCTGTACCGAAAGTGCCTTCAACCCAACCGCGTCGGCGTCCTGAATCAGCTTCTGCAAGACGGGAACAGCGACAGTATTGCGTCCTTGTGCAACGTCGAGACGGGCCAGCCCGAACTTCGACACGGACACCTGCTCGCGGATCTTCGCTTTCGCCGCCACGGCGGCGGACTTCTCATACTGCTGCCGTGCCGCCGCGTAATCGCCGCGGTAAAAGTAGCTGTCGCCGAGCCAGTTCAGCGCTTTCTGCGGTTACGGTGTCATTCTTCACCTCGGCAGCCAGCTTCAGCGCATCTTCAAGCTGCTTCTGGCCTTCCTCGAAGCGGCCAACCTGCGATAGCACATCGCCATAACGCGCCTGCGTCTCGGCCATGCTCCAGGTATGATCGTTGGCCTGCTGGTACGCCTTAAGCGCCTCCTGCAGCGAACTAAGCGCTGCTCCGTACTTTCCCTGGGTGGAGAACAATGCCCCCAGACTGCTTGACTCCTGGGCGATGACACTCTGATCGGAACTGGCCCTGCCGTTTTCCAGCGCCTTCATGTATTGCGATAGCGCAGCATCATACTGCCCAAGCTTGACGTTGGTCTCGGCTAGATTGTGCAGAGATTGCGTAACGTCAGCCGTGAGTTTGAGTTTTCGCGGATCTGATATGCCTGCTGGAAATAAGTCAAAGCGTCCTGGAACTCTCCCATGTTGAAACGGGCGCTGCCAATGTTATTTAGGACCGTGGCTTGAGCAGGCTCGTCTCCCAACTCACGAAAACGCGTCAGTGCGTCATTCGAAGTTTTCAGCGCTTCGTCGTACCTGGCGTGGCTGTTATAGGTGGCGCCCAGATTCATGAGGGTTAACGCAATTCCGGCTTTGTCGCCGATCTGCTGGCGAACGGCAAGCGCTTCTTTGTAGCTGGCAAATGCCGCAGTACTGTTCCCGAGCTGATCCTGGATGTCGGCGATATTATCTAAGCTGCTGGCCATGGGGCCCAACAGTCCTAGCTTCTTGCGAATAGCCATGGCATCCTGCATATTACGCAGCGCTTCCTCCAGCTTGCCCATGTGCTAGGTACGCCACGCCCATCGCCTGCTCGATCTTGGCTTTCACCTCCTCGTTGTCGAGCTGGGTGGCACAGGCTGTAGGCCGGGTTCAGATACTCCAGGCCGGCCTGCGGATTGCCGGCCCTGATTTCGACACGTCCGCTCGCCAGTAGCGCATCCACATTCTTGGCATCGGCAGCGCGGACCTTCGCCAGGTGTTTGCGCGCTTCGTCAAAGTTGCGAGCATCTTCGTACAGGCCAGCGAGGGCGAACTGTGCGTCCGTGTCCTCAGGATTGGCCTTGGTGATGTTCTGGTACGCCTCGATCGCCTTCTCCGGCTGGTTCATGATTCGGAAGTTGTTCGCCTCGATCAGGTAACGCTCGCGCGCAGGCAGGCCGTCGCTCAGCGCGACCGCCTGGCGGGAGATCTGCTCGGCCTTGTCGTCAAAACCCAGGGCGTGATAGGTCTGCGCCAGTTGCGAATACGCCATGGCAAAGTTCGGATCTGCCTCGGTTGCCTGCTCGAACTTCTTGGCGGCGTCCTGGTCCTTGCCCGAGCGAGACAGTTGCAGTCCTTCGTCGTAGGCGCGCAACGCCGGCACCGACTTGGTGAGCACAAACGGCGTCTGCGACTGCAGCTCTTTCAGTATCTCGGGCGATGACGCCAGCTTCTGGCGCACTTCATCCGCCAGCTTGCTCAGTCCCGTGAGCAGGTCCTTCTCGCTGGCAACTTCGGTCGCGATCTGGTATTGACGGTCGTTCTTCAGATCGCTGACTGTCGAGTTCAGCCGGATCTGATCGCCAAACTTGGCGTACTGCCCGAAGACCACGGTGTCGGCATTGGTGAACTCGGCAATGCGTTTGAGCTGCGACTGATCAAGCTGCGATTGCGGCGAAATATGCAGGTCGTGCAGCACCTGCTGCAGACGCCCGGGCGAAACCAAGCGCAGGTGCGCCGATTGGCCGATATCGGTGCTCAGGTTCTCCGAGAGGCTGGACGAAAGCCAGTCCAGGCTCGGATCTCCCGAACCGTTATGAAACGGGATGATGGCCAGCGACGTCACCGGCCCTTGCGTCGGCTGCGATTCTCCAGAACTCGGTCCGGCTCCACTGATGAACCCCAAAATACGTTCCTCCAGCAAGCACCAGGGCCGCGACTCCTGCTGCAACCCACTTCCAAGGAAGGCGCTTCGCAGCGACAGGCGAAACAGTTTCGATCGCCGGCCGAGACGCGACGAGGGAGCGGCCGGATCGACGTTCTCTTTCCCTGCCAGACTTCGAGCTCTTCGACCAGTTCCTGAATCGAGGCGAAGCGCGCAGCGGGGTCGCGCTCCAGGCACCTACCGACGATGTCGCTCAGCGTCGGCGGGATGGCAGCGTCCACTTCAACCAGCGGGACCGCACGTTCCTGAGTGCGCTTGACCAGGCTGGCGATGGCGCTTTCCGCATGGAAAGGGATGAATCCCGTCAGCAGCTCATAAAAAATCAATCCCACGGCGAACTCGTCGGAGCGCGCATCCAGGTCCTTGCCCATGGCCTGCTCGGGCGACATGTATTCCATGGTCCCGATCATCATCCCGGTTTGGGTCATGCCGTCGCCCTGGATGGTGCGGGCCAAACCGAAATCCATGATGACTACGCGGCCGGACTGATCGCGCATGATGTTGCTGGGCTTCAGATCGCGATGGATGACGCCTTCGACGTGGGCCGCCTGCAGCCCGGCACACACCTGCAGAATGATGCCCACGGCTTCCGCCGGCGACAGCTTCCCCTCCCGCGTCAGGATGGTGCGCAAGTCCTCACCCTCGATGTACTCCATGGTGATGAACTTCACGCCGTCCGCTTCATTCAGGTCGTAAATGCGAATGATGTTCTTGTGGGTGACCTGGCGGGCCAGCACCAGTTCCTGCTTGAAGCGCGCCAGGATCGCGGGATTACCCGCAAGGTCGGGCCGAATCACCTTCAATCCAACAACCCGCTCGACCTCGATGTCACGGGCTTTATACACGGCGCCCATGCCGCCCATCCCGAGCATTTTCTGGATCTCGTAACGCCCCCCGAGGACATCACCCTCGTGGAAGATAGTCGCGCCGATATGAGAGAAGATCGGATGCGGGGCGTTACCGCTGCCAGAGCTTCCGGCGTCGGCCATAGTCATAGCATCGGATGGATCGCTCTTGGGTGCGGCAGGGGAGCGTCTCTCCCCCGAAGCAGGCGGTTCGGTGTCACCCGGTAAGGTAACGTCCGCGGGGTTAATTCCAGGCTGGGTTGCCCCTTCCGGTTCCAGGGCGGGCTGGGGCGTTGCGGCGGAACTCTCGCCGCTAGAGACAGCAATCCCTTCCCGCGCTTTGCGCGCTGCGCCTTCCCGGTCTCCAGCCATGCCCACGTCCCCTAGCGGTCAGGCCCGACAGTACATGCACGAGGTCTCAGTCGAGTCTGTCAGGTAACGAGTATACCCCGATTTTCGAAATCCTCGGCTAGCGTTATGAGCATGTTATGAGAGCGATACCTCCTCGGCTGCAAAACCAAACCGGCGCCCTGGCGGCACCGGTCACTGGGTAAGACAACTACCGATCAGTGTACAAGCACCGTCAGCCGCGGGTTCTTGTCGGTGCTGATGGAGACCACCTTGGTGTTGGCGTTTGTGGCTCCGCCTGCTCCTCCCGACACAATGTACAGGATGTCCACCGTGCTCCCGCCATTTTGAATCAAGATCCTGCTGGTATTGTTGGTTCCCCCGGCGGCCAGGCAGGCGTTGGGGTTGCTCGGGTCGGAGATACAGTACGTCGCGTTCAACGTCTGGTTGAGTTGGACTCCGCCTGTTCCACTGCTGTCGTAGGTAGAAGTCCAGGTGGAGTTAGGCGGAAGTACCTGCGTCGAATCCACCTCGTTGGTCACGCTGGGCAGCACTGGCGTGACCGTTCCGCCGTAAAAATTGCCGAAGATGGCGAGATTGTTGTAGGGCGGTGGCAGGGTTTGCGGCTCGAGCGATCCGAACGTTACCGATGGGTCCGTCCCGATCACAAACCCAGTGTTAGAACTCGCCAAGTACCACACCGGCTGATAGGTGCCGAGCCCGGTCAACGTTACCCTGCCATTCGTGGCAACGTTGTAGGTAGCGCCCGTGTAGTTGACCTGGGCAAGAGTTCCGCCAGTGTTTTCGTCGAGGGCATACGAAGCAACCGAGCCCGAACTGGATGTGAAGGTAGCCAGCCCAAGACTGACGTCGGGCGCCAGCGTCCCACCCGCGTTTGAGACAGCATTCAACTCCAGTACGGCTGCACTGGCAGCAGGATTAGAAGAGTTGGCGTTCAGCGACGCATTGCTGAACTTGCCGGTGATTCCTCCAGCCCCATTTTGGTTAAGTATCGAAGCTAACGTCACAGCAGCGCCACTCGAAACAGCATCGATCTGGACCGCCATGATTTCGTTCTGCCTCGCACCCACACCCGCGTAGATAGCGTAATTCTGCGTTCCTGTGGGAAGGGTCAGGGTCATTGTTCCGCGACCCGTAGCTGGATCGACCGTCGCTGATAGGTTGCCGGTTAGAGATACCTGGGTCTGTAACGAGCTATTGTCGTTGGTGTCGGCTACCGGAGGCGTTCCGAAAGAGGTGTTGACGAAGTTCCCCGAGGCATCAGTTGCAAACGTGCCAGCTCCCGCGTAACGATTGCCGCCCGAATCGACCCCGAAGAAGCCGAACGTGAAGGGTAGCGGATTGCTATCGGTACCGGTCAGCGTAACCCCAACGGGGTTCTGCTTCTTCATCACACCGGAGCCATAAACAGTCGGATTATTGGGATCGGCCAGGATGAACCTGGTGTCGCTGACAAGTGACATGGAGAATTGGAAGGTGTAGGTTCCCAGTGCGGAGACCAGGTTCAGCGTGCCCAAATTGTTGGTATCGATACAGTAGATGGAGCCACTGCCCCCGGTCAGGGGACACGCGGAGCCAGTTCCACCGTTACCTGCAGTGATCGGCACATCCGTCATGACGCCGATGGAATCGGTACCGTTCCGGTCAAACGCTCCACTGACAATGTTGCCATTGCCGTCCGCAACGAAACTTCCAGCCACGTAGAACGGCTGGCCATTGTTGTAGCCGTTGAAGGAAAAGGCATAGTTGCCCTGTAACTTTCCGACAATGATGATCGAAAAGTTGCCGGTCGCAACATTCGAAAGCGCATCCGTTACCTGCACGGTGAAGTTGGTGGTGCCCGTCTGTCCCGTGGGGGTCCCCGTAATCGTGCCGTCGTTCCCCAAGGTCAAACCGCTGGGTAAGGGTGCGCTGTTGGGGGCAAGGCTGTAAATGTAGGGCTTAAGTCCACCGGTGGCGGCCACCGCTTGGCTATACGCTACGCCGACTGTGCCGTTGGGCAATGCCGTCACCGGAAGGGTGAGCGCCGGATTGACGGTGATGGTTAGGTACGCCGTATTGTAGGCTTTGACCGGCGATTGGGAGTCAGTAACTCTCACAGTAAATGCGGAGTCTCCCGCGACTGTCGTTGTCCCTGCGATGACTCCCGAGCTGCTCAGGCTCAAACCGACCGGCAAACTGCCGGAGTCAACTGACCAGGTATAGGGCGGCAGCCCCCCGGTGGCAAACAAAGTCTGGCTGTAGGTATCGCCCGCCACGCCGTTCTGCAGAGTCGAGGTGGCGACGAACAACCCGGAGGGCCCGTTTTGCGGAGCCCTTCCGCCGCACGCCGTCATCAGCACGCAAAAAACAAGTCCCAATCCGAGGAACGGAAAAGGTCGGAGCCCTTTCATGTATCTCCTTCTGGAATCTGAAGCTAGTCGTCTGGACGCCGCTCCCGGGAAAACGAGGCAACCCCTGAAACGGCGCCCAGCGGTCCCGCCAGACCGCTTACGTTGGGCAAATAAGAGAAGTGCGTATCGCAGAGCAGAGTAATTCAATTGCGCCCAAATGCAAGCTGATTCCGAACTGGATACCTTAATTTTGGACAATGTGATCCGATACAGGAACCCTCCCAGAATAGCAACGAAGTTCGAATCGTGCTACTGCGCCTGCTGCTGCCGGATCAGCACAATATCGTTGTTCGGCTTGCCGCGAGCCACGGCCAGCTTCTTGTTCTTCCAATCGTAGTTAAAGCCGTAAATGAACAGGTCCGTGAAGTTGGTCACCGGCCTCGGCTCTTCCCCTGTGATGGGCTGCGTGACGATGTTGGAAACGCCTTTCTCTGTTACCGCATAATAGAGCGCCTGCCCGTCGCTGGAAAACTGGAGGGGGCTGGAGAGTGACCGGCTGGGGAAAAAGCTCTTCACTGGCAATCCCCCCTGGGCGGGAATCATCTCAATCATCCCTCGCGCATTGGCGCCAGCGCCTTCGCTCGCCAGGGTTGCGATTTGTTTGCCGTCCGGAGAAATGGCTGCAATTTCTACCAGCTTGTCGCTTAGTTGTTTCGCCTCGCCTCCAGAGATGGGCATCTGCATGAGCCTCCTTCTGCCGTTCTCCAGCGTCATGTAAAGGAAGAACTTGCTGTCAGGTGAACAGAAGGCGTTCTGGTCGAGTTTCCCGTGGGTCGCCACCGTGGCGCGGCCGTTTTGGAGATCGAGACGCCAGATGTTAATAGCGTCGGTCTCCTTGTTCGGCATGTAGAAGAGGGCATTGGCTCCGTCCGGGCAAACCGAAAGGCCGCCCATGGGCAGCTGCTCCTGGAAGATTACGTTCCGACTACTCCCGTCGGCGTTCATGATGGCGATGTGGCTGGTATTGTCCAGCGTCACTAATCGACCATCCGGCAACCACGCCACATTCACATCGCCGTGATTGTCCACCTGCGTCGCCGAGGGATTGACCTTGCCTTCCAAGTTCATCGTGTAGGCCGCGACTTCGGGCGTGTTTTGAATGGCGATGAGCTGAGTGGCGTCCTTGGTGATGCCCAAGGTGAGATTGCTATACGAATTGAGGTCGTTGGTAATGCGATGAAGGATCCCTCCGCTTAGGGAGATCTCTCCCACCTGACCGTTCCAGTCGGTGGATGTATTGTGGAAGATAAGAATCAGGTTGCGCCCATCGGGTGTCCAGGTGGGTTTCGCCAGAATGGCCGTGCCTGCATAGACCGTCTTCTCCCTTCCGTTCGCCGGGTCCAGCAGCACAACTCTGCCCAGCTTCTGACTGCCCGGATCGATGATGGCAGCGGCGATCCACTTCCCATCGGGAGACCACGCCGGATCGTTATATCCCGGCAAAGGAAGGGCGGCGAGGACGCGCTCTCCGGTGCCGTCGGCGTTGGCCACGATGAGCTTGGAATTGGATTCCGACGAACTTTGCCGCAAGAACACGATCTGCCGGCCGTCAGGCGAAAAACTAACCGCGCTGTCCACGTCGGTTATCAACTTGCGCGGAGTACCTCCCAGGACGGGGATCTGGTACAGATACCCCAACCCAGGGTTGTCCGGCTCGATGCGAACGAAATATAGGAAGTCCCCGCTGGGTGCGAAAGTCACGCCGGTGTAACGGACCTCGGTCGGCGGCATGATCTGAGCATTACTGCCGGTCGCGATATGTCGCATCCATAGGCTTTGCTGCCCGTGTCCTTCACCCTTCACGTTCACCACGTACTTGCCGTCGGCCGAGATCGTCGCCAGCATCGCCTTACCGGAGTCAGTGAGCTTTACCATGCTCATGTTCTGGAATGGCACCGGCCCGGAATTGCCACGCCACTCAGAAAACCACTTGTAAAAGCCATACACTCCGGCCGCAATCATCACCACACTGAGAATGGTAATCAGCCCGGCGCCGCTCTTGTGCTGTTTGGCAGTCTCCAGGATGACAGAGCCGCTGCGCGGATGTGCCGGCGCAGCGCTGATCCGCGCTGCAGAAACGGAGGAGGAAGAAGCAGCCGCAACTCCAGTCTGCGAGGCATGACCGGAGCTATCGCGCTTTAAGCGCTTGAGATCGCCGCGCATCTCGGCCGCGCTTTGATAGCGCAACTCAAGGTCTTTCTCCAGCGCCTTGCCGATGATCTCCTCCAACTTGGGAGGGACGGACGGGTTCAACTCCACAGGGGGACGGGGATTGCGGTCGAGGATGCCCTGGAAGATTACGGCTGAGGTGTTACCCTCAAACGGCAGCTTGCCGGTGGCCATCTCATACAGAACGGAACCGAAGGAGAAAAGGTCGCTGCGCCCATCGAGTTCCTCCCCGCGCGCCTGCTCCGGAGACATGTACGCAACCGTGCCCACAGCTGTGCCGCGCGAAGTGAGATGCCTGGGAGCAATAGTTGCGGCGTCGGGAGCTACCGTCTCCAGCGCCGCCCGGCGATCGTAGATAAGTTTCGCCAGTCCGAAATCGAGGATCTTGGCTTGACCGCGCGAGGTAACGAAGATGTTGGCGGGCTTCAAATCGCGATGAACGATTCCTCTGCTATGCGCCACATCGAGAGCGTCCGTAATCTGGATGCCAATATCGAGGATCTTGTCGAGGGGCAGTGGGTGCCGGTTGATCTTCTCGTTGAGGCTCTCGCCCTCCAACAATTCCATGGCGATGAAGTATTGGCCTTCGCACTCCTCAATGGCGTAAATTGTACAGATGTTTGGGTGGCTCAGCGCCGAGGCAGCCCGCGCTTCCTGTTTGAAGCGCTCCAGCGCGTAAACATCCTGCTCGAAATCCCGAGAAAGGAATTTCAACGCCACATGGCGGGACAGTTTGGTGTCCTCGGCTTCATACACTACGCCCATGCCGCCGGCGCCGAGTTGCTTCACGATGATGTAATGAAGAAAACTCTTCCCAATCAGGGTTTCCACAGCTCAAGTCTCCGGTTCATCGACTGTATTTCGCCATGAGATGGGCGTCAAGGGAGCGGCTTCGGGCTCGCTACCACCTGTTTCTATTGTCCCGTAGATCCGAATCCCCTTGCGCCGCGGGCCGCGTCGCTCAACTCACCCTCGACGACCTCGGCCGCCAGGAGCGGGTGTTCCAATAGCTGGGCGATTTTGTCGCCTTTGCGGATGCTGTATGGCCCATCGCCAAGGTTCTCCATCAGCACAATCACTTCGCCGCGATAACCAGCATCAATGACTCCGGCATTGCACATCAGGCGCTTCCGGGCCAGTCCGGAGCGGGTCTTCACGATGCCGCCGGCCGTGGGCACGAATTCGATGGCAATACCGGTGTGGACACCGGCGGCGCCGTGCGCAGAGATAACCAGGTCCTCGCAAGAGTAGAGGTCGTAGCCAATGTCCTCTCCGGGATGAGCGACAGTCGGCAGAATGGCGTCAGAAGACAGCTTTTTCACTTTGAGCATGAGTTTTCCATTGTGCCACGGCCCGCGCAGAATTCGGTCGACACCCTCTACCGCCATTGCTTACATTGTTATTCTGCATCCGTGCAACCGCACCCCCATGGCGATGCTGCTGTTCCCTTCCTCGACGAAGCCGCGATTCGTCCCCTGTTGCGACTGGAGGAACTCATTCCTGCCATGGAGCGCGCACTGATTGATTTCTCCGCCGGACGAGTAGTGCAACCCGTGCGGACAATTATTTCAGTTCCCCAACACGACGGTCTCATGGGCCTCATGCCCGCGGTTTACGGCGACGTCATGGGAGCGAAGCTGGTCAACGTCTTCCCCGACAACGTGACGCGAGGCCTGACCAGTCATCTCGCCATGATCGTACTGTTTCGCTCCGACACCGGCGAAACCCTGGCGGTGATGGACGGCCGTCTCATAACGGAACTGCGCACGGCTGCGGTTTCCGCGGTCGCGACCAAGCTACTGTCATCTCCTAATGCCAGGACGCTGGCCATTCTCGGCAGCGGCGTGCAAGCGCGCGCCCACGTCCGGGCACTGCGGCTGGTGCGCAACTTCGAAGAAGTCCGGGTCTGGAGCCGCAATCGTCATCACGCCAAAACGTTGGCTGAGGAAATCGGTGCGAGTGCGACGTCGGCGCAGCAGGCTGTGCGCGACGCGGATGTCATCGTGACCGTCACCAACTCGCCTGACCCGGTGCTTCGCGGAGGATGGCTGAAACCCAGCGCACTCATTAATGCCGTGGGAGCAGTCGGACCCAATCGGCGCGAGCTCGATGAAGAGGCGATGCGCGGCGCCGTAGTCGTGGATTCCCGTGAGGCAGCGCTGATCGAGTCGGGGGATGTGTTGCTGGCGCGGGCCGGCATTTACGCCGAACTGGGTGAGTTGCTCGCCGGAACCAAGCCAAAACCGCAAGCTCCCATTACGGTTTTCAAGTCCCTGGGAATCGCCGTGGAGGATCTCGCGGCCGCGAAGCTTGTGCTGGAAGCACGGCAGAGATCGCGATGACAGGATTCGCACTGACTGGGATGCACGCAGGAGCCCGGAGTCCGAAGAGCTGCTGCGCCCTTCGAGATCATGATTGCGAGTGCGTAGCAAGCACCTGCGAGGCGTTCATGCCGTAGAATTGGCGGAAGTCGAAGCGCAGTTGTTATAATTCTCGTATCCCAGCACCACTCTCAGCGCTTGCGCACGTGTGGCCAGGTAGCTCAGCTGGTAGAGCGCAGCCCTGAAAAGGCTGGCGTCGGCGGTTCAACTCCGTCCCTGGCCACCATCATTCCTTGTCAGCTTTCGGAGTGACCGTTTGAGTGTTACTCGTCGAGACTTTCTTATTGGGAGCGCCGCTCTGGCAGCTGGCACAGCGGTCGCGACTCCCTTTCTTCTGCCCAGATATCATTCGGATCAACGACTAAAGCGATCTCGAGTTGCGGTGCTCGATGCACAGCAATACTCCCAAGACCTCGACCAGTTTCTCGCCGCAGGTCTTCGCCTCTTCCCGATTAACGTGACAGGCAAGACCGTGGTCCTCAAGCCCAATTTGGTGGATTACATTCCTGGCAACGCAATCAATACCCATCCATTGCTGGTCCTCGCAGCGGCCGAATCGTTCCGCCGGCTGGGCGCGAAATCCGTATTGGTAGCCGAGGGACCAGGACATCAACGAGACACACAGCTGGTGCTTTCACAGAGTGGTTACCAAAACTCTCTGCGGGATGAAAAGATCCGATTCGTCGACCTGAATCGCGATGAACTCATGCGCGCTCCGTTACGCGCGAGCTATATGGGCATGAAGGATCTCTGGCTCCCTCGGACTGTGCTGGAAGCAGACTTCCTGGTTTCCATGCCCAAAGTAAAGGCTCATCACTGGTCCGGCGTCACGCTCAGTATGAAGAACATGTTCGGTGTTGTGCCGGGTGCGAGATACGGATGGCCAAAGAATATTCTCCATTGGAAGGGCATTCAGGAGAGCATTCTTGATCTGTGCGCTACGGTGCCAATCCGCTTCGTTATCGCTGACGGGATTGTGGCGATGGAAGGCAACGGGCCTCTCAACGGCACTCCTCGTAGTCTAGGAAAGATCGTGCTTGCGGATGACCCGGTGGCTGCCGACGCAACCTGTGCGCGACTCATGGGATTCGAGCCCAACCGAATCGTCCACGTTCGCGAGGGCTCGCGATTCCTTGGCAACGCATCCCCAGCACTCATCGACCAGGCTGGAGAAACCGTCAATGCTCCGACGAAGCCCTTCCATGTGGTCCCGGAGTTTCGACATCTCTATGCAATGTAACGCGAACTTGTTTGTTCTTATGTGACGCTAGTTGCGCTGGCCTGCGACGGTGTTCGGAAATTAGAGCAGGGAACCGTTCCGAGTGCATTGGTCGGTAATGAAAGATAATCTCGCGTATACGAAGCCTTATTGGAACTATGAGGACATTGGTGTCTTTTTCCTAGTTCTCGTTCTCCTTGGTTTGGTCTTGCGCCTTTGCGTGCGATTTCATCTTCTCCCGCAATCCCAACTCACCAATCCAACCTTCGGTTTGCAGTTCGCAGTCATCGCGTTTTTGAGCCTGGGATTGTATTTGGTTCTCAAATTCCGTCATCACCAACCAGTGTTGAGGCCGTTGGGTTGGGTCTGGCCGCGCACCGCCTATATCTTTGTCGCTCTCCTCGGAGGGGTCTTGCTTGCCTCAGCTGTTGCACTCTACCTTCACTCTCGCAGTCGGAGCCAGCCGGCCATGGGGATGGTCGAACTACTGGTGTTGGGTTTTCTGCTGGGCCCAATGCTTGAGGAATCTCTTTTCCGGGGATGTTTACTGCCCGTCTTGGCCCAGACCACCGGTAACCTAGCGGCTGTGACTCTGACTGCTCTTCTGTTTGCACTTTTTCACAAGCCGGCCGATCTCGCCCATTGGGTATCGTTGTACCGCGACAGGCATAGCCTATGGCAGTATCCGCGTGGCATCCCGCTCGACCACTGCCGCGGCTGTCATGCATACAACCTATAATTTGGCTGTCTTTCTTTCTGCAACGTGTTGAACTCTGGCCAGCAACTGCACATGGACTATGGGTTCATGACACTGTTTGACTACGTTTAGACCCTGTCCCCTTGTTGAGTGCTACTTTACCGTACGTACTTCCACGGCGAGGACGTGCGGGTCTTTAGTTCGAGCGTTACGGCCCTGCCTGAGAATGACAGCATCAGAGAATCCGGCTTCTCTGAACTCGCGCAGGAAGGCAACTCCTTCCTTCGCACCCGCAATTCACGCAAACCAATTTGTTTCACTGGCTCGGGCTTCTGGTGGCAACGGGCTCGCAAGGATCAATTCTCCAGCAAACACCGTTCCACAGCGCGTGGCGTGCTTGGTGACAGCGGAATAGTTCGAAGCGCTATTCCACGATGCTGAATTCCCACCCGCAGTACTGGCCTTCCGCCGCCTCCGGAGGACAATGCAGGCACTTCGTGCGGATACGTGAGTCGATGGTCCAGGCAAAGGTTTCGAATTCGATCATCCCAACGCTTTTGCAAGGGAAATCCGGAAGGCTCTTGCGTCGCCGGGTTTCCTGTACCCTGCAAACGTCCATGAAGAAGCGCAAGCGTTTCTTCTCCTCTGACCACTCTGCGCGCTGCGCGTTGATAACGCTGTACATGCGCAATCCCAGCGCTTTTTCCAACGCGTCGAGACCGCCCTGCTGCGGGATATGAAACGTGGTCATAATGCGGTGTGCTTCAGCCGCAGCAAATCGTTGCCAGGAACGCGCATCCAGTTCGATTGCGGCTTCCATCCCCAAGCGTTCCTCCGCGGCCAGGAACCAGCATCCATCGTGCGCCAGCCAGTTCTTGGCAAACATTTCGAGCGCGCGCAAAGGCTCCTCGCGGCTCATCGAATCGAAGTCTGTCTTAGAGTTATCATTCATGTTCGTTTCACCCCAGCCCACTCACTTCGCCTGCAACAGGGACTCGATCCCCTGCTCAAGGGTGGGTATTTGCACTTCGCCGACATACTTTGCCGCAACTCTGCCGTCGCGGCCGATCAGGAATGTGACCGGCAACCCCAGCACGCCGCCGTATGCATCCGCCACCTTTTCATTCCCCAACGCAACCGGATAGTTCATCTTGAATCGCTGGTAGAACTCGCGCACCGGCCTCGGGCCATCGTCCATGGAAATACCGATCACTTGCAATCCTTGATCCCGATATTTGTTCTGGAACTCGACAAAGTGCGGGATTTCACCTCGGCAGGGCGTACACCACGTTGCCCAGAAGTCGAGCAGGACGACCTTGCCTCGGTAGCTGGCTAGCTCCAGCGGCTGACCATTCAGATCCTGAAGCGAGAAGTCGGGCGCGACCGAATGAATGGCAGCCCGCGGGCCGCCGGGCTTGGCGGGTCCGGAGCCACGCCGGATCACTTCGTAGATGCCGATTGCGAGTACGGTCGCAACAACAATCAGGATGGCTCTTCTCATCGACTCTATTGGCCTTTGATGGTGGGATAGCCCTTGTACACCCAATCGGTCCCGAAGTTATCGGCGATGTAGAGCACCTTCACGTTGGTGAAGCCCGCTTTGTGCAGCTCGTTGTACGCAGGCCGCACATTGGGACAGTGGCTCCAGGGGCAGCACCCGCAATAGAGAACGATGAACTTGTTATGTTGCAGCGGCTTCACCCGCCTGCGCAGAGACTTGATCGCCTGCGAGTCCGAACCAGCCCCGATGTACTCGGAACCCGGGATATGCGCTTGCATATAAAGAAGATGGGGACCCACGTTCAGGATCAGTGGCTTGTCGCTCTTGGGAGACTGAAGAATTTCGGCCAGATCCTCGGGATTGATCAGTTGCGCGCTGCCTGGCGCCAGATCGGAAGCAGTTGATTGAGATTGGGCATTCTGTGGCGAGGTTCCACCGCCAGTCATCCCAAAAGCCCCGGCATGAAGCACGAGGACGAACGTCGCAGCGGTCACAACCAGCGTGAGCACGAACGTGAAATATCTGACGGATCCCTTCATACCAATCCTCTAATATGCAGCACTGTCGCCCTCCACACCATAACGGCCGAACCTTCTGGAGCATTCAACGTAGCAATACAAATCCCAGCCCTATCCATGTGGCCGCGATCAGCAGAACCAGTCCTGGAATCACCTGCACCGCAAAGTGCCGTCCTCCAGCCCAACTGGCAACCACAACCTTGCTCACAGTGTTGGTGGTGAGTGCGGCAAGAATCGGAATCGCCGCCTCCCGCGCTGGGATCTTGTTTGCAGCTACCAGGGAAGCAACCGAGACGGCCGCTGAGTGGGTATCAGCAAACCCCGCGAGGGCAGCCGCCACCAGCAGACCTCTTTCTCCAAACCACGCATTGAGCGCGGCCGACAGGCAGAGAACCACGGCAATCGTACCCGCCAGTACCAGGGCGGTCTTGAGACTGAACGCGCGCCCACGATGCGCCCTCTCAGGCGCCTGGTGCCGTACACTGATGATCGTCAGGACGGCGCCGTAGGTAATCGCCGCTCCGCCTGCTGCTATGAGTGGAGCGCGCAACAGTCTAAGAGCAGGCTGGCTGACGGCCGCCAATACAATCGCCATCTCGACGATGGTGGCGACGTTCGAGACGACCGCCCCAGCCACGGCCGCTCGCGCCAGCGCAGGTTCGTGTGCGGCTCGCTCACCCATTGCAGCGATGGTGGCTGTGCTGGATACAAAACCCGACGCAAAACCGGTCATGGGTAGTCCAAAACGAGCGCCAACCAGCCGGACGGCGATGTATCCAGCCGCACTGATCAAGATCATCAGCACCACGATCTTCCAGATCGTGCGAGGATTGATCGCGTCGAACGGTCCCAGATAACGGTTCGGAGTGAGGGGCAGCACAACCAGGACAGCGGCCGCAAAGATGAGCGCGTCGGTCACTTCCTCCTCGCTCAGCGCTCTACGGACGAAGTGGTGGAGGCGTACCCGCGCAGTCAGCAAAATGGTCACGACCACAGCGATGCCTGATGCCATCGCCGTCTCCCGCTGGGCCAGGGCGCCCAGAAGGGCGGTAAGCAGGAGCGCCGTTTCGGAGGTGAGCCCCGGGTCCTTTTCGTGGCTCCGCCAATAAGCAACGGAGCAAAAACCGGCGAGGGCCAGGGTGGTCACGGCTAGCATAATCTCGCCGCCGAGCAGGAAGCTGACACCGCCCAGTAGTGCCGCCACCGCGAACGTACGAATGCCCGCGGGTGAACGCACGGGACCTTCCCCCTTCCGGCGTTCGCGTTCCGCTCCGATCAGAAGACCAATCGCCAGCGCGCTGGCCAGTCGAAACACCTGTCCGTCCGTGATCAGCATCTGCCGGATACTAGCACCTAACGATCGCAGAAAACTCCTGCGGAGCCCAACGCCCGCTGGAGGCTTCGAACGTCAGCCTCGCTGTACGCTACTTACTTCACTAAGGGCGCTGGGTTACGATACTCTCAACTTTTCCTCAACAGCGCAGTGCGGCTACCGCGGATGGGTGGGCGCTCGAGTAGCCTGAGGCCAGCTGCGCCTGCGGCTTGCAGTTGAGAATCGAACGCAGCCGCCTTGACGTGCCCGCTGGGTTCGGCGAGAAGAACCGTAGCGCCGGGTTTAGACGCCGTGGCGATCTCCGTAAAGAAGCGCCCCGCATCTGGAAATTCATGTACCACCGCAAATGCCAGCGTGAAGTCGACTGAACTGTGCAGGTCTGTGATGCCCATCGACTCAGCAGGGGCGACGCGCGCATCCACTCGGTCAGCAAGCGCGGCCTTGGCGGCACGGCGTTTCAGTCGGTCGATCATCTTCGGCTGAACGTCCACCGCAACCACGCGGCCCGGAGACCCTACCAGGCGCGCCAACTCCAGCGTGAAGTAACCCATGCCAGGCCCCGGTTCGAGCACCGTCATACCTGCGTGAACGTAAGGAGCCAGGATTTCGCGGGGGCGTTGCCAATACAGCCGCACCGGACAAATTAGCCAGTACCCGAGCCACCAAGGACAAACGCGATGGGTCATTTTTCTCTCACAGATCGGCCATTAAGCCCAGCACAGACGCGCTATGCCGCGATAACTTGACTGCGCAATTCCGGTTCTTCACAGTGGCTTTAGCATCACCTGCCCAGCCATGAATGTTCTTCTCAAACACTCCTGCAGATCACGAAGCAGCCTAACCGACGCACATTGCTCACTGGATACCGGCGAGAGCCTGCCGAATCATTCTTACCCACTTCGGTGGATTGTCTGCAGGACAATTGAAATCAGCCCTGCTGAAGACCTTGTCACGGCGACGCAAGAGCGCCACGATGGGAACCCCAGGCAGGGTTTCCCGAAAATGGGCGATAAGCCCGACTCGTTCTCGCCAAGAAGCTCCGTGTCCGATCATGACGACTCCCACTGAACGACCAGAAAGATCGAGGTGTCGCGCGGCCTGCGAACCCAAGACAGAAACTACCGGATGCCCAAGCGATTGAAGAATATCTTCACGGATCGACAAGAGGCTCGGACGATATTCGACTTGCACAATGGCTGTCATGGTTTTGTTCGTTACGCGAGCCTTCTTTACTCTTCGACAGCAAGCACTGGAGGTTGAGCGTGGTGACCTCTCACAAACCGCTGGTTGATGGAAATTATCGCGAACAGTTCTTCTTCGGAGAAGGTCCTTGGCTCACAGACGAGCATGGTTCGTGAGTAGTTTCGCGTCAAGACTCGGCGCTGCCTGGGCTCCTTCACGTGGGAACGCCGAGCTTCGGCAGAAGCCACTGCGTCACCACCAGGTATACAGCAACAAACGCTATTAATAACAACCAACCAGGCACAGGCACCTTCTATTACAGACTACCGGCCGGTTTCAGCCCAAGCTTCGCCAGCATCCACATTCCCGGACACCAGTTGGTGAAGGCTGATTGCAGCAGGTTAAGTCCCACGAATGCTGTAAAGAGATACCAGTAAGGATTGACCCAGTATCCCAGCGCCAGCGAGAGCAGAACGAACACTCCCGCCATGAGTCGCAAACCACGTTCGATTGTCATGCGTGTACCTCCTGAGAGCGCGTCGCGGCCGAGATGCTGCCCGACGCCGGTTGCTTGTGTTTTTCCACCATGTAGTACAGCACTGGCACGGCCATGCGCGATAACAGTGTCGAAGCCACTTCGCCGGCCATAAGAGAAATTGCGAGTCCCTGAAAAATTGGATCGAACAGAATTACGCTTGCGCCCACCACTACCGCCGCTGCTGTCAGCAGCATCGGCCGGAAGCGTACCGCGCCGGCATCGACCACGGCGTGCTCAAGGCTCATGCCCTGCTCGCGGCGCAACTCGATGAAGTCCACCAATATGATCGAATTCCTCACAATGATTCCAGCTCCGGCGATGAAGCCGATCATCGACGTGGCGGTGAAGAACGCGCCCATCAAGGCGTGGGCTGGAAGAATGCCGACCAGGGTTAGCGGGATCGGCGCCATGATGACCAACGGCACAATGAATGACCGGAACCAGCCCACCACCAACACGTAAATCAGCACCAGCACCGCGGCGAAGGCCAGCCCCAGATCGCGGAAGACCTCGACCGTGATGTGCCACTCCCCATCCCACTTCATCGCCAGCCGGTCGGTTTCGGTGGGCATCGCAACGTTGTACTGCTTGATGTGGTATCCCTCGGCTGTCTTCAACTGATCGATTACCTTGCCCATTTTCTGGATAGCGTAGACAGGGCTCTCTTCTTCTCCAGCAACATCGCCGAGCACGTAAACGACCGGCCGGAGGTTCTTGGCGTAGAGACTGGTGTCGATGGTTTTCCTCTCGACGTTGGTCAACTCGCCGATAGAGACTTGTCCGCCTCCCACGCTCGGCAAACGCAACGAGGTGAGCGAGTCGACGCTGGAGCGGTCGGCCCTTCCTAATTGCACGCGAATCGGCACGTCTTCCCGTGACTCTGGCGAATGCAGCAGCCCAGCCGTCGTCCCCTCCAATCCGATTTGCACCGTGCGGGTTACATCCGCCGCCGAAATCCCGTGCAGCGCCGCCTTGTCGAGGTCAACTTTTACGTCGTACTTCACCTGCGGGTCCTCGACATACCAGTCCACATCCACGACCCCAGGCGTGGTCTGAAAGATCTGCTTAATCTTCTTCGCCAGTTCGATCTGCTGCTTATAGTCGGGACCATACACTTCGGCAACCAGGGTTTCCAGTACGGGAGGCCCGGGCGGCACCTCCGCTACCTTGATACGCGCGCCGTAACGGTTGCCAATCTCGACCAAGCCAGGCCGCAAGCGCTTGGCGATGGCATGACTTTGCGTGCTGCGTTCGTGCCGGTTCAGCAGGTTCACCTGGATATCCGCCTGATTGGCGCCGCGCCGCAGGAAGTAATGGCGCACCAGACCATTGAAGTTGTAAGGGCCAGAAGTGCCCGCGTACACTTGGTAATTCGCAACTTCAGGCTGCCGGCCAAGGTACTGTCCCAACTCCTGCGTAACGCGCATCGTCTGCTCCAGCGTGGTCCCGTTGGGCATGTCCACGATCACCTGGAACTCGCTCTTGTTGTCGAACGGCAGCATCTTCACTTTCACCAGCTTGAACGCTACCAGTGAACACGCGAGCAAGAGGAGCACGACCACACCGCCAAGAAATATCCAGCGCCGCCTGGCATTTTCAACGAGCGGGCTCATGATCCGACGGTACAGTCGGGTCGTCCAACCCTCCGTCTCATGTTGAAAGCCACTTCCCGTCGCATAGTGACGCAGCAGTCGCAGCGCTGCCCAAGGCGAAACCACAAACGCCACGATTAGCGAAAACAACATCGCAGCTGACGCGCCCACAGGAATCGGACGCATGTAAGGCCCCATCAGTCCACGCACGAACGCCATCGGAAGGATCGCGGCGATCACGGCGAAGGTCGCAAGGATTGTCGGGTTGCCAACCTCATCCACTGCCTCGACGGCGACCTCGGATAACGCGCGGCCCTGGCTCTCGGGCAGCCTAAAGTGGCGCACTACGTTCTCGACAACCACGATTGCGTCATCGACGAGTATGCCAATTGAGAAGATCAGCGCAAAGAGCGTGACTCGATTTAGCGTGTAGCCATACAGATAGAACACGACGAGAGTCAGCGCCAGCGTCACCGGAACGGCCAGCAAGACGACGCCCGACTCACGCCATCCCAAGGCCAACGCCACCAACAAGGTCACCGAAAGGGTGGCGAGAAACAAGTGCTTCAGCAGTTCGTCTGACTTGTCCTTTGCCGTCTCGCCATAATTCCGCGTGATCGTCACATTCAGGTCGGACGGAAGCAGGTAACCGCGCAATTCGCCGATTTTCTTCTCGGCCTTTTCGGTGATGATCGTCGCGTTCGTGCCTTTGCGCTTGGCCAGCGTGATTGTTACTGCCGGATACTCGCCACGCAGCGCATCGTTCTGCGCTCCCGCAGCGTTGGCAAACAGCACGTAGTCCTGTGGCTCGGCGGGTCCGTCCACGATTTCAGCGGCCACGTCGCGCAGGTACACTGGCTTTCCCTGATAAACTCCGACAACCACTTGCTTCAGGTCGTCGGCTTTACCAAGAAAGCGTCCGGCTTCGACTGCGAACTCCTGGTTGCCATGCGCGAAGCTCCCAGCACCGCCACGCGTATTGGCTTGCTGCAGTTGCGCCGTGACCGCGCCAGCCGTCATCCCGTAGGCCGCGAGCCGTTGGGTGTCGAGCACCACGCGCACCTGCCGTGGCAGTCCGCCCATGATCTTCGTCTCGGAAACGTCCTCAATCTGCTTGAGTTGGTTCTCCAGTTCTCCCGCGATTTGCCGTAGCTTGTAGCTGTCGTAGTTCTTTCCCCACAACGTCAGCGCCATGATGGGCACATCATCAATGGAACGCACCTTGATGAGCGGCTGCGAAACGCCTGCGGGAATGCGATCGAAATTCGAGTACAGCTTGTTGTAGGTCTTGACGATCGCGTCTTCTTCTTTGGTGCCCACGTAGAAACGTACCACCAGCATGCTTAGTTCGGGGCGGGTGATGGAGTACACGTACTCCACTCCGGAAACTTCACGCAGCAGGCGCTCCATGGGGACAGTAGCGCGCTGTTGCACCTCCGCCGCCGATGCGCCCGGCATCCGCACGAACACATCGAGCATGGGCACGACGATCTGGGGCTCTTCCTCGCGAGGAGTCATCAGAATCGCGAAGGCTCCCGCCAGCAGCGCACCGGCGATGAACAGCGGCGTCAGCTTCGAATTGATGAAGGTGCGAGCAATCAGCCCCGCAATTCGAAGCGGAGTTTTTCCTTCAGCCGCCATCGTCATTTCGCCTCGATTTGCTTGCCGCTCAATTCGCGCTCGCCGGGCTGCACCACGATGCGCTCACCGTTCTCCAGTCCTGAGAGGACTTCAACATTGTTGGCGGAAGGCTTTCCGAGGGTTACGTATCGCAGGCTCGCGATCTCGTCTTTCCCTACCACGTACACAGCGTCCAACTGTCCGCGATGCAGCAGCGCGTTTTGCGGGACGAGGATTGATTCGCGCTCTCCGCGTGCGAAACGTGCGCGGCCAAACAGCCCCGAGCGAATTTGCGGATTCGGCGGAAGCTCGATCTTCACGGTGAAGGTCCGGCTCGCCGGATCGGCCATAGGCACGATCTGGCCGACTTTGCCGGTAATCGTCTGATTGCCAAGCGAGTCGAGCACCACCGGAACTGTCTCACCCAAACGGACCGCGCCGATCTGGCCTTCGTCTACCGACGCTTCCAGCCGGAAGTGACTGGGGTCTTCGATAGCCAGCAGTGGAACTCCCGGAGCCGCCATGGCGCCGGCGTCCGCCAGCTTCGCAACGATCAAGCCATCAAACGGAGCGCGAATTTTTGTGAAGCCCACGGCTGTGTTGGCCTCGGAGACTCCAGCCTCGGCTTGCGTACGGCCGGCGTGAGCAGCATCGCGCCGCGCTTTGGCAGCCGCCAGTTTCGTTTTGACCTCGTCGAACTCCTGCGGGCTGACCGACTTCTTGTCGTACAGCATCTGATAGCGCTTCATGGTCGATTCAGCCAGTGCATAGTCGGCATCGGCGGCGGCGATGGTTTCCTGCGACGCTTGCAATCCGGCATTGGCGCTGGCGTAGGCAGCACGCTGCTGCGCTGCATCGATCGTGATCAGCACTTCGCCCCGCCGCACGCGATCGCCTTCATGCACGTTCACTCGCGTGATGGCGCCCATTACCTGGCTGGAAAGCTGCGCCGACTGTGCTGCGCGAACTGTGCCAGTGGCCTCAACATAGTCGGGCACCGTCGTCTTCTGGGCCGTTAGCAGCGTAACGCCGCGTACGATTTCCGGAGGCGCGGTTGCGTGCTGCTTGTCGTTGCTGCATGCGGTCAGACCGATGATCAGCAAGAACGCCGCGAGCATGGCAGATTTCTGAATCATTGCGTCACCACCGGAGAACTTGCCGTAAGAGTTCCAGTCGCCAGTTCCACCCCGGCATAGCTGGTTTGCACGCGGTACACCGCCTGCCAGTAGTCGGCCTTGGCGCGATGCGCGGCCTCTTCCACGACCAGCAGATCGCTGACCGTGTTCAGGCCGCCTTCGTAGCGGTTCTGGTTGATGCGCAGGCTTTCATCCGCTTGCGTGATCGCGCCGCGCGCCACCTCGACTTGCTGGCGTGCCGCGTCGTATTCGTAAAACGCCTTGCGCACCTGCAGCCGGATTTCGTCGCGAAAAGCATCGCGCATCGCCGCCGCTCTCTCCTGCACCGCTTTTTCGCGGGCGATGTGCGCCCGCTTGTTGTCGCCGTCGAACAGATCGAACTGCAACTCGGCGCCCGCGATCCAGTTGTTGCCCCCGTTCCATCCCGGGGAAGGACTGTCTGTCTCCCATGAACCGAAGACGTTCAGCCGCGGAGCCAGTGCGCCCTTGGCCATCGAGACGCTCTTGGATTGCGCGCTGCGTTCCGACTCCACGCGCTTCAGGTCGGGACGTTTTTCCAGCGCCGTCGCCTCCAACTCCATCGCCGTCGCAGCCGGGAATCGGCGCTCCGCCAGCGTCTCCTGCGGCTCGTAGGTGGTATCCGCGGGCATCCCGAGCGCCAGCGCCAGTTGCGTGCGCGCCAGCGCCAGGCCGTTCTGCATCTGGATCAGTTCCTGTTTGCGTCTGGAGGTCACCACCTGCGCGCTCAGCAAATCCGAGCCCACGACCATGCCGCTCTCCACTCGCGCCCGGCTGCTCTCCTCGATGGCTTGCGCCGTCTTCAACGCGTCTTCGGCTACCTGCTCTTGCTTTTGTGCGAGCAGCACTGCGAAGTAAGCCTGCACCGCTTGGTACATAAGTTCCTGGTCAGTGCGGCCCAGTTGCTGCTCGACCGCTTGCTGCATGTACTTTGCCCGGCTCACGCCGAACCAGCTTTGCAGCCCGTCGAACAGGCTCCACTGGCCGGAGAACCTGCTGGAGAAATTGCCGATCGGCGTTGGCGTGTTCAGTCGGTTCAGCGCGAAGTCCGCGGCAGTGAAGTTCTGCTGCCGCAGTTTCGCGCCGAATACAAACACCGGATCATTTCCGCGGACCGCGCTCTCGGTGAACATGATTTTCGGCATCAGCGGCGAGCGGGCTTCACGGATGCCCGCTGCCGAAACGCGGGTCTCCGCCATTGCCGCCTTGTGCAGGGGATTTTTTCCCAGCGCCATGCTGACGGCTTCGGGCAAAGTCAGAGGAGTGCTGGTTTGCCCCGCCAGCGGCATCGCAAACATGGCGATGAGCACGGCGAATCGCACGGCGTGTGTCAATGCAATTCTCGGCGGTCGCGACCAGCGGCTTGTCAGGATGGCCGGCACCGCTGTGCGTGAGGCTCCCAGCATCCCTATGCCCCGACCAATGCAGCTTCTGTCGCCGGCACAATCTCAAATGTCGTGTGCAGTTCGGCGCTCAGCTTGACCATCGTGCCGACTGAGCAATACTTCTCTTCCGAGAGGCGGATGGCGTCTTCCACCGCCTGGGCCGAGACGTCGGCGCCGGTCACGATGTGATGGAGGCGAACCTGGGTGAAGACCTGCGGCGGGTCCGGCGTCTGGTCGGCTTCTACCTTCACTTCATAGCCGGTGATCTCTTGGCGCTTCTTGCGCAGAATGTTGATGACGTCGAACGCCGTGCATCCAGCCAGCGCAATGGCGACGAGCTCGATAGGCTTGGGGCCGGTGTTGCCCGCAGCGTCGTCGATGATGAGGTGATGTCCGCTGCCGCTGGTGGCTATGAATTGCCGATGAGTGCTTTGGGGTTTCGTTAAAGAAACGCTGGCCGAAATCATGTGCTTCTCCGTATTCGGACGAGGGCCTTACCGCGACCTTCATCAAGCGCGATCACCTCGCCACACGGATAAATGCAGGAAGGGCGGGAAGTATTACAGAAAAGTGGGGGTCCCGGGTTGAGAATGATTCCCGGATCGGTATATGAGCCAGTAACCTATGGCAGATCAGCGACTTACCTGCGCGCTGCACTTGCTGCGGTCCCCGCGCGATTGGCCAGGGCGACCGTTGCCGCACGGTATTTGCGAACAAGGTCCCCTCGAAGTTGAGCGGCGTTCTTCGGATCGCAGGTCGGCTGGTACGACCGGCACTGCTCCACCGCCGACTTCAGGCTGTCGAGAAATACGACGCACGGTTCGCATTCGTGGAGATGCTTCTCCATCTCTTCACAGCTCGCATCTGCGATCAAGCCGTCCATGTAATCGGACAAGGCCGCGAACATCTGGCGGCAACGGCGAGATTGCTTGGGCTTCTCTGCCGCGGCGGCATGAATGTGCGCGACAGCTTCGTGTGCCCGGCTTATTCTTGCCAAGTGCTGCCGCACCAGCAGCCGCGCGCGATGTAGGCGAACGCGTACCGTTCCTTCGCGCAAGTCGCTAACGCGCGCCACTTCTGCCGTGCTCAGTCCTTCCATGTCGTGCAGAACCAGCACCATCCGGTACTGCGGAGGCACTTTCAGCACCGCCTCTCGCAGCCGTCGTTCGCTTTCGCGGCGCAGCACTTCCATCTCGGGGCTGGGCTCTTTGCTTTCGATCAGCTCGTGCAATTCATGCCGGCTGGGCATCAACTCATCGAGCGATACGTGCTTCTTGGAGGAATTCTTGTGACCGCGCCGGTTCATCAGGCAGCGATTGCGCGCAACTTTGTAGAGCCACACGGAGAGCGCCTGCGGACTCTCGAACTTCGACAGATACGGGAGCAGCTTCAGCAGGACTTCCTGCATCGTGTCTTCCGCGTCCTGGGGATGGCCGCACACCTTCATGCTGAAGGAATAAACCGTGTTCTGCAGGAGCGCCAGCGCCCGGTCAATCGATTCAGGACGGTTCTCGCGAATCAAATCCAGCGCTTGTTCTACCGTTTGGGGCATGTGTTCAGGTTAGCTGATACGCCGTCGCCCAGCCAACCTCATTGTGCAGAAGAAATTTCCTCGGCCTGAGTCCAAACTTACATCGTAGGCGGACATGGTGACATCTTTTGAGAATAGTGAAGGAGTATGCATATGTTAGGTCTCAAGGCTTTTGTATCGACACTGTTGTTGGTGAGCCCGGCCTTGATTGCACAAGAAGTTGCAGCCGGGACGGTCATCCCAGCGATGCTGCAAACAACGCTGGACGGCAGAAAAGCCAGAGTGGGCCAGAAAATCGTAGCAAGAGTTATGCAAGACGTTCCACTGTCCTCACAGACGCGGATTCGAGCTGGCGCCAAGCTGATTGGACACGTTATCGAAGTGATGCGGCCGAGCGCGACTTCGGGTTCGCGCATCGTAATGTCATTCGATCGCTTGATGATTCGTGGCGCCGAAGTCCCTGTAACGACGAGCCTGCGCTCCCTGGCTTCCATGATGGAAGTGTTCGAGGCACAGATGCCCACCACCGCTTTTTATGACCGTGGAACCAGCCAAAGCGATTGGGTCACGGTGCAAATAGGAGGGGATGCTGTCTATCGCGGAGCGGGAATGGTGACGTTTGAAGCCAGGTGGTTGGGAAATGGTAATCGGCTCATTCGCGGGAAAACGCATCGTCGACAAGTTGCCCGCAAAGGTATTCGTTTGGATCATCGAACTGACGCTAATATCGGCTGGCGTGATATTCCTCTGGAATGGCTGACCTCGGATTGTGAAACATGAAGTTTACTGACCTGGGCGTGCGAAGAAGAACTCAACCATCTTGCGGGCGCCCCTAGAGATTCAACAAGCTCCCCTGTTTTCAACGCGACGTGAAAGTTCAACTCCCGCCGCCTCCATGCAACTTGTTTATGTTCAATGCTTGCAAGAAAATCAGCGAGCTCCAGCCCGCCTGATTTCAATTTCAGAGAATCAAATCGTTTGCGGTTCTCTACGAAGGTACCGCCTGCGTGCAGGCGGGTTCTTGTCTTACTGTAGCCTTCGGTCCAACTTCGAGTCTTGTCGCTGATCTCTGTGCGACCCAAACATCAGTACACTCACTGAGGTCAGCAAACAGGTGACCATGGCGGATATCAGCGACACCATGCTCACGCCTGTTCGAAGCAACAGAGTGATCGTACAGACCACACCCGCCATCTGAGCAATCCCAAGAAGCACGCGAAGTCGTTGCATTCCGGCTCTCTTGAGATTGTCAAAGCTGTATGTTCGAACCTTGATCATGGTCATCCTCCACGTCCAGTTGAGAGCAGTTCGCCCTTGGCGAAGCCAGCACGGTTCGGCGAATTACCGTGTCAAGTGCCATCGCATTGAATCCCCCCGTGCTCGTCAATCACTCGTTGCCAGGAAACGAACATCGATAGTGGATCCCGAACTCGTGCTTTTGAACTCCAATGTGTAAGAATCGCCGGGGAGTGTCTTGCCCATCGTGAGAACCGATTCGGTTTGCGAAACAACCTGATAATCGGCGCCCAATTGTTGTTTCACCCAGTCAAAATACTGTTTTGTGGTCGATGAATTCCGAATCTGCCAGTCGGCTTGAACTGACGCAGGGTGCTTCCTAATTCTGGCCGCGTTTTGGAGGCTGCAGTCTGGTGCGATCGTTCGCTGTTCAAGTGCGTTGATCTCGGCAACGATCTCCGGCGAAGGCTGCTGTTCTCGAACGCAACCCACGAACTGCAAGGCGCAGCAAAGCAGCAGCGCTATCAGAGCGCAGCGCCGTTGAGTTTCACTGCAAGCCCAACGATTCCGAGGAGGCCTTCGCCAGATCGCTGTGTGCGTCCCGACAACTTCCATGACTCGCTCGGCTGAGCGCTCAGGTCCAGGAGTCTGCTCTCTTTCGAAGTCACAAGGATCCGTGATGAACATCACGCTGAGCATGGTAACATATGTATATGCTTGTATATGAATATATGATTAAAGCGGTGGCCGCATCAGCCGGCAGAATTGCTGGCCTGTCGCTGCAATAATCGCTGGGTCGGTGCGCAAACTTCCGCACCCCGGCGTTGGTCGCAAAAATTTAGTAAGGAGAACTTATATATGTCGAAACTTCAGGTGTATGACCCAGCGATGTGTTGTTCCACAGGCGTTTGTGGGCCCAGTGTAGATCCAGTCCTGCCGCGCTTTTCCGCCGATCTGGAATGGCTGAAGAGCAAAGGCGTTGATGTCGAGCGCTTCAACCTGGCGCAAGATCTTGCCGCATTCAGCGGAAATTCTACGGTCAAACAGGCGCTTAACTCGCAAGGTACGAAGTGCTTGCCGATGATACTGGTCGATGGGAGAGTGGTGTCGCAGAGCGACTACCCCACTCGTGAACAACTCGCACGCTTTACCGGCGTTGCCTTTGAACCGGGCCCGGTGTTCAAAACGCGCGCGGCCGATCTGGTTGGTATTGGCCTGGGCAGCTTGGAAGTGAAGAAATGAAGCTGCCAGGCGAGGTGACCCGAAATCTGCTCTTTACGGGCAAAGGCGGAGTTGGCAAGACCTCCGTTGCGTGTGCCATCGCCGTTTCGTTAGCTGATGCGGGGAAACGCGTTCTCCTGGTGAGCACCGATCCCGCCTCGAACCTCGACGAAGTGCTCTCTACAAAACTTGGAATGCGTCCAACTCGGGTCGAGAGCGTCCCCGGTCTCTTCGCCATGAATGTCGATCCAGAAGAAGCCGCGAAGGAATACCGCGAACGCGTTGTCGGTCCTTACCGCGGAATTCTGCCCGACACTGCTGTGACAAGCATTGAGGAGCAGTTATCGGGCGCGTGCACGGTCGAAATCGCAGCCTTCGATGAGTTCGCAAAGTTGCTGGGCGACGATCACGCCACGACCCAATTCGATCACGTGATTTTCGACACCGCACCGACCGGACACACGCTTAGGCTGCTGCAACTTCCCGCCGCCTGGTCAGGATTCATCGAGACCAATGTCGGTGGGACTTCGTGTCTGGGTCCTTTGAGTGGACTGCAAGCGCAACACGAACTCTACGACAACACGGTACGCGGCTCTGTGCGACAGCGGGAAAACGACCGTTTATCTGGTGACCAGACCTGAAAGCTCTGCGCTGGCGGAGGCCGAGCGTACGCGTCAGGAACTGGAGGCTCTTGGTGTTCGCAATCAGCGCCTGATCGTGAATGGCTGCTTTCGGGCTGGTGGGAAGGATGACGTTGTTGCCGAGGCGCTGGAGAGCCGCGGCAATGCGGCCCTGGCGGCAATGCCGGATGGAATTCGCCAACTTCCGCGATTGGAAATCCCACTTGTTTCGAGAGCTTTGATTGGGGCAGATGCTCTGCGAGATTTAGGAGGAACAAGCTCCAGTGGCCCCGATGCCTTTGATCTGGCCCATGAAGCCGTTGACCTTCCTGCCTCCTTTGCGGAGTTGATTCCTGAAATCGCTGCCCACGGCAAAGGCGTGATCATGACCATGGGAAAAGGAGGGGTTGGGAAGACAACGGTTGCAGCCGCAATTGCAGTTGAGTTGGCACGGCTGGGCCATCCTGTTCACCTGACCACCACCGATCCCGCAGCTCATCTCACCATGGCGGTCGAGGGAGGCACGCCCGGTCTGACGGTGAGCCGGATCGATCCTGCGGCTGAGACTCGCGCTTACACCGAGGAGGTCTTACGTGAATCGGGCGAGGGTTTAGATGAGAAAGGGCGAGCGCTGCTGGAAGAGGACCTGCGGTCCCCTTGTACCGAAGAGATTGCTGTCTTCCGCGCTTTCGCCCAGATGGTGGATCGGGGAAATCACGGATTTGTGGTGATCGACACCGCTCCGACCGGGCACACGCTTTTGTTACTAGACGCCGCGAACGCCTATCACCGCGATGTCGAACGGAACTTAACCTACATCCCTGACAGCGTTCGCCGACTTTTGCCCCAACTTCGTAATCCTGACTTTACGAAAATCCTGATCGTGGTTTTGCCGGAAGCGACTCCAGTTCACGAAGCTGCACGGCTGCAGAGCGATCTTGCTCGGGCTGGCATTACACCCTATGGATGGATCGTTAATCAGAGCTTTGCCGCGACAAACACAAGAGATCCTATTCTGTCGAGGCGGGCAGGAATTGAAGTGCGCTACATCAACGAAGTAAAGAAACTGTCCAAAAGAGTGTACTTGCTTCCTTGGCAGCCGGACGCGCCAGTCGGAGTGGAGCGTCTACAGGAGCTGGCCGAAGCCGGCTCGATCCAGATAAAGAGGTTCAATCGATGAAAGAGTTGGAACAGTACTTTAAAGCCTTAGGAGACAACAATCGGCTGCGGATCATTAACCTGCTGCTGCATGGTGAGCTTTGCGTATGCGACATCCAGTACGTTTTGGAGAATTCGCAGCCTAACGTTTCTCGCCATCTGGCTTATCTGAAGAACTCCGGAATGGTCCTCGATCGTCGCGACGGCTACCGTATCTATTACCGTCTCACCGATCCAGGAGAGGCGACCAAGCGATTGCTGTTTGATTTTCTCCGCCAAGCCTTCGGAGACGAAGAGCAATTGCAGCAGGACACAGAACGTCTGAAAGATGCCATTGCGGCGGGTTCTTGCACGGTCAGTGAATGGAAACCTTATTCCGCACTTGGCAGGCCCAGAACTGGTCGACCTTCTTCTCGCGAGACAGCCAAAGTTTGATTTAGTTGCAGGTGTGAGGTGCAACAATGCAAGGACGCTACAACGTACTGTTTCTGTGTACGGGCAATTCCGCCCGCTCGATCATGGCCGAGGCCATTCTAAAGCGTAAGGGACTTCCCAATTTCATTGCCTATAGCGCGGGCAGCCATCCTGCAGGATTTGTGCACCCGGAGGCACTGAAGCAGCTCGAAACGGCCCGCCTGCCCACCGACGGACTGCGCAGTAAGAGTTGGGAAGAGTTCGCAAAGCCGGGAGCGCCAGAATTGCACTTCGTGTTCACGGTTTGTGACAACGCTGCGAAGGAAGTGTGTCCTGTTTGGCCGGGCCAGCCGATGACCGCCCACTGGGGTGTGCCTGACCCCGCCGCTGTCGAAGGTACGCCCGATGAAGTCTCGCGAGCTTTTCGCGACGCGTTCTTCATGCTGGACCGCCGCATCAGCATCTTCATGTGTCTGCCACTGGCGAGTCTCGACAAGCTGGCTATACAGAAAGAGATCGATCGCATTGGTCACGAATGAGAAACATCACCAGCCGGTGAGCTGTCCGCTTTCCTCGAAGAGCGGAATAGTCTTATCTGGGAAGACGCAATGAACAAACCCTCTCGCCTCAGCTTTCTTGGATCGTTATCTGACCGCGTGGATTTTCACGGCCATGGTCGTCGGCGTCGTCGCTGGCTGGCTTGTGCCGGGGATTGTGCCCTTCCTCAACAAGTTCAGTGTAGGGACTACGTCCATCCCCATTGCCGTCGGGCTGATCGTCATGATGTACCCTCCGTTCACGAAGGTGCGCTACGAAGAGCTCGGCGAGGTCTTTCGCAACAAGCGCATCCTGGCGCTTTCGCTCGTGCAGAACTGGGTGATCGGCCCGATCCTGATGTTCGTGCTGGCGATCGTGTTCCTGCGCGGCTACCCCGAGTACATGGCTGGACTGATCATGATAGGGCTCGCCCGGTGCATCGCCATGGTGATCGTGTGGAACGAACTGGCGAAGGGCGACACGGAGTATGCTGCCGGCCTTGTGGCGTTCAACTCGCTATTCCAGGTGTTCCTGTACTCGGTTTACGCCTGGTTCTTCATCACCGTCCTGCCTCCAATGCTTGGGCTGCATGGAGCAGTCGTTAACGTCTCGATGGCCGATATCGCAAAGAGTGTCTTTATCTATCTCGGGATACCGTTTCTGGCCGGCTTTCTGACTCGATGGGTGTTGGTCCGAGCTAAGGGCCGCGACTGGTATGACCACAACTTCGTCCCGCGTGTCAGTCCTTTAACGCTGATTGCACTGCTATTCACCATTGTCATTATGTTTTCGCTCAAGGGCGCGTATATCGTGCGTCTGCCACTTGATGTCGTGCGAATTGCCGTTCCGTTGTTGATCTACTTTGTGGCAATGTTCCTGGTCTCCTTTTACATGGGGAAGAAGCTTGGAGCGGACTACTCGAAAACCGCGACGCTTTCCTTCACTGCGGCCTCGAACAACTTTGAGTTGGCAATCGCCGTCGCTGTGTCTGTGTTCGGGATCAATTCGGGAGCAGCGTTCGCGGCTGTGATCGGGCCTCTGGTCGAGGTGCCGGCAATGATCGCGTTGGTAAATGTCTCGCTATTCTTCCAGCGACGATATTTCGGAAATGCTGTCACCGGCGAGCCAGTGGTAGCTATTTGCGATCCATACGGAAAGAGTGTGCGATGAGCAAGAAACGGGTGCTAATTCTGTGTACTGGTAATTCGGCCCGCAGTCAGATGGCCGAGGGTCTGTTGCGTCACATGGCCGGTGAAGACTTTGAGGTGTTCAGCGCAGGGACGAAGCCGGCTGGCCTGAATCCCAATGCCGTTGCCGCCATGAAGGAGGCTGGCATTGACATTTCGAATCACCGCTCCAAGTCGGTCGACGAGTTTGCTGGGCAGCAGTTCGATTATGTGATCACCGTCTGCGATAACGCGAAAGAATCGTGTCCAATCTTTCCGGGCGGCGGTGCGCGGATACATCAGAGCTTTGAAGATCCGGCTGCTGCGCCAAAAGACCAACAGCTACACGCATTTCGCAAAGTTCGCGATCAGATTTCTAATTGGCTGACCGACTTTGTTCGTAACGACGGAGCATGACGGCGCGTTTGTTCTTTGTAAGAAGGAAAGATGGAAGCGAATGGCGGCGAAAGGTGGCTGCGTGGAGATTGAAGTAACGGAAAAAAGCACAGCGCCCCGAAAGAGGACGGTGTGGAGAAACCTTTCCTTATCCGCACTCTCGTTGGCATTGTGGTGTTTAGTCTACGGTCTTCTGCTACCGGCTGCGAAGTGGATCACCTATTCCGTCCTTCATCTCGACGGTGGCACGCGCCTTGGTTCTGCAGTCGAGTTTTTTGTCTTTGAAGTTCCTAAAGTCATGATGCTGCTCACGCTGGTCGTTTTCGGCGTGGGAATCGTCAGGTCGTTCTTCACTCCGGAAAGAACGCGTTCTATTCTCGCGGGGAAAAGCGAGTCCGCCGGCAACGTCTTGGCGTCGCTTCTTGGTGTCGTCACGCCATTCTGTTCGTGTTCGGCGGTACCATTATTCATTGGATTCGTCACCACCGGCGTGCCCCTGGGCGTGACATTTTCATTTCTCATCGCGGCGCCGATGATCAATGAGGTGGCCCTCGTCCTTTTATTTGGCTTGTTCGGTTGGCGCATCGCCACGATCTACGCTGGAACGGGATTGATCATTGCCATCATCGCAGGATGGATTATCGGGCGGTTGAAGCTCGAAGCCTTCGTCGAGCCTTGGGTCTATCAGATGGAATCTGGGGCGGATGCGGTCCCGGACGATCAGGTCAGTTGGTCTGAACGCCTAAAAATTGGCCGTGAAGCAGTGCGCGAGATAGTGGGTAAGGTATGGCCGTATGTGGTCGCTGGGATCGCAGTCGGCGCGGGGATTCACGGGTATGTTCCGCAGAATTTCATGGCACACATCATGGGTAAAGGCGCGTGGTGGTCGGTGCCGCTGGCGGTGCTGATCGGTGTACCCATGTACTCAAACGCCGCTGGAATCATTCCTGTAGTGCAGGCATTGTTGGGAAAGGGTGCCGCGCTGGGAACCGTGTTGGCCTTCATGATGTCGGTCATCGGTCTGTCGTTGCCGGAGACCATCATTCTTCGTAAGGTGCTCCGTCCACAACTGATAGCAGTATTTGTCGGAGTCGTGGCCACGGGGATTCTCCTCGTTGGCTACTTGTTCAACATGCTCATGTAGAGATCCAAAATGGGAACGGACCCAAATCTCGCTACGCCGACATGTTGCCTATTTGGCCAAATAAGAGAATACTAAACGCAGATGACAAAGTGTAATGACTTTAAACAGCAGGCGCGGGTACTCAAGGCACTCGCCAACGAGTCTCGCCTCAAGATCATTGATCGGCTTAACCGCGGCGAATGTTCTGTGGGTGAGTTGACGGAGCTGATCGGAACCGACGTCTCAACAGTCTCGAAACACCTTGCTCTACTGCGGGCCCACGGCATCGTTGACGATCGCCGGCAAGGGACATCGGTTTATTACACGCTTCTTACGCCGTGCGTATGCAACTTCTTCGCATGCGCCACTCAAGTGATCAAGGAGAAATCGAAATGAGTCTTGAAATCAAAGTTCTCGGAACTGGCTGTGCGAACTGCAAACGACTCTACGCTGAAGCGGAGAAGGCGCTAGCCCAGCTGTCTGCCCCTGCCTCACTGACCAAGGTGGAAGACATAAAAGACATCATGGCCTACAAAATTCTGGCAACGCCCGCTCTGGTGATCAACGGCGAAGTGAAATCGGCAGGTCGAGTCCCGAACGCCGCCGAGATAACGACCTGGCTGGCTATGGCGGCCATGAAGCAGTAGGTCGACGGTACGGATTTGATATGTCAGGAACAAGTGAAATCGCGGACGTTGCCATCCTCGGTGGCGGGCCGGCTGGATATGTCGCAGCTCTAGCGGCGGCGCAGCGCGGGGCAAGGGTCATCCTCGTCGAGAAGCAGCGTGTGGGTGGCACATGCCTGAACATTGGCTGCATCCCAACCAAAGTCCTGACGACCGCTGCCGATCTGCTGGTTCATTGCCGGAGGGCCAGCGACTTTGGTCTCTCTGTCCCGCAGGCCTCGGCAAATCTTGCAGCTCTGATGGCCTACAAACAAACGACTGTCGATCAACTCGTGGGTGGCGTGGAACATTTGCTGCGGGCACGCCGGGTTGCCGTTATCCACGGCGAAGCCAAGCTTGCCCGTCCCGGAGTCCTCGCGGTATTGGACGGGGATACGGCCTCTGAAATCTCGGCTACGCACATCATTCTCGCACCGGGGTCTGTAGTCGCCGATCTGCCGATCGAAGGGCGCAATCTCCCAGGGGTGATCACCAGCACGGAAGCCCTCAATCTGGACACTGTTCCCGAGCGCCTGGTTGTCGTGGGCGGAGGAGTGATCGGTTTGGAGTTCGCATGCATTTATGAGGCACTAGGAAGCCAGGTGACAGTGCTTGAGATGACTTCAAGCCTGCTGCCGGGTGCGACCGATGAGTTCATAGCCAAGCGCCTGCAATCAATTCTGCGCCGGCGCGGCATGTCGATTCAGACCAGTGCCGTCGTCCAGAAGATTGTAAAAGCGGGTGATGCGCTGCAGGTCTATGCCGGTGAGTCAAGGTTTGAGGCCAACAAGGTCTTGATCGCCACTGGCCGTTGGCCGAACACGTCCGGGATCAATTGCGCCGACCTCGGCCTCCAGATATCTGGGCGAGCGATCGTTGTTGACGATCGGATGGCCACAAACCTTCCGAACGTTTGGGCGATTGGCGATGCGGTTGGCGGTTGGATGCTGGCACACAAAGCGATGGTCGAAGGCCGCGTGGTCGCGGAAAACGTCACCGGAGGACGGCGCCATGCCGATTACCGGGCGGTGCCGAACGTGATCTTTACCCGGCCGGAGATTGCCAGCGTCGGCCTGACCGAAGCGCAGGCTCGCGCCAGCGGCGTTGAGCTCAAGGTCTCGCAATTCCTGCTTCTCGGCCAATCCCCGCGCCCGCATTCTGGGCGAGACAGATGGCATCGTGCGCCTGATCTGCGAGGCGGGAAGCGGCCGCGTTCTGGGAGTGCATCTGCTTGGGCCCCATGCCACGGACTTGATTGCGGAAGGGACTCTTGCCGTGCAGTTGGGAGCCACGGCCGACGATTTAGCTTGGACCACGCATGCACACCCAACGCTGCCTGAAGCCATGCTGGAAGCGGCGCTGGGCTTTCGGGACGCTGCCATCCACATGCAATCGCGATAAGGAGAGACGATGCCAGATTACCTGCAAACAACGATAGATAAGTTCACTTTCCGGGTGGCGAAGGATCGCCTCTACACCGCCGAGGGCATGTGGCTCCTCCCCGTTCAGGACCAGGGTTCTCAGCGTGTTCGGATCGGGGTCACTGACTTTTTCCAGCAGCATAACGGTGATGTTGCTTTCGCGAACGTCAAAGCCGTGGGAGTCAGCCTCCATGCCGAGGATGAATTGGCGGAGATGGAAACCATGAAAGTCACTGTAGATCTGCCTTCGCCAGTTGCCGGGATCATCGTCGAGGTCAACAAGGCGCTGGAGATCACTCCCGAAGTTGTAAATCAGGACCCGTATGAAAAGGGCTGGCTGGCGGTGATCGAAGTCAAGGATTGGGAGGCTGATCGTGCAAAGTTGCTCGACGCGCCAGCCTATCTCGCAGTCATGTATGCACAGGCGGAGGAGGAGTTGAAGTCATGAGCCTTAAGAAACAAAGCATGGTTGTCGTTCCGTGCAGCGGCATCGGCAAATCGCTGGGCACGGTAACCCGCGAGGCGGCTTATGAGTTGTGCGACAACTTGCGCCCCAGCGACACGCGATTGGTGGCGCTCTCGAAGCTGGTTCTCGGAGACGCGGAGGCGTGCGAGCGCGTGCGTAGCAGCCCGGCGGTGACCATCGACGGCTGCAAGCAAATGTGCGCTTCGAAGCTGGTCAAGCACAACGGCGGCATGGTCGCGCGGGAAGTTGCAGTGTTTGACGCCTTCCGAAGCCACAAGGACTTGAAGCCGGAAGGGATTGCCGAACTGAACCCGGAGGGGAAACAACTCGCTCGCGTCCTAGCCGAAGAAATAGCGGAACACCTGGATGCGATCGACGGTTCCGTAACCGAACAAGGAGGGCCACATGCCTGATCTGCCTCGAGAAGAAAGTCGGGATCATAGCCTGTTCCGGTGAGGAACTGGCCGAGGGCACTGTCGCGCGCCTCGCAGCGTTGAAGGTGCTGCACGAAACACGTCCAGGAAAGACGGTCACCATCTGCCTGCCGCTGTTTCTGGCGGGCGGCGAAGGAGACCGGGCGTTCGCGCGCTTTCATCCCACCATCACCATCGACGGCTGTGATCTTCGGTGCGCGGCGCGTGGCACGGAGATGTATTCGGGCAAGCCAACCGCGAGCATCGTGATCAGCGACCTGGTCGCCGAATGCAGCCTGGGGAAGGTTGAGGGGCGTCGGCAGCTGAATGCCGCGGGCAAACAAGCAGTTGATGTCGCGGCGCAACGGCTGACCGATTTTGTCGATGAGATCCTCGGCGCACCGGCGCTTGTGGTCCCCAATAGTGTTGTCGCTGAGCCTAAGCCTGCGCAGGCCAGGTCAGTGGGATGCGCTTGCGGTTCCGGCATTCCGATCAGCAAAGTCAGCATTGATGGCAAGACGGTGGAACTGCTTGCCCTGCCGCTGATCTTCCAGCAATTCCGCCAGCTTGGACGTGGTCCCGGAACCCTTGATGAGGGCGGCCTGCTCGCAATGGTCAAGGTCTATAACCAAGTGCCGCCTGAAGAGGAAGAGAGTTACCACCAAGCGATTCTCCGCGAGTACGCCGCGTTTTGTCAGGAGGTGGCGAAATGAGCCGGACCGCGACCTATCACACGACTGTGCGATGGACAGGCGAGCACTGGGGCCACCTTGAAATGGGCAACGGTCCGGAAATGAAGTTCTCCGCGCCTCCCGACGCGCAAGGCCATGCCGGAGTATTGACGCCAGAAGATGCGTTCGTCGCTGCAGCGAATACCTGCGTGATGCTGATGTTCATCTGGGCGGCAGAGCGCTTCCAACTGAACCTTGCTGTCCTATGAATGCCGCACCGAGGGCACGAAGCTGATTGAACTCGATCGGACGGAGATCTTCACCCGGTTGTATTTTCACCCCGTAATTCGCGTCGCCTGTGGCCCTGGTGAACAGCAGGTTGTCGAAGCCAGGACACGGCGCGCTGTGCAGGCCGCCCAGAAATACAGTTTGGTCGCTAATTCCGTGAAATCCGAAATCATTGTGGAGCCCGAGATCATTGTAAGCGACGGTGAAGCAACCAGAGGGTGTTGACTGTATGGAACGTCACTCCTGCTAGGGAGATCCCAGAATCGGAAAATCATGCTTAAAAATGAACCGAGCACGAAACTGATGAAACCAAGAATCGTAATTGCAGTTGTAGCAATCATTGCCGTTTTTCGACGCTGAGCGCGACTCGGTTCCCCCAGCGTGGCAGCAGTCGATTGCGGAGCACTCGCTCGTAACCTCTGATTGTCGTGTGTGCCTTTGGATGGATAGACTCGGTGGGTTCTACGAGCTCATGTTCCGCGTAGTGATGTGCCAGATCCGCAAAAATTACACATCCGCGGAAATCCACCTGGTTGATGTGGAGGTGCTGTCTTTCGGCTTCCGCCCATGCACAGCTCTTGTCGGGGAAGTCTCTTACAAGAGCAATCGGAACCTTGTTCTCGACGCGCTTACCGTCGGACTTCCGGACTGTACGAAAGAACAACACCCAAGTTTCACCTTGCCTGCGTTTTTCTTTCTTTAGCCAACCCTGTTGATGTCTGCGTGCCATTTAAGGTCTCTCCTTTGGGCAAATCAGATGCCCCGAATCCATAATGAGCCTTGAATGCCGACAGACAATGTGAACTTTGATCTCTCAAAACCACCAGTATTCATATGCCGCAAGTTGAAAGACTCAGACAGTTAACCCCAGTTAACCCGGAGGATCGTTAAGGAAATATTCTCATTTCTTGCCCCGGAGTCACAGTCATCTCCCCCGAAAGCGGGGTAGAACGCCTGCCTTTAACGCGCTTCTGCCCTGCCTTTCGAGGTGTGACATAAGTCATCTACATTCGGTCGCCGCATTCCTATGCTGATTGTGAGGTATTCGCGATGGCCGTAATTACTAAATCAACCAGCATTGCTGAGGTGCTGGAGCGTTGCGCGAGTGCACGCCGCATCTTCGATCAACACGGACTTCGGGGCTGTGGAGGTGTAGGCGGTCCCGCCGAGTCGCTCGAATTCTTTGCCACCGTCCACCAGGCGAACCTTGACGAACTGCTCCGTGAATTGAACGCCGAGATCGCGAAACCGTCTGCCGCGGCGTTGCCTTTCCAGGAAAGTATTGCCGACTACATCTACCGGCGCTTTTTCAAAGCTGGCGTGGCGGTGGTGCTCAGCATCGGCGCGTTCTGGGGCGCCATTAACCTGTTGCAACTCGCAGTCGCGAGGGGCTTTGGGCGACTCGATATGATGGCCCCTATTCACGCTCATGCCCACGCCATGATCTTCGGCTGGATGGGCCTGTTTGTCATGGGCTTCGCCTACCAGTCGTTTCCTCGTTTCAAGAACACAACCCTGTGGCACCCGGAACTGGCAAACCTGACCTTTTATCTGATGCTTGCCGGTATCGGGCTGCGGGTCGTCGCGGAGATGCTCCGTCGCGGAGTGCTGGCGATATCACTGGCGTCAGTATCGGCTGCGGTCGAAGTGACGGCGGTCGCGCTCTTCATCACTATTCTGATCTGCACCGCGCGGAAATCCATTGAACCGCCCGTCTACTACGAGAAGTTCATCTTCGCTGCTTATTTCTGGTTCCTGGTGCAGGCGCTGCTCGACCCCATCCTGTTTTTCGCAAAGGCGACGGCATACTCTCAGGCACAGATGATCAGCCGCGTTGCCCTGCTCGATGGACCTCTGCGAGATATGCAGTTGCTCGGTTTCGGCGCATTGATCATCGCGGGTGTCAGTCAACGATTTGTGCCGCACGTGTACGGACTACAGAGGCCGCCACGTGATCTCCACCGTCCGCTCTTCATCCTTATCAACGGTGCCCTCCTGCTGGACATCGCCAGCTATGTTGCTCTTCGTTTGACAGGCCGCTCCGTTTTCATCTACACGCTTGAGCTTGCGTATGTACTGATGTTGGCATGGGCTGTACTGCTGGTGAAACAGCTCGGGATCTTCAGCCGTGCCGCCCAGCCTGATCGCACCCTTAAATTTGTACGTACCGCTTTTGTCTGGCTGCTTGCAGCTGCCGCAATGCTTCCTTTTTTCCTGCCGTATGGATTCTGGACCCGTCAAGGCTTCGCACATGACTACATGGCCGCCTACCACCATGCTTACACGGTCGGTTTTGTCAGCATGATGATCGTCGGAATTGCATCTCGGGTTGTACCGATCCTCGCTGGGTTGGGTGCCTCGCGCCTAAGCCGACTGTGGGGCCCATTCCTCCTGCTCAATATTGGCTGCATCGGCCGTGTGTCGCTGCAAATCACGGCGGACTGGTTTCCGCAGGTGGCCTTCCCCCTCGTTGGCTTGACCGGTTTCCTTGAAGTGGCAGCTTTGTCGTGGTGGGGCATTGAGCTATGGCGGGTTATGAACATTGCCGCCAACCGGCCGAAGCTACTGGTAACGCCCGTCCAGCCAGCGCGCCCGCAACTGATCTCGATTGCAAACTGAAGATCATTCTTAACAGCGCATCTGCATCCGCCGTCAGAGCACGCACTTAACGGGGCCACTCGGACGGTTCACACTCCGGGCACTGATGATTGATGAACTCCAGCACTTTCAATATGTCATCGGTACTGGGCAGGTTCTTGCCGCCCCGGGCGTCGTAGACAGAAACAATTTCACCGAAGCGATCGGTCACATAGATTAGGGAACCAGGTTTTCCATGTTCATCGACGGCGCCGTAGAGGCTGTGCACGATTCCATCATCATCCGCGAGCACCACAAATGGGAGCGTGGCCCATATTTTCAGGGGATGAGTCTCGTGGAAGTTGTACGGGAACACGGCGACAACGACCGCATCCTGTTCGGTGAAATCCTGGTAACGTTTTGCTGCGTCCCGGAGAACGCCGAATTCGATGCCAGCTTGCCCGGCAAAGACAAGAACGAGATTGGACCGCCCACGATAATCCGATATCTGTACCCGCACACCCAGAGCAGACGTCAATACGAAGTCGCGGATCAAGTACCCTGGCTTCTGAAGTCCTCCTCCCGCGTCAACTCTGCCGCCGCCTCCAACTTCCGCCTGCAACATCCGAACGCCTCCTATTCTCCTGCAGCTTTCCCAGGATCACCCGTGGTGTTCTTGACCTGCACCAGCAACATCATGACTGGAGTTTTAGCGGAAATGCCGTGAGGAAGCATCGGCGCCATATAGACGAAAGACCCGGGCTTTCCATCGACGATGTCGGAGCCCAATCGTACGTCAGCTTCTCCCTGGAGGAAGTACAGCAGAGCCGGCGTCGGGGCAGAGTGGGTTGACAACTCCTGGCCCGTCGAGAAACCAAACAGCGTCACATTGAGCTTCTCATCCTTGTGGAGTACGCGACTCATGATTCCGTCCTTTGGCATTGCAAACTCTGCAGCCAGGTCCGGAATAAATTTGTAGTCCATGTATCCTCTCTCTTTTCACTGCCGCTGAGATGCCTGTGATTGTCCTATATCAGCATGACATCCTCGATGCTCGTGCTCAGCGTTTGTAGTATTCAGCGTTCTTTTCTGTGTACTCCTTCCACTTCGTGGGGAGATCGTCGAGCGCGAAGATCGCTGATACCGGGCACACCGGTACACATGCACCACAATCGATACACTCGACAGGGTCGATGTAGAGCTGAGGGTCCTCAGCAAAGCGGCTTTCATCTTTCCTCGGATGAATGCAGTCCACAGGGCAGGCATCAACACAAGCTGTGTCTTTCACCCCGATACATGGTTCAGCAATCACGTATGCCATGGCTCGATCTTTCCTATGTTCCCTCTCTGAGGCCCTAAGGCGGACGGAAGAAAACTTTCGCACTCGTCCGCTGCCCTTCATTGGATAGCCAGTTCGCTCATGTGGGCGAGTCGCAACTGCACACTCAAGTTCTGCATCTCTGAGATTTCCTCCGCCAGCATTCGAACAATCCCCAAAGTCATCTCCGGGTCTGCCTGAAGCGCCGCAAGAAAGCGCTTCCGAGCCAAGATGGCAATGATGCACTTGTTGACCGAAACGGCAGTCAGGCTGTAGGACTTCCGCCCCAGAATGGCAGGGACCCCCAGGACCGCACCGGCACTTGCAATCCGGCAAAGAGTTTGTTCGGTAGCGTCCGGCGTCAGCGCAATGTCTCCGTGCAACACAAGCACGACTTCTTTGGGCGCTTCCCCTTGGCGAAAGAGCACCGTCGATCCTTCGACTGTGCGCTCCGTACAGAGTGCGCGCAATTTCTCAAATACTCTTTCGGACGCTATAAACGAACCTGAACTTTTCATGCTGCACCCGTCAACTCGTCCGTCCCGGCTGACTGCCAGATCACGGATTCCACCGCGGGGTTGGGTATGGAGGACAAGGCGTCGCTGCACGGGAATGTGTCACTTAGCGTCTGGTCCAAGCCTCGATCCCTCGCCTGTCCCACGAGCCTTGGTCTACAGCTGGACTTCTCCGCACCACGAAGCGATGTCCTGCCCGATGCAACAGGTCC
>CAWJIW010000026.1:0-17677 GCA_963843005.1 uncultured Acidobacteriaceae bacterium | reverse complement strand
AGTGCTGACTGCTGACTGCTACTTACGCCGCCGTCGGATGCGCCCGGGCAAGCACGACGTAGCGCTCCGCGGCAAGCAAGATCCCGTGCAGATCGCTGGTGCAGCAGCAATCCACTGCCCCCATGGCCAGAGCTTCTGACCATAAAGCATCGTCGGCGAGGCGATGAATGCATACGATTGCCGTGGACGGAAATTGGGCGCACACCTGCTTTAGCTCAGGTATGCGGATGAGTTCCAGGTCAACGACGGCAAACGGAGCGCGCAAGCGCGCGATTGCGGAGCGGGCTTCCTCCAGAGATTTCGCCACTGCGAGATTGCGGAAGTGCTTTTGCAACGATGCAGCCAGGTGCTCGGCTGAAACTGCATCATGGTGGACGAGTACAACGTTGATAGGCCGCATGGCAAACCCCTTTTTGAAATGGCGGAGGGGGACGGCAATTGCCAACCCAGTGACGAGGTGAGGTGAACGATCCAGCAACTCCGCGCCAGACCGACGCGGTGCACTTAGTTATGGACGCGGGGCAGCGCTATTTGGTAGCGTCGCCCGATTGCGTTGCGGGTTCAAAGGCTTCCGGCTGAAGTTTGCCATTGCGCTTCAGTAGGATCTCTACTTTGCCTTCGGCTTCTTCCAGTTCCTTGCGGCAGGAACCGGAAAGCTTCATGCCCTCGTCGAAAAGCTCCAACGCCTGGTCGAGGGAAACGTCCCCTTTCTCCAGTTCAGTCACGATCTTTTCCAATCGTTGGAGACACTCTTCGAACTTTGGCAAGCTCAACTCCTCGGACGATTCTAGTCCACATTGGTCCCGCCGAGCATGAAAATTCGAGCAGATTCTGGCTGTCCCCGGGAACAATCCTGGCCGGCGCCGCCAGGATGAAAGATGAAAGATGAAAAGTGACGCTCGCCTGCGAACGGGCACTCTTCCTGGCTCAAAGTTTCCCGACAGCATTCGTGAGGGTTTGTACCAGCGCGCTTCCCCAGGCGTTTGCTGTGACTGCAGGAATCACGGCGATTGCGTATCCGGATGCGAAGCTGCCCAGAAATCCTTCGAGACCTTGTCCAATCGCCAGGTGGATCAATCCGTTAAACAGGGCGAAACCTAGAACTCCCGGAGAAAGCCAACCTCGGCCGCTGTGGCCCAGCGCCAGATTAAGCTTCCTGGCGAAAAAGACTCCAAAGAACCCTTCAAAGAAGCCCCATGCCGCGACCGTAACCGCCAGCCCTGCAAGAGATAGTGGAAACCCGGCAGCCAGCGACATGCGCACAGCGGGCTGGCGCCGCAGCGGAACCCACAACAACGCTCCAGCACGGCACGACATGGCGAGGTCATAGATCACGGTCAGTAGCAAAGCAAGCGCTAAGGATTTGGCGGTATTGCGGGCGGTGAACCCGTAGTCGGAAAAACGCTCATGCCGAATCGCCATGATAAGAAGCAGAACCAAGCCTTCACAGGCAAACTGGTAGCCGGCGGCTGCAAAGACCATACCCACGCCGCGGCCGTGCCGCAAAATCGGGTCCAACCGCGGCAGGGCAGCGGAGCAGCCAAGAAAGAACGCAACAGCAATCGCGAGATCGACGGCCGCCGCGTGGCGATTCACGGGAACGGCAGTTAAGGACGGCTGGTCGGCTGGCTGCACCGCTGAAGTTCCTTCTATCAAGGCGTAAGAGCAGAAACTGGCGGAGACATTGTAGACCGCTGCCCTTACCCGGACATCCTCTGTAAGCTGCTACACCACAGGGGGCTTGCTGGTGCCCAAGACCTCCAGGACGTCAACGGCGGCAGAGTACTTCCCAAATGGAGCGCTAATTTGCGCGCCCTGCACTATGCGCCGAACCGCGAGCAGCATCTCGCGCGCGATGGCTACACCCTCCGCGCGAGCGGCGTCAGCGGTGGTTGCCTTCGCCATGCGTGCGAAAATCTCGTCGGGGATGGAAACCCGCAGCTCGTTCTTCATGAACTCAGCATTGCGGGTGCTGGTGAGCGGCCAGATGCCCGCAACCACTGGGACGCGGCAGTGCTCAATCTTGCGCAAGAACTCTTCCAGCAGCCGGATATCGAAGACTGGTTGCGTAACTGCCAGTTCCGCGCCCGCTTCAACCTTGAATTGGAAGCGACGGATTTCCTCGTCAATGTTGGGGCTGCCGGGATTAGCGCCCACGGCTATCACGAACCTGGTCGAGGCGCCGGTGGGATTGCCGCCAATATCCAAACCCCGGTTCAGATTGTGGACAATATTGACCAGGCCGATAGCGTCCACATCGAAGACGGCAGTAGCGTCGGGATAATCGCCCATCTTGGGCGGATCGCCGGTGATGCAGATGAGATTGCGGATGCCGAGCGCGCTCGCGCCGAGCAGGTCCGATTGAATACCCAGCACGTTGCGGTCGCGACAGGTGTAGTGCAGGATCGGCTCAATCCCCACCTGCTGATGGGTCAGCAGGCAGAGTGCCTGATTGCTCATGCGCGCCGAGGCACGTGGGCTGTCAGGAATATTGATCGCGTCCACCCCCACCGACTTCAGGAGCCTCGCACCCTCCAACTCCTTCGTTGCGTCGGTGCCTCTGGGGGGAACGATTTCCACCATGGTGACGAACTCGTCGTCGGCGATCTTGCGGCCCAGTTGCGAACGCTCTCGGAGCGGGGGCACTTCGACAGGTTGGGCCTTGGCCGCCGGAGCCGGCTTGCGCTCCTTGGTGTCGTGCTTGATAGGGCTCAGGAAGGTTTTCATCTCATGGATATGGTCTGGAGTGGTGCCGCAGCAGCCGCCGACCAGGCGCACACCGATGCCAACAAAACTCCGGGCATACTCCGCCATGTATTCGGGCGAACAGAGATAGATATTGCGCCCCTCGACCGAGCGCGGCATGCCGGCGTTGGGTTGCGCAGAGAGCGGCTTGGTGGTGACGGCCCGAACCCGTTCCAGAGCCTCCAGCATGGCTACCGGCCCCACGCTGCAGTTGCATCCCACGACGTCTGCGCCCCAGGCTTCGATTTGCGGCCCATAGTGCTCAGGGCTGGAGCCATCGAGGCAGTTGCCATCTTCGTCAATGGTGACCTGTGCCACCACCTGCAATGTGGGATTCACCTCGCGAGCCGCCAGGATCGCCTGATGCAGCTCTTCCAGATATCCGAAAGTCTCGAGGATGAGCAGATCGACGCCTTCTTCATTCAGGGCCGTAATCTGCTCGCGAAAGGCATCACGGGCCTCGGCCAGCGACACCTTGCCCAGCGGTTCAATGCGGACGCCCAACGGTCCGACGGCGCCAGCCACCAGGGCATCGAAGCTCTTGGCCGCCTCCCGGGCCAGGCGCGCGCCGTTGCGGTTCACATCGGCCAGTTTGTCCAGACATCCATGCTTGGACAACCGAAACGAATTGGCGCCAAAGGTGTTTGTTTCAATGATCTCCGCTCCGGCCTGGAGGTACTCCTGGTGGATGTCGCGGATGAGATCGGGCTGCGAGAGGTTGAGCTCATCGTAGCAACGGTTGATGAAGATGCCCTTGGAGTACAGCAGCGTACCCATCGCGCCATCGCATAAGACAGCGCCGGCTTGCAATCGAGTTATGAGGTCCGTTGGCATTTTGATCTGGAGTAGGTGTGACGCTCTTAATGAAACTTTATCGCAAACGGCCGCAATTGGCCATCAGCGCGCGGGCGAGCCCAGGGTTCCCGCTCTGTTATAATTCAACAGTTTTCAACAACTCATCTCCTATCAGCATGATGTATGGGGTAAAACGCTTGAAGTGGTTCGCAGTCCTCCCGGCGGTCTTTGGTCTCCTTCTGATTACGTCTTGCGGTGGAAACGGAACTTCCAACACTCCGGCCAGTAAGGTGCAGCATCGTTCGTTAATCAGCAACACCTTCTCGGGCAATCTCCAGGTCGTAGATATCCAGAACGACACGACCCAGTTCACGCCTTCGACAACCACCTCCACTGGCCAGGTTGTCCCGGGTGTTCCGGTCACGGTTCCAGCGGGGACTTCCGTCACCTTCGAGGCGGTAAGCTCCGACATGAGCAAGACGTTGGTCTACGATCAATCTGACAATGCCCTGATTTTCATCACCAACTCCACCGAAGCCCAGCTTGGCACCGTCGTGCTTGCTGCTCCGGCGCAAATGGCTCTGTTTTCGCCTGACGGTAACACTGCCTATGCCCCGGTTCGGAACGTGGCGATAACTGGTCAACGCGCCGGCGGAGTGCAGGTTGTTAATGTGACCACACCGGGGATCACGACGACCTATCCGGTCCCCTCCGCCACTTACATCGCGCTGAGTCCCAGCGGGCAATATCTGCTGGTCTTCGCCGACAATTCGGACTCGGTCTTCCTGATCGATTTGCAGGCTACCACCGTGGCCACGGTCGAAATCCCCGGATTTGCCCGGCCGGTGAACGCTTTTTTCAGCAGCGACAGTAATACCGCCTATGTGCTCAATTGCGGCTGGGAGTGCGGTTCGACTACGACGGCCGCGTCCGTGGCGCAATTGGACATCCCGTCGCTGACCATCAAGGCGAGCGTCGTCGTTGGGGGCGCAAGTGTCGGCCTGCTGAAGGGCACGACTCTGTATGTGGCAGGGACTTCCCAAACCGCGGGCCCGGTCTTTGACGTAGTGAATGTCGGCAACATGACGCGCACCACCGCCAACTCGATTGCGATCAGCGACGGTCTTCACACGACCATGGGGCTGACGACCAATAACAAGCTCTACATCGGCGCCATCACCTGCAGTAACCAAACCGCCGGTTGCCTGTCTGTCGTCGATCTCAGCAATAACACGGCCGATGCTCCGCTGCCGCCAAAAGGCTCGGTGACCGGCATGCTTGCCATCCCCAACCGTGACGTGATTTATGTGATTGAAGGCGGGTATCTGCAGATTTACGACACTGACACCGATACGATTCAGAAAACCCAGATCATCTTCCAGGGCGCGCTTTACGGCGTGGTGCAGGTCGATCCGGAGTAACCCGGCCTACTGCGGCTCCAACCTCAAATGATTCACACCGGCCCGCTGTACCGCGTCCGGGGAGAAGGGCAGGTCAAAGGTTCGCCCGCGGTAATACGCATCCCACTGGTCGTTGTAGTGGACATCGAAGATGTTTCCCGACTGGCCGTTCACGATGTTAAGGGTTGAATGGTCGAGGTCGGAGAAATCGACGGTCAGACGCTCCGACGGGCCGAACGACGTCCCCAAGTGGATGCCGACCTGCTTCACCGTTTGCCCATCGCCTGACAGCGGCTGCGGTCCCGGGCCTGCACCTTTCTTCAGGATCGGAAAGTGGCTCCAGAAGGGATGCTGGACGTCCACGCGGTGCACGCGTCCCCATTTCCACAATGCCAGCGTGCGGGGAACTGCCGCATCATCCACCGCGGCCTGTACGGCAGCGGTCAATAGCTCATCGTAGTTGGCGTATCCGTCGGGCAGCCAGCGCGCGGGCTGATGCGCCAGCACGTTCTCCAGCCACACCGGACTCATGAACCACCGATACTCCCTCCACTCGTCACCGAGTTTGGGCTTCAGCAGCAGCTCCTCCAGCTGCTTGCGCGAGAAGTAAGCCACGCTCGGCGCGGCTGAGTCGGTGACCATCGCGCCGTCCCAATTGCGCAACAGGTCAGCCGCAGCTTTCGCGCGCTGCGACGCCTTGGGTGTGTGATCGACCGCGTACACGAAGCGCTCGGCACAGTAGCGATCGAACTCGGAGACGATGTCCGTCTGGATCGCCAGCATGTCCGGCGGCGTGAGCTTCTTCTTCGCGTTGAGCAGCTTGTAGATGCGTTCCGCCCGATACGGCCCCATCCACTGAATGGCCAGCAGGTAGGGATATCCATCCGGCGTGATGCGCCCGTTGGCGGTGGCGATCATTCCCGACGGCGGATCGTACACGCTGGGCAGTTGGTCGAACGGCACATATCCTGTCCATTCGTGCGCGTCATCCTCGCCCGGCACCGGAACCGAACCGTCGCCCGACGCCCGGATCGGGACCATCCCCGTCGCCTGGTAGCCGATATGGCCCTCAACGTCGCCATAGACCACGTTCTGCCCAGGCGCTCCGAAGTGCGAGAAGGCGGAACGAAACTCCTGCCAATTGCGGGCCGAGTCCACGGCAAAGAAAACCGTGCTTGCCACCCGCGGATCGTAGATGGTCCATTTCAGCGCGAGCCTGCGCTTCTCCCCGGGAATGATGTCGCTGATGATCGGCCCGTGCCGCGTGACCACCACGTCAACATCGACTTCCGGCTTGTCCTTCACGCGAATGATTTCCTTTGCGGTGTTCCGGTTGCAGCCATCCCTGCGGCGCGAGGTATTCGCCTTTGTCGTTAAACTTTTCGATGTAGATATCTTCAACGTTCGGGCCGAGGTTGGTGAATCCCCAAGCGATGTAGCGATTGTGTCCCACGATGACGAACGGCACACCGGGCAGAGTGACGCCGGCAACATCGAAGTCTCCGGCGGCAAGGTGGGCCTCGTACCAGACGTTCGGGATTCGCAGGTCCAGATGCATGTCGTTGGACAATAGCGGCTTGCCTGTGGCGGTGTGCGCGCCGGAAACGACCCAGTTGTTGGAGCCGGGAAACAGCTTCTCGCCATCAGGTTCTTCATTACTCTTGTCATCCCCAGAAGCGGAGCTTTTGTCATCCCGAGCGAGCGAAGCGAGTCGAGGGACCTGCTTCTTGCCTGCTTCTGGCGTGAGGCGACTGGTTTTCTTTCCGCGCTGTGGCACGGGATCCTCTTCTTCCTCCGGCGACGTTGGCTGTGGTACTTCGTTTTCGATGGATGTGCCTTCGGCTCCCGGAGGATGGTCGCGCCAGGAAGTGTTCACGAATAGATCGGCGGTCAGTTCCGGCCCCAGTTTGGCCAGGACCTTCTCTTTCTCCAATTCGTCCTTGTAGAGACCGTGGTTGAGAAACTGAGTCATGGACAAGCCGACCAGCACCGAATCCTCGACCGTCCAGACGTGAGGGAAGTAGGTAAGGAAGCGGAACTCCAGCGGCAGCGTCTTGCGATGCTGCTCGATGTAGGCGTTCACGCCCGCGGCATAAGCCTCGAAGTGCGCCCTCTGCGCCGGATCCATCTTGGCGGCAGCTTTCTCGGCGACCTGCCGCAGCCCCAAAATGCGCTGCTCGCGGTCAACCTTGACGAATTCGGCTCCTAACACCGCAGACAGGTCGCCGGACGCGTAGCGGCGCGTCATGTCCATCTGCCACAACCGGTCTTGCGCCGTGATGTATCCCTGGGCGAAGAACAGGTCCGGCAAGTTGCTGGCGGAGATGTTGGGGACCCCCAGCGAATCGTAGGTCACGATGACCGGCGCTGTCAGGCCGGCGAGGCGGACCGTGCCATCCCGCTGCGGCAGCGCAGCCTGCACCGCGCGATAGAACCAGACGTCGAATGCCAGGAAGGCAACCAGCAGCAGCAATAGCACCGCTATTACCGCGCGAAAGATGAATTTGCTTGGCGTGGACCGGGCAGGAGAGGCAGTTGTGGTGGCTACCATGGAAGCTCTCGATTATATAGCCTGCAAAAGACCACCCTTGCTTCCCAGACGACCGGTCTGAAGCTGCACCTGCGGTGTTATGCTGATAGCGAATTACGCGGTAGCGCGGCCGGCGATGCTCCAGAAACGCATTGATGATCAGCCCACGATTTCGCGCGAGATGGTGCGCGAAGCTGAGTCCATCTTCCACGGCCATCTCAAGCGCGTTGGCCTGAAGCACACAGACCAGCGGGACACCATCCTGCGCACCTTTCTGGACACTCGCGACCACCTCTCCACCGACGAACTCTACCGCCTGGTCAAGAAGAAGAACGAGCGCATCGGCTTCACCACGGTTTATCGCACCCTGAAGTTGCTGGCCGAGTGCGGCCTGGCCAGCGAAGTGGCCTTTAACGACGGAGTCTCCCGCTACGAGCATCAGTATCAGAGACGCAACCATCACCACATGGTTTGCACCGAGTGTGGCAGCTCAGTGGAGTTCTTCTCGCCCGGAATTGAACGAATCGAGCAGGAGATTGGCCGCAAACACAAGTACCTGCCAACGCGACACACCTTTCAGATTTACGGTGTCTGCGAAACCTGCCAGAGGAAAACCCGGCGCGCAACGCCGTAGCAAGTTCGGCTTACATGACTACTCTCACCGAAGCCGCCGAACAGGTTCGTACTCGCCGGCTTTCTCCCGTCGAACTCACGCGCGAATGTCTGGCGCGCATCGCAGCGGCTCAATCCCGTCCTCAACGCCTTCATCACGGTGACCGCCGATCTCGCGCTGCAGCAGGCGGGCCAGGCCGAAGCGGAGATCATGGCCGGGAACTGGCGCGGCCCGCTGCACGGCATTCCGATTGGGCTGAAAGACCTGCTCGACACGGCGGGCATGCGCACCACCGCGGCCAGCAACCACTTTCGCGACCGCGTGCCCGCCAAAGATGCGGTACTCGTCCGGCAGCTGAAGCACGCAGGCGCGGTGCTCGTCGGCAAGCTCAACCTCCACGAATTTGCCTTCGGAGGCAGCGGCATCGTGAGCGCCTTCGGGCCGGCGAAGAACCCGTGGGACACGACCGCATCACCGGCGGCTCGTCGTCGGGTTCGGCCGCTGCGGTCGCTGCCGGCCTCTGCTTCGCCGCCATCGGCACCGATACTGCGGGCTCGGTGCGCTGTCCGGCAGCGCTGTGCGGCATCGTGGGGCATCGCCCCAGCGCGGGGGTGCTCAGTGCGCGAGGGAATCATTCCGCTGGCGCGCTCGTTCGACACCGCAGGCCCGATGGCGCGGACCGTGCTTGACGCGGCAACGTTGCTGGCGGGTCCCAACGGAACAGCGACTCCTCACCAGACGGCGTTGCTCGATGACGGAGTGGCTGCCTGAGGATTGGAATCCCGCGCAAAGCATTCTACGAGGGTCTTCAGACCGATGTGGCTTCGTGCGTCGAAGAAGCCATTGCGTCCGTCAGGCCGCTGGTCCGGGAAATCCGCGAGGTGCAGCTCGAGGTTGCTGGAGATCGCATCCTCTTGAACGCCGAAATCTACGAGTACCACGAGGCGATGGTGACCGCGCATCCCGAGCTGTACGATCCGCGTACGCTGCCGCGCGTGCAAGTTGCGCCGGGATCAGCGCCACGCAGTACATCGGCGCATGGCGCAGCCTGCGAGAGGAAAGGGCGAGAGCGGAAGCCGTGTTCGAACAGGTGGACGTGCTGATCACGCCGGCCGTCCCGATTGTCGCACCGAAACTCTCGGAGCTTGAGTCACTGGCAGCAACCGACTTGCGGAAATTCGAGACCAGACACTTGCTGCGTAACACGACGCCGTTCAGCCTGCTCTACTGGCCCAGCGTTTCCGTGCCCTGCGGATTCACGCCGGACGGATTGCCGGTCGGCATGCAGATTTCCGGCAAACCGGGAGCGGATTGGACGGTGCTGCGACTTGCGCACGCGTACGAGCAGGCTACGCCATGGCACGAGCGCGGGCCAGGCATCGTCCAAAGTTTCGAGTAGAGCAGTTACACAGTGGCCGTAGCTTCGCCGGTAGAGCGGGCCGTCTGAACCTGGATTATTCATCTGTTTCGGTACTGAAGACGGCAGGTTTTGAAGGGGCACGGCTTCATAGGCTGCTGAAAAACTCCTGCAGCTTACGATTTGAGAGGTTACGCTTTGAAAGGGCACGGCTTCAGCCGTGCCGTTACGAGGGCGTGGCGAGTGGGGCTTCAGCCCCTGAGGGAACGCGCACTTCGCTTCAAAACCGAAGTCCCTCGGTGGCTAAAGCCAATATAAATGACCAGCTTTACGGCACGGCTGAAGCCGTGCCCCTTCAAAGCGCGAGTTCGTCAGAATAATCCAGGTGAAGGCCTGCTCTACCTGTACAAGTCGAATACAGCGATCCTGGAGCCACTTTAGTCCGAGCCAGCGAAGCTCCTACGACAATCCGCGGCCGGTCATTCCCTCGGCGGGAGTTCCGCCGGTCATGCCTTGCGCCAGAATCAATTCCCGCGCTTCCCCGCGAATCGTGGGGAAGTGCCTGCCGAATACGATGGCGCTCGCAATGCACGCGACTCCGCCCATCGCCACCGTCCACGGCGCTCCCAGACGGTGCGCCATCGCGCCGGCGAAGAACGCTCCGAACGGCGCCATGCCCATGAACATCATGGAGTACACGGCCATCACGCGGCCGCGCAGCTTGTCGGGCGTCATGGCCTGAATCAGCGTATTCGACGAAGCCATCTGCACCATCATGGTGAATCCGACCGGCACCAGAAGCACGGTGGAGAGCCAGAAGATTTTCGAGAACGCAAACAGAATCAGGCTGACGCCGAATCCTCCAGCGCAGAAGGCGATCACTTTGCCCAGGCCTTTCAGGCTGGCGCGCGCCGCCAGACTCATTGCGCCCAGCAGCGCTCCCACGCCCGTCGCGCCCATCAGGATGCCCAGGCCTCGGGCTCCGCCGTGCAGGATCTGATCGGCAAACACCGGCATCAGCACCGCGTAAGGCATTCCAAACAAGCTCATCACGCCCAGCAGCGTCAGAATGGCGCGAATGGGTCCGGCGTTTCGCGCAAACGAAAATCCCTCGATGATGTGCTCCAGTGGCGAACCTTCGCCTGCCAGATTTGCCGGATGCTCGATGCGCATCAGCAACAGCCCGATAATGACGGCAATGTAGCTGACCGCATTGGCAAAGAAACACCAGCCTTCGCCGATGGAGGCCACGAGGATGCCCGCGATCGCAGGCCCGATGACGCGGGCGCCATTGAACATGGATGAATTCAGCGCGATGGCGTTCATCAGGTCTTCCCGGCCGACCATGTCAATCAGAAACGCCTGTCGCGCCGGAATGTCGAACGCATTCACCGTTCCCAGTCCGGCCGCGAGCACGATGATTTGCCACACTTGCACTTTGCCCGTCAGCGTCAGCGCAGCCAGGATGGCCGCCAGCGTCATGGACGCGACCTGGGTTGCGATGACCACATGCTTGCGGTTCTTGCGATCGGCCACAATGCCGCCGATCGGCGCCATGATGAAGACCGGTATCTGGCTGGCGAATCCCACCGTTCCCAGCAGCAGGGCAGAACCGGTCAGGCGATAGACGAGCCATGACTGCGCCACAATCTGCATCCAGGTGCCGATCAGCGAGATGAGTTGACCGGCAAAGAACAACTGGAAGTTGCGGTGCCGCAACGCGCGCACCGCCAGCGCCAGCCTGGATTCGCGCGCAGCAGGCGGAGTCAGTTCCTGCTCGACCTCCTTCATCTCCGAGAGCAGCGATTCGGGTTCGGGATGTGGCGCCTTGACCATGCTTATTGGATGCCGGCCGCGATAGCGCGACCTTACGGCTGTGCGCGATACTCGATTACCGTGACCGCGCGGAAACTCGCCTGCCGTTCCTGGGTGTACCCGTTGCGCAATTGCGATTCGATGCTGCGCGTTGCCGGATCGTCCGTCCTGGCGCGGTAGAGCACCAGCCAGACGCGCGGAGCGTGGTCCATCTGCTGCGCCCAATCGCCTTCGGGCGAATGCACAATCACCGCCTGCGGACGCGGCGCATCGCCGCCCGCCAGCCAGTTGCGATAGTTCTCCACCGCAAAATAGCCCTCGGACTGGTAATAGAGCACGCGGTCTCCCGGCTGCGCCTGCGCCATCAGGTAGCGCGTCACGCCTCGCCAATCCTCCTGAACTCGCGTGTACCCAATCATGGTACTGGCCAGCGAGAGCACGCATACGCCGGCAATGGCGGCCGTTCGCCACTTCGGGCTGCGAATCCCCTCCGCGCCAACCGCGGTCATCAACACCCAGGCCGGCAGCCCGATGATGAGGAAGCGGTGATAGAAAAGCGGTCGCTGAATGGAAGCCAGCAGCGCGATGACGATCGGAGTAAACAGGGAACTGGCGAGCAGCGCATAACGCCAGCAGCGCAAATCTTGCTGGCGGTCGCGCCACAGTTTCCCGAGGCTGCTCAGGAACAGGCCCACGAGCGCGAGGTCGAGTGCCAGCAATATTCCGCCGACGGCCTTGCCGGAGCTTGCTGCGAGATAGGCTCCGAGACGGTAGACCTCGATCCACGAAAGGCGCTGGACCCAGGCGATGTGGCCGATGTCCTGAATGTGAATCATCCACAACACCGGAACTGCGGCAAACGCGATGATGCATGCCGCGAGCGACAACTGCTTCCACGGCCGCCGATCCTGCGGCAGCGCCGCCAGCGAAACCGCGTGCGCAGCCGGAACCAGCATTCCGAAGTACTGGCAGTAGAAAGTGAGCCCGGCAACGAGACCATACGCGCATGCCATCGCGTAGCTCGGCCGCTCGATCAAGCGCGCGAACAGATACGTCGAGAGCAGCACCGCGAGCACCAGCAGGCTATAGGAGCGGGCCTCTTGCGAAACTCCAACGGCACAGGCATTGAGCGCCAGGAAGAGCGCAGCCAGCATTCCAGCGCTGCGCCCGAACAGTCGTCGCCCGAGAACGTACATGACCGGAATGGACGCGATTCCCGGAACCACCGACAGCAATCGGACGCTGGCCTCGCTCGTCCCCACGTGCAGCCATGGCCGCAGCAACACGTAGTACAGGGCCATGTTGCCTTCGTCGTGCCACAGCATGGACCAGAACGCATTGCCGGGAAGCCGCGTGGTCACCACGCTGGCAATCTCGTCCAGCCAGAAGCTCCTGTGCCCGAGAGCCACCAGCCGAAGGGCCGCACCCAGAGCCACGATTGCCCACAGCCAGACCAGGCTGCTACGGTCGCTTGTCAATTCTTCATCCGTGCGCGCATTGGCATCGGCGTTGGTGATCGGCGCGCTCAGGGCCATGTTTCGAATATAGCAGTTGAGGACGTACAGACGGTCGGAGCAGCCAGCGCCCGCCAAACAGGGCAGCTCCGCCGTTTGTGAATGCCAGGTTACGAACTGCTATCCTCTGTATTTCATGCCGACATTCGCCGCGGTTGACATCGGTTCCAACTCGGTCCGCCTGAAGATTGCGAAGGTTGTGCGCGGACGCCTGGAAACTCTGCACGACGATCGCGAGGTCACGCGTCTGGGCGAGAGCGTCTTCGCCAACGGCTCGCTCGATCCGCAGGCGATGTCGCAAACCATGCAGGTGCTGCGGCGCTTTCATCGCGCCGCCCAGGACCATGCTGCGGACCGCGTCCGGGTCGTCGCCACCAGCGCCCTGCGTGACGCGCGCAACAGCCGCGCCTTTCGCGAATGGGTGCGCACCGCGACCGGATGGAAGGTTGAAGTCATCTCCGGGCTGGAAGAAGGCCGCCTCATTCATCTGGGCATGTTGTCGAATGCCCGCATCGCCAATAGGCGCGCGCTGCTTATCGATCTCGGCGGCGGCAGCTGCGAGCTGACACTCTCTCTCTCCGGGCACATTGACGACATGGTCAGCCTGCCCATCGGAGCGGTGCGGCTGACCCAGACCTTCATGCACCACGATCCGCCCAAACGGAAAGAGTTGGAGCAGATGCGCGGTTTCATCCAGCGCGAAGTCTCGCGCATCCAGAAGCGCATCAAGACGGCGAAGCTGCAAATCACGATCGCGACCTCGGGAACGCCGGCTGCGCTTGTCCAGCTATTACGCATCGAAGTTGCGCGGCTACAACGAAAGCAAGCCGCAGACGGTGCCGCAGACCGCGGTGGCGACGATTGCTGAAGGAACTGAGCGGCGCAACCTGGCGCAACGCCGCGCTCTGCCGGGAATCGGCCCGCGGCGCGCCGAGATCATCATCGCCGGCGCGATGGTCTTTGGCGAGTTGATGCACCTGTGCGACCTGCGCAGCTTTCGTTATCTCCCTCTCGGACTGCGCGACGGTCTGCTGGCGCAGATGATGGCCGACTACAACGCCAGCGCAGCCATGCGCGAGCGCGTGCAATCGGAGCGGCAGGATGCGCTGCTGGCCGCGGCCAAACATTACGGCGCTGATCTGGTCTTCGCGCAACGCATCCGCGATCTCACGCTGCAGTTGTTTCACCGGTTGCAGCCGGTCCACCAGTTGCCGCCGCAATACGCCGATTGGCTGGAAGCAGCGGCCATGCTGCATGAGGTGGGCGCTTACATCAATCGCTCGGGAAGACGGCGTCACACCTACTACGTGATCGCCCATTCCGAGATCTTCGGATACACGCCGATGCAGCGCCGCATCATCTCCGCCATTGCGCGTTATCTGGGCAAGTCGCTGCCCGTCGAGCAACGATCGCATCATTCGCCTGTTGCCCCCGGCCGACCAGAACGATGTTCCCAAGGCGGTAGCGTTGGTGCGGCTGGCGCGCGCGCTGGACCAGGGACGCCGCGGCGCGTTGCGCGAGTTGCACGTCCGCATCCATCAGGATGGCCGCGTGCGCATGATGCTGAAACCGTCCTCGCCGGAAGGAATCGAGCTGGAGTTGTGGGCGGTCGAGCAGGAGAAAGACTACTTCGAGACCGTCTTCGGCCGCGAACTGCTGGCCGAAGCCTGCTGAATCGCGCGGATGACCTTCGGCGTCATGCTCCACTTCAGCACAGCGGGCTGCTGCCGTCTTTCTCCACCTTCGCCACCGCGCCTTTCTTCATCTCGACGGCGTCCCGCGACGCTGTCCGGGAAAGCATCTGGTTCACGAACTCCGTCATGCTGGGATTGTGGCCGACGACCATGATTGCGCCTTTGCGTTCGTGGCGGCGAAGCAGCGCCTGGAACTGCTCGTAGCTGGCTTCCGGTCGCAACGCGGCGTCGAGTGACGATCTTGCCCTTGTACCCAAGCTCCTCGGCCGCGATCTCCGCGGTCTGCATGGCGCGCGTCAACGGGCTGGCGATGACGGCATCGAGCTTGATATCGAGCGCCGCCAGCGCACGTCCCACATTGTGGGACTGCTCGATTCCCAGCTTGTCGATGGGCCGTTCTTCGTCGCTGGTGGGATCCAGTTTGGGGTCACCGGCGTTGGCATGACGCAAGAAATAGATTTCCATAGGATTAACTCGCTTTCCCCGACGCTTTCTTCTGCGCGATCCAGTCGTTGATCTGGTCTTCCAGCACGTCCAGCGGCAGCGCGCCAGAATCGATCACCTGATCGTGAAATTCGCGAATATCGAACTTGCCGCCGAGCTCCTTCTGGGCGCGGGCGCGCAGTTCGAGAATCTTCAGCTGTCCCATTTTGTAGGACAGCGCCTGTGCCGGCCATGAGATATAGCGGTTGGTTTCCGACTGCACGTTGGGCTCGTCGATGGCGGAGTGGTCGTGGAAGTACTGCACCACCTGCTCGCGCGTCCAGTGCTTGTAGTGCAGGCCGGTATCGACCACCAGGCGGATGGCGCGCAGCATCTCGTCCTCCAGCCGGCCGTAGTCGTTGTAAGGATCCTGTAGAAGCCGACCTCTTTGCCCAGGCGCTCGGAGTACAGCGCCCAGCCTTCGATGTAGGCGCCACAGAATCCGTGCTGGCGGAAGGGCGGCAGTCCCGGCACTTCCTGCGCCATCGACAGCTGCAGGTGATGGCCGGGAACGCCCTCGTGATAGGCCGTGGACTCGATGTTGATGCCTGGCCGCTTCTCCGGATCGCTGGTGTTGACCATCACGTGCCCGGGCCGCGAGCCGTCGGGCGTGCCCGTCGACGTACTGCGCGCCGGCAGCGTCCTTCTCGCGGTACGACTCGACCGGCATGACGACCAGCTTGGCCTTGGGCAGATGCCCGAACAGCTTCGGCAGCTTGGGCTCCATCTGCCCGATGTATTTGCGATAGAGGTCGAGAATCTGCTCGCGCGACTGCGCGTACAGCTTGGGGTTGGCCTTCGACCGCTTCGCGAAACGTTTCAGGTCCTTGTAGCCGAGGCTTCTGGCGATCGCCAACTGCTGCTTTCTCGATCTCGGCGACCTGCTGCAATCCGATCTCGTGGATCTCCTCCGGCGTCTTGTCGGTGGTCGTACGGCGCTTCACCTCGAAGGCGATAGATGGCTGTCGCCGTTGGGCAGCGACCAGATACCGACTTCGGTGCGGCCCTTGGGGGCGTAGTCGTCCTTCACGAACTTCGCGAACTTGGCATAGGCGGGCACCACATCGTTCTGGATGGCGGCCAGGCCCTCTTTCTTCAGGCGGGTCTTGTCGGCCTCGGAGAAGCTCGGCGGGAAACTTGTCGAAGGGCTGCGCGAACGGCGACTTGTCCCGGAGTGTTCGCCGCGATATCGCTGGCCTGCTCGACCGACCTTTTCCAGCAGAAACTTCGGCGGCATCATGCCGTCGGCCATGCCCTGGCGCATGTTGTCCGTGGTCTTCGTCGAAGACGCGCGGCAGTTGCGTGCAGGCGCGCGATGTAATCGGTGTAGTCCTTCACCGTCTGAAACGAGAGCAGGGTCACCAGTTGCGGCGCCTCGAGATGAATGCCGCTGATCTGGCTCACCGGCATCTGCCAGAGCTTCAGCTCGTAGCGTGAATGCCGCGCTTGATCGAGCGAATCTCCAGCTCCTGGTTCAGCTTCTCCTGCTGCGGAAAGCCGGTGGTGTCGATGGCTTCGAAGCGCTTGCCAGATATTCGCGGTCCTTCGCCTGCTTCTTCAGGAACTTTCTCCGAGGTGCTGCCAAGCTGGTCGTTGTAGCGCTTGTCGCCGATGATCGAGGCGAAGACCGGGTTCTGCTTGAGGTTGTGCTCCCAATATTGCGCAATGAGCTGGTTGAGTTGCTGGCGATTGGCTTCGACGTCAGCCTTGGCGGCAATCATGGGCATGGCGAAAATCAGGCACAGCAGCAAGGCCAAGGGGCGCATGCAATCTCCTCGAAGAACCGTAATCAGGAACTGCCAGTCTGGGATGGAGGCAGGACACGAGAGCCTCAAGATCGCGTACGGAGGATCACCAGCCCGAAGGGCGAAACAAACTAGCCCAGCGCTTCCGCGCCGAGCTTAACAGTTACGCCCTGCGGGCTCGCCTCGGCGCGAAGGAACATCTGCGACTGACCGTCAGCATTCGGCATTAAGCAGACAGCATTCAGCAGTCAGCACTCAGCACTCAGCATTCAGCATCGGTACGCAGTAGATTAACGATTGTCATCCCGACCGAGGACTTCAGTCCGAGCGGAGGGATCTGCGGTACCCGCTCGGTGCCGCTGGTAGCCCCATTCATGACGAAAGAAAAAAGCAAGTCCCCCTCGGCTACGCTCGGGGGCAGGCTCTCGGCTGCGTTGAGTCGTTACGCGCCCTCACTCCGCCCGGGATGACCCCGTTGCGGTAGCGACAAACTGGCGACTGGCAACTGACCACTGACACCTTTGGTAACCGCTCTGCTCACAAAAACCTGTCAAGTTACGAAAGTACAGTCGGGGGGTATTGTACTTTCGTAACCAGCGAAGGCGGGTTTTGCTTGTATAGGAGATGTTTCGCGGATTAGGGTCATCGGGAGCCTCTGCGCGTCTCAGGCTCCAGGGACGCAGTAGCCGGATGATCCTTCACCAGCGGTACCACTGTCTTCGCGGGAAATCGTCTCCCTTGACCGCGCGCCTTCTTTCCCGCGCGCCCGGTCAGAGTGCGGCCCGGTAGCTGTTTTTGACAACGTAGTCTACAGCTTCCTTCATAAATCATGCCGCCGAACCAAGGCTGAAGAGCTTGGTGAGGACCTCTCCCGCCGCTACGCGGCTTGGGGCAATGTCCCACTTTACCCCGGGCTTGCGCCCCGGGCTCACTTCACCGCCGCCGCTTCGCGGTTGGGTTTGCGGGCGGATTGGTGCCATCAGGAG
>CAWJIW010000025.1:0-71736 GCA_963843005.1 uncultured Acidobacteriaceae bacterium | reverse complement strand
TCTTCAAGCGGGTCTTGTCGGCCTCGGAGAAGCTGGTGGGAAATTGCGAGAAAGGCTTTGCGAACGGCGTCTGTTCCGGAGTTTCAGCCGCGATGTCGCCGGCCTGCTGCGCGACTTTTTCCAGCAGAAATTTCGGCGGCATCAGGCCATCGGCCATGCCCTTGCGCATGTTGTCGGTGGCTTCGTCGAAGGCGCGCGGCAGTTGCTGCAGGCGCGCAATGTAGTCGTCATAGTCTTTGACCGTCTGAAACGGCAGCACTGCCACCCACTGCGCTGCGCTGAGATGAATGCCGTTCATCTGGTTCACCGGCATCTGCCAGAGCCTCAGGTCAGAGCGTGAATGTCCTGTTGCAGCCGAGCGAATCTCCAGCGCGCGGTTCAGCACCTCCTGCTGGCTGAGGCCGGTGGCATCGATCGCCTCGAAGCGCTTGAGGAAATCCTTCTTCGCCTGCTGGTCTTCCAGGACGGCTTTCTCGGAGGTGCGGCTAAGCTGGTCGTTGTAGCGCTTGTCGCCGATGATGGACGCGAACACCGGGTTCTGCCTGAGGTTGTACTCCCAATATTGCGCAATGAGCTGGTTGAGTTGTTGGCGATTGGCGTCGACGTCAGGCTTGGCGGCAATCACGGGCACGGCGAAAATCAGGCACAGCAGCAAGGCCAAGAGGCGCATGCAATCTCCTCGAAGAACCGTAATCAGGAACTGCCAGTCTGGGATGGAGGCAGGACACGAGAGCCTCAATATTGCTAAGAACAGGCTCACCAGCCGGTTCTCGAAGGGCGAAACGAACGTAGCCCAAGCGCTTTATAATCCGCGACGGGCCTGAACAGTTACTGCCTGGGCTCAGTTGTCTGGGATGGGGGGGGGTGTCGTGTAGTGTCGGTGCGCTTGCGAGTTGGGGGGTATGTCCCGGGGGGGTGCTGCTGGTTCGCTTTGTCGCGAAGGAACATCAGCGACTGGCCGTCAGCCTTCAGACATTAAGCAGACACGCGATTCAGCAGCCAACGACTCAGCCAACTAACAGAATTCAGCATCGCTATGCCGTAGATTAACGATTGTCATCCCGAGCGAGGAGGGCTTCAGTCCGGCGGAGGGACCTACGGACCCGCTCGTTGCCTCTGGTACCCCATATTATTACGAAAGAAAAAAGCAGGTCCTCGTCGACTACCCTCGGGGGCAGGGGAGGGGGGGAGGGGGAGGGGACGAGAGGGGGGGGGGGGGTGGCTCTCGACTGCGTTCGGTCGCCCGCGCCCTCACTCCGCTCGGGATGACAATTTTGCGGTAGCGACAAATGACTACGTGACAAATGGTAACCGCTCTTGTCACAAAAAGCTGTCAAGTTACGAAAGTACAGTCGGGCGTATTGTACTTTCGTAACCAGCGAAGGCGGGTTTTGCTTGTGCAGGAGAGGCTCCGCGGATTAGGGTCATCGTAGAGCTGGGCGTTGCAGGCCCCTGTGACGCGAACAGCCGATGATCGATGAGCTGTACGACCTGTCTTCGCGGGAGATTATCTCCCTTGACCGCGCGCCTTCTTTCCCGCGCGCCCGGTCAGAGTGCGGCCCGGAAGTCGTTTCTCAAAACAAAATTCAATCTGGCGACATGGGCGTCGGCTCCCACCCTCCCGCCGAAGCGGCGAGAAGGGTGGGGCACCCAGATTCCCGTTCTGTCCGCTAACCCTCATCGAATCAATCCGTTCCGACTAACTCCTTTGGATGGAATATTTTGCGATAAGCGTCTTGTTTTGAATATTTTGCCGACGCATGGGGGGAGGGGGATACGCCAGCGGCCGCCCCTCGTTCCAGCCGGCATCTGGAAAGAAGTGCCGCCGGTTGAAGCCGGCTCTACGTTGAATAAGCGCCGCTCCACCAGAAATACCACAAGAATCCAGAATGAAAAGGAAACCACGCCATGAAAACCCGAACTTGTGACTATGTGAAACCGAATGGTCAGTTTTGTGGCTCGCTCGCGTTGAAAGGGCGGGATTACTGCACTTCCATCTGTGCTACGCGGACGCGCTGCGGGCGGACCAACAGGACGCGACCAGCGACGGGCCGCTCCTGCTGGACCTGCCGCCGCTGGAAGACGCCAACTCCATCCAGATTGCGGTGATGCAGGTGATGGATGCGGTGCTGCGCCGCCGCATCAGCCCGCGGGTGAGCGGGCAACTGCTGTACGCGCTTCAGATCGCCAGCTCGAACCTGAAGCTGGGCGTGAATTTCCGGGCCGGCACGCCGGAGCAGAGCGACAACGAGGACTTGCTGTGCAGCCGCTATGAGAGCTTCGAAGAGGACTTCGGCATCGCTGAGCAAGGCGACGAGTTGAGGTCGGCGGAGCCGGAAGAGGAAGAAGAGAAAACAGTAGTAGAGCCCGTAGGCCGGGAGAGTAAGGCCAGGTCATGGAGATGGAAGATGGCTATTACGTTTCGGTGGACGGCGACGCCACGCTGGAGGAACACAAGCAACAAGCCCTTTACTGGGTGGAAAAAAAGGAGGAAAAGGACGCTCCGCAGCGGCAGCCGCCGCCGCAGTTGTGGCGGGAGGCGGGGCGGCAGAAGGTGCTGTTCGGGCTGCGCAAGCCGCCGGCGCAAGTGCCGCAGCGCCGCATTGAACCGGAAGCTGATGGCGATGCCACTTGGGAGCGTGGGAAGACAAAAGTCGGGGAATAGGTGGGCTCTCACGCACAGGCGCGGGCCCTCAGGCCCGTGAAACTTGCGCCCGACCAACCACCACGCTTAGTGTCTTCTCAAGGAGAGAACCATGACCCTGATCACTTCCCCCGCAACCAGCCATCGCGTCCCCAGGTCGTTCGCGCTGCGTCTTCAGGCCGCTGGGCACGACGCCTTCATTCCAGCGCCCGCGCAGATTGACAACGGAGACGAAGCTCTTTACGCCGACAAGAGCGGAACCTACACCAAAGGCATTCTGCAAACCGGCATCGGCCTGGTGGACCTGGCGGCTTATCAAAGTTTCAAGAAGGCGCTGAACAGCGGCAACCCGGCGGATTTCGAAAACATCGTACTGGGCGGACCGCGTACCCAGAACGGTCCGCAGGGCGGCCTGGCGTTCGATCTGGAATGCCTGGACAACAGCCAGTTCACATCGCCGCCGGCGCCCGCCCTGGCGAGCGAGGAATACGCCACCGAACTGGTGGAACTCTACTGGGCTTCGTTGCTGCGGGATGTCGCGTTTACCGACTACGCCACGAACCCTATAGCCATTCAGGCGGCGGAGGAATTGTCCGGCATGCCCCAGTACCAAGGGCCGCGCGATGCCAGCCACAAGGTCACTCCTGGCCTGTTGTTTCGCGGCGGTGCGGCCGGGCGGGCTGTTCCCCGGCGAGACCATCGGCCCCTACATCTCGCAGTTCCTCCTGCAGAACACCAGCTTCGGCGCTTTGCCGATCGTGCAGAAGTACACCACGGCGAAAAAGAACCTCGATTACATGCTGGACCCGGTTACCTTCCAGAAGGTGCAGAATGGCATCTCCACCGGATTGTCGCTACAGGCGGACACGCCCGTGTTCATGCACGACGGTCGCGGGCTGGGCGCTTACACCCACGCGGATGTGCTCTACGAGGCTTACTTCATTGCGTACCTGGTACTGAACACTCTGCGGCGTTATCCCCCGCCTTTAAACCCGGGCAACCCCTATATCGGGTCCAAGACGCAAAACGGTTTCGGCACCATGGGTCAGCCGGACTTCGCCGCCACCCTTGCCGCGGTGGCCAGGGAGGCAATCAACGCGGTGTGGTACCAGAAGTGGTATGTGCATCTTCGCCATCGTCCGGAATCGGGTGGCGCGATTGTGTACTTGAACAAAACCGGACAAGGCGGCACGATCCAGGGCCAGCTTAGTCCGACGGTGTTGAACTCGCAGGCGGTGCAGACTGCTTTCACCACCAACGCCAGCTATTTCTTGTCGCAGGCGTTTCCGGAAGGGTCGCCGACGCATCCGGCGTATCCCACCGGACACGGCACGGTGGCGGGCGCCTGTATTACCGTGCTGAAGTTCTTTTTCGATGGCGACTTCGTCATTCCAAAGCCGCAGGTGCCGTCGAGCGATGGAACCATGCTGAAAGACTACACGGGCAGTGGCGCTGGACAACTGACCGTCAACGGCGAACTGCACAAGCTGGCGCACAATATCAGCTTTGGTCACGGCATCCATCCTGGTATTCACTGGCGCAGCGACACCGACACCTCGATCCAGTTGGGTGAGGCGGTGGCGTTAAGTATTCTGCAAGACCGCGCGCACACCTACAACGAGAAGTTCACGGTCAAGCTGAAGAAGGTGGACGGCAGCATCGCGACCATTTCCAATCAGTGATGCGTCAGCAGTTGCACGGCGGGGTTGCGGACGCCTTCGGATTCGAAGGTCAATCCGCGGCCTTGGTGCTTCGGGGATGAAACGTATATACGACTCAGTTATAATGTATATACAAGCGAGGGCAAGCTTATGACTGTGACATTGACGTCAATCAGGCTGGACACGAATCTGGCAGACGAGGCCGCGAAGGCGCTGGGAGTGAAATCGCGGACCGAAGCGGTGCATGTGGCGCTCCGGGAAATCGTGGCCCTGAAGCGATTCAAGGACCTGATGCGAAAGCACCGCGGCAAGCTTTCGTTCGCGGGGCACGATGATTGACCTCATCCTCTTTGACACGTCAATCTTTATTGACGACCTGCGGACGGGACGCCACCGTGAGCGAATCCAATCAGTCAGCGGTCTGGTCCGGACATCTTCCGTGGTGCTGGCGGAGTTGTGGCGAAGCGCCAGGAAGCCGGCGGAGCGGGAATTTCTGCGGGCACTGCAGCGCAATCACCCCATTCTCACGCCTACCGCAGGGAATTGGCTGGAGTCGGGACAGTTGCTGGGGAAGATGTGTGCGGAGAAAGGTTTTACCGCAGAGAACCTTCGCGACTTGCATTTCGATGTACTCATCGCGCTCACAGCCCGCTCTCATGGCGCACGACTCATCACTTCCAACGGTGCCGATTTCGAGATGATCAATCGCTATTGCAAATTCAAGCTTGAAATCTGGAGCGGGTGAGGCGCTTTACGCTGCGCCACCAGTCTGCGTCTGATTCTGTCTGCTATTTCGTCTTCTTCCGGGGTTTCGGAGGCGGATCGTATGAATCGCGCTCGTTGGTCTTGAGGATCTCGAACTTGTGGCCCGTAGGAGACTCGGCTTGCACCACATCTTGAACGCTGTCGATCGCCGGCATTCCCGTTTGAAGCTGGTCCGCCACGCTGGGGAGATACCTCTTCGTGGTTCCGGAAGCGCCCGTCTTAGCCACCTTTTTCTTTTTCCCAGTTGCCATCCGAATCTACAACTCCCAAAAATGTTGGCCACTTGAATCGCGATCCTAAAACTTGAGCGACGAGGCCGGGTGAACCTCCCATATGGTTGGCATACGGCTCTTCAAGCTGGCCGGTCCCGGCCGCTGGCCGGTTGCATGCGTCATGTCGAAGAAAAGAGAGCCCTCGATCTCGACAGGAATGGGAGGGTGAAAGAAGTCATAAGTTGGTCCGGGCAAGTTCGTTCCAAAAAAAGTCTTGAAGGCGCTTCGAGTGGTGTTGAGCGCCGCAAACGCAGGATTGCTCTTCGGCGGCAACCCTGATACCTCCATCGTCATGTACAACTCCGGCGTGAGGCTTGGGTCGCGACCGATGATCACGTGAAAATCATTGTCGGCTTCGCGGCTGGAAGCGTAGAGAAATGCTTTCACGTGAATGTTCCGCTGCTCCTCTTTAACGCGGCCTGAAGTTGGAGCCGTGGTGATGGTTGGCGTGTGGTGGATCATGGATTGGTCGGGAGCAAATGAGTTCACCATTGCACTCAAATCGGCAAACTGCTCGACCTTTCCTGTGGCGATGGACAACTTCGCCGCCTTGCGTGCCGATCCGGAAAAATTGTCACTGGTGGGAGCTGTGGCTTTTAAGGCCGTAGCAACCGCTCGGGGACCGACAGCCTGTTTGGAGGCCATTATTTTCGCGAGGGCACGCGGGACGGGCTCATAAGAATCCAGTTCGGAGGTTCTTATTACCGTATAGCTGGGACCGCCCGGCTTTGGAGTGAATTGCGCGGTGTCCAGGATCGAGTCAGAGGCGGGCATGCCCACACGCATCGGATTGAGTGCCGCCCTAACGTTAGCACCGGTCATTGGTAGTCGCGTGATCATCCTCTTCTGCTTCTTAGGCACGGGTTCCTCCCTTCCTTATTGGTCGCGCGTGGCGAAAAATCGAGGCGGTGCGGAGCGGGCCTTGAGATTGCTATGCCGATCCCGGACGCGACCTGGAAAGCGATCGGCTTTGACCCGTTCCATTGCACCCGCAACTGGCGCGCTAGCCCGCGAGGCGGCGCCTGGCGAACCGTCCTACTGCGTGGGACAGCAGCCATCCCGCAACAACCACTGCCAGGATAGCCATCTCGGTGAGCCCGTTTCCGTTGTCTGGCGAGATATGGAGAAGGCGCTCGAGGAAGAACATGCAGCCCTCCTTGCAGGCTAGTCTTGCCCGGACAAGCACTACCGCAAGCAATAGCACTCAGCCGGAATGCCGTCTTAAGCTCTCAACAGCCCCACACTATATACCCATCGACGGATTCCGGCGAACTATTTTTGCTTTATTGCGCGTCGCTCACGATCTCCACACTGGAGGTGATCTGGAAGGCCGGGCTGAGCGAGCGATACACCGGGCAGCGTTGCGCGTAGACACCATGTACGCGTTCCACCGTATCGCGCACCGCGGCCGGATCTTCAGCTTGCAGATGGTGGGTCACATGCACCCGCCGGATGACCAGCACGCCGCCGTCGTCTTCCACTTCACCACGGACATCGCAGCTGAGGCGGCCATCTTTGGCGTTGATTTTGCGCGCATCCAGCGCGCCGGCAAAGGTGCCGAGCATTCAACCGCCCAGCGCCGCAATCACGTAGTCGATGGTGGCCGCGTGCGGCTCAGGCAGCCGGCTTTCGTCAATGCCGTAATGTTTGGCAATACCGCCGTGGACGCTGAACATCACGGGCTGTGGTTCTCCCGGTAGATACGCCCGGCGCAGCGGGCCCTTAATGCGCTCGATGCGCACGTTGGAAGTGTAGGCAACTTCGGACATGCAGGACTCCTCTAGCGCCCGGCTATAACGCCGTTTTCAACCGGTTGCACGAGTTGTTCGGGGTTGGCGAAGTTGGCCTGCGCGATGCGGACCTGCTGCTTGAAGTCGTCCATCATGCCTTCATGCAGGCGGACTTCGGTAGGCTTCCGGGCGATGGTCATCTTGTCGATCTTGTCCTGCAGGCGTAGCAATCCATAGAAGAGGTTTTCCGGACGCGGCGGGCAGCCCACCACGTACACGTCTACGGGAACGATGCGGTCCACGCCCTGCAGCACGGCGTAGGTATTGAAGGGGCCACCGACCGAGGAGCAGGCGCCCATCGAGATGCACCACTTGGGATCGGGCATCTGGTCATAGATACGCTTGACCACCGGCGCCATCTTCAGGGTGACCGTGCCGGCCACGATCATCAGGTCGCTCTGGCGCGGGCTGGGGCGAAACACCTCCGAGCCGAAGCGCGCGATGTCGAAGCGCGAGGTGGAAGCCGCGATCATCTCGATGGCGCAACAGGCCAGGCCAAACGTCATGGGCCAGATCGCCGACTTGCGTGCCCAGTTGAAGACGTAATCCACCGTCGTGACCAGAAAGTTTTTCTCGAAGCGGTTATCAATCCATCCCATGCAATACCTTCTTCTTACTGTCATCCCGACCGAGGACTGTAGTCCGAGTGGAGGGGTCTGCGTTTCCCCACTATCTTCACCGATGGCTATACCAGCGGGCTGTGATGGGCATCACAGTTTGCCAATATGCCGAGTCTAGGCCGGATTGCCGCTGGGTTCAAGCCCGCATCCTTGGCGCAAAAGTCGAAGTGAACATGTGTCTTCGCTTGTGACAAACAATCGACATCTTGTTCACGCGGGAAAGCCTCGCAATTGCGTCTATTCGAGTAGATCCCGAAGATCGGAGGCGCAAAATGAAAAAGGTTCTACTGACGCTCATCCTTGGCCTGATTGCCAGCTTCGCCGAAGCCCAGCAAACCGGCTATCAACAAACCAACCTCGTAGCCAATACGGCGGGAATCGCCGCTCACACAGATGCTCAACTGACGAACCCCTGGGGCATCGCTCTGTTGCCCGGACAGCCGTTCTGGATTGCCAACAATAATGGCGGCACGTCCACGCTCTACGATGCCAGTGGCAACAAGAACTCGCTCGTAGTGCAGATACCCTCGGCCTCGGTGAATGGGTGCAATCCGGGATGCCCAACCGGGATCGTGGCCAGTTCCTCGGGCGCCGATTTCGGAGGCGCGCTCTTCCTGTTCGATAGCGAAGACGGCATCCTGGCCGCCTGGAGTCAGGGTACCTCGGCTACTACGGTGGTCGATAACTCGGCCGCGGGCGCCGTGTATAAAGGTCTTGCCCTATTGAACAACGGCTCCGGCAACTTTCTGCTGGCAGCGAATTTCCGCAGCGGAAAGATCGACGTTTTCGATCGCTCATTCAAGTCCGTCTCCCTGGCCGGCAGCTTTACGGACCCGAATCTGCCCGCCGGGTTCGCCCCTCATGGAGTGCACGTCATCAACAACCAGGTCTATGTGGCCTATGCGATGCAAGACGGACCCAAGCATGACCCGGTGAACGGCGCCGGAAATGGTGTGGTTGACATTTTCGATGTCAACGGAAACTTCGTGAAGAGATTCGCGTCCGCGGGGACGTTGAACTCTCCCTGGGGAGTTGCGGCGGCCCCCTCGAGTTTCGGCCAGTTCTCCAATGCGATCCTGGTCGGCAACTTCGGCGATGGCGCCATCAACGCTTTCGACACGGCCGGCAACGCTCTGGGCCAACTGGAAGATTCCGGTGGGCACGTCCTGCTGAACCCGGGGCTCTGGGACTTGCTGTTTGGCCAGACTTCGGGCGACGCGAATACTCTGTACTTCACCGCCGGAGGCGCCGATCAAACCCACGGACTGTTCGCCACTCTGGTAGCGGGACAGGCTATTAGCAGCGGCGATTTCTCATTGTCGGTCTCGACTACCTCGGTGACCGTAGGACGCGGAAACGCGGTCAACCTGACCGTGAGTGCCAGTCCCATGGGAGGCTTCAACAGCCCGATCTCGCTCTCGTGCTCTGCGCCGTCAGGCGTGAGTTGCACGTTCTCGTCCAACACGATTACGCCGGGAGGCGCCGCGGCCACGGCGGCCCTGACTCTGTCCGTAGCGCAAGGCTATACTCCGGTCGCGGCGATGGTCTGGTTACCGTTCTCGGGAATCGGACTCTTCGGCTTGGTGTTCGCAACCCCTGCAGCGGATACAAAGTCCAGGCGGAAGCTGCTGAAACGGGCGGCGATCACTGGCTCGGTGTTGCTGGTGGCCGTGCTGCTGCTGATCGCAGCGGGGTGCAGCTCAGGCATGACTAATCACATGACAAACAATGGGACCACCGACCTGGTGGTTACGGGTAGCTCCGGATCACTCAAGCATTCGGTGCAAGTCGCGCTCACGGTGAACTGAGAAAACTCCTCCATCGCAGTTACGTGCAGCACGACGATGGGCCGGCCTTTCGATGTGAAAGGCCGGCCCCATTTTCATTATGGGGCGGCCTGGACCTGACCGCCCCGCTGGCAGAAGTTATTGGTTGGAGATAGTCGCCGTGGTGCCGTCGAATTTCGTGATCTTGACCGTGAACGGCTCGTTGTAGCCCTTGGCCCGGTCTTGCAGAATGCTGAGCGCAACCTGCTCGCCCAGCAACAGCGACTGCTAGCTTGAACTGCGGAAATGGATGCCGGCGTGAATCCCGTGACCAAACGAGATGTTGAACCCCAGCTTGGCCAGTTCTCCGTTGATGGTCAGATTGTCTCGGTCGGAGCCCGTGTAGGGGACGAGCGAGAGGCCATCCGCGCTTGGCACATACACGTCCGATCCGGCGGCTTGCAGCAGCGGCCGGATCTTCTGGCTTCCGTCAAAGAAGAACTTCAGAGCGGTGATGCACGCACCACCGACCGTTCCATGTCCCGTCGGGTAGCAGGGGTGCGTCGGCGCACCCTCCGGGAACGCCTGTGGCAGCAAGTAGCTGCCATACTGCGAGTAGATGATAGGAAGAACCGCTGAATTCAGAACGTCGTGGTTCAGCGCGCCTGCCGCCTGGGGAAATGGATGACTGTGGGTGAGGTTCGCCTGCACCAGGGCCCCATACTCCTCCGGCCGCATCCGCAGGTTTACGATCCACTTGTGGAACCAGGCTGCTTTGAGGGCTCGCGTAGCCATTTCAGGGATCGTCCCTGCAGCGTCTGGCCCGCCCAGGGTGCCGAAGCCGCGTTCCGTCTGCGAGCCGATGTAGGGGTTGCCCGGGTTCAGCGGTGTGCCAATCCCTGCGAGCACGAGGAAGGCGACAAAGTATGCTTGATGGAGCACGTCCACGCGGGTATACGCGGCGAGGTCTCGACCCTGCCGGATGAAACGGAATATTGGGTCAAAGGCCACATGGCCAGTCGGGGGAATGCCGTTTTGGATGTTCTGGTACTCGCTGACCGCGGTCATGTAGTCGGCCCCGCCTTCGCTAATGGAGAGGAACCTTTGGTACTGCTGGGTGAGGGGCTGGCAGCCGAAAAACGTCGGCTGGATCAAGAACTGCGAGAGGTACGGCCCCTGAACGTTACCGTCGCCCGGGAAGAACTGCCCGCGGAACAGATTCTGCGGTGTGACCGGGTACGCGATCTCCTTATTCTTACTGCTTTGGACGAATGACAGGTTGTTCATGTCGGCCGCCGCCTGGGCCGCCAGCGAACTTGTCGGGTAGTCGGTGAAGTGCACGTCGCGCAGCAGGGCACCCCAGTAGTGCTCGACCTGCTCGGCCGCTGTCTGCGCGCTGGCGACGCTCGGCGCGGGTGGGATGTAGTTAGTGGCATGGGAGTCGGGCCCTTCCAGGTCGAAGGCAAGGGCACCCTGCGGGCCATTTAGCTTCGAGTTGGGCCCTGTCCCACCCGGCGTTCCGATAATGATGTTTTCGAAGTCCTGGAACCGGCCGGTCTGGAGGGCATATACCAGGCTTTGCCACGAGGCAGCATTGGGCACGCCCAGGCCGTCGTGCTTCAGAGCACTTGCTCCAGCTGCCGCTGAAGTCGGTGAATCGCTGCTGATCGCCGTTGTCCGGCAGCTGGCCAACGTCGATTTTATTGGCATCGGCTGTGTTATCGCGGTACTTCCAGGCGACGTACGTGCGACCCGAAGAACCGTAGGGTACGACCGAAGCCTCGGCCTGAGCGTGCTTTCCCTCGAACAGAGGTTCCAGTGGAATGGCGGCCGTCACGGCTACGGCAGCGGCTGCGCCGCCGATTGTACCCATGAACTTCCGTCGGCCGGGTGATGACGCGGTGTGGGGCTCACGCTCCACGGTAGAGGGCATAGTCTCCGAAATCAACGGAGCATCCTTCATAACCGACCTCTCTTTTCACCCCATCTTAGTGCTATTACATCCTCACCAATCGCATGACAAAATGTAGAAAAACCGGCGCAAGTTTAAATTACAAGACTGCGAATTGTCAAGGAAAACTCGACACTTAAGGGGTTCCGAAGTGGTGCGAACCAGGCATCCTGTGACGTAGCACAATAATGCTATATGGTCCGCTTTAGGCGCATTCCGCAGTGTTGCCAGAATAGTCAGCGACTCGCATCGGCCCACCCTCACGGTTACTATCCGCTTCACTGCACCGACTCCGCACACAAATACCCTAAGACTTGCACGCAGCGATGGAGTAAAATTGTCGAGTTCGATGCAGCGCCACCACGGAGGGTCAAACCAAGAATGAGCGCAAAAAAGAAAGCGGCGCTCTCGGAAGCAATCCGGCGCGGCATGAAGCGCACCCGGGATCGCGGCTTCCCGATCACGCGCTGGGACAGCGACAAGCCGGTCAAGCCGCGGCTCAGCAGCTTCGATGAAAAGTTCCTGGACCTTTACGAAAAGGGCTACTCCGAACGCCAGATGACCAAGGCCCTTAAGGTTGGTCGCGGCACCATCCACCGCACCAAGAAATTACTGGGACTGCTGGATTAGCTGTTCGAGATCCGCGTCTGCCTTGCCGCGAGGAGCCTGAGAGCAGTTCCACCCTCGGACCTCAGCGGCTGAAGCAGTTTCTCTTCTGCCCGCTGTACGCAGGCCTGAAGGCCTGCTCTACCCGTACAAGCCGGATGCACCAATCCTGGAGCAGCCTCAGAAACCCGGCCAATTCATGTTGGGCTGGCCCCAGCCCTGCTGGCTCCGTCCTTTTAGCCATGGCCCGCTCACTCTTTGCTGGGCTTGAACTCAATGCTCACCCAGCGGGCTTCCGCATTTTCGAGATTCGCGATCGGCTGATGCGCCTGCCCGCCTTCGATCCAGACCATGCCGCCAATCTTCTGGGCCGCGATCGGTTCACCCTTGGCGTGCAGGAGGTTCTTCACATGCAAAGGCGTGAGCGCTACCAATAGGTAGGGATAAGGCGAGAGCTGCGCGGCCGACTGCCCCGCCGGCAGAGTGGTTGCGGAAATGCGAAACGTGTCGCCGTAACCGATGGCGGTGATGCCCGCCGGCAGCGGCGGCCAGTCTTGGGCCCGCGGATCATTCTCGCAATGCTGGACGCATACCGGGTGACCCTGGTTCTGCAGCAGTTCAATGGTCGCGTTGCGGAACGGGGTCACCGCCTGATCGGTGGCTACGTGGGTCAGACCGGCCGGCGTGTAACGGACATCGCCGTCTTCCAAGACCACGTGCTTGATCTTGCCGTCGGGCGTGATGCTGTCAATCTCGGTGTGTCCCAGCGCGATGCCGAGGTAATCGGTGCTGTGATGATGCATCAGCGTGGACTGCTGCGGCGGCACGTCGATGTAATACGCGCGCACGTACGCGTTCGACAAGCACGAGGTGGTGATGCGATTCCTGCGCCATCTCCACCGGAGGGCTGAGCTTGGGGGCCGCAGCTTGCTGGGCGGCTGGCGTCTGTGCCAGCGCAATTGCGGCAACGGTACAAAGTGCGAACAGCACGATATGTCTGACGGAGAGTTTCATGCGGCTGAGCGTAATCGCGTGTCTGGCGATTTGCAAGTCAGAACCACGTGATACTGGGCTATGAAACTCCCGACTCCTTACCGCTGGGCTTTCAACCACAGCGTCGGGAAGCCGTGACCCAGGCGGCGGAAATCGGAATCGCTGGTGACCAGCGTGGCCTTATGTTCGATTGCCAGCGCCGCAGCAAAGCTGTCTACGTAATAGAGTTTGTACTTGAACTTCACCTCGGCCGCCAGAAATGTCCTTGGCGGCGTGGCGTCCACCAAGCGGATGGACAATGGCTGCACGGCCTGCATGATCGCACGCGCACGCTCGGGCCCATGCTCGCGCAGCAACCCGCCGTACACCTCTCCGTAGTTCACTGCTGACATCAGGATTTCCGCGCGTCCGCGGATCGCTTCCTTCAGTAGCTCATTCACCTTGCGCGCCCCGGGCTTCTGCTGCAGAAAGGCAAACAGCGCGCTGGCATCGAAGACATAGGTTTTCACCGTTCACGCTCGCCTTCCTCACGGTGTTCCTTTTCCCAGTGGGCGAGCAGATCGGCGCCCTCAGCCAGGCAGCCCATGACGCGGTCCACGTAGTCCTCGGTGACGGGCTGAAGGACGATGCGGCCAAACTGGTCTTCGAGAAACTTGACGCGGGTGCCGGCCGCAATCCCATGCTTGCGCCGCAGTTCGGCTGGCACCACAAGTTGGCCTTTTGATGTAAATGTAGCACTCAGTTCCTTCATGACTTACATACTAACACAAAGTAAGACAAGGCGCCCGAGCGTTACGCCAGCGGAAACCAACGCCGGTCCTTTCGGCTTCGCTCGGGCAGGTTCTTCGACTCCGCGCAGCATGACCGCCCTGCGATACAATTTCCACTGGCTCCATGCATGTAAAGACCCAGCCGGCGCAGGCAGCGCCTATCCCAGGCACAGCAACCGTTGCGCCGCAGTCCCGCTGGAGCAGGATCGCCTACTCTCCCGCATGGATGGTGCTGGTCGCCTTCGCGGTGCGCGTCTTGTGGATCGCGCTGGCGCACACCTATCGCTTTCGCACCACCGAAGCCAACTTCGGATTCGGCTGGGAGATTGGCCGCATCGCCTACTCGCTGGCCAACGGCCACGGATTCGGCTCTCCCTTCGGCGGCGACACCGGCCCCTCGGCGTGGACGTCGCCGGTCTATCCCTGGGTGGTCGCGCTGGCGTTCCGCATTTTCGGCAGCTACACCCATGCGGCTGCATTTGCGCTGCTGACCTTCAACAGCCTGTTCGCCGCGCTCACCAGTTGGACCGTCTATCGCACCGCGCGGCTCCTCTTCAGCGAAAAGGTTGCGGTCTGGTCGGGATGGATTTGGGCGCTGCTGCCCTACACCATCTTCTGGTCGGTGAAGTGGATTTGGGAGACCAGCCTGTCGGCGTTCCTGCTGAGCCTGTTGTTCCTGCTGACGGTGGAGATGGAAGGCGACGAGCGGCTCTCGTCGTGGTTCGGCTATGGCCTGCTGTGGGGCGTGGAGGCGCTCAGCAATCCAGCGGCGCTGTCGTTTCTGCCCTTCGCCGGAGGCTGGCTGGCCTATCAGTTGCATCGCCGCGGAAAACGCGTTTCTGGCGCCCGCCGCGCTCAGCGCGATCGTCTTCTGGATGACGCTCATGCCGTGGCTGGTGCGCAACTACGAGGCCATGGGAAAGCCCGTGTTTGTGCGCGACAACTTCGGCATGGAGTTCCGTCTCGGCAACAATCCGCTGGCCGACGGCCAATATGTGCTGGCCTACCATCCCAGTCAGAATGCATTGCAATTGGCGAAGTACACCCAGATGGGCGAAGCCGCATTCTGCGCCGAGCAGGGACGCCTGGCGAAAGAATGGATCGCGGAAAACCCCGGCCGATTCGCTGGCGGTGAGTTTGCAACCGCTTCATTTTTTTCTGGGCGGGACTGCCGCGACTTTCCAAAATTGCGGGATTGTCGGAGACCAAGAACCGCTCTATCTCGCCTCGTCGGTGCTGGCGCTGGGGGACTCTGCTGGCCATCAAGCGCCGGATTCACGGCGTGTTCCTGTTTGCCAGCCTGGTCGTCATCTATCCGGCTGGTCTACTATATAACCTTTCCGCAACCGCGCTACCGGCATCCCATTGATCCGGAGCTGCTGATCCTGGGAGTGTATTTGGTTTCCGAAGCCCGTTCCCGCACTGCGACGTCCAATCGCGACGAAGAGCTGCCGGAACTCGACGATGACGCAACCCTGCCGCAGTTCCACACCCTGTCGGTGATCATTCCGGTGTACAACGAGCGCCGGACGGTGATGAAGCTGTTGCAGCAGGTCGCGCGCCAGCCGCTCAGCCTGCACAAAGAGCTCATCATCGTGGATGACGCTTCCACCGACGGCACGCGCGAGTTTTTGCGCGAGACCGACCTGCAGAAGTTGCTGGGCGGCAACGGCGCCAACACCGTCAAGCTGGTGCTGCACGAGAAGAACATGGGCAAGGGCGCCGGCGTCCGCAGCGGACTGGAGCATGCCGGCGGCGAGCTCATTCTGATTCAGGATGCCGACCTGGAATACGATCCGCGCGATTATCCTGCGCTCATTGCGCCCATTCTCGAAGGCCACGCCGACGCCGTCTTCGGCAACCGCTTTCACGAAGGGTCGCATCGCGTGCCGCGCTTTTGGCGCTATCAGTTGAATCGCGTCTTCTCCTTGCTGTGCAACGTGCTCACCGGGCTGAGCATTCACGACGTCACCGCGTGCTACAAGGTCTTCCGCCGCGAACTGTTCTCGCAGATGCATATCCGCTCCAATCGCTTCAGCATCGAAACTGAGGTCACGGTGAAGCTGGCCAAGCTGGGCGCGCGCATCTACGAAGTGCCCATCGTGTATCACGGCCGCACCTACGCCGAAGGCAAGAAGATCGTCTGGAGCGACGGCCTTATCGCGGTGTACCACCTGCTGGTCTATCGCTTCAAGGATTAGGCGCTTCTCACCTGGCAACTGACAACTGATAACTGTCCACTGCCCTCCGGTACCCCCCTCCCCCCTTTTCATTATTCTTTGGAATCAACGGTTTACAAAGAAATTTCCGGCAAAATATTGAGCCAGCGTAAGTTATAGCTAAAATCTTCAAGAATATGGACTTAGCTTCAAAGAACGGGTTGGGACGTACCTGCCCTCAAGCGGGATTCCACCGCTAATGGCACTCGGCAGCGAAAGGCGAAAAGCGGAACCGACGGCTGATAGCCGATGGCTGACGGCTATTTGTCAAAGAACCCGGCCCCGCCGCCCCTACCTGGATGAAGATGAGCGCAGCCATTTGGGCTTGTCCCAACACAATCAGTGTGCACAGCGGGCCTTGGTTCCGCAATCGAAATGCGACCTCCGCACTTACGAAAGTAACCACGAGAAAGATGATTATTTGCTTGACAGAAAATTCGCCCTTGGCGGGTGTCCTTCGCGGGTTCTATAAAAGGGGATGTCAAGAGAAAACACTTCTCCCTTTGCTGGAAAGAGAGGTAGTTCTCTGACATCCAGCCCCTTTCCTCCTGCTGGTGGCGGAGATCCGCAGTTCGCTAGTCGTTTTCAGGTCCACGCTACAACGTCGTTCGGGCTGAAGCTACACAAGCGTGGCGGCGGCGATTATGCCAACCATGGTTCTATCTGAGACTCGCGCCGAAGCGCGGCACTATGGCTTTGTTGGGTTGTCCGAGGGAGCATATGGTGCCCCGTGAGACTTGGCGCCGGCGGCGCACACAGCCTAACCCGGCCAGGATACTTACCCTCGAACCCGAGCGCTCAGAACCTGCGGACAATCGCGGACATGACTCCGGAATGGTCTTTTGGACCTGCGCGCTCAAGCGGCTTGTGGCTTCAGATATTCGGCGTCGAACGGTTCTCCTTTTTTCCAAACATGCAAAGTGATGGCGGCGATCTTGCGCGCCAAAGTTAGCCGGGCCAGCTCGGGCTTCATCCCCTTCCCCAGAAGGTTTTCGTAGAACGGACGAAACGGCCCGTGGCTGCCACTGGCGGTGGTAGCCGCGCTCTTAAACAGGTTCTTCAGATCGTGGTTGTGGTTCAGGTTCAGTCCGCGAATGAACACCGGCTTTTTGCGGCGCTCCAGTTGACCGTTCACCATCTGATAGTCGGCGCTGCTGCGCGTCTCCAGAGCCAGACCGCAGTAGGCCCAGAACTGCCGCTTGCTGCGGAAGCGATGTGGCGTCTGCACCCGCCCGATCAGCAAGGCGGTGCGTATCGGACCCAGCCACGGAACCGTGCGTAGCAACTTGGTCTCGCTATGCTGGCGACATTCCAGAATCAGATCGTGACGGGCTTCGCGACGCAGTTGCTGCACGAGATCGAGTTGCTGGTAGAGTCGCCGGGCGCGGCGCTGCAACCCGCTCTCGCTTAACTGCGCTAACCATTCTTCCCGATGACGTTGGCCGTACGGCTTCTTGCCGGCACAGGCAATGGCCTGGCTGCGGTAGAGCGCTTTCAGTCGGCCCATGATGCGGGTCGTGTCTTCGGTGAGCGCGGCGTAGCTGCGTCCCAGATGCTTCACCGCCGCCGTGCTGTTCTGGCCATGGTAGACCGGCGACAACAGCCCGGCGCGCAGCAAGTCGGCCAGCTTGCGAGCGTCCACGGTGTCGCTCTTGTTGCCTGCCTTCAGCAGGGCGTTCTTGCGGGGATTGCAAACCACCAGCTTGGCCACGCGCCGCACCAGCAGATCGTACAGCCAGGCCGAGTGCGTGCCTTCTTCAAAGGTGATGTTTAATGTTCCACGCAGTCCCTGAACAAAATCCAGAATGGTGGCGGCATGAGTGGCGATCACCGACTGCATCACCAGCTTCCCGTTGCTATCCAGCACCGCTACCGAGATGGTGCTCTGGTGGACATCCAGACCGATATACTTGATGCTATCCATCGGGTGTTCCTTTCGTCAGGCTTGGTTTACTGCTCAGCACAGCAACCATAACCTACTGCGAAAGGGGCGCCCTTTTATAATGCGTGCCCCATCCTTTCGCCCGCCCTTGGCGAAAGGGTGGGAAACGCAAATCCCTCAGCCTTGAGGAATCCGCTTTTCGGACTCTTTCCGCAGCCCGCTACTTCCGTGCGAGTTCCTTCGCCTTCGTTTCCGCCGGAGCAATCACTTTTTCGCTCAACTCCGCCAAGAGCGTTTGCTGGTCGTTGTACAGGACTTCTTCCAGCACCCACGGGAAGTTGCGGAAATGTTCGAACATGCCGTACTCCTGCTGGGAAGCCAATAGCAGCGGCCGAACCGGAACGGAGGGCATATTCGGGACGATTGCCATCAATTCCTGCGGAATGCTCTTTGCGTCGGTAATGTCAGCGATCACGAACCGCGCCATGTGGGCGAGGGTGGAAACCGTTTCTGTTAAGTTGCGGCTGGCAGGCTTCTCGAAATCGAACAAGACCGGCAAATAATCGCGCTTGCGGAGCTCGTCTCGAATCGCGTCGAGAACGACCTTTCGTTCCGGTGTGAAACGGCCCAGAATTAACACCACTTTGGAAGTGATGGTGTCGATGACGCTGCGGATTTTCTGGTTGTTGAGAAGCAGGTAAATGAATTGGGCCACTTCGAGATTGTCCACCTGGATCGGCGATTCATCCTTAGGCGTGATCACCAGGTTCGATTGGATGGCTCCTTCCAGCTTTACGTTCCAAGCGGAGACTCCATACACGTGACAATCCGTCAGATTTGCTCCTTCGAGGTTAGTGCTGACCAAGGTCGCCTCGCTGAGGATCGCCCCGCTGAGGTCCGCCCCGGAGAGGTTCGCGCCCCAGAGGCTCGCCCCGCAGAGGTCTGCTATGCTGAGGTCCGCTCTGGTGAAGTCGGCCGCGCGGAGGCTGGCCCCGCGAAGGTTTGCATACGTGGAGGTCCGCCCCGCCGAGCTTCGCATTGCTGAGGTTCGCCCCGGTGAGGTTCGCCTTGCTGAGTTTCGCCTCGCCGAGGCTCGCCCCGTCGAGGTCCGCCTCGCGGAGGTCTGCCCCACTCAGGTCTGCCCCACTCAGGTCCGCCCCGCTGAGGTCCGCCTTCCTGAGGTTCGCCTCGCTGAGGTTCGCCCCGAAAAGGTCTGCCTCGTGGAGGTTCGCCGTATTGAGGACCGCCCGTTTGAGGTGCGCCCCGCTGAGGTTCGCCCCGCTGAAGTCCGCCTCGCCGAGGTTTGCCTTGCTGAGATCCGCTCCGGCGAGGTTCGCCCCGCTGAGGTTCGCCCCGCTGAGGTCCGCCTCGCTGAGGTTTGCCTCGCTGAGATCCGCCCCGGCGAGGTTCGCCCCGCTGAGCTCCGCCCATGGGAGGTTCGCCGAGATGAGATCTGGCCGGATATGAGGATTCTGCTTCCTCCACCGACTCCACGCCTGGACCCCTCCCTTAAGCTTCGCGAGATGTTCGGGATTCGCCACGTGCCTGCCGAGCAGCAAGATTTGGTAATGGCCGATTATACGTTCGCGCCTGAGAAGAGCTTGTTCTTGTTTCATAAACCCTCTTTCCGCGTTTCCTGGCGGATGTCATTTTTTGGTGGAAGCGCCGGGTCCCTTCGGCTGCGCTCAGGGCAAGCTTTCAGGTCCACGAAACTCGCCTCCCTTTCGGATCGGGTTTTAGCATACGCCGCTTACCGATCTTCTTTCGCGCAGATGCCAGCCCGGAGGGCGGAACTGATTAGCGCAGCGCGGAAGCGCTGGGAAAGTAGCCCCTGATGACCCTCGAGCGCCCCCTTTTAGGGGGCGGCACAATTCAGGCAAGAACGCGGTCCGTCTCGAAAGCGGTCATTGGCCCCTGCAACATCGCGAGGAAATCCTGCTTAGACGAATGTTCAGCCTGTGTCACCCCTGAAGCCTGGATTATTCATGAGATTTCGCGCTTTGAAGGGGCACGGCTTCAGCCGTGCCGTAAAGCCGCTGTCATTATGCTGGCTTTAGCCACTGAGGGACTTCGGTCTTGAGACGACGTGCGAGTTCCCTTGTATGTTGCTTGCTACTCCCCAAGGCTGCCATGGGGTGTTAAGTGGGAATGGCAGGTATGGGGTTCCGGCGGGAAGGCCGTAGTTCCCTGAGGCGCGGTGCCCGAGGCATCGTAAGCCTGTCCTGAGATCGGCCTCCCGCCCTGCTTTCCGGAAACCGCGGAGAATCCGAGGCGCGAAGCCTGCATATTCAAGGTCGGCCGGAGAGTTGGCGTTGGGCGGGAAGCCGGAGCCAGCCTAGCACACAAGGAGAGCGCGCGTGAATTTTTGCGGAATCGATGTCAGTGCTCAGGAGTTAGTGGTGAAGGTTCGTGGGCCAGAGCGGGAGGAAGCAGTGCGTCGCTTTGCCAACACGCCATCGGGGCATAAGGCCCTGGTGGGGTATTTGCTGGGGCGGCGGGGCGAGGCGATACGGGTCTGTCTGGAAGCCAGTGGCAACTACAGTTTGGACGTGGCCCTGGTGCTGGCGGGGCAGGAGGAAGTCGAGTTGGAAGTGATCAACCCTAAAGCGGCTCGCCACTTTGCCCAGGCGCTGGAGCAGCGCAGCAAGAACGATCCGGTGGACAGCGCGGTGTTGTTGGAGTATGCGGCGCGCATGCCGTTTACGCGGTGGCAGCCGCCGCGGGAGCAGGACCTGCAGTTGCGCGCCATCACCCGGCAACGGTCGTCGCTCACCCAGGAGCGGGCGACGTTTCGCTGTCGCTTGCACGCCGCTCAGGTTTCTAGCAGTACGCCGGCCTGTGTGGTGCGGGAGTTGGGGCGAACCATTGCCCACTTGCAACGCAGCCTGGCACGCATGACCAAGGCCGCCCTGGCGCTGGTCAGCCGTGATCCTGTGCTGCAGCGTCGCCTGCAGTTGCTGGACAGCCCCAAAGGGATAGGGGAAGCTACGGCTTTGGCGGTGCTGGGCGAGCTGGTGGTGATCGGGGAGCGCTCGGCCCGCGAGTTGACCAAGCACGCTGGTCTGGATGTCGTGGAGTTTATTTCCGGCAGCTCGGTGCAGAAGAAGCCGCATATCAGTCATGCCGGCAACGCTTACTTGCGCAAGGCGTTGTACATGTCGGCGCTGACGGCGGCCTATCAGGAGCCGTATCTGCGGGCCTTTTACCAGCGCCTGCTGGCTGCCGGGAAGGAGAAAATGCAGGCCCTGGTGGCGGTCATGCGCAAGCTGCTGCACGCCATCGTAGGCATGTTTCGTCACGACCAGCCCTACGACGGAGCCCGGTTGTGTCCGCCGGGGGGAGCGGCGGTTCGCTGAAAAAGAAGAGAGGTTCTCCGCCACCTCTCCAGAGAAGAAAAAAGCTTGCGTTTTAACAGAGAATCTCGGGGGCTGAAGCCCACCACTCCACCCACGCGTAACGGCACGGCTAAAAGCCGTGCCCTTTCAAAACCCGCCGTCTTCAGGTGCCGAAACAGGTGAATAATCCAGGCTGAAGGGGTTCGGAAAACAAAATCACCGTTTACCCACAGCTTCCGCTGTGGGCTAATCAGTTTCGTCCCGCCGGGCGGGACTCGTGTGCTGGCGATTCCTTATCTGCGCAGCACCCGCGGGGATGCAGCTTGGCCAATGTGTTTTGTTCAGCTTCCGCTGTGGGCTAGTCAGTTTCGTCCCGCCGGGCGGGACTCGTGTGCTGGCGGTTCCTTATCTGCGCAGCTCCCGCGGGGATGCAGCTTGGCCAATGTGTTTTGTTCGGCTCCGCTGTGGGCTAATCAGTTTCGTCCCGCTGGGCGGGACTCGTGTGCTGGCGGTTCCTTATCTGCGCAGCACCCGCGGGGATGCAGCTTGGCCAATGTGTTTTGTTCGGCTCCGCTGTGGGCTAATCAGTTTCGTCCCGCCGGGCGGGACTGGCACATCGACGATTTCAGAAGCAAACGCAGATCCCTCGACTACGTTCACTGCGCTCTCTTGCCTCGGGATGACAAGCTCTAGGGGTAAAGAGTCGGGATGACAATGCGATATTTGGACAGGAGGCGCACGTTAGCCCACATTCTGCCGGTTGGGCTGGTTGGTCTTGGTCAGCGCGCCCGCGATGTGGTTCCACGAGACAACCCACGGCACCAGCAGGGAGAACAGCAGCCGTCGCGCCCAGCAATCGCGGCGAGGATTTTCCGGGATAGTCCCGCCAGTCGAGGCGGAAGGCGAAGTAGGTTTCCAGTGCGAGCACGCAGGCCAGCGGAATCGCGGTGAAGGGAACCACAGCGACCGCCGCTACCTCGGCAACACAGCGCGCCAGGTTTCTGACCAGCCGCATCGGCCGCGCGCCCAGCACGCCATCGGTCTCCGCATAGCTGGCGAGTTGCGTCATCGCAGACTTGAACGTGTGCTGTGGCCGGTAGACGGCCTTGGCGCTTTCCGCAAATGCCGGGGTTACCAGCTTGCGCACCCGGCCGTCGAATACCGTATCTTCTCCCAGAAAAACATCTTCGGGAAATCCACCTACCTGCTCCCAGATTTCTTTGCGGAAGGCCATGGAGCGCGCCGTGCATGACTTGGTGGGTTCGTCCGCGTCCAGCTTGATGCCGAAGAATGGCGCGGAAGCGATGTCCCACGTTGTCCGACCTGCTGGGTCAATGCACGATCCCCCAACCGCATATTCCGCCTGCTGCTGACGAATGGGCGCGGTGAGGTTGGCGAGCCATTCGCGCTCGTAGGTGCAACCGGCGTCCACGCAGGCAATCACGTCGGAGGTGGCGGTGGCGGCGGCAATGTTGCGTCCGCGAGCGATGGGCCCGGGCGAGCGCCTCAGGTTGCAACTCTCATCGCGGATGGGGATGAGGCTGGGATACTTTGACCGCGCCGCCTGCAGCCGCTCCCATGTGCCGTCCGTGGAACCGCCATCCACGATGATGACTTCGGCGGGAGGCAGGCTTTGCTCCATGAGGCTGCTGACGAGCCCGTCAATGTCCTGCGCTTCGTTGAGCACGGTCGCGGTGACCGTGACCGCAGAGCGGACGGCGCGAAGGTCCGGAGATTCGCCGCGGCTCTCAGGGGCCTTGCGCGTCCACATGCCGTTGATGGGCGGTGCTGAATTCTGGGCCACGACGGGAAAACCGTTTTCTGGAGCGAACGAGTTGCGATTATAAGCCGAATAACTTCTGCGGCTACTCAGAGGTCGTCGGATCGATCACCGACCGAATTCGCGAGATCCGGTTGGCTGGAAAACCACCCTGCTGCGCATGCTTGCGTATGGCATCCTCATCGGGGGCGATGTATATGCAGTAGATTTTGTCGTCCGTGACGTAGCTCTGAACCCACTGAATCTGTGGACCCATCTCTCGAAGAACGCCACACGACTTCTGCGCTATTGCCTGCAGTTGCTCCGATGACAGCTTGCCAGCTCCCGGAATGTCTCTCTCGATGACGAACTTCGGCATGGTAATACCTCGTTTTCCAGCTGCTGAATTATAAATGTTACGCTCCGGCGGCCGCGGAACGGGCCTGAACCATCCCGATGGAGGTGGAGCTCCTTTCACAAATGGTCCTCCGGTGTTCTTGGTGGAAGCGCGGGCCTTCACCTGGATTATTCATGAGGATCTCGCGCTTTGAAGGGGCACAGCTTCAGCCGTGCCGTAGAGGTCCTGTCGTGAATTCGGCTTTAGCCACTGAGGGATTTCCAGTTTGAGAGGGAGTGCGAGTTTCCTCAGGGGCTGAAGCCCAACTCTTCACGCACGTAACGGCACGGCTGAAGCCGTGCCCTTTCAAAACCTACCTTCTTCAGCTTCCGAAACAGGCGAATAATCAGGTTCAGACTCGCGAAACCCGCCTGGCTCGGCGCCGGCGCGGACTTATGCACCAAGCTGCGATTCTTCTCAGGAACATTCCATGACGTTCACTCGTATCTCCCGTCAAACAGGCGACAGGAGGCGATATGGCGAACACTCGTAAATACGCGACTTGGGGCGGGGCAGTTCTGGGCACGTTGTTAGCGCTGCTCTTGGCCGTTTCGGCCCACGCTCAGGTTTCGGAAGAATTTCATCGCACCGTTGCGCTTTCCGCGAACGGGCGCGTCTCGCTGGACAACGTCAACGGCGACGCGGAAATCACCGGTTGGGACCGCAACGAGGTGCAAATTGACGCGGTGAAAAAAGCACGCGATCAGCAGAAGCTTGACGAGGCGCACATCGAGGTCGAAAGCGGCAGCGACTACGTGAAGATCCGCACTCAGTTTCCCCACAACCACACCAACAACAATCCAGCATCGGTGCATTACACAGTGCACGTTCCGCAGAATGCCAGTCTCGACCACATTAGCCTGGTCAACGGCTCGCTCACCGTGCAAAAGGTGACGGGCGAAGTTGAGGCCAGCCTGGTGAACGGCAAGGCCCACATCAGCGATCTCGCCGGAGAAGCCACTGTTTCCAGTGTCAATGGCGCCATCGAGGCGAACTATGCCTCGCTGAACAACGTGCGCGAGATCAAGCTCAAGTCGGTCAATGGAAGCATCGCGCTGGGTCTGCCGGCATCGCCGAACGCCGACGTCAAGGCCTCGACCGTGAATGGCGGCATCAAGTCGGATTTCCCGCTTACCGTGCAAGGCACGTTTGGCTCGCACAACATTTCCGGGAAACTGGGCAACGGCGGGACCCAAATCGAACTGAGCAACGTGAACGGCAGCATCCACCTGGGGTCGGGGCGGGGAAGCATGTAGGCGTCGCTGAAGTCAGTACACCCGGTATGCGAACGAGAATCCCACCCAAGCAAAAGAGGCTTGGGTGGGGCACCCGCATTCTTGGGCTGTCCTCGCTCGGGATGACAATCGAAATTATTTGCGCCCTACCACACCTGGTACGCCGGTGGTGGCGTGAGGAAGTCAGGTTTGCGGGCGATCAGCAGCAGCGCGCCGATGCGCTTGAATTCGCGCAGCTCCTCGGCGTTCTTGAACCATTTGCCGCTGTACTCCTCCGGCGTGGGCGTCAGATCGGGTACGCGCACCGCCCGCGCGTCTTCGAAGGTGTGCGCCTTCAGCAGGTCAAGGTACTCCTGCTCGGAGCGCACCTGCACCGGGACCTTCAACTCATCCGCCCAGCGCAGCGAGTAGGGATTGTCCTTGTAGAGATTGATGAGGATGAACAGCTCGCCCAGCGGCGCCATCACGCGAAACAACTCGGCCAGCGCGCGCTCCTGGTCGGCGTAATAGTAGAAGGATTCGACCGACAGCACCTTGTCGAAGAAGTTTTCCTCCCAGGGAATCTGCTGCGCCGAGCCAATCACAAACATTATGTTGTCGTGCTCTTTGGAGTTGGCGCGGGCGCGGCGAATCATCTCGTCCGACACGTCGAGCCCGATCACCTGGCCCGGTTTGTCCGGGTGGGAGACGGCACGCGCCAGCAGGCGGCTGGCCCATCCCGCGCCGCAGCCGAGGTCGAGCACGCGCTCGCCGGGCTTCAGCCCCATCAGCGCCAGCGTCTGCTGGGTGATGCTGATGTGGTGGTTCTCCATCTCCTCGCCGCGGCCCTGCTCGGCCCACTGGTTGAATTCCTGGCGCAAGCGCTCGTCGGCGGAAGCGGTCCTGTGGTCAGTCATCAAGTCCTCGCGGATTTCGAAGGTCTATGCTACAGTCTCCGAACTGATGGCTCAAATTCCGGAATCGCCCAGCAACGGCTCGGGATATTCTCCTGGCGGGTTCTACTGCCCCAAGTGCGCCAACGAAGTGGATGATCCGCTCACCTGCGGCGACTGTTCGGCGGTGATCTGCCGCGTCTGCGGTACGCCGCTGGAGACGCCCGAGGACCTCGGCATCGGCTGATTCATGGCCCATCCGACCACAGCACCTCCAGCCTCCGTGACGCAGAACCCCACGCTGGTGCGCGGGCTGTCGCTGATGGATTCGGTGATGCTGCTGGTCGGCGGCATCATCGGCTCGGGCATCTTCCTCACCGCCGCCCCCATCGCCTCCGCTGTGCACAAGCCGTGGTTCTTTCTCGGCGTGTGGCTCATCGGCGGGACCATCACCTTGCTGGCGTGCTTTGCCTTCGCCGAGATGGGCGCGATGTTCCCCGAGGCTGGCGGGCAATACGTTTTCCTGCGCGAAGCCTACGGCGAGTTTCCGGCGTTCCTCTACGGCTGGATGATCTTCACCGTCGGCCAGAGCGGGACCATCGCCGCGCTCGCCGTCGGCTTTGCCGAATACTTCGGCGCGGTGCTGCCCGTTGCGTCAGCCCACGTGCCGGTAGCCGTGATTCTGGGATGGCCCCTGACCCGCGGACACCTCGTTTCCATCGCCTCGATTGTCTTGCTGACCACGATCAACGTGCTCGGCCTGAAGCGCGGCTCGGCGCTGATCAACGTGGCCACCTGGGCGAAGTTTGCCGCCATCGGGATTTTCGTGCTGCTCGGCCTGGCGATTGGTCATGGCCACTGGTCGAACTACGCGGTCAGCATTCCCGCTGAGCAACCCGTCTCGTTCAGTCATATCATCTCCGCATTCGGGGTCGCGCTGATCGGAGTCTTCTGGGCATTCGATGGCTGGGTGTACATCACCTGGGTAGCGGGTGAAATCAAGAATCCGCAGCGTGTGCTGCCGCGCGCCATGGTGATGGGAGTGCTGCTGGTGGGAGTCGTTTATCTGGCGGTGAACGCGGTTTATCTCTATGCGCTGCCGATCACGCGCGTGGCGCAGGAGGAGACCATCGCTCACGCGGCCGCAGTCACGCTCTTCTCGTCGAATGCCGCGCGCTGGTTGAGCGGGGTCATCGCGCTCTCTTGTTTCGGAGCCATGTCCTGCGCCATTCTCAGCAGCGCGCGCGTGTCCTTTGCCATGGCGCGCGATGGCGCGTTCTTCCATGCCATGGGCCGGGTGCATCCGCGGTATCGCACACCGGCATTCAGCCTGATCGCGCTCAGTTCATGGGCGGTGGTGCTGGCGCTCAGTGGCAGCTTCGACCAGCTCTACACCTACGTGATGTTCATGATGGTGTTGTCCTACGTCGCGGCCGTGGTGGGATTGTTCGTGCTGCGGCGCACGCGGCCCGATCTTCCGCGTCCCTACCGCTGCACCGGTTATCCGTACCTGCCCGCGCTGTACGTGCTGATGGCGGGAGCGTGGGCGCTGAACTCCGTCGTCACCCGCCCCAAGGAAACGCTGATTGGAATCGCCATCGTCTTCCTCGGCGCGCCCTTCTATTTCTTCTGGAGATGGCAACTGAAGCGGCATCCGCGGGAGTTGAAGGAGTTTGAGTAAGGTAGACCGACTGCATCTCGTCTCTCAGGCCCTTGCGGTTCGTATCGGGGGCACTTTTGCGGGCTGCTGAAAAACTCCAATCGTGTCACCCTGAGCGAGCGGCCGCTCTTGCCGCGAGTCGAAGGGCCCCTATGCTGCCCTGACTGCTTGGGTCGAATAGGGGTCCTTCGACTCCGGCGGCGCAAAGGCAGCGCCGCCTTCGCTCAGGATGACACCATGAAGAGGGCTTTTTCAGCAGCCTCCGAAGCCGCGCCCCTGATACAAAGCTATACTCGTGATATCTCAGGATGTGTACCAAGCAAGGAGCATCGATGCCCCATACCGCCAAACTTTTCCGTAGTGGCCGCAGCCAGGCGGTCCGCTTGCCCGCGGAGTACCGCTTCGACGGCCCCGAGGTCTTTGTCCGCCGCGATCCCGCTACAGGCGACGTTATTTTGTCTAGGAAGCCACACTCCTGGGAGGACTTCTTCGAGTTGATGAAGACCATTGATGTGCCTGACGACTTCCTGGCCGGCCGCAACGACAGGCCGTAGCAGAAGTGAAATCTCTTCTGCTGCTAGCCAGCTACCTCTTGGATACCCCGCTTTGCGGCTCGCCTTCAATTCGACTGGATTTGAAAACAATTTTGCCGCAATGGAGTTTGTTCCTTTGGTGACAAGCAGTTTCTGACCGCGCCGTGAGAAAATGCAGCTGTGAAAGGGCCAAGATGAACCGACACGTCAACTTCCTGATTCGCGTGCCCCTCCTGCTGTTGTGCGGGCTGGCAATGCTGCCTTTGCCGGCTGGAGCCGTCCTGGGCGACACCGCCGCATCGGTGCTGAACGACCAGGCACGCATGAAAGGCACCTTGCGCAGCGTGGATGCCAAAACCTACGTGATGCATGAAATCACCGGCCCCAGCGGCATCATCGTGCGTGAATATGTCTCGCCTGCGGGCGCGGTCTTCGGGGTGGCGTGGGAGGGGCAATTCCCGCCTGATTTGCAGCAGTTGCTCGGCCCCTATTACGAGCAGGCCCGGCAGGCGATGCAACAAGGGGAGCGGCACGGTCGCGCGCCCATTTCTATCGACACGCCCGGCCTGGTGGTCCAGCAAACCGGACATCCTCGAAGTTTTCATGGCCAGGCTTACATTCCGCAATTGATACCGCAAGGTGTGCAGTCCAGCGACATCCGTTAGGGAGACCAGCAGAATGCGCAGAGTCATGCTCTTGCTTGTAGTGGGAAGTGTGCTGTGGTTGGCCGCCTGCAGTGGCGGCAATGCCGCATTCACCATCACGAGCATAACCACGGTTTGTTTGCCGTCCCCCATCCAATCCAGCCAGCAGGTGGGTTGTTTTGCCACGGTCGCCGGGACCGGCGCCTTCAGTACCATGGTGAATTGGACCACAACGGCAGGTTCCGTCAATACCGCCGGGGTCTTCACTGCGCCGGTCGTCTTGCGCCTACAGCGGTAACAATAACCGCAACTTCGACCCAGGACACGACGAAGTCAGGATCGGCAGTCGTGGTCGTCAATCCCGTGAACCTGCAGCCGATCACGGTGGATGCCGGGCCACAGCCGCAAACGTTCACCGCTGTGAACGAGGCTTTTACCAGCGTGACGGTTTGCGTGCCCAATACCACTACCTGCCAGACCATCGATCACGTGCTGGTCGATACCGGCTCTTCCGGGCTGCGTTTGCTGTCGTCGGTGCTGACCATTGCGTTGCCGCAGCAAAATGACTCCAGCGGAAATCCTCTGGATGAGTGCATGGTGTTCCTGGACGGCTACACCTGGGGCCCAGTAGCGCTGGCCGACATCTCGATCACGGGTGAGAAGGCATCGTCTGCCCCGGTGCAGGTGGTCATTCCGAGCAGCGTTTCGCCACCTGTCCCGGGTACTTGTTCCAGCCAATCCATGGGGGCGAACCAGGGCGACAGCGTGAGCGCTCTCGGCGCCAACGGAGTCATCGGCCTGGGAGTGTTCCAACAGGATTGCGGCCCGGCTTGCGTAACTAACTCAGGCCCTCCGTACCAATACTATGATTGTCCTTCTTCGGGATGCATTCCCACCACGGCTACTCTCCCCCAGCAGGTGCCGAACCCGGTGACGATGTTCTCGCTGGATAGAAACGGTGTGCTGATCTTTCTGCCGGCGGTACGCAATGGAGGCGTGAGCACAGTCAGCGGTTCGCTGATCTTCGGCATTGGCACGCAATCGAACAACTCCTTGCAGAGCGCGACGGTCTATACCGTCCCTGACAGCGGCCCCAACAAAGGCGATATCACCACCACCTTCAATGGGGTCAGCTATCCGGGCTTCTTTGACAGCGGTTCGGCCGGGATGTCCTTCCTCGACAGCGTCACCACGGGCATACCAACCTGTGCCGACGGAAATTCGCGGTGGTATTGCCCGGTCTCATCGCCGGACAATCTGTCGGCGACCAACCAGGGCGCAAACGGAAATCAGGGGGTCGTGAACTTCAGTATTGAGAATGCCGACACGCTGCTCAAGACGGGCAACGCCGCGTTCAGCACCCTGGGCGGACCGCAAACCGGCGCGTTCGATTTCGGCTTGCCCTTTTTCTATGGCAGGACTGTGTTCACGGCGATTGACAACGCCAGCACCCCAGCAGGGCCGGGACCCTACGTGGCCTACTGAGGAAGATCAGCGGTTGTAATTTTTTGCACTCTTAAGGTATTGATGATGCTGCGTAACAATACTGCTTCGAGGTCGAGGGAGGTCGGTCACCTTTGCGTCTTGATTCCTCGCCGATGACCTCGGAAAATGCCGCTGGTTTCCGGGCACCAAGGCGCACGTCAGCGCGGGCAGCTCGGGTACAAAGTCATAAACATATTGATGCGAGATGCCTGGGACTCACTCGCGATGTGCAGCGCTCGGAAAGGACGTGACGAAGGGATACAAGTCCGCTGTACATGCGGTTTTGCAAGAGGCTTGCAGCCGGAGCCCGCGTGCCGGATCTTGGCTTCCTTCGCTTTCAAGTCCTCGCACATCCCGGTTTTCGGTCGTAATCGATGGCGGCGGTAACGTCTCGCCAGCGCACTGGTTTCATGATTTCGTCTTTCCACTTCACCTTGCTCTTCTCTCCGTCCGCTCTTCGAGCGCGTGCAGAGAGCTACGGTAGTTCGTACCCAGCTCGTTCAACGATGGGCCTCATCCGCGCTTCGACTTCATTTCTCGCGCGTTCGTTATGATGAGCTGGCAATCTGCTTCGAAGTGTAGGAGAATCGGTACCCTTGCAGCTATTAAATCCAGTCGCGCGATCGCAATCTGAGCAGCATCGCCAGCGGCTTTCCGCGGGATCGGCCCTTCAGCTATTAGGTTTCGGCTACCAAGTTCAGTATCTCACCACTGAGATGCCAGCATTTCTCGGTAACGTCTGCAAGGAGCTCCATTCTGCTGGTTGGCGAGAAGGGCGTCTCCGGCCCGTATCTCCTGAACGCACGAGCTGAGATACGTACAGATCGAATGCTTATCGGCGCGACTCCGCACCAGGCACGCGTCCAATTCGATTTACGGCTGCACGGTTCGACCGGAACAGGTCAGCGGCTCGGGCGCGCCGCGAGGTCAACCCGGGATCAGTCGTTTCGATGTAAACCTTGGACTTCACTCGATTGCTTGTTCCGCGTTCTTACTTCACCGCAATATTCACCAGCCTGCCCTTGACCACCAGCACCTTCACGACTTCTTTGTCTGCGATGGCGGCTTTGACCTTCTCGTCGGCGAGGGCGAGTTCGCGCACGTGCGCCTCTTCCGCGTCGGCGGGAATGGTGATGCGGCTGCGGATCTTGCCATTGACCTGGATGGCGATCTCGACTTCCTCTTCCTTGGCCAGCGCGGCATCGTACTGCGGCCACGGCGCGCGCAGCAGGTCGGAGGTCTCGCCCAGCATCTCCCATAACTCGTGCGCAAGATAGGGCGCGAACGGCGCCAGCATCAGCACCAGATCGCGCTGCACGTCGGCCATGAGCGACAGCGGCGCCGGCTGCTCGCCCGCGCTGCACGCTGTCTTCGTAAGCGTAAAGCTCGTTCATCAGCTCCATGATGGCCGCGATTGAAGTGTTGAAGTGCCAGCGGCCGCCGAAATCTTCGGTCACGCGCCGGATGGTCTGGTGCAACTTGCGCTGCATGTGCCGCGCGGCCGGCGAAAGCGGGCTGCCGCCATCGCGACTGTTCCACGCTGCGTCATCCGGTCGCGCATTGCGCGCGACAAAGCGATACACGCGCGACAGGAAGCGGCTGATGCCTTCCACGCCCAGGTCCTGCCAATCGAGATCGCGGTCGGGCGGGGAAGCGAACAGCGTGTACATGCGGGTCGAGTCCGCGCCGTAGCGCGCCACCATGTCGTCGGGCGAGACCACGTTGCCCAGGCTCTTCGACATCTTGGCGCCGCCCTTGATCACCATGCCCTGGGTGAACAGGCGCTCCGCCGGCTCGTCGTTCCTGACGATGCCCATGTCGCGCATGACCTTGGTCCAGAAGCGCGAGTAGATGAGGTGCAGGATGGCGTGCTCGACCCCGCCGATGTACTGGTCGATGGGGAACCAGTATCCCACAGTGTCGGAGTCGAGCGGCTTGGTGTCGAGCGCCGGATTGGTGTAGCGGTAGAAATACCAGGACGAATCCACGAAGGTGTCCATGGTGTCGGTCTCGCGGCGCGCGCTCCCGCCGCACTTCGGACAGCTCACGTTGACGAACTCCGGCACCTGGCCCAGCGGCGAGCCGCCCGCCAGCGTGATGTTGACGTTCTCCGGCAGCAAGACCGGCAGGTCCTTCTCCGGAACGGGCACGATGCCGCACGCCGGGCAGTAGATGACCGGGATCGGCGTGCCCCAGTAGCGCTGGCGGCTGATCCCCCAATCCTTCAAGCGATAGGTTATGGTTGCCTTGCCAAAGCCATGCTCTTCAGCGTACTTCGACATCTTCGAGATTGCTTCCTGGCAGGGCATTCCGGTGAACTCGCCGGAGTTAATCACCAGGCTGTTGGTCTCGGTGAACGGCAACACCGGGCTGGCGGGATCGCCGTCGGGCGCATCTCCTTCGCGGCGCGGCAGGATCACGACGCGGATGTCGAGGTCGTACTTCTTGGCGAATTCGTAATCGCGCTCGTCGTGCGCCGGCACCGACATGATGGCGCCCGTGCCGTAATCGAGCAGGACGTAGTTGGCCACCCAGATGGGCACACGCTCGCCATTGAACGGGTTCAGGGCGTAGCGTTCGGTGAAGATGCCGTGCTTCTCGATGGCGCCGATGTCGCCAACTTCCTTCGCCTTGCGCTGCTCGGCCATCAAGTCTTCCACCTTGGCCAGCAACTCCGGGTTGCCGGCGGTCAGGTCCGCCACCATGGGATGCTCGGGCGCCAACTGCAACGATGTTGCGCCGTAGATGGTGTCCACGCGGGTGGTGAAGACGGAGATGATGTCGCCCGCGGGACCGGCCGGGCCGTCGAGCTTGAAGTCAACCAGCGTGCCTTCGCTGCGGCCGATCCAGTTGCGCTGCATGGTGCGCACTTTTTCTGGCCATCCCTGTAGATTATCCAGACCCTGCAACAGTTCGTCAGCGTAGTCGGTGATGCGCAGAAACCACTGCTCCAGTTCGCGCTGCTCGACCAGCGTAGTCTCATGCCGCCAGCAGCAGCCGTTCGGCAGCACCTGTTCGTTGGCCAGCACGGTGGCGCATTGCGGACACCAGTTGACCTTGCTCTTCTTGCGATAGGCCAGCCCGCGCTCCAGGAACTTGAGGAAGAACCACTGGTTCCAACGGTAGTAGTCAGGCAGGCACGTCGTGACTTCCTTCGACCAGTCGTAGGCGAAGCCGAGACGCGTCATCTGCGCCTTCATCTTGGCGATGTTGCCCAGCGTCCACTCGCGCGGGGGAGTCCGGTTCTGGATGGCAGCATTCTCAGCAGGAAGCCCGAACGAATCCCAACCCATCGGGTGAAGCACGTTGTAACCCTGCATCCACATGTAGCGCGCCAGCGCGTCGCCGATGGAGTAGTTGCGCACGTGCCCCATGTGCAGCGCGCCCGAGGGATAGGGCAGCATCTCGAGGACGTAGTATTTCTTGCGCGCGCTCGTCGGAGGCTCGGCGCGATAGAGAGCGGGATTCTGCGCCCAGCGCTCGGCCCACTTCTGCTCGATGGCCAGCGGATCGTAGCGTTCGGCACGGGCGGCAGCATCGGTTTGCGGTGCAACGTTCGGCGGTTGTGTCTTCGACTCAGACATAAAGATCTTTAGATGAACTTGGGGTAAACCTTGATTTTACAATGCCACTGCGTCCGCGAAGGTCAGCCAGCACGCCGAGTCCGCGAAGCGGACGCAATAATCTAGCCCAGCGTGAAACGCTGGGTAGGGGATAAAGACCGCGCGTGAGTGCCGTAGGCACGGCAGCTCTGAACATGGATAGGTGCGCGCCGTCACCGCATTTTGCAGCAACGTTGCCTACTCTCGAATCCATGTCGCATACCCACTCCCATAATCTCTTACATTGCGTGTTCAGCACCAAACAACGGCAGAACCTGATCCGCAATCCGGAGGAAGTCTGGCGCTATGTGGCCGCACTTGCCTATGCAAAGAACATCCATGTCCTCGCCGCAGGAGGCACCGAAAACCATCTTCACGTGCTCATTCTCCTGCCGCAGACGATCACTCTGGCGACGGCGATGCAGGAGATCAAGGCAAACAGCTCACGCTGGTTACGCGAGACCTCGGCCAAATTTCAGTGGCAGGAAGGCTATGGAGCGTTCAGCGTCAGCCAGTCGCAGAGGCAGTCGGTCATGGATTACATCGCAAATCAGTCTCAACACCACCAGAAGCGCAGCTTCGAGGAAGAGTTCCTGGCCCTGCTTAAGAATTCCGGAGTGCAATACGACCCACGATTCGTCTTTGGTTGAAGAAGGCTGCCGTGCCTACGGCACTCAGGTGCGGTCGTTTGCCGCCTACCCAGCGTTTCACGCTGGGCTAGATTATTTCGCCCCGCTACAAGCGGAGTCGCTGTGCTGAGCTTCGCCCCGTCAAATGCGGGGCTCAAACCCCACTCCGGCCAGAGTCTAGCGGCAACCCAAGCCGCGCCTTAATCGTCGGCACTCACAGGCGGCGGCTCGGCAAAGATACATTCCTCACCAGTTTCTTCAGCGCATTCACGTTCGCCAGATCGTCCAGCGGCTCGTCAATCGGCGTCTCGGCGATGAATGCCGCGTGCGTAGTACGAGGGTCGTTCAGCAGGCGCCGGAACGGCTCCAGCCCGATGTTTCCCTTGCCGATGTGCTGATGCCGATCAAGCTTCGAGCCGCGCGCCGCTTTGGCATCGTTGCAGTGCCAGACGTAAACATTCTTCAGCCCCACCGTGCGGTCAAGCTGGTCGAGCGTGTCCGCGTAACCTTCTTTGCTGACGATGTCATATCCAGCGACGTGAGTGTGGCAGGTATCAATGCACGCGCCTGAGGGCACGAAGCCGCTTAACAGGTAAAGTAACTCGGCGACTTGCTCGAAGTTGCCGCCCAGGGAGAACTCCGAGCCGGCGGTGTTCTCGATGAGGATGCGCAGTTTGTCCGCGGCCAAATCGAGGCCGTCCGCGGCCTGCTCGATGGCCAGCGCGACCCGTTGCAGGCCTTCTTCCCGGCTGCTGCCACGAAATGAGCCGGGATGCACCACCAGAAACTCGGCGGAGAGCGCGAGGGCGCGCTCGATCTCACCGCGAAACGCCGCGATGGACTTGGCGTGGAACTCAGGATTGCCGCCGCCGAGGTTGATGAGATAGTTGGCGTGGATGACCAGTGGCGTCAATCCGTAGCGCTGGCGCAAGCGAGCCATCTCATCGCATTGCGGGCGAGCGAGTTCGTACGGCTTCCATTGCCGCGGGCTCGAGGAAAATATCTGGAAGGTGTTGCAACCCAGCCGATAGGCGCGCTCCGCCGCATGCTCAACTCCACCTGCGGTTGAGGTATGAATACCGATGCGTCGCGACGTGAGTGTGGGTGGCCGCTTGGGTGAAGGAAGCAGCTTCAGGATGTCTTTCTCTTGCTTATCCGAAGTTCCTGCCATGAAGGCCTGATTCTACATGCGGACAAACGGCGGTTGCCCTGCAAGGTGCGCTGCAATTGCCGCTTGCGCGCGGGAGCGATACACTAGGCCGTTGGTAAGGGGTCCCCAATGCTCATAGTCATGAAGGCGCACGCATCTGAAGAGCAGGTGCAGCGCGTTTGTCAGAAGATCGAGTCGCTGGGTTTACGCGCGCACGCCATTCCCGGCGCGCAGCGCACCGCCATCGGCATTACCGGCAACCAGATGGAGGTCGAGACCGGCACCTTCGACGAGATGGAAGGGGTGCAGGAGGTCATCCGGGTCAGCAAGCCTTACAAGCTGGTCAGCCGTGACTTGAAAGAGGAAGACACGGTGGTGCGCTTCCCCAATTCTGACGCGACCTTCGGGGGCGATGAAATTGCCGTGATCGCGGGGCCGTGTGCGGTCGAAAGCCGCGAGCAGGCGTTTGCGGCCGCCGATCGCGTGGCCCGTGCCGGAGCGCGCTTCTTCCGCGGAGGCGCCTACAAGCCGCGCACTTCTCCATACAGCTTCCAGGGCCTGGCCGAGGACGGACTGAAAATCCTGGCCGAGGTACGCGATCGCTTCGGTCTGCTGATCGTGACCGAGGCCATTGATAACGAGTCGCTCGAGCTGGTGGAGAAGTACGCTGACGTCATCCAGATTGGCGCGCGCAACATGCAGAATTTTTCGCTATTGAAGCACGCCGGCAGGACCCGCAAGCCGGTGCTGCTGAAGCGCGGCATGTCGGCGACGCTGGAAGAGTTCCTGATGGCCGCCGAGTACATCATGAGCGAAGGCAACTACAACGTCATCCTGTGCGAGCGCGGGGTGCGGACCTTCGCCGACCACACTCGCAACACGCTCGACCTCAGCATTGTGCCGGCCGTGCAGCGGCTCAGCCATCTGCCGATCATCGTCGATCCCAGCCACGGCACCGGCAAGCGCAACAAGGTCACGCCGCTGTCGCGCGCGGCGGTGGCAGTGGGAGCCGATGGTCTCATTGTCGAAGTCCACCCTGATCCGGACCACGCCCTTAGCGATGGCAACCAGTCGCTCTTTCCCGAGCAGTTTGACGACCTCATGGATGAGGTACGGCAGATTGCGAAAGTGCTGCATCGGTCCATCGCCGACCGTGTCACCGATCCCAGTGCCCGCCGTGCTCGCCCAGTCAGCGTGAGCGCGGGACCGGTCACCGCTCGCTGATGCGAACGGTTAGGCGGTCGCGATTTTCTGCGCGGCAACTTCTCAGCACGCTGCTACTGTCCGCGATTACTTTGGGGGCGATGGCCTGCCGCCAACGTAATACCGTCGCTCCCGGCTACCACGAATACGCCTACGTCAGCAACGGCAAGAGCAACTCCGTCAGCGTCCTCGATCTGCTCCAGCTCAGGAACGTGAAAACGATCGCGGTGGGCGCGAACCCGACCGGAGTGGCCGCCAGCCCAACGCGCAACGAGATCTACGTCGCCAATACCGAGTCAAACAATGTCAGCGTCATTGACGCCGAGCGCAACGAGGTGGTCGGAGTCATCGGGGTACATCGCGCGCCGTACTTCGTCTCAGTTTCAGCGGACGGCAAGCGCGCCTACGTGGCCAACTCCGGTTCGGCGAATGTTTCGGTCATTGATCTGGGCAAGCGCGCAGTGATCGCGACCATCCGCGTGGGCGGCGCGCCGGGTCTGGCCAGGGTTTCGCCGGATGGGAAGCTCGTGGTGGTCAGCAACCGCGCCGACAACTCCGTCTCCATCATTGATGCCGACAAGCTGGCGGTGCGCAGCACGGTAGCCGTGTGCCAGCAGCCGCAGGACCTGGTCCTGCTCCCCGATTCCAGCAAGGCGTTCGTGGCGTGTCCCGGATCGAACCAGCTTGCGTCGGTTGATCTGAAGACCGATCGGCTGCTGACCCTACTCGATGTCGGCAGGCTGCCTGTCCAGCTTGCGCTCAAACCTGACGGCGGCGAACTGTTCGTCAGCAACTTCGAGAGCAACAACTTCTCCATCGTAGAGGCTGGGACCAACGAGGTGGCAGGCAGCTACCTGATCGGCAGTCATCCGGCGCGCGGGGTCGTCACCTCCGACAACAGCCTGCTATACGTGAGCAACTTTGGATCGGACACGGTTAGCGTGTATGCCATCGACGAGGGCCGCGTGATTGGTGGAGTGCAGGTGGGCAGCCATCCTGACGCGCTGGCTCTGACGCCCGACGAAGCGCATTTGCTGGTGGTGAATTCGCATTCCGGGGACGTTGCCGTGGTGCGCACGGTGAAGACGCGCGACAATTCGAAGCTGAGCGCCGAGCGCGCGCTGGTGACGCTTATCCCGGTGGGCAATCAGCCCAACGACATCGTGATCAAGGCGTTCCAGGTGGCAAGGTGAAATTGGAGAGTTAGAGTGCTTTGAAAGGGCATGGCTTCAGCCGTGCCGTAAGGCTGCTCACCATGTCTGGCTTTAGCGACTGAGGGATCTCGATCTTTCAAGACCGAAGTACCTCGGGGGCTAAAGCCCGTTCCATAATTGTTGATCTGCGGCTCGGCTGAACGGGTTGCGGGAAAAGTCCTTTGCAGGGAGGTTTCGGGTAGTGCGGCGCTTCAGCGCCGCGTCCATGAGCTAATTACAAAACGGCCTTTAGACCTGGAGAACATGCCGCGATGTCGCTAGGACGCGAGTGTTTTCGGGGCGTTTGAGTCGAGGTACCTCAGCGGCTAAAGCCGGTTTTCATGAATTACTCTTAACGATGGCCTGAAGGCCATCTCTACCCGGGATTCGAGTTTTTCAGCAGCCTCTGAAGCCGTGCCCTTTCAAGGCCCAGCCATACTCTGGAAAAGCATGCTGATTCGCGAACATGTTCCCTTGGCTCCGCTCACGACGCTGGGCGTAGGCGGCCCGGCGCGCTACTTCGTCGAAGCGCAAAGCGAAGACGAGGTGGTCGAAGGCGTCGAGTTCGCGCGTTCCCGTCAATTGCCGCTGTTCGTTCTGGGCGGCGGCAGCAATCTACTAGTCGCTGATGCGGGCTTCCCCGGACTGATGCTCAAGATCGGCATCTCCGGAGTGTGGCACTTCACTGCGCCGCATGGAAGCGTGACCTTCCGTGCCGATGCGGGCGTGGATTGGGACACCCTGGTGGCGCAAACGGTGGAGGCGAACTGCGCTGGGTTGGAGTGCCTCAGCGGAATTCCCGGCACGGTTGGCGGAGCGCCCGTGCAAAACATCGGCGCTTACGGGCAGGAAGCCTCGGAGACCATTCACGAGGTGCGCGTCCTCGATACGCAATCGCTGGAGATGAGAGTACTGTCGAACCAGGAGTGCGGGTTTGCCTACCGCTCCAGCATCTTCAACACCACGGAGCGCGGGCGTTACATCATTCTGCAGCTTGCGTTTGCGCTGCGCGAGGCTGACGCTGCGTGCATTCGCTATGCCGACCTGCAGAATCACTTTGCCGAGCATGCAGGCGAGCCGACTCTGACAGAAGTCCGGGCGGCGGTGCGCGAAATCCGTCATCGCAAGGCCATGCTGATCGTGCCTGGCGATGACGATGCCCGCAGCGCCGGATCATTCTTCAAGAACCCGATCATGCCGCAAGCGTTTTTCGAGGAACTGTCGGCGCGCCTGGGATTGCAAGGACTGCAGCTGCCCAGCTATCCCGCCGGCGACGGGCTGCGAAAATTGCCGGCAGCTTGGCTGGTGGAGCATGCGGGGTTTGCCAAGGGTTACTGCCGGGGAGCGGCGGGCATCTCGCGCAAGCATGCGCTGGCCATCATCAATCGCGGCGGCGCGACCGCGGTGGACATCGTAGCTCTCAAGGACGAGATTCAGGCCCGCGTGCGGGATGAGTTCGGCATCGAATTGCAACCCGAGCCGGTGTTTGTAGGCTTCTAAAGAGAATTGCGAATTATAGTGACACGCCGGACAACGAAATGAGCCGATCGTTGCTTGGGAGTTGTCATTACGAGCGCCCTGGGTTTGGCGCGAGGAATCTGTTTTTCGGTGGAAAAGTCAAAAAGCAGATCCCTCGCTCCTCCACCCCAGCAAGGGCAAAACCGGCCCTCGCTGGGGACCCCGGCTGCGCTCGTGATGACAAACGCTACACACCGTTACTATATGGCGCGAGCCTATGCATATCCCTTACTGGCTGGGTGGCGGTTTGCGCGCGGTGCTGGGGCTGGTCACGCCCAGGCGACGCAGCCGGTCGCGCGCCTGCGACGCTTCGATGGAGCGTGGGTAGCGCGCGATAAGGCTGTTCAATTCACGAACGCCGGCGTCGCGCTGCCCCAATTCGAGCAGGGCATAACCCTTTTTCAACTGCGCTGCCGCGGCCTTGTTTCCGCTGGGATACTGCTCGAGGACCTTGTCATAGTCCTTCACCGCCGCCTCGAAGTTGCCCTGGCGGTATTCGATGTCGGCAAGATAAAACTGGGCATTGCCGGCGAGATCGGTGGTTGAGTAGTACTTCATGTAGTCGCCAAATTCCTGCGACGCCAGGTCGTACTTGCCGGAGTTGTAGTCGCGCAGCGCGTTGTTGTAGAGCGCGTCCGGGGGCGGAGCGCCGCTGGCCGGGGCCGCGCCGGCAGCGGGTGCACTCGCGTTGCCCGGTTGCCCGGCCGCCAGGTTGGTTCCACCTCCCTGCATATCGTCGAGCTGCTTGCTGACTTTGGCGAGGCGCGACTTCAGTTCGTCCACGGTGTCGTGCAGCGACTGGACCTGGGCGGAGATCTGGTCGAGACGGCCATTGCTGTCGGTCATCTGACCCTGCATCTTGTTTTGCAGTTCGTTGACCGTGGCGTTCATTTTATTGACGCTGTCGGCGCTTTGCTCGATGAGGTTGCGCATGGCGCCCATATGCATGTCCACGGACTGTTGCAGGCGGGAAACCTGGTCCTGCAGGGTCTGGACCTGGGTTTGCAGCTGAATCATTTCTTTGCTGGCGGCGAATGCAGAGCTTGCCGTCAGAGTTAGCCCGATTGCCAGGCAAGCTACCGTGTTTCGAAATCGCATAATCCTGTGTCCTATTCCGAAGATGCTCTTGATGAAGGGAGTACACCTATGCTTTGAAAGGGCACGGCTTTAAGCCGTGCCGTCGCAAGCCCCTAATTTTGGCATTCCGAGGGGCTTCTGCCCCGAGGAATCCGCGCCCCCTCCAAGCAGAACTACTTCTGATAAACAAAGTGGGCGCGACGGTTCTGCTGCCAGCACGCCTCGTCGCTTGTGGTGCAGAACGGTTTTTCCTTGCCGAAGCTGATGGTGTGGATGCGATTGGCGTTCACGCCCAGCTGCACCAGTGCTTGCTTGGTGGCGTTGGCCCGGTTGTCACCCAGCGCCAGGTTGTACTCGGTTGAACCGCGCTCGTCACAGTGGCCCTCGATGAGGAAGTTGATGTTGGGGTGCTGCTGCAGAAAGCGCGCGTCCGCCTGCAACACGTTCTTATATTGGGGCTCGATGTCGTAGCTGTCGTAGGCGAAGAACACGTCCTTGACGTTCTGCTCGAACATCCGCACATCACTCTCGTTGGAGACAGGTGGTGGAGGCGTCGGAGCTGGCACCACGGTGACGCGCGCGGTCGCTTCCTGCGTGCCCGCCTCGTTTTTCGCCACCAGGTGATAGGTGGTTGATTGCGTCGGGGTCACGGAGCGCGAACCGCTGGGATCGACCTTGCCCAGTTGATCGATGGTGACCTCAGTGGCGTAGTCGGTCCTCCACGTCAGGGTGGTGGCCTGACCCGCGCTGATGGTGTTGGGACTGGCCGTCAACGAGGCGGTCGGCGCCAGCAGTGGCGGCGGCGGTACCGGCGTGGGCGGCGGAGCCGTCTTCTTGCTGCACGCACTCACGGCCAGAACTACGGCGAGCGCGAGGATGACCTTCCGCCATTGACTTGTTGTAGGCATCAACTCTTCCTCCATTCACATTGCGAGAGCACCCGCATCAGGTTCACAAGAGGGCCGAAGTGTGCTCCTTCCGGCGCCCTGTAAGATTACTTGAAACTCCAATTGGGCTGCGTATTTTCGCCGCCGGCGGTCAACTGGCCGCAGCTCGCTTCCGTCGGCGAGCATGCTGCAAATCTGCACGTGTCCGCCGCGGCTAGACTGAAACACGATGTGCCGCCCGTCCGGTGACCACGAAGGGAAGTCGTTGCGTCCGCCGTCGTGGGTTAGTTGCGCCCACTGCTTGCTGGCAATGTCCATCACGTAAATGTCGCTGGCCCCGGGCTCGCCCGGCCCATAGTGACGCACCCAGGCAAAGGCCAGGAACTGCCCGTTGGGCGACCATGACGGCGATACCGCATAACCCTGATCGGTCACGCGCACCGACGTTGGTTCCGTCCGATGCCATGGTGTAGATCTGCGGCAGGCCGGTGCGTCCGCTGACCCACGCGATCTGCGCGTTGGTCTTCGGATTCCAGCAGGGCGAAATGTCGGGGCCTTTGCTTTCGGTCAAGCGCCGGGAGCTGCCGCCGGTGGCGTCCACGGTGTAGATCTCGGTGTTGCCGCTGCGGGAAGAGGAGAAAGCGAGCGTCTTGCCGTCCGACGACCAGGCTGGCGAATAGTTGTCGCCGCCGAAGTGCGGGAAAGCTGACCAGCCGGCCGAGTTCCAGCGAGTACATCTGGATCTGCCAGCCTTCTTTGGTCACGCCGGAGAAGGCCACGCGCGAGCCGTCAGGCGAAACGTGCGGCGATAGTGGATCGAGCCGAGTGTGCGTGAGTTGCTTCTGGTTGGCGCCGTCGTAATCCATCTGCCAGATTTCTTTCGAGCCGCTGCGGCTGCTGACGAAGTAGATCTTGGTCTCGGCGATGCCGTGCATGCCGCCACCCAGACGGAAAATGATCTCGTCGGCGAAACGATGCGCGATCAGGCGCGCGTTTTCGTCGGTGGCCTGTCTCGCGATACTGCTTGCCCAGCACCTGCGGCGACTGCGGATTCTTGGTGTCGTAGAGCCAGCCCTGCACGCTGAGCGAGCCGCCCTGGACTCCGAGGTTGCCGAAGGCCAGCATGTTCGCGTTCGGCGGCGGGTTGCCCCAATCGCCAAGATGCACTTCCTGCGGAGCGCCCGGGACCGACAGCGGGATAGAAGCTTTTCGAAACCATGTCGAAGATTCCGGCACTGCAGGTCGTTCCACAGGGTGGTGTTGAAGCTGGTGGCCAGGCTCTGCGTCTGGGGATCGCTGGTCACCAGCTTGAAGTCGGGCACGGCCAGGCGAATCTTCTCGACGCCGAGGCCGGTGCCGGTGCGAATCCAGTCCTGGGCAGAAGCGAGTGCAGGCGGCGAGGAGCAACAACCGAGAAAGAGTGCGGGTATCGTTTCATGCGTGAGCCAATCACATTAAGATGCAAATGCTACCTGCTGGTAATCGAACCAGAACTCCACTGCGACGTATCGTCCGGCGTACTCCGGCGGCAGCGGACCGAAGGTATCGATCCGCTGCAGCGCCCGCATCGCCGACTGATCGAGCGACGGAATTCCGCTGGACTGTTCCACTCGAATATTCGTCCGGCTGGCCGGAGCGCGTGATTTCGAAGTAGATGTAAACCCGGCGCGCGGTATCGATGTTGCGGATCGATCTCATACTTCAGCCAGTTCTCCGAAACTTTGCGGCGCACCGCGTCCACGTACCAGCCGAAGCGGCTGCCGAAATCGCCCGTGCCGCCGGTGAAGCTCAAGCCGCCCTTGGTGCCGCCCGCGGTGAAGGAACCATACGGCCCGCTGACCGGGCCGCCCTGGCCGAAGGGAATCTGGTTCTCCTCGACCTTGGCGACCTCCTTCGGCGGCGGTTTCTTCTGCGCCGACTCGCGCTGCTCCCTTGTGCTTGGTCTCGCGCTCGGGAATCGGGAATTGCCTTCGGCTCTTCCTTCGGAGTTTCTTTGGGCGGCGATTGCGCCAGTCCCTTCGATTCGTTGGCCAGCACGTTCTGCGTCTGCGTCTGCGGAGCCGGCAAGGGAATGCTGCTGACCAGGGTCGCGCTCATCGCGCCGCCGCCTCCGCCGGTGCCGCCCCAACTCTCGCCGCGGCCGCTGGGAATCAGGTAACCGAACAGCGCCAGCGCGAACAGCGCCGCATGCAGCGCCACGGAGCCGAGCAGGGGAGCGCGGACATTGCCCTCCGATGCGGAAGATGTCAACGTCGGCTGCCATTCTTCTCCAGCGGTTGGGTCACGATGCTGACGTTGGTGATGCCGGACTGCTTCACCGCGTCCATGACCGTGGCGAATGCGCCGAAGGGAACATTCTCATCGGCGCGCACGAAGACCGACTGGCCCTCGGGATCGCGAATCTTCTCGTGCAGCCGCGCGCCGATCTGGTTGATGTTGATGGGATCGTTGTTCAGGAACACGCGCTGCTGGCGGTCGATGGTGATGACCAGGCGCTCTTCGGTGATCTCCTTCACCGTCTTGGTGTGCGGGATGGCGACCTCGATGCCCGACTGCAGGACCGGCGCGGTCACCATGAAGATGATCAGCAGCACCAGCACCACGTCCACCAGCGGGGTGACGTTGATGTCGGCCAGCGACGACTGGGTGCGTCCCTGTGCGTTGGTGAACGCCATTACCGCCGCTCCACGGTCTCGACGGCGCGCGCGCTGCCGCTCTGGGCGCGCTCGACCTCGTTGATCAACTCCAGGCTGAAGTCGTCCATGCGGGCGCCGAACTCGCGGATGTGCTGGGTGAACATGTTGTAGGCGATCACCGCGGGAATGGCGGCGAACAGTCCGGCGGCGGTGGTGATCAGCGCTTCCGAGATGCCCGGCGCAACCGCGCGCAACGTCGCCGCGCCGGCCGTGCCCAGGCCGTGGAAGGCGTCGATGATGCCCCAGACCGTGCCGAACAGTCCGATGAACGGCGTGACCGCGCCGGTCGTGGCCAGCCAGGGCAGGCGGCTCTCCAGGCGCGTCATTTCTTCCGAGGCGGCGATCTGCGTGGCGCGCTGCAAGGCGGTCATGCGGATGGGATACGCCGCCTGCTTGCGCAATTCGTCGTACGCGCCTTCGAAGACCGCGACCAACGGGCTGGGCTTGAACTGCTCGGCCACGGCGGCCACGTCCTGCAGGCGCTCCGACTTGCGAAACGCGCGCATGAAGCGATTGCTCTGCACCCGCGCGCGCCGGAACAGTCCCCACTTGGAGAAGATGATGGCCCAGGAAGCAGGCTGAAGAACAGCAGGATGAGGAGAACGGTTTTGGCGACGAGACCGCTGGTTTCGATCAGACCTGAGATTTCACCGCCGATGGCCGAGGCGAGCAACGGAACAAATGTACAGTCATTTGGATTGACTGATCAGGCTTCTATTCAGTTAGCCCGCATTATAAGCATTTGACGTGAGCAGCCGCATGGATTCGCTAACTGCGGTGTTGCCTTCGAGAGTTAACGTACGTGCGGTTGCACCGAACGCTGGTAACTGGCAACTGACCATTCTGGCAACTGGCAACTGACAACTGGCGTCTTCTGCTACACTGCGCATAACTTCGCGAGCAGGAACTCACGTGCTGCTGGAACTGCGGGTCGAAAACTACGCGGTCATCGACAACGTCGCGGTCGAGTTCGCGCCCGGTCTCAACCTGCTGACCGGCGAAACCGGCGCCGGCAAATCCATTCTCATTGACGCGCTCGCGCTGCTGCTGGGCGACAAGGCCTCCAGCGACGCCGTCCGCCACGGCACCGACAAAGCCATCGTCGCCGCGGTCTTCGACGCCGATTCGACGGCCATCCGCGCGGTGCTGGAAGCCAACGGCATTGACGCCGAAGACGAGCAGCTCATCCTGCGCCGCGAAATCGCCGCCGGCGGCAAGGGCCGCGTGTTCGTCAACAACCAGCCCGCCACGGTGACTGGTGCTGAAGCAACTGGCCGCCGCACCTGGCGGTGATCCATGCGCAGAACGAGGCGGTGCTGGCCTTCGATGCCGGCGTCGCGCCTGGCGCTGCTGGATGCTTTGCCGGAGTCGACACTGCCGCGACGGCGAAGGCATTCGACGCAGTGGAACCAGGTGCGGCATCGCATCGCCGATCTGGAGCGCGACGAACACGACCGCCTGCGCCTGCTCGATCTGTGGAGCTTCCAGCGCAAGGAGATCGCCGACGCGCGCCTGCAGCCGGAGGAAGACGCGAAGCTGGAAGCCGAAAAGCGCGTGCTGGCCAACGCCGAGCGGGTTTACGGCGCGGCCATGGCGGCCTACGACGCGCTGTACGAGAGCAACGCGTCGGCGGCAGCCTCCATCCGCGCGGCGTCGAAGCAGATCGAAGAACTGTCGCGCTTCGACGAGCAGTTTCGCGAACCGCTGGCCGAGCTGGACTCGGCGCGCATCACGGTCGAGGACATCGGGCAGACCCTGCGCGACTATGCGGCAGGCATCGAGGCTTCGCCCGAGCGGCTGGCGGAGGTGGAAGACCGGCTGGCCGCGCTCGACCGGCTGAAGCGCAAGTACGGCCCGACGCTGGAAGACGTGATCGCGCTGGGCGACGAACTCGAACGCAAGCTGAACGAGATGGAGAACAAGGACGAAGTCCTGCGCGAGCTGCGCACCGAGCTGGCGAAGCCGCGGCCGACCGTATCTGGACGCCGCGCGCGCGCTCTCGCGGCAGCGCTACGAAGCGGCCCGCAAGCTGGAGAAGCAGGTCGAAAGCGAGATCAACGAGCTGGCGATGAAGGCGCGCTTCAAGGTCGAGGTCAGCGGCTCGGACGAGGAAGGGAACTGGACGGCCCGCGGCTTCGACCAGGTGCAGTACCTGATCTCGGCCAATCCCGGCGAGCCGCTGGGCCCGGTGGAGGAGATCGCCTCCGGCGGCGAACTCTCGCGGGTGATGCTGGCGCTGAAGACCACTATCGAAGCGGGACAGGCAGGGCAGTCGCGAGGCGCAACGGCGGACTCTAGCGAGGGTGCCCCACCCCTCGCCGTTCTGGCGAGAGGGTGGGTCAGCAGAGGACGCTGGTCTTCGACGAGATCGACAGCGGCATCGGCGGACGCGCGGCCGAAGCCGTCGGCAAGAAGCTGAAGCAGCTCTCGCGCACCAAGCAGGTGCTGTGCGTGACCCACCTGCCGCAGATCGCGTCATTTGCCGACCAGCATTACGCTCATCGAGAAGCGGGAAGCCGGAGGCAGGACGAAAACCTCGGTGCGGGCGCTCGATCCCGAAGAGCGCACCCACGAGATCGCGCGCATGATGAGCGGCGCCAAGCTCACCGAACCTCGCTGAAACACGCCGAGCAGATGCTGAAGGCAAACCGGTAGAGCAGTTGTCAGTGGTCAGTTGTCAGTTGCCGGTTTCGCCCGATCAGCATTACAGGGCGCACCACGAAGAACCGGATCGGGGCTACGGGAAAAAGTTGTTTGCCAACTTCCTTGCAAGTATCGTGCCCGCAATAAAAACTCCAGTTCAACAATTCGCAGTACTCCATTGCCCGTGATTTTGGTCGTGCTCGCATTGCGAGAAGCGCATTGTCAAGCAAACAATGAAATCGGTGAGATGCTGAGCGATCCCCGAAGACGAATCTTTATTACCGACTCATAGTGCCATCCGTCTTGCAACCATGTGCGCTCGATAATCTCGGGTAGAGATAAGTCCATTAGCATCCAGCCGTCTGGCTGTGCTGAACCCTGAACTTGCAAGATATATTCGGTGGGGTAATTGATCGGCCGCACGGGCGGTAGTGTTCCGGGATCAATCTTCACCCAAAGATCCGATGTGGTTCTTCCGTCCTCGGCTTTCAGGTTAAACTGAAGAAACAGCATGGTATTTGGCTGGTAAATCACCGAGAACAGAAGCCTCCTGGAAAATTGAGCGTTTCTCGGAATCTCGTGTTCCATAGCAAAATATTCGCCGACAACCATCGATAGAGCGGTTTCAGAGTTAGCCCGAGTAGTTGAAAAGTTAGGGTGAGCATCGTCGCTCCTGTACGCTATTGTCCAGCCATTCTCCAGCGGACTTCTCGGCAAGTATGTAAACGCGATCTTAGTTGTTAGAACCGGCTGCGCCGATACCACCCCTTTAGCACTCTGCTCGGTTGCTGGTGAAGCAATCACTGCTTTCTCTGGAGGAACCAGAAGAGCTGTGACCCCACCCGACCCACAGATTCAAGATAGCGATTACCGCCGATGCAATTGCGGCAGAAATAAGCAAGAGCCAAAGAAACGGTGGAACCGTTCCAAGATGGGCAGCGTAGGTCGCCAGCCCCACAAAGAAAACAGCGATACTGGCTACAACAATTTGTACGATCTGCCCACGATTGGAGAAGTTTTGTCCCATTTTGCTCGTGACGGTCGCCGTCGAACCTACGCGATTGCTCCCGGCTTGCCGGCGATTCGGCGCAACAGTCCAATCTGTCCGTTGTGATAACCCTCGTGAAAGCAGAGACGGGCGAGCGCGTCCCCGATGGAGCCGGTCAGCGGCGGGCGCCGGAACTGCTCGGGCACGGGAAGAGCCAGCGTCTCATCCGACATAGCCGCCAGGGCCGCGACCAGTTGCTGCTGGGAGTCACTCAGGAGGCCCCGCAGCGTGCCGATATCAAGGACCTTGTCGTTGGGACCAAGGGGACCCGATCCGCGGCGGTAAGTCTGGGCCGCGTCTTCCGGCATGACCCCAGTGCCGCCGGCCAGGTTAAGCGCGAGGCCACGGGCGGAGACGAGGTGGCCCAAAACCCAGTTCAGGCAGTTGCCCGCCGGGGGCATGACCATGCTCTCTTCCTGGGTGACGCCGTCCAGGTTGCGTTTGAGGGCTGCATAGCTGAATTCGTACAGGTTGATCAGGTCACTGCTGGTCATGTCGAGGTCCCCTCCAGAGGGATTGTACAAGGGAGGCAGGGGCTGCACATATTGAGCGCTGCTGTCCGGGCTGCCAATATAACCCCGCCGCGAATTGTTTTTATGGCATGAAAAAAGCAGGGGCGGCGAGTCAGTTGCGCCCCTGCTTGGTTCGTCGGCCTCCGGGGGAAGGCGCGAACGAAGTGGCCTTAATGTTGCGGCGGGGGATCCAATATCCCAATGGGGGCATTTGGTCCCACGTTGTTTATCGGCGGGCCGTCAGGGCCAGAGCCCAAACCCGACTGCGCCGCGTAGTTCGTGACCGAGCCTACTTTCTTAAGAGCGCTTGGTCCCACGCTAATTGCAGTCCGACTGACGGAATTTGCCGCCGGGTCGACCTTGCCAAAGGGGGCAGTTGCACCCACTTTGTTTATCGGCGGGCCGTCGGGGCCAGAGCCCAAACCCGACTGCGCCGCGTTCGTGACCGAGCCCACCTTCTGGCGAGCGCTTGCGCCCACGCTAATTGCCGTCCGACCTACGGAACTTGCCCCGGGTTCGACCAGGCCGGAGGTGGCATTTGGCCCGACCTTATTTATCGGCGGGCCACCGGGTGCCATTACCCAGAGCGGAACCCGACTGCGCCTCGTGTTCGTGACCGAGCCCACCTTCTGGCGAGCGCTTGCCCCCACGCTAATTGCCGTCCGACCTACGGAACTTGACGCGGGGTCGACCTTGCCAAAGGGGGCAGTTGCACCCACTTTGTTGATCGGCGGGCCACCAGGGTCACCATTACCCAGAGCGGAACCCGACTGCGCCTCATAGTTCGTGACCGAGCCCACCTTCTTACGAGCGCTTGCCCCCACGCTAATTGCAGTCCGACCTACGGAACTTGACGCGGGGTCGACCTTGCCAAAGGGGGCAGTTGCACCCACTTTGTTTATCGGCGGCCCACCGGGGTCACCATTACCCAGAGCGGAACCCGACTGCGCCTCGTAGTTCGTGACCGAGCCCACTTTCTTACGAGCGCTTGCCCCCACGCTAATTGCCGTCCGACCTATGGAACTTGACGCGGGGTCGACCATGCCAAAGGGGGCAGTTGCACCCACACGCTGCTCAGGCGCCGTAGATCCAATGAGATCCTCACTGACAGAGAGGTTTGCGCTCGAGCCTATAGACTCCAACTCCAGGTCATATAACACCACCGTTCCAGCGGTGGTATCGATAACGAGCTGCGTAATCATCCCCCAGTTAGAGGGGAAGCTTATGCTTTGCAACGAAGTACCCAGGGTGTAGGTCTGCGATCCCACATACTGGCCATGATTGTAGGCAAGCACGTTGATCTTCTCGGAGTGATAACCGGCCGCGACGATCGCACTCTTGACCTGAAAGCCTGCGAGCGTGGTCGCGCCTGCGCCGATGGTGTTTGAGGAGATGGAAGCGGAGCACGAAATCTCGGTAAGCTCACACAACTTCCCGCCCATGAACCCCACGTTGAGGGCATTGGGACCCTGTCTGAATCCCGGCCCGGCGCCGGACCAGATGGGATCCACGTAGGAGAATCCCGACCAGTCGAGGTTGGCATAGCCGTTCGGGACCAGTGTCGGGTTCATCGCGACCGGCAGTTGAGCAAAGCTTAACGTTTCTGCACTGGCGCCCATGACCAGAGCCAGAAGGCAAATCAGTAAACTGCAAATGCAAGTGTGGCGCTTCATAACTCCTCCTTGGGGCTCCTGTCCTGGGAACCCGGATTGAAGTGGTTTGCAGCCAAGCTCCTTAAGCCTTTTCTGCTTTCAGGGGCCTTCTGCTATGCATTCTGGTAGGGCACGACGCGTGCCAATCCGGGAACGATGACATTACTTTGGTGAGTTTCCTATGTTTGCAGTGATATGCAGCTATTAGGAGTGAGTTGCGATGGGTCGCCGGCGGGCTTATGGTTGGTCGAGGCTATCTACGCGGATAGTAGTAACTATCCTTTTGAATAATTCTTGCGGATTTGAGTAAGGGTGGGGCGTATGCAACTAAGTGCTGGACGAATCCAGGCTGGTTCCCAGAGCTTGTTCCGTAAACCATGCTCCGGCCGAACCGAGGGCCTATCTTTCGTGTCCTGCCACATCGTACGAATCAGAAAAGCAGATACCTCAACTCGGACTGCAGTCCTCGCTCCGGATGACAATTCTTCAGGGCTACCTGTAGGGGTGCTCACGGTAACCCGCAGCCGGCTTCCAGCCGCGCTAGCGTCTGCGCCGTTGGCTGCGAAATTTGCGCGTTTAAGCTGCTAAATTGCGCCATTTCAGGTCGTTACATTGGTGATTCCGGCACTGTTACAATAGAGTAATCGTGGGGAAAGCCGGGCTTCCGCCCATATACTGGACAGCAAGAGAATGACTCAAAGTTCTGGCAAGACCTTACTTCTATTGAAGCCCAGGGGCTTCTGCGCGGGCGTGGTGCGCGCCATTGATATTGTCCGCATTGCCCTGGACACCTTCGGAGCGCCGATCTACGTCCGCAAGGAGATCGTCCACAATCGCTACGTGGTGGACGAACTGAGTGCCAAGGGCGCTATCTTTGTGGACAGCGTCCAGGAAGTTCCGGCCGGCGAGCGGGTTATTTATAGCGCGCACGGCGTAGCTCCCGAGGTGCGGGACTCCAGCAAACTCCGCGAGCTGCGGGTGATTGATGCGACCTGCCCGCTGGTGACCAAGGTCCACGTGGAGGCCGTAAAGTTCGCCCGCGAGGGGTACTCGTTGATTCTCATTGGCCATCGGGACCACGACGAAGTCATCGGCACGCTCGGCGAAGCCCCAGACGTCACCCAGGTGGTGGACTCGCCGGACGAGGTGGACAGCCTGCATGTGCCCGATCCGGACCGCGTGGCTTACTTGACGCAGACGACGCTGAGCCTGGACGAGACCCGTCATGTGATCGAAGCCCTGCGCCAGCGGTTTCCCAACATCCAAGGGCCGCACGCGCAGGACATCTGCTACGCCACGGAGAATCGCCAGACCGCAGTGAAAGACGTAGCCGCTGAATGTGATCTGCTGCTGGTCGTAGGCTCGGACAACAGCTCGAACTCCAACCGGTTGGTTGAGGTCGCGCGTAACCTGGGGACGAATGCCCACTTGATCGAGAACTATCGCTCGATTCAACCCGAATGGTTGCAGGACGTGAATACCGTCGGTTTGACCGCGGGCGCGTCGGCGCCTGAGATATTGGTGCAGGAAGCGGTGGATTTCCTGGAAGCGCAGGGCTTTACCAACATGCGCGAGGTGGAAGTGATGCCCGAGAATGTGCGCTTCGGATTGCCACCCGAGATCGTCGAAGCCATTGGCGCTGCGCCCGCCGTGGCAGAGTAGAAGGTAAGAAAGGAAAGATGGCAGACCCCCACAATCCTGCCGAAATGCGCTTCGGCAAGATTGACGACATCAAGAGCCGGGTGGCCGCGGCAATCGACGCCTCGCGGCGCTACCTGTTCTCGCTTCAGGACCGCGAAGAAGGCTACTGGTGCGGCGAACTAGGCGCGGACACGACCCTGGTTTCCGATTACATCCTGCTGCACCGGCTTCTGGGGACTGAGGATGCGGGGCGCACCCAGAAGTGCGCCAACGAGATCCTGAACCGCCAGAACGCCGATGGCGGCTGGCCGATCTTCAACGAAGGCCCCTCCAATATCAGCGCCTCGGTGAAGGCCTACTTTGCGCTGAAGATGGCCGGCTACAGCCCCGATCACCCCCAACTCAAGAAGGCGCGTGAGCGCATTCTCGCCCTCGGCGGCGTGACCGAAGTCAACACCTTCACCAAGATTTACCTCTGCTTCCTGGGGCAATACGACTACGACGCGGTCCCGGCGATTCCTCCCGAGATCGTACTGTTTCCCAAATGGTTCTGGTTCAACATCTACGAGATTTCGTCCTGGTCGCGGGCCATCCTGGTGCCGCTCTCCATTGCCTACGCCAAGAAGCCGTTCAAGAAGATCCCGCCCGAGCACGGGATTGACGAGCTTTTCGTCGGCGGACGCAGCAAGAGCCGGCTGCGGCTGCACTGGGCTGAGAAGCTCATCAGCTGGCGCAATTTCTTCCTGGTGCTGGACCGCATGGTGCACTTCCTGGAGCGCGTGCATGTGAGGCCGCTGCGGTCGCAGGCCATCAAGGTGGCGGAGAAGTGGATGCTGGAGCGCCTGGAGATGAGCGATGGTTTGGGAGCCATCTATCCCGGCATCATGAACTCCATCATCGCGTTGCGCTGCCTGGGGTACTCGCTGGACGATCCGCAGGTGATCCGCGCGATGGATGAATTCGAGAGGCTCGGCATCGAGGAAGAAAGTACCTTCCGGATGCAGCCCTGCATGTCACCGGTCTGGGACACCGCGTATGCCGTCTTCGCCCTGGCGGAAAGCGGAGTGGCGGCCAACGATCCGCGCCTGGTGCAGCCGTGCGAGTGGATGCTGAAGAAGCAGGTCACCCGTCGTGGCGATTGGTGCGTGAAGAACCGCAAGGCCGCCCCGGCGGGCTGGTACTTCGAGTTCAACAATGAGTTTTATCCCGACGTGGACGACAGCGCCCAGGTAATGCTGGCGTTGAGCCGGGTCAAGACCAGCAACGAGAGCTATCACGACAAGTCGGTGCAGCGCGCGCTGGATTGGGTCCTGTCCATGCAGTGCAAGAACGGCGGCTGGGCCTCGTTCGACAAAGACAACAACCGCATGGTCTTCCAGCAGATTCCGTTTGCCGACCACAACGCCATGCTCGATCCCGCGACGGTGGACATCACCGGCCGCGTGCTGGAGTGCCTGGCGAGCTACGGATATTCGCTGAAGGACGGGCCGGTGCGCCGCGCCATCGAGTTCATCAAGCGTGAGCAGGAGCCCGACGGTTCGTGGTTCGGGCGCTGGGGCGTCAACTACATCTACGGCACCATGCTGGTGCTGCGCGGGCTGGAGGCGGTGGGCGTCGATTATCACGAGCCCTTTGTGCAGCAGGCGGTGGAATGGCTGCGCATGATGCAGAATCCCGACGGTGGCTGGGGTGAGCGGTGCGATTCCTATGACGATCCCAACACCAGGGGCCTGGGGCCGAGCACGGCTTCGCAGACAGCCTGGGCGGTGATGGGCCTGCTGGCCGCCAACGACACCCGCAGCGATTCACTCCAGCGCGGCGTCGCCTACCTGTTGAAAACCCAGCAGCGCGACGGATCGTGGGATGAGTCGCTCTATACCGGCACCGGATTTCCTCGCGTGTTCTACCTGATGTACTACATGTACCGGCAGTATTTCCCCCTGCTCGCCTTAACGGCTTATGGCAAGGCGTCGGCGGCGAACCAGGAGGAACAATTGCGGATCGCACGCGGCAATCGTCGCATGGATTGATCAAATCGAGTTGTCAGTAGCCAGTTGTCAGTTTTCAGCGACCCGAACGACAATCGGCTGGGTTATCCAGCGCGAACTCCCTGACTACTGGCAACGGACTACGGCCACTGACCACCGACATATGAAATGCTTCGTCACAGGCGCGACTGGATTTCTGGGCAGCCACGTTGCGCGACAATTGCTGGCAAGGGGCGCAGATTGCGCCTGCTGGTGCGCCCGACCAGTCGCACCGACAACATCGCGGACCTTCCCGCCGAGCGCGTGATCGGCGATCTGCGCGATCTCGAATCGCTGAAGAACGGCATGGCGGGATGTGAGTTTGTCTTTCACGTGGCCGCCGACTACCGGCTTTGGGCCCGCAACGGGCAGGAGCTCTACGACTCCAACGTGGAAGGTACTCGCAACCTCCTGCAAGCGGCGAGACATACCGGCGTGCGGCGGGTTATCTATACCAGCAGCGTTGCCACCATGGGCTTCGGCAACAACGGCAGGCTTACCGACGAGGGTACGCCGGTCACCATCTCCAACATGATTGGCGACTACAAGCGCAGCAAGTTCATGGCGGAGCGACTGGCGATTGAGGCGGCGCAGGCGGGGCAGAATGTGGTGATCGTGAATCCGACTACGCCCATCGGAGAGCGCGATATCAAGCCCACGCCGACCGGACAGATCGTGGTGGATTTTCTGCGGCGCAAGTTCCCTGCGTATGTGGATACAGGCTTGAACCTGGTTGACGTGGTGGATTGCGCAAAAGGACATCTGCTGGCCATGGAGAAAGCCGTACCCGGCCAGCGTTACATCCTGGGTGGCGAAAACCTGTCCCTCAAGCAGATTCTCGACAAGCTGGCCGCGATCACCGGCCTGGGTTCGCCGAAGGTCAAGCTGCCGTATGCAGTCGCGTTTGCTACCGGCTTTGTGGACACGCTGGTGACCGGCAGGATGATGAAGCGCGAACCGCGGGTTACGCTAGACGCCGTGCGCATCGGACGCAAGAAGATGTACGTCACCAGCGCCAAGGCAGAGCGTGAGCTGGGATGGAATCCGGGGCCCGTGGATGAGGCCCTGCGACGGGCGGTGGAGTGGTTTCGGGCGAACGGCTATGCCGGATAGACCAATCGGTGTGGTTGCCGCTTTGCGAACGGAGTTGGCGCCCCTGCTGCGGGGCCGGAGAGCGCAACGGGTCGGAGGAGTCGAGCTGTTCGAGGTGGATTCCGCTCTCGTGGCGCTAGGCGGCATCGGGCGGATGGCGGGGCGTCGCGCCGCTGAAGCGCTCCTGCGCTACGCTCGACCCGAGCTGCTGGTCTCCGCGGGCATCGCCGGCGCCGCGTCGCCGCAGTTGAAGGTCGGCGATGTCGGTTGGGCGCGCGAGGTTGTGGACGCTGAGACTGGTGAGCGCTATCCGGCGCAAGGCGGGGAGTGGGTAGTCGCCTCGGTTCTGGCAGTCAGCAGTCCTGAGACCAAGAGGCAACTTCGGGAGCAATACGGCGCGGACGTGGTAGACATGGAAGCAGCGGCTGTGGCACAGGTGGCGCGCGAACACGGCTTCGGCTTCGCAGCCGTGAAGGCCATCTCCGACGAAGCTGAATTCGTGATGCCGCCGCTGGCGGATTTCATCGAGGAAAGTGGAAGACTTGGCCTGCTCCGCTTTGTCGCACACATCGCGGTGCGACCGCAATGGTGGCCGGCGGTGAACCAGTTAAGGGCCAATAGCAGAGTGGCTTCCGTGAACCTGAGCGACGCGGTGAAACATCTAATTAACAATCATTCGAGCATTCGTCGAGAGGAGAAAGTGCCCCTGTCCTGACCGGGCGGGGCAATTCGAATGTCGGTTGCAACACAACTTGGCAGTACAACTGGGCGACTGAGGATCCCCTCGACCATGCAGGCGGTGGTGTACCACGGGATCAACGATGTTCGCCTGGAGACGGTACCCGTTCCGGAAATCGGCCCGGGCGAGATCCTGGTACGGGTTCACACTTGCGGAATCTGCGGCACCGACCTCAAGAAGATTGCTACCGGATCCCACTCGGCGCCGCGCATTTTTGGCCACGAGACGACTGGGACCGTGGCCGCAATCGGCCAGGGGGTTTCCGGGTACGGTATTGGAGACCGCGTGATGGTGTTCCATCACATCCCTTGCGGCGGATGCTACTACTGCCGGCATAAGGTTTTCGCCCAGTGTCCCATGTACAAGAAGGTGGGGGCAACCGCGGGCTATGAGCCTAGCGGCGGCGGGTTTTCCGAGTATGTCCGGGTGATGGAATGGATCGTCCGCAAGGGCGTGGTGGCCATTCCAGATGGAGTCTCGTTCGAGCAGGCGGCATTTATCGAGCCTGTGAATACCTGCATGAAAGGCATTGAAACGCTTAGACTTACGCAGGGCGAGACGGTGCTGGTCATCGGTCAGGGACCGATCGGCATCATACTGGCGGTCTTGGCGCGCCGCTGCGGGGCGCGGGTAATAACTTCCGATTTGTTTGCGCAGAGGCATACAATAGCGCAAGCGTTCGATCTGAACGAAAACATCGACGCGTCCACTTCCGATACCGTGAAACTGGTCAAAGCTTGCACAGAGGGCCGGGGGGCGGACGCAGTCATACTGGCAGTAGCGGGTAATGGTCTTATTCGCCCAGCCATGGACGCGGTGCGTCCCGGGGGGCGGGTGTTGCTGTTTGCGCAAACCCAGCACGGCGAGGCAACGATTGACCCCGCAGCCGTTTGCGTTGATGAAAAGAGTCTCTTGGGTTCATACAGCGCTTCTGTGGATTTGCAGGAAGAGTCAGCCCGTTTCGTACTTGGCCGGGAAATGGAATTGGAGCGGCTTATCAGCCATCGCTTCCCGCTGGCGGAATCTGTCGAGGCGTTGCATTTGGCTGCCCATCCCAAGCCAGACTCGATGAAAGTCGTCATTCAACCGGGCAGCTCATGGAAGGACCAATAGAGTGAACGGACACATGACAGCGGCTGTCCTCTATGGCAAAGAGGATGTCAAAATCGAGCGCGTCCCCATTCCCACGTTGGAGGAAGGGGAAGTGCTGGTCAAGGTCTCGGTGGCCCTGACCTGCGGTACCGATCTGAAGGTATATCAGCGCGGGTACCACGCGCGCATGATCGTGCCGCCCGCCCTGTTTGGCCATGAATTGGCCGGTGTGATCGAAGAAGTCGGGCCCAACGTTAAGGGATTCAAGAAGGGCATGCGGGTGGTGGCGCTGAATTCCGCGCCCTGCGGTCTTTGTTTCTATTGCTCCAAGCACCAGGAAAACCTCTGTCAGGACCTGCTGTTCAACAACGGCGCCTATGCCGAATACATTCGCATTCCTCGTCGCATTGTCGAGACCAACATGCTGGCGATCCCGAAACACGTAAGCTTCGAAGAGGCGGCGATGGTTGAACCGCTGGCCTGCGTGCTGCGGGGACTGCACGAAACCAAGATGGAAATCGGTGACTCGGTGGCGGTCATCGGCGCCGGCCCCATCGGATTGATGTTTGTGCAGGTGGCCAAGCTGAGCGGCTGTAACGTGATCTCAGTGGTCAAGCGCGATTCGCAGGTGTCGGCCACCCGCCGCATAGGCGCGGACAGCACGGTCCAGATTACGGCGGTGGATGACCCGGTGAAGGCGGTGCGCAAGCTGACTCCCGATTTCCGCGGTTGCGATGTGGTGATCGAGGCGGTGGGGCGTCCCCAGGCGTGGGAGTGGTCCATTGACATGGTGCGCAAGGGTGGCACCGTCAACTTCTTCGGCGGTTGCGCCAACGGAACTACGGTCGCTCTGGACACCCAGCGGCTGCATTACAACGAGTTGACGCTGAAGGCCACCTTCCATCACACGCCGGAGACGGTGCGCAAGGCGTTCTCACTCATCTGCGAAAAGAAAATCAAGGGGACCGACTACATTACCGGCGAGGCGCCGCTGTCGCGCTTGCAACAGGTGTTGCGTCACATGCTCAACCGTAACGGCGAGATCAAGACGGCCATTATCCCGGGAACATAAACCGTCCGGGACCATCTCCACCTCATGTGCTCCGCTCCGACTGACAATCGGGTTGATACCTTCCAGCCGGACGTGCCTGCTTCCGCGGCGAGCGCTGCTGCGGGCTGGCGGTCTCTGCCGCCGGAGTATGCCATTCCGGAGCGCGCCCCCTCGCTAGCGGAGGCGCAGCAGTATTGCGCGCGACTGGCGCACTCGCATTACGAAAATTTTTCCGTTGTTACCTGGTTTCTGCCCAAACACCTGCACCAGAATTTCTACAACGTGTATGCCTATTGCCGGATCTCCGATGATCTGGGCGATGAAGTCGGCAATCCGCAACAGTCGCTGGCATTGCTGGACGCTTGGGAATCCGAACTGAATGCCACGTATTTGAGCCTGGTCGAGCCACCGGCAAAAGATATCTCGAAAGACGTGGAAAAGCTGGAGGCTGATTTTCCGGCGCCAAATCGAGTGAGTCCGCGCCACCCGGTGTTCATCGCGTTGCGGGAGACGATCCGGCAGTGTGACATTCCACGCCAGCCATTTGCGGATCTCCTGACCGCCTTTCGGCAGGACCAGACGGTCACCCGCTATCCCACCTTTGACGATGTCCTGGGATATTGCCGTTATTCTGCGAACCCGGTCGGCCACCTCGTGTTGTACCTCTGCGGCTACCGCGATGCGGAGCGGCAGAAGCTTTCCGACTACACCTGCACGGCGCTGCAACTGGCGAACTTCTGGCAGGATGTCGCCGTGGACTATGGCAAGGGACGAATCTATCTGCCGTTGGAAGACCTGGCGAAGTATGGCGTCAGCGAAGGCGACATCGCCGAGCGCCGCGCCAGTCCGGCGTTTCTGGAGATGATGAAGTTTGAGGTCGCGCGTGCGCGCGATTGGTTTGCCCAGGGGCTGCCGCTCCCCAGGATGGTGGACAAACATCTGGCGCTCGACATTGAGTTGTTCAGCCGGGGCGGGCTGGAAATCCTGAACGCCATTGAACGGCAAGGCTACGATGTGCTGAAGCGCCGCCCGGTGATTTCCAAACCGCGCAAACTATGGCTGGTCGCGGGAGCGGCCGTCAGGAAGTTGCTGTGAGCGAGCACCCGCTGCAATTGCGGGCTGCGTATTCCGTCTGCCGGCACATCGCCCGCTCGGCGGCCAAGAACTTCTACTACGGCTTTCTGGTCCTTCCCAGGCACAAACGCAATGCCATCTCGGCCGTGTATGCCTTCATGCGGCGCGCCGACGACATCTCCGACGATCCCTCGATTCCGCCGCAACAGCGCCGCGAAAAGCTGGACGAATGGCTCAACCAATTGCGCCGCGTGGCCGCCGGCGAGCGCACCGACGATCCCGTGTTGTTTGCCCTGGCCGACGCGCAGAAGCGCTACAACATCCCACTCGATCTGCTGGAGAAGTTGGTGCACGGGACCGAGATGGACTTGCCGGAGCCGGGCGCTGCCGCAAAACCAGCGCCGGGTGCTCTCCCGCAGCTACAGTACGAAACCTTCGACCAGCTTTACGACTATTGCTACCACGTGGCGTCGGTGGTCGGGCTGATCTGCATTCGCATCTTCGGCTATCGCGATCCGCGGGCCGAGAAGCTGGCTGAGCACACCGGCGTGGCCTTCCAGCTCACCAACATCATTCGCGACGTGAAAGAGGACGCGGAGATGGGGCGCGTCTACCTGCCACGGGAGGATCTTGCCAGCTTTGGGCTGAGCGCGCAGGCGCTGTGCAACGGCTCGGCGGCCACATCGCTGCGCCCGGTATTGGTCTTCGAAGCGCAACGCGCGCGCCAGTACTACCGTGATGCCGAAGAGCTTCTGCCGCTGGTAGACGAGGAGAGCCAGCCCGCGTTGTGGGCGCTGGTGGAAATCTACCGCCGGTTGCTGGAGAAGATTGCGGCCCGCAACTATGACGTGTTCTCCGAAAAGGTGCGGCTGAGTACCGCCGAAAAACTCGCGGTGCTGGGGAAGGGATTTCTGCGGCGCTTCACATGAGTTCGGCCGATCCCAATCCGCAGCGTGCGACGGTCGCCATCGTTGGCGGCGGACTGGCTGGACTCTCCGCCGGAAGCGCATTGGCCGACGCGGGATATGGCGTCGAGCTGTTCGAGCGGCGCCCCTACCTCGGCGGCCGCGCCTCCTCCTACGAGCTACCCGGCACGGGTGAAGTCGTGGACAACTGCCAGCACGTGCTGCTGGGCTGCTGCACCAACCTCATCGAGTTCTATCGCCGGCTCGGAGTCGAGCAGCAAATCCGCTGGTACGACGAGATCACGTTTATTCTTCCCGGCGGGCGCTCCTCCACGCTGAAGCCGGGCGCGTTGCCAGCCGCCGATGCACGCTGCGCCAGCGTTCCTGGGGTCAACCGTACTCGACCTGAAGGACAAACTGGCAATCGCGCGTGCGATGCTGGCAATGGCGCCGGCGTTGCCGAAGGATAGCGGCGAGAATTTCCTGTCGTGGCTCTTACGTCACGGGCAGACGCAGAAGGCGATTGACCGCTTCTGGGCGCCAGTGCTGATCAGCGCGCTGAACGAAGATCTCGATCGCGTTTCGGTTCGGTACGCCGCACTGGTCTTTCGCGATTCGTTCCTCAAATCGGCTGAGGCGGGACGCATGGGCGTGCCGGCGGTGCCGTTGTCACAGCTCTATGGGACGGCCGCGCAGTACATCGAAGCCCGCGGCGGCCAGGTGCATCTGCGAGCGGCCATCGACACCGTCCGCTGCGATGTCGATGGTGTGCGGCTGTGCGTTGGCGGGGAGGAACTGCGCGCGGACTATGCGATCATCGCGACCCCCTTCAGCGGCGTGGAGAAGCTGTTGCCCGATGCGCCCGAACTCGCGACCTTGCGCCACCAGTTGCGCAACTTCGAAACTTCTCCCATCACCGGCATTCATTTGTGGTTTGACCGCGAAATCACGCCGCTGGAACATGCGGTGCTGCTGGAGCGGACCATCCAGTGGATGTTCCACAAGTCGAAGATACTGGCGACGCGCAGGGAATCGGCGCAGAACGGCAGCTACCTCGAGCTGGTGGTCAGCTCATCGAAAACGCTGGTCGAGAAGCCACGCGGAGAGATCATCGAACTCGCGGTCAGGGAACTTGGCGGAATTCTTTCCGGCGGCGCGCGAGGCCAAGCTGACGAAGTCCACTGTGGTGAAGGAAGTGCATGCGACGTTCTCGCCGGTGCCCGGCGGCGATGCCTATCGTCCGTCACACAACAGCCCCTGGCCGCGCCTCTTCTTCGCGGGCGATTGGACGGCCACAGGCTGGCCCTCCACCATGGAAGGCGCGGTGCGCAGCGGTTACGGCGCCGCGGAGGCGCTGAGCGATCGTAAGTTCCAGGTGCCTGACCTTCCGGCGAAGGGACTGATGCGGTTGTTCGGGTGAGCGAGATCTGACGTCAGTTATAATTCTCGTGCTATGAAACGCGCTCCCAAGACGTCAAAGCTGGAAAGAGTGCTGCGACGGATATCCAAGCGGGGATATCTGCGTCCACGCGGCCCCTTCCGAATTACTCCTGCAAAGGTCGGCAGTGGTCACAGCGACATCAGCGAGGAGCACGACCGCTACTTTGCTGAGCGCTAAACCACTCACCACACCTTGCACACCTTATCTGCCGGCTTCAGCATGGGCGACCCCGCTTGCAAGAGAATGCCGTCCCGAATTCTGGCATGTTCACCACCACGCCGTTGATGCGGTACTTGGCCGGCGAATGCGGATCGGTGATGGCGCGCGCACGCAGGTCCTCAGGACGGTCGTTCTGGCAGGCCCATTGCGCGAAGCCGACGAAGAAACGCTGGTCCGGAGTCAACCCCTCCTGGTCGATGAGTTGCTTGTTCTTGTCGGCGTTCTTCCACGCGATGTAGGCCAGAATCGTGCCGCCCAGATCGGCGACATCTTCACCCTCGGTCAGCTTTGAGTTGATGTGGATGTCGTCCACCACGACGTACTGCGCGTATTGGTCCACCACGCAGTCCGCGTGCTTCACGAACTGCTCGGCGTCCTGCTTGGTCCACCAGTCTTTCAGATTGCCTTTGGCATCGTACTGCCGGCCTTCGTCGTCGAAGCCATGCGTTAGTTCATGCCCAATGGTCGAGCCGGTGTTGCCATAGTTGGGCGCGTCGTCCATCTTGGCGTCATACAGCGGCGGCTGCAGAACGCCGGCAGGAAAGTTGATGTCGTTCATCTGCGGGTTGAAGTAGGCGTCCACGGTGGGCGGTGTCATGTCCCACTCACCGCGGTCCACGGGCTTACCAACCTTGTTGAACTCGCGATGGTTCTCGAATTCTTCGGCCCGCATGGCGTTGCCGTAGAAATCATCGCGGACGATGGTGACCGAGCTGTAGTCGCGCCACTTATCGGGATAGCCAATCTTGTTGCGGATGGCGTGCAGCTTGGTGAGCGCCTGCTGTTTGGTTGCGGGGCTCATCCAGTCGAGTTGCTGGATGCGCACGGCCATAGCTTCCTCAATTTGCTGGGTCATGGTGAGCGTCGCGGCCTTCAGCTCGGGCGAAAATGTCTTGCGGACATACTCCTGTCCTAAAGCCTCTCCCAACTGGTTGTCCACGTACTGTACGCAGCGCTTCCAGCGCGGACGCAACTCCTTCGCCCCATGCAGGTACTTGCTATAGAAGTCGAAGTTTTCGTTGACGAAGGCCGAGGAGAGATATGGCGCGCGCGTGTTCGCAACGTGAAAACGCAGGTAGCTCTTCCAGTCGGAGAGTGAAACCGACGCCAGTTGCGAATTGACGTCCTTGAAGAACGCGGGTGCGTCAACGTTCAGAATTTCGAACGGAGGGACCTGGCTGGCGGAGAAGTACGCGCCCCAATCGAAGTTGGGCGCGAGAGTGTTGAGCTCCGCCACCTTCATCTTGTTCTTAATTTTGTAGGGATCGCGCTGTTCTACCTGGGTCAGCGAGGCCTTCGCGAATCCAGTCTCAATGCGCATCACGGTATCGGCTTCCTGTTTTGCCGTGGCCGGCGGGTCGCCCAGAAGCTCGAACATCTTCTGCACATGCTGCAGGTAACGCGCGCGGATTTCTTTCGATTTATCGTCGTCCTTGGTGTAGTAGTCGCGATCGGGAAGGCCGAGACCGCCTTGATTCAGGGCCACAATCATCGCGTCTGAATTGTCGGGGTCCTGCATGGACCCGCTGTCGAACAGCATGGAGTCTCCGGCCAGATGCAGGCGAGCCACCAGCGGCGCCATTTCCCGCGTGCTTTTGAGCGCCTGGATCTGGTTTAGTTCAGACTGCATCGGTTTGGCGCCAAGCTTCTCGACGGCGGCCTCATCCATGCAGGCGGCGTAGTAATCGCCAATCTTCTGCGTGACCGCATCCCGGTCTTTGGCCGTCGACGCCTGCTCGAGAATGCTGCGCAGAAAGTTGAGATTGTCCTGGTATAGCTTGGAGTAAACGCCCCAGCGGACCTGGTCGGGCGGAATGGAGTTCTTCTTTTCCCAGCCGCGGCAAGAGTAGGCGTAGAAATCCACGCAGGGATCGACGGAGCGGTCCATGGCCGTGACGTCAAGGCCGGGCGTGTATGGCAGCACGGGCTCAACCCGCATTTCAGGCGGTTTTGCTTGCTGAGCGAACACGCTGGCGGTGAGCAAAAAGGAAAACAGCAGGAACGTCTTGAATCTCACGCTGACCCTCCGGGAAGATGAAAAGAATAGCAGAGCGCAAAGCCGGCTTGAAACGCTCCGGTGACCAACGCACAAGAAAATGCGATCGCGACACTCTGTGCCGCGACCGCTTGCTTCACCCGACCGGAGCTATTACTGCTTGGTCGCGGGCTTCGTCATTTTGTTTTGCGGGTTGGGCTTCATCGCTCCCGGTTCGGAAGCGGTGAGCTCGTTAGCCAGCGCATCGGCGTGGTAGATCTTGCGCAGCGACTCGATGATCGCCCGCGAGTCCACTTCCACCGAGCGCCCAACCTTGTCGCTGTACTCGAAGTTCCAGGGCAGCGACTCGATGTTTCCGTCGAAGATGATTCCCACCACTTCGGCGTTTTTGTTGATCATCGGGCTGCCGGAGTTGCCCCCGATGATATCGGGTGTGGAGGCGGTGTCGAACGGAGTGCTGGGGTTGATGGCGGATTTGTACTTCACCCAGCTTTCCGGCAACTCATACGGAGGTTTGCTGCCGTGCTTGGCGGCATGCTCGTAAGCGCCTCCCATGGTGGTGAACCACGGGACCTTCTTGCCGTTGAGCTTGTAGCCTTCGATGGCGCCATAACTCAAACGCAGGGTGAACGTGGCGTCGGGAGGAACGTTGAGCCCGTCCTTGGCGAAGAGGGCCTTGCCGATCTGAGTGCCGTTGCGGCGCAGGACCGACTCGACTTCATCCTCGTTGCGCTGATGAAGCGCCAGGGCCTGCGGCTCGACTTCGCGCATCACCACGATCAGGGGATCGTTGCTGGCATCCACTGCGGCCTTGCCTCCTTCGTAAAGCTGTTTGCGGAAGGCGGCGTCGTCAAGCTTGGTGCCGTCAATCAGCTCTTTCGCACGCTCGTCCGGCGACTTGCCGGCCAGCACCATCTTGACGGTGTCGTTGTTTGCGCCAAGATTGTCCTGCATTTCAGAGAGGCTCTCCGCCAGCAGCACCTGGTCGAGCCCCTTGTAAACCGGAGCCGTGGAGAACAGCCGCTGCTCCAACGTGGGTAGCGCCGAATCCTGGAAACCACGGATGCGCTGGTTGCTGGGCTTCTGCTTTTCTCCCGTAGACCGCACGATGGTACGGGCATAGGCGGCGAGCTGTCCGCGGAAGCCGGCCAGGTTGTCGAGGTAAACGAACGGCAGGAAGAACGGTCTCTCGGCAGCGGTGGCTTTGGTGATCTCCGCCCACGGGTCCCCGAACTCCTGTTTGCGCTTGGCATCGGAGTTCACGAAGTCGCGCAGGGCCTTCTCGTCGGCAGCTTTCTTGGCCATCAAGTCTTTGTCGAGCAGACCGCCCTGGTACCCGTTGTATGCCTTGAAAGCATTCTGGAGACTGAACAGATCACTCTCGGCCTGGCGCGCATTCTCTGCCGACGCCGCACTGAACTTCTGCAATACATCAACGCGGCGGGCCAGCGACTTGATCTGCCAGGGATACTGCACCTCGCGCAGGAACGCGAGCTGGTCCATGGTGAGCAAGCGGCCGGTGCGACCGGGATGCCCGGAGACGAAGACCAAATCGCCTTCCTTCACTCCGGTTGGCGACCACTTCAGATAGTCATTGATCTTGGCGGGCTGCCCGTTCTCATACGCCCGGAAGAAGGAGATGTCGAGATCGTAGCGCGGATATTCGAAGTTATCGGGATCGCCTCCGAAAAACGCTATATCGAACTCGGGCGCAAAAACCAGGCGGATGTCGTCATACTTCTTGTACTTGTACAGGTTGTACATCGCGCCGGAATAGAGCGTGACTACATCGCAGCGCATGCCGCCGGTCGAGCAATCCTTCTCTAGAGTTCCCATCACCTCGCGCTGCGCCTTGCCGGCGTCAGCGTCCGACATGCCGGGCTTGGCCGCAGCATTCACCTTCTCGGTCACGTCCTCAATGCCTTCCAGCACCACGAACTCCACGCCCGGACACTTGGGCTCTTCCGCCTGGGTCGGCGCGTAGAAGCCGTTCTTCATGTAGTCCTTGCCGTTAGTGGAAAGATCGTGAACGCAGCCCTGCGCAATATGATGATTGGTAAAGATCAATCCGTCAGGAGAAACAAAGGATGACGACCCGTTGGGCGCACGGGCAGAGGAAAGGCGAACGTGATCGAGCCAGGCCTGATCGGGAGCGAAGCCGTACTTGGCCTGCACCTTGTCTTTGGGAAAAGCGTTAAACAGCCACATACCTTCGTCGGCAAAGGCAAAACTGCCTAAGCCGAGCGTAAGAACGCACAGCAGCAGAAGAGCAATACGTATTTTCATCATGACTCCGGACGCGGAGGATCCGCGTGCGTTGGCTTTAATTACGTCCGGCACAGGGAGCTCCGGACGGGGTAAGCAAACTCTCAACTATACCTCCGCCGCAGGGGCAGAAGCAATTCGACGGCAGGAGGGGAGCACTGCGGAGAGGTGTGGGTGCCCCACTCCTTTCGCCGGCTTTTGGCGACGGGGTGGGGACGCCACACACGAAGGTACAAACTGAAACAGTCGCATCCGCCAGCGGATCACTTGTTGATGTCGTCTTTGGCTTCCAGCCGTTTGATCAAACTCTCAACGCCGGGTTTCCCCATGTCCGGGGCGCTGGCCAGGGCCAGCTTCATCTGCTCGGTGGCCTTGGTGTAATCGCCCTGTCCGCAATAGATGCGACTCATGCCGGCGTGCGCCAGCCAATTGTCGGGATACTTTTTGTCGATCGTGCGGAAAACGGCAAACGCTTCGTCCTGCTGCTTCTGGCGCTGGAGCTGGCGGGCATAACCGTACAACTGCTGAGCGTTGCCCATCGCCAGCGCCTTGTTCCGTGCGACCGCGGCCTGGTCCTTCTGGCCCATTGCGTCAAGAATTCGCGACTTGGTCATCAGGTTCTCGAAGCGCTCCTCGTTCTGGATCGACTTGTCTTCGTACTTGAGTGCCTCGTTGAGGTCCATCTTGTTGTCGACCATGTAGGTCGCGGCGTCGTCCCAGGCGTCCCACGTGTACTGCGACAATCCACGCAGCTGGTTGTGCAGGCTGGCCTCGACGGTCTGATTCAGGTTGACGGCCACTTTGAAGGGCACGGCAACTTTGTCCCAGCTCATGGTGACTACGGTAGAGTCGGGCTGAAGCTGGTCAAAGTCATAGGCCAGCGCGTTATGGAGCTCGGTCGTCGCCGGCTTGACCGTTACCCGCAATGCGTCTTCGGCTTGGTCGTAACTGAAGCTTCCCCAGGCAGTGTGCATTTTGGAGAAGATGATGGTCCATTGATTTTCACCGGGGATCATATGCAGACCATAAGTGCCGGCTGCGAGCGGCTTGCCTTCGATGGTCACAGGATCGGTGAAAGTGATGGTCGTGTTCTCATTGGCGCCGGCGCGCCAGACTTGGCCGTAGGGCACGAGGCCGCCCCAAATTTTGCGTCCGTTGGCCAGAGGCCGGTGATAGTTGATGGTGACGTCGGTGACGCCCAGGCGCTGGGTCACGATGGCGTGCTGGCTTTGCAGCGGCAGGTCCAACTGAGTGGACTGCGCATTGCCGAGCATTGTAGCGGCCAGCAGGCCTGGAAGCAGAAGAAGGAAACGAAGCTTGAACATGGAGCAAACCTCATTCTTGGAATGTATTCAAGGAGCCGGAGATACGTCCGTAAACACGCCGATTCCGTTCACTGACGTAACGCGTCGCTTGGACGCAGGGAGAGTCGTGGTTGTAAGCAGCAGAGTGACGAAAGCCTCGGCGTGAACTATGGATGCCTATAGCGACGGGACGAAAGGACGCGTGGCCCATCCTCTCGGTTCGAGACTGCGCATTCTACTTATCCGTAGGGCACCCACGGGTAAGAAGCTAAGAAGTGGCGCGGAAAGAGCGGGCCACCCGGCCCTGTCGATTGATCTCGCCTAACGAACCGCGAAGGCGAGGTCATCGTGGTCGTCATAGTCTCCTGGGCTACAGGAAGACCTGCTCTCGCCCTTGCGGAAGTTCGCCCGGAAAGCCTGGAGATGTCCAGGGCGCAGCCTGAACAACGCCGACAAGGTTTGGGCCCCCGGTGCCTGCGGGACGAGCGTGGTGACATAGATCCAGGTAGGCTCGTTGGCGTTCGTCGCGTAGTACAAGTCCAAAGCGTCCTGCGTGGGATCGGCGACCCAAACCGTGGCGCTCACCCTCACAATCGAGCCTTGGGTCATAGTCAGGCCGTTCGCAGCCGCTACCATCAGGCGGTCCATTGATTCATCAACATGGAACGTCCCAGCGGCTCCATCGGCGCACGAATTGTGGATGGTGTTAGGTTGATTCGGCTCTGCCCCCCCAGCCATGTTGTCCCTGCCTAGAAGCAGCGACGGACCCGAGTCGCACGATCTCCCGGGCAGAGCGCACTCCGGCGCACCCAGCGTGGCGTTGTAAACGGCAACCCCAAAAATAAAGCTAGCTCCGACCGAAAAGCTCTGAGTCATTGTTACGTTACACGCTCCGGTTCCGCTGCACGCCCCATTCCAGCCCACAAACGTCCACCCTGAGGACGGCGTCGCGTTCAGCGTTACTTGCGTATTGCTCAGATAGACATAGTTGCAGCTGCCGGGACAGTTGATAAATCCGTCAGTGCTGGTTACCCTTCCCCCACCGCTGGTGGAGACACTCAACTTGTAGTAGCCGGCCTTTAGCGTGAAAGTCGCCGTTGCCGTGCGACTGCTGTTCATGGTCACTGTGCAACTGTTGCCACTGGTCGAGTCGCAGCCGCTCCAACTGCTGAACGACGAGCCTTCCGACGGCGTCGCCGTTAGCATTACCTGGGTACCGCTGTCGTAGTTGTAGGAGCAGACCTTGCCGCAGTTGATGAAGCCGTCGCTGCTGGTCACCGTCCCGAGGCCCGTCCCCGCCTTCGTTACAGATAGCGTGTAGATAAGCTGCGTGAAGGTCGCGGTGACGTTGCGAGCGCTGTTCATGGTGACCATGCAACTGTCGCCACTGGTCGAGTCGCAGCCGCTCCAACTGGTGAATGACGAGCCTTGCGACGGCGTCGCCGTCAGCTTTACCTGGGTACCGTTGTTGTAGGTGTAAGAGCAGACATTGCCGCAGTTGATGAAGCCATCGCTGCTGGTCACTGTCCCGCTGCCAGTCCCCGCCTTCGACACCGTTAGCGTGTAGGTCACTGGCACTTGAAGCTCGAAGACCGTGCCAAAGTTGTAGGCCCCGCCAGTGTAGGTTGTCCCATAGAAGTTCCCATCAGTGGCTTGCACCAGACCGGCGATAGGCCATTTGCCGTCACTGCCGTCGAAGCGGTACAGCGTGGTCAGCCCGCCTGCTGGGGTCATTTTGAAGACTGTGCCACAGTGGTTAGGGTTATTGCTACAGTTAGTGCCCCCGCCTTGCTGAGTTGTCCCGTAGAAGTTCCCGTCGCTGGCTTGCACCAGCCCGGCGATCGGGTTGTCGCCGTCCGTGCAGTTCGTTTGGGAGCAAAAGCTGTAAAGACTGGTGAGCGTGTCCGGCGACTGGGGCTGATTTTAAAGACCGTGCCACCGTTGCCGTAGGCCCCAGCTCCTTGGGTGGTTGTCCCGTAGAGGTTCCCGTCGGTGGCTTGCACCAGACCGGCGTATGGGATCGAGCCGTCAGCGCAGTTCGCTTGAGAACAAAAGCTGTGCAGCGTGGTCAGCGTGCCTGCCGGGGTGATTTTGAAGACCGTGCCGAGTCGTTGGCCCCGCCCTCGTAGGTTGTCCCGTAGAAGTTCCCATCGCTGGCTTGCACCAGCCCGGCGTAAGGGCCGATGCCGTCAACGCAATTCGTCAGAGCGCAAAAGCTGTGCAGCGTGGTCAGCGTGCCCCCGGGCGTGATTTTGAAGACCGTGCCGTGGCTGTAGGCCCCGCCCTGGAAGGTTGTCCCGTAGAAGTTCCCGTCGCTGGCTTGCACCAGCCCGGCGTAAGGGCTCAGGCCGTCAGCGCAGTTCGCTAGGGAACAAAAGCTGTAAAGCGTGGTCAGCGCGCCCGCCGGGGTGATTTTGAAGACCGTGCCACCGTTAAACTTTCCAAGGCCGTAGGCCGTACCGTAGAAGTTTCCGTCCGTGCCTTGCACCAGCGCGGCGTAAGGGGAGGCGCCGTCAGCGCATGGATAGTTGACGCAAAAGCTGTGAAGGACGGTGAGCTGCCGGCTGGGGTGACTTCGAAAACTGTGCCACAGCCATCTTGACAGATGCTGGCGCTGGCCCCGCCTTTAACGGTTGTCCCATAGAAGTTCCCGTCGCTGCCTTGCACCAGCGCGGCGTTAGCGGTGTTGCCGTCATTCGGAGATCCTGCGAAGCTGTGCAGCGTGGTCAAGGTTTGTGCAGACAAGCCCGTCGCGGTTGCGGCACAAAATACGAAGACGACGCAGACCGTCTTCGAGAAGCCGAGTTTCCCCACACCACACCCTTTCCTAGGGAGCCGCAGGCGCGGCGCGCATTGAGCACTCTAGATTGGCCGGATGGTAGCACCGGTCGGCGCAGAATGAAAGGAGTTTCTCGACGGGCGCGAGACTCGAATCTCCCTCGTCTCGCGCCGCGTGCCCCAGCCCTCTCGGTTCGAGACCGCGCATCCCGCTTATTTGAAGGGCACCCAAAGCTTAAGAAGCGGCGCTGAAAAGAGCGGGGCCGCCCCCGGCCCTGTCGATTGACCTCGACTAGCGAACCGCGAAGGCGAGGTCATCGTGGTCGTCATAGTCTCCTGGGCTACCAGGAAGACCTTGCTCTCGCCCTTGCGGAAGTTCGCCCGCACAGCTTGCAGGGGTCCAGGCCGAAGCCTGAACAAAGCCGACAACGTCTGCGATCCCGTGGCTCGTGGGACAAGCGTGGCGATGTAAACCAGTTGGATTGTTGGCATTCGTCGCATAGTACAAGTCCAGAGCGTCCTGCGTGGTATCAGCGACCCAGACCGTCGCACTGTTTCTCACAATCGAGCCTTGGGCCATGCTTAGGCCGTTTTGCCGCTACCATGAGGCGGTCAATCGATTCATCGACGTGGAAGGTCCCGGCGGTTCCGTCGGCACACGAATTGTGGATGGTGTTAGGTTCATTCCGCTCGGCCCCGCCCGACATGTTGTCCCTGCCTAAAAGCAGCGATGGACCCGAGTCGCACGACCTAAACAACAAATCGCACTTGGGGGCACTTGAGCGTGTGGTCGTACCCCGCAATGCCAGGCACACGAGTAAGCTTGAACACCGTTCCATAGTCGGAAGTGCCGCCCTCGTAAGTAGTGCCATACAGGTTCCCCTGCGCGTCCCGCACTACACCGGAGGTTGGATTTGCGCCGTCTCCCCCAGTCCCAGTGAAGCTGTAGAGCACAGTCTCATGGCCGGTCGTATCCACCTTGAACACAGTTCCCCAGCCGGAAGTGCCACCCCCGCTAGTAGTGCCATACAGGTTGCCCTGCGCGTCCCGCACTAGACCTGAGGGACCTCCGCCGTCCAATCCAGTCCCGGTGAAGCTGTGGAGCACAGTCTCATGGCCGATCGTATCCACCTTAAACACCGTTCCGTGACCGAAAGTGCCGCCCCCGCCGGTAGTGCCATACAGGTTGCCCTGCTCGTCCAGCACTAGAGCTGTGGTGGGATATGCGCCGTCCCCCCGAGTCCCAGTGAAGCTGTAGAGCACGGTCTCTTTGCCGCTCGTATCCACCTTGAACACAGTTCCGCAGCCGGCCCACCAAATAATGCCACATGGAACGCCGCCCTGGTTAGTAGTGCCATACAGGTTGCCCTGCGCGTCCTGAACTAAACCTGCTTGGGGATATGCTTCTGCTTGGGGATATGCTGAGGGTTTGCCCAACAACTGCCCCGGGAAGCTGTACATCACCCCCTCATACTGGAACCTCAAATCCCAAAAAAACACTGTTCCGTAGCCGTAAACGCCGCCAACGTTGGTAGTGCCAAACAAATAGGAGAGTCCCCCCACCACACCCAGCACTAGACCTCCGTTGGGATTTGCGCCGTCCGCCAGCATTGGGTCTATGTTGTACCCGGTGAAGCTGTAGAGCACGGTCTCCTTGTCGGTGGTATCCACCTTGAACAGCGTTCCGCAACCCCCCTGCGCCGGGAAGCATGCGAAATCTCCGCCCGTCCATGTGGCGCCATACAGGTTGCCTTGCGCGTCCTGCACTAGACCTCCGAGGGGAAGTGAGCCGTCCCCGCCAGTCCCGGTGAAGCTGTAGAGCACAGTCTCCTTGCCGGTCGTATCCACCTTAAACACCGTTCCGCAGCTGGGCTCACCCCCAAACGTGCATGCCGGATCTCCACCCTCTGCGGTATTGCCGTACAGATTGCCCGGCGCGTCCCGCAGTAAACCCCCGCTGGGATATGCGCCATCCGTCCCGCCCTTAAACGAATAAAGCACCTTCTCAGTGTAGGTCTGTGCTTGTGCCGATCCGGTCGCGAGGACTGCGGGTACAAGCATCACCGCCAAAGCAAACTGAAAACTGCGTGCGCGCTGCATGGGCTTCCCTCCCGAGAAATCGTCACTGGGTTCGGGTCCAGCCTGCTCAACTTTGCTTACGAGGATTCCGAAGTGGCAGTCACACCCTTGCGAATGTCAGATGGGAGTCGCAGGCGCGGCAAAATGCCGAGCACTCTGGACTGGCCGGATGCTAGCATCGGACGACGTCAAATGAAAGGAGTTCTTGCGACGGGCGCGAGCTCAAGTCTCCCCGTTTCGCGCCGTGTGCCCCAGCCTTTCGCCCGCCTTTGGCGACAGGAACTTGCCCTGAGCGCAGTCGGACGGTGAGCACACGTCTGTAATCCGCATCACGGCGTGATCCGTGGACTGAGGCTGTGCTCGT
>CAWJIW010000024.1:0-135523 GCA_963843005.1 uncultured Acidobacteriaceae bacterium | reverse complement strand
GGTGCAGGTTCATCTCGAAGGCAAGCTTCAGCTTGGTGCCGACGCCGTCCACGCTGGAGACCAGTATCGGGTCCTGGTATTTCTTCTTGTCAATGGAGAAGAGCCCGCCAAAGCCGCCGATTTCGCTCAGGACGCCACGGTTAAAGGTCTTGTGCGCAAGATACTTGATGCGCTGCTTGGTGCGGTTGGCGCGCTCAATGTCCACACCGGCATCGGCGTAGGTAAAGGCGCGGTCTTCGGTGGTCGTTTGTGCCAATGGTCGGAGTCCAGGGGGCGCATCGCCGTAGATTTTCGGCGGGAAACCGTCATTGTACCATTCCGCGATTCACGCAGGCTGCGAGGGTGAGCCCGGGATGAGCCGCTTGCCCTTACAGAATGTTCACCGCCCGGGCTGCCAGCAACACGATGACGGTCAGGGATATGAGCGATTGCAGCATCATCAGGGCCTTGGCCCAGCGGGAGAGGATCAGCGTGTCCGTCGGAGACAAGGCGGTGCTGGTGTTGAAGGAGAGAAAGAGATAGTCGATGAAGTGGGGATGCCAGTCGCTGAACTGGGCAGGGGATGTCGCCTGAACCGCCATCTGGGGAAAGTAGAATGCGCCTGCTTCATGACGCTTGAACTTCTGCCGCGCGTATGGACCTCCCGCATCCAGCTTCCAATACCAGGCAGCGAACACCAGCACGTTGCTGATCCAGAGGGAGGCTGCCGACTGCAGCAGTTCCGTAGGCGCCTGCTTGTGGATCGGCAGATAGGAAATGAGGAGAACGAGCGAGGCGACCAGAGCAGCGGTAACGATGCCAATCAGAACGAGACCGCCGACGTAGGCACGCTCTTCATCACCTCGGCGATGAAAAACCGAGACAACCGAGGCCAGGACCGCGGAGACCACACCTAACAGCCAGTTGGGGCCGACTGTAAGAATGTGGGGCAAGGCGAAATGCAGGGCTACGACGGCTCCCAGCGCGAGCAGGACCGGCCAACGTCGCTCGACATGAGGTCGGGTTGACATCCGTACGATGATACGCCGCGTCAGCCGATCTGCTGGCTGCGAATCCCAGCCACCATAGGGCCAAGGCTCGTATAGCACCAACGGTGCCGCGAGTACCCGGCACATGCTTCGCAATCCGCGTAACACCTTTGAATTGAGTCGCTAGCCGACTTTCTTCTTAGGTGGCTTCTTTTTTTCGCGTTTTGGAGCGTTCTTGTTTCCCATGCTTACAGCATCGCACAATTCAGGCCGGGATGACGAATTTGTGAGGTTCGTCACAATTTGCGGTGACAAATTTGTCCCCGGTGGCCGCCTCCCAGCGATAGACTGAAGCTTCATCACCTCCTAATCTATGCGAGGACACATGCCGACGATTATTTCTGCTACAAAAGGTCCGCCCAAATCTCAAATCAAAGCCGACCCATCCTCTGACGTTTACCGGTCCGAGAGTCATCCTCTGGATCCATTGTTCCTCCCCAATAGTGTTGCTGTAGTCGGCGCCTCGGAGAGGGCGGGTAGCGTCGGTCGCTCGGTGCTATGGAACCTGTTGAGCAGCCCGTTCGGCGGCACGGTTTTCCCGGTGAACGCCAAGCGTCCCAACGTGTTGGGGATCAAGGCCTATCCCAACCTCAGGGACCTGCCCGACAAGGTGGACCTGGTGGTCATCTCCACGCCGGCGGACACCGTACCCGATCTCATTGCCGAGTCGGTGGAGCTGGGCATTCCGGCCGGCATTGTCATCTCCGCCGGCTTCAAGGAGCACGGCGAACACGGCCAAGAGCTGGAGCGGCAGATTTCGCAGCACATTCGCGGCAAGATGCGGCTTATCGGCCCCAACTGCCTGGGCGTGATGAATCCGGTGCGCGGGCTGAATGCGACCTTCGCGCACAGCGTGGCCCGGCCCGGAAATGTCGCCTTCATCAGCCAGAGCGGCGCGCTGTGCACCGCGGTGCTCGACTGGAGCTTGCGGGAAAACGTCGGCTTCAGCGCGCTTCGTGTCCATCGGCTCCATGCTGGACGTGAACTGGGGCGACCTGGTCGACTACTTCGGCAATGACCCGCGGACCCACAGCATCGTGATCTACATGGAGTCCATCGGCGATGCCGCGCGTTCCTCTCGGCCGCGCGGGAGGTTTCGCTGACCAAGCCGGTCATCGTCATCAAGGCCGGACGCACGGCGGCGGCCGCCAAAGCGGCGGCCTCGCACACCGGCTCGCTGACCGGCAGCGATGAAGTGCTGGATGCCGCTTTCCGGCGCAGCGGCGTGCTGCGCGTCAACAGCATTGCCGACATCTTCTTCATGTCGGACGTGCTGGCCAAGCAGCCGCGGCCTCGCGGCAACCGGCTGTGCATCCTGACTAACGCCGGCGGTCCTGGCGTGCTGGCCACCGATGCGCTGGTCGCCGGGGGCGGCGCGCTGGCCGAACTGTCGGAAGAGACCATGAAGGCGTTCGACGCCATTCTTCCCGCGCAATGGAGCCACAACAATCCCGTGGACATCCTGGGCGATGCCGAGCCGGAGCGCTATGCCAAGTCGCTGGAGATTGCCGCCAAAGACCCCAGCATCGACGGCATGCTGGTCATCCTGACCCCGCAGGACATGACCAATCCCACGCAGATCGCGGAGAAGCTGAAGCCCTACGCCAAGGGATTCGGCAAGCCGGTGCTGGCGAGCTGGATGGGCGGAGCGGAAGTCGCAGCCGGCGAGCAGATCCTGAACCAGGCCGGCATTCCAACCTTCCACTTCCCCGACAGCGCCGTGCGCGCCTTCAACTACATGTGGCGCTACACCTACAACCTGAAGGGTCTCTACGAAACGCCCGTGATGCCGCAGCACGCCGGATGCATCGTTGCAGCGGGGAAAGGCCGAGCGCATTATCCACGACGTCCGCGAGCCTGGCCGCACCATCCTGACCGAATTCGAGTCGAAACAACTGCTGAAGGCCTATGGCATCCCGACGGTCGAGACGCGAATTGCAGCCACCGAAGCAGGAGGCGCTGCAGGCATGCCGAAGTCATTGGCTATCCCGTCGTGCTGAAGCTGTACTCACACACCATCACGCACAAGACCGACGTGGGCGGCGTGCAGTTGAACCTGCGGGACGCGAAGGCTGTGAAGGCCGCGTTCCAGACCATCCAGCAGTCGGTCACCGACAAGGCCGGCGCAGAGCATTTCCAAGGCGTGACGGTGCAGCCGATGGTGAAGCTCGACGGCTACGAACTGATTATCGGCAGCAGCCTCGACCCGCAGTTCGGCCCGGTGATGCTGTTCGGCACCGGCGGACAACTGGTGGAGGTGTTCAAGGACCGCGCGCTGGCGTTGCCGCCGTTGAACTCAACGCTGGCGCTGCGCCTGATGGAGCAGACCAAGATCTTCACCGCGCTGAAAGGCGTGCGCGGACGCAAGCCGGTGAACCTGACGGCGCTGGAAGATCTGCTGGTGCGCTTCAGCCAACTGGTGGTCGAGCAGCCGTGGATCAAGGAAATCGATATCAATCCGCTGCTGGCGTCGCCCGAGCGCATCCTGGCGCTGGATGCCCGGGTGGTGGTGCACGGCACTGAAATGACCGAAGAGACTTGCCCACCACCGCCATCCGCCCCTACCCGATGCACTTGGTGGGCGAGTGGACAACCAAGGCGGGACAAAAGGTCGTCATCCGCCCGATCCGGCCCGAAGACGAACCGCTGATGATCAAGTTCCACGAGAAGCTGTCCGAGCGGAGCGTGTATCTGCGCTACTTCCAGCCGCTAAAGCTGACCCAGCGCACGGCCCACGAGCGCCTTACCCGTACGTGTTTCATCGACTACAACCGCGAGATGGCGCTGGTGGCGGAGCGCACCCCCGACGGCGGTGAGAAGGAAATCCTGGCGGTCGGCCGCTTGAGCAAGCTGCATGGCCGCGACGAAGCCGAACTCGCTGCAGTCGCCATTGATGCCGCCCAGCATAAGGGTCTGGGGACGGAGTTGTATCGCCGGCTGATCGATTTCGCGCGCGAGGAGAAGCTGAAGATGGTCGTCTCGAACATGCTTCCCGAGAACCGCGAGATGCGCGCCCTCTGCGTCAAGCACGGATTCAAGATGTACTCCCACCTGGAGGACAACATGATCCGGGCGGAACTGGAGCTGTAGGCTGATGGAGCTAAAAGCTGAAAGCAACCGCGGATTTCACGGATGAACGCGGATTAGTTTGGCTTTTCCATCGAGCTAGGTGTCCGCGGAGAAGTGAGGACCAGACATGCGGCTCCCTAATACCAAGAACATCGCCCTCGGTATCATGGCGGTTACGCTTGTCGGAGTAGTTTTTCTTTTCTTACTATCTTACCTCGACCAGAGGGAGATGACCGACACTCAGCAGATTAAGCAACAGACCCACGACGGCGGCACTTTTGAGGGGCAAATCACCTGTACCCATGCCACCCGGCTCGTGGAGCAGACGGCGTACCTAATTAACTGCCAAATCAATCAGACCCGAACGAAGAACATCGATCAGTCGCACCCGACAACAAGCGCCCATAGTTTCATTCTTACCATCGAGACGCAAGCCATCGGCGCAAGCGTTAGCCAACATCTGGGTCAGGATACGATCTCGGAAACAGTACCAGTGAATATTGGGCTCTGCTACTCAGCGCGAAAACTGGGAACTAGCGAACTTGTAATCGGGATAGATGCGCAAGACGCCGCGGTTGTGGAGGCAGTTAAGAAGCAATTGGCTGAAGAAGCAGCAAAGGGGATTCACCCGTCGGGTCCAGATACAGCAGCGCCGTCTCCCAAAAGCCAAATAAGAATTCCTCTGGTCGCAACACGTAGTTTGCAGTTTAGGCTACTTGTGGTCCTGATCTTTCTGCTCGTCCTCGCCCCCGTCATGGTTGCGATTGCAGTTGCGGAACGAGGTCAGGTGATCGCGCAAAAACAGCTGGAACAGACAAAGGTTAAGGAGAAAACCGAGCGCCGTGGACCGCAAGGTGCTTGGGACTTAGCGAGCGATAAGCTTGAAGCCTATTTCGACCGGAATCTCTCTCAAATTAATCAAGTGTTTTATCTGGGAGCCGCGGTCATGATGGTGGGCTTTTGTTTTGTCCTAGCTGGTATTGGCATCGTGCTATATCAAACAGGGAATGTTGAGCTTAGTTCCAAGTCGCTCATTGCGGTAATACCGGGCCTAATTACACAGTTTATCGGTGCCACTTTCATGGTGCTGTACCGCTCGACAATGACACAGGCCACGACTTTCATGTCTATATTGGACCGCATCAACACAGTCAGGATGGCAGTGCAGGTGTTGGAGTCCCTGCCCGAAGGTGATCGAAAAGACCGAGTGCGGGCACAGATGGTCGGTTTGTTGTTGAGGGGAAAAGGGCCGATCCGTCACCCTGCTGAGAATTCTGCTGCGGGGAGGCGTGCCAAAGCCTCGGTCGCGGACGATAAGGGTAAGACTCGTGCGAATGCTGAAGCCACAGGAACGAAGTGACCATACGCGTTTAGGTCGTTCGGCAAGATTATTGGATGGTATTCTGCCTTCTGAGCCGTAGCTGGAATCGTTTTCCTGCCTGGCTGCATCTCTCCTTCATCTGCGGCGGCTGTAGCTGCCGGGTGAAGTACTGGGGCCGAATCCTCACACGAAGGAAAGACCGGGATGGCAACTACCACTGTCGCTGGTGCGGGGGGAATTTCACTCTCGCGGCCCGTATTCAGCCCCTGGCTGATCGCCATCTCGGTAATGCTGGCGACCTTTATGGAGGTGCTGGACACCTCCATCGCCTCGGTCGCGCTGCCGCACATTGCGGGCAGCCTGTCAGCCACCAATGACGAAGCCACCTGGGTGCTGACCAGCTACCTGGTGGCGAATGCGATCGTCCTGCCGGCCAGTTCCTGGTTCTCGCTGAAGTTTGGCCGCAAACGCTTTCTGATTACCTGCATAATTATCTTCACGGTTTCCTCTTTCGCCTGCGGGGCGGCCACCAGCCTGGGAATGATCCTCGTGGCGCGCGCCATCCAGGGCGCAGGAGGAGGCGCGCTGCAACCGCTGTCGCAGGCGATCGTGCTGGAAAGCTTCCCGCCGGAGAAACGCGGCCTGGCGTTGGCGGTGTTTGCGCTGGGCGTGGTGGTCGCGCCGGTTCTCGGACCAACCCTGGGCGGCTATCTCACCGACACCTATTCCTGGCGATGGGCTTTCTATATCAACATTCCCATCGGCCTCTTCGCCGTCTTCATGATCATGCGGTACATCCAGGACCCGCCTTATATCAGGAACGCCAAACCCGGCCGGATTGACGGCATCGGACTTGGACTGCTGGCGGTATGGCTTGGATGCCTGCAGATTGTCCTCGACAAAGGCCAGGAAGATGACTGGTTCGGCGCAACCTGGATCCGGTGGACGGTTCTCGTTCTGGTCATCACCTTTGTCGCGTTTATCTGGCGCGAGTTGACCCACGACAAACCCCTGGTGGACCTGCGCGTCTTTCGACACCGAAACTTCCGGCTGGGCTGCATTCTGATCGGGCTTTTTGGCGGCGCCATCTACGGACTCATCACGCTTGCTGCCGCTGTTCTATCAGGAGCTGCTGGGCTACACGGCTTCCGCCGCGGGCTGGGCGGTGAGCCCGCGCGGCATCGGCGCGATCATCGCTATGCCTATCATCGGGATTCTCACCGGCAAGCTTGACAACCGTTGGCTCATTGCCAGCGGCTTCGCGATGTTCGGCATCAGCAGCCTGCGCTTTGGCCAGGCGAACCTCGAAATCTCCCAGTGGTCGTTTCTCTGGGCAATCGTTCTCAGCGGCTTCGGCGCAGGCTTTGTCTTCGTGCCCCTCTCGGCCATCACTTTTTCCAGCATGAAGAACGAAGAAATTGGCAATGGCAGCGGACTCTACAATCTTTTCCGCAACGTTGGCGGCAGCGTGGGTATTGCCATCGTGAATACGATCGTCACCCGCCATGCCCAACTGCACCAGAATGAGCTGGTGCGTTCCATTGTGCCCAGCAGCGTGAACGTGCAGAACCAGTTGCACGCGTTGCAGCAATATCTGCAAACCCAGGGCTTCGGGCCGGTCGAATCCATGCGAAAAGCGTATGCGCTGCTCGGGAACCAGGTCTACGGGCAGGCGTTGCTTTGGTCCTACGTGGACGATTTCCGCTACATGGCGCTGACGTGTTTCGCCTGCGTCCCGGTTGTGTTCCTGCTGAAGAAAGCGGCCGCCAGGAAGGGTGCACAGCTCGTAGGACATTGATCGCGACTGGCGCGGTCACTGGATCGCTGTTGTTGCGCCCTCGAAGCGGACGCGATCGTGGGCCGGGTCGAAGGTGATGGCGAAATTGCTCTGGGCCTTGGCACCAATATTTCCCAGCTTGAAAGCGTCCGTATAGAGCACGACTGGATTGCGGAATTCATAGCGACCCAGCGTAAGCGTTCCATCCATTCGACCCTTCATGATGGCGATGTCGCCTGTAACCGTGCGGATTTTCCCGCCGGGCGCTGGAGCGTCGCTGAATTTTAGTTTGCTGGCGACGGCGGCCGGAAGTGTGATCTCGGCGAGATTGCCGGAGTCGAGCCTGGCATCGAATTCCTCCTTGCCCGCGTGCAGTTGAACTACCGGTGAGCGTGGACCTCCCACCAGCTCCAGAATGCGCTGACCGTCCACTGCGGGCAGTGCGCCCTGGCTGACGCGTACACGCTTGGCTGGGTAATCGAGCGTAAGCAGGTAGTCGTGAAAGAGTTCGTAGGTAAGAATGCCGTCAATATGCGGCGCGCCTTCCCGGTTGTAGTCGCGCGTGGGGGCAGCGATGTCCTTGAAGACCAGGCCGCCGAGGCGCAACTCGGAAATGGAGTAAATGTCCATGGTTCGCCGGCCCACATCCGATCCATTGGAAGCGGCAGCCTCCCCAACTTTCGTGAGCGACAGCTTCTGGGCCAGCGAAACGTCGACGCGGGCCCGCCCCGAACTGCCGGTGTCAATGACAAAAAGGAATGGGCCTTTGCCGTTGACCATCACTTCCACGGCGGGCTCCGGCCCGGAGAAGAGCATGGGAACGTCGGCGGTCTGGGCGAAGAGCGCGGAGGTGAGGCACATCACGACGATGGCGAATCGCATACCGGTATGGGACGCTCGTCTGCCCCATCGGTGAGCGCAGGATGACAAATCCGCGCCGCTGCAATTACATTTTCGTTATGGCCAAACCAGTCCCCGTCGGTACGCGCGGCGAAGTGGAGCGCGTGGTTGAATTCAAGCACACGCTTTCGTCCTGGAAACCGGAATTGCCTCCGGTTCTGTCCACGCCCAACATGATTGGATGGATGGAGGCAGCCGGCTACGAAGCGCTGGTGCCTTTCTGCGAAGGCGACGAGGTGAGTGTCGGCACCGCGATCAATATTGTTCATCGTGCGGCCACCGGGATCGGCTCAGTGGTGAAGTGTGAGGCGGTTCTGGAATCGTTGAACGGCCGTTTCTACACCTTTCGCGTCAGTGCCCACAACGGGGCCGAGGTCCTCGGGCACGGGACCATCGCGCGCGCTATCGTGAGCAAGGGCAAGTTTGAAGAGAAGCAGCGCGCCAAGCTGGCGCAGAGTACTTAGACCGGCTTCCGATTGGTTGTAATCGTTCCGACATACTCCGCAAAAATCGCACGTTTTCGCCAGAATTCGCCACCCGACGGCGGTATCGTTTCAGGAGCAGGAATTTTCCGTCGAGGTGAGGTATGACCGCACGACTGAACTATATCCATGCGTCGCACGACGCTGCCAAAGCGATGTTAGATCTGCAAGCCAGCGTTAGTAACAGCGGCCTTGAGCCCGCGCTGGTGGACCTGATGTATCTCCTGGTTTCGCGAATCAACGGATGCGCCTACTGCATTGACATGCACAGCAAGGACCTGCGGGCGATGGGCGAAAGCGACCTGCGTATTGACCTGGTCCACGAGTGGCATGAGGCGACGTGCTATAGCGATCGCGAGCGCGCGGCCTTCGCCTGGGCCGAGTCGGTGACCAAAGTACGCGAGACGCACGTGCCCGATGATGTTTTTGCGCTGGCGCGCAAGCAGTTTACGGAGGACGAACTGGTCAAGCTGACCCTGGCGGTTGTCACCATCAACGGCTGGAATCGCTTTGCGATCTCCTTCCGCTGCGAGCCTGGACTGTACCAGCCTGCCCAGAAGAAGGCCCAGAAAACCAAGTCGGCAGCATGAGTCGGGGCTGGCACGCCTGACTCGCGAGGGTTCTGTTATACCCTGAGGGTTAACGCAGAACCTATGCGGAGGAAGGCGTGCTGATTCGGCCCTTGCCGTTGCTCAACTTCTTTGTCGTAGTCGTAATGTTTTCCATCGGGCTGCGGGTCAGCGGAGGAGAACTGCTCGACATCGTGCGCAACCGCGCCCTGTTTGTGCGCACCCTGCTGGCCAATTGCGTCCTCATACCTGCCATCGGCTTCGTGTTGGTTCATGTTTTCCCGCTGGCGCCCGACGCTAAAATCGGCATCCTGCTCTTGGCGGCGATTCCGGGGACCCCGATCGCTTTGCAGTTCACACGGAAAGCGAAGACGCGGCTGGCTTTCGCTGCGGCCATGATCTTCGTGCTCTCGATCGTGAGCATCGCCATGATCCCACTGGCCCTCGAAGTGATACCGGAAACGGTGCAGCGCAATCAGCAGCCGCTCCTGCACCTTCTAACCAGCATTGCGTTGTACATCGCGCTGCCGCTGGCCATCGGTCTGTGGGTGTCGCGACGCGTGCCGAAGATTGCTCCCCGGCTGGTACTGCCACTGGGCATTCTGGCGTCCATCACCTTCGTTTTCCTTATGTGGGAGACGCGCCTGGTCCGCCGGGAAGCCTTCTATGCAATCCGCGGTGGTGGCGCCGTCCTGGCGATGGCGCTGCTGCTGCTGATATCCATGTTGATCGGCTGGCTGATCGGCGGCCCCGATCCGGAGTCACGCCGCGTGCTGGCAACCTCAACCGGCATGCGCAGCGTGATCGTCGTGCTGTATGTGGCGCGATATTGCTTTCCCGGCACCAATGTTTACATGGTCCCGATTGTCTATCTCTCGCTGATGGTGCCCACGAACCTGCTTTTCTATCTGGCATTCACCGGATGGCACAAACTGCGGACCGGCAGCGGCGTAGGGCAAGGAAACTACAGAGCGGCCGAGTTCTTCGCTGCACTCGGCCTCGGGATGACCAGCTACAATCGTCTGCGATGTTGTTCCGCTTTCAGGTAGAGGCGCGCGAAGGCGACGCGCGTGCCGGGCGCTTCTTCACGCCGCACGGCGAAGTGCAGACGCCGGTCTTCATGCCGGTGGGCACGCTGGCCACGGTAAAGGGCGTCCCGCAAGATACGCTCGAAGAACTCGGCGTCCAGATTTTGCTGAACAATACCTACCATCTCTATCTTCGACCGGGCGTCGAGATGGTGCGCCAGTTAGGCGGCGTGCAGAAGTTCATGTCCTGGGACCACCCCATTCTCACCGATTCGGGCGGCTTCCAGGTCTTCAGCCTAAGCGACCTGCGCAAGGTGACCGAAGACGGCGTGGCGTTTCGCTCGCATCTCGACGGCTCGTCGCACTTCTTCAGTCCGGAGAGCGCCATCGCCGCCGAGATTGGCCTGGGCGCGGACATCATCATGGCGTTCGACGAGTGCACCGAGCATCCGGCGGAGTACGCGCGAACGCGGGACTCCATGGAAATGACGCTCCGCTGGGCCCGCCGCAGCAAGGATTACTTCGAGGCCCATAAGCATGAAGTGCCATGGTTTGCCGAGCGCGGAGAGTCGGTGCAAACCCTTTTCGGCATCGTGCAAGGCGGGATGTTCGCAGACCTTCGTCGCGAATCGGCGCAGCGGACGGTCGAACTCGATTTCCCTGGCTACGCCATTGGCGGCTTGAGCGTAGGCGAGCCGCGGCCAATGACCTACGAGATGGTGGATGCCGCTATCCACCTCCTTCCGCCGGACAAGCCGCGCTACCTGATGGGCGTCGGCACGCCGGAGGAGATCGTGCATTACGTCGCCATGGGCGTGGACATGATGGACTGCGTGTTGCCGACGCGGGCGGCGCGTCACGGGCTGCTGTTCACCTCCGAGGGGCGCATCACCATCAAGAACGCGCGCTTCGCCCAGGATGACGGCCCAATCGATCCGAATTGCCGCTGCAAGGTGTGCGCCCGCTATTCGCGCGCCTACCTGCGTCACCTCTATGCCTCGAATGAACTGCTGGCGCAGGTGCTGAACACCATCCACAATCTGGCGTATTACCTTGACACCATGCGGAGGGTGCGGCAAGCTATACTACTTGGGGAATTCGCGATCTTTCTGTCTGGTGTCCGGCCACCGCATTTGAGCGTTAGTTAGCGCCATCGCTGTTCGGGTCTGCGACCCCCGTTTTCCGGCAAAGCGCGATAGAATAGAGCGTCAGGGCTGCGTCTCTGGCGTCGCGCTGGTACGCTGCGAGGCGAGACCCCGTTGCTTCCGTCGGAGCTTCCCGAACCATCCCAACGGTTCAGAATTCCACCTCGTCGCAGCGCGACCGGAGTGGGGCACTGGCAAGGGATGAGGCCTGCGGTAATCGCGTCGAAGACGGTTTCCCAGTCCGCCGGTTGAGCAGATATTGCAGGAGTTGCGTGCCGCGAACGGCATGTCACGAAAGTTAAGGACAAATGTCTAGATTGGCGAGTTTGTTGGCTCAGGGCATTGGCGGCGGGTCCGCCCCAATCCTGATGATGGTCGCGATCTTCGCGATCTTCTACTTCCTTTTAATCATGCCGCAGCAGCGCAAGCAGAAGAAATGGCAGGAGATGCTGAAGGAAATAAAGCCCGGCGACAAAGTGGTCACCAGCGGCGGGCTCACGGGCGCGGTCATGTCCGTCAAAGATGACGCCATCGTCCTGCGAGTTCCCCCCGATAACATCAAGATTGAAGTTGCGCGCTCCTCCATTGTGACCTTGACTACTCCGGAGGAACGCACCTAGCCGTAAATGGGTTGCAGTCTCTCATGAACAAGAATCTTCTTCTGAAAACACTTCTTATCGTTGCGGTGCTGATCTTTTTCCTGTTCGGCATCTTCGGCATTCCCAACAGCCTGAGTGCGAGAGGGCTGCTGGCCAGCTTGCAGAACCGCATTCACCTGGGACTTGATCTCAAGGGCGGTACCCACCTGATCCTTCAGGTGCAGGTCAACGACGCCGTCAATGCCGATACCGATCGTACGGTTGAGCGGCTGAAAGAAGACCTCAAGACCGCCAACATCGCCTTTGGCGAGATCTCCAAGCCCAATCCGCAGCAAAACCCCAGCGTCATCCAGATCAAGGGCGTGCCGCCGGAGTCGTCATCCGATCTGCGGCGCATTGTCAGCGACAAGCTGCCCGACTACGAACTGGCCTCGGGCGCGGAGAATTCGTGGACGCTGACCCTGAAGCCTTCGGTCGCCGACGCCACCAAGAAGAAGGCGGTGCAGCAGGCGATCGAGACCATCCGTAACCGCATTGACCAGCTCGGCGTCTCCGAGCCGGTGATCCAGGAGCACGGACTGGGTGACTACCAGATTCTGGTGCAACTGCCCGGCGTGGATGATCCGGCGCGGGTGAAAGAAATCATGCAGTCCACCGCCATGCTGGAAATCCGGCAGGTGGTGAGCGGACCGTACCCCAATGAGCAGGCGGCGATGCAGGCCAACAATGGCGTGCTTCCGGCGGACACGGTGCTGATGAAGGGCAACAATCTGCACCCGCAGAGCCCCGAAGACAATGCCGATGTGTACTGGCTGGTCAGCCGCGTGGCAGCGGTCAGCGGCGCCGATCTGCGTACCGCGGACTCCGGCCGCGACGAGAATGGCCGTCCCGACGTGAACTTCACGCTGACGGGCGAAGGCGGGCGGCGTTTCGCAGCCTTCACCGGAGCGCATGTCGGCGACAAGCTGGGCGTGGTGCTGGATAACAAAGTGAAATCGGTGGCCACGATTCAGGAACAAATCCACGATCAAGGCCGCATCACCGGTTCCTTCACAGAGCAGGAGACCCGTGACTTGTCCTTGACGTTGCGTTCGGGCGCGTTGCCGGCCAGCATCAAGTACCTGCAAGAGGTCACGGTGGGTCCGTCACTGGGTTCGGATTCCATTCGCGAAGGAGTGCGGGCGGCAATCATCGGCATGATTGCAGTGCTGGTCTTCATGCTGGTCTACTATCGCGCTGCCGGTATCAACGCCGACGTGGGACTTATCCTGAACCTGGTGATCCTGCTGGGCTTTCTCGGATACAGCGGAGCGACCCTGACGTTGCCGGGAATTGCGGGCGTGATCCTCACTGTCGGTATGGGCGTGGATTCCAACGTCCTCATCCTGGAACGCATTCGCGAGGAGTTGCGGCACGGCAAGACGCCGCCTTCCGCCGTGGACCAGGGCTTTGCGCACGCCTGGACGACAATTCTTGACACTCACGTGACGACGATCGTCTCCGCCATCATCCTGTTCCTGTTCGGGACCGGCCCGGTGCGCGGATTCGCGGTGACCCTCAGCTTCGGTCTGGCGGCCAACCTGTTCACTTCGGTCTTCGTTTCGCGAGTAATTTTCGAAGCCATCCTCAACCGCCACCAGCGTGGCGAGCCGTTGAGTATCTAAGGGGCTAGCGGTGGAGTTTTTTCGCAATACCAGCATCGATTTCCTGGGCAAGAAGTGGTACTTCCTTGCCTTCTCATTGATCTTCAGTGTCGCCGGACTGCTCTCCATTTTCTTCTGGCACGGCATCCCGCTCGGAGTTGAGTTCCGTGGCGGCACGCTGGTTTACGTCAAGTTCGCGCAAACTCCGAACTTGGACCAGATCCGCAATGACATGAACCGGGTTGGCTTGAATAACCCGCGCATCCAGCGTTTCGGTCCGGTCTCGGACAACGAGGTGCTGATTGACCTCGGACTCCAGGAAACCAGCGAGGCGGCGCTCGACCAGGGGAAGAACACCATCATTCGTGCCCTGGAGACGCAGGAGGCAGGCAGCTCGGGCAAGCAGGACCTGAACAATACCGGCGCGGCCACTTTGCAGCAATATCTGCTGCAAAAGGACCCCTTGCGCATGGGCACGGATGCGGCTGCAAAATACATGGCGGTCGCGCAGCAGATTGACGACTTCCGCAATAAGCAGCGCGGCGGCATCCTGAGATCCGTGGATGAGTTGAAGGGCGTGGTGCCGCCTGAGGTGGTCAGCGCGCTGCAAGAGGGCTTCTACACTTCGAATTTTGTGGTGCGGAACGTCGAAATTGTGGGGCCGCAGGTCGGCGGCCAGCTTCGCCACCAGGCGCTCATGGCAACCATGTATTCGCTGGCGGGCATGCTGGTGTATCTCTGGTTCCGTTTCGAATTGATCTACGGGGTGGGCGCGGTGGTGGCCTGCCTCCACGACACCATCATCACCGTAGGGTTCTTCTCGCTGCTGAATAAGGAGATCAGCCTGACGGTGATTGCGGCCATCCTGACGCTGATCGGCTACTCGATGAACGACACCATCGTTGTCTTCGACCGCATTCGCGAGAACATCAAGCTGCTGCGGCGTGAGCCGCTCGCCAACGTGGTGAACAAGAGCATCAACCAGACGTTGAGCCGGACCATCCTGACGTCGGGGCTGACATTTCTGACCGTTCTTTCGCTGTACCTGTTCGGGGGCGAGGTGTTGCGCGGGTTCTCTCTCGCCTTAGTGATCGGAATCATGATTGGAACCTATTCCTCGATCGCCGTCGCCGCGCCGATGCTCGTGGCCTACCAGGATTGGCGGGCCAAGAGGGCTGGGGAGGCAGTGGCGCGTAACCTGACGCCAGCGCGGGACAAGGCCCGGGACAAGGTCAAAGTCAAGGCCTAGTGCAGTCCGAGGTTGGATCTGGCGGACCATCGCCGCCGATAAGTGTGCGAAAAGCTTGCGGGGGTGTATACTTCGGGACGCTGTTGCGGGGTAGCTTTGCCTGAGGCTTCAATTTTGTTGGCTCGGCCCAGGATTTTCAGTTGCACTTTATAAGTTTCGGGTTGCAACTTCCGCTTTGCGGGAGCAAAATCCTGAAATTCGGTGTCTAAGTAATAAAGTGTTCGACGGAGAGACCGGTCATGTTTGAAGACAGCCTTGTGGAATCGGGGGGCAGGCTAAAAACCAGACAGGGAGCGACTACCGCTGTCTCGTTTGTGCTGCAAATGATCCTGCTCGGAATCCTCGTTCTTTTGCCGTTGATCTTCACCGAGGCATTGCCGAAGCAGCAACTGATGACATTCCTGGTTGCTCCACCTCCGCCACCTCCGCCGCCACCACCGCCAGCCGCTGCTCCGGTCGTGGTAAAGAAGATCCAGAGCGAGTTAGACAACGGCCAGTTGCGTACACCCACGGCGATCCCAAAGAAAATTGAGATGATCAAAGAGGACGAGGCTCCGCCCCCGAGTTCGGGCGTAGCCGGTGTCGTGGGCGGCGTACCGGGCGGCGTTCCCGGAGGGGCCATGGGTGGTGTTCTGGGCAGCGTGATCAGCGGTGTTCCCACGGCAGTGCCCAAAGCAGCGACGCCGCAGCGTGTGCGCGTGTCGCAGGGCGTATCGCAGGGATTGCTGATTCACAAGGTGCAGCCGACGTACCCGCCACTTGCCCGCCAGGCCCGCATTCAGGGCACGGTGGTGTTGCAGGCGTTGATCGGCAAAGACGGCGCCATTCAGAACTTGCATGTGGTCAGTGGACACCCGATGTTGACGGGGGCCGCGTTGGAGGCGGTGAAGGCATGGCGCTACAAGCCTTACTACCTCAACGGCGAGCCGGTGGAAGTGGAAACTACGATCAACGTGAACTTCACGCTGGCGGGCGGTTAGACGTACCGATTGGTTTTCGGGTTGTGCGCGTTGTTCGTTCGATGCCGGTCGCGCTTCTGAGGGGGCGACTGGCGCGTGTTCTTTGAAGTTCGTCGCTCACAAGCTGCAGTCTTCGGGCCGTAGCTCCACGGGGTCGAGAGGCCCCAGAAGTTCGAATCACCCGCAGTAAACGATATTGTTGCAATAACCGAAAGTTCCAGGAGGAAAGTCAACTCATGTTCCTAGCTAACCTTGCAACCTACGCTCTCAGCCACGTACCCTCGGCTGCCGCTTGGATATTCCAGGAAGCCGCCGTGGGCTGGGATCCCATCTCCCTCTGGAAACAGATGGGATGGCTGGCGAGGATCGTCGTCATCATTCTGTTCATCATGTCCGGATGGTCAATCGGCGTGATGATCGATCGCGCCATGGCATTCAGCGCCGCTCGCAAGCAGTCGCGAGCCTTTGCTCCCGCCGTTGCCGGCGCGCTGCGTGACGGCAAGATCGAGGAAGCGATCAAGGTCGCCGAGCGCAACAAGAAGAGCCATTTGGCCAAGGTTGTCACCGCAGGCCTGCAGGAATTCAGGGCCCACGGCGACTCTAACGACATCCCGGGCGAACAGATCGAAGCCTCCAAGCGCGCCCTGGAGCGTGCCGAAGCCATCGTTCACGCGGAGTTGAAGCGTGGTCTGGGCGGTCTCGCGACCATCGGCTCGACAGCCCCGTTCATTGGCCTGCTGGGCACGGTGGTCGGTATTCTGAATGCCTTCAAGGAGATCTCGACCCAGAAAGCAACCGGTCTGGGCGCGGTCGCGGGCGGCATTTCGGAAGCCCTGGTGACCACCGCTATCGGACTGTTCGTCGCGATTCCGGCCGTCATGATGTTCAACTACTTCACCAACAAGGTGGAAGCTTTCGACGTGGAAATGGACAACAGCTCCAGCGAGCTGATCGACTATTTCCTGAAGCGTCGCAGCTTGCGCCGGTAACTGGGACGGCCGGCGCATGAACCTGCGCTGGCCCTGAAGGGAGGTTGAACACTATGGCACTATCAGTACGCGCCGAAGGCAAGAAGGTCAATTCCAACATCAACGTCACCCCCATGGTGGACGTGATGCTGGTGTTACTCATCATCTTCATGGTCATCACGCCCATGCTGCAGAAGGGCGTGAGCGTGGACATGGCTCGGGTCAATAATCCAATGCCGATGCCGGATGCCGACAAGGAGGATTCCTTGCTGGTGGCGGTCATGCGCGACGGGCAGATCTTCTTTGGAAGCGATAAGATCAAGGCCGACGAGCTTACCGCGAAGGTCAAGGACCGCCTCGCCAACAAGGTTGACAAGCGGGTATTCATCAAGGCCGACGCTCGCGCCAAGTACGGCAACGTTGTGGACGTTGTGGACAACGTGCGGTCCGCCGGAGTGGATGACGTGGGTCTGTTGACCGAACAAGTACAAGTCGGGCCGGGCAAGAAGCCGCCGGCTCCGGGCGCCAGCACCGGTGCTGGCGGCCAGTAACGGGAGTTACTTATGGGAATGGCAATCGGAGGGTCCGGCGGGCCCTCAGCCGATATCAACGTAACGCCGCTGATTGACGTGTTGCTGGTGCTGCTCATCATTTTCATGGTGATCACGCCACTGACCCCAAAAGGTCTGGACGCGCTGGTGCCTCAGCCGCCGAAGGACCAGCAGAAGCAGCCGCCCTCAAGCGATCGCACCATCGTGGTGCAGTTGCTGCGGGGCTCCGGCGACAAGCCTGCTCTCAAGATTAACCAGGACGACGTCACGTGGGAGAACCTCGAGGGCCGTCTGAACGACATCTTCAAGACTCGCGCGGAAAAAGTCGTGTTCGTCAAGGCCGATCCCGACCTGACGTTCAACGATGTGGCGCAAGTCATCGACATCGCGCACTCTGCCGGTGTCGATAAGGTCGGGCTGATCACGGCCAAAATCGAAGCTGGCGGTTAGCCAGCCACGTACCGGGCCGCCATTCGCGCGTGATGAGGTAGAGACCCAGGAACTTGATTCGGGCAATGGCTTTCTTTCGAGACGAGCGGGGCCGCGTGCAGTAACGGTTCCGCCGTTTTTTCGAACCTGAACAACCCGCAACGGAGAGTGATAGCAGACATGAAAACCAGCGGACGGGTACTGACGGTACTTGCAGTTCTGCTCGCGCTGATCTCGGCTGTTGGTTGCAGTAAGCTGAGAGCGCGCGACCAACTCAACAAGGGCGTGCAGGCCTACAAAAACGCAAAATTCGAAGACGCGATTGAGCACTTCAAGAACGCGGTGGCGCTGGATCCCAGCCTCGTCAATGCCAATCTTTATCTGGCCACCGCCTATGCCCAGCAATACATTCCCGGCGCCGATTCCCCAGACAACAATCGTTATGCCGAGCAGGCCATCGACGTGTTCAAGCACGTGCTCGACCAGAACCCCCCAAAAGAGCAGCAGGTACACAGCCTGAAGGGCATAGCTTCTTTGTACTTCAACATGAAGAAGTTCGACCAGGCCAAGGAGTATTACCTGAAGGTCGCCCAACTCGACCCCAACGATCCCGAGACGTACTACTCCATCGCCGTGATTGACTGGACGCAGGCCTACCAACGCCGGATGGAGGAGCGCGCCAAGCTGGGTCTGAAACCCACCGACGATCTCAAGGACAAGAAGGACTGCGCCCAACTGCTCAAGAGCATCAAGGACCAGAACGAACCCGAGGTGCAGGATGGCATCCAGAAGCTGCAGAAAGCGGTTGAGTTGCGTCCCGACTACGACGACGCCATGGCGTATCTGAACCTCCTGTATCGCGAGGAGGCCGATCTCCAGTGCGATAATCCCGACGCCCGTAAGACCGATCTCAAGACCGCGGACGACTGGGTGGATAAGACCATGGCCACCAAGAAAGCCAAGGCCGAAAAGGCCGGACCCACGGGTATCGTGACGACCGAGAAGTAGGGCCGGCGACAGGTCAGCTCCCATGGCATTTAAGACGCCCCTCCGCGAAGGAGGGGCATTTTACTGCGGTGCGAAATATCGGTGCTGAGGGATGCCAATTTTGCGTCACACGCCTCTGTGACATTGCTCATTCCTTCTGGTGACCAATGCAGTACAATCCTTTTTCTGTGGTTGTTGAGCGTAAGCCGCCCACCTTTCGCCAGATGCTTCCGCAGGACAATGTATCCAGCTGCGTCTCTCAAACGCCTTTGAGGCCGTGTCATGTTCAAACGAGTTCTAATCGCCAACCGCGGTGAGATTGCTGTGCGTATCATCCGCGCCTGCCGCGAGATGGGCATCGAATCGGTCGTCGTCTTCTCCGATGTGGACCGCAAGGCGCTGCACGTCCGGAAAGCCGACCATGCGTATCACATCGGCCCGGCCACGGCGAGCGAGTCCTACCTCAACATTGAGAAGATCCTGGACGTGGCGCGCCGGAGTGAAGCCGAGGCGATCCACCCTGGCTACGGATTCCTCTCGGAAAACGCGCGCTTCGCCAGGGCGTGCAGCGAACACGGATTCAAGTTCATCGGACCGACTCCCGAGTCCATGGAGATGATGGGCTCCAAAACGCGCGCCCGCCAGAACATGAAGCGCGCGGGCGTGCCCTTTGTCCCCGGCTCGGAACACGGACTGGACATCGAGGCCGCCGAGAGGCTCGCCGAACAGATTGGCTATCCGGTGATGCTGAAGGCCGCGGCGGGGGGCGGCGGCAAGGGCATGCGCCTGGTCAAGGAGCGCGAGGAATTTCGTTCCGCCTATGAGAACGCGCGCAGCGAGGCGCAGCGCTCGTTTGGCGACAACGAGGTGTACCTCGAGAAGTACATCACCAATCCGCGGCACGTGGAGATGCAGATCTTCGGCGATGAGCACGGCAATGCCGTGTACCTCGGCGAGCGCGAGTGCTCGGTGCAGCGCCGCCACCAGAAGGTGATGGAAGAATCACCGTCGCCCATCGTGGACGAAGATATGCGCCGCCGCATGGGCGAGGTCGCGGTGCGCGTCGCCAAGGCCGCGAACTACCACAATGCAGGCACGGTTGAATTTCTGGTGGACGAACAGCGGAACTTCTACTTCCTCGAGATGAATACCCGGCTGCAGGTTGAACACCCCGTCACCGAGATGGTGACCGGGCTCGATTTGGTGCACCTGCAGATGAAGATCGCCGCCGGCGAGAGGCTGCCGTTCAAGCAGGAAGACATCAAGCTGCGCGGGCACGCTATGGAGTGCCGCGTATATGCTGAGGACCCGGATAACAACTTCTTCCCGTCTCCCGGGCAGATCACGCGGCTGATCTCCCCCTCGGGGCCGGGCATCCGGCGCGACAGCGGCATGTATGAAGGCTGGAACGTGCCCATCGAATACGATCCGCTGCTGGCCAAGCTGATCGGTTACGGCGAGACTCGCGAACAAGTCATCAACCGCTTGCTGCGGGCGCTGTACGAGTACTTCGTCGGCGGGATAAAGACCAATATCTCACTCTTCCGACGCATCCTCAAAGACCCGGATTTCCAGGCCGGCAATTTGGACACGGGATTTCTCGACCGGCTGCTGGCCAAGCCGAGCAACGAGACGGATGTACGGCGTCCAATTATGGCGGCCATTGGGGCGGCAATCTTTGCCACCATGGAGCCTAAGGCAACATTTCCTGCCGCGCCAGGAGTGTCAGCTCCTATGAACGGCAACGCAGTTGCTCCTCCGCCAACGTCGACTTGGCGACGGATAGCGCGCAGCGAGGCGCTGCGGTCGAGATAAATAACAAGAGAGCTCTCATGACTTACGACGTGGTGGTAGATGGCAAAACGCACCAGGTGGAACTGACCCGCGGCGACCAGCTATGGCTATGCAAGGTTGACGGCCAGGAGATAGACGTTGATGCCGCGCTGACCGCGCGCGACATACTCTCCGTACTAGTTGGAGGCAAAGCTTACGAGATTAAGCGCGAACGCTCGCTGCAAGGCGAACTGCACATGGTCATCGGCAGCGCGCGTTATGCCGTGGACGTGCAGGATCCGCGCTCCCTACGGACGCGCCGTGCCGTGGCTGGATTGGAAGCAGGTCCGCAGAAGCTCAAGGCTCCAATGCCAGGCAAGATTGTTCGCATCATGGTTAGCGAGAAGGAGCAGGTCAGAACTGGGCAGGGCCTCATCGTGATGGAAGCGATGAAAATGCAGAACGAGATGAAGTCCCCCAAGGACGGCAAAGTGCAGAAGATCCTCACCGCGGAGGGTTCTACGGTCAACGCAGGGGACACGCTGGCCATCGTCGAGTAAAGCCTCTACTTCATTGTTGCCGCCTGTTTCAGAATATTGTCAGCAAAGTAGTTTTCCACCGTGGACTTGTCGCGGATGGACTCGTAGTACGCTGCCTTGAGCAACTGCTCCCGGCGATCACGCAGCTGTTCGCGAATCGCCTGTTGTACTCGCGGATCTTTCAGTTCGCGCTGACCGGCGGCCTCTTTGCTGATGAGCTTCACGACACGAAAGCCGAAGATCTGATGGCTGTTCGGATCGGCCACGGGCATCACCACCGTGTACTGTCCGGGCTTGAGCTTGCTGATCATCTCAAAGGCCATCCGGTCGGCCTTCAGCGAAGATTCCGGAATAAATCCCAGATCGCCGCCATTCTGCGCGGTTTCGGGCTGCTCCGAATAGTTCATGGCCACGGTAGCAAAATCCTCGCCGCTGTCGAGCCGGTTCTCGACCATCTGTATCTTCTTGCGCGCATCGGCCTCGTTCTGCGCTTTCATGTTCTTTACCTGGGGATTGGGCTGCGTCGTGATCAGGATTTGCGCCAGGTGGTACTGCGGCTCGATCAGGTTGAACTCGGCCTTGTGCTGGTTGTAGTACGAGGTGATGTCTTCGTCGGAAATGTTGATCTTGGAGGTGATTTCTTTGTTCAGCACCTTGTCGATAGTCAGCGAACGGCGCAGGTCGCGCTTGAAGTCATCGAGCGTGAGCTTGCGCTCCTTCAGCCGCTTGTCGAATTCCTCCTGCGTGTACGGCGCCTTGATTTCCGCCAGCTTGCTGTTAACTTCCTCGTCGGTCGCGAGCAGGCCGAGTTTTTCGGCGCGCTGCATGAGGATCTCATTGTCAATGAGCTCGCGCAGGATGCTCAGGCGGAGGCTGTCGCCCTGCTCCTGGCTGGGCTTCTGCGCCGATCCAGCGGTCTGGTTGTCGTAATACTTGTCCACTTCGGTGCGGGTGATCTTGCGGCCATTCACACGGGCCATCACGTCGGCGCCCTCCTGCTTGCCGGTACAGCCCAGGCCCGGGAGCAGCAGGACGAGAGCCAGCAGGGGCATGACTACAGCCGCGAGGCCCGTTTTGTTCTCAAGGACTTGTTTCAAAGTTCGCCCCTCCTGAGAGGCTGAACCACACATCAGCTCAGCTGACTAAACGTGGCAGACAAGCTTCGGACCGGTCGCCCATCACCGCCGCCAAGCAGCCAGCTAACTTGAGGCTACTTGCTGGTTGTTGGTTCCTGGTGTGAAGTGACAGGCGCGGGCGGCTGAACTCCCGCCGCCAGAAGTTGCTGGTTCAATGCGGCTTTCACTTCGTCAGCGTCCACCGCACCTTCCAGCCGCTCTCCGTTGATAAATACCGTTGGCGTGGCACTAACGCCGAGCGAGTCCCCCTCGTCCATGGAAGCTTTCACGATGCCATCCGCTTGAGCCTTCACACAAGCCTGCAACCGGGCGGGGTCGGCCCCATATTTCTTCCCGATATCCATCGTCAGGTGATCCAGTGCATTGAAGGAATTTTGGACGTCTTTCTGATTTCCACTGATTGTGCGCTGGTTGGCATGAACGTAGTCGGCAAAATCCCAGTATCCCGGGCCGCTCTCCTTGGCCAGGCAATTGGCGTTATTGGCCGCGTGCTCCGCCCAGGGATGGATCGAGAGCGGGTAATCCTTGTAGATGATCTTTATCTTGTCGCCGTATTGGGGGAGGATCTCGCTCATCAGAGTACTATGCATGCGGGAGCAGAACGGACATTGAAAGTCATCAAAGTTGACGATCGTGACCTTGGCGTTCGGGTTCCCACGCACCGGTCGCCCCCCTACGTCGAGCTTTTTCATGGTTTCTTCGTAAGGGTCTTTGGTTAAATCGATCTTGCTTATCCGGACGAGCGTCTTGTCATCCTTGGATAGCAGGAACTCCATAGTCTGCGACTTGTCCTGCTTGCTCAACTTGATCGAAATCGAGTCGTAGTTTGGAAATTCGCTCGGCTGCGGAGGTCCAACCGTTATGTCCACACCGGGAGGTATGTTGAAATATGAACGGACTTGGCGCTGGATGCGTTGAGTCACCTCCGGGGAGGTGGGTTGCGATTTTGACTGCGCGGAGCAACCGACGCACAGCAAGAGTGACAGGAGAGCTAGCCGTCTCAAAACCAAAACGAAGAACCGCCTTTGGGAAAAGTGCATGAACCTTTGATTATCTCACGTAAAGAGCCCGCCAACAGCCGTCTGGAGCCGCGGCGGTTCGACCTTACAGAAATGCCGGTAACTTAGACGGGGATCCGCCCTCCCGGGTCAACCCTGGGGAGTTTTGGTTTGTTTGAGGGAGCCGACCGGCAGCAAAGCGTTCATAGAGCCAGAGCGGAAGCCTTCGAGGTCCAGGGTGACATACGTGAATCCCAGGCCTTTGAAGATCCGGGTAAACTCGGCGGCCATTTCCAAGCTCAAGGCGCGAGGCAATTCTTCGCGGGCGATCTCGAGTCGCGCAATCTCACCATGGTGACGTACGCGGACCTGCCGAAATCCAAGTTGCCGCAAGGCATCTTCGCCCTGCTCCACTGCTGAGAGCGCTTCCCGGGTGACCGGACGGCCGTACTCGATGCGCGATGAGAGACAGGCGGAGGCAGGTTTGTCCCAAATCCGCAGTCCCGCTTGCAGGGAAAGTTGCCGGATGTCTTCCTTGGTCAATCCGGCTTCCAGCAAAGGCGCTGCCACGTGGTGCCGGTTTGCAGCCTGTTGGCCGGGACGATAATCGCCCTGATCGTCGACGTTCACCCCATAGGCGATGGCATCAAAGCCCAACCGCTGGCGGCACTCTTCCATTACCGTGAACAACTCGTCCTTGCAGTGGTAACAGCGGGCGCCGTCATTACGAATGTACTCAGGCCGCTCCATTTCCGTGGTGTTGATGACGGTCAGCGGGATGCCTTGCTCCTCGGCAAAACTCACGGCATCGCGCATTTGCGACCGCGCCAGGCTTGGAGAATCTGCCAATATCGCGATCATGCGGTTTCCGAGTTCGCGGTGAGCCGCCCAGGCCAGGAACCCGGAATCGACGCCCCCGGAATAGGCAACCAGCAGGCGGCCCAGCGAACTCAGGCGCTCCCGCAAAACGCGCGCTTTGGCTTCGAGATTCGCCGCTTCGGCAGGCAGGTTGGAGGGCACAGCAGACATCGCTCAATTGTAAGCCAGATACCGGACAAAACAGGTCTGCGCCCAACCCCAGCCCAAATTCTTGAGTGCTCATTGGTCGCCGGACGCAACTGGGTGGTTAACAGGTTGGCTTGGGAAACAGATGACACGCCATGGACCACGTGATAACAATCGAGTGCGGGACTCTAAGGACTGGCATATGCCAACCGGCGGTCCCACGGCTCTGGATGTTCTCCCAAAACTCGCCCGATGCCACCAGTTACGCGAGAATCGCGAATCGAGTGCACAGATGCCTGCGCCCGGCGGACGAGCTTGCTGCCCGCTTTCCTCATCATGACGCTCTGCCGGGGTTTGGCCAGTGTGATTTAGGGGTACGACTCGCGAGACGAAATGACAGATTGCATGCCCTCTGAACTCGATAGTGATTCGGGCCAGCCGACCACCGATATCTGGCGCAAGGAAGTCCATACGCAGCTCTCGAAGTATCGCACTCGTCGGGGAAGGCGCATCGAGGGAGCGTTCACCATGCGGTTTCCGTTCCCTCCCGACGAACCATCGGCCACCGAGCGCGCCCTGGAGCTGCCGTCGCAGCCGCGAGAACCCACGCCCTTGCTTGCGGCGGACGTGGGCGCCACGATCATCGCATCCGCTGTAGCTCCTGATCAGGGTGACGAGGCGGTTGCGGACGTTTTCGCCCCCGACCTCATGCAGGTCTCGGCCTCCGCGCCAAGTGAGCCGGAGCCACAGCCCGATCCAGTGCCGCATCCCCGGCAGAGGCGCAAAGTCATCGCATTCCCCCGGCAGGTGGAAGCTCACGAGCCGGTTCAGGAACTACCCGATCCACTCCCGCCGGAGCAGCCCCGCATTCTGGATGTGCGCGAGGCCCCGGAGACGCCTTCAACCACGCCCTTTCTCGAGGGATTGCAATTTGGCCCCAATCCCCAGCCTTCCAACGCGGTTCATGCCGACCACGTGGACCTGCCGTTCCAGGCAGTTCCGCTTTCGCAGCGCCTTTTTTCTGCCATGGTAGATTGCGCAGTTGTCGCCGTGGCAGCCATCCTGTTCGCGGGAGTCGGCTACAAGCTGCTTCCGAAGGTCCACATCAGTAAGCCAATCATGCTGACAGCAGCGCTGATTCCGGCGCTGTTGTGGGCAATTTATCAGTACCTGCTAATGGTTTACAGTGGAACGACCGTCGGCATGACAATGGCGGGCATTCGCATGAGCACGTTCAAAGGAAAGCAGCCGAGACTGGGCGATCGCCGGAACCGCATCCTGGCACTCTACCTCTCGACGGCTTCGCTCGGAATGGGCCTGCTGTGGGCCTTTGTGGATGTGGACGCCCTTTGCTGGCACGACCGGATTAGCCGGACGTACCTCACACCCCGAGAGTAGCGCCGCGACTCATCCGCTCTCCACCGGACGCAGCGGCCATCGTTTGTGCTCACCCTCGTCGCTCTTGTTACCATCATGGAGTGAGTAACCCTTCCCAGGTTCGCGTTCGTTTCGCTCCTTCTCCTACGGGGCAGTTGCACGTCGGGAACGCCCGCACCGCGCTCTTCAACTGGCTGTTCGCAAGGCAGAAGGGCGGTGTCATGGTGCTGCGCATCGAAGACACCGACGTCGAGCGCAGCGAGACGCGCTTTGAGGGACAGCTGCTCGAGGACTTGAAGTGGCTCGGATCGATTGGGAGGAGGGGCCCGACGTCGGGGGGCCGTATGCTCCTTATCGCCAGAGCGACCGTCTTGACCTTTACCGCGAGCATGCTGAGCGCTTGCTGAAGGAAGGGAAAGCGTATCTCTGCTTCTGCTCTCAGGAAGAGCTGGAGCGAGATCGCGAACTGGCGCTGAAGCACCATCAGCCGCCCATCTACTCAGGGAAGTGCCGTGCGCTTGATCCAGATGGGTCCCAGCGCCGTCGCGCCAATGGCGAATCGGCCGCGATTCGGTCTACGCATTCCCGAGCATCCGATTCACTTTCATGACATCGTGCACGGTCCGGTTGAGTTTTCGAACGAGGTGGTCAGCGACCCTATCATCCTCCGTTCGACCGGCATCCCGGTTTACAACTACGTGGTCGTGGTGGACGACGCGCTGATGGATATCACCCATGTCATTCGCGGAGACGATCACCTGTCCAATACGCCCAAGCAGGTGGCGCTCTATGAGGCGCTGGGGTGGCCGGTGCCGGAGTTCGCGCATCTCTCCACGATTCTGGGCAGCGATCGTGAGCGACTCTCGAAGCGGCACGGAGCAACCTCCATTACTAATTTCCGCGAGATGGGCGTTCTGCCCGAAGCGCTGATGAACTACTTGGCGCTGCTGGGCTGGGCCCCGACCGGTGGCACCCGCGAGATCTTCTCGCCCGAGGAACTGAAGAAGGAGTTCTCTCTGGAGCGGGTCACGCCGTCGCCCGCCGTCTTCGACATGGAGAAGTTGTATTGGCTGAACCGGCATTACATCAAGGAGAGCCCATCCGGGCGCATCGAGAAGCTCGCTCAGCCGTACTTCATCGGTGCCGGGTTGCTGCCGGAGAATCTTGATGAGGGCACGCGTGCCTGGTTCGCCAAGGTCGTCGCCCTGCTCGCTCCGTCGGTGGACAAGCTCGAGCAGCTTCCCGAGCGCGCCGGGCTGATCTTCCGTTACGATGCTTCAGCGGCGATGAACGCGCCCGCGAATGCCGAGATACTGGCCGCGCCCGAGGCCAGCGAGGTGCTGTCTGCTTTTGCCCAGCAGGCTGAAGGCAACTCGGCGCCGATGACCCCTGAGCACTTCAAGGCCATCATGAACGAGGTGAAGGCGAAAACCGGCGCCAAGGGTAAAGACCTGTTTCATCCCGTGCGGATCGCGCTGACCGGGTCGCACTCCGGCCCGGAGTTCGATAAGCTCATTCCGATCATCGAAGAGGGCTCCCGGCTCGACTTACCGCAACATGTATTGAGCGTGCGCGAACGGCTGGCGGCATTTCGTGCGCAGGGAGCGATCAGCACGTAGCTCTTAGCCCTTAGCTCTTAGCCCTTAGCTCAGCCGACGACAGTCACTGTCTAAGAGCCTAGAGCTAACAGCTAAAGGCGAAAAGCGATTTCTCATGTTCATTGACGAAGCAAGGATCCGGGTCAAGGCAGGCAACGGCGGCAACGGCTGTATGGCCTTCCGGCGTGAGAAGTTCGTCCCCCGCGGCGGTCCGTCCGGCGGCGACGGAGGGCGCGGCGGCGATGTCATCATGGAGTCCAGCGAGCGCCACAACACGCTGATCCATTTCCGCTTCAATCCGGAGTACAAGGCTGAGCGTGGGCGTCACGGCGAAGGTTCCAACAAGACCGGCCGTGAAGGCGCGAGCATCGTGCTGAAGGTCCCCGTCGGCACCATTGTTTACGACGAGACCACCGGCGAGCTGGTGCACGACTTCTGCGCATCCCGATGAGCGCAGTCGTGATAGCGCGCGCCGGACGAGGAGGACGCGGCAATGCGCGGTTTGCGACCTCAACCCACCAGGCCCCGCGCGAGCACGAAGAAGGATTCCCCGGTGAAGAACGCGCGTTGCGGCTGGAGCTGAAGCTGCTGGCCGATGTGGGACTTGTCGGCTATCCCAACGCCGGTAAGAGCACGCTGATTTCGCGCATCTCGGCAGCTCGCCCGAAGATTGCCGATTATCCCTTTACGACCTTGGAGCCGAACCTCGGCGTGGTCGTCGCCGGTGAACCGCCGGACGAGATCAGCTTCGTGGTCGCCGACATTCCCGGACTCATCGAGGGCGCGAGCGCCGGGGCGGGCTTGGGGACGCAGTTCCTGCGCCATATCGAGCGCACGCGGTTTCTCGCGCACCTGGTGGACGTCTCCGACGCCAGCGGCCGTCCTGACCCGATGAAGGACTACGAGGTCATCACGCGCGAGTTGGCTAATTTCGGGGCCGGTTTGGATTCCAAGCCGGCTATCGTTGTCGCCTCCAAGATGGACACGGTCAACAAGGACAAACTCGCCAAGCTGAAGCGCTATTGCAAGCGCAAGAAGCTGGAGCTTTTCCCCATTTCGGCGGTCACGGGCGAAGGCATCGCGGAGTTGAAGTGGGCGATGGCCGAGCGGCTGGAAAAAGTTCGGCAGGAAGAAGGAACGCCGGTGGAGAAGGGTTAGTGGATATCTACCCGTTCGGCTTGATTACCTTGGTGCGACCCGTGGTCTTCAACTTAAAAACGTCGCCCGCGATCTTCTGGTTGACCACGATGTTGCTGTACTTGGCGACCCGGTAGTCGCCGGAAGGTTCTTGAAACTTCTGCTGCACGCTAACGCCGCGCGCCGGATCGATCCAGAGCGTAATGATCTGAAACATGTTTCGCACTCTCTGCGATTTCGGCGTTAGCTCGAGCTTCGCCGCATTCACGCCCTGCACCTGCTCGGCGCCGGCATAGTTCACATCAAATGATTTGGCGAGGTCGTGGCCACGGCCGCCAAAACCGAGCACTAGAAAGCTTTCGAAGTCCGCCTTGTTCTTGCCCGCGTTGTACTGCGTGACCTGGTCGATGGAAGGTTGATACAAGCTGACCAAGCCGCCCGTGAACAGGACGTACTTCTTGTCGGGAGAGGTGATGTTAGCCGCCATCTCGGTGTCGTTGCCTTGACGGCGGAAGTACATGGTCCCCTTCTGGTAGTCGTGATCGTTGACCACCTTCTGGTACTGGTCCCATTCGAAATCACATTGCGCGGTGCGGAAGTTTGCCGCCGCCCGATCCATTGAATCCAGCACTGATTCAAGATTTTGTGACTGCGCGACGGCGGCGCCGCAGAACAGCATCCAGGCTACGACGGCGATGACTGTTGTTTTCATGATTGCTTTTGCTTGCCGGCTAGCGGTGTCCCCACACTTTGTATGTCACAACCTTGTGCTTGCTGTCGCGCACTGCCTCGTACCGGTCAATCGTGATCTCGCCTGCGACCGGCTCAATGACGCGGGCCAGCGATTCACGGATATCTTCATCGCTGTCCCCCTTTACCGCTGAGGCATCCACCGTGTAGATGAAGCCGTCACCCTCGGCTTGCACGACGACCTCGGTTTGATGCGGCGAGCGCTCCACCGGTTTGTCGCGGAAGTTGACCCAGATCGGCGTCAGGAAGATGAAGGCGAGAATCAGGGTCACCATGACATCGTAGTGAACGCTGCCGCGCGGGTACGTCCACCAGAAGTAGCCCTTCAGGGTTTGGCTAAGCTTGCCCATTGCTGACTTTAAGTCTAGAGAGCCGCGCCATGAAGCGCAAGAAAATGGCTACGTCCTGAGCTCGACCAGGGTGGCCCCACCGCCCCCCTCGTTCTGCGGCGGCTCGCTCACGCCGGCGACGTGAGGATGGCTTTGCAGGAACTGCCTCAGCGCCTTGCGTAGAATACCCATGCCGCTGCCATGCACAACGCGGACCCGGACCGCGCCCGCCAGAAATGCGCGGTCCACAAACTTCTCTACCTCTCGCGTGGCTTCATCAACCGTCTTGCCGATGACGTTGATCTCGGTCGGGACACTGTCATCTTCGCGTGAGAGCGATACATTGATGCCGCGGGCGCGTGCCGCATCAACTGGATTTGCACCCGCGCGTACGATTACGTCGGCGATATCGTCGCGCGCGATTTTCATCTTCATAGGCCCAACCGCGACCTCAAAAGTGTCGTCATCGGAGTACCGCAGCACCTTCGCGTCGCGGCCTAGCGACTTGAGGCGGACCGTGTCGCCGACCGACACTTGCTTCACGACGTGTTGCTGCGCGTTCGGATCTCCGGCGTCGGCGCCGGTGGTGTGGGCCACCACGGTTGCATCAAACTGCTCACGGAATTCGCGGCGCATTTTGGCAATGCGGCGTTCGGCATCCTTGGACAATTTGAGCGACTGGGCGCGGTCCTGCACGGCGTTGACCGTCTCGCGCGCGCGATACTCGAAGTCGCGCAACACGCTTTCCAGCTTCTTCTCCATCTCGCGCACCTTGTCGCGTTGCTCCTTGCGGCCTTCGATGGCGAGGTGGTTGCGTTCGCGTGCCACTTCCTGCTCGCGCGCGTGTAACGCGGCCCGCTCGTTGTCGATCTGCCTAAGCTCGCCATGCAGCCGTTCAAGAAAGCGCGCCACGTCCTGCGCCTGGGAAGTCATGCGCTGCCGCGCTTCGCTGATGATTGTGGGATTCAACCCAAGCTTGTGCGCGATGTTGATGCCCGCCGACGCCCCGGGAACTCCGATGCGCAGCTCGAACGTCGGAGCAAAAGTGTCCTCATCGAAACCGACCGCCGCGTTCAGGACGCCTTCCGTATTCGCCGCATACACCTTGAGCGCGGTGTGGTGGGTGGAGATGATGCTCAAGCAGGCCGCACGCCGGAAGTAGTCGGCGATGGCGACCGCCAGCGCAGCGCCTTCTTCCGGATCTGTCGCTGACCCCAGCTCGTCCAGCAGCACCAGCGAATGCGCCGTGGCGTGATGAGAGATGAAGTCGATATTGGTGACGTGAGCGGAAAAGGTGGAGAGGTTCTGCTCGATCGACTGGTAATCGCCGATGTCCGCGAACACCGAATCGAAGATCGGCATTTCCGCGCGCTCGGCGGGCACCGGGATACCAGACTGGGCCATCAGCGCCAGCAGTCCGACCGTCTTCAGCGCCACCGTCTTACCACCAGTGTTGGGGCCGCTGATGATCAGTTGGCGGTGCTCGCTGTCGAGTTCGACCGAGAGCGGTACCACGGCAATATCCTTCGGCTTCAGCGTCCGCTCCAGCAGCGGATGTCGGGCATTGCGCAAAACCAGGGCATCACGCAGGCCCGTGTCTCCTGATCCGTCGACGCGAGACCCAGCGAATGACAATTCTCCGGTATTGTCATCACTCCAGTAGCAGCTTCACCGCGACGCAGTTGTACTCTTCCGCGAAGCGCGCCTTGGCAAATTGCAATTCGAGTTCCGACAGGACCTCGACTGCATTCGCCAGAGCGTCCGCCTGCTCGCCCAGCCGGGCAGTCATCTCCAACAGAATGCGATGCACCTCCGCCTGCTCGTCATCCAGCAGTCGCACCAGTTCGTTGTTCTGCTCGATGGTTTCCAGCGGCTCCATGAACACCGTCTGTCCGCTGGAGGACGCCCCGTGCGCGACACCTTGCACGCGCCGTGCGCTGCTCGACCTTCACCGGGATCACAAAGCGCTCGCCGCGAATGGTAACCAGCTCCTCCTGCACGGCGCCGCCCTCGGAGAGCCGCCGAAGATACGCGCGCAGCGACTCCTGAATGGTGCGCTTCTGCTTTTCCATGTCGCGGCGAATCCGGGCCAGTTCGGGCGAAGCGCGGTCATCAAGAGTGCCGTCAGGCAGAATCTTGTTCCGGAAGTAACGCAGTAGAGGGGTGAAGTCGGCGAGTGTCTGCGAGAGCTCGCTCACCGCCTGCCACTTGTCCTCAATCGCCACCGGCGGATGCAGAGCGATCTCGCGCCACTCCGCGGCACGATCGGCCACCAGCACCAGGTCGCGAATTCCCGTGATCTCGAGAGCGGCGCCTTGTATGCGCGACTCGTTCACCAGCGGCGTGGGATCGAGCAGCCCATGAAAATCGAAGTGGCCTCCGGCACGCAAGTATCCCCGTAGCTCTTCGGTCAGCTGCTGCTGCCGCTCAATCCACTGCCGGTCGCAAGAAGGCGCGAGCTGCGCTACGCGGTTATGTCCGAGAGGCGAGCCGGCGTAGATCGCGAGGAGTTGACGCAGTTGATCGAACTCGAGTACCCGCTCGCTGGAATGCTGGATTGGGCTGGGGGCGCTCATCGGCTGTTCTATGGTACAGGAGCTATGGTCGGCGTTACCCAATGGTGTAAGATTAGCGAACTGGAGGCGCACATGTGCAGCAACTTCGGGCTCAACCTTCATCCCGATAGAACGCAGGGCGCCCTCGAGTTCCACTGGTACTTCGTTTTCCTGCGGCTGTCGGATTATTTGCGCCGGAAGTTTCACTCCATTTCGCAGCCCGAAGATACGCTACGGCCATCACAGCAAAAATCTCGTCCTTGATGTCACCAGGACAGGCTGCCTTCGTTTGTCAGACTACGGTTTTGGGTTCGGTGCAGATTTCGCGCCAGGCTGGTCCTGTCTCGCGCGCTGCTCCTCCCGGGCAATTTGCTTTCGCAGGTCGCGCAGCAGAATCGTCCACATCTGCGCGTTCGTCCGCAGCAATATCTGCAGGTTCTGGTCGCGCAGGAACTCGATTTCGCTGCTCATATTATTGAGCAGGCTCTCCATCTGGTTGAGGTCGGTACGCATCTGCGCGAGTTCGTCTCCGGTTGCAGATGTTTGCTGTACAGTTTGGGGCTGCAAGCTCTGACCTGAGGCACCTGCCTGCGACGCAGATTGGGCAGACATCGCTGAACTCAACAGAAACACAAAAATAAATTGCTTCGTCATCTCAACTCCTGAATCAATTGATATTCGCATCGTGGCACAAAGCGCCTTTGCCCGCCGCCTCCATTCAGTATCATCGGAACCAGCGCACTTCGGAAGATAGTCGAGGAGATAGTCCGTGCACCAGATGACCCTAGGCGATTTTGAGCTCACCATCCTCTCGGATGGCAACTACCAAAACGATGGCGGGGCGATGTTCGGGGTGATCCCGAAAGTAATGTGGGAGAAGCGTGTCACGCCGGACGACCGCAACCGGGTCGAGCTGGGGACCAACTCCCTGCTGGTGCGCACCGGCGAGCACAATATCCTGATCGACACCGGCATCGGCAACAAGCTCAGCGACAAACGCCGGGCCATCTATGACCACGAACCGCGCCTGCTGAAAAGCTTCGCCGAAGCGGGTGTTTCTCCCGAAGAAATTGACATTGTCATCAATACGCATCTGCACTTCGACCATTGCGGCTGGAACACCCACTACAAGGACGGCAAACCAACGCCGACATTTCCCCGGGCCACGTACTACGTGCAGGAGGGCGAGTTGCAGCACGCCCACGAGCAGCACGAGCGCGATCGTGTCAGCTACATGACCGACAACTACGATCCGCTGGTGGAGAGCGGGCAGATGCGGCTGCTGAAGGGCGATGGGGAAATCGTGCCTGGGATATCCGTTAAGGTCTATCCCGGCCACACCCGCAATCTGCAGGCAGTCATGATCCGCAGCGGCGATCGGGTGGCGTGCTATCCCAGTGACCTTGTGCCCGACACCAACCACCTGGAGCCCATGTGGATCCTGGGCTACGACCTCTACCCTCTGGAGAGCATTGACAACAAACACCGCTTCTACGATCTGGCCATCCCACAGCAGTGGTTGGTGGTGTTCACGCACGTACGTGCGCATACCGTGGGCGTACCTCGAGATGCGGGAACAAGGGGCTGCCCGTAGCGCGGGCAGTAGAGGCGAAGGTACCGTAGCCCGTTATGCTCGCTCAGGCTGACAGCGGAAAATCCTGTGGCAGGAATCGCCATCTTCCGCTGGGTCACCACTCTTGGGCTATTTACTATTCGCAGCATATCTCCTACACTGTAGGACTCAACAGGACTCCACAATATCTCTCCGAGGGCGAACGATGGGCAAGAAAGACAAGAAGGAAAAAAAGAAGAAGCACAAGGGTGGAAGTGGATCGCCGGCGGGCGAATCCTCGAAGACACTCGATCTGCGTTCGGTCGAGATGCCGCCGCCTCCTAAGGCCGCTGAAACCCGCCGAAATTCGCGCCTTTCGGGAAAGCCTCAACGCCAGCCAGGCGCTGTTCGCGCGTCTCTTGAATGTCAGCTCTAATGCGGTCGAAAGCTGGGAGCAGGGCATCCGTCAGCCGCGGCAAGCCACCCTGAAGCTGCTGCACATCGCGCGCAAAGACCCGAAGGCGTTATTGCGGTAACCGGCTGTGACCACACCGTGGAAGTTCAGGCTGGAATTGCCTCGCCTGAGCTGATCGTTGCGGCGGCGGTTTGCGATGGGGTTGCGCCCTTCCCGCTCAGCAGGGCCTCAAAGAAGCTATCCACCGCATCCAGGATTTCGCTCTCGGTCCTCGACTCATACACCGCTTTGCGCAGTTGCGCACCGTGGGGCACACCGTGGGTGAACCAGGACGCGAACTGCTTCATCTTGCCTTCGGCTCCGCCAATCCTCTCTTGGACCAGCATTCCGAAATAGGTGCGGATCATCTGGTAGCGGTCCGCGTCGCTGGGCAGGACGTAGGTTCCGGTGCGCGTGTACTGCTCAATCTGGCGGAAGATCCAGGGATTCGATGCGGCGCTGCGGCCGATCATCACGGCATCGCAGCCGGTCTGCGCGACCATGGCGGCGGCATCCTCGGGCGAGCGCACATCGCCGTTGCCGATGACCGGAATCTTGACCGCGTCCTTCACCGCGGCGATCCACTCCCAGCGCGCCTGGCCGCTATAGCCTTGCTCGCGCGTGCGGGCATGCAGCGCCACGGCAGCCAGACCGCAATCTTCGGCCATTTTCGCCAAGTTGATGTGCACGACCTCTTTGTCGCTCCAGCCGGCGCGGAACTTCACCGTGAACGGAATCGTCACCGCGGACCGTACCGACTCAAAGATGGAGCGGATGAGCGGCAGATCGCGCAGCAGTCCCGAGCCACCATTGCACTTGACGACTTTCTTTGCCGGGCAGCCGAGATTGAGGTCCACCAGGTCGAAGCCGAGGTCCTGGACAACTCGCGCCGCATCGGCCAGCGTGCCGGGGTCGCTACCAAACAACTGCGCCGAAATCGGGTGCTCGTTGCCGTAGAAGGTGAGGTACTGCTTGGCCTTCTTGTCCTTGTGGCGGATGATGCCGTCGGCCGAGGTGAACTCCGTCATCATCAGGCCGCAGCCGCCGAGATTACGGATAAAGCGGCGGAAGACCGTGTCGGTGATGCCGGCCATGGGCGCCAGCACGGTCGCCGGCCGGATTTCGACTCCGCCGAGCGAGACGGACGCAGGCACACGTGACTCTGCAGGCGCGGTTCGTTCCGCCGGATTGTCGAAAAACTTAGTGCACGGCTTGATTGTAACCAATAACGCGGACTTACTGTGGATGAGCGTAGATCAGCAAAACAAAGCCTCCGCCGCAGCGGAGGCTTAGGGCGAAACTGAGTTGCGCCGTTACTTCTTTGCGGCCTCGACCTTCGCGGCCTCGACTTTCGCTGCCTCTGCTTTGCCGGCGTCGGACTTGGCATACTTGCGCCGGAAGCGCTCCACGCGACCCGCAGTGTCCACCAGTTTCTGTTTGCCGGTGAAGAACGGGTGGCAGGCAGAGCAAATTTCCACGTTGATGTTGCCTTTGTGGGTCGAACGGGTCATAAAGGTGTTACCGCACGCGCAATGCACGCGCACTTCGTCGTAAACGGGATGGATGGCTGCTTTCATAAGACTCCTAACTCATTGAGGACAAACTTTAATTTTACCGGAACCGGGCAATCGCAGCAAACGACGTTTGACCGGCTCCTACATTTGATTCAGGGACGCCCCTGCAAGGACTCAGCGCCATGATTCTGCACGGATTTCCACACGGGCTGGCTCACCAAGTCCGAGGCCAGCCGTCTGCATTGCCCAGGAGGCACGGTCATGCGGCATTACGGAAGGGTTCTGGTTCTCCTGGCCCTAACAGCGAGCCTCGCAGCGTTTTCCTTCACTTCTGCCGACTCAGCCGGTCATGTCAATGCCACCGGTAAGCTCAGCGTTCCGCGCTTTTCGCAGACCGCGACGCTGTTGCCGAACGGCAAAGTCCTGATCGCCGGAGGTATGGAGCGCAACGGCAAGTATGACGCCTCCGCGGAGTTGTACGATCCCCACACCGGAGTCTTCACTCCCACGGCTACCATGGAATCCGCTCGCTCCTGTCATACCGCGACCTTGCTGCCAAACGGAAAGGTCCTGATTGCCGGAGGGTCGGACGGAACGGGCACCAACTTGGCCAGTGCCGAACTCTACGATCCGGCGACCGAACGCTTCGCTCCCACCGGCAACTTGACCGGACCGCGCTGCGGCGCCGCGGCCGTTCTCCTGAAGAGCGGTAAGGTCCTGCTGGTTGGCGGCGATGGGGCACACGAATATGATCGGCTGACCAGCGCGGAATTGTACGACCCGGCGACGGGACGATTTACTGCGACTGGAAGCATGCGGGTACCGCGAGCAGTAACACACCGCCGTGCGGCTCGCCGATGGCCGGGTGCTGGTGCTCGGAGGAACCAGCGGCGGCCACTTATCCCAATGAAACGATTGAGGCCAGCGCAGAGATATATGATCCGGCGAGTGGCCGATTCACTGTAACCGGCAGTATGAATGTCCCCCGCTACAAATTCGCTGCCGTTCTCTTATCGAATGGCCAAGTGTTAGTGGTCGGCGGTTCGGACAATCGCGCGTGGCACGGCACGTACTCGAGCACGGAGCTGTATGACCCTGCCACGGGGCACTTCTCGAAGGCGGGTGACATGAACTTTCAACGATTCAAGCTCACCCATGCACTCGTGCTGCTGACAGGTGGCCAAGTCCTGATCGCCGGTGGGGCAGAGCACCCTGAAGTTTACGATCCGGCGACGAAAGCCTTTCAGCCAGTTGCGGGCACGGTCGGCAATGGGCGCTACTTCTCGTCGGCGACCTTGCTGGCCGACGGCCGCGTCCTTATCGCTGGCGGGTATGGTGAGGATGCGGGCGCTGGGGCCGTCGCCAATGCCTGGATCTACCAGCCCTGAGACTCACTTGGGTTCGCACCTCTTGTAGACTAGAATCTCCACTCTCCCCTGGGCGAAGAGAGTGATGATTAAGGATTCCGTGTACTACATTTTCAACGGAGAGCTTGCACTGGCGACGCATTGCCATTTGCCGTTCCCCATTTTGACCCAGGTATCCGTCCAACGTTCACGGGCGTCAACCGCCTTTCCGTCGCTGCCGACGCCTTTGCCGTTCCAACCTCCGATCGCGATGGCGGTATTTCCATAAACCGACACTTTCACGTCGGTGATTTCATTCGTTTCCCATTTGGCGCCTTTGATCCTGGCGAGCGTCTGGGCTTTGTTGTTAACCGAACCGTCGCTTTCCGTCTCCAGGTAGCCGTCCGCCAACAGTGGAGCAACCGCGTCGGCGTTGCCCATCTTACCGGCCACAGCCCACTGCTGCTCGAGGCCGGCAATTGCCTTCTCGACCCCCTCGCTCTTCTTGTCGTTCGTTTGTGCCTGGATGGTTAGCGCCATCAACGCTACTACACAAAACACGAGGATTCTCTTCATGCTTGCTCCGTTCTTGTTTTCAACTTGGATTAGCCTACGGGTTTACTACCTGGTTAAGCAACTCGTCTTAAAAAAACGGCAGAGCTTTCGCCCTGCCGCAGGATCGCAAACGTTAACCGGAGTTGTACCGAGCTATTTCCGGTTGACGACCTTCTTAAGTTCGACGCCAGGGGTGAATTTGGCGACCCTCCGGGCTGGAATCTTGATGACGCCTCCAGTCTGAGGATTACGCCCGTTGCGGGCTTTCCGCTGCGAAACCGAGAATGTGCCAAATCCCACCAACGTCACTCGGCCGCCCTTTTTCAGCGTTCCGGTGACTGCCTCCATAATCGTGTCGATCGCCCCGCTGGCCGCAGTTTTGCTGATGCCGTTCGCAGCCGCGATCTTATCAACCAGGTCCCCTTTATTCATGCTCGCTCCTCGCAGGTGGCTACCTGAAAATCGTCGCGAGTATTTACTTGCGAATCGGGGCGCATGTCAAGAAAAACCGCAAGAAAGTAGCAACCGGCCCTACGATGCGGGAATCGGCAGCGGTTCGACACACACGCCAAGCTTCTCGCCGAGCGCGGAAAACTCGGCTATCCAGCGTTGCGAAGTGTCGTCGCTCTCCAGCGCGAACACGGGATAAACGTTCTGCAGCAACTGATAAAAGACGTTCTGCACTCGTCCGAGGTTGACCTCAAAGGGCAGGGAGCTTACCAAGCTCACCGCGGCGTTGAATCGCTGGAGGCGCTCCTGGCTGGGATTGACCGCCAACTCTTCCGCCAAACGGCCCAGGCGGCGATTCAGGGCGAAGCCGAGCCAGGCTTCGTCCCATTGGATTTTCTCGCGGGCGGCGCTATCGAGTAGCGTCTGTATCCGCTCCAGATCCAGTTCGTCGGCCAGGAACTCCTTGCGCAGCGCGGTGTTGAGAACGAACTCGGCGGTAAGGTGCAGCATCTTCGGCAGAGGCGCGCCCATGCCGCTGAGGAAGCCCATCAGCGGGGCGTGGTGTTCGTAGATCTGCCGGTAGGCAGCCTCGGCTTCATCCATGGTTGACTTGAGGATCTTGCTGACGACCTTCTGCCGCTCATCCCGGAAGAGCGATCGCAGGCTGTACGACGCCCCAGCAAAGTGGCGATCAAGCAGGCGCAGGACGGCCGGAAGGTCAGCCGACTGGAAGGCCTCGCGCAGCTCCCGCACTACCGTCTTGAATTCCTGTTCTCCGCGGAACGGACGCACCCCAGCAGTCACGTTGTGATCGCCGAAATGCAGCACGCCAAAGCTAATCTCCTGTTGCTCGCGGGTGATGCGCGAGCGGACCTGCGTGGTGCCGATGGCCAGCCGCGCGCGGCCTGATTCCAGGCGAACTTCGTCGCGCTGCTGCACCTCGTAGCAGTTGATGGAACTGCTCGCTGGTACTCTCTGGAACATGGATGCGATAGCCGCGTGCGCCGCCACGGCCAGCAGATCAACTTGCGCCGGCTTGACCCATTTCTCGTAGATTCGCGCGCCGTCGCCGTTCTCGGAAAGGTTGCTCTTCGCCTTGCCCAGCAACTCGCAGAACTTCGTTTCAAGGTGGTCGGGGAAAAGCATCTGTGCGAGTTGCAGCGCCCGCCCGGCATACATGATTACTTGCACCGTCTCGATACCGGACAACTCGTCGAAGAACCAGCCACAGCTGGTGTACATCAGCATGGCATGACGCTGCATTTCCAGCAGAGAAAGTGCGGTCACCATGTCCACGTCGGTCAGTTCGGGCTTAGCGTTCCGGGCGAAGAATGTCTTCAGGCTACTTTCGCCGCGGTCGAGCACGACGTTGATGTATTCGTCACGGGCGCGCCACGGATCGCGAAGCAATTCCGCGGCTTTGCTTTCGTAAGGCGCGATCAGTTCATCGCGCAGAAAGTCGAGAGCGCTGCGCAGTGGGCCGCGCCACTCCTGGTTCCATCCGGGCTTGCCGCCGGTGTTGCAACCGCAATCGCTGCTCCAGCGCCCCACGCCGTGGACGCAGCTCCACGCGGTGCTCTCCACAATCTCCACTTCGTGGGTCGGCGGATTGATCTCCAGATACTCGCCGTAATTGGTCAGCTTCGCCAGTTTGTTGCTCTCGATGTGATGCAGCGCATAGGCCAGCGCCATGTCGCCCTTGGCATGATGATGGCCATAGGTCTCGCCATCGGTGGCGATATGCATGAGCTGAGGCCAGCGGCGATTGTCGGCGAATCCGCTGATCAGCCGGTTGGCAAACGTCTCGCCGTTGCTCAGCAACCCTTCGAACGCCACCGCACGCGAGATGGGGCCGTCGTAAAAAAACAGGTTGATGGTGCGCCCTGACGGCAGCTTGCAAATGTAGGGACGCGTCGGGTCGATCTTGCCGCCTTCCACATTCTTAAACTTCGTGGTTCCGACGCGCCGCTCGTGTTGGGCTTGCGTGGGCGCCAGCACGGTGAACCGGATGTCATGTTCGGCCAGGACTTCCAGCGTTTCCACATCGACGGCGGTTTCCGCCAGCCACATGCCTTCAGGCTCGCGGCCGAAGCGCTTCTCAAAATCGCGAATGCCCCAGACGACCTGCGTCTGCTTGTCCCGGCGGTTCGCCAGCGGCATGATCATGTGGTTGTACACCTGCGCGATGGCAGAACCGTGTCCGGAGAAGCGCTGCTGGCTTTCCTTGTCGGCATCCAGAATCGCCTTGTAGGTGTCAGGCGCGTGGTCGGCCAGCCACGATAGCAGCGTGGGACCGAAGTTAAAGCTGATCCGCGAATAGTTGTTAACGATGCGGATGATCCGGTTGTCGCCAGTCAGAATGCGTGACGTCGCGTTGGGAGCGTAACACTCGGCCGTGATGCGTTCGTTCCAGTCATGGTAGGGATATGCGGATTCCTGCAGCTCGATCGACTCAAGCCATGGATTTTCCCGCGGCGGTTGATAGAAATGGCAATGAATACAAAGATATCTATCCATCTATTAAATGGCGCTGCTAAAAACGTGCGCCTTAAATTGGATGCGAGCGGAGGGGCCAAAGACGCGGACAAAGCTGGCCGAGGGCCAGCGCGCCGCGCTTGTCGCAAATCTCCGGTGGCGAGTCGGCACTTTGACCGGTTCCGAAGGCCGCGCACTACACTTCCCGTATAACTCGTTGCGGGAGGTGCACTAATGGTCCGTGAAGATATTCTCCAGCAATTCCCAGAGTTGTTCGGAACCAAGAAGGTGAACGGTCGAGACGTCAACGTCGAAGAAACGATTACGACGCTCACCCGTGAACTGCGTCCTGCTATTGCCGAGGCCCTAAATGCCCGCCGGACTCTGCTCGAGAGTGCCGAGCCTGTGCGGAGGAAATACGCTTGGCCGCGGTGGGAGGAGACATTCGAGGATCCGGTCACGGGAGGCTCGTGGACATTTCGCCAGATTGTCCAGGGCATGATCGACAACTTTCTGGATCGCGAGAGCGAATGGCGCTGGCGCCTCAACGACGAAGTACCCATCCCCGCCGACGTACATCCGTTGCAAAACCCCGGGCTGGAGCTTACCGGCCCCTGGCATCCCCTGGATATGGCGTTCAACGCTTTAAATAGCGACGCCCCCATGAACATGCCGGATTTCGAAGACGCCTCGCCGGCGCACTTCCAGCCCCAAGGCGCGTCCCAAGTGCCAGACGTGGGGACGTTTGCGGCCTTGCAGAACGCCAAAGAGATCCTCGAAGGCCGCTGGGCGGGTAAGCCCTACGAAGTGGTGAAGAAGGACAACAAGCGCACTTACAAAATCAACCGGCCGCCGCAGCAGTGGCCCACGCGACTGGTTCGTCCGCCGAGCATTCACGTGCTCTACGATCACATCACCGTCGATGGCCAACCCGCTCCCGGCCTGATTGCGGTGGTCGTTCTCTGGGTGCTCAACAACTACGACGCGCTGAAGCAGGCCGGCACGGGCGTGTATTTTTACATCCCGAAGATGCAGACGCCCCGGGAAGCGCTCATCGTGGAGAAGCTGCTGGCGCGAGTGGAAGGCATCATCGGGGTCCCCGCCGGCACATTCAAGATCAAGATTCTCTACGAGGAAGGCAACGGCGGCCGTTATCTGCCGGCGATTGCCTGGGTCTTCCGGCGACGGCTGCTGGGAACCAATGTCGGCCGCTGGGACTATCTCGGCAGCCTGATCGAGATGTGGAAAGACGACCCGAACGGCGTTTTTCCCGATCCGCAAACGGTCGGCATGGCCGCGCCCAACATGATCGCCTACCAGCGCTACAACGCGCTCACGATGCTCATGGCGGGCATGAAGCATGGCGAACTCACCCAGGGAGCGCCCATCGGCGGGATGGCGGCGGTCATGGTGTATCAGAAGAGTGATGCCTACGGTCGCTCGCGGTATAACCCGGTAGCCTTTCGCGCGATCACTGTCGACAAGCTCCGCGAGCGGCTGCTGGGACTAATGTTCGTGCCCGACGAGCCTAAGCCCGCAGGAGGGCAGATTACGCTCGACGATATTCTCGCCGGACGCGTCAAGGGACGGCTTTACGACGCCTATCGGCAAAGCTGGGTCGCCAGTCCGGAGACCGCGTATGTGGCTGCGGGAAATGGGCCGCTGCGCGTGCCAGTGGCGGAGTTGCAGGCGGTCCTGGATGCTCCGCGCGAGACCGTGGACGCGAACGGCAAAGCGGTGCCGACGGTTGCCAGTGGCCTGGTGGACTCGGAGCGGGCCCTCTTCCAATCCTGCGGCTTGCTGAACGCGAACGGCAAGATCACCCCGCAGCATCCTCATCAAGGACGCTTTGGACACGCCGGGGAAGCTCCTTGCACCGGTAGCTGTGGGACGCCATCTACGGCGTGCCGAAGGGCGACATCACTATCGAGCACATTCAGCACGCGTTCTACATGACCGCCAACTACGGCTTCCAGATCCTGAACGGCAACTTCGCCGCCGCCATCGACGACTACGAACTCAAGCAGCGCTTCATGAACGACCTGGCCACGTATCGGATCGATGTTTCCTGGCTGTGGACGCTGGTGCGTCATCAGGCGGTCCTTACCAAGGACGGACATTTCCAGCGGCCCACTCTCACGGAAGACGGCATGGTGCTGGCGCCGAGCGCCGAAGAAGTCAAGGCAGGCACCCGTTTCACCAGGGAGCTGTTCCAGAAGGTCTGGGATTATCACAACGAATGGACTGCAGCGTTCTTCGCGGAGTTGGACCGGCACGGCGATCCGGGGCGCTTTGACCGCTCGAAAGCGACAGTCATCATGGACCTGCTGAAGCGGCAGTTGCTCTCGCCGAAATACATCCAGCACAGCGCGCGTGTGCTATTTGTGGTGGCGCAGGCCACCGACCAGGAGCGCGAACAAATCCTGGACGCCATCTTCGACCTATCGCGCGAGGAGATCACGAAGCGGCTAAAGGCAGGCACCATGAAACCCGCCATGCTGGACGTCCACGATTATGTCCATGACAGTTTTCCTGTGCCGAAGGAACAGCTTGCGGCCGTGCGGTAATAATCGGTTCCCGTGTTCGTGACGCGCTTGCTGTGGCACGCGCGCGTTTACTCGCAGTTTTCCACAGTCGCCCACGGATTCTTCGATCTTCCTTGAGAATCGGTGCAAATCCGCGGCTCAACTCGGGTTGCGCGGCGCGCCCCTCGGCAGTAGATTCAAACTCGTGACCACAGCTCGACCGAGACATGCCCCATCTGCGGCGGCACGGGATGGCAAACCATCGAGCGCGAGAATGAGCGCGAAGCCGTGCGCTGCCAATGCCGCGTGCAGGGCCGCGGTGAGCGCCTGCTGGCGGCGGCGCATATTCCGCCGCGATACCAGCACTGCGATCTCGCAAACTTCCAGTGCGATGCTGACGATGAGGACCAGAAGAGCATTCGCGATGCCCGCTTCCTGGCCGGGCGGTTCGTCGAGGAGTACCCCACCGACAAAACCGGCCTGCTGTTCGTGGGCACCGTGGGTGTCGGCAAGACGCACCTTTCGGTTGGCATCATCAAGGACCTGATTCGCGAGAAGGGCATTCACAGCCTGTTCTGCGATTACCGTGAACTGCTGAAGTCCATCCAGAACTCGTACAACCCGGCGGTGCAGGCGACGGAAATGGAGATCCTGCGGCCGGTGTTCGACGCCGAGGTGCTGGTCCTCGATGAGCTGGGCGCGGTGCGCAGCACGGAATGGGTTTTCGACACCGTCAACTACATCCTGAACAGCCGCTATAACGACAACAAAACCACCATTATCACCACCAACTTCCCCGACAAGCCTGAGCAGGACAAGCTGGAGGTCGACAATCTGGGCAGCCGTTCAGCCGCCGATCGCGCGGCCCGGCGAGAGACGTTGGGGGACCGCATCGGCGAACGCATGCGCTCTCGTCTGCACGAGATGTGTAAGAAGGTCGAGATTGAAGGCCCCGACTATCGCGAGCATTCCAAACAAGCGCACTTCCGCCGCCATGACGCGCCAAGCCGGCTAACGCTGCGCAACACAAAAAGGAATGGCTAGACTGTTTGGACGGGCATTGCTTGTGTGAAGGGGCTGTAGGTGTTGAAAAAGTCACTGAGTTGGTGCTTGTGAGTGCGATGCAGGAACGTTATAAGCAGACGAGAGTTTCTGATGCTGTGCTGGATCGCCATTCTCGGAGGCTTCTGCTGTGCGACTGTCCGGATTCGTGAAACCGCCGCAGACCACATGGCAGGAACAGAATCTACACCCCTGGTAGTGTCGAGCGCTGTGATCCCAGGTCAGCCCAAAAAAGAAGCGCGAACCTGGGGCACCAGGCAACCCTGATCTACCAAGGACTTGCCCACCCGTCGCCAATAGCGGGCGACAGGAGTGGGGCACCCAAAGTCAGGAAGTGGTGCTGAAAGACCGGGCGCCCGCCCCAGGCTAGAGCACACTCGATTCGGACTACTTGGCGGTATGGGGTTTGCCTCCCGACCATACCCAGCCACTAATCTTCCAGGCACCAGACTGGCGACGCAACACGAATGTCATTTGCGCTTCTTCGGCCATTGGCTTTCCACGTTCTTTGTACAAGTAGACCGTCGGGACGATCACGTAAGCGAAATCAGCTTCAGTTTCGATTCGCGTGGGTGCGTCATACTTCAAAACTCCGTCTGACACTCCCATCATCGCGTCATGCTTCTCAAGGTCGGCGGTCCACTGTTGAGGAGCATTGGGGCCGCTCCAGCTGTGAGGAGCAATCTCGTCCACGATGATTATGTCGCCCGTCGCATACGCAGCATTAGCGGACTTGTCATCGCCGGCGTTGAGTCCATCGAGAAATTGATGTATCGGCGCGGTCACGTCCTGGGCCGCAGCACTTATGGGGGCAGTAGCGAGCAGAATGGTGGCGAGCAAAATGAAAAGTACGCCCTTCATGGAGTCTCTCTCCTGACGGCAAACGGTAGCGGAAATGTATAAAAGATTGGCACTTTCACGTTTGCCGGTCAATGCTGAAGAGTTATCCCGCTTCCGTCGCTGATGCCAACCGGGATTACTTACATAAAACAGCCCTCATCACACCCAATCGTGAGGGTAGAGGATTACTTGCCAGGCCCCATGTCCTTTAGTTCTTCCGTTGCCAGTTCCAGACAGGGTCGCCCTTATCGTCACGGAGCAGTAGCGTGTCATTTCCCTTCACCACTTCTCGGGCAAGGACGAGGTCCGCTCCGTCCTGCTTGACCTTTGAGCCGGTGAGAGCGATTTCATCTCCCTTGCTAAAGCTAACGCCCATTTCCTCGAAAAACGACTTCGGGCAAAGATACACGTCCACGATTTCTGTTCCAGTCTTCACCATCAAATGGACAATCTCCTTCTCGCTGCCCTTTGGCGGCAACTTCACTTCCTCCACCGCTCCGGTCATCTTTGTCTCGGTGTGCGGGTCGTATTTGGGAGCACTCGGGTTGTTCCCTTGCGCTTTTTGCGCGATCACCGGTAACGGGCAGAAGAGCGCGAGAAAGGCGGCCAGGAAGAGTAGTTTCCTCCAAAGGTTCGGCGGGCAAGACTCACGTGAACCACACATGGCTAGTCCTTTCAAGGAGGCGCCTGAGCCGAGGCTAGTCGAACGCAAGAGTCCGGCGGTTGTTCCGGTTCCCGGCCTCCGTATCGATTGAGTATGATGAAGCCCGCTAGGTGATCAAAACCATCGTACTCCTGAGCGCTGTGATGTGGATTACAGATGTGTGCCCACCCGTCGCCAAAAGCGGGCGACGGAGTGGGGCACCCAAAGTTAGGTAGTGGTGCCGAAAGACCGGGCCGCCCGCCGTCAGTTACGGTGTGATTTCGAAGACGACCCCGCCGCCGTGCGCGCCGCCGTCAGAGGTCGTGCCGTAGAAATTACCCTCGGCGTCGAGTGCCAGGCCGCTGGGAGGAAATGCCCCATCGCTGCACGGCCAGCCGTTGGCGCAGAAATTGTGCAGCGCTGTATACGTCCAGCCGCCCTCGGAGGGGGTAAGCTTGAAAACCGAGCCGAAACCAAAACCGCCTCCCTCGTATGTCGTGCCGTAAAGATTACCGGCTGTATCCATAACCAAGCTGCCGTTGGATCCATCCCCGGTGAAACTAGCAAGCACAGAAAACGCCCAGTTCTGGGAACGCGTCAACTGGAAGACCGTACCACCTCCGCCTGAACCACCGCAGCATGTCGTGCCGTAGAGGTTACCTGCCGAGTCCAGGATCAGGCCGCCGTAAGGAAGCCCTCCGTCGGTTGCGCCGTGGAAACTGTAAAGAACCAGCTCTGTGAAGCCGGATCCAGATGGTATCAATTGATAAACCGTACCCTGGCCGTATGCGCCGCCGACAGTCGTCGTGCCATAAAGGCTACCGGCTTGGTCGAAGATCACGCCGGCCCAAGGTTCCTGCCCGTCTCCGCTTTGACTGAAGGTGTGAATAATGCTCTCCGTCCAGCTGCCGCCTGAGCGAGTCAGTTTGAAAACGGTGCCGCAGCCATCCTGGCAACTTCCTCCGCCGCCGAAGAGCGTCGTGCCGTAGAGATTTCCTGCGCGGTCGAAGACGAGATCGGCACCGCGTGGGGAATTCCCATCGCTGCCTCCGTTGAAGCGATAAAGAACCGTTTCCGTCCAGCCGCCGAAAACGTTGCCTGAAAAGTGCGCTGGTGGCCTAAGATTGAAAACCGTTCCGCAGCCAACGCCGCCGCAACCTGTTCCTCCTCCTTGCGAAGTCGTGCCGTACAGACTGCCGTCGGGACCGATGATCAGCCGGGCGTCGGAATTTCCCCCGTCGTTGCCTCCGACGAAGTCGTACAGCGGAGTGAACAGCCAGCCCGAACCTCTGTGAGCTAATTCAAAAGTGGCGCCGCATCCCTCGTAGCAATTTGCTCCGGAACCACCGATGTTAGTCGTACCATACAAGTTGCCTCCGCCATCGATAGTCACGCCGCTAACTGGATAAAGGCCGTCCTGTGAGCCAGTGAAGCTGTGAATTACGTTGTAGGTTTGCGCTTTCGCCGATGGCGTTGCCATCATGGTCAGCGCAAAAAGCAGCGCCAATGCCAAGGCCGGCTCCAACAGGCCTCTGCCACAAGTTAATCTGGGATGTTCTGCCCGGTTGGTCATGGTGATCTCCTGTCGGGATTAGACGAGTGAAGATTGCGGTTCGCGTGCACAACACTTTACACTACGGGCGTGCCGGACTTCCAGCAGAAGGCCATACCTGTCGAGAACAGGTCAGCATGACGGTTCCCGTCACAACCAAACATGAAAACGAGTGTGACACGGGCGCAGAATAGTAAGCGCTGCTGCCGATGGAGCTCGTAACATGGGAGTAGTGCGGTAGTTGGAGCCTGTCGAACAGGTTGAGTGGGACGCCGTAGGAACAACCAAGTGTTGCCTCCTTCGGGAGAGCGCGAAAGGGAGAATCTCAAAGCACTGGCGTCTTCGGCAGTGGCGAAGCGGGCGACAGGAGTGGTGCACCCAAGGTGAGGAAGTGGTGCTGAAAGACTAGGCCACCCGCCGCCCGGCAACTATCTCGATGCAGCCTACTTGCTGGTATTGACCATGGGAATCTGCGCGGACAACTGCAGATTGATCAGCAGGTCGATACGGCGGTCGATCTGGTAGCACAATGCAGTCTTCTTCGCCGAGATGACCTTCTCAAATATCGGAACGTACTTCATGCGCAATGCGAGGAGCTGCTGGTCAACCGCCGTCGATCTGTTCATGTAATCCTGCGCCTGCGCATCGGTCATGGTGTTGTAGTTGGCGGCATACTCCTTAATCACCGCCCACCGTTCGTCATTGGGTTTGATGGCTTCCAGCCGGTACTGGTCAAAAATAGGCCAGAACTTGGTGGCCTCGTCGGCAGTTAGGGTCATGTTCTCCGCCATGATCTGCTTGCGCTGACGGCGAAGGTCCGCCCGAAGCATCTCGATGTCCTGGTCCTTGATGTTGTTCGCCTGTGCGTCTGCTCCCGGAGCGCTTTGCGCCGCGGCCTGCTGGCCCATGACGGATACGCTGCACACAAGTAATGCGCTGACCACCACCAGAACTGATACGACGCTCTTCTTCATGATTCATTCTCCGTTCTGACTCACGCAGCAGTTTATAGTGAATCGTAGCCCTATCCGTAGGATTGTCTACGTAAACAGGCCTTATCGCAAGGAGCCCTAAAACGGGAATCCCGGCGCAGTTAGCTTGTGACACGGATTTATCGTAAGGAGGCGGATCACTGGAGTAAACAGGGCCGTTTCGCAAGTAATCACAAAACGGAATCCGGCGCAAGTACTTCTGACATGGCGATTTAGCACCGGTTATTCCCGTTATCGCCGCCATTTCCCCACGGAATGCACCGCCAAGGATCCGTGATCCACCTTGACGGGAACAGGTGAACTCGGACTACAATTTCAGCGATTTTTGGGGTTCAAGAAAGCAAATCCCGGCGTGGACGCGTGCTTCGGCTCGTTGAGGGACCTGCCGGCTCGGCGGTGATCGCCAACCTGCCCAAACCAATGCAAGCCCCGAAATAGGAGGAGGGTATGCAGAAGATCACCACATTCTTGTGGTTCGACGATAACGCTGAAGAGGCCATGAACTACTACGTCTCCATATTCAACAATTCCAGGATCATCAGCGTTCAGCGTTACGCCGGGCCGGGACCAGAGCAAAAGGTTTTGACCGCCACCTTCCAGCTTGAGGGCCAGGAGTTCATGGCGTTGAACGGAGGCCCGTATTTCAAGTTCAACGAAGCCATATCGTTGTTCGTAAACTGCGAAACCCAGGAAGAAGTGGATGACCTATGGGAGAAGCTTGTCGCGGGCGGAGCCAAGGGAAGATGTGGATGGCTCAAAGACAAGTTCGGTTTGTCGTGGCAGATCATACCTTCCGCTCTGGGCAGGATGTTGCAAGACCAGGATCCTGCGAAATCCAAGCGCGTCATGCAAGCCATGCTGCAAATGAACAAGATTGACATCGGTCTATTAAAGCAGGCGTATGACCGAAGCGAATGAATGGCGTTCCTGCGAAGGCTACGGGTGCTCCCACCCAGACAAGGGTGGGGCATGTGGCGATTTGAATCTTTCGTGGCGGATCACGTGGCGGATGAATTGTGCAATTCCGCGATGCGCCGGCGTAAGTAGCGTCGCTCGACGGCGTTGCTGGTGAGGGAAAGAGCTCGCTCGTAGGCTTCCAGCGCCCTGTCCCGGCTGCCCGTCCGGCGGAGCAGGTCAGCGCGGGCTGCGTGATACAGATGATAGGAGTCCAGTTCACCGGAGGATCCCAGCTCCGTCGATCAGCGCCAGCCCTTTTTCGATCCCTTCGCTCATGGCAACGGCGACGGCGTGATTGAGAGAAACCACCGGCGACGGGTCCGCCCGTGACAGCTCCTGGTAGAGCGCCGCGATCTGTCTCCAGTCGGTCTCTTCTGCGGTCCGGGCTTCGACGTGCACCGCGACAATGGCAGCTTGCAACTGATAGGGCCCGGCCCTGCCGAGGCGCAACGCCTGTTCGACCAGCGTCAGGCCCTCGTCGATTTGCTCGACGATGCCATAAAGACCGGTCCTGTTCCTCCAGCAAAACCAGCTCGCCGTCGGCAGTCACGCGCGCATCGCGCCGGGAATCATGCAGCAGCATGAGCGCCAACAGACCCAGGCTCTCAGGCTCTTTCGGGACCAAGTCGCAAAGCGTGCGCGCCAGCCGGATTGCCTCCGCGCACAACTCGCGCCGGATGAGGCTGTCGCCGGCAGTCGCCGTGTAGCCTTCATTGAAAACCAGGTAGATTACCGCCTGCACCGCCGCCAGACGCTCCGGCAGTTCCTGCTGCGGCGGAACTTCATAGGGTATCCGCGCGTCCTGAATCTTGCGCTTTGCCCTCACCAGCCGTTGCGCCAGTGTCGGTTCCGGCACCAGGAACGCACGCGCGATTTCGGGGGTGGTCAGGCCTCCCAGGGTCCGCAGGGTGAGGGCCACCTGCGCCTCGATGTTCAACGCCGGGTGACAACAGGTAAACATCAGGCGCAATCGATCGTCGGGGAAATCCATCTCGGCATCTCCGATCGGATCTGCTCCGCTGGTTGCAGTCTCAGTCTCGTACAGAAGTTGGTCCTGCTTGTCGCGCCGGGTGCGTTCGCGCCGGGCATAGTCGATGAGTTTGCGACGGGCCGTCGCCGTGATCCAGGCTGCCGGATTGTCCGGAATACCATTGATCCAGTGCGTCAGCGCGGCCGCGAACGCGTCCTGCATGGCCTCTTCGGCAAGGTCAAACGATTGCGAAATCCTGATCAGGCCCGCGATAATTCGCCCCGACTCCCGCCGAAAAATGCCATCGACCGTGCTGCGAAGCTCATCCATCTACGCCTTAGCGTACTCGGAGGCGTTCGCCTCTGGCGCCGGCTTTCGAATCTCGTGGATGGGACGCACTTCGACGCATCCGCTGGCGCCGCCACACGAGATGGGAATCTTTGCCGCCCACTCGAGTGCTTCGTCCAGGTCTTTGCAGTCCAGGATGTAATACCCGGCGAGCTGCTCCTTGGTCTCCGCGAAAGGCCCGTCGGTCACCAGCACCTTGCCGTTCTGCACGCGCACGGTGGTTGCCTGTCGTCGTGGGCTCCAACGGCTCAGCGCCGTGGAGAATGCCGCGCCGCGTGGTCTCATCCATCACCGCCCAGTGTCGCCGCCGAGACTTCCTTCATCTCCTCGACGGATCGCGGCGTCCGTTTCCTTGGTATAGATCAGCATCATGTAACGCATAGCCATCCTCTCTTTCTCTGAATTGTGGCTCGCTCCCCGCCGGAGTACAAGTCGCGCTCTCCGGCGGAGTCGAACCGTTCTTGCTGGGCACTCTTACGCGAACCGCCGCGTCACGAGCGTTCGCCCGGCTACGAGAACTTCCTGATGGGCCGCACTTCGATCGAGCCGTGAGGCGCGACTGGGTTCTTCTCCGCCATGGCGATCGCCTCGTCGAGATTGGCCGCCTCCACCAGGTAATAGCCGGCAAGCTGCTCCTTGGTTTCGGCAAACGGTCCGTCGGTGGTCAGCCGCTTCCCGTTGCGTACCCGCACCGTGGTGGCGGTGGTGGTCGGCTGGAGCGAGTTGCTGCCCTTGATGTGTTCTGCAAACTCTTTGCCGAACGCCATGCACTTGCCCATCTCGATCGCCCTGCGTGGCTTCGTCCATGGCTGCCCAGTCGCTTCTCGTCCGCGTAAATCAGTAGCAGATATTCCATCGGCTTTCGTCCTCCTATGCGTACGACGTGCGACCGGCGAGAAATCGACAATCGCAATCGGAATAATTTTGGCTCAAACTTCCAGGCCCCGCAGAGCCACCAGGGTAAGATCGTCGCGCTGATCGCTCGCCCCAAACCGGCAAACTTCATGCACACATTGTTGAAGCAGGGCGGACAGCGGCACGTTTTGCGCTTCCAACATTGCAAGCAGCCGGCCCTCGCCAAACTCCTCCCCGGCGTCGTCCGTCGCCTCGGTGATGCCGTCCGTGTACACCAGCAGCGTGTCGCCGGGCCTAAGCTCGACCTCGCCAATTGAGCCCTTCCAATCGCTAAACAGCCCCAGCACCTGCGAGGTCGTTTGCAGCCGCGAAACACCGTTATGACCATAGAGGAGAGGCGCCGGATGCCCGCAGTTCACGTAACGCAGCCGCCGCGTGTTCTCGTCATAGTCCGCGAAAAACAGGGTGGCGTACATCGCTTCCGGCGTGCTTTCGAACAGCAGCCGGTTCACGATTGCAAGCGACTGCTCCAAGTCCTGGACACCTACCGAGCCCAGGGTCCGCAGGCTGGCCTGGAGTGTTGCTCTCACCAGTGCCGACGCCATCCCTTTGCCGGAGACATCACCGACCACGAAACTGAGCCGATGCGGACCGCGGTCGAAGAAATCGTAGAAATCTCCGCCGGCTTGCCGGGCCTCGACGCAAACGGCTGCGTACGCAAGGCTTGCCAGCTGCGGCAGGTTGCGCGGGAACAGCCGGGCACTCACTCGCCGGATGTCCTCCATCTCGTGGATTGCCTGCCGTCCGGCGTTTACGAAGTGTGCGTCCGCGAGTTTCGGGCTCTGGGCCGCTTCCCCAATCCCTTGTCAGCTCCGGGAGCATGTTGGGGTATTTCGACAAGCGCCCAACCGGGTGCGTGCGGCCAAGTGTCCGGTAGTCCGTACGTGATTCCTCTCCCAGAGTCTTGCTGCGTCGCTTTCATCAGTGTCTGTTCCCTCACCAGTACGACGTTCGAAGACCTTCGAAATCGACAGGGGCCGGGAGAGACTTGAGTATTTTGTGGGACGAGCTTATGCCCGGGTCCGTGCGTACAACAATTGATCCAGTATGTGGCCGTCTTTGATCACACTGCTGCGCATCCGGCCCTCCAATACGTACCCGGCCTTCTCCAACACCCTGCACGAATTGGCGTTGCCGGCGTACGGCTCGGCATAGATTCGTACCAGTTGAAAGCATTCAAAGGCATATTCGGTAAACTTGGCGACGGCCTCGGTCATCAGTCCTTTACCCCAATACGGCTCCCCCAACCAGTAGCCCATTTCGGCCGTCAAACGATGAACGTCCTGATTGAGAGAGATTCCAATGCCTCCAATGGCTTCTTCCTGAGTCGCAATCGCAAAAAACGTTGTCGGGCTTTGACGACCAACCATTTCTAAGAACGCCACAGCGCTGGCCTCGGTATAAGGATGTGGGAATGCATCACGCAAATTGAGCCAGATCTTGCGATTGTTCGCGTATTTCACTAAGGCGGCCACGTCGGCGCGACTCCACGAACGGATCCCTCCAAACGAAGTCGGAATAAGCATCGCTTCAAGTTACAGCGCAACGCACCGGCATTCAACACGCACGAAAAGCTCACGCCCCGCATAGGTAGCAAGGATCGTTTGTGTAACCCGGGCGTCCTCCGGCAAACTAGCAGGATTCACTGCGAAAGGGTTATCTACAATCGTTCAATGGACCATCACACAGTCGCAGCCGTCAGCATTGCCGGCACCTGCCTCGATGTGCTGGGAAGTCTCTATCTTGCGTATGACTTGTTGGGTGGCCAGCACGGCCCGTTGCGACTGCTCACGCGGGCGGTAACGTACTCGATCGTGTTCGGAATCGGCTACGGTCTTGGCCTGGGTCTCTTTTTTGGCCTGGCCTCAGGGATTGCAACCGGCATCACCGTTTCGATTGAACTCAATCGAGTAGCGCGCGGATTGGAGCATTACTCCCTGCCCTGGGAGGCATTGTTCAGCGCCATACGCGGGTTTGCTTTCGGCGCTGGACTGTACAGGACTTTGGGCCTCGGATTCGCACTGGCATTTGGCACCCTCATCACGCTGGGCCAGGTGTTCGCCTATACCCGCGGCATGCGTCCCGCCATGGATTATGCCGCATCTCGCCGAACCCGTCTTACACGTCGTCAGGTGTGGGCAACCGTCCAGCGAACCATCGGCTACATCGCGACGGCGCTTATCTGCAGTACTCTCGTGCATCACGTTGACCACGCCTGGGCTTTTGCGGTCCGGGTAGGGCTTGTGACCGGGCTGGTCACTGGCGTCGGAACGACGCTGATTCCTTACGTCGAGTACTACGCTGATAACCTTCCCGAGCGGCGGCTCGGAGCCTTCGGCGTCGGACTCATCTTTTGTGGCTTTGCTCTGCAGTCCCTGCAGTATTGGCTGGCCCTGTTTGATGTGCGCGTAACCTAAGACAGGCAGGCAATAGCGCCCTCGAAACCGAAGGTTGGGCGCCGGCATCGCGGCCTGGAGACGGTTCCGGGCTAATTGTCGGCCAACCGGACACTGAAATGTGTGCGATAATTTCGGGCGGTCAACCGACCGAACCGAATCTGGCCCCGGCAACTTTCTCGGCGAACGATGCTGCTGCACCGGGCAACCGTATTCAGCCTAGTGCTCGTTTTGAACAGGGATCAAACATCACTTTGATTTGGAGGATTCCTATGCCTGCACAATCTATAGACCAGCTGAAGAGTTCTTTCCGCGGGGAGCTTATCCAGCCCGGCGACGCCGGGTATGAATCGGCGCGCAAAGTCTACAACGGGATGATCGATAAGCGCCCGCAACTGATTGCGCGCTGCAGGGACGTTGCGGACGTCATGGCGGCGGTGGAGTTTGGCAGGGAAAATAACCTGCTGACCGCGATTCGCGGCGGCGGACACAATGGCGCCGGCCTCGGAACCTGTGACGGCGGCCTGGTGATCGACCTTTCGCCCATGAAAGGCATCCGCGTAGACCCTGCGGCCAAGAAGGTCCGGGTTGAGGCAGGTTGCGTTTGGGGCGATGTGGATCACGCCACCCACGCCTTCGGCATGGCCACGCCCTGCGGCTTCATCAGCACCACTGGAGTTGCCGGTCTCACGCTGGGAGGAGGGATCGGTTATCTGACCCGCCAGTACGGATTGACGATCGACAATCTGCTCTCCGTGGACATGGTTCTGGCCGATGGGCGCTTCGTGACGGCGAACAGCGATGAGAATCCCGACCTCTATTGGGCGGTGCGCGGCGGTGGCGGAAACTTCGGAGTGATCACTTCCTTCGAATTCCGTCTCCATCCCGTCAATATGGTTAACTTCGGGCCCACGCTTTGGCCGCTGGAACAGGCTGCGGACGTCCTCCGCGCCTATCGCCGATTTATCGTAGACGCGCCCGCGGACGTGAGCGGCTTCTTTGCTTTTCTCGTGGTTCCCCCGGCCCCCATATTCCCCGAGCACCTTCACCTTAAGAAGGTGTGCGGGATCGTCTGGTGTTGCACCGGGTCCCTCGAACAGACTGAGGCAGCGCTCAAGCCCATGCGGACCCTGGGCCAGCCTCTCTTCGATCACGTCGGTCCCGTGCCGTTCCCAGTCGTACAGAGCTTCTTCGACGGCCTCTTTGTTCCCGGTCTGCAGTGGTACTGGCGGGCCGACAACTTTACCGAATTGAGCGACGAAGCCATTGCCCGGCACGTCGAACACGGATCGAAAGTACCGACCATGCTTTCCACCATGCACCTTTATCCCGTCAATGGCGCTGCGCAGCGCGTGGGCAGGAACGATACCGCATACAGTTTCCGCGAGGCGCTGTTCGCCGAGGTGATCGTGGGCGTGGATCCCGACCCCGCCAACAGCGAAAAGATGACGGCCTGGTGCAAAGACTATTGGGACGCGCTGCATCCCTATTCGGCGGGCGGTGCGTACGTGAATTTCATGATGGACGAGGGCCAGGACCGGGTTCAAGCCACCTATCGAGACAACTATAAGCGCTTGGCCGCCATCAAGAAAAAGTACGACCCCAAGAACTTCTTCCGGGTAAACCAGAACATTCGACCGGCCGAGTAACCCTCGGCCGCGGCGTTCTACCGCGAGCAGCTGGGTCTTCGACTCGAGTTCCAAGTCGGGGACCCGTCACGGGCCTTGCGCCAGAGAGGTCGAGGTGAAGCCCTCCAGCGCGGCCTGGCGAACGCGCAACGCACTCATTTCCCCTTCGTCCAGCTTTTCAGCGCAGCCTGCAACTATCCCCAATCCGCGCTCGACGAGTATCTGGCGGAACTCCGGGTCGGGCGTCGAGGCAGCGATGTCACCGAGGGCCCGCAGCAACCGCAAGCTGACGGCCACGTCCGTTTTCGAATACATGCGGATCTGTTCAAAGGCTGCCTCCAGCAGGCGTTCGAAGTGGATCCATGCCACGCTGGCGCGAACGATGCCTGGCGGATCGTAGAGCAGCTCCTCTGGCGGCTCTCGGGACACGAAGCGAATCAGAATGCGGCTCAACTGATCGATGCAGGTGATGGCGGTGGTGGGGTCGTTGACGGCGGGCGAGATCGCCTTCAACGCAACATCGACAATTTGCAGGACTCCGAATTCCACGTCCTGCTGCAGTGTTCTGGTGGGACCGATGTCGAACGCGGCGAGCAGCTCGGCGGTTCCTTCTGGGTGGACGCGATTCCCCTTCGAAACCATCATCAGTGGTATTCCCGCCGGAACGAAGTGGCCGACCCGACGCAAAACGCGGATACTGACGTGATAGTGCTTCGCCGTGGTGACCAGGCGTCGCGTATCGATGAAGCGGATGTAGCCGGAATCATGGCTCAAGATGGCCACCTCGCTGGGGTTGGGTCTAAGTGGTTCACCATCCTTTGGGCGGTCCAGCCGGTGCGGCCGGGGCATCATTTCATCGATCATCGCTTCCGTCTCTTGCGCGATTCTATCGACGATGTGATTGACACTGATGGCCTGCGAGATGTGGTGAATGAAAAAGAGCAGCAAACCGACACAGATTAGTGCCATCACCATTGCACCCAGGACGGTGACCACTGGCGCGAAGGGGTGAGGGACCGAGCGAGCTGCGGGAAGCGCCGCCATGCAGTACGAGAAGGTGCCGAGAAAGATTCCGAGCGTCCATTGCGTCACGCGGTCTCTGGAAAAACTGACGATGATGCGCGGGGAGAACTGCATCGACGCCAGGGTGAGCGTCATAAGCAGAATGGCGAACACGATCGACACCACCGTCATGATGGAGGCGGCGATGCCCGCCAGAATGACCTGGGCAACTTGCGGGTCGGCGTGCGAGGGGAACAGGGTGGAGGGCACCCAGGCGCTGACGGCCGGATACTCCTCTTCCAACCACGACAGGAACGCGCCCGCGCCACCCAACGCCAACGCGATGGTGAGCGGGCGAATCAAGAAGCCGCCACGCAGGTTATACATGGCGTGGCGAAGGATCAATGGCAGGTTCTTACTCACGGCGCTCTCCGTTCGAGTGTAGCGGGCCGGACCTGCGCCCACAAAGAGAAAGAGGAAGCGGCCCTGTCTCGCTTCAGCTTACATAACCATTGCGCCGCGGATCGGCGGCCCTACCAGCGTGCGCCAGTCGTCCGCGAGCACAGCATCCGCTTCGGCGCTCCCGTCGCAGGCTGAGGCGAATCGCTCAGCATCGCCTTGTAGAGATCGCGGTCGAAAATTCCCGTCTTGGAAGAAGTACCTGCGAGCGATAGTATTGGGCCTCTCAGGCTCCAACAGCCGAAATCTACTTTAGCGAGGAGTTCCAAACATGCTAAATGCCAAGATGTTTGTGTCGGGGTTTGTTTTTGCCGTCGTTGTAGCTCTGGCTCTGTTCTGGATTGCCAGGCCACAACCTGTGAAGGCGCAGGGGCCGCCGGGAAGCTTGCCGCCGGGAAACTTGGTGTCGGGAGCAGCCGCCTGTACAAATGGGTCAACGTCCGCTGTGAACGCTGCTGGCGGCAGCTTCCCGTTTGGCGGCGCTTACCCGGTTTTCGCGTGCATGGCCGACCTTGATGGAACCGGACATAACGTGGTGATCATTGGGTTTGTAGCCTCTTCTGCTAATTACACTGGGATGAACGAGGTTTACAAGGTCGCTATCATAAACAGCAACTGAACCGTTCGGGCCGATGTACCAATCAACTAGCAGAGGCTCAGCCCAGGCAATTATGTGGAGCGCGTGCTGGAAGTGATTGGAGCGGACTGGACGCAAGCGGAGCGAATGGATGCCGTTGCCCATGAAGATATGGAGAATAGGGTTAAAATACAGAGGATCAACGAGCAACTGAGGACTGAAGCGATGACTATTGAACTGACAAGCAAAAGCGAATGATCGATCTCGCGGTCGCTTCCGGGGCCTACCATGACCCCGATGAAGTCATCAGCACGGCGCTCGCCATGCTCTACGAAGATATTGAGGACGGGATCATCTCGGACGCGCGGGCAGGAGAACCGCGTTTCAGTCTGGATGAAGTTGAGGCGGAACTCCGGGCGCTCGGCAAGATCCAGTGACCTAAGAAATTACCTTTGCCTCGTCGGCGAAAAGGGAATTTCGCGACTTGACGCCGGAGGTCATCGAACGCATCCGGCCAAAAATACGTGAGCTCGCCCAATGACCCGCGACCTCCGGGATGCAAGAAGCTTCACGGCTATAAAGACCGTTGGCGAATCCGGATTGGTGATTACCGGGTTGTCTACGCAATCAATGATGCCGCGAGAACTGTCGATGTGCCGCGGATCGCGCACCGCCGCGACGTCTATGAATCGTGAGCAGCTGCGGTTTCTTCCCTGCCTCTCAGGATCGCGGCCATAACTCCTCCCCGACTTGGTGCACACCTCGCCCCTCTTGATACACTCGGCGCATACTCAGGAGGCTGCAATGCAACGGGGCAAGCGGGAGCGAACGACGCAGTTGTGGCGATTTTTTTCATTGGCTGGACCAGCGGTATGTCTCTGGCTCCTGGGATGCGGCTCCAGTAACAACACCCCTCCTCCTCCCCCGCCGGCCCAACCCATTGGTCACGCCTATGTGACCACCGCCAGTAATCTCTATGGCAACGCGATCTCCGCCGGTAATGGCACTTTGACGGCGGTCAACGTGCCGTCCACAGCCGGGGGTGGGACAGGCATCGCCAGCAACGCGCAAGGTAACTACGTGTACGTGCTGACCTCGAACGGCATGATCTCCGGCTACTCGATCAGCCACACCGACGGCAGCCTGACGACCATCGCCGGTTCGCCATTCGGCGGCGCGGGAGTAAGTGTCGCGTTCCTGACCATGGATGCCGCCGGCAAGTACCTCTTCGTGCCGGTCAATCAGGATTCCGTCGTCGTACCGTATACGATCGCTTCGACGGGCGCTTTAACGCTCGGACTGGAAGTGCCAACTCCGGCGCCTCCGCTGGCTGCGACGGTTGATCCGATGGACCGCTTCCTTTATGTACCCATGGGCAGCACGGGCACTCAGCTTTTCCAGATTACGGCAGGGGTTCTGACCAGCGTGAAGACGATCCCACCGCTCGGGCAGGCAGCAGTATTTGTCGCCATCAACCCGGCCGGCACGGTGGCCTACATCTCCGACGGGCTGCTGGGAATTGCAGCGTATAACATCAACGCGAGCACCGGTGATCTGACGCCGATCGCAAGCACGATTTATTCCGCCGGTGTGGGCCCGGCATGGTTGTCCATCACGCCCAACGGCAAATTCCTTTACGCCGCCAACAACACCTCGATTGTGGCCTTCTCCATCAATGCCGACGGATCTCTAACCGCCATCGGCACTCCCATCACCACCACCAACAACCCATTCCAGATGAGCATCGATACCACCGGCGCGTTCTTGTATGTCGTCGCCACGAACATCAGGGTGGTGGGTGTCTTCAACATTAATGAGAGCAACGGAGTGTTATCGGCGGAGCCGGGCGTTACCTTTCCGGCCAACCCCACCGGCATCGTGACCACGCCGTAGCCCGGGTTATGCATGAGGATCTCTCGCTTTGAAGGGGCACGGCTTTCAGCCGTGCCGTGAAGCTACTGTCCATTACGTTGGCTTTAGCCACTGAGGAACTTCGGTCTTGAGACGAAGTGCGAGTTCCCTTGTATGTTGCTTGCTACTCCCCAAGGCTGCCATGGGGTGTTAAGTGGGAATGGCAGGTATGGGGTTCCGGCGGGAAGGCCGTAGTTCCCTGAGGCGCGGTGCCCCGAGGCATCGTAAGCCTGTCCTGAGATCGGCCTCCCGCCCTGCTTTCCGGAAACCGCGGAGAATCCGAGGCGCGAAGCCTGCATATTCAAGGTCGGCCGGAGAGTTGGCGTTGGGCGGGAAGCCGGAGCCAGCCTAGCACACAAGGAGAGCGCGCGTGAATTTTTGCGGAATCGATGTCAGTGCTCAGGAGTTAGTGGTGAAGGTTCGTGGGCCAGAGCGGGAGGAAGCAGTGCGTCGCTTTGCCAACACGCCATCGGGGCATAAGGCCCTGGTGGGGTATTTGCTGGGGCGGCGGGGCGAGGCGATACGGGTCTGTCTGGAAGCCAGTGGCAACTACAGTTTGGACGTGGCCCTGGTGCTGGCGGGGCAGGAGGAAGTCGAGTTGGAAGTGATCAACCCTAAAGCGGCTCGCCACTTTGCCCAGGCGCTGGAGCAGCGCAGCAAGAACGATCCGGTGGACAGCGCGGTGTTGTTGGAGTATGCGGCGCGCATGCCGTTTACGCGGTGGCAGCCGCCGCGGGAGCAGGACCTGCAGTTGCGCGCCATCACCCGGCAACGGTCGTCGCTCACCCAGGAGCGGGCGACGTTTCGCTGTCGCTTGCACGCCGCTCAGGTTTCTAGCAGTACGCCGGCCTGTGTGGTGCGGGAGTTGGGGCGAACCATTGCCCACTTGCAACGCAGCCTGGCACGCATGACCAAGGCCGCCCTGGCGCTGGTCAGCCGTGATCCTGTGCTGCAGCGTCGCCTGCAGTTGCTGGACAGCCCCAAAGGGATAGGAGAAGCTACGGCTTTGGCGGTGCTGGGCGAGCTGGTGGTGATCGGGGAGCGCTCGGCCCGCGAGTTGACCAAGCACGCTGGTCTGGATGTAGTGGAGTTTACTTCCGGCAGCTCGGTGCAGAAGAAGCCGCATATCAGTCATGCCGGCAACGCTTACTTGCGCAAGGCGTTGTACATGTCGGCGCTGACGGCGGCCTATCAGGAGCCGTATCTGCGGGCCTTTTACCAGCGCCTGCTGGCTGCCGGGAAGGAGAAAATGCAGGCCCTGGTGGCGGTCATGCGCAAGCTGCTGCACGCCATCGTAGGCATGTTTCGTCACGACCAGCCCTACGACGGAGCCCGGTTGTGTCCGCCGGGGGGAGCGGCGGTTCGCTGAAAAAGAAGAGAGGTTCTCCGCCACCTCTCCAGAGAAGAAAAAAGCTTGCGTTTTAACAGAGAATCTCGGGGGCTGAAGCCCACCTCTCCACCCACGCGTAACGGCACGGCTTAAGAGGCTGCTGAAAAAAGCGCGTGTACCCAGGGAGGTACGGGCCTTTCCACAGACCGGTAGGTTAAGTAAGTAGCATGCGTGGAGACGAGAAGCAGCAAACCGCGATGTTCAGCTACGTTGACCTGGAGCAGCGCGTGCCCGCCGAGCACCCGTTGCGTGCGATCCGGCAGATGGTGGATCAGGCATTGGCCGATTTGTCACTGCACTTGGAGGCGCTGTACGCCCGCCGGGGACGGCCTTCGATTCCTCCCGAGCAACTGCTGCGGGCCCTGCTGTTGCAGGCGCTGTACGCGCATCCGCAGTGAGCGGCAGCTGATGGAGCAGATCGATTTCAACTTGCTGTACCGCTGGTTTGTGGGGCTGGGGATGGAGGAAGCGGCGTGGGATGCGACGGTGTTCAGCAAAAACCGCGACCGCTTGCTGCAGGGCGAAGTGTCGCAACGGTTGCTGCGGGCGGTGGTGGAGCAGGCACGGGCGCAGAACCTGCTGAGCGAAGAACACTTCACGGTGGATGGGACGCTGCTGGAGGCGTGGGCGAATCGCAACAGTTTCGCGCCCAAGGATCCGCCGCCGGCCAAGGGCACGGGATCGAGGGGCAAGAAGTTGCTGCGCGACACGCATGAGTCGAGCACCGACCCAGACGCGCGCTTGTATAAGAAGAGCACGGCGGGAGAGTCCAAGCCGAGCTATCTGGGGCACGTGATCGTCGAGAACCGTAACGGGCTGGTGGTCGCGGCTTGCGCCACGCAATCCAGCACGACGGCGGAGCGGGAGGCGGCCCTGGCCATGCTGGACGAGATGCAGCGGGCCGACGAAGCACGCGACGAGCCCGCAGCTCATCACGCTGGGAGCCGACAAGTTATATCAGGAAGAGAAGTTTATTGCGGCGCTGCGGGAACGCAACATCGCGCCGCACGTGGCGGAATACGAAAAGGTCTCGACCCACTGGCCCAACTTTCTAACCGAGGCGGAACGTAGCGATCCGGGGATCGCCATCAGCCAGAAGAAACGCAAACTGGTGGAGATGGTATTTGGTTGGGGCAAGCTGGACAGCATCATGCGCAAGATCAAGCTGCACGGGGTGGAGCGGGTGGACTGGTTGTTCCGCCTGCTGGCGACCGCCAACAATCTGGTGCGTATGGTGAAGTTGCAGAAGCTAATTCCGGCGCAGTAAGCGGAGGGAGTAGTGTGTCTGCAGGGCGAAAAAAGCTCCTGCAGAGACAAAAAATGCGATGCTGAAAGGCCGCTCAACTCGGAAAAAATGACCCCGGCGAGAAGTTGCCAAGAAAGCAATCGCTTTTTTCAGCAGCCTCTTAAGCCGTGCCCTTTCAAAACGCTCCCCGCACGAGTTCTTCAGCAGGCGGGGAAGGCAAGCTCCACCGATTCGATTCCGCGCTCGCATAGGTATCCTCTCGCCGTGGTATAGTGCCCGCATCTATGCTGCATGCCTTTGCCGGTTGGATACATGAGCACGCGTTGCCTCTCGAGATTCTCCTGGTCATTGCCAGCGCTCTGGTTGCGCTCTATGCCGACACGATTCGGCATTTTCTGTCGTTGCCTCCACAAAAACTCACCGCCTGGATCCTGAAGGCGCGGCTGCTTTCGGTCAACTCCAAGCTGTTCAACCTGTGCGAGTGCGAAAACAATGCGCTCGCCACCGTCATCTATGTCTCCCGGACGCTGGTGGTGCTGCTGCTGCTCATCAGCCTGTTCATCGGAGGGATCTTTCTGGAGGTGGTCGCGGTCCGGGTGGAGAACCGTGCCGTCGCCGGAGACTATGACCGCTTTCACGCCAACCTGGACATCTCGCTGGCGCTGGTGTTTGTGGTCGTCATCTGCTGCCGCCTGCTGCTGCTGGGGGAGTTCCTCTATCGCCTGCGCAATTTCAAAGGCTATGACCATCGCCTGATGGCCGACGTGGCCCGTCTCGAGGAAAAACTCGGTATTTCCAACGTGGCGAATTCGCTGTCAGAGTAGCCCGGCAATAGAGGCCGCTTTTTCGATAAGCGGGCATCGGCTCTCTTCCTAAGTTGTTTCCTTGCAGGACTTACCTAATCCACAGCACTTCGTAGGGAATCTCCCCCACCCAGCTAAGGCTTCCACCCGATAGTCCCGCGCGTGACGGCAATCTATCGTCGCCTATGTAAGTGGACTTACGGCCTGACGAGCGGTCAGCCCAATGGGCGTGAAAGGAAATATGCGTATGCTCCGCTGTAGACGGTTATTCTTCTTTGCACTTGTCCTGGCGATACTTACCATACCAGCATCGTCCTTTGCTCAGGTGGTCCTCTCCGTAGCCATAGCGCCGCCCCCGCTGCTGGTGTATGAGCAGCCGCTTTGCCCAGGGGATGGCTACATCTGGACCCCCGGCTACTGGGCCTACGGTCCCGATGGTTATTTCTGGGTGCCTGGAACCTGGGTATTCCCTCCCACGGTTGGCTTTCTATGGACGCCGGGTTATTGGGGATGGGGAAGTGGCGTCTATATCTGGCATGTCGGCTACTGGGGTCCGCAAGTCGGCTTTTACGGTGGCATTAATTACGGCTTCGGCTACACGGGATATGGCTACCAGGGCGGATACTGGCAGGGCCGCAACTTCTACTACAACCGTGCCGTAAACAACGTGAACGTCACCAACATCCATAACACTTACAACACGACGGTGAACAACGTCACCGTAAACCGTGTGAGCTATAACGGTGGCAACGGCGGTATCGCCGCCCAACCCACTGCGGCGCAACAAGCCGCAGCCCGGGAACGGCACGTCGCGCCCACGGCCAGCCAGACGCAACACGAGCAGGCTGCTCGCAGCGATCGCGCGCAGTTGGCCTCAGTGAACCACGGCCAGCCGGCGGTTGTGGCGACCCCGAAGCCGGGGGCCTTCCATGGCGCAGGCGTGGTGACGGCGGCACGTGGTGCGGCGCCGAATAACGCCACGACCAATGCTCCACGGCCCAACAATGCGAACGGAGCGCGCCCAAACAACGGCAACGTTCCGCGTCCGCCGCAGCATGAGAATGTTCCGCCACCCGAACAATGCGAACGGAGCGCGTCCTAACAACAACGGCAACGTTCCGCGTCCGCCACAGCATGAGAATGTTCCCCACCCCAACAATGCGAACGTAGCACGCCCGAACAACGGCAACACTCCGCGTCCGCCACAGCAGGAGAATGTTCCCCACCCGAACAACGCGAACGTAGCACACCCGAACAACGGCAACGCTCGTCCGCCACAGCAGGAGAATGTTCCTCACCCCAACAATGCGAACGTAGCGCATCCTGCTCCGCGTCCACCGCAGCAGGAGAATGCGCCGCGCCCCAACAACCAGACGGTCGCAAGGAATGCTCCGCGCCCGAGCCAGCCGCCACAACAGCATGCTGCGCCGCCGCCGCATGGGAGCGCACCTCACCCGCAGGCCCAAGCTCCATCGCACCCGGCCGAACAGCATAGCGAAAGCGAACGGCCGCGCTAGCGATTGGCGATTAGTCGAAGCGACGTCGAACCTGGCTTCGCTTCGACTTTGGGCACCGGGAATAGCTTCTTGAGCCCTCTCGCCCGTGAGGTCTTGCTGATCGGTATTGAGACCACCACAAAGATGCGGGTATACTTCAAAATCAAAGATGGGGTTTCCACAGACTTGCGACTCATGCACGATGGGTTTTATGCGGCCTTGTTCCTGGCCGTGCTTTGTTCCCTCAGTGGCCTAAGCACGGCGCAGCAAAGTACTGCAAGCGGTCAGCCATCTCCTGCCTCGACGGCCCAGAGCGCCAAACCACCAACGAGCGACACCAGTAGCTCCGGCGAAGATCCGTTCCAGCTCTTGAATAGGCGCTCGTCCTTCTTTCCGGATCTTGCCTCGACATTGGGCCCACTCACCACGGAGCAGAAATTCAAGCTGTTCTTGAACAACAGTGTCTCGGGTTATGCCTTCACCCGCGCGGCCGCCGGAGCGGGGATCTCGCAAGGGTCCGAAACAAATTCCGGGTATGGACAGGGAGCCGAAGCCTATGGCAAGCGTTTCGGTGCTTCGCTGGCCAGTACCGCATCCACCAATTTCTTTGGGACCTTCCTGCTGGCGTCGTGGCTGCACCAGGACCCGCGTTTCTTTGTCAAGAAGGACCTGAACTTCGGCGAAACCGTCAAATACTCCTTTCAGCGCGCGGTTGTGACCCGCAGCGACCAGGGCAACCCGGTGTTCAACTGGTCTGGTCTCCTCGCTCCCTTGGCAGCCCAAGGCCTGGCGAACGCCTATCTTCCGTCAGACCAGCGCACCGTCGGACATACCTTCAGCCGCTACGGTGTTAGTGTCGCCCTGGGGGTTGGCGGAAATTTTCTCCGGCAGTATTGGCCGTACATCTTTAAGCACCTGTTGTCCCCCGTTGTCGGCAACGGCACGACCGGCCAGCCGGATGGTTCCAAGAGCGCACAAGCTAATCCGTAAACGTGGCGGTTCGCATTTACCCGAATTTCACCTTAATCGTTTCGAGGTGGCTACCGTTCCCGCCGCGCTCCAGATAAACTACTGCGAAGGCCAAGCGCTCCCTGCGGGGACCAGCCAGGGGCCCGGGGCATCCCGGTTCAGTTCACAGAGGCTTTTATGCCATCGATTTCCGACGCATTCGTATTTTTCGGCGCCACCGGCGATCTCGCCCACAAGAAAATCTTTCCTGCCCTGCAGAGCATGATCAAGCACGGCACGCTCGACGTGCCCGTGATAGGCGTCGCCAAGTCGGGCTGGACGGTTGACCAGTTGCGCGAGCGCGCCCGCGACAGCGTCACCCAGTTCGGTGGCGGAGTGGACGCCGAAGCCTTTCCCAAGCTCTGCGAGCTGCTCAGCTACATTGACGGCGACTACAAGGACGACAAGACATACGCCGCGCTACGTGCCAAGCTGGGCGATGCGCAGTTGCCCACGCATTACCTGGCGATCCCGCCCAGCATGTTCCCGGTCGTCGTAAAGGGCCTGGCCAGCTCAGGATGTGCCAAGAACGCGCGCGTCATCCTGGAAAAACCTTTCGGCCGCGATCTGGTTTCGGCACGCAAACTCAACGACACGCTGCACCATGGCTTTCCCGAGGAGAACATCTTTCGCATCGATCACTACCTGGGCAAGGAGGCGGTCGAGAACCTGCTGATCTTCCGCTTCGCCAATAGCTTCCTGGAGCCCATTTGGAACCGCAACTACGTGCATAGCGTGCAGATCACGATGGCCGAGTCGTTTGGCGTCGAGGGGCGCGGAAAGTTCTACGAGGAAGCCGGTGCCATCCGCGACGTAGTGCAGAACCACCTGTTGCAAGTGGTTGCGTTCCTCGCGATGGAGCCCCCGACCACCATGTACGTGGACTCGGTGCGCGATGAGCAGGTGAAGATCTTCCGCACCATTCCGCCATTGAGCCCGGCCCACATCGTCCGCGGTCAGTTTCGGGGATACCGCGACGAGCCCGGAGTGTCGCCGCACTCCGATGTGGAAACGTTCGCGGCGCTGCGTCTGGAAATTGATTCCTGGCGCTGGGCAGGGGTGCCGTTTCTCATCCGCGCCGGCAAGTGCCTGCCGGTTACCGCGACCGAAGTCTTTGTGAAGTTGCGCAAGGCCCCGCTCAGCAAGATGGGGGGCGCGAGCCGCAACTATTTCCGTTTTCGCCTCGGTCCTGATTTCGAACTGAGCTTGGGAGCGCGCGTGAAGCGCCCCGGCCCGCAGATGGTGCCGATGCCGGTGGAACTCTCTGCTGTGAAGTACACGACCAGCGATGAGATGGATGCCTACGAGCGGTTGCTCACCGACGCGATGAAGGGCGACTCCCTGCTGTTCGTCCGTCAGGACGCGGTGGAAGCGGCGTGGGCCATCGTCGATCCCATCCTCGGCGACTGCTGCCCGACGTCGATGTACGAGCCGGGCACGTGGGGCCCGCCGGATTCGCGTGAACTGGCAGCCGATATCGGCGGCTGGCACGATCCCGAATAGCGGCAGCTCACTTCACCCGTTTCGCCGAGACGAATGAGTTTCCGGCAATCACGAATCGCAGTGGCTGCTCGACCGCCTTGGTGATGTTGATGCGCGGGGTCGCCGACACCCGTTCCGGACGATAACCGTCATCGGCAATCCACAGGTCTGACGCGCGCGCGGTCAGGTCTTTATCGTTGTCGCGCGCGCGCGTTATGCCGAGCGCCTGCGACATCCGCCCCGGCCCGCTGGAAATCAGCCGCAGTTGCGATAGGAGCGGTACAGCCGGCAAGTCGATGCCACGCCCGTGCGCCATCTCCGCCAGACCAAAGACCGGCTCCATCGCGCGCAACAGCACGCCGCCGGCGTCGCCCTCGGGCATGCAGGAGACGTTCGTGCAATAGTGGTTGCCGTAAATAAAGTACACGTAGGCGCGGCCCGGCGGCCCGAATAGCACGAAGTTGCGAGCAGTGCGTCCCGAGTAAGCGTGGGCCGCGGGGTCCTGCTGGCCCAGATACGCTTCATCTTCCACAATGCGGCCAGCCAGCAATTTGCGCCCCTCGCGCCGAATGAGCAGCTTGCCCAGCAATTCCCGCCCTACGGTAATGGCATCGCGGTTGAAGAAGTCGGGCGACAGAATCAGTGCACTGCGCAGCGTTGCAGCCGTGACCTGAGTGGCGGCTCGGGATGATTTTGCAGGGATCTCGTGACGGCTCTTCGGCATCTTGCTTATGAACCAGACTAGGGCAATTCCGGGAACAAATGCACCGTTGCAAGTTTATAGCCTGCGGGAAAATCATGATTCAAACGCCTCCGTGCCCTCCGTGTCTCCGTGGTGAGAACTAGCATTTACAATCATCTCGCATGATTGCGCATCTTCGCGGACGGCTCATCGCCAAGCATCCCAACCAGGCCATTGTTGAGGCTGCCGGTGTCGGCTACGACGTGACCATTACCGTACCAACATTCTCCGACCTCCCCACGCTCGGTAGTGAGGTCGCGCTCCACATCCACACTCACGTGCGCGAGGATGCCATCGCGCTGTTCGGTTTTCTGCGCGCCGACGAGAAACAACTCTTCGAGAAGCTCATTACGGTGAGTGGCATCGGGCCGAAACTGGCGATCACGATTCTCAGCGGCATGGCAACAGCCGACATGGTCGGCGCCATTCGCGCCAACGATCACGCGCGGCTCACCCGCATTCCCGGCATCGGCAAGAAGACCGCCGAGCGCATGTGCGTCGAGCTGCGCGACAAGCTGGAGGGCTTCGGCGCGCCGCAGCCGGTGGTGTCACATTCTGCCGTGGAAGAGGACGTGCTCTCCGCGTTGAGCAACCTGGGCTACCAGCGTGCTGGTGCAGAGAAAGCCGTCGAACGCGCCGTGCAGTCTGCCGGGCGGGAAAACTTCGACGCCATCTTCCGGGCAGCCCTGGGGGCCCTCTCAAAGTAATTCGCCCCAGTGTCGCAGGGACTCGGATGCTGAGTTCATACTAAGTATTACCCACTCATGACGACTCAAAAGAGGGTTGCGAGGAAAAGGCGAACCAAGCCAAGCTGGAGTGACGTCAAGTCTCAGATTGACAACTTCGACCGCGCTGGGTTGATCGGACTGATCCAGTCCCTGTACGCCGCCAGCAAGGAAAACCAGATCTTTCTCCACGCACGACTCGGCTTGAGTGACTACGTGCTGGAGCCTTACAAGAAAGTACTTCAGCGCTGGCTTTGGCCCGATGCCCTTGAGGAACCAAGACATCTCTGTTTCCAAAGCCAAGAAGGCCATTTCCGACTACAAGCGGGCCGTGGGCCAGCCAGAGGAACTAGCCGAATTGATGGTCTACTACTGCGAACAGGCGTCAGGCTTCAGCCGAGATGTCGGCATGACGGGAGACAGTTGGTTCGACGCCATGTTGCGTGCGTTCGAGGATGCGCTGAAGCTCGTGAATACTTTGCCGCAAGACAGTCGAACTGCGTTCATCGCACGCCTCGACAGAGTCCGCCGCTTGAGCCACGATTTTGGCTATGGCGTGGGAGACGAAATGGACTATCTCATGACGGAGTATGGGTGTGACGGCGGCGGCTAATATCCACGTTTTACCAGATCCTTGTGACCCCGTACCGGTCGAAGGTGCCGTCGGCACTCACAATCGGAAACCCGAGGGCTTGGGCTTGCGCGACCAGCATGCGGTCGAAGGGGTCATTGTGATGGCGGGGAAGCATACCCGCGCGCAGCGCGTGATCCGTCGAAATTGACAGGCGTCTGAAACCCTTCTCAAACAGTACGCGGGACAGATCGGAAATCAGCTCGCGCGCGTCGAGTTTGCCAAGGTTAAGTTTGATCGCGAGTTCCCACGCAACGGCAGCTGACACATAGACCCGATTGAGAGGACTCCTCAGTGCATCGCGCGCTGGAGTCGTGACTCTGTCGGTGGCCCCAAGCCACCACAACAGCGCATGACTGTCGATCAGAAGGTTCATTCGAACCCAAGTTCCCACATCTCTTCGTCAGTGAGAGGATCAAACGCATCGGGAGTCCATGAGATCTTTCCCTCGTAGCCTCCGGGGGTTCTCTCCCGGGCAGCCTCACCAACCGGCACCAGCTTCACGACCGGCTTCTTGCCACGCGCAATAATGACCTCTTCGCCCTCGCAAGCCTTCTGGATGAGCTGCGACAGGTTTGTCTTGGCTTCGTGGACAGTATGATATTTCACGTTAGCTAACGTACTTAGCTAATGTGATTTTGTCAAGAGACGACGTTCGGCACTCTCACTTCCCGATGCAGAACGAACTGAAAATCAGGTTCAGAATGTCGTCGGCGGTGGTTGCGCCGGTGATGTCGTCCAGCGGACGCAACGCGCTATAGAGGTCCAGCAGGACCATCTCGTGCGGCGTCTTGAGCGGAATCGCCTCGGCAGCGCGTTCCAGGGCGGCGACCGCGTCCTCTACGAGCTTCTGCTGGCGAACGTTGGTGAGGAAGCCGCTCTCCTGCTGTGCCCCGGAATCTCCTCCTGCCGTCTCCAGGATTTTGCTCCGCAACTCCGCAATGCCGGCGCCGGTCAGCGCTGACGTCGCCGTGAGCTCCCGCATTTCAAGTTGCGGGCCCAGCGGCAGGCCGCTGGCGATGGACTGAGTGTCTCCGCTGCAGAGATCCGACTTGTTGAACACGATAAGGCGCTCGCGTCCGGCGGTCTCCTGCAGCAGATCGACATCAAGGCTGGCCGTCGCCGCGGCCATGGTCGTGGGATCGAGCACCACCAGGACGATGTCGGCGTCGGCCAACGCCTCCATGGTCTTGCGAACGCCGATGCTCTCGGCTTCATCGAGCGCGGTACGCAGGCCCGCGGTGTCCACCAGGCGCACCGGTATGCCGCCGATGGAAACCGTCTCGCTGACCAGGTCGCGCGTGGTGCCGGGCGTGGCGGTCACGATGGCGCGTTCCCGCTCCACCAGCCGGTTGAAGAGGCTCGACTTGCCAACGTTCGGCCGCCCGACAATCGCCAACGTGAGTCCTTCGTGCACGACTTTTCCGAAGGCGAAGCTGGCCAGCAATTCTCTCAGCGGCTCGCGAATGGCGGCCATGCGAGCCAGAATCTGCTCGTCGGACATGACGGCGACATCGTCTTCGGCGAAGTCCACGCCGGCTTCGAGGACGGCGATCAACTCAATCAGCTTCTGCTTAGTGGGTTGGAGACGCTTGGACAGCGCGCCCTCCAGTTGCCGCGCCGCGACCTGCGCCTGGTACAAGGTTTGCGATTCGATCAAGTCGCGCACCGCTTCGGCCTGCGTCAAATCAATGCGGCCGTTGAGAAAGGCCCGCATGGTGAATTCGCCGGGCTCGGCCAGGCGCGCGCCGCCCGCCATCGCCATCTGCAAAACGTGGCGAAGCACGACCGGCGAGCCGTGGCACGAGATCTCGACTACGTCGTCCGTTGTGTAGGAGTGCGGTTTGGCGAAGAAGGTGACGACCACTTCGTCGAGGCGCTCGCCGCTGACGGCATCGATCAATTCGCCGAAGTGCGCACGCCCCGGCTCGAAATCATGGCCGTGTGCAAAACGCAGCATAGGGCGGGCAATGTTCCGCGCCTCGGTGCCGGAGAGACGCACCACGCCGATGCCGCCGCGTCCCAGAGGCGTAGCGATAGCAACGATGGTGTCGTCGAGGTGCACGGAAGTCATTATTCACCACCGATGGTCACAACAAGAAAGCGGCGGGTTGGATAGGGGGTCCTTCGACTCGCTTCGCTCGCTCAGGATGACAGCGTGTAAGGTGAGGCGAAAAGCGAAGCGCGAACAGCGACCCTATCGCCGTCTCGACATCGGCGGCGCCACGGGTGGCTTGCCCTGGTAGTCCTTGGGATAGACCACGACGTGGCGCTGGGCAGCTTCACCGTCGCTATCTGTGCGCAGGTCGGTAAAATCGCGCATTGCCAGGTGAACGATGCGGCGCTCGCGCGACGACATCGGCGCAAAGGCGTACGGGACGCCGGTCTTGCGGACGCGTTCTGCCGCAACGTCAGCCGCCAGGCGCAGTTCCTGCAAACGCGCAGAGCGAAAGTTCTGGCAATCGAAGTTGACCTTCTCGTGTTCGTCCGGCGCCAGGCGAAGCATCTCCAGCGAGACATGCTCGAAGGCGCGCAGCAATTCGCCACCGTTCTCCAGGACGAGCGGGCTATCCGCGCCCGAGAATTCCACCAGAATCTCGGGGCGCTCCCATTCGCGATCGGCAACCGGCGGGTCCACGGTGATCTTGTAGCGCAGGCGAAAGTCGCCTGTTGCGATGATCGCGTTCAGCAGTTCGCTGATTTTCTTGGCGGCGCTAATTTTGTCGGTTATCGGCATGACCAATCACGGGACTGAAGTCCCTTTTTCAGTGTGCCGTCCCTAACGGGACTCATCTTCTTATAAAACGCCTACCCAGCGCTGAAGCGCTGGGCTAAGGTCTTTCGCGCCTACGGCGCTGGGTCTTGCGGCGAGTCTTGGCCCTTCTCCGACCCCAAATTCGCAAGCCGACTTCTACCACACACACCATGAAGACCCGCTCTACCACGCGAGCTATCTACTTGCTCGCCTTCTTACGGGCGCGCTTTTCGGCTTCGGCGCGCAACGCGCGGCCCAGGCTGCTGCGGTTCATGATGTACTGCTGAATGATGGCGATGATGTTTCCCACCACCCAGTACACGCTTAAACCCGAAGGCAGCGAGTAGCTGATGAACCCGATGAACAGCGGCATCATGATCGTCATCATCTGCTGCTGTTTCGGGTCCATGCCTGAATTGGGCGTCATCTTCTGCACCAGGTAGGTGCTGATCACGATCACCACCGGCATGATGAACCCCAGCTCGTCCGGAGACGACGAAGATCGTGCAACCACAGGAACGGCGCCTGGCGCAGTTCGATCGCGTTCTGCAGCATGGTGTAGAACGCAATCAGGATGGGCATCTGGATGACCAGCGGTATGCAACCCCCGGCCGGGTTGACGTGCTCTCGCTTGTACAGCTCGGCGATCTCCGCGTTCATTTCCTGCCGCTTGGGATCGCGCATGGGGACTTCTTGTACTTCTCCTGGATGGCCTTCATCTGCGGCTGCAGCTTCTGCATCTTCAGCGCCGACCGCATGCTGGTGATGCGCAGCGGCAGCAGCACCAGGTTGATGACGACCGTCAGGATGATGATGGCCACGCCCCAGTTGCGGGCCATGTGCTCGTGCGTCCACTTCAGCCACAGGAAAAGCGGGCGCGCGATGATTTTGAAGAAGCCGAAGTCCACCACGTTGCGGAGATCGGGGCCGTCCATACGCCCCGGGGCGGTGTTGGAGTGTACCGACTCGAGCACCTCAAGCGCCTTCGGTCCGACAAAGAGCCGCTCGCGCGTAAGGCCACTCGGATTGCCGACGGCAGCGCCCAGCAGGTCGTAGTGATCAACTTTATTCGGGTCGGGGTTCTTGGCGTCCTTCGGGAACTGATCCCGTTGCGCAGCGTGACCATCGCTGACTTATCGGGATTGTCGGGAAGGAAGATGGCGGCGAAGAACTGGTCTTGCGGGCCAGCCCAGTTGAAGGGGCCAGGCACGGTGTTGCCGTTGCTACCTTCTTTTGACGAAAAGATGCCAGAGGTCAAGGCAGTTGCTCCACCTTGTCGTTGGCCATGTAGTCAATGCGCGCCGAGGCATACAAAGGGCCGGTGTTCTGGTCACCGAAGCCGGCTGGCCACATGGGATAAGCCGGCACGGGTTTTCCGTCTTGCGTGACTTCGGTCTCGATTGCAATTACATAAGTATCGTCGAAGTGGAAGCTCTTGCGGACAGAAATACCACCGTCGGAATATTCGTAGGTAAGTTGGCCCGGAATGCTGAGATTGCCGCTGGCACTCGCGACATAAAGCGCCGAGTTGATCTGGTTACGCAGGTTCTCGTCGGGAGCGTAAAGGCTGAGTGGAAACCCAAACTGCACGGCTCGCTGGTTCACCAGGTCGAGCGGATGCCCGTCTTCATCCTTGTATTTCTTCAGCACCCACGACTTAACCTGCCCGCCAAGGTTGGTGAAGACGATCCGGTAGAGGCTGTTTTCGACAACGGTTTCGGCTTCGCTGCTGGCCACTTCCTTGACTGCGGAGCTCTTGCTCGCAGCTGCAGCAGGTTGATTCGCGGCCGTCGCCAGGTGTCGCGCGTCTGGAGCGACCGCTTCGGGCGCTACCTTGGTGGTCTGGGTGGCGCCGGCGGGCTTGGCGTTCGGTGTTTGCTTGTTCCGGTCTTTGAAGAAGAAGAGCTGCCCGAGAATGATCACCGCAAAAGTGACGGCGAACACCATCAGCATGCGGCGATCGCCGCCGGGCTCTTGTTGTGGGCTGTGATAATCGGCCAAGTTTAGGTTCCGTTCAGTACCGGTCTGGATGCGCGCCTACGCAGCGAGCCGCCAGACTTCCCAATGTCGCCTTGCCCCGACGAGGGCGTGAATCCTGTTTCGCAGCAGTGGCCGAGCCGTTCACCCTGCTCACCGGCACGGGATCGAAACCCGCCCGCGCAAACGGATGACAGCGCGACAATCGGCCGAGGGCCAGCCAGCTACCGCGAAAAGCACCGTGAAGCTCGACCGCCTCCATCGCGTACTCCGAGCAGGTGGGCACGAAGCGGCAGGCATGCGGCAACATCGGCGAAACCAATCGCTTGTAGCAACGCAAAACGAACTGGATCGCCTGCTTCATTTCTGCTCCACTGCGCGGGCCTTCTGTGCAGCCAGCTTCAAACCGCGGGCCACTTCGCCCACCAACTCGGCAAAGGGCAAGCGCAACACGCTCTTGCGGGGATTGAACACCACGTCCACCGGGCCCTCGCATGCCGGGAACGAGAGCCGGACGGCTTCGCGCATCCGCCGCTTGATCCGGTTACGCTCGACCGCTCCACCCAGCACTTTTCCCACTGTAAATCCAACCCGAGGCCCACTGCTGGACTCGGCCTGTGCCTCGGCAACGCTACGCCGCAGGAAAAAGACGGTCATGTTTCCCGTGAACTGCCGGCGTCCGGTCTCATATACCCGTTGAAAGTCCGCGTGCTTCAGCAGATGCCTCGATTTGGGAAACTTACTGCCGGCAGCGGTGACGTTTTGCGCCATTCAGCGTTCGGCGCCGACCCCGCCGGAATTGTCCCTGTATGCGGGCCGGGTCTTGCGGCGACTCCCGAAAACTCCATCTGGAAAAGGCTGCTATAACGCAGGGCTTCGGTCTTCTTGGTTTACTCGCGGAAGCCAGGCTTCACGGAGACGCGCTTGCGTCCCTTGGCGCGCCGGCGCGACAGCACCGCTCGCCCGCTCTTGGTCTTCATTCGAGAACGAAATCCGTGCGTCTTCGAGCGGCGACGACGGTTGGGTTGGAATGTGCGCTTCGGCATTCGAAAACTGCGCTCCTCACTAAGGCAAAATGGAATTGGGCAAACTCAAAGTATATCGGTCAGCGTGCCACGCTGGCAACCTTCGAGGCGTTGCAGTCCATCCCAATTGGTCCGCTATTGGGCAACAAGTAAGCACGTTCCGCTTGCGTGCGACGTTCGGCGGTGCGACCATGGTGGGCGGCAAATTGGAGGTTTCTATGGTACGACGGATGCGTTCCCGGTTTCTTCTGGTCTTAATGGCCCTGCTGGTAGCGGTCGCGTCTCCCTTGGCCGCCCAGCCGAAAGCCAGCACACCGCTGATTCCGCGCGAGGTGTTGTTTGGTAATCCCGAGCGCGCCGATCCTCAGATTTCTCCAGACGGCACCCAGCTCGGCTATCTAGCCCCGGTGGATGGCGTGCTCAACGTCTGGATCCGCACTCTCGGCAAGACCGACGACCGCGCAGTGACTGCCGACACCAAGCGCGGCATCCGCAACTTCTCCTGGCAATATGACAACCATCACATCCTCTATACCCAGGATGTCGGCGGCGACGAGAACTGGCGGCTCTACCAAACCGACATCGCAACCAAGCAAACCAGGGACCTCACGCCATTCGACAAGGTCCGCGTCGAACTGGTGGCGTACGACTGGAAGACTCCCGACACCATCCTCATTCAGATGAACAAGCGCGACCCGGCAGTGTTCGATGTTTATCGAGTCGATCTAACGACGGGCAAGATGGACCTCGATACGCAGAACCCAGGTGACGTGCAGGGCTGGCAGGCCGACAACGCCTTACAGGTGCGTGCAGCGCAAGTCCAGACGCCCGACGGTGGCACCATCATCCGCGTGCGCAACGATGCCAAGTCGCCATGGCGCGAGCTGATCAAGTGGGGACCTGACGAAACCTTCGGTGGGATATCCGGCTTCTCGCCCGACAACAAGAAGATCTGGATCGGCACCAGCCTCGACGTAAACGCCGCCCGGTTGCTGGAAATTGACGTCGCCACCGGTGAGCGCAAAGTCATCGCCGCTGACCCTCAGTTCGACATCGGGGATGTCGTCACCCAGCCCAAGACAAATGCCCTGGAAGTTGTCACCTTCGTCAAGCAGCGCATGGACTACGACTTCATCGATCCCAAGATCAAAGCCGATTATCAGGTCCTGCAAAAGGTGCACACCGGGGACATCATCGGTCTCTCGCGGAACCTTGACGACAACAAGTGGGTTGTCACCTACGTCAGCGACGACGCTCCGACGTACTGGTATCTCTATGACCGCCCGACGAAGAAGGCGACGCTGCTCTTCAGTAATCGTCCCGCGCTGGAGAAGTACAAGCTGGCCGCGATGAACCCCATCGAGTTCACCGCCCGCGACGGAATGAAGATCTACGGCTATCTCACCACGCCGGCCGGTATGGACGCGAAGAATCTGCCGATGGTGCTGTTTGTGCATGGAGGCCCCTGGGGTCGGGACGTGTGGGGTTTCAACCGCTACGCGCAATGGCTGGCGAATCGTGGCTATGCCGTGTTGCAGATCAACTTCCGCGGCTCCACGGGTTATGGCAAGCAGTACGTGAATGCAGGCGATCGCCAGTGGGCCGGCGCCATGCACACCGATCTGCTAGACGGTAAAGACTGGGCAGTGAAACAGAGTGTGGCGAACGCCAATAAAGTCTGCATCATGGGCGGCAGCTATGGCGGCTATGCGACGCTGGCGGGGGTGGCGTTTTCGCCGGACGCGTTCGCCTGTGGCGTGGATATCGTAGGCCCTTCCAATCTGAATACGCTGCTGAAGACCGTTCCGCCGTACTGGTCAACCCTGCTTTCCACCTTTCACAAACGCATGGGCGACTCTGAGGATTTTCTGAACTCGCAGTCGCCGCTGTTCAAGGCCGACCAGATCAAGGTCCCGCTGCTGATTGGGCAAGGCGCTAACGATCCGCGGGTGAATAAAGCGGAGAGCGACCAGATTGTCGCGGCCATGCGCAAGCACGATAAGGCGGTCGAATACTACGTCTTCCCGGATGAGGGACACGGCTTCGCCCGGCCCACCAACAACATGGCGTTCAACGCCGCTTCTGAGAACTTCCTGGCGAAGTATCTGGGGGGCCGCGCCGAACAACCGTCAACCGCGGAGAGCAAATTACTGGAGAGCGTGAAGCAGTAAGACGATTGTGGTCGTGCAAGTGGGCAGGGATTGGCTCACCTCAGCCACATGAAAGTGTCTGGCTTGACTGCCATTTGGTGTTGTTTTTTCAGCGCTCGAGATGCAGGTGTTGACATTGCACCATGGGTGCAGCACGCTAAAAAAAATTTCACGAGGTAACTTTCCCGAAATCAATCACTCGCGCAAAAAGAGAATTTCGAGTGTGAGATTTGTCTGGCGCTAATTTTTTTTCGTGCTAGTATCCCATCCAGCCACAAAGAAACTGACTGCACAGATGCGGGTGCAATGCTGCGAATGACCGCGGCGATCAGGTTTGTAACAGGATAATTTCCACTTCAGCTGTGCGCCAGTCAGTGGCCCGTTTTTCGATTCTGGCTCCCCCTAACACTTGCTCTCAGAGAGGCCGCGAGCGGCGTCTGGACTATGTCTATTATGTCTTCCTTTGGAACCGCCCCTGCTAATCCGTGGATGCGAGTGCTTGACGCGCTGGAGAAAAAGGTCAACCGCACTTCCTACGAGACCTGGCTCAAACCCACGCGCTTCGATCATTCGCACGGCGCAGTTTTGTTTGTGCGCGTCCCCAACCGCGACTTCTGCCAGATCGGAGAACGCTACGGAGATCTGATCAGCGAAGCCATTGACGACCTCGGCCTGGAATTCGAGGATGTCGAATTCGTCACCGAGGAAGTGCGCAGCGCCCCCAAGCCCAAGGGCGGCGGCAATGGCAACGGCGAAGCCAAACAGCAAGCGCCGGCGCCGGCGGAACCTCCCGCTGTCGTGGCTGGCGAGCAACAACGCTTCGACTGGGATGGAGCAGCACAATTGAACCCCAAATACACCTTCGCCGATTTCGTCACTGGCGCGGGGAACCAGTTCGCACACGCTGCGGCACGCGCCGTCGGAGAACGCCCCTCCAAGGCCTACAACCCGCTGTTCCTGTATGGCGGGGTCGGGATGGGTAAGACCCACCTCATGCAGGCGATCGGGCACGAGATCAAGAAGCGGCACCCGGAAATGTCCATCTGCTATGTATCCAGCGAGCGCTTCACCAATGACATGATCAACGCGTTGCGCTACAGCAAGATGACCAGTTTCCGCGATAAGTACCGCACTATGGATGTCCTGCTCATGGACGACATCCAGTTCCTGGTCAATAAGGAACGCACCCAGGAGGAGTTTTTTCACACCTTCAACGCGCTGCACGAGTGCATGCGCCAGATCGTGATCGCCAGCGACCGCCCGCCTAAAGAGTTGGCGGAAATTGAGGACCGCTTGCGCAGCCGCTTTGAATGGGGGCTGATCGCCGATATCCAGCCGCCGGATCTGGAGACGAAGGTTGCGATTCTGCAGAAGAAAGCCGAATCGGAGCACCTCATGCTGCCGACCGATGTGGCCCTGTTCATCGCGTCGAACATTCGCAGCAACGTGCGGGAGTTGGAAGGTGCATTGATCCGGCTTACCGCCTATGCCTCGCTGGCCGGCAGGGAGTTGAACCTGCAAACCGCGCAAGAAGTGCTGAAGAACCTCATGGACTCCAACACCCGCAAGATCTCGATTGAGTCCATCCAGAAGGCAGTGTCGGAGCAATTTGGTCTGCGCATTACCGAGATCAAGGCCAAGAACAACTCGCGGGCGATTGTCGTACCCCGGCAGATCGCCATGTACCTGGCCAAGCAGCTCACGGACGCTTCGCTGCCCGAGATCGGCCGCCAGTTTGGCGGGAAGCACCACACCACGGTCCTGCACTCGGTCGACAAAATTGGGGACTTGCGCAAAACCGACAAAGACTTGAACAGGCTGCTCAACAAACTTGCCGAGACGTTGGGTCAATGAACCGCGCATTTAGCGCGGTTTTTCACATTTACGCGCAGTTTTCTCCAGTGCCTGTTGTGGACACGTTGTGAATTTAGTGGAAGACCCGGCTGGAATTATTAAACCCGCCATGATCATCACAGCAACCCGAAACCGGAGCGGTCATTTTCTACAGCAGCGGCCAGCCTCAGTCCACAGTGCACGCGGTTTCCGTCCCATTTTCCACTTTTCCAGCGTACCTACTGTTACTACTGGTTTTATATGTTTTGTATTTGATATAAGGGGTAGCAGTAATAGAGTCAGGCGAAGCGCCTGCCGAGGTGGAAGATATGGCCGCTGAAGCGACCGGAGCGATTCAGGGCACGGCGATGGAAATCGGCGTCAGCAAGTTCGAACTGCTTAAAGAACTGACTGCCACCCAGGGAGTGGTCGAACGCAAGACCACAATTCCCATCCTCTCCAACTTTTTGTTCGAGGCGGCCAACGATCGGCTGACGATTACCGCCACCGATCTGGATCTCAGTCTGCGTACCTCATGCGCGGCCAAGGTGAAGCGCGAGGGCGCATGCACCATTCCCGCCCGCAAGCTTTACGACTACGTCAAACTTTTGCCCGACGGCGATATCTCGATCAAGTTGCTGGAGAACCACTGGGTCAACATCCGCTGCGGCCGCTCCAACACCAAGATGGTCGGCATGGCTCGCGCCAATTTCCCGGGCCTGCCGGTTTTCCCGGCGACTGGCAGCGTGAAAGTCCCCGCGCAGACGCTGCGCGCGATGATCGGGCGAACCATTTTCGCCATTTCAAGTGAAGAGTCGCGTTACACGTTGAATGGCGGGCTGATGGTGCTGAAGCCGGAATCCATCACCATGGTGGCCACCGACGGGCATCGGCTGGCCCACATTGAGAAGCCGGGCGAGCAGTTTGACGTGAGCGGCGAAAATCGGACCCTGATCCCCAAGAAAGCAATGAGCGAGATTTACTCCCTACTGCAGAACAGCGACGTGGATTTCATCGAATTTGCCAAAGACGAATCGACCCTATTCTTCCGCATCGGCGAACGCCTGCTCACCTCACGCCAGTTGACGGGGCAGTTCCCCAACTACGAGGCGGTCCTGCCGCGCGAGACCACCAAGTCGGTGGTCGTGCACGGCGCCGATCTGAATACGGCAATCCAACGAGTGGCGCAGTTTGCCGATGAGCGCTCGCGTGCCATCCGCCTGAAGTTGGACAAAGGCGAGATGAAGATTTCCTCGTCGTCCGACCGATGCCGGCGAGTCGGAAGACTCCATCGAGACGGCATATACCGCCGATCCCATGACCATCGGCTTCAACTCCGAGTACCTGCTCGACTTCCTGAAGGCCTCCAACGGCGGCGAAGTCCGCCTGGAGTTCAAGGATGCGCAGTCGGCCGGCCAGATGCGTCCCGACAACGATGGCGGCTTCAAGTACCGCTACGTCGTGATGCCGATGCGGATCTGACATCGGCCTGACTGTCTAGCAGGGTCCTTCCGATTGGAGTACACGATGAAGATCAAAGTGGTAGTGCACGAAGCTGAAGAGGGTGGATTTTGGGCGGAAGTTCCTGCCATACCTGGGTGTGCTACACAAGGCGAAACTCTGGAGGAGTTACTCACCAATCTACATGAGGCCATAGAAGGGTGTCTGTCTGTGGAAGTCGCGCAGACCGACTCGCACCCGACGGACCGCGTACTTGAAATCGCGGTATGAGAGCGTTTTCAGGTAAGGAACTAATTAGAGCGGTTTAAGATTACTCCATTTCTTGTTCACCGATGCAGTCTGCCTTGGGAAACCGCTCACGAGAACTACACTTCGAGTGAATCGGGATTCCAAAAGGACATTCCTCTTAACATGCGTCCGCCACTGGCTGGAGTCGGAATCGAGGAAGTAGTTGTAGATACCGGGTGAAGGAAATCTCAGCTTACAGCTCGCGGAAGAAAACTGGAGTCGTCGATATGCAACCACCCAAAGAAGACTGGATTTTAGTTGCGCTGATTACACCCATCACGATAGGAATCGTTATCATAATTGTATGTGTAGCAGTCTCGATTCGGAAGATAGCCACTCAGGCCTACCAGTCTGGGGCGCCACCCGATGCAGCCAAATCTTTTAGCATTTATGGTATACAGGTAGCGAGGATGGCAACCGTATTCGCGATTATCCTTGCCACTGTCCTTCTGTCGATGACCAAGCATTTAGATGAGGGGCCGATCGGGATTCTCAGCGGTATTGCTGGCTATGTTCTGGGAAGCACTGGCAAGATCTCCTCAGGGAGTTCCCGCCAGGCTGGACGCCAATCGACAAGACCCGGCACAACAAGTGCGGCAGAAGATTTCGTGCATGAGAAGTAGTGCGCCGTGTGGGCACGCGAGATATAAAGAAATGCTCGCTGCTGTTCCAAGAGAATGTGAATTACGGTTAAGAATTACTGTAATTACCGAAAGACGGTAGTGCCGCCGGCTGAAGCCGGCTGTGCATTCAATAAACGGCGGTAACGCGGCGCTTGAAGCGCCGCTCTACCCCCCAACGGAACGATTACAGCAAATCTGAAACTGCTATAGAGTTATCGAGCGCCACGGTTGGGTTCTTCTCCGTATTCACGGCAGCCATCACATATTCGGAAAGCCGGGCAGTGTAGTTCGCCTCTCGGTGCCAGTCCATGGCAACCGTCCTTTGAAGATCGGTCTACTGCAACATCTGCTCAAAGCTGCAGGCCTGTCTGAGCAAGATCTCACTTGAGGCATACTCCTGCGAATGGCTATTCGTACGCCAGCGCGTCGATGGGATCTTTCTGTGCGGCTTTCACTGCTGGATATAAAGCCCCGAGCATGGAGCCGACAATCGCGATGATGGGCGCCCGCACCAGCCACCACCCGGCGGTGATCTGAATCGGTACCGTCTGGAACTTCATCCGCAAGCCCGCCCGGGCAGCGAAGCTGATGGCGATGCCCAGCACCAGTCCGGCAATCGCGATAAGCACGGTCTCCCGTAGAATCACGTTCACGATGTAGAGCTTGCCCGCTCCCAGCGATTTGAGTATGCCGATCTCGCGGGTGCGCTCCATGACGGCCGTGTACATCGCCTGGAAGATCACGATGAACCCGATGATCATGGCAATCGCGATCACCACGTTGATGACCGTGGCAAACATCGGAATACTGCTCGCCGTCATCAGGCTGAGATATTCCTTCAACGAATGCACGCCGTACTGCTGCATGCCCGGAATGTTCTTAATCGAGCGGACTACCTCGTCGGCGTTGTTGGGATCGTCGAGCTTGAGGTAGAAGATGGTCGCCTTGCCCTGCGCCCCGATCAGGTCCTGGAGCGTCTTGATGGGCAGAAACTTGCGCGCTCCCTTGCCGTGCTCCACGATGCCCGAGATGCGGAACTGGTGGTTGAGCGTCTCGACGGTGTCACCCACTTGCAGGTGTTTTGACGAGGCAAACAGGTCGTCCACGATGATGTCGTCCGGCCCCTGGAACGGACCGCCCGAGTAGTAATGGAAGCCCCCACTGACCGCATCGAAGGAGGCGAGGTCGATGCCATCAATGACCTCGACCGCGCCGGCGGTCGAAAGTTGTGTCACCACGGGAGCGGCTGCGACCACATGCGGCAACTGGCGAAGCTTGTCGGCTATCTTGATGGAGACGGGCGCCCCGCTCACACCCATCAGGAGCGATGAGTTGGGCGGCTGCACCATGATGTCGGCGCCAATGCCCGCCTGCCGGCTTTTGGCATCGTTCAACATTCCGACCAGCAGTCCCACGATCAGCAGGATCAGCGTGACCTCGACCGCTACCGCTACCACGCTGATCAGGGTGCGAATCGGCCGGTGCACCAGGTTGGCAAGAATCATCCGGTTCATGGTTTTGAAGCTCGATTGTATAGGATGCGCGGGGGTGTCTGAGGGCTGATAGCTGAGTGCTGACGGCTTCTTACTGTTGTCTCCGCCGGTGGTACACCGCGAACTCAAACCCTGGATTCGGTGGGAAGAGTTCGTTGATCTTGCGCAGGCGCTCGGCCAAGCGCATTCGGCGCCAGCAGCGGATAGTCGCGCTCACGCAGGTCCTGATAGTCCACGTCCATGTACAGCGAGAGCATGTATACGGCGATGGCGTCGGCAAAGGTCGCCAGCAGGTACTCGTGGCGCGCCTTCTCGGCTTCAGGGCCATTGGTGGTCGCCACCTTGCGCAATTCGTAGGCGTCAAGGCTGGTTTCGCCGCGGACCTTGTCCTCCACCTGCTTAAACACCAGGTCGGAGAACTCCTGCGACACGCCGATGCACTCTACGAAGTTGTGTCCCACGTTGATGAAGAACTCAAAGGCAATGGCGAAGCTGTCTTCCATCAGCCGGGTGGAAATGAACACGCACTGTGAGTCACCCAACGTCTGGTTGCGATGACAAACGGCGCTATCGGAGAGCTGCACGTCGTAGCGGTCGGCGATCATGGTTTCGTCGTCCAGATTCAGCGTCAGCGGCACGAAGTAGTACGCCTTGCGGTTCAGAGCAGCAGCGAGGGTACGGGGGACGGCGGCCACCATGCGCTCCACGTCGCCGAGGGCGGTGGAAATCTCTCCCATCACGGAGTAGCAAATGCCATTGCTGGCCTGGGACACAGGCGCCAGACGCACAACCTCGGCGGGAGTTCGGGTTACCGCTTGCGACGTCGAAGACATGAGCTTCGATTGTAACGCAAGCACTATCTGCCGACCCTTTTGCCGGAGCGCCATCCTACTCGAAGGCAGCATGCATGCCTGGTTTCTCGAATTTCAGGTTTGCCCACCGCAAATCAAGCTGTTAACACGGTGGACACAACCGGCAGCCGATACCCTTCAGCCTTTCGTCAGGCTCTTACCTGTCTAATCTACTGAAACCGCAACAGCATACGAACCTAAGTCGAAGCCGGGATGCGGGACGAAATCTGAGAAGTGTCCCCCGCGTGGCCCAAGCCAGAATAGACAATCCTTTAGCAATTTCCTGACCTCTCGATGACACACGGAAAGATCAGCAGCCGTAGCCTGAGTTGCATCGGTGAGAGCAACCATCTGAGTGGCTCGCCGAAGATCAATTTTGATGGAGTGTGCAGTATGGCAAAGGAAGATCTCTTCGCAACCTTGAATTCTCCGCCCGCGACGGGGGAAGACGTTGACTCTAAATCCAATCGCGCCGTCCAGCGGCGCTCATTCCTCAAGGGCATGGGAGTGGCGGGCGTGGCAATTTCTGCCGGATCGTTACTTCCGGCCAGCCTCGATGCAGAGGAGCGCAGCGGCAGCCTAGCTAAGGGTGACGCCGCGATCCTGCGGTTCCTGGCCGCGGCCGAAATCATCGAGTCCGACTTGTGGCTGCAGTACCAGGAGCTTGGCGGCGTGCAGGACGACGAAGTTGCCAAGCTGGCCAGCCAGCTGATTCCCGGCTACCCCCCGCACGCCACCGGAGGAAACTCTCTGTACATGGCGGACCTGATACCACTCGACTCTGACATGTCACAGTACATCCATGACAACACGGAAGACGAATTGACCCACGAGGTCTTTATCAACAAGTACCTGGAGTCGAAGGGTGCGGATACGGTCAGTCTGGACCAGTTCCGCACCTTGCCCAGCAGCAAAGCCACGGGAGCCAATCAATTCGGCCGGCTCACCAACCTGATGCAGCTCACCGTGGACACCAGCTGGTGGACCCGCTACCGCAGCCGCGACAAGAACCCAGACTTCGGGGACACGTTCGCGCCGGCGATTCCAACCCTCGCGGTTGGGCAGCATCCGGCAATTCCCCGGACCGACAACGACGCCAATCACCTAGACTTCTTTCAGGCGATCGTCAACACCGCAGGCTTCCACTTTGCCTTCATCGAGCAAGGCGGAACCAGCTTGTATCCAATGCTGGCGCAAAGAGTAACCAGTCAGGAGGTCCTGCGGATCCTGCTGTCCATCGGAGGGACCGAGATCGCGCACTTTCAGACCTGGCACGACAAAGCAGGCAATGCGCCGCATTTACCGGACGTTGTAGATCCGGTCACGGGCGTGAAGGTGACCTTCCCGGATCTGAATTCCTCTCCGCCCCCTCCGCTCGTCTTGGAGGACCTCCAGACGAACCTGATCATGCCGGAGCCTACGGTGTTTCTCAGTAAGAAGTTCCCGGCGGTTTCGATCATTCGCCCGACCGCGACCAAGGGAGCGGCGATGGGGGCCCTCAAGGCTCTCACGGCGGACGGACTTTTCATCGGCCAGTCGGCAGGCTTCTTTGAGTATCTCCGTGATCTGGCGGAAGACGCAGATGAAGCCCGGCGGGAGTTCTGAGAGCGTGGAGTTGCGAACTTGCTTCTCCCGTCTGTTACGGGCGCTTTGTCTGCAACCACAGTACGGCGCCCGCGTGGTTTCAAACACCGGACCGTAAGAAGGGTCCGAAACGAGGTGTACCGGTAATGGAAGGACTTTTTCAACCTATGCATTTGCTCGTAATTCTGGGAATTGCCCTGCTCGTATTCGGCCCCAGGAAACTCCCGGAGTTGGGTAAAGGAATCGGCGAAGGCATTCGGGGCTTCAAGTCGGCCATCAACGGGCGCGAAGAGCCGCCGGATGAACCTGCGGCAGGGGAAGACCGGGCTGACAGGTAAGTCGTACAGCCCGGAGTACAAATTCTCGGTAGAGGGAAGATTTGATCGGAGCCGCGTGGCCTCACGCCGGGCTGCGACAAAGACTCCAGAGTGGAGGCACTGATGGCTGGTTTTGGTACCGAGATGCTGCTCTTCTGTGCTCTCGGATTCGTGGTACTGGGTCCCAGGCGCATGAACGTGATCCTGCAACAGATTGCTCGAGCTAAGGCGGAACTCGACAAAACGCGACGAGAGATCAAGTCCCAGCTAACCAACGATCTCGACGGCGAGGGTCAACCTCCCGATAATCAGGGCTGAGCAACATCCGCCGCGCCCTTGTGGTCCGCCCGTTCGCCGGTATTCTCGCGTCTCACCGAGCCGATGCGCATGATGTACCCTAGGAAGAAGATGCCCGGCTACGGCTCCCGCCCGCAACGCTCGAAGTTCTCGATCTTCTTCATCTCGACTGTACGGGTGCTGTTTACGGCGCTGCTGTTCACCGCCGGCGGCATGGGCGCCGGGCTGTTCCTGGGTATCATTGGGACCCTGGTTTATGGCATGATTAACGGTGGCAGAATTGATATGACCAATGCCTACAGACATGTGGCTATCCCTGTGGCCATCACCATCGGCGCGGCGGCCCTCGTCGGCGCGCTGGTGCTGGAAGTGCGCGCCCAGCGCGAACGAACATCCCGGTAGCTTTCCGGCAATCGCGCCGATTGCCTACCCCTTGGCGCTCCGATAAACTCAACTCTTTGATAAGCCGCAGCTTGTAGGCTGCCGATAGGTTCGACATCATGGCCGAAAATATTCATGTAAAGCTACCCGACGGCAGCGTCAAAGACGTGCCGCGCGGAACCTCCGCCCTCGAAGTTGCCCGGAGCATCAGCCCTCGTCTGGCTGACGCCGCCCTGGCTGCACAGGTCAAACCGCTCTCCTCCAACGGCAATAAGGATTCAGCCCAACTGGTGGACCTCACCCGTCCTCTGGAGCAGGATGCCGAAGTGCGCATCCTGACCGACCGCGATCCCGAGGCGCTGGAGGTCTATCGCCACTCCTCGGCGCACCTGATGGCCGCCGCGGTGCTGGAACTGTTCCCCGAAACCAAGCTCGGCCACGGTCCGGCGACCGAGAGCGGATTCTTCTACGACTTCTATCGCGAGAAGCCGTTCACCCCGGAAGACCTCGAAGCCATCGAGAAGAAGATGCAGGAGCTGGTGAAGCAGGACCTGCCCTACGCGCGCGAGTTTCTGCCCCGAGCAGGAAGGCCTGGAGCGCTTCAAGTCGGAAGGCGACTTCATGAAGTGCCACTTCATCGAGCAGTTCACCGCGCCCGACGAGAAGATCTCCATCTACAAGACGGGCAAGTTCACCGACTTCTGCCGCGGGCCGCACATCCCGTCCACCGGGCGCATCAAGGCGTTCAAGCTGCTCACCATTGCCGGCGCCTACTGGCTGGGCGACGAGAAGAACCCGCAGCTGCAGCGCATCTACGGCACCTCGTTCTTCTCCAGGAAGGACCTCGACGAGTATCTGCACAAGATCGAGGAGGCCAAGAAGCGCGACCATCGCGTGCTGGGCAAGCAACTCGACCTATTTTCCATCCAGGAACTGGCCGGGCCGGGCCTGATCTTCTGGCATCCCAAGGGCGGCCTCATCCGCAAGGAGATGGAAGACTGGATGCGCAACGAGTACCTGAAGCGCGGCTACTCGCTGGTGTACACCCCGCACGTGGCGCGCGTGGACCTGTGGAAGACCAGCGGCCACGAAGGCTACTACGCCGACAACATGTTCACCCCGATGGAACTGGACGACGCCAACTATCGCATGAAGCCGATGAATTGTCCGTTCCACATCCTCATCTACAAGGACTCGCTGAAGTCGTATCGCGACCTGCCGGTGCGCCTGGGCGAGTTGGGCACGGTCTATCGCTACGAGCGCTCCGGCGTGATGCACGGCCTGCTGCGCGTGCGCGGCTTTACCCAGGACGACGCGCACATCTTCTGCACCCCGGAGCAGATCGAGGACGAGATCAGCGGCTGCATGGACTTCGCGCTCTCGGTGCTGCACACCTATGGCTTCGAGCAGTATCAGGTGGAGCTCTCGACCTGGGACCCGAACGACCGCAAGACCTTCATTGGCAGCGGCGAGCAATGGGAGTTGGCGGAAGCCTCGCTGAAGAACGTTCTGGAGCGGCGCGGCATCCCGTACAAGCTGATTCCCGGCGAAGCCGCCTTCTACGGCCCGAAGATTGACATCAAGATGGTGGACGCGATTGGCCGTCTGTGGCAGCTCTCCACTGTGCAGTTCGACTTCAACCTACCGGAGCGCTTCGGGCTGGAGTACGTCGGCGAGGACGGCAAGCGGCATCAGCCGCTGATGGTGCACCGCGCGCTCTATGGCTCGGAGGAGCGCTTCTTCGGCGTGCTCATCGAGCACTACGCGGGAGCGTTCCCGGTATGGCTGTCGCCGGTGCAGGTCGTCGTGATCCCGATTGGCGAGAAGCACCACGCCTACGCCAACGAAGTCGGAGACAAGCTGAAGGCCGCCGGCGTCCGCGTGCACGTGGATGTGCGCAACGAGAAGATGAACGCCAAGATCCGCGAGCATGCCATGCAGAAGGTGCCGTTCCAGCTCGTCGTCGGCGATAAGGAGATGGAGGCGGGCGAGGTCAACGTGCGCGTCCGCGGTCAGGAAAAGGCGGAAGGGCTCAGTCAAGGTGGAGGCGTTTGTCGAGCGGGTGAAGGGGCTGATAGAGAGTAAGGCGGCGACGGTTTAAGGCCGAATTACCCGCGTGGAGACCGTGATTCCAATCTGGTGAAGAACCACTCGTTCGCTACATCGCCGAGAAAGAACCAACGATGCGTTTGATCTCATCTGTATGGTTCCAGTAATCGAGTACTGTCCCTCCCGCGGTGATGACATAGCCGCGGTGATTCGGCGCGATCAGCACATATTCTTCGAAATGTATAGCCCCAGCACCTGCAGTGGAGGTGATCTTGAAGGCTGGTATCTCATTCACCTTCACTGCGACGGTGTCCTTGACCACTTCCCCCTGCTTGATGAGGCTGTTTTTCCACATGCCATTCATATGATCCAAGGTCATCCCTGTCGGTAAATCATAAACCCGGACCTTAACATAAACTCTATCATCCCCTGGTGGCGATACCCCTTTCACCGCGCCTGTCTCAGGCGCTCCGGTCGTTTGAGTCCAGTAGCTCGGAAATGCGATTTGAAATCCTAGTTTTTGATCCGCGTATGTGTTGTCCTTGGTCGCCGGACGACGAGGAAGATCTGTGGCTAAGTTGAAACCGAAGTCATCATGTAGATTAGCCCTAGCCGCAGGACTGCCTGACTGAGCTGCTTCAATCCAAAGTTCTTTTGCCTTGCTACGGTCCTCTGTAAGGCCGCCGAGTCCGTGATAGTACATCAGGCCGAGACCGTTCTGACCTTCAGCATTGCTTTGCGCTGCGGCCAAGCGATACCACTTAAGGGCTTCAGCATAGTCGCGCTCTACAACCTTGCCGTTGTAATAAGCGTTCCCCACCAAGGCCTGCGAAGCCGCGAACCCGTCCATTGCGGCGCTCCTGTTCAAGTCTAGGCCCCTTTTGTAATCGCCCTGCTCAATTGCCCGTTGCCCTTCAGCAAATCTTTCCGCTGCAGATGCTTGCTGTGGAGGGACAGAGGTGCCCGCGTACCGAGAGCCGTCGTTGCTATCGCTCGTAGTGGAACTTCGACAGCTGCACGAAACCACAAGAAGTAGCGCGATCACAAATAAGGTCCCGGCGCGCCGACCACCACGGCAGGGTTCGGACAGGGGCACCCACATAGACAAAACTCCCGTTACTAGCCGGAATTTCCTTGCTGGCCTCGGGAACGCACGAGCCCTCCCACACAAGCCAAAATCAGGCTTGTGTGGGGCACCCCTGCGTCGACGCCCCCGGGGATCTATCAAGCTCCGGCAGCAACGCTGACGGTAAGGAGTTTGAAACTGATGAGTTCCCGGAACAGCTCATTCACCTTCGCATCGAGCTTATCCTTTTCAAACTCGATATAACCGATATCACGGAAATTTGATGGGAAGTCGACTCCGGCTTCTTTGAAGATAACAATCCGAGATCCATAAAGCGCGCCTGCGGCTCCGAGCTCGAAAACTGCGTTTTCGCTGGGCCGGAAGATCGTTTCGCCTGTCGGTCTCTTGAACTCCTCGTCGGCGGTGAAAATAATGATCGCCGCGCCGCATTCATTCATGATGTCAGCCACTTTTTGCGAAATCGGCCGCCCCTTGCTGGCTTCCTCTATCGCGACCTTGTGCGGAATTTTGTATTCCGTTAGGAACTTCTCGAGCTGCTGCAGCGGGGTTTTGTTCTTCCCGTGTCCAACGAAAATCGCATTCTTAGGGTCCTTTCGTGAGAGTGGCGTCGAATCGTCGAGGCGGGCCGCTGGCAACACCTTTGACGGTTCAGCTTCCAATGTGGCGTCGCCATCGTCCAAATCGCCACCGCCATCGAGTGAAACTGCCACAGTCAAGTTGGGAGTCGTGCCGAACCATTTTCCTGAAGTTGTTTGTTTCATGAGCCCCAGAAAATCGGCGTTGGCTAGGAATATCGATGCACATCTTGCGGCTTGGTCACGGGCAACACCGTAATCTCGCATGAGCGCGTTTTGGAAAAACTGCGCGTCTGGAACCTTCTTGCCCTTGTAAGCATCAAAAATCTTCCTGAAGACCTCAGGGCGAAATGCCGCTTGAAACAACGCCTGCTTGCGCTGCTCTTCGTCAATCGGTTCGACAATATTTCTGCCTAGTTCGGCAAGTGATATACGTTCTTGGTTGTAGCTGCCAGTGCTCAAACCATACTTGATTGAGGAAGATAGCAATATCCGAAAGTCGGAGCTTCCGGGACTCTTCTCCAAGGCGATAGCAACGTCAGTAGGTGGAAGAGGGTTACCACTATTTTTATTTTCCAGCGCTTGAGGTATTTTCAGAGCTGTTTGCAAATTGTGTTTCGGAAAATCTGCGCCTGTTGTCTTGGAGTCTTCATCTTTGGCCATAGGAATTTCCTCGCGAAGTGGACTTGTTCATAGTGCATGATTACCATGTTATGAACGGTAATGCAAGTAGTCGCCTAAATGATTTAGAATAAATGATCTTAGTTTGTCATTTTACATGATATCTGTTTCATGTATCTCGTTATCCCGTGAAAGTGTAATTCTGTGAACGCCCCAAGCCGCGTCTCTCACCCATCGCCGGGTGGCCCGGGTCTCGCGTTGTTCGAGACCCGGGAGTTCTCTAAAGATGACTCTGTCCAAGTTTTTTCATCAGCACAGAAACCGGCTAATCCGAGGCGATGAACCCCAGGTTGTCGCCCATCCCAGGTCTCGAAAACCGCGAGACCTGGGGCACCATCCGCGATTTCTGCCCAAGGCGAGGTTCGCGCCCCGGTTTTGGGCGCTAACCTGGATTAATCCCGCACATCACTGACGTCTATCAGTCATCCGTCCCGAAGGGGACAGCATATCTCAGCCCAGCGCCCGTTCGACTTCGCTCAGGGCAAGTTTTCAACGCCTGGCGGGCAAAGGATTGATCCCGGATCCAGATCAACGCAACCCCGCGGAAGCCTAGCGTACCATACTCCGTACTGGTATTAAATATGGTACAATGAGCCCATGGCAACCGCCCGCAAGATAACCGTCGAACTTCCCGCCGAGCTGCTGGAGAAGGCTCAAAAAGCCACCGGCGCAGGCATCACCCAAACCATCCGTACCGGGCTGCAGCTGGTTGCCGCATCCGAAACCTACGCTGCCCTGCGGCAGATGCGGGGAAAAATCCGTTTCAGCCGGACATTGGCGCAGTTGAAAGCTGACCGATGATTGCCGCCGACACGAGCACGTGGATCGCGTTCCTCGGCGGCGGCTCGGGCGACGACGTGCACCTGCTCGACCGGGCGCTGATGGATGGCCAGGTGCTGATGGTTCCGGTAGTACTGACCGAGCTGCTCAGCGACCCGAAGCTTCCTTCGGATACTGCCGGGAGACTTTGCCAGATGCCAATGGTGGAGATCGAAGCTGGGTACTGGGAGCGTGCCGGGGTGCTGCGTGCGAAAGCACTTGCAAAGCGCCGCAAGGCCCGGCTCGGAGATGCGCTGATCGCGCAAAGCTGCATCGACCGAAACATTCCGCTCATCACGCGCGACCGCGATTTCCGCGCCTTCGCTGAGGCGACCGGTCTCAACCTGCTTTTGACGTGACGCCCCAAACCTTCGACTTACATGTGGTGAGATTAGTCTATGGAGAAAGTTACGCTCTCTTCCAAGGGGCAAATCGCCATACCGAAGCAGGTTCGGGAAGCCCTCAATCTCACGGAAGGCTCCAAGCTGACGCTGGAAGTCCGCGGGCACGACATCGTGCTCTCAAAGGATCCAGCGTGGAAGAAGCTCCAGGGTGCGGGTCGCGATATAAAGAAAGACTTCCTGGAGTTCAGAAAAGAGGAGCACGAACTTGAAGACTCGCGTTCTTGATTCGTGGCCCGTTCTAGAGTGGATCAAGGGCACTCAACCTGTAACCGATATCGTGGCAGACCTTCTTGCGGACGCCGGATCAGATGTCGCGCGGCTCTTCATGAGCGCCATCAACGTCGGTGAAGTGTATTATTTCGTTCGCAAAACACACAGCGAAACGCTCGCCGAATCATGGCGCCAGTCGTCGGGAACGCTACCTATAACCATTGGAGTGCCGATTGCCGATGAAATCTGGGATGCGGCCCTCCTCAAAGGACGATATCCGATTGCCTATGCGGATGCATTTGCCACAGCGCTGGCGCAGAAGTATCGTTGCCCACTGCTAACCGGAGATCCCGACTTTCGATCGGTTCCCGACCTGGAGCTGGACTGGATCGGCCGCGAATCTTGATCCGTGTTCATCCGCGTAAATCCGTGGTTCAATGTTTTTCCGGCCCGTGACGAAAACTCCACATCAACACGCCATCTCCCATCCCACCGCCGTGCTCATCATCGCCCTGGTGGCGACGGTGTGGGGCTTCGGCTTTCCCATGACCCGCATCGTGCTCGACGGAGGCCTCTCTGTAGGCGCGCTGATGGGACTCCGCTTCCCCCTTGCAGGTCTGCTGATGTTCGCCATCATTCGCGCCAAAGGCATTCCCATCACCCGGCGTGGCGTGGTGGACGGCATCTGGCTTGGCCTGGTGCTGGTGGTGATCTTCTGGCTGCAAAGCGACGGCATGCGCTTCACCACCACCGCCAAGGCCGGATTCATTACTGGTCTGTACGTGCTGTTCACGCCGGTGGTGGCAGTCGCCATCGGGCAGCGGGTGAAGATGGCCTCGGCGCTGGGTGCGCTGATCGCAACCTGTGGAATGTATCTGCTGGTGCACGTGCGCGGGGCCTGGTGGAGCGGCTGGAACCGGGGCGACGTCGAAATACTACTGTGCGCCATCCTGTGCGGCGTCCACATCGTGATGATGGGCGCATTCAGCCGCCGCTCCGAGGCTTGGATTCTCGCGGGCTCGCAGGTGATGGTCTGCGGCATCGTGTCCGTCCTGGTCACCGCCTTTCTGCCGTCACCTTATGGATTTCAGAATGCGCTCGCGGCGCTGTCACACTGGCCGGTAGCGGGCGCGGCGCTCTATCTGGCACTCGGGTCCACCGTCTTCGCCTTCTGGGGACAGGCGACCGCCCAGACGCGCCTGGGCCCAACCGAGTCTGCGGTGCTCTTCAGCCTGGAGCCAGTGGTGGCGGCGGTGCTCAGCGTGGTCTGGCTGCGGGAGCCGATGTCGCCCCGCCAGGCGTTTGGCGGCGCGCTTATCGTAGTGGCGATGATCGTGGCCGAGGCGCTGCCGTACATGTTCCGCGCGATCACCGTGCCCGACACGAGGCCGTGAAAAAGCAGGGGTCAGGGGTTAGTGGATAGTTGCAATCACCGGGTTCGCGGGTCGGCCTGAGCCGCTTCAGGTCCAGTCGCGCCCCGCGCGACGACATATGAAAGCCCACCGCTTCAGCGGTGGGTAGGCAAGGCAGAGAATCCGAGTCCCCCCGGGGACGGCACTCCGCACGACCGTGGTGCTTCCAACTGCGTTACAATGCCTGCTCATCGGGAGGTCCTCATGGCGGTCGAAACCAAGCCTCTAGTTAACATTGATCAACTCAAGTTCGACATCTCTTGTGCGGCCCGCATTCTGTATCGCGCCGGAATGAGCGCGGCCAACGCCGGTCACATCAGCGTGATGATTGCGCCCGACCGCATGCTGATGAACCGCTTCGGCCCGTCGTTTGGAACGCTGACGCCGCACGACATCTTGACCCTCGACTTCCGCGGCAACATCATTGAGGACCACACTCCGGACAAGAATGCACGGGTCAACGAAACGGTCGAGCTGCACGGCGTCATCCATCGCTACAATCCGGGACTGGTGTGCGCGCTGCACACCCATCCTCCGGCGACGGTGACCTTCAGCGCCTTTCGCAAGGTGCCTGAGATCTACGACCAGGAGAGCTGCATTCTCGCGGGGGACGTAGCGGTGGTCGAGGAAGACTACGAGGGTTTGGCATCGAACGAAGAGCGTCTACGCTCCACTGCGGAGGCAGTCGGCAAACACCGCGCGGTGATCCTGCCCAACCACGGCGCCATCACCACCGGGCCCAATGTGCCGATGGCTCTGTTTGCCATGCTGCTGCTGGAAGGCATGGTCGCGCGTAATCTCTCAGTGGCGGGAGCAGCGCGTGCAACTGGGTTTACGCCGATCCCGATCAAGATGGAGCACGCGCTCGCTGCCAAAGCCGGTATCGCCAAGATGAACGCCTTCGAACCACTGTGGGCCGACCAGTTGCACCGGCTGTTGCAGACCGACCCGGAGTTGTTTGTGTAGGAAGCTGTGAGCCGTCAGCCGTCAGCTTTCAGCTACAACCTTCGACCTTCCTTGTTGTCATTCTGAACGACGGCGGCCTGCTTTTGGCCGCCGGAGTCGATGGACCCCTATTCGAGCAGAAATCTCTGGAGGGCATAGGGTCCTTCGAATCGGTCGCTGCGCCGACCTCGCTCAGGATGACAGCCGAAAAAATGAGCCGCGGATTCTCGCCGATCTTCACGGATGGTTCTTTGCCAGAAAGTGATCCGTGTTCATCCGCGTAAATCCGCGGTCTGGTTTTCTGGCAGCCGGTCAGCCGCTGCATTACCATCATTGCGTGCGCTCCAAGGTACTTCGCTACATCCGCGAACGGGGACTGATGCGGGCGGGCGACCGCGTCTGCGTGGCCGTCTCCGGCGGAGCGGACTCCGTCGCGCTGCTGCGCCTCTTGCTGGAGCTGCGGGCGGAGTTGGGCATCATGCTCGCGGTGGCGCACTTCAACCATGGGCTGCGCGGGGCCGATTCGGATGCTGACGAGGCGTTTGTCGCCCACCTCGCGGGTGAGCATGAGCTACAGTTCTTCGTCGCTCATGGTGCGGTGCGCGACCACGCCTTCACCAGCAAGCTCAGTGTCGAAGCGGCGGGCCGGGAATTGCGCTACGAATGGTTGACGCGACTGGCCATCGAGCAGCGATTCGCTTCTGTCGCCACCGCCCATACTCTCGACGATCAGGCCGAAACGGTACTGCTGAAATTTCTGCGCGGCGCCGGCACGCGTGGGTTAGCAGGTATCTATCCGAGCCGCGAGATTGGCAAAAGCAAGCCTTTCCGTTCCGGTGTCGAACTGGGAAAACCGCTCCCCCCACCATGTCAACTTGCCATCGGGAGCCAAGCCGCGAAGCGGCGGCTGGGGCTGAGCCCGGGGCGCAAGCCCCGGGGCACGTGGAAAATCAAGATGAGCCGCGTAGCGGCGACCTTGTTCGCATCGTGCGCCCGCTGCTTTGCGTCACGCGAGACGAGGTTGAGTCCTATCTGGCCACGCTCGGCCAGGACTGGCGCGAGGACGAGAGCAACCTCGATCACCGCTTCGCGCGCAATCGCGTCCGCCACGAATTGCTGCCGCTACTGGAACGCGAATACAACCCCAACATCCGCCACGTGCTAAGTGACACGGCGGAGCTCTCCCGGGCGGAAGAAGAATACTGGCAGGCGCTGGTGGAGCGGGAACTGGCAACGCGGCAATGCCCTGAACCGCGCGATTCAAGGATTGAAGTGCCTCAGGGGCTAAAGCCCGGGTTCTCGGCGGACAACGGCACGGCTCAAGCCGAGCCCTTTCAAAAGCCCGCCCTGGCCCGGCTGAGCCTGGAGAAGTTTGCCGAGTTGCCACTGGCCTTCCAGCGCCGGCTGCTTCGACGATTTGCCGAAACCGAAGGCCTGGCGCTCGACTTCGAGCATGTCGAGAAGCTGCTTCGCTGCGCGCAAGGAGAGCTACCAAAGACGGAGCTGGCGGGAGGATGGCTCGCTGTCCGCCGAGGTGGTTGTCTGGAGCTGCGCGTGCCGACGCCCGAACCATCCTGCCCGGGATATGAGTATGCGTTGCCTATTCCCGGCGAAGTGAATATTGCCGAGATTAGCCTCACGATGCGAGCGGTGATCGTCGGCGAAGCATCCGCGCGGGAAGACGAAACAGGCTGCTTGTTGACCGCCGATCTGCTCGGCCACGAGCTGACCGTCCGCAACTGGCGTCCCGGCGACCGTTTTCACCCCGTCCACAGCGGCTCGGAACAGAAACTGAAGCGCCTGTTCGCCGAGAAGCACATTCCGCCAGAACAGCGTTCGACGTGGCCGGTCGCCCTACAAGGGCAACGAAATCGTCTGGGTCCTTGGATTTCCGGTGGCACGCTCGCACGCCTGGGCGGGGACGGGCGACGCGGTCAGGATCGAAGTGGCGTGACCCCGGGTTCCAGTCCCAATCTGGTCCGATATTTCCGGCTTTCCCTCTCCCGAATTTTGTTTAAGTCTCTCGCGCCGTTCTGTTTAGCCGCGGGTTACAATCTGTAGTGTGCCGGAATTCTACATCCGGCGGGCAAGGGCGGCATCTAATCGGATGAAGGCTGTATTTATGTCGGCCCCGTTACAGAGGAGTTTTCAGTGAATTCGACGGTCAAAACGGTCGTCTTCTGGCTGGTGATCGTGTTGTCGGGCGTCCTGCTATGGCAGCTCGTCAAGGCTGGCGGCACGAGCGCCAAGGACAAGGGGATCAATTTCTCCGAGTTCCTCTCGCAGGTGGATCAGGGCAACGTCAGTGAAGTGACGATCATAGGCCAGGAGGTCCGCGGCAAGTTCAAGAACGACAAATCAGACTTCCATACCACGGTCATGGCCGGTTACACCGACATGATCAAGGAACTGCGCGATAAGAACGTCAACATCACGGTGAAGGACGCGCAAGGCGGAGGCTGGCCAAGCTGGCTGCTCAACCTGGCGCCATTCGTCCTACTGGGCGCGCTGTGGTTCATCATGATCCGCCAGATGCAGACTGGCGGCAACAAGGCCCTATCGTTTGGCAAGAGCAAGGCGCGCTTGCTCTCCATGCAGCAAAAGAAGGTGACGTTCAAGGACGTCGCCGGCGTGGAAGAAGCCAAGGAAGAGCTGAAGGAGATTATCGAGTTCCTGCGCGAGGCGCAGAAGTTCCAGAAGCTCGGCGGACGCATTCCCAAGGGCGTGCTGCTGGTTGGGCCTCCGGGAACCGGCAAGACCCTGCTGGCGCGCGCGGTGGCCGGCGAGGCCAACGTGCCCTTCTTCAGCATCTCGGGCTCGGACTTCGTGGAGATGTTCGTCGGCGTCGGCGCAAGCCGCGTCCGCGACCTCTTCGAGCAGGGCAAGAAGAACGCCCCTTGCATCATCTTCATCGACGAAATTGACGCCGTGGGCCGCCATCGTGGCGCTGGCCTGGGCGGCGGACACGACGAGCGCGAGCAGACCCTCAACCAGTTGCTGGTCGAGATGGACGGCTTCGAGTCCAACGAAGGCGTCATCCTGATCGCTGCCACCAACCGTCCTGACGTGCTGGATCCGGCGCTGCTGCGTCCGGGCCGCTTCGACCGCCGCGTGGTGGTTTCGCGTCCTGACGTTCGTGGCCGCGAAGAGATCCTGCGTGTGCATACCCGCAAGATCCCTCTTAACGACGACGTAGACCTTCCCGTGCTGGCCCGCGGCACGCCGGGATTCTCCGGCGCCGACCTGGCCAACATGGTGAACGAGGCTGCCCTGGTTGCCGCCCGTCAGAACCGCAAGACCGTGCTGATGTGGGACTTCGAGCAGGCCAAGGACAAGGTCCTGATGGGCGCCGAGCGCAAGTCCATGCTGCTCTCGGACGAAGAGAAGCGGGTGACCGCGTACCACGAGGCCGGCCACGCGCTGGTCGCGGCGATGCGCGCCCACTCCGACCCGCTGCACAAGGTGACGATCATCCCGCGCGGCATGGCGCTGGGCGTGACCATGCAGTTGCCCATCGACGACAAGCACACCTACACCCGCGACTACCTGGAGACGCGACTGGCCATCATGATGGGCGGCCGCGTGGCCGAGGAGCTGTTCCTGAAGACCATGACGACGGGCGCGGGCAACGACATCGAGCAGGCCTCCGACCTGGCGCGCAAGATGGTCTGCGAGTTCGGCATGTCCACCTTGGGCCCGATGACCTTCGGCAAGAAGGAAGAGCAGATCTTCCTGGGCCGCGAGATCAGCCAGCATCGCGACTTCAGCGAGGAGACGGCGCAGAAGATTGACCAGGAAGTGCGCCGCTTCGTGGACGAAGGCTACCAGTCGGCGACCAGCATCCTCAGCACATAACGGCCCTGCGCTGGAGAAGATCGCCGCAGCGCTGCTGGAGCGCGAGGTGCTCGACGCCGGCGAGATCCAGATGCTCATCGAAGGCAAGGAGCTTCCGGCGCGTGTGGATCACAATGCTGCCCCGCCCAAGGACGACGTGCAGCAGGTGCTCAAGCCGGCGCCCGGCCAGCAGCCCAGCGTCGCGCCCGAGCGCCCGGCCCAGGCGTAAAGAAGCAACAAGCAATTAGCAGCTAGCAATTAGCTAAAGATAGATGGGCGGCCCGCAATGGCCGCCCTGATTTCTCTCCCCACAGATTGTCATCCCGAGCGAGCGCAGCGAGTCGAGGGACCTGCGGTTAGCCTTTAGCTCTTAGCAAGAATGCAATGGGTGTGCGGCAGAGGATAAAGCCCCAGGAAACCAGCCCCGCAGCCGGGGTCCCCGGCGAGCGCCGATTTTGCGCTCGCGGGGTGGTGGAGGGGCGGAATCATGATAGCCCAGGGCGGAAGCCCTGGGTAGCGATGCATAACGAACCTGAGCCCCGATGGGGGCGACACAATTCTCCCCTTTACCTTCCATACAAGAACACCATCGCGTCCGGCAGGCGGCGCGACCACGCTTCCTCGTTATGCACCGCGCCCTCTTCCACGACCACTTTCAGGCGGCTGGGTCCCAAGCCCTTCTTGCGCAGAATCGTCTCCAGCTCCTCGGTGCTCTTGACCAACTGCGCGTTGTACGCCACATCCTTGGTCTCGTTCGTCCCCATGGCGAGAAACACCTTCTGCGGAAGCTGTTTCGCCTGCTCCGCATCCCGCATCAATTGTCCATTGCCGACGCCCAACACCGGGCTCTCGATCAGCACGTGGCCGAAAACGCCGGGATACTGCAGCACGGTGTAGAGGCTGGCCACCCCGCCATAGGACGAGCCCCCGATGCCCGTGTTCGCCGCGCCGGTCCCCACCCGGTATTTCTTCTCGATGAAGGGCATGACCTCGCTGATCACGAACTTGGCATACTCCTTGCCGTGCGTTTCCGGCTGGTCAGGCTGGCCGTAGCTGTCCTTGTGAGGATCAGGGTAGGGAAGATATTCGTAGGCGCGCTTGTCGCCAGCATTGTCAATTCCCACCACGATCATGGGCTGAATCTTGAAGCTGCCGACCAGGTGGTCCACCGTCTCGTCCACATGCCACTCGCCGGCGTGGGCGGTGGCGTCGTCGAACAGGTTCTGCCCGTCCTGCAGGTACAGCACGGGATATTTCCGCTGCGCGTTGTGGGGAGAGAAGTAATTCCCCGGCAACCAGACGCGCAGCATGCGCGTGTTGTGAAAGATCTGGCTGGTGAACGGGACGATCTCCACCCACCCCACGACGGTGTGGTCCTTGTCCACCGACGTGACCGTGGTGACGCCGGGAGCGGTCTCCGTAACGGGCTTGGATTTCTGTTTGCCCTGGGCCCGCAGCAACGCCACCAGCACAAAGGCGAGAATGAGCGCGGCAATCCCAAATCGCAACATGCAAATAGCTTAGCAGCAGGGCATCGCGCCCGAGCGTCCAGTGCAGTTGTGGGAAGCAGCTAGCAATTAGCCAAAATGGCCGGGCGGCCCGTACTGGCCGTCCTGGTTTTCTTGACGAAAGCATCTGGAAGAAAGGGCAGCGTCTACGCCGGTATGTCAATTCTCACGTCGATTCGGAGAACCTTCCCGACTCGCTTAACGTTCAAGTGGAGATCATCTTCTTGCAACGAATCGAGCGAATCCCACAGTCCTGGCTGCGGTAATGGCGAAATCTTGCTGCTCTGCTCTGCTGGACCGAATGCCCCTCTACTGAACGAGTACTCGCCGATGTCAAACTTTAGGTCCCAGAGATGCACCGCCTTGTTGAGCTTCTTACGGCGCGGAAGCTTCCCATTCAAATAGCCGTGAAATGCCTGTCGGGTGACGCCCAAACGCTTCGCCGCAGCAGTAACTGTGGTTTTCTCCTTCCTCAACATCTGCTGCAATGCCGCCGCCCAAGCTTGGCCAACGTCTCTCATGTTCGAGTAAACCGCCGGTTAAGTTTCTCTTGACATTTGAATTATGTCAAGTAATACTTGACGTAAAATTTAATTTAACACACTCATGATAAGATGAGTGACTCGAATCGGAAAGGAAGGAGGCCACCGTTGACCACTGCATCCCGCGCAAGATACCTGCTCTTCGCGCTGACTGTTCGAAAATTGACAGATGCGCTCATAGAACTCGTTGAAGAAGGAAAACACAGCGCTGATCTGGACAAGCGCCTGAACGAGGTATTGGCCTCTTTGGAAGGCGCGGGGCAGCGTACGTCAGTTAAGTCCATTCGTGACCGTGGGCCATTTGGACGCTATGAAAATGTCGTCACTATCGACGAGGTGGTAAAGGTCGAAGACAGGGCGGCACTAATGCGTATGTTGAAGGCGGTAATCGCTGCACACACGGAAAACGAACGGAGGAGCAGCGCGCTGAAAGCCATCGACTTCTTTGATGCGCTCGAGAACAGGGCCTTATACCGGTACAATCACCCCTCTCCCTCACGGAAATTTGTCGCCTCAACGTGAGTAGGTTTTCTGAGACCGTTCGTCAAGAATCGGCTGCTCTATACCGATTTGTTGATTCTGTGACGAGACGGTGTGCGGAGATTCATGAATACCCCGTTTATGGCAAGTCCTCCCAAAGATTCTTGAGGCACCTAGAGCTGCTGGGGAGCGAGACCAAGGAGTTCTTGCTGGCATTCCCGGAATCTGCTGAGAAGGACAGACGGACCGCTTCTTCGAAGCGGAGGAAGCTGCACACACTGAGAAACGCATGGGAGACCTTGCATGAGTATCTGAAACCTGCACTCGATGCAGACACACTCCATCTCCCGACAGCCCTCATCTTAACGATGCAGGATGAAATCAAGCGTATCGTCGAATTGGAGGCGCTTGAGTTTACGGTCTTTCACACGGACGAGGTGAACTACCTACAAGTCCCACCCGGAATCGTGAAGGAGATGGCGGATTGCATAGCAGACGTTATCGACGGGACCAAGTTTCCTTCGGGCCTCGGACTGATCGGAATGCCGTACTCTCAGTCGAACGGATTCTTACTTAACTGCCTACTCGCGCACGAGATGGCTCACGTCGCATACCAAGACGTCTACTCTGCTGATGTAAGCACCGAAATTGATAGGGTTCTTGAAGAGCTAGAGTCCGAGGTTGGAACCCTCTCGGACCGTGACATTACGCTTTCGCGAGACATGCTAGAGCGGTGGGTAGAGGAGATATTTTGCGATCTATTTGCCATTTGTCTCGTCGGGCCAGCGTTTTCGTTCGCTCTAGTGGAATTAACCGGTGCGGCGCTGCTTACTGGTTCTCCCACGATCCTTGACCCGTTCCACTCATTCATGGAACACCATCCGCTGAGATTGCGCGATTCCATTTGCACGTGAAACTTCTGAAGCTTCTCCAGTGGTGGAAGGAAATTGAGCTTGTGTCGTCATGCTATGTTGACGTGCTGAAAGTCTCGCAGAGAAAGATCTCGGATCTGCGGATCGAATGTGAAATACCAGAAGACGTCGGAGACGAGAGATTTCTGAAGTGCTTTTGGGACCTGTCTGGATGGTTAACCAAGTTTGTTGCAACCGAGATAAGAGCGTCTTCAGCCGCGATTCCGGATTACCGAAGACAGTCGCCTGTGATCTCGAAGTATTTTAGCCAAGCCATTGTGCCATCCACTATTGTGATTGACGGTCGGAGGGAACATCCGTCGCCTGTCGTCTTGATTAACGCCTCCTTCCGCTTCTATCTCGAGAGCATTCCGAAGCTTATACAAAACGTTCAGGGAGAAGATTCTCGTTCTGTTAAAACTCGGAGCCAATTTGCGGAGAGGCTAGAACTGTGGACTCTTAAGGCATTAGAAGATTACCGACTTCTCTCGACAGCGAAATAGATGGCCGTCATTCACAAGTCCGAGATCATCCGTCGCCTAGGACTGCCCGTGGGAAATCCTAGGTCGTTGGTCATCACTCCTCTTTTGCGGGAGGCTGAGATGCTGGGTGAGCAGTCGGATTCCGACTCCGTGGATCTGCGCCTAGGAACTTACTTCCTTTTGCCTCAAGTCCCCCCAGAGCCATTCTTTTACCCGTCTCGCAGTTTGGCTAGCAGGTCGCATTTCAGGGTTCATGTGCCCTTTGGCAGTTATCTGGTAGTACCGGCGCATCAGACTGTCTTAGGCGCGACCCTGGAGTTTATCAAGCTCCCATTCGATCTCTCGGGTCAGATCCTTACAAAGTCCTCCGTAGCACGCACTTTCATGGTGATTGAAACCGCTCCTTGGATTCATCCCTGTTATCGCGGATCGCTCACCTTGGAGATTGCCAATGTGTCAAACACTCCGTTGCTGTTGTACCCAGGTCGCCTTATAGGGCAACTTATTTTGTTGGAACTCGCTGGGGCAAGACGGGGATCAGGGAAGCTCGCTGGTACCTACCTCGGCCCCGTGTATCCAGAGGCGCCGGTTTTCAAGGATCCAGAAGAGGATCTCGAGAGTATCGGCATCTCGCGGGATGAGTTCAAACAGCCGGGTAGAAGCCGGTTGGGGGCTTCAGACCCCGAACCAGTAACCACTTCCGCCCGCATTGGGAACTCGAAGAACAAGGCGAGTCGAGAAACAACACGCAAGAGCCCACCACGGTGAAGCTAGCGTGACCCGGGCCGACTCCTCCGCTCATCTCACCTGAACGGTAAGCTTCCGGCCGACCCCAGGTCGTCCCCAACAGGCAAGACCTGCGCACTTGTGAAAACAGGGATCGGCGCGGTATCAGCGGAGTGCCGAGATGAGGGTGTTGTGTCTTGGCTCGCCGCACCCAGTGTGCGGGATTGGCCCGCGAGGCGAGGAGCAACGGGCGTCGGATCTTCCACCTCGTCGGTGCTGATGGTTACGCGTCCTCTTTGTATATGGCTGTGGCTGGGGTGGTGACCGAGCCTGACCTGACCATTGCCCTTAAGCGCGGGCGTAGGACAGGCTATTCTCTGTCTGGAATGCGGGCTCATCACGTTGAACGGTGATTAAACACCTTGGTCTGGCGCCCGCCGACGCGTACACTGGTCGTGAAGGATGTGGAGGAGTTGCGCCCGAGCGACTCCCAGAACATCCTCGAGGGCAGGACCAAGTGGCTCGACCACGGCTGGATAGCTTGTTGCACTTGCGCTGCTGGCAGATTTTTCCCACCTTCCTACTTCTCCGTCCGCGACATTCGCCCTGTAAGTGCTTATTTCTTGGTATTTTGCACGTAACTCCTAATGGCTCAATATTTTGCCGGGAATTTCCCCGTAAACCGATGATTACAAAGAATAAGGGAAAGGGGGGGTAGCAGTTGTCACTTGCCAGTTGTCAGTTGCCAGAAACAGCAGGTGTCCCTCGACTCCTCGCTCCGTCGAACAACGTCTGTAAGTCGTTCATTTCTATGGGTGGGCCGGAGGCCCATGAAACACTCGGGATGACAGCGCAGAAGAAGAAGAGCGTCGGTCTTGGCGAAGAGCGAACAGCTAAGAGCGAAAAGCCGAAAGCTGACGGTTGAGAGCCGATGGCTGACGGCTAGCTTACCCGCCGGTTCCGCCGACGGTCAGCCGATCGACTTTCAGCGTCGGGATGCCAACACCGACGGGCACCGACTGGCCGTCTTTGCCGCAGGTGCCGACGCCTTCATCGAGCTGAAGATCGTTGCCGACCATGGAGACTTTCGTCAGCACGTCCGGCCCGTTGCCGATAAGCGTCGCGTTCTTGAGCGGCGACGTGATGGTGCCGTTCTCGATCAGGTACGCCTCCGACGCGGAGAAGACGAACTTGCCGTTGGTGATGTCCACCTGGCCGCCGCCGAAGTTCACGGCGTACACGCCGTACTTCACGGAGCGAATGATGTCCTCGGGCGAGTCCTGCCCGGCGAGCATGTAGGTGTTGGTCATGCGCGGCATCGGAATGTGCTGGTAACTTTCGCGGCGTCCGTTGCCGGTGTTGGGAATGCCCATGAGGCGAGACGACAGCTTGTCGGAGAGATAGCCCTTGAGGATGCCGTTCTCGATGAGCACGGTGTTCTCGGTCTGGTTGCCTTCGTCGTCGACGTTGAGCGAGCCGCGGCGTCCGGGCATGGTGCCGTTGTCCACCACGGTGCACTTGTCGCTGGCCACGCGGCGTCCGAGCATGCCCGAGAAGGCCGACGTTTTCTTGCGATTGAAGTCGGCTTCGAGGCCGTGGCCGATGGCTTCATGCAGCAGGATTCCCGGCCATCCGGGACCGAGAACGACCTCCATTTCGCCGGCCGGCGCTTCGCGCGCGTCCAGCTGGATGATCGCCTGCCGCGCCGCTTCGTTGGCGAAGTGCTCCGGCGTTTTCTCGGTCTGGAAATATTCCAGCGCGACGCGTCCGCCACCGCCGGCCGTGCCCCGCGCCGAGCCCGCGCTTTCAGATTTTGCAATGCAGAAGACGCTCATGCGCGCCAATGGCTGCGCATCTTCGGCGAAACTGCCATCGGAACCGATCACCAGGATTCGCCGCAGCTCGTCCGCGTAGCTGACCCGCACCTCGTGAATGCGCGGATCGTAATCGCGCGCGGCCTTGTCGGCGCGCTGCACCAGTTCGACCTTGGCCATCACGTCGGCTTCCACCGACGGCAGCGGAACCGGATAGAGGTTCTGCAGCGGCTTGTCGGTCAATCCAACCACCGGCTGCTTGGCCGGTCCGCTGGCGATGAGCGCCGCGGTGCGCGCCGCGTGCAGGATTCGTTGCGACGACAGGTCATCGGTATAAGCGTAGCCGGTGCGCTCGCCCGAGATGACGCGCACACCGCAGCCAACGGAAATACCCTGCGTCGCAGACTTCACCATGCTCTCGTCAAGCGACACCGAGGTCGAGGTCTGATACTCGAAGTAGAGATCGGCGTAATCGCCGCCGGCGGACAGCGCCGCGCTCAGGTAGCGTTCCACATCAGCTTGCGCCAGGCCGTAGCGGTCGTAGAAGAACTTCTTATCCATGGTCACACTCATTTGGATGCCCGCCGGGCCGCGAAGGCGCAGCTGACGTCCTAATCTTCGATTATCACACACGCCTGTGCTTTGGGACGCTGCGCCAGAGCGGCGAAGTCAGTAAGGTTAGCGCTAGACAAGTCATGCACACCGGCGCCATTAGCGCGAGTTACCTGGCCAACCTGCTGGAGCAGTATCTTGCTGACCAGCCGCAGGCTATCGCGGTTGAAGACAGCGAAGTGGTGTTCGACTTCAGCACGGCGAAATACGCTGTCTCCGGTGATGGAAAGTGCGTCCTGCATCTTTGGTCTGAGGAGCGCAACGCGGTGCGCCGCGTGCTCGACGCCGAAATCAAAGGGCACACGCTGCGCCTGAACGTGCTGCGCTTCGGACAGGCAAAGCCGACCCTGCTGGAAATCTGCGGCGCTCGCGACCGCCGCACGGGCGCCGGGTCGCGATTGCGGCGCGAGCAGTACCAGCGCTTTCTGTCACGCGTTCTGCTGCGCGAACATCCAGGGTCCAAGCTCGAGCACCTGAGCAGCAGCCCCGATCTCGAACACTCCCTAAGTCCCATCTACACACGAGCGGTCTTGCGCTCCGGCCAGTCGGCGTTCGCGGTGCTTGGCGTCAACTCCGAGGAGTCGCAGTCATCTGTAGACGGGGCGCTCACCTTTGGCATTCTGTGGATGGATTACCAGCGCCAGCATCTGGCTGGGCGCGCTCACGTTGAAGGCCTGAAGCTTTTCTTGCCGCCCGGCCGCTCGGAGATGGTGCGCCAGCGCGCTGGGCAGCTCAACGCCGAGGCCGCCAAATGGCAGATCTTCGAGCTCGATGAACGTTCCGAAATATGCGAGCCCATGGATTGCGCCGATTCCGGCAACATCATCACCCGCCTTGGTCATGCCGTGGATGTGCCAGCCGCGCGCGAGCGGTTTGCCGCATCTGTCAGCCGCATCCGCTCTCTCGCGCCAGCGGCTGAGATCACGGTTGACTCGGCTTCAGAAATCGTCTTCCGTCTCTACGGGCTGGAATTCGCACGCGCGTGCATGACGCCGCTTGCCGGCTCGTTCCGCAACGCCGAGTCAATCCTCTTCGGCATTGGTCCTGCGGAGTACGTGCTCGACGACGGCACCGACGCGCTCTTCCGGGAACTGGTGCAGCGCATCATCGCGCAGCGGCACTCCGGCGGCTCGCATACCAACCTGTTCTTCCGGCTCGCACCCGAGCGCTGGCTGGAAACCCTGGTCAAGCGCGAGGTACGCGCCATTGATGAACGGCTGGATGGCCGGTTTGTCTACTCGCAGGTGCCGGCGTTTACGGCTTCTGACCGCGCCATGCTCGACGTGCTCACCTGCACGCTCGACGGACGCCTCGCGGTACTAGAGCTAAAAGCGGACGAAGACATCCATCTGCCGCTGCAAGGCCTCGACTACTGGGCGCGCGTGCGTTGGCACCAGCAGCATGGGGAATTCGCACGCCAAGGCTACTTCGCCGGGCGCGAGCTCTCCAGTGCGCCCCCGCTGCTGTTCCTGGTTGCGCCCGCGCTGCGCGTGCATCCGGCGACCGATATTCTGCTGCGTTATCTCTCTCCGCGAATTGAATGGACGGTGGTGCAGGTGGACGAGCACTGGCGCGACGGCGTGCGGGTGGTGAACAAGAAACATCCGGCCGGCGCTACGAAGGGCACTTGAAGCACGCGGAGCACAAGAGACCACGCCGATCAAACGCTCTCTGACGCGCCTGGCGCGACTACGCGAACATTCCGTTCAAGTCCGCGTAACTGGCAGCTTCTTCTGCGAAGGTAAACGTTCCGTGCACCTTCATTTCGCGCGCGGCGCGAAGGAACGCGCCCATCGCCGCTCGTGACAAAGCGCTGCCGACGCTGACACGTTTGACACCCATCTCTGACAGCTCAGCCAGGCTCAGCTGCACGCCCTGCAGCCCCATGATTACATTCACCGGCCGGTCCACCGAGTGAACCACAGCAACAATTTCCTGCTTGCTCTTCAGCCCCGGTGCAAACAGCACGTCGGCGCCAGCATCCTGATATGCCTCAAGCCGCGCAATCGTGTCGCGAAGATCGGGACGTCCCACCAGGTAATTCTCAGCTCGCGCGGTTAGCGTGAACGGGAACGGCAGCGAATGTGCGGCCTCCGCTGCCGCGCGAACGCGCTCGGCTGCCAGCGACAGTTCATACGGTGCCTGTTCGCGACCCGCAGCAACATCTTCGATCGAGCAACCTGCAAGCCCAATGTTAGTTGCCAAGCGAACCGTTTCAGCAACGCCGACGGGATCGTCTTTGTAGCCGTTTTCCAGATCTGCGCTGACGGGCAAATCGGTTGACCCAACCAGGGCTGCCGCATGCGCCAGCATCGTTTCGCGATCCACGGCGCCATCAGGCTTTCCGATGGAGAACGCGAATCCGGCGCTGGTCGTCGCCAGCGCCTCAAATCCGAGCAATTGCAGCAACCGAGCGGTGCCCACATCCCAAGGATTGGGGATGATGAACGCGCGCTCGCGCTCGTGCAGCGCGCGAAAGGTCGTTCCTTTTTCGGCTTGGGTAGGCATCAGAAACTGCTTCTAGTGCCGACTATGCTAGCACGGATTCATCAGCGTGAAACCGCGGTTCATCCGCGTTAGGTAAGGCCCGCTTCACCGGCTCGAAACCGCCAATAATCTCCCGCCGTCTCGCTTAAGTCACCCACGGCTTTCTCGCCGCGGAAGACCCGCGAGACGCCCCGCACCACCCGCCGCATCGGTAGCTCGCCATTGCCGTCGGTGAGGAACAACTCCCCGGCTTTCATGGTGCGGTAATACCAGCGCTTGAGCAGCGCGATGTGCTCCATCCATTCCAATGCGCTGCGCAGATTGGGCGCCTCGACAGCTGCGAGCGCCTCGGTAATGCGTGCCTCCATGGACTGCGGCTTCGATGACAGATGCGACGCCCCGGCCTGCTTGCCCACGTTGAGCGCCACTGGATCGCCGATTCGTCCGCCCACGATTTTGAACAGCGTGACCGATTCCGGTTCAGCCGAAGGCTGCACCATCACGCCGTTCAGCTCATCGAGCCGGCGCACGATCTCCGGCAACTGCGCGGTTGCGGCCTTCACCTTTTCCAGTCGCGCGTGCAAGGCTGCCGCATTCTCGAAGTCGAGATTCGCCGAGGCCTCGTCCCGTTGCCGTCCAATCTCGCGCACCAGCGACTGGCCACCGCTTTCCAGATACTGCTGCACCCGCGCGACCTCGGCCGCGTACTCCTCGTCGGTGCAGCCTTTGAAGCACGGCGCCAGGCACATCTTCATCTCGGAGTAGATACAGCCGGGAAACGCCGGATCGGGATGCAGCTCGTCGGTGCAGCGGCGCATCTTGAACAGGTCGAGCGAGTCGTTGGCAAACTTCTCGGCGGCCACCCGCGTCGGAAAAGGGCCGAAATATTGCGCGTTGCCCTTCATCCGGCTGATGCGCGTAGTGACCGTGGCGCGTGGGTAGGGATTGTCGAGGATGAGTTTCACCAGCGGCGCGAAGCGCAACCGCAGGCGCTTGTCGTAGGTCTGAGGGAACTCGCGGCGAAGGACTTTGTAGAGCAGAAACGAGGCTTCGAAGTCCGAGCCGCTCGGGATCCACTCCACCCAGCGCGCCCGCTCGCGCAGGTTCAGCTTGCGGCCCGTGCCCTCGACGGAGCCGAGCAGGCGCTGCAAGCGGCGCCGCAGGTTCGAGGTCTTGCCGATGTACGGCTCGCCGCCCTCATTCTCTCCGCGAAGCAGGAACACCGCCGCGCTCGCCGGCACCGCGGCGAACAGCTCGGAATCACGCTCGGGAACGAACTCAAGGCGCTGCGACGAGGAACATTCTATCTACACATAGAAAAGAGGCACAGAGAAGACAAAACCAAGAGCAACCGCGGATTTGCACGGATGAACGCGGATCTTTTTCAATTCCTATTTGGGTGGGAGCGCACAAGGGGCGGCGGACTCAGGCCCGCATCACCTCGGAACTAACTCCCGACTGATCGCGACCATCCGCGAAAATCCGCGGCTAAGGACTTTCAGAACGCTTTACGCTTCAACCGTGCGTGGAGGAACGATAGGCGATACCGCCCAGCAGCCATAGAAAGTAATAGGCAATCGGTCCCAGATGACAGGCACCCAGCCGACGCCGCTCCATCCGAGTATGCGGAGTGGAAGGTTGAGCACAGGGCCGGCCATGATGCCCGCGACCACACCAAGGATCGCACCCCAGGCTGGCAATCGGTTAGGGACCCATTGCGATGGCGCCAGCATCGCCCACAGACCCCAGACTACTGGAACAAAGCACCACGCGGTGGTCAGTATCCATGCGCCCGCAACCGGCAACCGCAGCAGCAGGCTTCCGGCTGCCCCGGCCCAGATAAGATGGACGCAACGGTGCATGCGGCAGCGAATCGAGGAAACATAACGTACCTCCGCACACCAATTCTAGACCCTCAATGAAGATTCGCTCCCGGTCGTTTGATCTTCGCCCATCCGCCAGATCGGAGTGGTGGGTTCTCGGAGGCGGACGGCCCGAGAGCGTGAGTTGAAGATGTTCGGTGGGGCAGCCAGGCCCACCCGCCCCGGATTTGGAGACTCATGTCGCAGCCGCAAGGCAGTGCCAAAATGGTCCCGCCGCGAGCCTGGCCAACATATTTTGGTTGAATTCCCTCGCGGTGGGCCCACAATAACTATGAAAGCAGTTCAACCGAAACCGTCAACTCGTATGTGATGGAAACGGCCTGGACCCCTCGGGTTCAAACCTCTTTCCCAACACCGGTTCCCGAAGGAGTCTCCCATGAAAAGAATTGCGAATGTTATATGCATCCTGTCGGTTCTAGTAGTTTGCTTCTCAATTCGCGCGCGCGCAGAGGGCACAGTCTGTGGTTTTGAGACTATTATCGTTCCCGACGGAAGATTCGTGAACAGCACGATTCCCGCAAGCACAACTTTCTGGTTCCTATACTATCTCGCTGCGGGGCACACCTACTCTGTCGAAGTAAAAAGCGTAACTGCCAAGTGGGCCACGTATCCCGGTGCGGTGACTTTTTTTGCTCCGGCCGATGCTTGCTCCGGAACCAGTTCCCTCGTCACCATAGATACGACGGGGATTGATCCTAGGGAGCCCAACACTGCGATTCGCGTAAGTTTTACGGCAACGGCAGCGGGTTATTATCGCCTTCAGGCTTGTAAATAGCTCCGGTACCGCCGTCGACTATTCAATTATGGTAACCGATACTACCCTGTTTAGCCCGCGCTGGAGCAGTTACTCGGGGTTCGTGACGCAGTTTGGGGTCATGAACAAATCTAATGCTTCCATTAGTTGTACTCTTTCGGTTATCGACTCAACGGGGGGCCCACCATCGCCGATTACCTTCTCCACCTCAGCCAACACTGTGTCGTTAAAGGTTGTCGGCACCAGTGGTGACGTTATCGTCCCCGCCAATCACTCGGGTTTTGCCCGCCTCGCATGCCTCGCCCCTCCGGGAGCAATATTGGCGGATGGTTACTTCATCAACGGGACAGCAACGGTAATTGTGCCGGCGAAGTTTGAGCCCGCGAACGCTCAGCACTGACATGCATTGAGGCGAACCGGTCAACGGAATGGTGGAGATCGAGTCGGAGGGGACGGCCCGAGAGCGTGAGTTGAAGATGCTGGGTGGGCCCAGCGCGGACTTTTCTCAGCCCAGGCTAGCGGAGTTTACCTCCTCCGGCCGCCACCTCCGCCCATGCGAGCGCCGCCCATTCCTCCGCCGTAGCTGCGCGTCGAGTTGAAGTTCTGGGTTCGCTGCGCTCCTTGGGTACGCGCTTGCTGCTGACGCTGTAGATTGGCATCCGGCTTAGTCGCCGACTGCCATCCACTGCCGCTGTTGGACGACCAATTGCCGCTGTCCCGGTTGTAGCGGTACACCGTGCCGTCTTTGCCTGCGTAGACGTTGTTCTTGCCAGCGGCCACCCCGGCTCCGGTGTTGGTGTTGTAAGCGAACCCGCCGCGCCCCGCCGTACCTTGTCCGCTATAGATGTTGCCTGCGTAACCCGCGCCGCCGCCGGCCACGATGCCGGTGTTCGGATTGTAGGTCGCGCCGCCGCGATAGCCGGCTGTGTTACCGGTGTAGATGTTGGTGTTGGTGCCACGTCCGGCGACGGTCGTCCTGCCCGTTTGCGTGTTGTGGTAGGCGCCCCGTGTTGCTGCTCCGTAATTTCCGGTATAGGGATTTGCCCAAGCCGCTCCGGTACGGGAATATGCCGTGTTACCCCATACTCCGTAAACATTCGCAACCGCCGCGCCTCCCCATGCTCCCCAGCCGTAATAGGGATACCAGCCATATCCGTAGTAGCCCATCGGCCCCCACCACGGGTAGTACCAGGGGTAGTAGGCATATCCGTAGCCGAACCCGAAGCTCCAGCCGGAAGCGGTAGTGTAGGTAAATCCAGCTCCCACACCGTAGGTGTAAGGCCAGCCATACCACACTGTGGGACCAATATACGGCGGGTAATACCACCCTGTGCCATAAACCACGGTCGTGGTGCTCGCTGAAACGACAGTCCCGTAATAGCCCGGGGTGTAACCCACGTAAACTACGTCAGGCGTTGAGCCATACACCTTCACATAGTTGACATAGTAGACGGGCGAACTGGGAGGGATGTCGTATATTTCCGCCGGCACGGAATCCGCGATGCGCCAGGGGCCTTGGGGCGTTGGAGCCTTGAACCAGACGCCGGCTTCAACGCAGTAGTAGTTATTGTCGGAAACCTTGATGACAGGCGCGGACGTGTTCTTCGCATATGTCATCGAGGTTCCTTCAATGGGCGCAAAGGTTGCTTCGCCGTCATATTGCACGGTTAGTTTGGCTTCGGAACGGGTGATGCTCGCCGTCTGTGGAATCGAGTTTGCGATCAGCGCTTCTTTTGCCTGCGGCGTGCCGGGGACCGAGGCAAGAACAGTGGATTTGGGATTGTCCAACGGAATCTTTGCGAAGTCGGGTGGAAGATCATCGCCACTCACGAATGTCCAGGGTCCTTCCAGGGAAGCCCCGCGGAACCAGCGGCCCGAGATCAGGATGTAATACTGTCCGCCGAGACTGAAGATATTGCCATTGCTGTTCTCCGCATACTCCAGTCCGGTGCCCGGTATGGCTTTGTAGATCGGCTCTCCTTTGGTCTCGATTAATTCGGCTGGCCCGAACTCCACATAAACAACCGGTATCTCGGCCTTCTTGCCTGCCTCTTTCAGCGAAGGCTGCTTTGCAGCCTGATCGCTTTGCAGGGTCTGCCCGGCAGCCTGGGTGACGACGTACTCTTCGGCTTTCTTCATATCGTCAGGCAGTTTCGTGGCATACGTCCACGGCCCTTCCGGATTCTTTGCTTCCAGCCACCAGTCCTGCACGCGCAGGTAATAGGTTTTCTTGTCGTTCTCAAACAAGAGAATGGCGCGAGTATTAATCACGCGCTGCAACTTGGTGCCTTGGATCTCCCGCAACTGCGGCATGCCGTCGATCAACACGAGCAGCGACGGCTTGCTCGCGATAATCACCTTCGGAGGATCGTTTTTGACCTCGACTCCCTTGATTTCCTCGCCCGCAGCCTCGAGCGATGCCTGCAGGCGGTCCAGCGATATGGTCTTGGTGGCGCCCGGCACCTTCTTCTGCAGCAGCGCAGTCAGTTCAGCCTCCTTGGCTGTCGCTGTCGGAAACGTCACCTTGGTGAGTTGGATCTGGTCGAGGGTCACAAGGCGGTTGATCTTATCCACTTCGGTGCGGGCATCGAACCAGACAACGCCATAGTTGGCGGCGCCGTCCTTACCGGTTTTCAATTCGACTGCGGAGTAGAGGTAAATACGATTGCCATCCCACTTTTCTACTTGCGGCTGATAAACCAGAAAGGTGTCGGCGCCGCTGGCAAAGGTGCGTGGCCAGCCGCTCTCCGTCGTTCCTTTCGCTTGCGTGGTTTGCGTCTTGGCCTTCTGGGCGCTGGGAGCGTTGGGCAGGTTTTGAGCCCAAGCGGGGTCGCAGATCATGAAACCAATCACAACAAGCGGCAATAATGACGCGCAAACCATGATTTGCGTGCGTACCGCGAATTTAGGCATAGCCGGCCTCCGCCCGCAGGTCTACCGCAGGCATCCGTAGAATATGTACTCATCTACAATAAGCCAAAGCCCGGCGATTTGCTGTTGCCGGGATTCGCAGCGAGTCACAGAGATTCGTGACGCCGTTCACTGACAAGTATGCAGCGCGACATTCAAAATACAAACCGTCTCTTATCGCGGCAACCTGCAGTTGATCGACCGGGAGCATTCCATGCAGAGCTCGCACCGTCTCCTCTTCTTAACAGAATTCCCGGCTGATTCCTTCCGTCCACAATCTCCAATCGAAAACATGGGCCGGCCCGGGTAGTCCTTTGTCTGGGTGTTGCAAAAAGGGAGCAGTATGAAGAAGTCCAGATGCTGGGAACTGGCGGTAATCCTCTCCATTTTTCTTGGTACGACGGCAATTAGCCTGCCTGCACAAACCCTGACCACGCTGTACAGCTTTTGCTCGCAAAGCAACTGCGCTGACGGTCAGTACCCCCTGGGGCGGCTGGTGCAAGCCACCGACGGGAACTTCTACGGGACCACCTTTGGCGGCGGAGGCGGCTGGGGCACGGTTTTCAAAATTACCCCGCAAGGCTCGCTGACCGTCCTGCACGGCCTCACCGGCCAGCAAGACGGAGCCGAGCCCTATGCTGGTGTAATCCAAGCCAGCGACGGAAATTTCTACGGGGTTGACACGATTGGAGGCGGAACGCCCTCAGGCTGCGGCGCGGTCTTCAAGGTCACTCCCAGTGGCACGACAACGAGCCTACATGGCTTCGCGGGCTATTATTACGGCGATAGCTGCAATCCCTGGCCACCGCTGGTGCAGGCCAGCGACGGCAACCTCTACGGAACATCCTACGGCGGCGGCAGCAGCAATGTAGGCACGGTCTTCAGGATTACCACCAGCGGGACGCTGACCATACTGCACAATTTCACCGGCCCGGACGGCGGCATCCCTGTCGGCGGGCTAGTGGAAGGCACCGACGGGTACCTCTACGGGACAACTTCTGTCAACGGGGCGAATAACTATGGCACGGTTTTCAAGATGACCCTGGCAGGCGCGCTGACCACGCTGTACAGCTTCAAGTCCACCGACGGCAGTACGCCTACCGGCACACTGGTGCAAGCCAGTGACGGAAACTTCTACGGCACAACGAATTCAGGTGGGGCCAATAACTATGGCACGGTCTTCCAAATGACCCCCAACGGCACCTTGACCACGCTGTACAGCTTTTGCCACCAAAGTTTCTGCCCCGACGGCTCTTCTCCGTACGCGGGACTGATGCAAGCCAGCGACGGTAATCTCTACGGGACAACCTACCGAGGCGGCAACTTCAGCCAGGGCGATACCCATGGAACCGTCTTCACCATTACCCCCACTGGCGCATTTGCCAACCTGTACAACTTTTGCTCTCAAGCCAACTGCGCTGACGGCGCCTACCCTTACGCCGGGCTGATCCAAGCCACCGACGGTAAGCTCTACGGGGTAACAAAGACGGGGGGCACGATGTACGACGGCACCGTCTTCAGTCTCACGCTGCCGGAACTGTTCGCCCTGTCGGTAAACACCGTGGGCAGCGGCACCGTCACCAGCAGCGACGGTCACATCAACTGTGGTACGACCTGCTCCTATCTGTATAACAAGGGAAACCAGGTGACCTTGACCGCGACTCCGGCGCAGGGCTGGGTGTTCACCGGTTGGAGCGGCTGCGATGGCGTCAACGGCAATGTCTGCACCGTCGCCATGAACTACCCCCGGAATGTGGCCGCTACCTTTACGATCGGCGAGACGCTTTCCATCACACTCTGGGGCAGCGGCACGGTAACCGGCAGCGACGGATACATTAACTGCGGCCTCACTTGCTCCCATCTGTACGCCAGCGGGGCCCAGGTCACGCTGACGGCGACTCCGGCCCAGGGTTGGTCGTTCAGCAGTTGGAGCGGTTGCGATGTCGTCAACGGGAACGTCTGCACCGTCACTCTCTATACCAACCGTAACGTTACGGCTACTTTCTTACCCCTGGACAAGCTTTCTGTCAGCATTACCGGCAGCGGCACGGTCACCAGCAGCGACGGACACATCAACTGCGGCACCACCTGCTCTTATATGTACGCCAACGGGACCCAGATCAGGCTGACGGCAACTCCGGCCCAGGGTTGGGGCTTTACCAGTTGGAGCGGGTGCGATGCCGTCAACGGGAACATCTGCACCGTCAACATCCATGCCAACCGCACCGTCACGGCCACTTTTTCAGTCTTATACAAGCTTTCTGTCAGCGTTTCCGGCAACGGTACCGTGGTTAGCGGGAATCTCGACTGCGGGAGCATTTGCTCGCAACTCTATCCGCAGGGAATGCAAGTGAGGCTGACCGCGCTTCCCGCCCCCGGTTCTACCCTTAGCGGGTGGACTGGGTGCGACGGCATAAACGGCGACCTGTGCACCCTAACCATGTCCGGCCCACGCAACGTGACCGCCACCTTCGCCATTGTGCAGGTCACGATGCTCTCGCTCACTCTAAAACCTGCTTCGGTCACCAGCGGCCTTCTGTCGATAGCCACACTGACGCTCGGCGCGCCTGCGCCCGCCGGCGGCGTCGGTGTACGCATCAGCAGCGATAATATGCGCTACGCGCGTCCGCCGGCTCTGGTTGAGGTCCCGGGAGGAGCGATCTCCGTGCGTTTCGGTGTAAGAACTTACCCGGTGGGGCAGCAGACCGTCGTGCAGATTACCGCCACTGCCAACGCATCGCACACCAGCGCCACGTTGACCTTGAACCCAAGGTAGAAGATAGAAGGTTCCGCCTTAAGGGCGGGTGGCCTGGTCTTTCAGTGCCACTTCCTAACTTTGGGTGCCCCTCGATAAGAGCGAAGGCGTTGTCAAGCGATATCTCTCCCAGGCGGTGCGTGAGCACCGCTTTTTCTACCAGCGCGGTTGAGGACCAAGATCACTGGAGAACTCGCGATTGATCAGTACACGGTGGAACCCATCGTTCCACCAACCATCGATGCGGCCCCTAACTTCGACCATGATTCTTCTATGCGAACATCCCGTCGCCGTCGCCGGTGCGAAAGTGGAAATCGCAACGCGATTTCCAAGGCCGCAGGCCATCTTTTGCACCGGTCCGTCGGGATGCGAGAGCACCCAATCAACTCAACGGCCTAGCTTGCGCCGGCCAGGGGCACCCGCGGGCTGCTCTCGATGCGAACGATCTCCGGATACGGCGTTTGCGTGCGCAGCATCCAGTAGAGTCGTACCGCTAACCTTCTCGCCGCTGCTACCTTGGCCACGCCTTTCGGCTTGCGGTGGCAGCGGTGAGCATACGGTTTGCGAAATCCTTCATCCAGCCGAACCACGCTGTGCGCCGCTTCCACCAGCAGCATGCGCACGAAACGATTGCCTTGCTTGCTGATGGCCCCTAGCCGCTGATGTCCACCCGAGCTGCGCTCGCGCGGGATCAGTCCTAGATAGCTGGCCACCTGCTTGCCGCGCGGGAAGCGGCTGACGTCGCCGATGGTTAGCACGAAGGCCAGCGCTGTAATCGGCCCCACGCCCGGTTGGGTCAGCAGCAATCGTGCCTCCGAGTTCTGCTCGGCCGCTTGTTGAGCGGCTTGATCTAGAGGCGCAATCTGCTGGTCCAAGTCCGCCAGCAGTTGCAGCAGGTCCTGACGACGCCGTGCTGCCCAGCCTTGCAGCGGTAACTCCCGCAAGGCCTTCTGTCCCGCCGCACTCCACAGTCGGGCTTTCTTCTGCATCCCCTGGTTCATGGCCAGATGCTGCAATCCGTTCTTGACTCGGCTGCGAATCTGCACCAGCTTGTGGCGGTGGATCAGCAGCTGCCGCAGATCGCGCTGCTCGCTGCTGGGTACCCACAGCCGCGGAAAGCGGCCTTCCAGTAGTAGCTTCAGCACATGCGCCGCATCCCGTTTATCGTTCTTCTGCTGGCGCACATAGCTGGCTCGGATCTGTGCCGCATCGCCTATCCACGCTTCATGCCCCAGCTGCTGCAGCAGGTCCACAAACCACTGACTGTTACCGGTGGCTTCCAGTCCGATCAGCGCTGGCGCCGCCAGCTGTCGATACCATCGTTCCGCTTCTCCATTGCCGTTCCCTAGCTTTTGTTCTCCCATCTCCCCAGTCTCCGGGTCGAACCAGGCAACTTGCTGCCAGCTGGGATGGTAATCACAACCTACAATAAACATCGAAGGCTCCTTTCTTCCCCAGCGTCTTTCTTGGTCCTCAACCGCAAAAGACGTCTCAGGATAGAACGCGAGCCTTCGCTCTTATCCAATCAACTCCTGTCGCCCGCTTTTGGCGACGGGGTGGGCACACGACTGTAACCCACCTCACAGCGCAATCCTAGACTGCGGCATATCCTCGTTTTGTGCCGCGAGGACTCAAACGCTATCACGAAACACGCGACCTGCACTTTATCACCTTCAGTTGCTATCGTCGCGCCCAGCTGTTGGGCACTCCGCAGGCACGGGGATCGAAGGCGTGGTAGAAATCGAGTCGGAGTGGACTGGGCAGCGGCGTGAACCGATGGGAGTGACGCCCCGAGAGAAGATTGCCGTCCCCACCCCGTCGCCAAAAAAAGGGTGGGTCACCCGTCGACTAAGTTGTCATCGTTTCCGCTCAAACCAGGTACGGCTGGGGCTGAGCCTGCTCGCCTACAACCTGGGAAATTTGTGGCGGCGGCTGGCATTGCCCAAGCGAATCGAGAACTGGTCGTTGACGAGTCTGCAGCAACGACTGGTGAAGACCGGCGGACGGCTGGTCAAACATGCCCGCTACCACTGGCTACTGCTGGCGGAAGGACATCTGACGCGGCGGCGGTTCGGGGCGATGCTGGGCCGGATCGCGCTGCTACCGCTACAGACGGGATAGCGAGCTGGTGGGCAAGGCAGCCGCGCAGAATCTGGCTACAGCGGGATTGGAGTAAGGAGGCGTGTTGCAAAGGTAGGCCACAAATGGGCAATTGTGGGTTGTGCTGGTGCGGGTGGCAGACCGTCGGAGTGCTCCCGATGAAAAATCGTTTTACGATGTCGCGAACAGGCCAGACCGGTGTATTATGGTGCCGTTTTCGAGGTCAAAAAGAAAATTCCGGCCAACATGCATCACTTCGATGCGTGACCCTAGTCACTGATTCTTGTGTCCATGAGAGAGATACTGCTCGCCAACTATTTCGGACCTACGGAAGGCCGAGCCGATCTTTGACCCATTGCTTTCCAGATTTGGCGGAGCTCCATGCGGAGCATTTTTCCTTGGTTGCTGCCACGCTCTCCGTCGTTGACGTCGGAACCCACTTCCAGACGTGAGGGCCTCGCTCTCTTTCGGTCGCCGCGCAGTATGGCGGGGCGGCCCGCTGCGATAATCTCGGCGACACGTTCACCCGAAGTACTGAAGGAATTACGGGTGGCCGAATTACAAGGTGGTAATTCGCTGCCAGTGATGTGCCCGTATTGTCTTGCTGATTTCCCGAAAGATGCCATCCGGTGCCCGGTTTGCTCCACAACTGGCGGCTACATCTTTGTCGTGCACGACGCCAGCTATGGCTATGCCTATCCTAGCAACTATGCCGGTACAGGCACCTACAATACGGAGTGGCAATTCACCAGAAGTCACCCACATACTACAAGGAGAGCCCAAATGAGAAGGGAACGAAAGGCATTCGTCCGCGGGCTAATTATCAGCTTCGCGGTTTTCATCTGGACGATAGCGGCGCTTGGGGCTCCCACTCCTGCACCGGCTACCGATTCCGCAGGAAGAGTAACCCACCAGCGCCCGTCGAAGCGCCCAGTCGGCCGGCCGCCGGAGGCGGCTCCCGAATCCGCAGCAACAGTAAACCCGGTTTACTTTTTCGATGACTTTGAGAACGGCCTTTCGAAATGGACAGACAGCGGAGGTTACTGGGGTACGGTAACCTGCGACTACCGGAGTACCACTACCTCTGTCTCAGCCACCCCAGTCTCAGGCACCAGCTGTCCGACGAATTATCCGCTCAATGTCAACGCCGTACTCGAGATTCCCCCGACGAATGCGATCGACCTCGGGAACGCAACTCATCCCTATCTGTCGTTCTGGCATAAGTATTCAATCGCATCAACATGCCTTGGTGGTCCTCTTTACTGTTATTGGTACTACGATTATGGTTACGTTGAAGTCTCGACCAATTACGGAGTAGCGTGGACCAAGATAGCTTCCTTTACGGGAGAAATCACCAGTTGGACCCCGCAAGAGCTGGATCTAACCCCATACATTGGAAACAAGATACTGGTTCGGTTCCGTTTGTGGGATGGCGGTTACGGGAACGTAAGCTGGGGCTGGTTACTCGATGATGTCGAGGTCAGAGAGAAGGGGACACTGAACGTTGGACTGACCGTTTCCAGCAGCCCATCAGGCGGCGGAACCGTTACCCTGAACTCACCCCCACCCGAAGGCGGAATCAGTTGCCCACCCACTTGCGCAGAACTCTGGCCGGCCAATTGGAATCTCAGTGGGCATGATTGGGCTTTGATCGATACCGACTACGAGACTCCGCCCGCCTCCATCTCCGCAAGCCCGAATGGGAATTATAAGTTATATGAGAACGCAACACTTGAGTTAGCCAATGCTGTAGACATCTCTAAAGCGACAGCCCCGGCCTTGTTGTATTGGGATAAGTATTCAATAGCATCAACATGCCTTGGTGGTCCTCTTTACTGTTATTGGTACTACGATTATGGTTACGTTGAAGTATCCCAGGATTACGGGGTGACCTGGACCCAGTTGACGAAGACGACCGGGCTCGTCTCCAGTTGGACCCCGGAAACGGTGGACCTAACTCCTTATATCACCGGCGGGCCGATATTGATTCGGTTCCGTTTATGGGATGGTGGTTACGGAAACGTAGGCTGGGGCTGGGAGGTCGACGATATCGAGATCACCGATTTACCCACCGGCACGGTATATTTCTCCGACAACTTTAGCAGCACCACGAGCGTGCCTAGCTTTAGTAATGTAACCCTGACTGCGACTCCAAGTGAGGGCTTTACCTTTGAAAATTGGACTGGGTGTAACAGTACGAGCGGAAATGAATGCACGATCAATCGGTATATCGACAGAGTTGTAACTGCCACTTTCTTGCCCCCATACAAGCTCTCTGTCAGCGTTACCGGCAACGGTACCGTCGTTGGCGGGGACATCGACTGCGGGAGCATTTGCTCGCAACTCTATCCGCAGGGAACTCAAGTGCAGCTGACCGCGCTTCCCGCCCCCGGTTCCACACTCAGCGGGTGGAGTGGGTGCGACACAATAAACGGCGATCTGTGCACCGTAACCATGTCCGGCCCTCGAAACGTGACCGCCACCTTCGCCACCGTGCAGGTCACGCTGCTCTCGCTTACTCTAGATCCTGCTTCGGTCACAAGCGGGCTTCTGTCGATTGCCACACTGACGCTCGGTGCGCCTGCGCCAACCGGCGGCTTAGGTGTAGGTATCAGCAGCAACAATATGCGCTACGCGCGTCCGCCGGCTCTGGTTGAGGTCCCGGGAGGAGCGACCTCTGTGCGTTTTGCCGTGAGGACCTTCCCGGTGGGACAGAAGACCGTCGCGCAGATTACCGCTTCTGCCAATACGTCGCACACCAGCGCCACGCTGACCTTGAACCCAAGGTAGAAGATAGAAGGTTCCGCCTTAAGCCCGTTGAAGGTGCCTTATACCGCACGCCTCCGACTCCGCTCCGCGTGCAGCATGGTTTCTTCACTGGATGTCGTTTTATCCGCGGAATCCGGTCGAAGACTGCAAAACCGCCTTTAAGGGCGCTTCTGTCAGTAGCCACGACCCAGCGGCCCTGCCCCCGCCGTCAGGATGTCTTCGGCTTGGCCGCGTCGATTTCGCGGCGCAACTCAGTTACGAGCTGGCGGAATGGCGCGCTCTCCGAACTGTCCAATCGCAGCAACCGTTGCTCAATATCGCTGACGATGTCCTCGGCTTCCCGCAGAGCGCGCTCGCCGGAGGCCAGGTTGCCCCGGCAGAATTCGGTGGTGGCCACATCCACCAGGCTGAAGCCGATGTCAACGTCGGCCTCCACCAGGTCAACCAGGACGCGGTCGGCGCGAGTCCGTTTTTCGGGCTGAGGCATAGAACCTTCGCTTCCCCTTCTGAGCCGACAGCAAGCTCAGGAATACGGGACAGGCAGACCGTGCGGCGATGTCAGTGACAAGTCTCTTAACGGCCTGGCTGGGCACAATACCACAAAGACGGCCGCTTCGTCCGCAGCTAAATAGGCCGAACCGGGGCTAAAGCCCGGTGCTTACGATGCTCTGAGCGGCACGGCTGAAAGCCGCGCCCTTTCAAAGCGCGTTTATGAGACCGGTTTTCAAGGCCCAGGCTTCCACCAGAAAACGCCGAAGGAGCGAGCAACCCAAAGCATAAGTCTTGACAAAATGTCACATTAGATAGAATCTAAATTCTTCATGGACGCCGAGGCGATTAAACGGTCCCTGGAAGGCAGCGGTTTGCGGTGTACTCCGCAGCGCTACGCCGTGATGGCATTCTTGATGGAACACAACCGGCATCCCACGGCTGCGGAAATCTTCGAAGCCGTGAATCGCGTGGATCCGCGCTCTTCAAGGGCCACGACTTATAACAATCTGCGGGACTTGGTGCAGGCGGGCTTGGTGCGTGAAGTGGCCGTCGAGGGCCGCGCCGCGCGATTCGATGCGAAAGGCGTGCGGCATCATCACTTCATCTGCGACCGCTGCGGCAAGGTTGAGGACATTGAGTGGTACGCCGTGCCCAGGCCCGCCTCGGGCGCCCTCGGTAAGCGGATGCTTCGCGAATGCGAACTCATTTTCCGGGGGCTGTGCACGAAGTGCGCTCCGCGGCGCGCTTCCCGTTAAGTGTCGTCGGCGTGTGGATACCGGATGAATGGCGCGCGTCAGCCAGCGCGGCCGGCGGCGATTGCGCGCATGGGAAAGCCAGGATGGGTTCGTAGTTCGTCACAGTTTCTTTGACTAATTGGAAGGAAGGCAAACATATGGATAAGAAACTCACCACCGCAGCGGGGGCGCCTGTCCTCGATAATCAGGAGCAAAACTTGTCAACCGAAGCAAAGTGCCCGTTCACACACACCGCAGCTGGGGGCCCGACAAACGCGGACTGGTGGCCCAATCAACTGAACCTGAAGATCCTGCACCAACACTCCCCGCTGTCCGACCCCATGGGCGAGGCGTTCAACTACGCCGAGGAGTTCAAGAGCCTTGACCTGGATGCCGTGATCAAGGACCTCCATGCCTTAATGACGACATCGCAGGACTGGTGGCCCGCCGACTACGGCCACTATGGGCCGCTCTTCATCCGTATGGCGTGGCACAGCGCCGGTACGTACCGCATCGGCGACGGCCGCGGCGGGGCAGGCTCTGGCGAACAACGTTTTGCGCCCCTCAATAGTTGGCCCGACAATGTGAACCTCGATAAGGCGCGCCGGCTCCTCTGGCCCATCAAGCAGAAGTATGGGCGGAAAATCTCTTGGGCCGACCTTATGATTCTTGCCGGTAACGTCGCCTTGGAGTCGATGGGATTCAAGACCTTCGGTTTCGGCGGCGGACGTGAGGACGTGTGGGAGCCCGGAGAGGACATTTACTGGGGCTCCGAGGGCAAGTGGCTGGCGGACGAGCGCTACAGCGGTGACCGTGATCTCGAGAATCCCCTCGCCGCGGTTCAGATGGGCCTGATTTACGTCAATCCGGAAGGGCCCAATGGAAAGCCGGATCCACTCGCTGCCGCACGCGACATCCGCGAGACGTTCGCCCGCATGGCGATGAATGACGAAGAGACAGTTGCGCTCATTGCCGGCGGGCACACGTTCGGCAAGACCCACGGCGCTGCCGATCCGAGCAAGTATGTCGGGCCGGAGCCGGAGAGTGCCCCCATCGAGGAGCAGGGCCTGGGCTGGAACAACAAATTTGGCACGGGCAAAGGGGATGACACGATCGGCAGCGGCCTGGAAGTCATTTGGACCACGACGCCTACGAAGTGGAGCAACAACTACTTCGCCAACCTGTTCGGCTACGAATGGGAACTGACCAAGAGCCCAGCCGGCGCGCATCAGTGGACACCGAAGAATGGCGCCGGCGCCGGTACGGTGCCGGATGCGCACGATGCATCCAAGCGTCACGCGCCCTCCATGCTGACCACGGACCTCTCCTTGCGGTTCGACCCTGCTTACGAAAAGATTTCACGGCGCTTCCATGAGAATCCGCAGGAGTTGGCAGACGCGTTCGCCAGGGCGTGGTTTAAGCTGACGCACCGCGACATGGGACCTCTCTCGCGCTACCTTGGCCCGCTCGTTCCTGCCGAGCCCCTGCTGTGGCAAGACCCTGTTCCCGCCGTGGATCATAAATTGATCGGGGAGCAGGATATTGCTGCTCTGAAGGCCAAGATCCTCGCATCCGGACTTTCCATCTCCCAACTGGTCACGACCGCGTGGGCGTCGGCAGCGACATTCCGCGGCAGTGACAAGCGCGGCGGGGCCAACGGGGCGCGCATTCGCCTCGCGCCGCAAAAGGATTGGGAAGTCAACCAGCCGGCCGATCTGGCGAAAGTCCTGCAGAAGCTGGAGGCGATTCAAAAGGACTTCAATAGCTCCCAGTCCGGCGGGAAGAAGAAGGTCTCGCTGGCTGACCTGATTGTTCTGGGCGGCTGCGCAGCCGTCGAGGCAGCGGCGAAGAAGGCCGGCCACGACGTGAAGGTTCCCTTCTCGCCGGGGCGCACGGATGCTTCGCAGGAGCAGACCGATGTGCACTCCTTTGCGCCGCTCGAGCCGATCGCTGACGGGTTCCGCAACTATCTCCGCAAGGGACACGAGGGATCGGCGGCTGAGCTGCTGGTGGATCGGGCGAACCTGCTGACCCTGACCGCTCCCGAGATGACGGTTCTGTTTGGTGGCATGCGCGCCCTGGATGCGAACTTCGGGCAGTCCAAACACGGTGTTTTCACCAAGCGGCCCCAGACGTTGACGAATGATTTCTTCGTCAACCTGCTCGACATGAACACGAAGTGGCAGAAGTCCGCCACATCGGAAGGCGTGTTGGAGGGCCGCGATCGGGCGACGGGCGAACTCAAGTGGACGGGCACTGTCGTTGATCTCGTCTTCGGTTCCAACTCCCAGCTCCGGGCCCTCGCGGAAGTCTATGCGTGTAACGACTCGCAGAAGGCGTTCGTGCGTGACTTTGTGGCGTCCTGGAACAAGGTGATGAACCTTGATCGCTTCGACCTTGCCTGAGCTCGGCGGAAAAGAGGGCGGAATACTCACGTAGCGGAGACGCGCCCTCTCTCCGTTTCACGCTGAACCACACAAAGCCCTAAAGATGGGATTACGCCGTCAGCCGAAGATTGCCGTTGACGCCCAGAATCTGCCCTTTTCCCTTGGCCCCGCTGGCGGCGTTCTGGGCCTGCTTCCCCAGGATGAAGCGAAAGAACGTGGGGAGCGCCTTCAACAAATGTTCGTCTCCGGGATCGGCGCAGCAGACAGCGGCAATACCATGAGGTTTGCCGGTCTTGCAGTGTTTGCGGCCGCGCAATAAGACCACCGGCGTCCGGGGAGAAACGCGTTTCAGCTCAGCAACCACGCCGTCGCTCTCCGGCAGGTGATCTTGATGGATGAGGATCGCGTCCACGGCCCCGCTCGACAGAAGCCTGACGCTGTCATCGGTACGATGGCCCACTAGCAAGCTGAAACCGGCAGCCCGAAGTGGAGCGAGGAAGGGCGAGACAACGTGACCGTCTTGGCACACGAACAACAGCGTCAACATGGCACTCATCGCAGGGAACCTTTCGAGGCCAGAAATCGCTATTGGTTGGTTGTTTACGAATTACACGGGAAATTCTGGGGCCCAGTGACACGGGTCCCAAAACTGCTCAAACAGACGAGGGCTCTCCTTTACTACCTTCCCTAATCTAACCCCCTCAAGTCAAGCAAGAAATGCGTCCCCGCAGTTTTTAAATCAACATTCACATTGTCAATAACGGTCGCAGCATCAAGAGCTGCGAGTCGTCCGCCTACTATCTGGCGAATAAGCCCTGTTGCAATGGCCGCTCGTCGTGCTCCCACCCTCTCGCTTACGCGACGGGCTGGCCCGGGACGCAGCCGAGGGTGGGGCACGAGGCGAAGGGTTATGGTTTCAATTCGCGACCATCGTGTGGCTGGCCAGATCCACCGTCACCATGTCGACGCGGGATTGCGCTAGATTGCTCCCCGCGCCTACGGTGTGGAAGCCGATGTGCAGTTGAGTCTTGTCCACAGCGATGCGCAAGTAACCGTAGTTCCGATCGTCATACCGTTCCAGCAGCAACCCTTTGGATGTTACCGCCGGCTTCTTCGCCTCCAGATAGTTGACCTTCGATCCGTTCGTGGGTTCCTTCGCAGGTTTGCCCTTGCTGGCCTGGACCAGAGGATTCACGTTGTGGCCGCCGTCTCCGCAAACGATGAAGGGCACGTCATAATCCTTCCCGTTGAAGGACACCGTGCGGGTGTAACGCTGGTAATTGTGGGCGTGCCCCGAAAGAAAGGCATGGGGGTAAACCCCTTCCTGCACGCAGATAGTGTCGATTTCCGCCAGCATGTCGGAACTGCAGCCGTGGTTACCGCCCGACCCACCGGCCTTGGCTGGAGGCGAATAGCTGAATGGCGGATGGTGGCACGCAATCAGCAATGCCCCGGTAAAGTTTTCTTTCTTGACGCGCTGCAGTTGTGCCGTCAGGAAAGCCAGTTGCACGTCGGGCACGCCCTTCCACTTTCCTTTCTCGCTGGAAATCAGACCTGGATCCTCCAGCGCATTGCTGAACAGTCCTATGATGCGGACGAACGGCGCATCCAGGGCAAAGTACACGCCGGGTTGGGTCATGGCGGTGCGGTGGAGCGACTTCGCTTCGGCCGTGATCACCGGACTGGGCGAGCAGAAGTTCCGCGCAAAAGTGGTCAACGGGGTTTGGTCTGGTGGCGTGTTGGGGACAATGAACCAGTCGTGGTTACCGGGGATGGCGAAAATGGGCGCCGGGTAGTTTCGATACGGCTCGTAGAACTGGTCGTAATAGTACTGGGCCTCGCCGAAATCGTAGACCACGTCTCCCAGATGAAACAGGAAGGCGGGCTTGTTGCCCGGGTCCGAGATATGGGTGTCAGTCGTGACCTGGTCGGCAACGTTCAACTCGCGGCCATACTTGCCGACGTTGGAGGCGCCCGTGTCGCCGACGGCATGGAATGTGATCTGACCGGCCTTTTGGATCGCCTTGATGGCGTCCGCGCCTTGCGGGCCCAGGGCGTCTTGCAGTGCATAGAGATCGCCGGGATTGCCGCGCGCCGTGTCGAAGGAAACCACGTCCTTCTTCAGCAGGTCCCCGATCTGCTTGTACAGTTGGGCGTCCGAGGGATGCGCTTGGCTGAACAACTTGGGATCGAGAGTCGGGACTAACTCGTTGAAGGTTGGCTCACGAAAGATCGGCTGCTTAACTGGAGTGTTTGCTGACCTGGGCATAGAGGTACGCCTTTCTTTTACTCGCTATTCGAGGTTGTAAAGTCGAAAGAATTTTCCGACGGATTCAAGTCTGAATTGCTTATCGAGGGGCAAGAGGGCATAGACTCTACACCAACTCACCTCCCAGGGCCTAGCAAAAACGCTCTCCGTTGGAAAAGTCCGGGGCGGCGGCAAGGCGTCACCACTCAGGGCTGTGTAGTTTGCGGCGCATATTTTGTTGCATTCCTCCCAGCCAGACCTATACTTCGGCTATAAACCCACTTGGCTCGGGAGGTGGCCTGCCATGACCCGGCGCTTGTTTGTCCTCATGGCCGTTTCTCTCGCTCTCTTCCTGTCTTCCAACTCTTCAATGCGTCCGCCCAGACCAAGGCGGCTGCTGACAATCCTGAACTGCTCGCCGCCAACCAGCTCTACCAGTCCGGCAAGTTCGCGGAAGCGGCAGAAAAGTATCAATCAATTTTGCAAACCGACCCCAAGCTCGTGCCGGCGCAGGCCGGGCTCATCCGCTGCTTGTTACGCGAGCAAAAGATCGACGAGTCCTATGCCGCCGCCAGCAGCGCTCTGGCCGCGCAACCCAATTCCGCACCGCTCCTGGCGGCCATGGGGGATGTGGAATTCCGGCGCGCCGAAATGCAAGAGGCGGAGAGCTCTTACCGCAAGGCGTTGAACGCCGATTCCAAAGAAATCCGGGCCTATCTCGGTCTGGCCCGCATGTACCACGTTTACTCGCTCTACGGCGGCGCCTACCAGCAGCTGAAGCTCGCCCACCAGATTGCGCCCAATGATTCCGAGGTGGAGCGCCGTTGGTTCGGACAACTCTCGCGGCGGGAACGCATCGCTGCCATCGAGGCTTATCTCGCTGGTCCGCATCCTGACGATCCGGAAGAAACTCGAGCTCTGCAGCGCGAACTGGAATTCCTCAAGGCCACGGCTGACAAGCCGGTGCATGCCTGCAAGCTGACCAGCAAAGTCGAACAAACTGATACCAGTCTCGAAACGATGCGCCGAGACCCGCAACATGTCGTCGGGACTGGTCTCGTCGTCAGCTGAACGACCGCAACAATCGCCTGATTCTCGATACTGGCGCCAGCGGCCTCTTCATGGCCGCAAACCGCGGAAAAATCCGGTCTTGCGCTTATCGCCCAGACCCAATATGGCGGGGTCGGCGAAAAAGGTATTCAGGGGGGCTATATCGCCGTTGCCGATCACATTCGCGTAGGAGAGCTGGAGTTCGCAGATTGTGTCGTGCGCGTCACCGACCGGGCGTCCATAACCGACGAAGACGGCCTCATCGGCGCCGACGTCTTCAGTTCCTATTTGATCAACATGACTTCCTGGGCAGAAGCTCAGGTTGTCTCCCTTGCCCAAGCGCCCGGATCAAGCGGTCGCGCCCACTGGGCTCAATAGCGAAGGCGAGTCCCGCGCGAATCCTGAGGATAAGGCGGAGAGCCGGGCGAACAAAAGGCGGAATCGGCCAACCCCGCGACCAAACGCGCCGCTCCATCGCGCCCTCTGCCGAAGGACCGCTACATAGCTCCCGGAGATGGCGAACTGGACCCCAATTTTACGCTTCGGCCACGCCCTCCTGATCTTTACCCGAGTGAACGACTCACCGCCGATGCTGTTCCTGATCGACACCGGCGCGCAGCGCAACATGCTCTCCACCCGGGCTGGCCGCGCAGGTGACCAAGATCAGCTCCGATCCCAATATGCACGTGAAAGGACTCAGCGGACAGAGTAGCCGACGTTTACCGGGCGGACAAAGCAACCCTGGTCTTCGCCCACTTCGCCCAGAAGAACCAGAACATGGTGACCTTCGACCTATCCAGCATAAGTAAGAATTTCGGCACCGAGGTATCAGGCACGCTTGGCTTCGAAATACTGCATATGTTTCAGCTGAAGATCGACTATCGCGACGGCCTGGTGGACTTCGTCTACGATGCGACCCGATTTCCACCGGCGCGATAAATACCTCAGCTCCTGGTGAACCGGAAAGATAAGGACCGCGCCGCGCTAAAGCAAACCTGTCATCCCGACCGAGGGCTTCAGCCCGAGCGGAGGGGACCTGCTTTTGCTGCCTTCCCGGAAATTCTGATGTTCCCGGAAATTCTGATTGACAGTGCCTCGGAATGGGGACACAATGCGCGCTACTTGGCCGAACCACATCTGCTCCCGAGCTTTTCTACACGAAAGGATCGCCACATGCGCCGCATCAGTATCGTCATTGCCCTGTCCACCTTGTTGTTCGTTTCCATCGCATCAGCTCAACAAGCATCAACCACATCCGTTCCGAATCTCATTCGGTATGGCGGGACGCTGAAGGATGCGGCAAGTTCATCTGCAACCGTCGGTGTCACCTTCGCCATCTACAAGCAGCAGGAGGGCGGTGCTCCCATCTGGCAGGAAACGCAAAACGTTACCCTCGGCAGAGATGGGCAATACAGCGTTCTGCTGGGAAGCACGACAGCCACAGGTTTGCCCGACGGCCTCTTTTCGCAGCAGGAAGAACGCTGGCTGGGGGTGCAGCTGGAGGGACAACCCGAGCAGGCGCGTGTCTTGCTGGTGAGCGTGCCGTACGCTTTCAAAGCGCATGAGGCGGAAACATTGGGCGGGTTGCCCGCGTCGTCTTTTGTGAGGAGCACGCCTGCGGACTCCTCAGACGCGAGGACCACGGCCGCGAGTTCCTCGGACAGCGCCTCCGGCAAATCGCGAGACAACCTGGCACCGGCTGGCGGAGACGTGGTAATCCGCGGACAAGGCGCAACCAATTACCTTCCCTTTTGGGTCGAGCCTAACCTCATACATAACTCCGTGATCTATCAGACGGGCGGGAATGTGGGCATTGGGACCACCGCACCGAAGGCAAAGCTGAACGTAAACGGGGGCATTCAGGGGACTAGCGCGACCGGGGTCGGGGTCATTGGGTCAACCGCCAGCACACAACCCAGTTTGAATCCGGGGTCTCTGGTTTTGCCTCCGCAGCCACCGGACAAGTCTCTGGGGTATTCGGAGGCACTCAAAGCACGGGACCCTTCGCCGTCGGTGTGAGCGGCTACGCCGGCGCTGCCACCGGCCAGAATTTTGGTGTGTCAGGAGGCACGTCCAGCACCGGCAACGGCGCGGCCGGTGTAAACGGTAATGCGAACGGCGCTAGCGGCATCATTTATGGTGTTAGCGGGTCAACCAATAGCACCACCAATTTCGCGTCGGGCGTCTTTGGGTTTGTAACTGCGACTACCGGCCAGGTATCTGGTGTGGCAGGGTCATCGAACAGCACCACCAGCAATGCCGCAGGCGTCAATGGGTTTGAGGGCGCGACTACAGGTCAGGTCTACGGCGTCAACGGGTCAACCAATAGCGCCACAAACTATGCCGCAGGCGTTAATGGGTTTGAGGGCGCGGCGACAGGTGCAGTTTTCGGCGTGTCCGGTGTAACGAGTAGCACGACCGATGGCGCGGCTGGTGTGAACGGCAGTGAAGGCGGCGCTACCGGCGTCGTCTATGGCGTCAATGGGGCATCCAATAGCACCACGACTAACGCCGCAGGCGTAGGGCTTCGAGGGCGCGACCACGGGCCAGGTGTCTGGCGTTGCCGGAGGAACGAACAGCACCAGCGACCAACGCCGCAGGCGTCAGCCGGCTACGAAGGTGCGACGTCAGGCTGGTCTTTGGAGTGAGCGGTGCAACACATAGCACCACCATGGCGCGGCCGGAGTAAGCGGCTTTCAACGGCGCTACCTCTGGCCAAGTTCTTGGTGTAATCTCGGAGGTACCACAAGCAGCTAGACGGTGTAGGGGTCAACTGGCTATGCCAGCGCCACCAGTGGAGCTAGCTTCGGAGTATAAGGCCCACCGCCAGCCCGAGGAGTTGGAGTAGCGGGCTGGTCTCCAGGTGGAGTTGGTGTTGCCGGGATCAATCAAAGTTGCAGCGGTATGGTTTTGTACGCTCGACGACCGGAACCGCTGGCCAATTTACGACGGCAGCGGGCGGAACTCTTCTGAAGGCATTGGAGGCGGCGCCACGGTGTTCGCCGTGGACTCAGCACAACGGTTCTTACGCCGGCAACCTCAACGTAACGGCAATCTGACCAAAGGCGGCGGCTCCTTCAAGATCGACCATCCACTCGCTCCCGAGAACAAGTACCTATCGCATCCTTCGTCGAGTCGCCCGACATGATGAACATCTACAACGGCACCGCAAGATTGAACGCCCGGGGTGAAGTGTGGATTACCATGCCCGACTACTTCGACGCGCTGAATCGCGATTTTCGGTATGTCTTGACGGCGCTTGGACGTCCTCAGCCTTATCTCTACATCGCGAGGAAGATGAACGGCAACCGCTTCAAGATCGCAGGGGGTAAGCCGAACGCGGAAGTGTCATGGCAGGTTACCGGTATTCGGCAGGACGCGTGGGCGAACGCGCACCGCATACCCGTCGAAGAAGACAAGCCGGACAAGGAACGGGGACCTATCTGTACCCTGAACTCTACGGCGCCAACAGCGACAAGAACATGAGCGCACAACTGCGGCACTGAGACGGCTTCAAAAACGAGGTCCCGGTCACGCGAATAGGCAGGGACGGCAACAAAAGCAAGTCCCTCCGCTCGGGCTGAAGAGTCTGTGTGAGTGCTCGAGTAAGAAGTTTTCGGTAGTAGAAGGGGCTGCAACCTGCCGCAGGTCCAGCCGCGAAGCGGCGGCGGTGAAGCGAGCCCGGGGCGCAAGAGCCCCGGGTAGAGTGGGAAATTGAACCGAGCCGCGTGGCGTGGCGACATTTGCGTTAGAAACGTGCTTGTCGCTTGTCGCGGCGAGAATTTAGATCGTATAGGGTTATTGTGGCGTCACCGCTCACCGCAGCGCGCGACGAGACTCCGGTCTCCAATTGTCTTGTCATCCCGACCGAGGGCTTCAGCCCGAGCGGAGGGACCTGCTTTTGCTGCCGTCCCTTCTGGGAAATTCTGATTGACAGCGCATCGGTGTAGGAACACAATGCGCGCACTCGGCCCAATCACATCTGCTCCCGAGATTCTCCCACGAAAGGAGCGCCCCATGCGCCGCATCAGCTTCGTCATTGCTCTGTCCACCTTGTTGTTAACTTCCATCGTCTCAGCTCAACAAGCACCAACCACGGCCGTTCCCAACCTCATCCGCTACAGCTGGGTGCTGAAGGATGCGTCCCCTACATCCACGGCCGTCGGTGTCACCTTCGCCATCTACAAGCAGCAGGAGGGTGGTGCGCCCATCTGGATGGAGACACAAATGTCACCCTCGGCCGGGATGGACAGTACAGCGTTCTGCTGGGAAGCACGACAGCCACAGGTTTGCCCGACGGCCTCTTTTCGCAGCAGGAAGAACGCTGGCTGGGCGTGCAGCTTCAGGGACAAACCGAGCAGCCGCGCGTGCTGCTGGTGAGCGTGCCGTATGCCTTCAAAGCGCATGAAGCGGACACGCTGGCTGGGCTGCCGGTCTCCGCGTTTCTGCGGGCTCCAATCCAGGACCCATCCAGCCAGACAAACAGCGAGACCCCTCAGAGCGAATCCCTGGGAACAAAGCCCGGCAATTTGAATGGGCGAGGCTCGACGAACTACGTACCTGTCTGGCAGAACCCCTACATCCTGGGCAGTTCGGTCATCTATCAGGCGGGCGGGAATGTGGGCATTGGGACGACCTCGCCGAAAGCGACGCTTGACGTCAACGGCGGCATCAATGTCGCAGGCAGCGGCACATTGGGTGGCCCCTGATCGGCGGGGACCGTCTACACCAACCTTCTTGTGGGCACCAGCGGCGCACTTGAGCTCCTGGTTACGAGCGGCGTGTTCGAGATGCAGTATGCCGTCGATGGTGTCAACAATGTTGCTTCTGTCAACATGATTGGTATATGACGGTACTCGGTTGCCGGCGGCGTCACCGGAGCCACGATCGGCGGAGGAGGAAGTCAAGGTCGATGTCAACAGTGTTACTGCAACCTTCGGGACGAACGGCGGCGGCGGCCAGCAACACCGCCGGCGGCTATGCGCCTCGACCGTGGGCGGCGGCGGGAGCAACACCGCCAGCGACTACAATTCGACCGTGGGCGGCGGCGGCAGCAACATCGCCAGCGGTTCCGTATTCAATCGTGGGCGGCGGCGACACCAACGAGCGCCTTCGGAATCGTATTCGACCATTGGCGGCGGGGTCCTCAGCACCGCCAGCGGCATGTTTTCGACCGTTGGCGGCGGCGACGTCCAACACCGCCGACGCGGATATGCGCTTCGACCGTGGGCGGCGGCTACGGCAACACGGCCAGCGGTCAGCTATTCGACCGTGGGCGGCGGATACGAACAACACCGCGTCTGGAAACTACAGCGTGGCCCTCGGAAACATGGCGACGGCGCGACATCGATGGCAGCTTTGTCTGGGGCGACAGCTCCAGCGTTCGCGGTAGCGGACGGACGGCGCCTAACGAGTTCCTGGCCCGGGCCACCGGCGGGGCGGCGTTCATAACCGCAATTAACCCTACGACTGGCGCCGTAACCGCCGGAGTCTATGTGCCGGCGGGCAGCGGGTCGTGGACATCGCTGAGCGACCGCGCCAGCAAGGATGACTTCGCGGCGGTGGATGGAGCGCAACTGCTGGCGCGCCTGGACCAGATTCCGCTGATGACGCTGGCACTACAAGACGCAAGCGCCGGAGATTCGCCACATGGGGCCGGTGGCGCAGGACTTCCGCGCGGCCTTTGGGCTGGGCGAAGACGACAAGCACATCAGCACGGTGGACGCCGACGGGGTGGCGCTGGCGGCGATCCAGGCGCTCTACCGGCAGGTGCAGCAACTGCAGCAGGAACGCGACCAGCTAGCCGAACAACTACAGCAAGAGACGGAACAGTTGCGCGGAGAGAACCAGGGACTGCAGCGGCAGAACGAGGAATTTCAGGAGCGGCTGTCGCGCTTGGAGTCGCTGGTTCGCACACAGTCGCCGACCGTGGCGCAAGGGCGGGAATAGAGGGTTTATTGCCCTGCGACGACTTGAAAGGGCACGGCTTCAGCCGTGCCGTAAGTCTGCTGTCATTGTCTTGGCTTTAGCCACTGAGGGACTTCGGTCTTGAGAGGGAGTGCGAGTTCCCTCAGGGGCTGAAGCCCAACTCTCGAACCACACGTTGCGGCACGGCTTGAAGCCGTGCCCCTTCAAAGCCAAAGAGAGGAACTCTACTCACCGACCCAAATAGAGATTGACAGCGGCTGGATAGGGGAACAGAATCCCTAAATCTCGGCCTCGCCGTATCTGCTCCCGAGCTTCTTTACACCAAAGGAGCGCCCCATGCGCCGCATCAGCTTCGTCATTGCCCTGTCCACTCTGTTGCTCGTTTCCATCGGCTCAGCTCAACAAGCACCAACCACCGCCGTTCCCAACCTCATCCGCTACAGCGGGACTGCTGAAGGATGCGTCCGCCCTGCATCCACGGCCGTCGGTGTCACGTTCGCCATCTACAAGCAGCAGGACGGCGGCGCGCCCGTCTGGATGGAGACGCAAAACGTCACGCCTCGACGGCAATGGTCAATACAGCGTGTTGCTGGGCAGCACCACAGCCACAGGCTTGCCGAACGACCTGTTCTCGCAGCAGGAGCAGCGCTGGCTGGGAGTGCAGGTGCAGGGACAAGCTGAGCAGCCGCGTGTGCTGCTGGTGAGCGTGCCCTATGCCTTCAAAGCGCATGAAGCGGAAACGCTGGCTGGGCTGCCGGTCTCCGCGTTTCTGCGGGCTCCAACCCAGGACCAATCCAACCCGGCAAACAACGAGACCAATCCGAATGAGTCCCTGCGAATCAAGCCCGGCTATTTGAACGGGCGAGGCTCAACGAATTACGTACCCGTCTGGCAGAACCCGTACATCCTGGGCAATTCGGCCATCTATCAGGCGGGCGGGAATGTGGGCATCGGGACCACCACACCGCAAGCTAAGCTCGACGTGAATGGCGGCATCAACGCCGCCACGACGTACCAGATCGGCGGGGCCGGTGTCTTGAGCATTGGCAGTTCGGCGGACGGGAACCTGTTTCTCGGCGTGGGAGCAGGCGCTAGCAATGTTGCCGGAACTGGGGTTGGCAACGACCTTCTCCGGCTACCAGGCTGGCTTAAGCAACACCAAGGGTTCAGGGAACACCTTCTCCGGCTACCAGGCTGGCTCAAGCAACACCAAAGGTTCCGAGAACACCTTCTCCGGCTTCCAGGCTGGCTTCAGGAACAGCACCGGGGCGTTCAACGCCTTCTCCGGCTACCAGGCTGGTTTAAGCAACACCACCGGTTCCGAGAACACCTTCGATGGCTTCGCCGCTGGCTCCAACAACACCACCGGTGGTTTCAACGCCTTCTTCGGCTTCGCGGCCGGCGCCAGCAACACCACCGGGTTCCAAAACACCTTTTCCGGCTACCAGGCTGGCTCCCTCAACAGCACCGGGGCGTTCAACACCTTCTCTGGCTTCGACGCTGGCTCCAACAACACCACCGGCAGCTCCGACATCTACATCGCCAACTTTGGTCCCGACTCGGGCACGGAAAGCAACACCATCCGCATCGGTACGCAAGGCTCTGGACAAGCTCAGCAGAGCGCCGCCTACATCGCCGGCATCTACGGCAACTCACCCAGCGGGGCTTTGCCGGTGGTGATCAATGCCGATGGGCAGCTTGGAACGGCCGCCGGCGGCGCAGCTCCCGTAAACCATGCGCGGCAGGCGGTCGATATCGAGCAAAACCAACCCTACTTTTTCACGGTTACTTGGAACTTCGCCTTTTCCGACACCAACTACACGGCTACCTGTACCCCCAAGTCCCCTCTGCGGGCTTCCAAGGTGCGGGCTCGGGCCCCTACCAATTCCAAGTCACCTCGATCGCTAACGCGTCACTTGTCGTGGAAATTTCAGCGATAGGGACGGGACAGATCATTATCCATTGCATTGGAATTCATGATTAGGCCCAGCGTCCGCGGACGGAAGAAGCCAGCACTAGGCTCCATTTCCCACTTGCCCCCACAGATTACGCGCTAGGATGACACTATTCCGACAAAATAGCCTAAGTTTTCGGCAAGTTTAGCTGTCTTCTCCCACCGCAAGCCCTTAATCCGAGTTCTTGCACACGCATCCCCCTACTCTGGCTCCCTCCGCATGATTATGTCGAAAATGCGGTCGAAATCCTCCAGCGAGGTGTACTCCACCACGATGCGGCCACGGCCATTATGGTCGGTAATGGTCACATGGCAGCCCAGCGCGCCCTTCAGATCTTCCTCGCAATCCTTGATGTTTGGGTCCACAACGCGCTTCTTTTTGTCCTTGCGGCGGGGATG
>CAWJIW010000023.1:442500-539172 GCA_963843005.1 uncultured Acidobacteriaceae bacterium | reverse complement strand
GTTTCCCCAAAAACTAATGCCCGAAGCAAGGAATTCAGCACGCACTCGCTGACGGCTGACGGCTGATTTTCAAAGAACTCCGGTCTTACCGCGATTTGCAGGATCAGCGTACGGCCGTTGGGCACCAGTCCCAACAGACCAGTGTGCACACCACGCTCCGGCTTCGCAACCGAAATGCGACCGCCGCGCTTACGAAAGTAACCATCGGCGCTATGGCCCAAAAAACGTCCCGGCGCGAGGCCGGGACGCGTTGAGTTCTAATCACACCAGCGGCTAGAAGTTGAACTTGGCCCCTATCTGGATTTGCCGGCTGGAATAGGCGAAATTGCTGTTGGCGTTGTTGACCGTGCCGAATGGCTAATTGTAAGTAAGGGTCGGAACGCCAGCGGTCGTGCCGATGATGTAGCCCGTATTGTTTATGCCGGTCACGTTCACCTTGTTGAACAGGTTGAACGCCTGCCCGAGGATCTGCAAGTTGTACCGTTCCGTGATCTTGAAGTTCTTGTTGACACTCAGATCGACCACCTGCGTGCTGGGATAGCGGAAGGTATCGCGTCCGGTCTCAAAGAGGCGGTTCGCGCCACCGGAGCCGTTGATACTGGAGCCGATGCCACTGACCCCATTCAAGTTAGGCGTGCCGCTGGTAAGCAGTGAGTAGGGCAACCCGGTTTGCGCCTGGAAGATGGGTGCGATCTGCCAGCCATTGGCGAGATATCCCCAGAATCCCTTTACGTCCCAGGGAAACTGATAGATCAGGTTAAGCGCCAAGCGCTGGCGCACGTCGAATATCGAACTACCATATTCGCACTTCAGACAGCTCGGAATCAGCAGATCGTTGGTGTCGCTGAAAGTCGACTCGTTCTGGCCGTAATCCAGAGCATGCGACCAGGTGTAGTTGGCGGCGAACTGCAAGTGGTTGCTGAAGCGCTTGTTCAGCTGCGCCGACAAGGCGTTGTAGGTGGAATTGACACCGCTGAAGATATCGGTCATCGAGCCATAGTTCGTGTTGGGGCGTGCGCCGCTGTAGAAAAGGCCGGTGAGGGTCGGGGTCTGGATGGGGCCGCCGCCCAGGACCTTGTAGGTGATCTGGCCGGGTGTCGGAAGATTGGTATCCACGAAATTCGGCAGCTCACGTCCGAAGCTGCCCAGGTAGGCGATGGACATCACCGTGTTCCATCCGATCTCGCGCTGGAGCGAGAGGTCGGTTTCGTAAATCAACGGCGCCTGGAAGTTGCCGTTGAAGTACACCACGTTGGGCTTGGTGCCGGTCGGGGGGCTCGCGAGAATCTGCGGGAAGGCGGGCGCTCCCGGCGAAGTAGCTGTGAAGAAATAGCTCAACTGGGCGTTGCTGACGCCGGTGTTGATGAGGGCGTTGTAGATGGTCGAGTTGATGATGCGCCCGTAGTACATGCCGAAGCCGCCGCGCAACGACGTATTGCCGTCTCCGAAGATGTCCCAGGCAAAGCCAGCACGCGGGCCCCAGTTGTTCTTGTCGCTGGGAAGTTTTCCGGTCGCCGGAAGCGCCGGATTGGCAAGTATGGTGGAGGGCATGGTCTCGTACTCGTAGCGCAAGCCGAGCGTCAGCGATAGTCGCGGCCTGACTTTCCACGTATCTTCAGCGAAGAAATCGATAGTCATTGGTGCTGAAGTTGAGTCCGAGAGGACCGAACGCCTGCTGGTAGTTGGAGTAGCAAGGAACATGCAGCTTGCCTCGAGGCACAGCTGTTGGGCTTGTAGAAGTCGGAGAAATAGTTCAACAGGCTGCTGTACGAGTAAGCCCCGTACTGGAAGCGCAGGTTCTGCGTGTTATCGCTGACGTGATTGATGTCGCCGCCGAACTTGAAGGTGTGGTTCCCCTTGATCCAGGTCACCACATCACCATACTGCTGGCGGCGTCTCGTCGGGATAAGCGGGCCGCTCCAGGAAGCTGGGAACGCCGAAAGTGAAGCCGTTGGTGATGACCACCTGCGGGGGAAGTCCAAGCGGATTGGTGTAGCCCGGAGGCGAGACCAGGTTGGACTGCTCGTACGGAGTCGGAACCTGGTTGTTCTCGTACTCGAAGTCGCGGCCGTACTGGAAGCGGAACTCGTTGGACAGGCTGGTAGTGATGAAGGTGTTGAGCTTGGCCACGCCCCAGGTGTCCTTCACGTAGTCGTTGCCGAAGCTGGCGATTCCGAAGGTGTTGCTGGCCTGCGTCTGGATGCCGGCCGGTGAAGACCAGCGCATACGGTTCACTTCAAAAGAAGCGGTATTTTTCTTGTTGATGTTCCAGTCGATCTTGGGGAACCAGATGGTTTGCAAGCCGGTGCGGGGAACCGGTCCCAACATGCTGATGAGCCCGTTCAAGCCGTTGGTGTAGTCGGTTTGAGCTTGCGCATGGCTGACACCCAGGCGCGTCGCCAGGGTCGCGATCGTCGCATTCGAGGGCGTGGCAAAGAAAGCGCTCGGACTGCTGGTTATGGCCGTGCCGGGAAAGTTCCGGTAGTACCAGTCGAAAGCGAAGTACCAGAAAAGCTTGTCCTTGATGATGGCGCCGCCGAGGCCGATACCGCTGATGCGGCGAATGTCAGAGGGCTTGTAGGGCGCGGTGGTAAACACCCCCGGCGAGGTCTGTGTGGTCAGCAGAGGTGAAGGGATTGGTAGCGCCCCAGGCCTGGTCGCGGATGAAGTAGTAGGCTTCACCGTGGATCTGGTTGGTGCCGCTCTTGGTCACCGTGTTGATGACGCCGCCGGCAGCGCGTCCATACTCAGCGGAATAGTCCGAGGTATTGACCTGAAACTCCTGCACGGCGACTTTGGCGCTGGAGTAACCGGCGCGGGTACGTCCGCGTTCTTCCGAGAAGAATGCCTGGTTGTTGTCAGCGCCATCGATGGTGGTGTTGTTCAGCAGGGTGCTGATGCCGCGGAAGCTCAACAGTCCGAAACCGTTGAGATCATTCACCACGCCCGGCGTCAGCAGGGCGAAGTCGGACCAGCGGCCGCCGTTAATCGGAAGCGTGTCAATCGCCAGGGTGTTGAGCTGGGAGTCGAAATCAGCCGATGTCGTGTTGACTTCGGGAGCCTCAGCCGACACCTGTATCTGTTCGGAGCCGCCGCCGACCGCCAGGTGGGGTGTGAGTTCCGTCACTCGGCCAAGCTCCACCAGCACATGTTGGGCCTTAAAAGCGGCGAACCCCGAGGCGGTAACCGTGACCGTGTAATCCGCCGGTTGCAACTTGGGAGCTCGAAAATAGCCCGAGGAATCCGTGGTTACAGTCTGCTCCTGGTTGGTTCCGTTATTGTGTACCACTACGGTGGCATTGGGCACCACCGCGCCGTGGGCGTCATAAACGGTACCGCCGATCGCGCCGTCGACGGTCGATTGCGCAAGGGCGAACGTGGTCAGGAAAAGGCAAGCGATCAGGAGGAAAAAGACATTTGGTGTAACGCAAAGAAAGGGGTCTTCTGGCCAGACTGGATCGGCATAACAGGGCCTCCTATTGGGTAGCGAACCTACAATTCTTGCAGCAGTAACGGCGTGCCTGCACTCCCACTAAGGGGGAATGTCAACTCGACAGAAGTACTTTTCAACCTACCACTTTTGCTGTTTCATTTTTGTTACAGCTAATTGAACATGGGATTAATTGTATTCTCGACGTGCCTGTGGGCGGCTGTGGAAAACCGGAAAGAACTCACTAATTTGCTTTCGTGAGGTGCGCAGCCGCTGCGACGCGTTTGGGCGGATTCATTGAAGCGCCAGCCCTCAAGGGTTATCCTCAAATCGCAGACATGCCAATGAACGGCAACAATGGGCGGCCGTATCCGAAACTCGTCTTTGGAGAGACGATCAACGTCGCCATCGACACGTTTCGCACCAACAAGGTGCGCTTCATTCTGACCTCTCTGGGAATGGTTATCGGGACGGCGTCGCTGATCCTGGTGGTTACCGTCGGCCTTACAGGCAAGCAGTACATCCTGCAGCAAATACAGAATATCGGCTCCAACATGATGGTCGCCGAGTACCAGGGCGGCGAGATGTATGCCAGCACGGCCAGCAGCGATTACCTGACACTGGACGACTTGAATGCGGTGCGCGAAGGCGTCCCGGGCATCAGCGCCTCGTCGCCGATGATCGAGTTTCACGACCACGTACCGGTTCCCGGGGGAAAGGAGCGGGACATTCTGGTTCTGGGCGTGTCGTGGCAGTATCTGTACGTTCGCAACCTGGATATCCTGGCCGGCCGCTTTTTCGACGACAGCGACACGCAGTCGCGCAATAAAGTTGCGGTGATGACTCAGAACCTGGCCGATATCCTGTACGGCTCGCCCAGCGCCGCGGTTGGCCAGGAGATCAAGCTCAGCGGCTTGCCTTTCACCGTGATCGGGACGTTTCGCGAACGGGTGGACACGTTTGGGCAATCGGAGATTTCGGAGAATACGATCCTCATCCCCCACACGGTCGCGCGATACTTCACCGACAGCGATAACGTGAAAGAACTTTTCTTTTCGGTGTCCGACTCCAATGAGGTGCCCCGCGCCACCGAAGAAATTCTGCAGGTGTTGCAGTCGCGACATCGCCCGGAATCGGTTTACAAGATCACCAACCTGACGCAGTTGCTTTCGGTGGCGAGCAAGACAGCGAACACGCTGACCACGGTGCTGGCGCTGATCTCCTTCCTCACTTTGATTGTGAGCGGAGTCGGCATCATGAACATCATGCTGGCGACGGTGAACTCGCGCATTCGCGAGATTGGCGTTCGCCGGGCAGTGGGCGCCACCAGTGCCGAGATACGGGCCCAATTCCTGACTGAGGCAATCCTGATTTCGCTGGCGGGCGGGACTGTCGGGATATTCATCGGCCTGGCGCTGCCGTTCTCGGTGCGCTTTCTCACCGATTACCGGATCCCCGTTTCGGGCTGGTCGGTCGTCATCGCAGTCCTGGTGTCCACGCTGGTGGGTGTGCTGTTTGGGACCGCGCCGGCCGCGCGGGCAGCGCAACTGGATCCGGTGGACAGCCTGCGATACGAATAGGCGTCGGACCTGAGGTGACTACGCTGAGAAAGGAAAGCCCGGGCCGTTTCGCCCGGGCTCTTCACTTTTCGCTTCGGTTCGCGCCTGCGTCCAGGTTCTGGCGTGTCGCGCGTTCCGTTCCATTTTTCAGGTTGAGCGAATCCTTGTCACCGCATTCGCCGGCTTAAACAGCGTTAATTCACGAGCGCAATACTCTCCAACTCGCGCTGGAAAGCTTCCAGAGAACCACCCGGCACCACCACCTTGTTGACCGCATTCCGGGCTTCCTCAGCCGAAACACCGTAACCGTGCCCGGCCAGGAACGTCTGGATCAGCTCGATTGCGTCCTTGGAATCGAACCCTTGGAGCAGTTCGCTCCGCAGCGCCGTTAATTCGGGGACGGAAAATTTTTCTGTCATCGACCTCACCTCCGACCTCATCGGGCTTTGCTCTCTTAGACTCCGGGGCCACTATAAAGTTGCAAGCAATCTGGTGGCCGAACTCGGGTTGTCACAGCTGCCGCCCTGAGTTTTGTTGCTGGTTCCAACCCACTTATTCCCTGATAGTTGCAGGTGGTGTTGTCGGAAGCAGCGTTTTGTCCCGTATTAGACCGCACACTTGGGACGAACTGCTTCGTGCTATCTGCAACAAATTGCGGATGCGCGGATGGAAAGTGCCTTCTTCGCGCTCAGACTGAGTGTTTTTTCGGGGGCGTGCGGCTTTTTACGCCAGTTCCTGCCAGGCGATCAAAGCGGTTCGATGGTCGCTTCCGGCTCCAGCAAGATTGGGACTCCATTGCGAATGGGGTACACGCGCTTGCACTCGTTACACTTAAAGCTCTCTTCGCCGCGCAGGACTAATGGCTTGCGACATACAGGACAGGCGATCACCTGCAGGAGGAACTCGTCAATCATGGCTGGTATTTTAGCAGGTGCCGTGCTCTTGGCCGTCCAGCGATCGAGCAGTGGGGTTTCACCCAATGGGCGCCTGCTCAACCCACCAGAGGCTTGCCGCCAGCCTTCGTTAGGCTCCGGAACCGGGTTTTGAGGTACATTTATTCGGCAGTGGTTGTGGACCGGGGTTCTTCCGTACCGAAAAAACTTAACGAGTCGAGAGCTGCACCCCATTGGAGTGCAGATTCTCAAAGGTGAGCATGGCACTCGGAAGCCAACAAAACACGACAACCGTCAGCGCCCCCGAAACCGGACAGAATTACCGCGGCCCCCTGGCCATGGTGACGACTCTCTTTTTCATGTGGGGCTTTCTCACCTGCCTGAACGACATTCTGATTCCTCATCTGAAATCGATCTTCGAATTGAACTACGCCGCCGTAATGTTGGTGCAGTTCGCGTTCTTCGGCGCCTACGCGGTGTTCTCTGTGCCTTGTGGATGGATCGTTGAACGCATTGCCTACCAGAAAACGATGGTGCTGGGGTTGCTGACCATGGCGGTCGGGGCACTGCTGTTTATCCCGGCGGCAATGGTGCCGTCGTTCCCACTATTTCTGGCTGCGCTCATCATTCTCGCCGCCGGAATTACTGCGCTGCAGGTTTCCGCCAATCCTTACGTCGCCGTGCTGGGCCCGGCGCGCACCGCGTCGAGCCGTTTGAATTTGACACAAGCATTCAACTCTCTAGGCACGACGGTAGCTCCGTACTTTGGTGGACTGCTTATTCTAGGTACGGCTGCTACCGCGAAAACGCTCAGCGACATCCATGCCATGGCGCCGCAAGACCTGCATGCTTACCGCCTGCAGGAGGCTTCGAGCGTCAAGCTGCCGTATCTCATTATCGCGGCTGCTCTAATCGCCCTTGCGGTCGTAATCGGAAAATTCAAATTGCCGCACATCCCCTCAGCCGAAGGTGGACACGCGGTGGAAGCCGGCGCTCACGACAGTGTGTGGCGGCATCGCAACCTGATCATGGGTGCAATCGCGATCTTTGCTTATGTGGGTGGGGAGGTGGCGATCGGCAGCTTTCTGGTGAATTACTTCGGCCTGCCGGTAATCAGCAACCTTGCCCCAGAGATTGCCGCCAAGTACCTGAGCTTCTATTGGGGTGGGGCCATGGTTGGGCGATTCATCGGTTCCGCCGTATTGCAGAAGGTCCCGACGCGAATCGTGCTGGGGTTCAATGCAGTCGTCGCCGCCTTGCTGGTGTGCGTCTCAATGGCGTCGTCTGGCCAGGTGGCGATGTGGAGCATCCTCGCGATCGGGCTCTTCAACTCGATCATGTTCCCCAGCATCTTCACGCTAGGTATCGAGGGACTGGGTCCGCTCACCGGTGAGGCTTCCGGCTTGCTCAACACGGCCATCGTCGGGGGAGCGATCATTCCGCTGGCGCAAGGATTCATCGCCGACCGGATCGGACTTCACCATGCGTTCATTCTGCCGGTGATTTGCTATCTCTACATTCTGTTCTTTGCACTGAAGGGCCAACCCAGGCAACGCGCGGCGGTTTAGGAGAGCAGATAGGAGTTCCGCTCTTCCTCCGCTGGGGCGATGCCTTCCGGCAAGCGGCCGCCGTTGTACTCCGCCATGCGGTTCTTCCACTTGAGGAATTCGGTAATCGTCTGGGGCTCAATTCGCACTTCCACGCGGCGCAGGCTTGCCAGCAGCAGGTTCATCTCTTTCATCAGGCCGGCCGCAGTCCGCAAATCCTGCCTGCCAGGCTTGACCGCCATGCGGACTTCCCTGCCCTTGCACTCCAGCAGTCCCCAATGCTTCGGCAATTCCTCGGGCGCGATCATTCCCGCCGGGGCCATATAGAACCGCCGACTTCCCAGGCCCTCTTCCGGCTTCAAGCGGAACGGCTTGTCCGCGTCCGCCAGGAAATCACTGCGCGCCACTTTACATTCCACCAGGACCGACTGGCAGAAGCCCTTCCACGCGATGACGTCCGGGACCTCGCCGCTGGCGCAATACTGCTCCGACAGGATGATGCCGCATCCGTAGTGGTGGCGCAGCCACTGCACTGCGCGCGCGACCATCTGGGCGTGCTTCACGTCTGACGTAGATTTCCCCATGTCGCTTTTGTAACGCGGAAAAGTGGTCCGGGAAAGTAGCTAGGGGGATACGATGGTCTTGAAAGGGCACAGTTCAGCTGTGCCGTTGACGCTTCTTGACATTCGGGCTTCAGCCCCTGGAGGAACTCGCGTTTGGAGCCTGCTCAAGGAACTCATCTTTGGCCACTGCGCACCAAGAAACAATTCCCTCAGCGGCTGAAGCCGATCGGGTCGGGCAATCCCATCGGCTCAAAGAAGCACCGATGCGCCAAGTTCGGAAGCGACAAGTTTTCACACCCGGCGAAGGCACCAAGGCATCGTGTAAGATCAGGGATTCGCATGGCGTGGATGATTCAGGCTGAGAACGTACGCAAGACTTACCACCTCGGCAAAGTGGACGTGCCGGCATTACGAGGCGTCTCTCTCGCGGCCGAGAAAGGCGAATTCGTCAGCATTGTTGGCCCTTCCGGCAGCGGCAAGTCCACGCTGTTTTACATTCTTGGTGGCTTGACGCATGCGGACTCGGGACGTGTCCTGATCGGCGGAGTCGACTTCAGTGGGCTCTCCGACGCGGAGCGCACCCGGATGCGCAAGTCGAAAATCGGCTTCGTCTTCCAGAAATTCAATCTACTCCCAACGCTTACGGCAAAAGGTAATATCGATATCGCCCTTGATATTGCGGGCCAGCGCAACGGAACCGGCCAGCGTGAGTACATCGAACGCATCACCAGCCTTTTGGGCATCGAGAAGCGCCTTGATCATCGTCCCTCGGAGATGAGCGGCGGTGAGCAGCAGCGCGTAGCCCTGGCGCGCGCCCTGGTGAATCAGCCCGCGATTGTGCTGGCGGACGAGCCCACCGGGAACCTTGACTCGGAGAATTCTGAGATTGTGCTAAACATGTTGCGGCAATCCAATCAGGAATTTGGCCAGACGGTGCTGATGATCACCCACAATCCCGAAGCCGCCGGCTATGGCGATCGCATCATTCACATGCGTGATGGTTCCATCGTGCCACCGGAGAGAGACCCGCAATGGAGTAAGCGCTCATGAGTGAAGACCTTCGCACCCCCATTCTTCCCGGGACCGCAGCCTCCGACTATGAGCGCTATCTTCGCACGGACGAGTTGCTGGCGCTGCAGAAGACGCCGGAGGAGATGCTGCATCCCGATGAGCTTACCTTCCAGGTCACGCACCAGGCGTCGGAGCTGCTGATGAAGGGTGCGGCGTGGGAACTGGAGCGGGTGCGGCAACTTCTCCATGAAGGCGACTACAAGAACGGCGCGCGACTGCTGCGGCGGGTCAACAAGATTCTAGACCATCCCTTGCGCATGCTTGCGCTGCTGGAGAGCATCACGCCTTACGAGTACCACATCATTCGCACTGGACTGGGTCACGGCAGCGGGCTTGATTCTCCCGGGTTCGTGGCGCTGTTGCACATTGCGCCGCGGCTCGGTGACGCTTTCTTCGAGCAAGTGAAGAAGGCTGGGATCACGCTAGAAGAGCTGTACCGGCGGCATACGGAATTTTTCGACTTGCACGAAGTTGCCGAGGAGCTGGTTGACTATGACGAGCACATCCAGCTCTTCCGTTACGCCCACCTCAAGCTGGCGCAGCGGATCATCGGCGGCGGCGTGGTCGGCACCATGGGAACGCCGGTCGAGGTGCTGAGGCAGCGCATGGAATATCCGCTCTACAAGGCCCTGTGGGACGTCCGCAACGAGATCACTTCGCGGACGAACGCCTACCACGCCACCGGCCACGGCGGCGCGTACTGAACTGGCGGTAACCCAGCGGGTCGTCCACGACCTCCTCGGTAGTCTTTTTCTGCGATACTAGAGAGTAAGCCCGTTCCAGCGGGCAAGGTCTTATGTTCCCAACTGCAGATCCAAAGTCCGTCAAAGTGAATGTGACCTCCGGTACCGGCATGGAGATCGAGTGGAAAGACGGCCACCACAGCTCGTACACCTTCCCTTTCCTGCGGAACGCCTGCCCGTGCGCGCTGTGCAACGAAGAGCGCGGGAAGGATGGCCGCCAGCCGGGCGATCCGATCAAGCCGATTGCCGGCCAATTGCCCATGTTCAAGGCCCTGGCGAAGCCCACGGAGGTGGAGCCGGTCGGCAAGTATGCCATTCGCTTCACCTGGAACGATGGCCACCTGCACGGCATCTATTCATGGGATTACCTGCGCGAGTATTGCCCCTGCGCCGAATGCAAAACGCGCCGCGCCATAGATGCCCCGGCCATTGGCAGCCGGCCCAACTGAATCAAGAGTGCGTTCAACCTTGCCGTCTTATCTGGATAATCTGAATCCGCAACAGCGCGAAGCCGTCGAGGCGGTGAACGGGCCGGTGCTCATCCTGGCCGGCGCCGGCAGCGGCAAAACGCGCGTCATTACCTACCGCATCGCGCACCTGATTGACGCTATCGGCGTGCCGCCCGACTCCATCCTGGCAATGACGTTTACCAATAAGGCCGCGTCCGAAATGGCGGGCCGGGTGGAGTCGCTGGCAGGGGCGCGCTCGGTGGCGAAGCCGCTCATCTCCACCTTCCATTCGTTCTGCGTGCGCGCGCTGCGCCGCGACATTCAAGCCTTGCAGATCGGCGGCAAGGGCTATCGCAAGGATTTCGTAATCTACGACGAGACCGACCAGCAGAATGTGGTGAAGGCCGCCATGCGCCGCCTCGGCATTGACGACAAGCAGTTGACGCCACGCAGTGTTCTCGCACATATCTCCTGGGCGAAGAACCACATGCGCGATCCGCAGGAGGTATACCTGGAGTCGTCGGATCCCAAGACTGAGCGCGTGGCCCACATCTACGAGGTGTACAAACAGGAGCTGGCAAAATCGAATGCGCTCGACTTCGACGATTTGCTGTTGTACGCGGTGCGCCTGCTGAAATCCTCAGGCGAGGTCCGCGAGCGCTACAACCGCCGCTACCGCCATATCCTGGTGGATGAATATCAGGACACCAACCGGCCGCAGTACGAGCTGATGCGCATGCTCGCCGGAACGGAGCACAACGTTTGCGCCGTCGGCGACGAGGACCAGAGCATCTATTCGTGGCGCGGCGCCGACATCCGCAACATTCTCGAATTTGAGCAGGATTTTCCCGAGGCGCGCATCATCCGCCTGGAACAAAATTACCGCTCGACCCAGAACATTCTGCAGGCGGCTTCGGCGGTGGTGTCGCACAACCTCAAACGCAAGGGCAAGAACCTGTGGACCGACCGCAGCGGTGGCGCTGAATTGGGCTATTACGAAGCCCCCGACGGCGAGAACGAAGCCTTGTTCGCCGCCGATTTCATTTCGAAATACCTGCGCGAAGCGCCCAGCGAAAACGGCGAAACGCCGCGCGCAGCCGTGCTCTACCGTACCAACTCGCAATCCCGGTTGTTCGAAGAGGCCATGCGCCGGTACCAGATGAACTACCACGTGGTGGGCGGGTTCAGCTTCTACGAGCGCGCCGAGATCAAGGACATGATCTCCTACCTCAAGGTCATCCATAATCCCGATGACTTGATTGCCCTGCAACGCGTGATCAACACGCCGGCCCGCGGGATCGGCAAGACAACGATGGATACCCTGGAGCGCATCGCGCTGGAGACCGGGCTTTCGCTGTGGGGAACGATAAACGAGGCGATCCAACGCGAGCTGCTTCCGGGACGCTCAGTGGCGGTGCTGAAAGGTTTCACGGAACTGATTGAAGATGCGCGGGCGATGCACGTCGGTAGCTTTCGCGAACGCGTGGCACAGACCGCGGCCGGGACGGCTGCGGTTTCCGACGGAGACGCCTTGCAGCACGATATTGACTTCTCGCCCGAAGCATTCAGCGACGAGGATGCGACGGCGTTTGCGCCCGATGACCTCGCCAATGAGCTTTCTGGAGACAGCAACGTTGCTGGCACAGAAGCCGGCGAAGAGCGAGTTGAGGGATTCCGTGCGCCGGGCGATCCGGCCTCGACGGCGGAGCTGCTGAAGTTCCTGCTGGACCGCACGGGCTACATCAAGCAGCTTGAGCAGGAAGACACGCCGGAGTCGCTCGCCCGGATCGAGAACTTGCACGAACTGGTGAATGCCGCCATGGACTCACGCGACCGCGGCGAGACGCTGAGCGAATTCCTGGATCACGCCGCGCTAGTCAGCGATGCCGATCAGTACGACGAGAACTCGCGCATCACGCTGATGACGTTGCACTCGGCCAAAGGTTTGGAATTTCCGTTGGTGTTTCTGGTGGGACTGGAAGAGGGCCTGTTTCCCCATTCGCGCACGTTGCTGGCGCCTGACGACATCGAAGAAGAGCGCCGCCTGTGCTATGTCGGCATGACGCGCGCCATGGACAAGCTCATCCTGACCCGCGCGCGTTACCGCCGCCGCTACGGCACGGACATGCCCGAATCCAGCGTCGCGTCGCGATTTCTGGAGGAGGTACCGGAGGCGCTGCTACAGGACCTCGGCTCGCCGCGCCAGCGGTCGTACTCCGAACGTAGCGATCACGGGAGCGGCCGGCATTATTCCTACGAGGACGAAGACCAGCGCCCCCAGTACTCGCGCCGCAGCGCGCCACGGCGCAGCCCCTACGCCGGCCCGGCGTACAACTCTATCGATAACATCGCGGAGTTCTTCGCTTCCCGCGGCAAGAAGTTCTCGCGCCCGAAAGTCGAGATCCCCGAGCCCACCGGGCGCACCGGGTTCCGCCCGGGACAGCGCGTGCGACACCCCAAATACGGTGAGGGCACGGTGTACCGTCGCGAGGGCGATGGGGATGACGCGAAGATTACGGTACAATTTCTAAAGTTCGGCTTGAAAAAGCTGGTCGAGAAATACGCTCAGCTGGAAAAAGCGTAAGCCCGTCACAAAGGAATGAAAGGTTCATGGCCAATACCAAAAGCATTACCGACAAGACAGAACGGAAGAAGGTGAAGCGCGCAGCGCGCAAGAAAGCCGCCCCGAAAGCGCCCCGCACCTACGCTCGTGGCGCGGAGAAACGCAAGGTGAAGAAGATGGCGCGCGGCACGTCCAAGCGCTAATTCGCAGCCGGCAATGCATGGGCTCCAGTCCGTACACCGGGCTGGAGCTTATTTTTTCTCTGAATTGCCGTTGGTTTGGGAGGCAGCCGGCGCCCCATGAGCGGCAGCGCTCTGATTGGGGTGGTCAAGATCAATCACCAGCGCGCCCGGCGGCTGCAGCAGGGCAAACTGCTCGTCGCTGAGTGTCTCGTTGATTACGAGCTTCACGACCGTCAGCCGGATGGTGTACTCCTCCTGCGGACGGTTGATCTCAATGACGTTGGGGAAGCTGACGCCGTTGTAATCCTTATAGACCTGATACGTGGCCTCGGTGACAACATCGCCCGCCTTGTCATAGATAGTCTGGCGGTGCGGAACCAGGTTCACGCGTTCGAATAAGATTTTCCGATAGAGATACCAGTCGTTACCGGAGTGGCGGATGATATCGAGAACGTAGTCCGGTTGCTCGACCAGTTTCTTCGACTTGGCATCCACTACGGCTTCGGTGCTGTTCTCCAGCACCGCAATTTCGTTCTTCGCATCGATTTCCGGCAGCAGCAGGGCGTGGTAGATGATTTGCGGCCGCAGGTTCTCCAAGGCGTTGGTGGATGGGCTGGTCACTTCGCTGGAACCAATGTAGAACTTGTTCGTTGCCGGAATCCAGAGTTCGAAACGCTCGCCCTCGTTCACCATATCGAACGCTTTGTTACGCACGAGGGGGAACAGCCCAATCATGCGCAGCATGTCCGGCTTGCGGACCAGAACGAATCCGCTGATTTCCTGGAAGTCGGTAACTTTGCCTTTTTTTTCGCCTCCAACCGAAGTGGCGATATTCACGGTGGCGTTCAAGGTCTTGATCTTCGCCGCCTCACTGTTGATGCGGTCCACCAACTCCTGCTTGGTGGCAATCTTGAGTGGGGCGGTACTGGTGCGCATCTCCACGAGGCGGGTGCGAAAGAGGCAGCCGGTCTGCCCGAGCAGACTTGCGACTAGGGAAACCGCCAGGAAGATGCGTCGTCTTGTCATTAGGGGGGTCAGGGCGCAACCGAATACCGTAGAACGTCTAGTATATCGCTCCTGCTGGCCAGATGTTGAGCGACCGGCTTGAGACGGCACTCCATTATTGCCAATACGTGCTTTAAGGATTGGCGGCTACCGCGCGGCGATAGGCCGCAACATTGGCAGCATGCTCTCCCAGGCTTCGCGCAAAGCGATGGTGGCCATTGTTATCGCTTACGAAGTAAAGGAATTCCGTTTCCGCCGGATGCATGGCCGCTAGCAGCGACGCCGCTCCGGGATTTGCGATTGGGCCGGGAGGAAGGCCGGCGTACTTGTAGGTGTTATAGGGTGAATCGAATTGCAGGTCCGACTGGTGGATGGTCCCGCGATAACGCCCGGCCAGCAGGGCCGCGTACACCACGGTAGGATCGGCCGCCAGTATCATGTCCTTGGCCAGCCGGTTGTAATACACGCCTGCCACCAGCGGACGCTCTTCCGTCGCCGCGGTTTCCTTTTCCACAATGGAAGCCATGGTTACGATGCGGTGCATATTCGCATTGCCCAGCAGGCCAATCTTTTGCGCCTCCCGGCGAAACCGGCGCACCATCGCCGCCGCAATGTCATGAGGCGTATCAATGCGCGTGAACTGATAGGTGTCGGGGAACAGATATCCCTCAAGGGTTTTCGCGGTGGGGTCGAGGTCGCGGATCAGGGCCGTATCGCGATTGGCCACCGTAACGAAGTCCTCAGCCGGACCAAGTCCCGCCTGTTCCACCGCGGCGGCGATCTCGAGAATGTTGAAGCCTTCAGGGACCACTACCATGCGCGCATAAACATCGCCGCTAATCAGCCGCTCGCGGACTTGCCGGGCAGTGGCAGGCTCATCGAATTTGTATTCGCCAGCCTTGAGAGTTTTCGCGCCCTCGATGTAATGCAGCATCAGGAAGGCCGTTGAGCTGCGAATGATGCCATTACTTTGTAGCGCCTGCCCGATGTGGCGGACGCTCCAACCGGGCCGCAGAAGCACGAATGTCGTTTCCGGCGGCTTTAACGGCACTAGCACGGCCCAGGCAAACCACAGCCCAAACACGAGTACTAGCGCGACGACGAGTTTGAAGAAGGCTCGCACGGAATACAGCAGTTTAGATGAAGAGCACCGCTCGCGCGCTGCTCAGCCGGATTGCGACTTGCGGAACTCCAGAAACGATTGCAGAATCAGCACCGCAGCCACCTGGTCCACAACCTCGGTGCGGCGGCGGATGCTCATATCGGTTTCGCGCAGCATGCGATTGGCCTCCACCGAGGTCAGTCGCTCGTCAAAGAGGTGGACCGGCAGCTTGAATTTGTGCCGCAGTTGCTCGGCAAAGGCCTGCACCTTCTCTGCTTGAGCACCTTCGGCGCCGCTCATCCGCAGCGGAAGTCCCATCACGATCTCGGTCACGCCATATTGCCGGATCACCCGCCGCAGGTGGTCAAGGTCATTCCGTTTGTTGCTGCGGAGCAGGGTTGGCAACCCCTGAGCGGTCACCCCCAACTGGTCGCTGACCGCCAAGCCAATCCTGCGGGCGCCGAAATCCAGCGCCAGGATGCGTGGCGGCTGTCCGGAACCCGAAGGTGTCGTGGAAGTAATTTCCATTTGCGGCACAGCAAAAGTATCATGGTCGCAACCTTACCTCATGCGAGTACCATAAGCGGAATGCCGGACAAACTGCTGGACGACCTGAATCCAACTGGAGAGCGCGAGCAGGATCCTGACCTGGCGACGAGCGACGCGGGTGGTCCCGACCCGGTTCCGACGATGGCCACCGACCGCCCAACTGACTCTGCGTTGGAACATCGGCGTTTATTGCGCATTCAGGCTTCGGCCCTGGTGATCCTGGCTGCGGCGATTGTGCTGATGCTGATCTACACGGCCAAGCTGATCCTGGTCGTTATTCTCGTTTCCATTCTGATCTCCTTCGTTCTGGCTCCCGTCGTCGACTTGCTCGCCAGATTTCAGGTTCCGCGCGGGTTGGGATCTTTCATTGCCGTGTTTCTGCTGGTCGTTGCCGCCGGCGGCGCCACCTACTTCTCATACAACCGCGCCTTGGATTTCATGCATGAGGTACCCAAGTACAAGGCCAAGTTCAGCGACATGACGGGCACAATCCGGGAGCGGGCGGAGGAGATCGAGAAGACAACCGAAACGGTCTTGCCCGAATCAGCGGACGCCAAGAAAACGATCACGGTAAAGCAATCCAGCGACTGGACTGACCTGGTCAGCCGGAACGCGAGTTCGGTCTCCGAGATGTTGCTCGCCGTCACGTTTGTCCCGTTTCTGGTCTTCTTCATGCTCAGTTGGCAGGACCATGTGCGCTCCGCCTCAGTGATGCTGTTCAGGATGGAAAGCCGGAATACCGCCTACGTGATGCTGGGTCTGGTCGCGAGCATGATCCGCTCGTTTATCGTGGGAAACTTCATCATTGGAGTGTTCCTCAGCGCGTGCAGTATCGCACTCTTTGCGCTGCTGGGGCTGCCGTATTTCTACTTCCTCGGGGTAATCAGCGGATTTCTCAGCCTCATTCCGTACCTCGGCGTCATTCTTGCGCTTGTCCCGCCGCTGATCGCCGACCTTGGCCACCTTACGGTCGCCGTCTTCCTGATTGTGGTCGTGGCGATCCTGGGCCTGCACCTGGTCGCCATGAACGTGCTTTATCCCAAGATCCTGGGTAAACGGCTGCAACTGAATCCACTGGCAGTCACTATCGCGTTGCTATTCTGGGGATGGCTGTGGGGGGCCATGGGGTTGATCCTCGCCGTCCCGATCACTGGCGCTGTCAAGATTATCTGCGACCACGTCGAGCCCCTTCGCCCCTATGGAGTTTGGCTGGGAGAGTGAAGATCGCTTATCGCTCGCCGCCCCTCGCTCTCACCGTTAATGCGACCGCACAAACACTGATTGCGCAACTAGCTAGCTAGTTGCCGGAACCTTCACCAACCTGCGGCGTTTTTCGCCATGCGGCAATCGAGAGTGCCACGCTCGCGCATACTCCGAGGATCGTCAGTGCCCAGTAAGTCGCGGATGATTGCCCACGATGACACCGTGTGCTCCAAGTGCTAAAACTGCGAGGATTGGTAAGACAAACGCAGACAAATGAAAAACCAGCTTTGAGGCGGCGGAGGGATACACTCCAATCCACGCAATTTCTCCGATCGGATCCTTCGGGTCTAGCTTCACCTTGAACTCATGAAGATGAATCCAAAAGTAAGTTTGTATGGCCAAAATGACTACGATTCCCCAGGCAGTGGCGCCATGCCCCGGGAACTTAATCCCGAATGCCTCAAATGATTCCCCACTTCTCGCCTGCTCCGAGCGGAGGATTGATTCGAAATTGTTGATATCAAGATCCTGATAATCCTTCGTCAAATCATTCAGTGCTCGAAATGCGTGTGCAAAATCCCGGTGGGATGGTTGGTACCCATTCTTATCAAACCGGGATACCAGCATTTCCAAGCCATCCAAATCCACTTTCCGCATTCTCTGTATCGGGAGAAACAGGGCATAATGCTCCCAAGAGTCCCAAGTACATGCATACGCATACTCGGAACTGGTATCCAGAGTCTTCTTGACAGTGCTCAAAAGGCGACGAAGCGAACAAACGGCGTCATCGTCATAATTTGAAGGGGCCCGTTGGCGTGCAAATTCAACGCTGCGAAGTCCATCGGTTACGTCAGATAACTTCCCGCCGACCATTCCCCTTCCTCTTACGAAGTAGCCTTTGTCTGCTAGCGTCTCGGCGATTTGGACATAGGTGCCCGAGTACAAAGCATCCCAAATCCGTTTGAATCCCGACAGCGACACTGGGCGAGAAACAAACGCCGCCGGACGACTTGAGGAATAGCTCTCGACAAAGTTCGAGCTTCCGGAATCCCCGCCGCGAAGCTGCATTATTTCGCCGACTACCACCCAATTAGGCGGAGTGAAGCTGGTGTCCAAACGTTCGACGAACTTTTTGTCAGATTTGTCAGAGACTTCCAAGACCACCGCTGCATTAGGTGGTGTAAAAAGTTGAGCAGCGCTGTCTCCCGACACTTTGCGCGCCGCAGCCTCCTCAAGCCACTTTTCCTGCCATTGCTTACTCACCTCGGCGATCCCATCGATCTGCCTTAAAGCCTCAGGAATATTGGAAGTGCTACTGGATAATGCCAGGACGATCAGAGCCGCCGAAACGACGATCAATGCAAAATGGATCGAACGCAAGTGCTCTGCATAGTCCTTTGTCCAATGCGGACCGGGCACCGGGGACCGACCGCCGTCGTTCTGTGCGTGAGGACTCTGGCTCGTGGAGGTCTGTAGGTCGCCTTCCATGAATGGATTAAGTATGGGAGAGATTCCTGACAGCGTCAACGGGCAGTTACATCAGGAGGTTGGACTAGTCTATAGCTAAAGGCGCAGGCTCCGCCTGAACCTGCGTTTTGGCGAAAGGCGAATGGCGAATAGCGAATAGCGAAAAGCGGTGCGTCGCCGTTAGAATCAAGGACGGGCAATCATTACAAACAGGGAGTTGTGAATGGCACACATGGTGAAGTGCGTAAAGATGGGGCGCGAAACGGAAGGGCTCGACGAACCGCCTTTCGATGGTGAACTCGGACAGCGCATCTACAACAACGTTTCCAAGCTGGCTTGGGAGCAATGGCAGGAACACATGAAGATGCTGCTCAACGAATACCGGCTCCAACCCTGGAAGAAGGAACACCAGGAATTCATCGCACAGCAGATGGAAGCGTACTTCTTCGGCGAAGGCGGCGAGAAGCCAAAGGAATACGTGCCGCCGACGCACTAATTTACGGCTAGAGGAGCACGCCGCGATGATCGTTGCGATCGAAGGCCCGAGCGCGGCCGGGAAGACGACCTGGTGTCGAACCCATTTTTTCGGGGGCTTCGTTGAAGAAGCGGTAGACGATGTCGCGGCCCCCGATCTCTACGCCGATCCCAACCAAGTGGCCCGATTCTGGGTCAATTTCGCCGTCCAAAACTGGCAACGAGCGCTTCAGCTTGAAAGTGAGAACGGGATTGCTGTCTGCGATGGAGATCCCTTCCACCTCTATTACTCCTGGGCGGTGTGGAAGTCGGGAGCACTCACCAAAACATTGTTTGAAGTTGAGTCGGAACTTTACCGGAGCGCGTTCGAAAAGAAGCATATCGGATTCGCGGACTATGTTCTCTGGCTCGGAGTGCCAACGGAGGAGCTACGCCGTCGGGCTAAGTCCGACCCGACGCGCCGCCGGAAGCGGCACGAAATGTATCTTGGGCTGGTACCGTGGATGAAGGCCTGGTACGAGGCAAGAGAGCAGTTTCTTCCCGGAACCGTGCGGGGTTTGCTGAACACGTTAAGCGTACGAGATTTGCCCGGCGGCTTCAGTCCATCGCGGCACGACACGCAGATCTTCGACCAATTGCTCCTGGAATTGAAAGACGCTAAGCCCGCTCCCAACGCAAATGGCGAAGAAATAATCGCGGGATGAAAGTTCGGCAGAGCTATGCCCTTGCCGCCTGCTCGCCCGGTCCCAGCGGCAGGAAATACTGGGTACCGCGGATCGGCTCGCTCACCCGCCGCAGCAGTGCCTGCAAGTCCTCGCTGCGCTCCACAAAGTCAATGTCGGAGGTGTTCACGATCAGAAGGTCCGACGACGTGTAGTGGAAGAAGAAGTGCTCATAAGCCTTGACCACCTCTTCCAGGTAATCGTCGCTGATCGCTTTCTCGCCGGGCGCGTTTTTCTTCTTGAGCCGCTTCTTCAGCACCTCGGGCGTGGCTTGCAGGTAAATGACGAGATCGGGCGTGGGCACGTTTTGCCGGAACAGATCGTAGTAGCGGTTGTAGACCCCCAGTTCCGCATCGCCCAGGTTCAGGCAGGCAAAGAGCTTGTCCTTCTCGAAGATGTAATCGGCAACATAGGTTTTGTTGGGATTGCGCCGTATGTCCAGGCCGGCCAGTTGCTCGTAGCGGGCGATGAGGAACGCAAACTGCGCCTGGAAGCCGGCACCGGTTTCACCGTCGTAAAAGGAGCGGAGAAACGGATTGTGTTCAGGCTCACTGATGCGCTGCGCGTGCAGGCTTTCGGCGACCACCTGGCAGAGCGTGCTCTTGCCCACACGGATGGGGCCTTCAACCGCAATATATCGGGGTGGTTCGAAAAGGTTCGCCATAGTGCGATAGTTCGCAGAATATCTCGCCGCCGCGTCTCTTGCAATTGACGTCTCGGTTAACCTTGCGCCAGGTTTTCCACCGCTACAGTTACAATCACGGCAGATCGATGCTTCCATCGCTACTCGGCGGGTTGGGTTTGGCGGGCGCGGCTGTTTTCGCGGGCTACCACACCATGTCGCCCACCTCGCAGCTTTACGGTCGTACCTTCGTTGGCCTCCAACCTGGCTCCCGTCTACTAGCGCTGACCTACGACGATGGCCCCAATGATCCCGACACTTGGCGCACCCTGGAGGTGCTGGAGCGCCACGCGGTCAAAGCAACGTTCTTCGTCATCGGCCAATTTGTACAGCAGAAGCCGGAGATCGCTCGCGCGCTGGTTGCTGCCGGACACGCGATCGGCAATCACACCTGGAGTCACGCCAATCTGATCTTTACGCCTAAGGCCGAAGTACGCCGCCAGCTCGAACTCGGTCGCCAAGCGATCCTCGATGCAACCGGGATGGAACCAACGCTGTTTCGGCCACCTTTCGGCGGACGGCGACCGGCAACACTGCGGACGGTGCGCGACCTGGGACTCGTTCCAGTGATGTGGAATGTTACCTGCTACGACTGGAAGGCAAAGTCGGCTGAGGAGATCGTCGCCCACGCCGAGCGCCGAATTCGCGGCGGCGATGTGATCCTGCTGCATGACGGAGCACACGTCCGGATGGGCGCCAACCGCAGCCGCACCGTCGAAGCCAGCGACCGCATCCTCACCCGCTACAAGGCCGAGGGATACGAGTTCGTGACCGTTCCGGAGATGATGGAGAAACAGCAATCGAGCTAGCGTCCCGTCGTAACCTAACGTTCTGTGATACAACCCTCGCATGCGTGCCGTGGTACAACGCGTGAGTTCCGCCTCGGTGAAAGTGAACGGCGAGGTCACGGGGCAGATCAAGAAAGGTCTGCTCGTCCTGCTGGGAGTCGCGCAGGAGGACAGCGAGACGGACGCCGGCTATCTCGCCGAGAAGGTCGCGGGGCTGCGCATCTTCGAAGACGAAGCCGGCAAGATGAACCTCAGCGTGGTGGATATCGGCGGCTCGGTGCTGGCGGTTTCGCAGTTCACGCTCTTCGGCGATGTGCGGCGAGGCAAGCGGCCTTCGTTCGATGCGGCTGCGCGGCCGGAGCAAGCCAAAGCGTTATACGAATATTTCGTCGAGCGTATCCGCACGCTCGGTTTGCGCTGCGAGACCGGACGCTTCCAGGAAATGATGGATGTCGAACTGGTGAACTGCGGCCCGGTTACGATCCTGCTGGATTCGAAGAAGCTGTTTTGACCTGCAGCCTGTAGAAGCTCAGGGCTGCATCGCCCTGATCCAACCGGCGGTAGCGCACCAGTTCGCCGAAGCTTTCGCCGGGATCGAACTTCTTCTCGTGCTCCGCGATCACGACGGTTGATGGCTGCAGGCAGGGCCGATTGTGCTAATCGTCGGAGCGTCTGCTCGTAGGCGCCGTGCATCTGGTAGGGCGGATCGAAGAAGCAGAAATCGCAAACCACGCCCGCGTTCTCCAGCAGCGTCAAGGCCTGCGCGGCCTCGCGCTCTTGCAACTCGTATCCTGTCGTGATCCCGAGCGACGCCAGGTTTTCGCGCAACAGTCGCGCGTGCCTTTTTGCCGACTCGACGAAATAGACCTGCCGCGCGCCTCGGCTGAGCGCTTCGATGCCCACGGCGCCGGTTCCGGCGTACAGGTCGAGCCACACGCTGCCCCGCAGATCGTGGACGGCGGCGAGCACGTTGAAGAGCGTCTCCCGCAGCCGGTCGCTGGTGGGGCGCAGGTCGAGCCCAGGCAACGAGCGCAGAGGACGGCTACGGTACTGTCCGGCAATGATGCGCATGGGAGTGGCGGCGGTCGGTAATCAGCATTCAGCATCCCGCCGAAATTATCAAATCACCGATTGAAGGCCGAAAGCCAAAAGGGCGAACTCTCAGCGCTTACCCGTGGACTGCTCCTACCGCCCGGAACTGTATAGAATGGCCTTAGAGGCTGATGTGCAGCGATGAGAAGTTGGTCGATTCCCGCAGGACGGCTGTTCGGGGTGGACATTCGTATCCACCTCACATTTCTTTTCCTGCTGGCATTCGTCTGGTTCACGCAATCGGTGACCATGGGTACCACGGGCGCGCTGCGGGGCATGGCGCTGGTCGGCATCATCTTCGGCTGCGTCGTGCTGCATGAACTGGGCCACGCGCTGGTGGCCCGCCGTAACGGCGTTGCGGTGCGCTCGATTATCCTGCTGCCCATCGGCGGCGTGACCCTGATGGAAGACACAGGGCAGCGCAACGCGGACCCGGCGCGCGATATTCGCATCTCCGTTGCAGGCCCGCTCGTCAATCTCGTCATCGCCGCAATTTCGGGCGTGTTTATCCTGGTGTTTATGCCGCAGGTCAAGCTTTGGGGACAGCCCTTCGTGCACGCCGAAAATCTGCCGCGTGCCTTGTTCTGGGGCAATCTGTTTCTCGGGGGCTTCAATCTGCTGCCAGCATATCCGATGGACGGTGGCCGCATCTTGCGGGCTCTGCTGGCCGAGCGCATGGACTACGTGCATGCCACGCGGCGTGCCGTGACCATCGGGCAGGGCTTCGCCATGCTGCTCATCTTCCTCGGCGTGTGGAACACCTGGCTGATGCTGATTGGCTTCTTCCTGTTCGTCGGCGCGCAACTCGAGGACCGCTCCGTGGTCTTCCAGTCGGTGCTGGAGAGTGTGCGCATGGAGGATGTGATGCTGACCGGCTTCTCCACCCTGACGCCAGCCGACACCCTGGAAGATGCGCTCCATAAGGCGGTACACACGTTGCAGGATGACTTTCCCGTGGTACGCGGCAGCGACATGGTGGGCGTCATCAGCAAGCAGCGCATCGTGCAGGCGCTACGCGTGGGCGGTAACGGGTATGTGCAGAGCGCGATGGTTCGAGCGTTCGAGATTGCCCAGCGGACTGATTCCCTCGCCTCGGCTTTCCGCAAGCTGGGCGGGCGCGGGCTCAACATGATCCCCGTAGTGGATAATCAGCGCCTGGTAGGGATCGTTACCATGCAAAACCTCATGCACAGCATGGCTCTGCTGGCGGAGGCGAAACGACTGCGGAGACAGCAGGAAAGTATTTAGCGTGGTCTTCTGAGACTACCGGGAGTCACCGCACCCGCCAGTTCAACTTGGTTGTTAACGCGCCCGCATTAGCCGGATAAGAATACGCGTCCAGTGAGAACTCTACCTCGCGCGCCAACGGCGACGGGGTCAGCACAATCACCCCATCTTTCACCTGCAGCTTGATCGTTTCACCCTTCGGTCCGATGCGCTGCGGAAACTCAACGCTCTCCTCTGAGCCACAGCACAAATAGAGCGATAACAAATCGCAAAATTGGAGGACGTCGGTCCAGTACTCCACTTCCCGCTCGCTGCGGCTTCTGCAGGCGCAACAGACGACACTCGCGCTGTTCTTCCCGCGCAATGAATTCACGCACGCGCTGCGCATCGTGGTCAGGGTAGGTGCCGCTGCCCATGCCGAACTTCCCGAGTCGCCGGAAGTGCCCGCTCACGATGAGCCCTGCGATGGGCGCGACGGATTCAGCGCATTCGATCGAGCCGTTCCATGCGCACAGGAAGTCTCCCGCCTTGATCTCGAGAAACGACAATGGCCTGCCTTCGTCGCTCAACGCGACGTTCCCGGCAGCAGTAGTGTGCCGGTGTCGCCTGAAGCCGCTTGCGTCCGCTGTCAAAGTCGGCCCAGCCTTCATCGTGCAGGCTGATGCCACGCACGATGTCGTCATCTACGGAGGTGAGCCCGGAATCGCAAATTGCTCGACGATCTGTCCCGAGAGACGCGCGTGGTCGGGCTGTCGAACCAGGTAATACTTGGCCGACTTTGTTCTTTCGGCGCGAGCGATGGCCTCCCATGCAGAGATGAAGACATCCTCGGATCTATTGGGATTCATTTCCGGTCGGAGGATCACGGAGACTAACGTGCCCGGGCGGCGCGGGCACGCTTCGTGGCTGCCGCGCGAATAGGGCCGGTCCCGGTGGGCGGTTTGCGATCGCCTTCAACCAGTTGCTTCAGCACCACGGCGTTGTTGTGCTCCTGGTTCTTTGATGCGTATAAGAGAGTTAGACGGCGGGGTCGCTCCTTCTTCAGTCGATAGAGCTGTTGCAAGGCCTGCTGCGCCGCATCGCTCGCTAGCTCCTTCAGATACTTCTCGCGAAACTTGCTCCATTGCTGCGGATGGGCGTGGAACCATTTCCGCAACTCATGCGACGGCGCCAGATCCTTCAACCATGCGTCCAGCGCGACCTCTTCCTTTTTCAGTCCGCGCGGCCAAAGCCGGTCCACCAGTACCCGCGCGCCATCCTGCGGCGATGGTTTGTCGTACACGCGCTTGAGAGTGACGGCCATGCAAGGTGTATTCTAACTCTGCTACAGCCGCAGCGGCGGCCTGCTTGTACGCATAAATTTCTGCTAAGCCTCGGAAGGAACGTTGAACCCAAGACGCGCGCGATTTGCCTTTTTCTCCGCCATCATTCTGGTCCTGATCACGATCTTAGCGGCGTGCGGCGCCGAGCCGCGCAAGAGTGACGCTGAACTCGGCCTGACCCCACAGCAGGCCCAGGGGCGGCGGGTTTACGACGCCCGCTGCGGCGAATGTCATTACGCTTACAGCAAACGCGACCTGCGCGGGCCCAGTCTGAACGGGCTATTCAAGCGGCAGTTCATGAAGAACGGCATGCCCGCAAATGACGAGCGCGTGGCAGATATCATCCTGATTGGGCGGCCCAAGATGCCGGCCTTTCAGCAGAAGCTCACGCCGCAACAACTCGACGACCTTATGGCGTATCTGCATACGCTGTGACGCTATTCGCTGTTCGCTTTTCGCTATTCGGCAGACTGGGTGACCTGTAACTCGGGGAAGGCTAGTGGTCATCCGCCCCGCAGAACGGGTTGCTGGCTCGGCTTGGTCAGAGCGAAGAGCGAACGGCGAAAAGCGTCCCATCCCAAGCGGCTTGTACAATAGAAGGTCGAGATGGCTACCGCTGCTGAACTGATCCAGATCGAAATCGGACCGCGCCAACCGGCGCCCAAGCCGGAGTGGCTGAAGGCGCGCGCCCCCGTGGGTGAGAACTATCACAACCTGAAAACCCTGGCGCGCAAGTTGGAGTTGCACACTGTATGCGAGTCGGCGCACTGCCCGAACATTGGCGAGTGCTGGAACCATCACACGGCGACGTTCATGCTGCTGGGCAATCTGTGCACCCGGCGTTGCGGGTTCTGCGCGGTGCCCAAAGGGCGGCCGCAGCCAATTGACTATGGCGAACCGGCCCGCGTCGCCGAGGCCGTCGAGAAGCTTGCGCTGAAATTCGCGGTGGTCACCAGCGTCAATCGTGATGACGACAATGTCGGCGGGGCGCGAGTCTTCGCCATGACGATCGCCGAAATTCGCAAGCGCGTCGACGGCTGCCGGGTCGAGGTGCTGATCCCCGATTTCCAGGGGCTCGACGAACCCTTGCGCATCGTAATGGACGCCCGGCCCGACATCCTCAACCACAATACCGAAACTGTACCCCGTCTTTATCGCGTGGCGCGCTCGGGAGCCCGCTATGAGCGCACGTTGCGGCTGCTGGAACGCGCCAAGGAGATGGACCCGGCGATTCCGACCAAGACCGGCGTCATGGTGGGCCTCGGCGAAAGCACGGACGAACTGCTCGAAGTCTTTCGGCGACCTCGCAGCTCGCAGTGTGGACATCCTCACCATCGGCCAGTACTTGCGGCCGTCCAGGGACCATTTGCCGGTGGCGCGGCTCTATACGCCCGACGAGTTCCGCTTCCTGAAGGAAGAATCGCTGAAGATGGGGTTCCGCCACGTGGAGTCCGGTCCGCTGGTGCGCTCGAGCTATCACGCCCACGAACAGGCAGATGCGGGAACCACTGCACCGCCAACACCTTTCATCTAGCCTCGGTAATATGTCCTCACTGATAGTACTCCATCGTGCGTTTTGTAATACGTAGTCGACATCGGGATACTTGGGCGTATAATCTACTACCATGAGTAATGTTGAATATTCGGCTGTAAACGCCAAGGGCCAGGTTGTCATTCCCGCCGACATCCGCGATCGCTTGGATATTAAGCAAGGCACAAAAATAGCTTTCGTCGAGGAGCAAGGACGGTTGTTCATCCAACCCGTCACCGATGCATTCATCGAGCGCATGCGGGGGAGCCTCGCCAAGAGAGGCATGCCCGCAAAGCTGGAACGTAGCCGTGATCGGGAATTCGCATGAAATGTCACGTCCTTGATGCGAACGCTCTGTATCGTTTCCTGATGGATCAGCCGGGGGCGGACGTGGTCGAAGACTTATTTAAGCGGGCTCGAGATTCCAATACCGCGCTGCTGCTCTCGGTGATCAACTGGGGCGAGGTGTACTACAACATCGCGATGAAAAGGGGCTTCAAGGAAGCGCAAGAATTCATGGGAGAGGTTCGACTCTTGCCATTGAACGTAATCAACGCCGATGAGCGGATCACGGAGATCGCGGCCCAATTCAAGGCAGGATACGGGTTGCCTTACGCAGATTGTTTTGCCGCTGCTGTTACCGGCAAGGCCAACGTCCTGGTCACGGCCGACGTGAAGGACTTCAGGAAGATCCCCTGGCTACAAATCCTCCCCCTGCCACAGCACAAAGCATAAGTCGACATCCGGTTGATACTGGGGACTAAGGCCTAATCCTATTTCGTGCAGCCGGGAAGAACCGCCCTGTGTGTCTACTCGGCGACGAACCGCTTCAGCCTGCGCAACAGCGAGTCGGGCGCTTGCACGTCGAGATCAACGTAGCCGTCACGATACTCGCGCGCATACACTCGCGCCTTGGCATCAAGCGTGGCTAGAGCCTTGCCTTCCGATTGCGGCACGCGCATGTGTACTCGCCGAACGGGATCTTCTACGATGTGCGCGTCAATGTGCTCCAGCAGCTTGTCAAGCCCGGTTCCCTTTGCAGCTGACACGTGAATCACGCTGTCTGTGTCGCGAAGACTCTCACGTTTTTTTTCGGGCAGCAGATCGACTTTGTTCATGACGTACAGCCGAGGTTTGTCCTGCGACTCCAATTCGCGCAGCACCTCTTCCACCTGCACCTGCTGCTCGCCTGCGGTGGGACTGGTAACGTCGGCCACATGCAGCAAAAGCGATGCGCGCTGGACCTCTTCGAGCGTCGCACGAAAGGCCGAGACCAGGGTGTGCGGCAGGTTGCGGATGAATCCGACGGTGTCTGACAGCAACACCTGCCGCCGCGAAGGTAGCGTTACGCTACGCAGCGTGGGATCGAGCGTGGCGAACATGCGTGCGCTCTCCAGCACACCGGCCTTGGTGAGCGCATTAAACAGCGTGGACTTGCCGGCATTGGTGTAGCCGACCAGCGCCACGGTCGCAATGGGAACGGACTCACGACGTTGCCGCTGTTGGCCGCGAATTCGGCGAACGTTGTCCAGTTGCTCCTTGACGTGCCGGATGCGCCGGTAGATCTTGCGGCGATCGGTTTCGAGCTGAGTTTCGCCGGGTCCGCGGGTCCCGATGCCGCCGCCGAGTTGCGACATCTCCACCCCCCGTCCCGTCAGCCGGGGCAGGAGGTATTGCAGTTGCGCAAGTTCGACCTGGAGCTGTCCCTCACGGGTGCGGGCGTGCCGCGCGAAAATGTCGAGGATGAGTTGCGTACGATCAATCACCCGTACATGCAGGGCGCGGTCCAGGTTGCGCTGCTGCGACGGCGTCAGTTCGTGGTCGAAGATGACGATGTCAGGTGTGCTGGACGCGACTGCACCCTGGAGCTCCTGCAACTTTCCGCTGCCGATGAGGGTCGCCGGGTCGGGTTTCTGGCGTCGCTGGAGAAATTCGCCGATAACGCTGCCGCCGGCGCTGGTGGCCAGTTCTCGCAACTCGGCCATCGACTCTTCGGCCGAAAACTCGCGATGCTCAAGGTCTGCGGGATGGGAGTGCAGGTGCGGCGAGGCGGCGTTGCGCGCGACCCTTGCGATGGGCGGGACCTTCCCGGAGGCTGGCTGCCGGACGCGAGAAGACGCCGGCTGTTCCGCTTCTGCCTGGCCGCTCTCCGAGGAGTCCGTTCGGGCACCGTGCCTCCCGGCCGGCCGCGAGAGGAATTCCGCCCCAACGAGGAAAACCCGTTCTGGTTGGCTCCGGCCCGTCGACCAGGAGCGGTCGCTGGCTCCGGCGTTCATTCCACCCGCGCGAGAAATGACTTAGCTCTCCGACGTCGTGGTCGCATCCCCGGTTGCCGCGGGGCCCGCGGACTCGACGACGCCCGGACGTTCAGAGTGACGCTCATAGTGGGGAGAGCGCGACATGACCACAGTGGAGATAGCGTGCTTGAAAATCAGCTGCTCCTGATTGTTGGTTTCCAACACCACGGAGTACTTATCAAAGGACCGGATCCTTCCCGTTAGTTTCACTCCGCTGAGCAGGTAAATGGTGATAACGCACTTGTCCTTGCGGGCCGTATTGAGAAACGAATCTTGTATGTTCTGTGCTGGTTTGCTCTCCATGGGTCCTCCCTGGCATACGTGCAAAAACAGCCCAGCCCGGGGAAAGTGTGGCCCCTCACGATCCCAAGTCTGTCAGACCAAGCCAACCGCAGCCGGGGTAACTACTCCAGCAACACCGGCGCGGAAGCAAAGTTCAAGCCCACTCCACGATAAGGCGGCAGGAGCGCAATTTCAACTAAAAGAAGCACACCAGGCTGTGATGTAGAATTCGCCCACCGATCGAAACCAGGAAAGCGCACCGGGGGAAGGCCCCGTTTGGAGAACAAAATGACCACTCAGCTTCTGGCTTTATTAGTCACGCCGCAAATAGAGTTTCCGGGAGGCGAAGCTGCCGCTCTCATGATCTTGCGCTTAATCCACCTCGTCGCCGGTGTCACGTGGGTGGGACTGTTGTATTTCTTCGTCCTGGTGAACGCGCCGTTTCTGGGGGAACTCGATGGGAAAGCGCGAGGCATCGTCGTCCCCAGGCTCATGCCTCGCGCCTTGTGGTGGTTCCGCTGGAGCTCGGTCGTCACCGTGCTGGTCGGAATCAGTTACTGGATGCACATCGTAGCAAGCGATGTTCACTATATGGCCGTGGCGGGCGAGCCGGTCTCGCCGGGAATGATGTTCGGCAGTTTCTTTGTGCTGTGGACGCTGGCGTTCGCGGTTGAAATGGGGGCCCTGATGTCTCCGGCCGAGATCCTCCGGAAAGGAGTGGTGCTCGGAGTGATCGTCGCGATGGTGGTAATTGCCGCCTCGTACATCTTCCTAAGCCTGAATCAGCATGGCTGGGAGAGTAATCGCGTACTGTCCATCGGCATTGGCGGCGGGCTCGGCTGGTTCATGATGCTCAACGTGTGGGGCATCATCTGGCGCATGCAGAAGAAGATGATTCGCTGGACTGAAGCCAACGCCGCCAATGGCACGCCCCTGCCGCCTGAGGCGCCGAAGGTAACCAGGCTCGTGTTCCTATGTTCGCGGGTAAATTTCTGGCTGTCGTTCCCCATGCTGTTCTTTATGGGCGCGGCCAGCCACTACGTCATGTTTGCGGCCAGATGAGGGCCGGGATTCGCACTCACACTCTCTCGATCACCGCCGCAAAAAAACCGTCACAGGGCTGCACTCCCGGTATGGTCCTCAGGAAGCCTTTGCTGAGAAGCGAGTCGAGGTCGGTCCAGACGAGCTCTCCGCTGGTGCGCAGGCGCTGCAATTCCTCACGACAGTTGCGCAACTGAAACTCGTTTGAGTGCCTCAGCACTTCCTCAACCACTTCTTCGTTTTCTTCGTGTTCCAGCGAACATGTCGAATATACGGCGCGTCCTCCGGGAGCAAGCTGCTGCAATGCGGCCCGCAGAATGTCAACCTGCCGTAAGTGCAAATCATGAAGGTCCTGCGGGCGGAGCCGCCACTTGATCTCCGGATGACGCGCCAGGGTTCCTGTGCCGGCGCACGGCACGTCGGCGAGAACTCGATCGAACCCTCCGGACAACGGCAGCTTCAGGGCATCCGCATTGATCACCTGGACGTTGGGCGCGCGCACCCGTTTGCGCAGCAGATCGGCACGGTGGCTGTGCAATTCTGCCGCGACGATTTCGGAGGTCGGATTTCTCGCGGCCAGGGCGGCGGTCTTGCCGCCGGGAGCCGCGCAACAGTCAAGCAGGCGCGAGCCTGTGCCCACCAATGCAGCCACGAGCTGTGAAGCTTCATCTTGGATAAACACGCGGCCGTCGCGAAAAGCGTTGGTCCCCGTGACGTCGCCCGCTGAAACGATGCGAGCACTTCCGACTAGCGCTCCGGGCGCAAGCTCAATGCCTTCGCCTCGCAACTCCTGCTCAACCTCGGGGCTGTCGAGGCGGAGGATCGTTCTCGGCACACGCTGGTCGAATTCGCAGATCCGCAACGCGCGTTCGGTCCCGAACTGTACGCACCAACGCTCTACGAGCCACTCAGGATGAGCGAATTCCCGCGCCAGAACCGCAGCGGTTACTCCTGCCAGGTGTTCGCCCGGCACGGTCCGGACTTCTGCCAACTTGCGCAGGACCGCGTTGGCAAACGGCGCGGCTGATCGTTTCTGTGCGCGCTTCACCAGTTCCACGCTCTCGTTGATGGCCGCCCGCGCCGGAACCCGAGTCAGGAATTGCAACTGGTACGCCGCCAGCCGTAGGGCATTGAGCACCTCGAGGTCCAGCTTGTTCAGCGAGCGTGAAGAAGCCGCTGCGATGCGGTCATCCAGCCACGAGCGCCAGCGCAGCACGCCCATCACCAGTTCCGTCGCGAGACCGCGATCAGTCTGGTTCAGTTTATCCAGGCGTTCGGAGTGCAGGAGTTCGCTGGCATAGGCGTTCTGTTGCTCCACCCGCAGCAGGATGTCAAAGGCGGCGGCTCTTGCGGGAGAGACGGGCATCTCTTACGACGGCGCGCCGATCGTCTCATCAGCGCGTGGGTGATAGCCGTTGATAAAGTCGCGGGCGCTCATGCGCTTCTTGCCTTCGACTTGCAACTCGCGCACTTCAAGTGCGGTTCCGTGGCCGAAGCCCAGCAGCAGACGATCATTCTCAATGGTAAAGCTGGCAGCCGCAACGCTGACGTTGGATGCCGGCACCGCCGCGTGGAGGTGAAGGGTCTTGCCGCGGAAAGTAGTGAAAGCTCCGGGCCACGGCTGAAATCCCCGCAGGCGGTTCCATGTTTCCGTCGCCGAGCGCGAGAAGTCGATCAACCCGTCTTCGCGCTTGAGGATGGGGGCGAGGGTGGCCTTGGCATCGTTTTGCGGACTCGGTGTGACGGTTCCATTCTTCAGACCGGCCAGGGTCGCGATCATCAGCTCAGCGCCAGCCTGCGCCAACCGCGGCGCCAACGTCAGGGCGGTATCTTCCGGCTTGATTTGCTCCGCCGCCTGCAGCAGGATGTCGCCCGTGTCCAAACCGGCGTTGATGCGCATCGTGGTCACACCGGTAGTTCTCTCGCCCGCCGCGATCGCCCACTGAACGGGCGCTGCACCGCGGTATTTCGGTAGCAGCGAGGCATGCAGGTTGAGGTTGCCTTGCTTAGGCAGGTCAATCATCCACTGCGGAATAATGCGCCCATAGCCGACCACGATGATGGCTTCCGGCGCAATGCTCTCCAGTGTCGCGCGGAACTCGGCGTTGTTCTTGATCTTTTCCGGTTGGATAACCGGCAGGTCGAGCGCCAGGGCGGTTCGTTTAACCGGCGAAGGGCTAACTTCCATCCCACGCCCACTGGGGCGATCAGGCTGGGTCGCTACCAGCTTGATGCGGAATCCTGCGCACACCAGCTTTTCCAGCGTAGGCACGGCGAACAGCGGCGTCCCGCAGAACACCAGGTCCATCATGTCCGCGCTACCATTCGCCCTGCTTCATCAGCTTGCGGACTTTGCGTTTGAGCATGTCGCGTTTCAGCGCGCTGATGTGGTTGATGTAGAGCTTGCCATTGAGATGATCGGTTTCATGCAGCAGCGCGCGTGCCAGCAATTCCTCTCCGCTCACTTCAATGGTCTTGCCTTCAAGGTTCTGCGCGCGCACGGTGACGTGGCGGGGGCGCGTTACCTTCTCGCGAAATTCCGGCAAGCTGAGGCAGCCCTCGTCCGAGGTGATACGGCCTTCGGTATGGATGATCTCGGGGTTGACCAATACGATCTTCGCTTCGGGATCTTCCTTGAAAGTGACGTCAATTACGGCGATGCGCTTGCTGACGCCGATCTGCGGCGCTGCCAGACCAACGCCATGCGCGGCATACATGCTGTCAAACATATCGTCCGCAAGCTTGCGCAATTCTTGATCGAAGTTTTCGATGGCGACTGCGGGCTTTTCCAGAACCGGATCGCCGAATTTCACAATGGGATAGATCATTTAGAAGTTTCGCAACTGTTGGCAGTAGCCCTCGAAGTTACGCTGTACCTCAAGCATGGAGTCGCCGCCAAATTTCTCTAGTGCGCAACGCGCCAGCGTGAGCGCCACCATCGCCTCGGCGGCAACTCCTGCGGCGGGAACAACACAGACGTCAGAGCGTTCGTAAGCGGCTTTCACAGGCTCACGCGTGGCAAAATCCACCGACGCAAGCGGACGCCGCAACGTCGAAATCGGCTTAAGGTAGCCGCGTACTCGGATATCTTCACCGTTCGATACGCCGCCCTCCAACCCGCCGGCGTGGTTCGAGGCACGGGTGAAGCCGGTGAACGGTCCGACACGTTCCCGCTCGTAGCCTATTTCATCATGTACGGTTGAGCCTAGTGAAGCCGCGGCCCGAACCGCATCGCCGATCTCCACCGCCTTCACCGCCTGCAACGACATCACCGCAGCCGCCAATTGCGCGTCCAGGCGCTCATCCCAATTGGCGTACGTACCCAGACCCGGCGGCACCTGATGCGCAACCACTTCGAAAACACCGCCGACCGAATCCCCGGTGCGGAGCGCAAGGTCCACCTGTTCTTTCATGCGCGCCTCGGTCTCGGAGTTGGCGCAATTGAGTAACACCTCTTCTTGTGCCGCCAACGCTGTGATCGCCTCCCAAGGAACGGGCACGTCCATTCGAACGTTACCCACGGCAATCACGTGACTCAGCACCTCGATGCCGAGTTCCCGCAAAAACAGTTTTGCGAAGGCTCCCGCAGCGACCCGAGCCGCCGATTCGCGGGCCGACGCGCGTTCCAGCACGTAGCGGGCTTCCGCGAAGTTGTATTTCACCGCACCGGCCAGATCAGCATGACCGGGACGAGGCGAAGCCACGCGTTTGTGCTTCCCGGGATCGCCCTCCTCTACCGGGAGAGCTTCGTTCCAGTTCTGCCAGTCCTTGTTGGCCAACAGGATCGCGATCGGGGAGCCGATGGTTTTACCGTGGCGCACTCCGCTCAGGATGTGAGCCTGGTCGCGCTCGATGCGCATGCGCCCGCCGCGGCCGTAGCCTTGCTGGCGCCGCCATAGTTCTCGGTTAACCAATTCGAGATGCACGGCAAGCCCGGCAGGCATGCCCGAGAGCGTGGCTACCAGCGCCTCTCCGTGCGACTCGCCGGCTGTCGAAAAGCGCAACATAGGAACGCTGATTGTAGCTGATGGAGTCAGCCGTTAGCACTCGGCAAATCAGACAGCCTGGTGAATCTTCAGCATGGCTAATCACGTTCTAACCCGCTGCCTCCCCCGTTTCCAGTTGGGAATTCCCTTTTCTGGATCACTTAGTCGTTATTCAGCGTTTTTTGTTCGGAGCTCAGTTGCCGTGTGCCGCTTCCGTGTGCGACAGTGTGAATTCCTAATTGGCGGGTGCGCAGATAATGCGTCACTCGCTTCGATTGTTGCATCTGAATTGGAGATGGGATTTCAGATCCCGTCTCTCGAGGTTGGCTGCAAGGCCCTATTACTGTAATGGTGAAAAAGATCAAGACGAAAACGTACGAAGACGCTGTCTCCTGGTTTCGCAATCATGGATTCGACGTGCTGGAGGCCCCTGGCACCAGCAACCGCGTGTTTTTGAAGAAGTATCATGTCTCGGCCGCAATTGAGCGCACCGACGATGGTGGCGTGAAGATATTTGCTTACCCCGGCTACCTCATCAGCGGCGAGATTTCCAAGCTTGTCGATCACGGGTATCAGAAGGTCCTGAAGACCACCAAGGCCGAGTATCCTGCGACTGCCGACCACTTGAAGGCTCTCCACCAATTTGCGGAGGAACTGAAGGAAGGCACTGGCGCTATCAGTCTGTATAACGAAGCGCTGGGACCGTCAGCGAATCCTACATGTACGATCGTGTCCGCGACCGTGATCTGCCGGAGTCCGAGCGCCCTGAGCGTCCCTGGCAGGAGCCGGAGACAGCCGCCAAGCGCCCCGCATAGCCTGCTGTCAGGGTGAAAAAGCTGTTGACGGGCCCTCCACAGGTGTAGAATCCAGTTGTCTCTCCGCGGGGTATTGCAACACCGCAGGACGAGGCCATGCAGACGGTATCCGCAGATGCGGAGCTGTACTGGAGGACATCGTGAGTATTACCACCGGCGACTTCCGCTCCAAGATCACTGCTTCCACCCTTCTCGACAAGAAACAGAATCACGAACTCATTACCTGTCTGACGGCGTACGACTATGCCAGCGGACGCCTGGTGGACGAAGCTGGGATTGACATGATCCTGGTCGGCGACTCGCTGGCCATGGTGATGCTGGGGTATGAGAATACCCTGCCGGTAACCATGGAGGAGATGTTGCACCACACGCGCGCGGTGCGGCGCGGGGTGAAGCGCGCCTTCCTGATCGCGGACATGCCATTCGCTTCGTATCACGTCAGTGCAAGGGATAGTGTGCGCAATGCTGCGCGCTTCATCAAGGACGCAGGCGCCGAAGCGGTAAAGATCGAGGGCGGCGAGAAGCGCGCGCGCCTGGTGGAGCGCCTGGTGGAGGCCGAGATCCCGGTGGTCGGCCATATTGGGCTGACCCCGCAATCGGTGCACGCCATGGGTGGCTACAAGGTGCAAGGCAAGACCTTGACGGCAATTGAGCAACTGATGCACGATGCCATCGCCCTGGAGCGCGCCGGCGCATGCTGCGTAGTGCTGGAAGGTATCCCTCGCGAAGTGGCGGCGATGATCACCGGCGAGTTGGAAATTCCGACCATCGGCATCGGCGCAGGCCCGGAGTGCGACGGCCAGGTTCTCGTCTTCCATGATCTACTCGGACTGACGTTTGGGCCGCCGGCTAAATTCGTTCGTCGCTACGCCGACCTCGGCGCGGTAATCAGCAACGCCGTGCTCGCGTTCAAGGATGACGTGAAATCGGGCGGCTATCCTTCCGATAATGAGTCCTATCACCTGCCCAAAGAGACGCTCTCGGCGTTGGAGTCAATTGCACATCGGAAGCGGACTGTGCCAGTGTAGGAGCATGCGGCTTTCAATCCGCCCGTGGTTGCTGCCGGTCATGATATTGAGCGTCGCCTCGCTCACCGCCAGCCAGACCGAGCCGGCGCACAAGCCAGTCGCCTCAAAGCGCTACTGCCAATCCGATGGCGGATTCTGTTTCAAATACCCGGCTTCCTGGATGATGTTGGGAGAAGTCTTCGACGGCAACGGCGTGGTGGTCGCGCCGCCACAGAAGCAGGAACGCGCGCTATGGGATGCGATCACGGTCGCAAGGATCGCGCCTCCGCCGCAGGGCGATGAGGAGCCATTCGGGTTGGATGGCGTGGTCGAGCAGGCTACCGCCAGCCTGCGCGAAGCTGGACAAGCTTTCGAGACTCTGCAACGTCAGCAACGCACCGTGGACCACAAACCAGCACAAATGCTGAAGGTGCGCTACCAAGAAAAACCGACGGGGCACGAGTGGATCGAGAAGTTGGTGTTCATCGAAGGGCCGGATAACGAAATCTATTCCGTCGCGCTGAAGTGCTCGCCACAGGACTTGTCGCGGCTGGAGCCGGTACTGGCGGGAGTGCTGTCAAGTTGGACTCTGCCTGAGCCGGAAGTTCCCGACGATAACGCTCCGAAACCATCTGCTCCGCCGGCCAAGGCGACTCCAGTCCCACTGAGAGAAAGATTCCGTGAAGCGCCTTCCAACCATCGCCGAAATGAAAGCTGCCTGCCGCCAAGTGACCCACAGCGGTAAAACATTGGGATTCGTGCCAACGATGGGGGCTTTGCATGATGGGCATCTCTCGCTGGTGCACGCTTCGAAGTCGCGTTGCGACGTGACTGCCGTCTCCATCTTCGTGAACCCGCTGCAATTCGGCCCGGCCGAAGATCTCGCGAAATATCCGCGTACGCTGGAACGCGACGCGGCAATGCTGGAGCGACTTGGCGTGGACCTGCTCTTCATCCCCGGCGTGGACGAGATGTATCCCCCGGGGGCGCAGACTTACGTCACGGTGGAGGGACTCAGCGACAAGCTCGACGGGGCTTCGCGGCCGGGACATTTTCGCGGAGTCGCAACTGTAGTTGCCAAACTGTTCGAGATTGTTCGACCGGATTCCGCCTTCTTCGGTCAGAAGGACGCGGCCCAAGTTGCCGTTCTGCGCAAAATGGTGAACGACCTGAACCTTGATGTCGAGGTGGTCGTGTGTCCGATTGTGCGCGAGAAAGATGGCCTGGCAATGAGTTCACGGAACGCCTATCTCACTCCCGAGCAGCGGCAGCAGGCGCTGGTGTTGCATCGCTCCCTCATGCGCGTGCAGGCGGCAGCCGAGGCGGGCGAGCGCGACCCCGCCAGGTTGATTGAGGTTGGCAGGCAGATAATTGCTGAAGAACCGGGAGCGCGGCTCGACTATTTCGCCATCGTCCATCCCGACACGCTGGACCCCGTAAGCGACCTTGCACACGGCGCGCTGGTAGCGGTGGCCGCGTACGTTGGCTCGACAAGACTGATTGACAACCTCCTGCTTCCCAGCGCCTCAAGATAGCGCTATCCCCTTCCACCCGGATATCCACGCGCCTGCCAGCAGCAGCACGACCGGATAGCACTCCAGCGTATATCGGGGCTCGGGGTTTTCCAGCGTTCCCAGAAACGCAGAGCGCAGGGCCACAAACAGCAGCATCAGCGCGAGGTATCGCGGACGCGGTCCGCGCACCGCGCCCATCACGGCCGCAAACACAAAGAGCAGGTTCAGCGCGCCCCAGAGGCCGGCACGCACGAAGTCCCCAGGGTCATCCGCATATTCCCACCAGCGCGTGCTGAGCGGCAGCATTTCGGTGCGGGGACGCAACCACATGTCGGCGATGCGCAGCACCGGCAGCCCCACGTAGTAGCGCAGCGGGTGCCGGCGTATGCGTTCGTTGGCCAAGTCCTCAAAACGAGCATTGAGTTCTGGATTGACGAACTCGATCTTCTGGTAATCATTGAATATGGCCTGCGTCTCCTGCCGCTGCTGCTCGTCGTCGAAGGCCCGCGAGGGCAGCACTTTGATGTCAACGCTACTGCCCGGGACCTGCCAGTAGACTTCTTCCGTGGAAGCGTATTCAACCGCCCAGGTCCGCATCCACTTGTCGAAGCCCGCAGGGACAAACTCGTCGGGATCGTTGGCGTAGCGTGGCGCCAGTGGCTCGAACTGGTGGAACTGGCGCCAGTTGCGCACCGTCCACGGCACTAGCGGCGCAATCGAAATCATCAGCACCAAGGCACCCGCCCAGAAGAGACGGCCGCGTTCAACCGGCCGCCGCCACATCCGCCAGAGCAGAAACAATCCGATTGCTGCCAGCAGCACGCCGCCGTCAGGACGCAGCAGGATCCCCGCGGAAACCGCCACGCCGCACCAAGTCCATACAGGCCAGGCGTTGCGTCCTTCCTCCGACGCCGTGAATCCGGCCACCGCGCAATCGAGCGCAATGACAGTGAAGAAAATGCTCAGCGTCTCGGCCAGCGGTGCGACGGTGTAATTGGCGGTGAAGGGACACAGGGCCGCCAACAGAAATGCGAAGCGTGCGGCGCGCTCGGAGACCGTCCTGCGGGCCAGATCGGCGATGAAGAAACAGCCAATTACATCAATCACGATCTGCGCCAGCAGAACTGCGTTGTAATGCTCCCGGCCAAACAGCACGAAGCAGACTGCCAGAAATGCCGGATATCCCGGCAGGCGAATCCAGGTTGGACTTGGGCCTTCAGCGTGCGACAAGCCGTAGATGCCGTGATCGAGCCAGTTCTTGGCGATATCCCCATAAATGAGCGAATCGCCGGTCACATGCGGAAACTTGAAATAGAAGAGAAGACGCAGCCCAAGAGCCGCCAGGATGATCAGCAGGTAGTAGCGCGAGCCATCCTGCAGCATGCGCCAGAAGGACCGATGCCCTGCTTTCGACAGCGAGTTGCGCTGTGGTTGGCGCACGTGGCGACTATAGCATTCAGCCAGAGCACGCAGGAGTCCTTGCGACGTTACATCACGATCTGCTTGACCTGCCGGGTGATGGGATGTTGCATCTCGTCGAGGTCGCCCTTAACCAGGCTCAGCCCATAGACGCACGACTCGAATTCGCGCGCCAGCTTGGCAAACAACGGCGCCAGCTTGGCGTATTCGAATTGGTCGAACTTGGAAACGATGTAGTAGCTCTCTTTGCCCGCCCTGATGAAGTCGACGAAGTTCTCCAGCCGCTGCCGCCGCAGGCGGTAATGGTTGATGCTCTCGGGAAACATGCCGGAGAAGAAGAGAGTAAAGTCGCCGATGTGCTTGCGCACCTGGCGCTCACGATCAAACGACGGCGCTGGGCCATAGATGGGATCGGACTCGAGCAGCATCTCGCCTACGTCGTTGAGGTGCCGGCCATTGGCATTGCAGATTTTGAACAACTGCTCGCACTCGCAGAACTCGGCCAGGACGTTGACGATATAGTCCTGCACCTCGGTGTCTCGCAACCCGATGTCGCGATCGAAGTGGTAATGAATCAGTTCCGTGAACAATTCCTGCAGCGGATGCGATTCCGGGATCATGGCCTGTGTTCGTCTCCTATGGTTACCCAGCCCACATGCGGTTGTGATGCGAGTTCATAACGCAGTTTTCGGCTGAGTGCAAGAGTTTCTCGCGACCTCCGTTACTTTGCAGGTTCGCTCGCAGCCTTTGCGCTTCATCTGCGCGTTTCGCAAGTGGTCCTCCCACACCGAGGCATCTGTCTAATTTGATTGCTGTTGATGCGGGTCTGGTTTCATCAGCCGGCTAATAAATTACGCGTCACATCACGTTTGTCAGCAGAGGCACAGGGTGACTGCCAAAATACTGGTGACCCGACTACATGCGCTTTGCGCCCGCTTGTGGCACAATGCCGCGTTCTACGGAGACACAAGAATGGAACGCCAGAACATCTCAGGTAACTCTCCTTACGAGCCGCTGGTCGGCTTCTCGCGCGCAGTCAAAATGGGACGTTTTGTTTCGGTTGCCGGAACCGTCGCAACCGGGCCTGACGGCAAAATCGTCGGGGAGGCTGACGTGTACGCACAGGCAGTGCAGACGTTGAAGAACATCGGCCGGGCGCTGGAGCAGGCCGGCGCCAGCTTCCGCGACGTCGTGCGCACGCGCACTTTCGTGACCGATATCAGCCAGTGGGAGAAAGTCGGCCAGGCACACGGAGAAATCTTCCGTGACATCCGGCCGGCAGCAACCATGGTCGAAGTCACAAAGCTGATTTCGCCAGAAATGCTGGTGGAGATCGAGGTGGACGCGATCATCGATGAGGACAGGACCTAGACGCTTATCTTGTCACTTCCAACGCAATGCCCTGCCCTTCGAACACTCGTTGTCCCGCCGCGGGCGTGGTCTTCACCACCATGCGCGTGCCGGAAGCTATGGCGTCAGGGGCACTGGCGTCCTCCGGCGGAAGGGACTGGCTGGCGATGCCGCCGACGCGTAGCCCGGCGCCGACGATCGCATTGACCGCGTCATCCTCGCTCTGTCCGATCAGGTCGGGCATGACGAACGCCTTACGCTCCTCGGACGCGGCCAGCAGCACACTGATCTTTGGCGACGACACGTCGACAGCGTTGGCTGGGGGACTTTGGGCCACGATCTGGTCCTGGGGGGCACCCTCGATGGTTGCCGTCGCGATGCTGCCCAGTTCCAGCCCGCGGCGGCGGATGTTAATTTCGGCGGCGCGCTCGCTGCCGCCGACCAGGTCGGGGATCACGACTCTCTGCGGGCCCATGCTCTCGGCGACGCGTACGCGCCACCCGCGTCGCACCCGCTCGCCCGGTGCGGGCGCTTGCGACATAACGCGACCGGCGGGAACGTCGGAGCTGAAGAAGCGATCCCCACGATCAATCACCAATCCATTCTGGGCCAGAAGGTGCTCTGCTTGCACGGGCGTCATGCCAACGAGCTTGGGAATGGTGGTCTGACGCCCGTGAATAGCGAAGCGCATGGCCGTCAGCGCAGAAACCATGAACACGACCACCAACACCAGCACGCGCAATGCCCATCGGAAGAAGCTCCGCATCAATGCGCCTCACTATCACCCGGCTCGTGCTCGGGTGTGTCCACCTTCTGCGCGACGGCGTTGGGCGTTGTCGGAGGAGGCGCGGCGAAGTCTTCCGACTCCCGCCCCTGTAGAGCTACTCGCATGAAGTCCATCCAGATAGGCAGCGCGGCAGCAGCCCCGGTTTCCTTGTTGCCCAGGGTCTTCTTCTCGTCGTATCCAACCCACACACCGCAGGTCAGCGATGGCGAGAACCCGACAAACCAGGCGTCCGTGAAATCGTTGGTCGTCCCGGTCTTGCCGCCGAGCGGGTGGTTGAGCTTACTGGCGGCATAGCCGGTTCCGTGGAGCACCACCTCCCGCAGCATACTGGTCATGATGCGTGCGGTGCGTGCGCTGACCACGTCCCTGACCTCAGGATAGTTCTCTTCCAGCACGCGGCCATCGTAGTCGGTCACTTTGCGGATGTATCGCGGAGCTACCCGCACGCCGTCATTGGGAAAGGTGGTGAATGCTGCCGTCTGTTCCATCAAGGTGATGTCCGCCGCTCCCAGCGCGACCGGGAGATAGGCGGGCAGAGGCGAGGTAATGCCGAATTTGCGCGCGTACTCGATCACCGTTTTGATGCCACCGATTCGCTCTGTCACCTTCAACGCGGGAATATTGCGCGACTCCGCCAAGGCGTGGCGAAAAGTAATGACGCCTTCAAACTTGTTGTCGTAGTTGTGCGGCGTATAAGGCCCCGACGGGGTGTTGAAGCTTATGGGAGCGTCGAGCACGGTATCGTCCGGCGTGAGCCCCTGGTCAATGGCAGCGGTATAGATGTAGGGCTTGAAGGAAGAGCCCACCTGGCGCTGTGCCTGCGTCGCGCGGTTGAATTTCGACTGCTCAAAGTCGCGGCCACCCACCATCGCCTTTATATCGCCGGTGGAATTATCCAGCGCCAGCAGCGCACCCTGCACGCCTGACTCCTGCGCCAGCGAAACGCGGCTCGCAGAGCTATTGAGTTCCTCCACCTTCACGTACACCAGGTCGCCACGCGTGAGGAACTGTTGCGGCAAGGTGTGGCGAGTCCACTTGATCTCGGCAGGGCCGAGCTGCGCCTGGTAGTGGCCAAATTTCACAGTGGCCGACGCCGGGTCGACGTCGGTCACCAAAGCATGAACGTAGCTGCCAGGCGCGATATTCTCGTCCCAATCCACATGGCGATAGGTTTCGATCGAGTCGCCGTTGGCAACCACATTGAGCAGGTTACCTTTCCAGCCATGACGGCGTTCGTAAGCGGCGAGCCCATCGCGTACGGCTTGCTGCGCCGCGCGTTGCATCTCCAGATCTAGCGAGGTGTAGACCCGCAGCCCGCCTTGATGCACCTGCTCGGACCCGTATTTCTTCTCGAGATACTGGCGGATCTCCTCCACGAAGTACGGCGCGATATCGTTGGGCTCAAGATGAACGTTCAGCCCCAACGGTGCGGTTTTACCGCGTTCCGCCTCCGCAGCGGTGATCTTGCCGTCCTCCAGCATGTTGTTGATGACGATGTTGCGCCGGCGCAGCGAGCGCTCCGGGTTGTTGATCGGAGAGTAGGCATTCGGCGCTTTGGGCAAGCCTGCCAGCAACGCAGCCTCCTCGAGGGTCAGGTCTTTGGCCTTCTTGTTGAAGTAGAAGTTCGCACCCGCTTCGAATCCATAGACTCCGTGGCCGAGATAAATCTGGTTTGCGTAGAGAGTGAAAATTTGCGGTTTGGTGAAGCGCCGCTCGATTTGGATGGCCAGCATCACTTCCTGGATTTTCCGCCGGAAATTGCGATCAGGCGACAGAAACAGGTTTCGCGACAGCTGCATGGTGAGGGTGGAGGCGCCCTGCGCGCGGCTTTCCTGACGAATGTCCCGCCAGGCCGCGCCAAAGACGCGCCACACATCCACGCCCCAGTGGCTTTCAAACTCTTTGTCCTCGGTCGACGTCAGCGCGTCGCGCAGGACCTTAGGGAAGTCGTCGTACTTGTCAATGACGCGCCGCTGCAGCGCGAATTGCCCGATGATGCGGTCCTGGTCGTCGTAGAGCTGAGTGATCGTAGCCGGCCGATAGTGCTCCAGTTCCGTGATCTGGGGGAGATCCGTCGAGTAAACCAGCAATAACCCGGCTGACACGCCGGCCAGCGCCGCCAACGCGATCAACAGAATGAACACGGCGTTGCCGACAAACCTGGGCCCGCCCCAGCGAGCTTTCTCTGCAGGTTCCATCACTCCGGGGAGGTCTTCGACATCGCGCTTCATGACGTGGGACTTCGCCCAGAATAGCACCGAAAAGCGGACGCAACCCCTGAGTGACGGTTGCCAGATTGTTGGCTATTTGGTTCGAGTTGGTGGCGAGATCATCTAATCCACGTAGATTGCAATCGTGAAGAGCGAACAGCGGGCCTGTAAATGCCGTAAGCTAAATTGCTAGGCTGCCTATGGTGATTCACGTCGTTCATCTCGGGCTGGTTCCTTACGAGACTGCGCTACAGCTGCAGCGCACGCTGATGGAGTTGCGCAAGGCCGGCAGCGTTGGGAACACGCTGCTGTTACTGGAGCATCCGCCTGTCATCACCCTCGGACGCAATGCGCGATTAGCCAATGTACTGGCGTCTCCCGAGTTTCTGGCCAAGCGGGGAGTGGAGTTGTTCGACATTGACCGCGGCGGCGACGTGACCTTCCACGGACCGGGCCAACTGGTCGCCTATCCCATCTTCGATCTGCGCAGCTTCGAGCCCAGGCTGGGCGCAGTAGAGTTCGTGCGGCGACTGGAAGAGGTGCTCATCCGCACCTGCGGTGACTTCGGCATCGGCGTCCAGCGGATCAAGGGCTTGACCGGCGTATGGACCTACGCGTTACGCAACAAGCCCGAGGCCAAGATCGCCGCTATTGGGGTCCACATCTCCCGCGGCGTCACGACCCATGGCTTCGCCTTGAACGTCAGCACCGATCTGGATTTCTTCTCGCTCATCGTCCCCTGCGGCATCACCAATAGGTCGGTCACTTCGATGCAACGGGAGCTGCAGAAAACGTTACCCATGGAGGAAGTGGCAACTGCCGCGTCGCGTAACTTCGGACGTGTCTTCCACTCGCAGATGCTCTGGCTGGAATCGCTGGATGACCTGCTCGGCCACGCGGCCGCGGTAGCGCCGAAGCCGGAAGCTGCGAAAACTCCCGCCAACCAGGACACCCCGGCGCGACCGCCAAAAGAGCTGCGCGACCTGCACGGCGACAGCAGCGAATTAGTCTAGGATCGGTCTTATCCGATGCGGAACATTGCCGTTCCTGGGAGCGTAACAGACATCGTGCGCTTGAGAGCAATAGCCATGCTGCGTGACGTCGCCGCCGTATTCCTGACCATCGTTCTGGCTTGTTTGATCGCCTCCGCGCAGACGCAAAACCGGCGCGACAACTTCGCACCCGAATCCAGGTCCGACGGCTGGCCAACCACCAACGCGGCTTCTGCCGGACTCGACCACGCGACGCTTTCGCGCATGGAGCAGGCGATAGCCGCCGGAGAGTTCAAGAAGATCACCAGTATCCTGATCGCACGTCATGGCAAGCTGGCTTATGAAGCCTACTTCGAGGGCTCCGCTGACTCGCTACGGGACACCCGCTCGGCTACCAAGAGCATCACCAGCATGCTGGCGGGCATCGCTCTCGATCAGCATCTGCTACCTGGGTTGGATGCGAAGGTCCTCAGCTACTTCCCGGAGAAGCAGCCGCTCGCCAATCCTGACGCTCGCAAGGCCGCGATCACCGTCGAAGATCTGTTGACCATGAGCTCGCTGATGGAATGTGACGACTGGAACGACTATTCGCGTGGTAACGAAGAACGCATGTACCTGATCGAAGACTGGGTCAAGTTTTTCTTAGACCTGCCCATCAAGGGATTTCCGCCGTGGAAGACCAAGCCACAGGATTCCCCTTACGGCCGCAGCTTCAGTTATTGCACCGCAGGCGTCACCACGACGGGCGGAATCCTGGAGAAGGCCACCCATATGAAGCTGGCGGATTTTGCCGCGAAGAACTTGTTCGGGCCGCTCGGAGTCCAGCACGTTCAGTGGGCGTATTCGCCGCTGGGGCTGGCGCAGGGCGGCGGCGGATTGCAGTTGGAAAGCCGCGATCTGCTGAAGCTGGGCCAACTTTACCGGAACGGCGGGACTTGGAACGGAACGCGCCTTGTGTCGGAGAGCTGGGTGAAGTCCTCGACCACGCCGCACGTGCAGATCGATGACCAGACGAAGTATGGCTATCTCTGGTGGCTGAAGGACTTCAGAGCGGGTGATCGCGCATATTCCGCGTACTTCATGTCGGGCAACGGCGGAAACAAGGTGGCCGTATTTCCTCAACCCGACATGGTCGTGGTCATCACCAGTACGAACTACAACACCAAAGGCATGCACGAACAGACGGAGCGGCTACTGACAGAATATATTTTGCCGTCGAAGTAACTCGCGCTATTCGCATTCCCGCTTCCAGCGGCCAGAAGTGATACAGCCAGCAAGGGGTGGATTAGACAGATCCCTCGCCAAAACGCTCGGGATTTCGGCAGCAGGCTCCCGCTCGCCGGATGAGGGCTCCCTCACGCCTGCTAATCGCCTCAACTTGCCTCGCTTGCCTCATCCATTTATCGTTCTTCTGCACCCTATGGCTCACAAGAAGCGCCCAGCGCACGGGAGTCCGCACGAAGAAATCGAAAGAACGTCCACACGGCATCCACCGCTAGCAAGGCTGTTCCCTTGCAGCCCCTGAAAACCGGGAGCGACGGCTCCGCTTCGTCTTCGCTGCGCAGCTACCAAATTCCCGACTACCGCCTCGAGCGTCCCGAGTTCCGCATCTTCATGTCGGGCGAAGGCGAGAGCCTCGAGTACCGCATTGAAGGCGATCTGAGCGCTACGCCGCCGCCCATCCGCGAGTCGAAGTACCTCTCGCGCGAGCAATGCATCGCCCTCTACCGCTGGATGCTGCTTAACCGTCGCATGGAAGCCGCGCTGGAAAACCTCTACAAGCAGGGCAAGGTCGTCGGAGGGGTTTATGTCGGACTCGGGCAGGAAGGCTGCTCATGCGCGTCGGCGTATGCGCTCGGCCCCGATGACTGGCTCGGGCCGATGATCCGCAACCAGGGCGCGATGTTGGTGCGCGGTTTCAGCGCACGCGACATCATGCGCCAGTACATGGCCAAAGGCGACTCGCCCACCTGGGGACGCGACGCCTCGTCACACTTCGGAGATTGGCAGCGGCGCAATGTCTGCGCACCGATTTCGATGCTGGGCGAACTGATCGGCGTGATGGCGGGCGTGTGCCTGGGCGCGCGACTGCAGGGCAGGAACGTTGCCGGGCTAACGTATGTTGGCGATGGTGGCCAGTCCACTGGCGTCACCTACGAGAGCCTGAACTTCGCCGCGGTGCAGAAACTGGGGCTGGTACTCATCGTCGAGAACAATCTGTGGGGCTATTCCACGCCCAGCGACATGCAGTTCCTGGTCAAGGACCTCGCCGAGCGCGCCATCGCGTACGGGATTCCGGGCGTCATCGTGGACGGCACCGATCCCTGCCAGGTGTACGACGCCACCCACGAAGCCTGCGAGCGCGCTCGCCGCGGTGAAGGCCCGACCCTCATCGAGGCCAAGATGATGCGCATGAAAGGCCACGCCATCCACGACGCCGCCCAGTATGTACCGGCCAAACTGTTTGAGTACTGGAGCGCGCGTGATCCCATCACCCGCTTCGAGAATTACCTGGTCAATGTGAAGCATTGGCTCACGGCTGATGACAACCACAAGCTCATCGAAGACGTGGAGCGCGAACTTGAGGACGATCGCGACGCAGCCGTCGCCTCACCTATGCCCGATCCTGAGACAGACAAGAGTCATCAGGGCGTGTACTGCGATCCGTCGTGCCACCAGATCAAGCCGAAGTATGGGCCCGTGGTGGCGAAGGCGCGGAAGGCCGGATCAAGCGGGCCAAAGGCAGTCGAAGGGGCCGTACATCTGAAGTAGAGAGCATTCAGCTGAGTGCTGCTTATCCTACGATCTCTTCAAATCTCAGCGGGTCAGGCGGGACGGGTGTGGGCGGAGGTTCGATGAGGCGCAGTTGCTGGTAGGTGAACGTGATGCGGTGGATGACGGTGATGGTGCTAAGCACGGCGATGACCCAAAGCACCGCGCCCATGCGATTGAACAGCGCCCCGATGATGACGAGCACGATGCGCTCCGGACGCTCCATGAAGCCGACCTTGCAGCTCGGGATAAGCGACTCGGCGCGGGCGCGGGCGTAGCTCACCATCACTGAGCTGATCATGACCAGAGCGACCATCACCACGTAGAAAAAGCGATTGGCGCGGGCGTAGTAAACCAGCAGCCCGAAGAACAGCGCCACGTCGCTGTAGCGATCGATGATGGAATCGAAGAAGCCGCCGAACTGGGTGACTTGATTGGTGGCCCGGGCAACGCGGCCGTCCACCATGTCGAAAATGCCGGCGCCGATGATGACCAGTCCGGCATAGAGAAACATGCGGCGCTGGTTGTCGGCATGGGCGTAGCCGAACAGGATGCCCGCGACCACGTTGATCAGCAGGCCGATAAAGGTGAGCGCGTTGGGCGAGATGCGGGTGAGTGCCAGGCCGTGCACAATCTTGTACAACAGCCATTTCGAGGACCGCCCGACTGCACTCGTCCAAGTCATTAAGTCATTACGCCTCGTCGTGAATGGTGGTCAGCTTTAGCACCTCAAGTTCGCGCTTGCCGTTGGGAGTAACCACTTCGCTGACGTCGCCCACTTTCTTGCCCATAAGGGCGCGCCCGATGGGCGAACTGGTGGAGATCAAACCCTTGGTCACGTCCGACTCTTCGCTGGTCACCAGCTTGTACTCGATTTCGGCGTCCTTGGTAGAGTCGTAGACCACCACCGTCGAACCAATCGCAGCGCGGTCTTTGGGAATGTTGGCCATGTTGACCATCGACAGATCAGCCATGCGTTGTTTGAGCTGGCCCAGCCGGGCACGAACAAACTCCTGCCGCTGCTTGGCCATGTGGTACTCAGCGTTTTCGCTGAGGTCGCCCATCGCTACAGCCTTCTTCAGCTCTTTGGGCAGCTCGTGATTGAGCTCGTGCTCGAGAATGGCTATGTCTTCTGCGAGCTTCTTTTTGATGTGTTCAGGCATACTTCGGAGTCGATCGTTGCGGGCGACGGGACCTACCCACAGGTCTGACGATGATTATACGCGAGGTAAAGCCTGATCGGACCCACATAGAGCCTACCCCCGCAGACGCCCGTGACACGCCGCAAATCCGTCCCGGCGGCGGCACCGCCCACGGGCGGGAACCCGCGTCCATTGACCCATTCCGGCGAACGGGCGTATACTCTGGCCATTATCTAAGCCGTCGTTCCTTTCATTCGATCTTAAGGTGCCGCTGGGGAGCGGCGCTCGGCCCTCATGAATAACCACAGCTTTAGCATCGGCGACAAAGTCGTTTACCCGAACCACGGGGTGGGCGTCATCGAGCAAATCAGCAGCCGGACAATCGGTTCCTCTATCGAGAAGTTCTACCTGCTGAAGATCAAGGCCAGCAGTCTTAAGGTGATGGTCCCATTCCACAACGTGGACAGTGTCGGCCTGAGGCGCGTGATCCGCAACGGCGAGGTGCAGAAGATTTTGGACTTCCTCACCGACGGCAAATGCGAGAACCACGCCGACTGGAAATACCGGTTCAAGGAAAACTCGGACAAGATGCGAACCGGTTCCCTGCTTGACGTTGCCATCGTCCTCAAAGGTCTTCTCCTTCTGGCGCAAGCCAAAGCACTTAGCTTCCGCGAAAAGAAAATGCTGGAACGGGCCCGCTATTTGCTGGTCAGCGAACTGGCCATGGCCAAGAACCTGGAAGAGACCGACGTCGAAGACCTGCTGAACAAGGCGCTGTCGAAATGCAAGCTGCGCTTCCCGGAAGCGTCCAGCATGGAAGCCTGAGTTCACCTTCGAAGCCGTCCCCTTTACCGGCGGCGGTCCCCGCCAGGCCCTCTGGCGCTGATCACTCGCAGAAGATCCGCACGTGCTTGCCGTCGTCACTGTCAATATCAACATGCAGCTCGTTAAGCGCTTCATTCAACTCGTCGCCGCGCAAGCCTGAGAGGGCCTCCAGATTGAAGCCCTTGTCGGTTAACTTCTGGGCGACCCGCGGCGGCAGCACACCGATGAGGCCAACCCCGGAGCGCACGAAGCTAAGCGGCACGCGCATGTTGACGTCCTTGCCCATGCCATCGTGCACCACGATCCGCAAGTATTTGCGCGCGCCAGCCGCAGGTGGGGTTTCCTGACTCTCCGCCGCCCCCCCTTCGCCCGGCTCTTTCACCGCCGCCAGTTTGTCGAGCAGCCGCTCTGCATCCTCGGGCGTGATCTTTCCGTCCGCAAGCATCTCCAGCACTTTCCTGGTTTCCACTGACATCGTCGTCCCTCCTGGAATCTCAGCCCAATTTCTCCAGTGCTTCGTCCACGCTGATCTCCCCGCGAGAAAGCTGCTCCAACACGTACTCGCGCGGCGACGGAGCCTGCATGCTCTTGTCGAGCTGGGCGGCAATTGCGTTCAGCCGGTTCTTCACCGTGGGATAACTGATCCCGAAAAGCCCCTCCATCTTCTTGATCGAGCCGTGGTGACGCACGAACGCCATCACGAACGTCTGGTCGTCGGCCGAGAGCTGGTCCAGAGGAGACAACTCAATCTGGCCTTCCATTGCCAGGTTGCAAGTCGCACAGGCCAACCGCGTGATCTTGAAGGGCTGATTGCATTCGGGGCAAGTTGTTCTGGAGATTGCCATGGCTGAAATTCCAGACACATATTCTCGCAATTAGTAAATTTTGTCAATGTAATAATTCATATAATTAATCATAACCATAATATTTATTGATTATATTAATGGAATGAACCATAATTCAGCATCCTATAGGCTGGCTTGGCCCGACAGCGGATTCGGGGGGGAACGCGAGTCACCCCCTCCCCCGTGCGATCCGCGCATAATCAACAGTTTACGTATGGTTCTATCGCAAAATTTAGTATCCAAAGGACTTGGATGCAAAATATAGATTCTTATGGATTTAGCTGTGAGAAATGACACAAAAGCTCGCTAAACAAGTCTAGTAAGTAAGATAAGTTAGACTTGCTGGCAAGCTGTCATTTCGTTCGCTTTCCTGTCGAGTGCATCGGTAGCCTGAACGGCCCAGACTGATCTCTACCCGGGCCTACAGAGAGGCTCGAAATCGACTGAGCATTCAATTCTCAAAGATCGTGTCAGGCTCTCGCACTAGGCGGGTCTGCTTCCTTCGTGACGAAAAAAAGAGCCAACGCAGCGCACTCGGCGCTGCATTCGGCTCCTCTCATCTACAGGCTATTCAGACTGACACCCAAAATGCAGTGATTTCGCGAGACTTATTTTGGCTTGTTCCCGAATCGGGAAGATCACTGCAAGGCCCGTGTCTCTTCCCGCCCTAACCCACCAGCACCGCTCCGCCGTTCACGTTGAAGACCTCACCGGTGATGAATCCAGCGTGCGGAGTGCACAGGAACAGAATGGGCGCGGCGATTTCGTCGGGCGTAGCGACGCGTCCCAGCGGGATGGTGGCAAAGATTTTCTGCCGCCGCCCGGGATCGCTGAGTGCGCCGGCCGTCATGTCGGTTTCCACCCATCCCGGCGCGACGCAGTTCACGTGGATGCGGTGCGGCGCAAGCTCGGTCGAGAGACCCTTGGCCATGCTGATGAGCGCGCCCTTGGTGGCCGCGTAATCGCAGTGGCCAGCCTCGCCGCGCTGTCCCGCAGTCGAGCTGACCAGTACGATGTGTCCCCCGCGCGCCTGCCGCTTCATGTGGGCGACCGAATGCTTCACTACGGCAAAGGCGCTGTCCAGGTTGACGGCGAGGGTAGTGCGCCACTGCTCGTCGGGCATGGTGTCGATGTCAGCGTCGTCCGACAGCCAGATACCGTGGTTGACGACCAACGCGTCCAGCCCTCCGAAGTGCTCGACTGCCGCGCGCACCAGCGGCTCGGCGCTCGCGGTTCCGGTGAGATCAGCATGTACCGCATAGCAAACGTCGGAACCACAATCCTGGACCAGGCGCTCTGCCTCTGGCTTCGCGCGCAGATAGTTGAAGACGACCCTGGCTCCGGCTTGCACGAACAGCCGCACGGTGGCTGCCCCGATGCCGCGCGAGCCGCCGGTGATGAGAGCAACTTTGCCGTCGAGGGACAAAGTGGGATGAGATGGCATGGCATCCAGAAAGCTACCACAAGGCAGGCGTGGTTGGTTACCGCAACGCGTATGGCTCAATCATAAGGATCACTTCCGGGCACGTTGTCATCCGCCCAAAATCAGTGGCGAAATCCGATGGACTTCCAACCTCCTATAAGCGCGCTCATGCGCTAACCATCAACTTTCTCAGTCGTCCGACTTCAGAGTGGAACCCGAGCTCCACCCAGAGTAAAGCCGGGAGTAAAGTGTGGTCATGCCCAGACGCCCATCGCTGCTCTTCGTCCTCGGCACGCTTGTCACCGCGTTAACCCTCCCACTGCTGGCAATCCCTCCGCTTCCACGTCGGAGTGGCGCCACCCAAAAAAATCCCTCCGCTGCCGTTGAGGAACGCATACGCCATGTCGAAGCTGGCTTGGTCTCGATACCGATGGGCGAAGGTCAGGCGCCGCTGCAGTTCAATCTGCAGCAATTGATGGAGGCGCTCAAGGTTCCGGGACTTAGCGTCGCCGTCATCCACGATTTCAATCTTGCATGGGTGAAGGCCTATGGCGTCACGGAAGCGGGGACCTCTGCACTCGTGACCCCAAAGACGCTTTTTCAGGCAGGCTCGATTAGCAAGCCCGTGGCCGCGACCGGCGCGCTTTACCTGGTTGGCCATGGGAAGTTGTCGCTGGAGGAGGATGTCAATCAAGAGCTGAAAACGTGGAAGGTACCGGAGAATGAATTCACGGCAACCCAAAAGGTGACGCTGCGCAGGCTCCTCAGCCATAGCGCAGGGCTCACCGTACACGGGTTTCCCGGATACGCCACTGACCAGCCCGTACCAACCCTGGTACAGATCTTTAACGGAGAGAAACCGGCCAATACTGCGCCCATCCGGGTGGACTTGGTGCCGGGAAGCAAGTTTCGTTACTCCGGCGGAGGAATCACCATCGAGCAGCAGTTAATCATGGACGTAACCGGCAAACCGTTTCCGCAGTTCATGCACGATACCGTGCTCGGTCCCATTGGCATGAGCGAAAGCACCTATCAACAACCGCTTCCCTCCGCGCTCGCTGCTCAGGCGGCCAGCGGAACGCGAGCTGACGGCAAGGTGCTTCCGGGAAAGTGGCACGTTTACCCAGAAATGGCAGCGGCAGGTTTGTGGACAACCCCAACTGATCTTGCCAAGTTCGCAATTGAAACCGCTTTGTCGAAAAATGGAAAATCCAATCGCGTGCTTTCAGAGGCGATGACGCGCCAGATGTTGACCCCCCAGATTGACGACGTTGGTCTGGGCTTTTTCTTGGGGTTGGGAGGAAATCCAAACGCCTTTGGCCACGATGGCTCCGACGAGGGGTTTCAGGCAATCCTGATCATGATCAGCGACTCCGGCCAGGGCGCAGCCGTCATGGCCAACTCGGATAACGGTATTGCGGTGGGCCAGTATCTCGTGAACAGTATCGCCAGGGAGTACGGCTGGAAGTACACTCCGCCGAAATCTTCCGCTGCCGTCGCCCTATCGCTGGTCGAGATGACCAGGGGAACGCAGGCGGCAATCCGCGAATACTCCTATCTGAAGCAGGCCGCCGCTTCGCAGTATGACTTCCATGAGGGCACTCTCAACCAGTTTGGGTATCAGCTTCTGGACAAAGGGAAGACGGAGGATGCAATCCAGGTCTTCCAGCTCAACGTGCAGGAATATCCTGAGTCCTGGAATTGTTACGACAGTTTAGGCGAAGCGTACATGAAGGCTGGGCAGAAGGAATTAGCCATCCGGAATTACAGCGAGTCGATCAAGCTCAACCCGGACAATAAGGGCGGTATCGACATGCTCAAGAAGTTGGAGCAAAAGTAAGAACGGAATACCAGATTTTGGCTGCAGTCTTCCCGAATTCCCCCGCTTGCGCTACACTGCCGCGCGAGCCGCCGGTGATGAGAGCAACTTTTCCGTCGAGGGAAAGTGAGGGATGGGTTGGCATGGCATCCATAAAGCTACCACACGGCAGTCGTGGTCGGTTACCGACATATTCTCTGTTCAACCACCTGCGCCATGGGAAGCGATTGCATGTCGAGCATTATGGGACGATCAGGTTTGAGCGGCTGCTCATGGCGGTACTTTTCCCGTTGGCAACTTTGATGAACTCCTCCCGGACCGTTGCATACGATGGCTGGCCCACGAAGAACTTGAAGGTGTAGTGGGTCTGAGTGCGTTGCCCGTTGCTGTTGAATCCGGTCTCACGGTAAGCGTCGAGAGAGAAGCTGCGGAGCCCATCAGCGGCCTCTTTGGGATGCTCTTGGGCGAACATGGGTTGATCAGCGTCATTGCTTTCAAGGGTAATACGGAGGAATATCTTGCCCTCGCCGTCCGAAACTTCCCCTAAGTCATACACCTGGTAATAGCCCCAGGGTTCAAGTGACGTCCGGATCACCAGCGTGTTTCCGCCCACTTTGATGTGTTCCACGACGTATTGCTGCATGCCTTGCGGTGTGATACCTCGACGGTGCAGATCAAGCATGTGCGCGATGCCCGCGTCGCGGCAGGAGGTATCGCCTGAATCGGCGCAGGCGCGTGTGAGAAGAGCGGCGGCTTGCCAGTCGTTGGGGTTAGCTTGTGCGACAGGTTGTAAGGCTTTTAGAGCGAAGCTGGTGTCTCCGACATTGAGGGCGGCCTCGCTGGCAAACTTCGATAAGACCGCATCGCCCGGCAACTGGTCGAGCAAGAGCTTGAAGATCGCCAGGGCGTCACGGTAGCGTCGTGCCCTGAAGGCCGTCGTCGCATCGTCAAACTGCTGCTTCTGCTGCGCATTCAGCCGGGTAACGAGGTCCCCAGTGGACTCCATCTGGGAGGTGGGAACGTTAGGTTTTACCTGCGCAAGGCCGGTTGCCGCTAAGATAGTCGACTCAACCGTGAGGATAGAGATCGAGAGTATCAGCGAGAGCCGGTAGGGAGACGGACAGTGGATCATGGGCAGTTAAGATAGCACGGAAAACTGTCCATCGGACCTGCCGAGTAGCCAGTCATAAGTGCGCAACCACGCCCTTGACCCCGATCCGTGACTCGAGCGCCGTCGCGGGGCGCGGTGAAGCGGCACATCATGCTGCGCGAAGCATGCTGTCCGTAACGCGTGTGGTATTTATCCCGCAACGGCGCTCATCGCCGCCGTCTCATGTTCCGTCACTGAACCGCTAGGTTTCTTCCCCAGCATCTCTGCCTCTGCCCTTAACCAATCCTCCAGGTCGTGACCATCCTCGCAGCCGCGTTCCTCGTAAAGTTGATAAGCACGCTGCCGAACCAACTCCTCGGTCAACGCGGGGGACTCGGGATTGGATTTTGCTGAGTGAGGACTGGAAGTTCTGTGCGCCATTGCAAGCCTCCTGTATCTGAAAAAGTGATTGATAGGCGAGGGGCGCGTTGAACTTAGAGTGGAACTCTCACGCCGCCGGTGTCAGTCCGATACCGCACAGAAGAACAATTAAATTCCGGAGAAAGTCACAGATTTCATCCCAATGCTGCACGGTCATTAACAGCCCTGTGGCACTCACAGGCGTGCTGTGCCAGTCGTCTGTGGTCAAGGATGCTGATTCGCCCTCGCCCGCAACGAATCACCCTGGCGTTCTCCAGCGACGACAGCGCTTCGGTTACGGAGGAACGCCTGCATCCTAATAACTCGCTGAGAGATTCGTGAGTGAGCAGCAGCGAGTTGAAGCCGGTGCGGTCGCGAGCGATGAGCAGCCAGGACGCAGCCCGTTGCTGCACGCTGTGGAGCGCGTGGCACGCACCGTTTGTGGCAATTTGCGCCAGGTAGCTGCTGCTATATCGGCGCAATGAGGCTGCGAATTGCGGGCAAACGGGGAGTATGCGCTGAAGCTCGACTCGACTCAGCTTGATGGCGTCCCCGTCAATGACGACGACCGCTCGCAGTGGAGCCCTCTCAGCTCCGAGGAAGGCGGACACTCCAAGGAAACCCTCGCGGCCGATCGCCGCTAGTGCTACGGTCCTTCCGTCATCCGCCACGGCGAAGGTGCAAACCATGCCAGACTCAGGGAAATAGAAACAATCCAGAGGGGCGGCAACATTAAGCAGGATTTGCCCGCTGTGCCATGCAACAGGTTGGAGACGTGGCTGCAGGTGATTCGATTCCCTACCTGGCAACCTTGCAAGAATGCTGTTTTCGGGAGGTGATTTTGCGTTAAGCGGACAGTCTGTTACCGCTGGATAGGAATTTCCTGGGTGCTTCGCGGACGAAATCACCGGAACGATCTTTGGTGTCCGCGCCACTGGAACACCTCCAACCTTCTAACCACAGATTACGACGTCCATCCAGTTATTTCAGTGACATCGACACAAGTCCATGAGGGGGAGCGAGGATGCTTCCCGAAATGGGAAGCAGAAAGATCTGTTTATGGTCCGAGTGGTCTTAGCGGCGTTCGTTTCCGTTGACTGGGGCGTTAGTATGCTGGGCAGAGGTAGGCCCATGGCGAACGCTCATCTTGATTGGCGCCTGAGTGGCGGCATTGCGAGCGTCACTAATTCTTGTGTTCTGCTTGCGGTTCTCTCTTCCTTTCCATTCGTACTCCGCTGGACGGGGCGCTCGGGGTGGTAGAGATTGATCCTCAGAGCCCTCTGCACACCCGCGCCTTCGTGAAGGCCTGTCTCGTTCTCACTACTTTCCTTTGGATATGTTTCAGCGTCGCGCTTGCCGGCATCCATCGCCGCGGAAGGATCTCTTGGCGTGAGCTGATCGGCGCCAGATGGAACCGCTGGCAGGCCGTCATTCGTGATTTAGGCATCGCTTGCGCCACTTTGTTGGGGATGGGAGTCATCGGAAATCTATCCAATGCTCTGTTGGGGCCATTGCAGCACGATGGCACCGCTTACCGCTCCATGTTCGCACCCCAGAATAGCCTTGAGGCCCTGGCCTTTCTGGCTGTCGCGCTATCGGCGGGGTTCGTAGAGGAATTTGTCTTCCGTGGCTACATCCAGAGGCAATGTCAAGCACTGTGCGGCAACACGGTTCTCGCTTCTGCTCTGCAAGTAATCATCTTCACACAAGGGCATTTCTATCAAGGCTGGATCCGGCTGGTGCCAGTCCTGCTGATCGGAATCTTGTTGACGCTGGTGGCGCTGTGGCGCAAAAGCCTGCTGCCAGGAATGATTGCCCACGGGCTCGGGGACAGCCTCGTTACCTTTTCATACTTTGCCAAGCATTTGTGATCGCCAGCTGGCTGACTCAGCCGAGAAGTTCTGCACTGAGCCTTGTCTCTCTTCCTGAATCGCCCTACTTGCGCTACACTGCTCTGCGAGCCGCCTGTGACCATCGCCGTCCGCTAACGAAACTCCGCTCCTGAAGCCGCCGCCCATGCGGGCGCAAAGCTACCGACTCTGTTCTGACGAATCCATAGGAGTTTCGAATGTCTGAATCGCAAGCTGTTCTATCCCAGCAGTTGCCTGACTTTGTTGACCTGGCGTTCGCCCGCCGGCTGGAAATGGCCGAAACCATCCCGCCCGAATGCGTCGCCGCGTTGCGCGCCTACGCTCCTGCACAACCGATCGCCGCCGAGGCGGTGGCCGGAGGCGTCGCCTTTTATGGCGGCCCGAATTATCCCGCCAACCAGATGGTCGGCATGGGCCTCTACGGCGAAGTTTCCTCCGGCGATCTGGACCGCGTGGAGGAGTTCTTCCACAGCCGGGGCGTGCCTTCGACCATCGTGGTCTCGCCGCTGGCGGACCCCTCGCTGCCGGCGCTTCTCGGCCAGCGCGGCTACCGCATTGCCGAGTTCAACTCTGTGCTGATCCGGCGAATCCAGCCGGATGAGCCGTTCACCCCACCGGTTGGCGTGGCCATTGAGCGCGTCACGCCGGAGACCGTCAAGCCGTGGATGCATGCCATTGCCGAGGGCTTCTCCGAATCGGTCCCGGTCGCGGAGGAGGTGTTCGGCGGTTTCGCCGCGCTGCCCGGTGCCCTGGCGTTTCTTGCCCGCATCGAAAATAAGGTTGTCGGAGGCGGCGGCGGCCGCATCATTTCCGAAGCGCGTATCGCGGCGCTGTTCGGCGCGGCCACGTTGCCGGAATTTCGCCGGCGAGGGGTGCAAAGTGCGTTGATTGCGCGCCGTCTGCATGAGGCTGCACTGGCGGGCTGCGAGTATTCTGTGGTGAGCACGATGCCGGGTAGCGGCTCGCAACGCAACATGGAGCGGCGGGGTTTTCGCGTGGCCTATACCAAAGTCGTGATGATGCGGGAGTGGCCCGAGCTCGCGACGCCCGCACAGGGGGGAGCGGATGGACATTGAAGCGATCCGGCGGTTTTGCCTGCGGTTTCCGCATGCGACAGAGAACGTGCAATGGGGAGCAGACCTGTGCTTCAAGGTGGATGGCAAGCTGTTCGCGGTGGCCGCGATTGAGATGGTGCCGCAGCGGATATCGTTCAAATGCACGCCGGAGCATTTCGCCGAGTTGTGCGAATATCCGGACATCATTCCTGCTCCCTACATGGCACGAGCGCAGTGGGTCAGCCTGGTGCGGCTCAACGCGCTGCCGGACGCAGACCTGCGCGAGGCATTGGCCGAATCGTATCGGCTGGTATGGGAGAAGCTTCCGAAGCGACGGCGGGCTGAGTTGGAGACGGCTGGGCCGCCGAAACGCGTCACAACCAAGCCGGTGGCGCGAAGAGCATCGGCAAAAGCGAGAAGCGCCAAGCAAGGTCGGCGCGCATGAGACGATGGTTGGGCCGGAAGCGGGTTGCGGCCGGGATGCTGCTGTCTGCTGTCTGCGTGGCCCAGTCGACCCCGTCCCATCCAGCGAATTCGGGAGGGGCGGCTGTACTCCAACGAGAGTTCTTCGATATTATCCGGCATGGCGAAGCCACCAGGTTTCTGTCGTATGTGCCCGAGCAAGGCATCAACGTGGGACCACAGGCGGAACACGTCGCCCGGCCCGCTGTCGAGCAGCAGTTCCTTCACCATAGCGGCCTCTACTGCAAGCTTTTCGATTCGTCCTGCTTGCAAGCTCCCATCAAGCTCGATGCCAGTGCGCGCGCTTGCTCGTATCGCGAGGCGCTGACACATTCGGAGAAAGTGCGTACCGCCGCCACCGAGACGGTACGCAGCGGCGTGCGCCAGGCCATCGTGGTGGCCGAAGTGAAGGACGACCAGTGCCCCAACCTGCGCCTGATTGATTTCATCTTCAATTACGAGCAGGATGGGTGGAAGCTGTTTTCCGTGCCATGACAGCTCTCTCAAGATTCGGCCTGGAGCATGCGTGAGTCTTACATCTGACAAAGTAGTACCCGTACGTCAGACTAGCTCTCCGCTATCAGAGATTGCCCTGCTTTTTCTGAAGCTGGGCACGACTGCTTTCGGCGGACCGGCGGCACATATCGCCATGATGGACGAGGAGGTCGTCCGGCGCCGCCAATGGCTGACGGAGCAGGAATTCCTCGACTACCTCAGCGCGACCAACTTCATCCCCGGACCTAACTCGACGGAAATGGCGATCCATATCGGTCATCGCCGCGGCGGCTGGCCGGGTCTGATGGTTGCGGGCACATGTTTCATCTTTCCGGCAGCGATCCTGGTTGCCATTCTGGCGTGGGCCTACGTGCGCTGGGGCGCATTGCCGCAAGCCGCGGCCCTGCTTTACGGGGTCAAACCGGTCGTGATTGCCGTGGTGCTCCAGGCCCTATGGAAGCTGGGCCGGGCCGCGGTGAAAACAAAATGGCTGGCTGTGGTCGCGCTCCTCTCGGTCGGCGCGACGGCTGCCGGGCTGAATGAATTACTGGTGCTCGTGTTTGGCGGGCTGCTTGCCCTGGCGGTGAGCTGGAATCGCCTGGCCGACAAGAGATCATTGCTGGCGACTCCAGGGGTGAAGCCAGCGCTTTCGGGCGCGGCCGTGATGGTGACTGGCGCCTCGGTTGGCTTGTGGCCGATCTTCCTCATCTTCGCCAAGATTGGGTCGGTGCTGTTCGGGAGCGGGTACGTGCTGTTGGCCTTCCTGCGCGCGGACCTGGTGGAACGCTACCACTGGCTGACGCAGCAGCAACTGCTCGACGCCGTTGCCGTAGGCCAAGTGACACCGGGGCCGGTGTTCACGACCGCAACTTTCGTCGGCTATATTCTCCGCGGTCCGGCGGGAGCCGTCGCTGCGACGGTGGGCATCTTCCTCCCTGCATTTTTATTCGTGGCGATCAGCGCACCCCTGATGCCGAAGCTTCGTGCTTCGCGCACCGCCGGGGCCATTCTCGATGGAATCAACGTCGCGTCGCTCGCACTGATGGCCTTCGTAACGTGGCAATTGGCGCGAGCGGCGATCGTAGACTGGTTTACGCTGTTGCTCGGGATCGCCAGCGCTGCCCTGCTGATTCGTTACCGCCGGGTCAATTCGGCATGGCTGGTGCTTGGCGCGGGACTGCTGGGCATCGCCAAGCACGGGTTGTTTTGAGTTCCCATGCCACCAGCGAGCCGTGATACCGTAGTAAGCCCAATCTCACCGGGAAAGAAAACGCCATGATGCTGGAAACCGAAGTCTTCCAATTCGAGCCTGATATCACGGGCATATCCTGCGCCGGCCGTTTCACCCTGGGGACGCGCCTGAGCGAAACGGAAGGAATGATCAATTCGCTGATTTTGAACGGCACGCGCAAACTTATATTGGACCTGACGCACGTTGAGTTCGTGGACAGTGCCGGGCTGGGCATCATCATGCGCGCGTTCGGCGAGATGGAGCAGACTGGGCGGCCATCTTCGCATCTCCGGCGCCAAGGAGCAGGTGCTGCGCCTGTTCAAAATTACGCACACCGGCCCCATCCTGGCGCTTGATCCCGACCTGGTCACGAGTGTGAGGAGGTTGCAGGACGCCGCGGCATCCGCGGCGGGCTAAACATCTCGAAGCTGCGCCGTCAATCCAGTTGCAGCCCGCCAGTCAGGTCACTGATCTTTTCGATCCGGTGTTCCAGGCACCATTTCTCCAGCAAGTCCACCAGCGTCTCGCAGGCGCAGGGGTCCCAGAAGTTGACCGTGCCGACCTCGATCGCAGAAGCGCCTGCGAGCAGGAACTCGATCACATCTTCGGCGGTACTGATGCCGCCCATCCCGATGACGGGTATCTTCACAGTTTTGGCAGCTTCCCAAACCATGCGCAGCGCGATCGGCTTGATGGCCGGGCCGGAGAGTCCGGCCGTGACGTTGGAGATGCGCGGCTTGCGGGTCTCAGCGTCAATCGCCATCCCAACGAAGGTGTTGACCAGTGAGATAGCGTCCGCACCCGCGTCCTCGGCAGCCCGCGCCACGTTGGGAATGCTGGTGACATTGGGCGAGAGCTTCACGATCAATGGCCGCGCGGCGATCTTCTTCACCGCGCTAACTACGTCGAATAGCATCTTGGGATCGCTGCCAAAGCTGATGCCGCCGCATTTCGTGTTGGGGCAGGAAACGTTCAGTTCGTAGGCGGCAATGCCTTCGCCGTCATTGAGGATGCGCACGACTTCTTCGTATTCATCCTGGGAGTGCCCGAAGACATTGCAGAAAAATACGATGTTCTTGATCTTGCGCAGAAGCGGAAGTTTCTCTTCCAGGAAGGCGCGCGCGCCGATGTTCTGCAGCCCAATGGCATTGAGCATTCCGGCGGAGGTCTCAAACAGGCGCGGCGGCGGATTGCCCGCCATCGGCTCGCGGGAGAGGCCCTTCACCACGAAGCCGCCCAACCGGTCGAGCGTGACCACATCTTCGAACTCCACGCCGTAGCCGAAGCTTCCGCTGGCCGCCATGACGGGATTCTTCATGGCGATGCCAGCGACGTTGACGGTCAAGTCCAGCGGGGGTTTCGCGGCCGGGCTCACGCAGGGACCTCCATCATTGCGCTCCTCGCGCGCGCGGGACGGCCAGCGGTTGCCTTACCGTAGCGGTACGCTCCAGTTTGTCCCACGCGAAACCGCCGCCCTCCATGGCGCGCTTCAGCGTCTTGATGAGCACCACCGAAAATAACTGGCGATAGGCGAAGCGCTGCAGCCAGACATGGCCCAGCAAGAGGAAATCGCGCTTCCCCCCGGGCTGCTGCCGCTCCAGCGTGAAGGCGATTGCCGACGCGATGAAGTCGATGACCATGAAGAGCGCGAAATAAACCACCAGCCGGTGGAAGCTGGCCGGGTTGGCCGATTCCGGGTGAAAATACCTACTCACGAAGTAGTTCGCCGCCCCGACCACAAACATGATGTCAATGAAGGGCGAGACCAGCGGCAGCAAAATCTGGAAGATGATTACGTTGGGCAGGGCGACCGAACCGAGCGCGCCCTTCTGCTTTATGGCGGCACGATGCTTCCAGACGGACTGCATGATGCCGAAGGACCACCGGAAGCGCTGCCGCATCAGCCCGTTTGCGGTGCTGGGCGCCTCGGTATAAGCCAGCGCGCGGTCTTCGTAATTCACCCAATACCCGGCCTGCAGCAATGCCATGGTGAGATCGGCATCCTCGGCAACGGTGTCGTGTTGATAGCCTCCGGCGGCCCGCACCGCAGACGTGCGCCATGCGCCGATCGCGCCGGGCACAACGCTGACCGCATTGAGCGTGTTGAGGGCGCGGCGTTCGAAGTTCTGGCTGGTGATGTACTCCAGCGCCTGCCAGCGCGTCCACAGGTTCACGCGGTTGCCCACCTTGGCGTTGCCCGCCATGGCTGCGACCTTGGGGTTGCTGAAATGCGGCACGAGCTTGGAAATCGCATCCGGCGCAATCAGGGTATCGGCGTCAATCCCGACGAACAACTCTTCCGTCACGTGTTCGAGCCCGGTATTGAGCGCGTCCGCCTTACCTGAGTTCGGCTTGGTCAACACGGTCACGCGGCCCTCCGCGATTTCCCTCTGAAAAACGGAGCGCGCGACTTCCAGCGTCGCGTCCATCGAGCCGTCGTCGATCACGATCACATGAAGACGCTGGTAGTCGGATTCGAGCACAGAGCGTACCGTGCGCTCGATCACTTTCTCCTCGTTGTACGCAGGGATCAACACGGCGACGGCGGGCAGGTAGGTGGGATCGAAGTCGGCGTTGCGGCGATGGAAGCGGTCGTAGATCGCCAAAGCGCCAACCAGCAGAAGCCTCCCGCTCATGAGCACGTCGCCGACGAAGAAGACGAAGATGACGATCGACGAGACACCCGCGAACAACGAGAAGTTCAGACTGTCAACCCACGCCGCCCAGCGCTCATTGGTAGACAGCGGCGGCATAACGTCCGCCCGCGTCTTGCCCATCAACTCAGAGACCGGAACGATCTGGTACCCACGCGCTTGGAGCCCATCGATGATCTCGGGCAGCGCATTCAGGGTCTCACGGCGGTCTCCACCACCGTCATGCAGCAGGATGATGTTGCCGCACGCCAGGTTACCGGGCTGGCAGGGCGGCAGGTTGGCGAGCACGTCGGCAACGATCTGGCTGGCGGAGCGCCGCGGATTGTCATGCCAGTCGTTGGGGTCAATCTTGTCGCCGACGGTGATGTAGCCGAGGTCTTGCGCCAGTTCAAGCGGGCGGACCTGGTCGGCGGTGTCCGGCTCCTGGTCGATGGAGTACGGCGGGCGGAACAGTACCGGCTTTACGCCGAGTTTGCCTTCGAAGAAGCGCTCGGTCAGGTTCAGCTCAACCTCGAAGTAGCGTTTCGAAATGTTACTGATGTCGGGATGGGTAAAGGTGTGGTTCCCGATCTCGTGGCCTTCGTTGTAGACCCGCTTGGTGATGTTGGGGTACTTTTCCGCTTCGACGCCGATGAGGAAGAACGTAGCTTTTACGCCCTTCTCCTTGAGCACGTCGAGGATTTTAGGCGTCCATTCCGGATCGGGACCGTCGTCGAAGGTGATCGCAACCTTGTTCGGTGAGCTGCCGTACATATTCACTTCGTACGGCGACGGCATGGTTTTGAAGGTTTCATCGCTGATCAGGTTATTCGAATCAACCGTGACCTGCCGTTCACCAGGGGCCGGCCGCGCGTCGATGCGCAGGATTTCTCCCTCTCCTTCGATGTCCACGTCCTGTCCTGGCGGAACCGTGTCGAGCTTGGCTGGAGCATTGGCTTCAAACGGCCGGTCCCACACTGCCCATAGGGAACGGTCCTCGGAACCAAGCCGCCAAAGCGCAAACGTGTCGATGCCCAAAGCGTGCGCGCTGCGCATCTGATTGAGCGCGGTTACGCCATCCAGGAACCAGACGTCGTGCCGCACATTCTTGTCGTCCAGGTAAGCGAAGTGCGGGTTCATGGCGTCGTCATCGAAGGTGACGTCGGTCTCCGCGTCCGACGCCTCGAGCCAGGCATCCTGCACCGAAACGTTGTGTATGGCGGCCGGCGGCGTGCCTTTCTTCTGGCCTTGCTTCATCGCCCAGTCGTATCCGTAGTTTCCGACGGCGCAGATGATCTTCTCCTTCGGAATAACTTTGAGTGCGTCCTGTAAGTTCTTAAGGAACCACTCCTGACCTGCGACCGGTCCGGGCTCGCCGCCGGGATAGTGCTGGTCATAGTTCATCAGGATCAGCCCGTCAGAGACCTTGGCTATCGCCGGATAGTCGAATGTCTTGTCGTTGACCGGCACCGCGATATAGAGCTTCATGCCTTTAGCGTGAAGATCGTCATAAAGCTCCTGCACCAGGGCACGGTAGTCGTCGCGCGAGTTTTCGGGAAAAGCTTCAATGTCGAGAGTGATGCCTTTGTACTGATCGGTGGCCAGAAACTTCATCAACTCGCTGCGGAAGCGCTGGCGCGCTGCCGGATCGGCCATGAATTGAGCGGTGATCTCAGGCCGCCACTCGTTGCTGATGGGATCGAAGTTGTTCACCAGCGGCAGAACTTCCATCTGCGCTTTTTCGCCCTTCAGGAAGGGCATAACCTTGTCGTCCACTGAGCGCGGCTTGCCCTTGTCATCCATCACGTCGTACAGGGTGTTCATCTCGGTAACAGCCTGGAGGCGGCCGTCCGCAGTGAGCGTATGCATCCACTCGGGAAACAGCAGGTCGATCTGTGGGTAATACTCCTTGAGCGACGCAAAACTGGCGGCGTCCCATTGCACGTAGAAGGCGCCACGAATGCCTTCGTCGGAGTTCAGCACCACCTGCGAAGCCGGCCGCTTGGTCTTGCGGTGCGAGCCCAGCGGCTTGGGTGGCTTGTGCTTCTGGTTGTCCTTAAGCGCGTGGTAGGGCTTCTTGATCCCCGGTAGAGCCAAACCTGGCACCGACGATCCGCGGATGATCGTGACAATGAAAAACAGCATCAGCAAGGTGACGACGATAACGCTGGAGTCCAGGACCCATCGCAGACGGCGCCAGCGCTTGCGGTTGGGATCAAAGAAAACTTGTTTCGACGTGGGCATTTACGTAGTCAGCTTCATCCTAACTGTGGGCAGGTACAAGGGCAACAGACTAGATTGGCCGTAGCATCGGCGATGCGGCTTTAGCTGGTGGAATCCTTTTCCTGGAGGACCATCTGCAGGCGGAAGAGTTGTTCATAAGATCAAACCCTGAAAGGGCACAATTCACTCGCGCCGGGCTGAAGATATTCGCAGCGAGGTATCGGCGCGCAGTCTTCCTTATGGATTCGTCTTGCTGCCAGCTTGGTCATTAATCGGGGCATTGCACTCGCCCGGACTGACCCACTTCTGCCGGTCAAGATGGTCAATGGTGAGGATGGAAATCGGCGGGCCGACCCCGTCGGGGTGCGCGTCAATCTCCAGTTGGATGAACTTCCGAGCGGCGGCAATCCTATCCATCTTTTGCCATTTCTTGTTGGCCGTTACATAGGCAGCAATGTGCTCATTGGACCCCGCGAAGAAGCCGATGCCGGCGTTGTCTTCCGTGACGTTCCGGTTCAAGGGAGTGATGCTGCCATCGCTGCCGAGTTTGAATCCCCTGGCAAAAATCGCCGATTTCCCGTTTTGCGTGCCCGCAAAAGCTACGATCACGAACTCCCCGCCGTTTCTGCTGACGGTGTCTGCGTAGAATTGCGGCTCATTCCGCCGGAGATAGTTGGCTACTTCGGTGACCGGATCTTTCGCGATGTCGAGGAATGCATCTGCCCGGTGCGCCAGGTCCCCGGGTAAAGCGCAGGCCTGCTCGGCAAGTTCTTTCAGGTGAAAAACCGGGTATTCCTTGTCGAACAGTCCAGCCATCATGAACGTGCATCCCGGCTGGGCGATGATCTTACACACCTCCGCCGTTTTTCCGGCACGGGTGAAAACCAGGAGACTGTCGGCGGCAAGCACAACCCGGTGGTGTTTCTTGTCGATAAGAGCCAGCACGGAAGTAGCTGAGGCCGAAGCGGCGAACAGCAGCAGGGTGAGGGCGCACGATGCAGGCGCCAACGACCATCGAGCGAGAGGTAATCGAGTGTTCATTCCGCCTCCGGGATACACCTGCTTACTATCCAACAAGCACGAACAAATGTCCCACATCTATACGGCAAGGGCCTCAGCCAGTCTTGTCCGATTGTGGACGACCAGACTACACAAATGAACACCACCCCGGAGTCCTAGGGCCCCACAAGAGGCATATCTTACTATTTTTCAATAAGTTAGACATACAAAGCTTTGGCTGAACCTGTGCAAGAACCAGGGCGGAGGGAGAAGGCGGAACCATGCGCAAGCTCTTGCACGATGTCCGTTACGCGATTCGTCAGTTGCGGAAGTCGCCGGGCTTCACCATAACCGCGGTTCTAACGCTAGCCCTCGGCATCGGCGCGAATACCGCTATCTTCACGCTGGTGCACGCAGTCTTGCTGAAGTCGCTCCCCGTTGCCAATCCTAAGCAGCTGTACCGCATTGGGGACAATGACAACTGCTGCGTGTGGGGAGGATTGCAACGCGAAGGCTGGGGAGTTTTCTCCTACGACTTGTACCAGCACCTGCGTGATCACACCCAGCAATTCGAGGAGATGGCTGCCTTCGACGCGAATGAGCCTGAGTTCAGTGTGCGTCGCAGCGGCTCTGCTACGTCGGCCGAACCGTTCAACGGTGAGTACGTTTCTGGAAATTATTTCGCTACATTCGGAATCAACGCCTTTGCAGGGCGGATGTTCCATGCCCAGGACGACCAGCCGGGCGCGGCACCGGTTGCCGTGATGACCTATCGGGCATGGGAAAGTCGCTATGGGCTCGATCCATCCGTCGTCGGCTCAACCTTCATGATCGACGGATTGCCTTTCACGATAACAGGGATTGCGCCGCCTGGATTTTTCGGAGACCGCCTGCGGGACGACCCGCCGGATTTCTACATTCCACTTGCGTTTGAACCGCTTTTGGAAGGGCAGAATTCGCTTCTTCATGTTGCCAACCAGCATTGGCTTTACTCTGATAGGCCGCCTCAGTCCGACAGCACTACCGGGGCAAGTGGAATCGCAGCTCACAGGAGAGCTAAGGCAGTGGCTCCCGACCGTTGCCAGCGCCATGCCGGAACACGAGCGCGCGCTATTTCCCAAGCAGTTCATCAAGCTGGGGCCGGGCGGGGCTGGCATAACGCAGCTGAGGAACAACTATCGCGTGGGTCTATACCTTCTGATCGCCGCCTCCGCGCTTGTGCTGCTCATCGCGTGCGCCAACCTGGCCAATCTGTTGCTAGCCCGCGGAACGTCGCGACGCCAGCAGACTGCCGTCCGACTGGCTTTAGGGGCGACCCGTAGCCGGCTGGTTCGCGCACTGCTGACGGAGAGTATTCTGCTGTCCTGTATTGGGGGCTTAACAGGACTAGTATTGGCGTACTTCGGAAACCGTGCCATCCTGCTCATCGCCTTTCGCGGCGCCAGTTTCGTTCCCATAGAGACCGGCCCGTCCCGTCCCATTCTCGCCTTCGCATTCGTGCTGTCGCTGGTCACCGGCGTCATTTTTGGCGTGGCTCCGGCCTGGATTGCGTCTCACTCGGACCCGGCTGAGGCGTTGCGGGGTGCAAATCGCTCCACCCGCGATCGCTCCGCTCTGCCGCAGAAATCCTTGGTGGTCGCACAAGCGGCATTCTCACTGGTTCTGCTTTCGATGGCCGGTCTGGTTACGGAAAGCCTGCGCAACCTGGAAAACCTGGACTTCGGTTTTGAGTCGAACGGCAGGCTGATGGTGCGACTCAACCCCACGATGGCAGGCTACAAGCCGGAACAGTTGCCGGTCCTTTACCAGCAGCTTCGCGAACGCCTCAGACAAGTCCCCGGCGTGGTCAACACCACTTACGCCATGTACACGCCACAGGATGGCGACAGCTGGAACGATGACATCTACATACAAGGTCGGCCGACGGAATCGACAGAAGATACCAGCGTTACCTGGTTGCGGGTCGGCCCCGACTACTTCAAGACGATCGGCACTCCCATCTTGCGTGGCCGTCCTATCGGCGAACAGGACACGGCGACGTCCCAGCGAATCGCGGTGGTGGACGAAGCGTTTGTTCGCAAGTTCTTCCCCAACGAAGATCCCATTGGAAAGCACTTCGGCCATTCCCAGCCAGGCCACAGTGGAGACTACGAAATCGTTGGCGTGGTGAGAAACACGCAGTATCGGGACCCAACCTGGACGGAAAAGCAGGGCCCGATGTTCTTTGTACCGTTCTTTCAGAACGTTTCATACACAGAAGCGTCCATGAAAAGGATGGAGGTGGAATCAGAATACATTCATGATGTTGTTCTGCAATTCCAGGGATCTGCCGAGAGTATCGGTCCGCAGGTGCGCCAGGTGATCGGCAGCATCGATCCCAACCTGAGCATCACCCAGATGCTCGGCTTCGGCGAGCAGGTGAGGCGGATGTTCAACCAGCAGCGGCTGATTGCGCGCCTGACAGAACTGTTTGGCGTCCTTGCGCTGCTGCTGGCGTCGATTGGCCTGTATGGCGTGACCGCATATAACATCGCCCGCCGCACCAGCGAGATTGGCATCCGCATGGCGCTGGGCGCCAATCGCAAAGACGTGGTTGCCATGGTGCTGCGTGGAGCGTTTTGGCAGATCGGGATCGGGCTAGTCATCGGTATCCCGCTGGCATTGGTTTCCGGAAGGTTGTTTGCCAGCAAGCTATTTGGCGTGAACGCGGTGAATCCTGAAATTCTGATGGGAGCGGTCCTGGTTCTGGGTGTGTGCGCGTTTTTCGCCGGACTGGTGCCGGCGCGTCGCGCGGCCTCCATAGAGCCGGTGGAGGCTTTGCGGTTGGAGTAGCACGGCGCTACAGAACGTGTGTAAGAGTCCGAGTCATCATCCCAAGGAAAACCTGATGAAGAATCTGTTCGCTGACTTTCGATTTGCCCTTCGCCAGCTCCGCAAGAGCCCCGGCTTTACGCTTACGACGGTGCTGACGCTGGCGCTCGGTATAGGAGCGACCACCGCCATCTTCAGTCTGGTGAACACTGTTCTATTGCGGCCACTGCCCTTTCCTGAGCCAGACAAGCTGATGTGGGCGGCAGAGCAAGTGCAAACCTCCGACGGGACTGAGAATACCCTCCGCGCAGCCGGGGCTCCCCTGAGCTACCCGGACTTCTTCGACTGGCGCTCCCGGAACCATTCTTTCACCGCGATGGCTTCTTATCGCGACAATGAGTTCACTCTCACCGGAACCGGCGACCCTCGGCACCTGACTGGCCACGTCGTTGCGGCTGATTTCTTTCGCGTGCTTGGGGTAAATCCTGCGCTTGGGCGCTCCTTCGGCCCGGACGATGAGAAACCCGGTGTCCACGTGGTCATGTTGAGCCACGAGCTTTGGCAGTCGACCTTCGGTTCGGCCACCGATATCGTCGGCCGCGCAATCACCCTCGACGACAAAAGCTATACCGTTGTGGGCGTCATGCCCAAAGGCTTCCAGTACCCGATCCAGAATCCCGCCCCAGAACTGTGGTCGTCACTGGCTGACGATGCCTACGATCCCAACCCCAACGGCGAGGCCATGACAACGCAGCGTGGCGCGCATATGGTAGATGTCGTCGCCAGGCTGAAACCCGGAATTTCGGTTACGCAAGCACAAGCTGACCTTACGGTTATCGCGCGCAATCTGGCAACGCAGTTTCCCAACACCAATAAACGCTTCACAGGGGCCGTCGTAGTGCCAGAGCTGGAGCACCTGGTCGGCGATACGCGCCCCGCCTTGCGGGTCCTTTTCGCTGCGGTGGGTTTTGTTCTGCTGATCGCTTGCGTCAACGTCGCTGGGCTGCTGCTGGCGCGGGCCTCACGTCGCAGGCCGGAGATGGCGATAAGGGCTTCGCTGGGCGCCACAAGATTCGAAATCATCCGCCAGGTGCTCACGGAATCCATTCTTCTGGCGCTGTGCGGGGGAGCGCTAGGGGTTGTTCTGTCGGTGGTGCTGCTCAGAAGCATCTTGCGGTTTGTGCCCAGCAATTTGCCTCGGCTGGAGCAGGTTTCTGTAGATGGAAACGTCCTCGCTTTCGCGATAGTTATCTCGGTGCTGACCGGGCTTCTTTTCGGAGTTCTTCCGGCTTGGCGCATGTCGCGACTCGACCCGGCTTTGGCCCTGCGCGAAGGAACGCGAAATGCGACCAGCGGGCGCGGCCAGCACCGGCTGCAAGACTCGCTGGTGATTGCTGAAACCGCTTTGGGACTCGTCCTGCTGATTGGGGCAGGGTTGCTGATCCACAGCTTCATCCGGGTGTTGCGAGTCGATCCCGGCTTCGACTCCCGTAACTTGCTCACGGCAAGCATGTCCCTGTCGGACGCGCGCTATACCCCGCAGCAGCAGGTATTGTTCTACGACCAACTCCTGCCGAAACTGGCGGCCCTTCCGGGAGTGCAGGCAGTTGCGGGAGGCTGGTCACTTCCGCTCACGCCCAACGGGATGGTGATTGCGTTCGAGATCGAGGGCCGCCCCTTGGCCCAGGGAGACCGGCCGAGCGCGGCAGTGAGTGTCGCCACGCCGGGTTTTTTCGCCGCCCTGCGCCTCCCCATCCTGCGTGGCCGCGACTTCACTGCCCAGGACAACGCCAGCGCCAATCCTGTGGTCGCTGTCAACCAGAGCTTTGCCCAGAAGTACTTCCCCGGTGAAGATCCCATCGGCAAACGAATACAGATTGGTCTCTCCGATGGCGTTGTCAAATCGAAGGTCAAGCGGGAAATCGTCGCAGTTGTCGGGGACATGAAATCACGCCGGCTCACCCGCGATGCCAAACCGGAATACTATCTGCCCTTCGCGCAGGCTGCGGTGACCTCGCCGTCGCTGGTCATCCGCAGTGCGGGCGACCCGGTAGGGCTCATTGGCCCGATGCGGGCCACGGTGGCCGAACTGGATAAGACGGTCGCCCTTTATGAGGTCAAAACGATGGACGACCTGGTTTCGGAGTCGGCGGCGCAGCCGCGCTTCCAGGCGTTGCTGATGAGCTGCTTTGCAGCCCTGGCGCTGCTGCTGTCGGCGGTCGGGCTCTACGCGGTGCTGTCGTACATGGTGGCCCAGCGCACCCTGGAAATCGGCCTGCGGATGGCCGTGGGCGCGCAACGCACAGATGTTCTCCGCATGGTTCTGCGGCGGGGGCTGACGCTCGCCGCTGCGGGCCTGGCAGTCGGAATATTTGCTTCGCTGCTGCTGACCCGCTTTGTTGCTGGCATGTTGTACGGGGTACATGCCTTCGATCCGTTGACCTTCGTTGGCGTTAGCGCAGTGCTTCTGCTGGTTTCTCTTATCGCCAGCAGCGTACCGGCATACCGTGCGGCGCTGATGGACCCGATGCAAACCCTGCGCGACCAGTAAGCCCGATAGAATACTGTCGCCATGACAGTCGGTCCGTCCACGCAGCAATCAGCGCAAGTGCGCCCGCGCTTTCCCATGAGTGACACGGGGATCCTGATTGCACTGGCGCTGTGCCTGCTGTTGCTGCACGTCCTGACCAACGGCAGATACGGCTTCCATCGTGACGAGTTAGCCACGCTGGACGATTCCCGCTACCTTGCCTGGGGATACGTCGCCTATCCGCCAGTTACGCCCTTCCTCGGGCGCGTCGCCATGGAGATCTTCGGACCGTCGCTGCGGGGCGCGCGTTTCTTCGCTGCCGTGGCCGAGGCCATAGTGGTGGTCCTGGCGGGATTGATGGCCCGCGAACTGGGCGGGAAGCGACTGGCGCAGATCGTGGCTGCTTTCGCGGCAGCAATTGGGCCAGTCTCGATGGGTTCGGGCGCGCTCTTGCAATATGTTGCGTTCGACTATCTTTGGTGGGTGCTGACCGCTTACCTGCTCATCCGCCTGCTCCGGACGGACGAACCACGCCTCTGGTTGAGTATCGGTGCCGCCATCGGCATGGGCATGATGACCAAGTACACGATGATCTTCCTGGTCGCGGGCATCGTGGTGGGCCTTCTGGCCACCGACGCGCGTCGTTATCTGAAAAGCGGTTGGTTATGGCTTGGTGTGGCGCTTTCTTTGCTGGTCTTTCTTCCAAACCTGATCTGGCAAATACAGCATCACTTCATCTCACTCGATTTCCTGAGCCATATTCATGCCCGCGATATCCGCTGGGGCCGCACCAAGGGCTACCTGCCTGACCAGCTAACGGTGGCCGCTAATATGTTCACCATCCCGCTGTGGGTGGCTGGACTCTTCTTCTACTTCCGCAAGCCTGAAGGAAAACGATTTCGCATGATCGGCTGGATGTCTGTTGTTCCGTTCCTGCTCTTCCTTATCGCGAGAGGACGCGGCTATTACATGGCGCCTGCTTATCCGATGCTGCTGGCTGCGGGAGCGGTCGTGGAGGAGCGTTGGCTGGCGTCAATGTCCGCGGGGCGGGCTCACGTTTGGCGAGGTCTTACGTTTGCTGCGCTAGCGATCGGCGGAGTGTTCATTGCCGTGGTGACTCTACCGATAGTGCGGGTGAACTCGGGCATGTGGAAGGTCGTCAATGCGATGAACGGTGATTTCCGCGAAGAAATCGGCTGGCCCGAACTGGTGGCTGAGGTGGCCAGAATTCGTGACTCCCTACCCGCGGATGAAAGAGCCACTGTCGCCGTTCTAGGCGCGAATTACGGCGAGTCGGGCGCCATCGACATGTTTGGGGCCGCCTATGGACTGCCGAAGGCGATTAGTGGAGTCAATTCCTACTGGGCGCGCGGCTACGGCGACCCACCCCCGCAGACTCTCATCGTGCTTGGTTTATCAGCCCACTATGTGAACGAACTCTTCCAGTCCTGTGAACTGGCGGGCCATACGAAAAACGACTACAACGTGCTGAACGAAGAGACCAAGGACCATCCCGATATCTTCGTGTGCCGCCATCTGCGCGATCCCTGGCCCGAATTCTGGAAGGATTTCCGGTACTACGGATGAAGCTCAGCTCTCGCCACGGTTCCCTGGTCACTCGTGAAGGTGACGCGTGGCACAGATTTCGATAGCGGGAAGGCGCAGCCTATTGTCGCGGTAGTTTGACGTCTCAGTGGTGGATGCTGCTGCGAGGCAACGTACGCTCCTATTGCCTTTGCGCGAGAACTCGTTTGGACTCATTCTCGTCTCGAACGCGAACCGGGATTTGCTTACCCAAAGCGTTGTCGATCAGGATCCTCGCTTCTTATCCATATCCAGCAAGTCTGTCAGAGCGTCGATTGAGCGTGGCTTCTCCCGGGGCAGCGCGCCAGCTCTTTGCCGCATAACTTTTCCTGGAGGCTTTCATGCTTCACCTCGACACCGGTAATACCGGCTTCATGATTCTTTGCACCAGTCTGGTCATGCTCATGACGCCCGGCCTGGCGTTCTTTTACGGCGGGCTGGTAGGACGCAAGAACGTTCTCGCCATCATGATCCAGAGTTTTGTCTCGATGGGCTGGACGACCGTCATCTGGTACCTGTACGGCTATTCGCTGTGTTTCAGCGGAGACTGGCACGGCATCATCGGCAACCTGCACAACGTCTGCCTGCGCGGCATCAATCTCTCCACGCCTTCTGGCCCGAACGACACCGTTCCGGCAATGGTCTTCATCGCGTACCAGATGATGTTCGCCATCATCACCCCGGCACTCATCTCGGGCGCCTTCACCAACCGGGTGACGTTTAAGGCCTACTGTCTGTTCCTGACGGCATGGCTGACTTTTGTTTATTTCCCCTTTGTGCACATGGTGTGGGGCGGAGGCATCCTGCAACGCTGGGGAGTGGAGGACTTCGCAGGCGGGATCGTGGTGCATAACATCGCCGGGATGGCTGCGCTGGCATCCATTCTCTATGTCGGCCGGCGGCGGGTCCTGGATCGCGGTCCCCACAGCATTCCGTTGGTGGCCTTGGGAACCGGGCTGCTGTGGTTCGGCTGGTATGGCTTCAACGCCGGCAGTGAGATGCGCGTCGATTCGGTAACGGGGACGGCATTCCTGAACACCGATATTGCCGCCTCATTTGCCGCCGTGGCGTGGCTGATAGTGGCATGGATCCGTGAGCGGAAGCCTAAGTTCCTCGGCCTACTGACCGGCGCGGTTGCCGGACTCGCGACCATCACGCCCGCGGCCGGATATGTTTCGCCAACCACCGCCGTCATCATCGGCGTGGTTTCCGGCGTGGTCTGTTACTTCGCGGTCGAGATGAAGAACAAACTGCACTGGGACGATGCGCTGGATGTGTGGGGTGTTCACGGAGTCGGTGGCTTCCTCGGCATCGTCATGCTTGGGCTGTTTGCCAATAGTGCGTTCAATCCCGCCGGAACCAACGGATTGCTGTACGGCAATCCCAGCTTCTTCTTCAAACAGCTGGTCGCGGTACTTTTCTCGTCGGTGTGGGCATTCGGCTTCACTTACGCCATGCTGCATATCATTAACCTCTTCACTCCTGTCAAAGTGACCGAAATGAGCGAGGAGATAGGGCTCGACGAGTCTCTACACGGCGAACATGCCTATGAGACCCTCGAGGTGGAGGACCTGTTTAACGGCGACCTTCACCAATGGACGGTCGAGCACCACGAGGAAGAGCACGAACTGGTCGGGCCCAGAAAGTAGTTACACCCGGACGGTTCAGAACTTTGCACCGGCTTCTGGGAAGAAGGTGTATTGGCAGGGGGATGGTCCTTTCCCTCTGCCAATTTTGCGTATTTGGCGAGAGGAATTCCGCGGTGCTGATGTAATTCCCTGTTGCCGGCCTTGTGGGGTGCTCATGGACTTGAAACACTCGAATTGAAATTCGTGGCGCCCTGATTTGCGTGGTATAACTTCGTGAAAGTGACTATGGCGATCAGGTAACCCCCCGCATGGCAGGTGTTACGGATCACACTTGAGTATGAAGGAACTGCCGCAATCGGTTGTAAGAGCATGAAAGACATAGTGCCTCTGCTCCCCATAAGAGAGCGCATCAAAGACCTGAACACCAAGGCCTACTATCTCCTGGTTGCGCTCAGCTTCATTTACAGGACGAGTTCGGGATCGCATTCCCTGAAATGGGCCTTCGCGTTAACAGCGATTGCCGCTGTTTTTCCAGTACAGGACTACGTCACATCTGCATTCTGGCTGGAGTGCTTTCGCGCTCTAAAGGTGCTCTTCTTGACGGCGGCCCTGGCATTTACCGTTTTCTGGATTTGCACGGCCCCACCAACATCGAATTAGATCAGCACCAGTTCCGCACGCAAGACAGTGGTGTTTGACATAATGATGGAATGGCGATTGCTTTCCCTGCCGAGCGCTGGCTTCCGAAGTCGGTGCTTTGCCTTCGCGACTACAGCCTGACCAAGTTTTCGCGCGACGTCATAGCCGGCATAACAGTCGGCTTGGTTGCCCTTCCGCTGGCGATGGCTTTTTCCATCGCGTCCGGCCTGACGCCGCAGGCCGGCATCTACTGCGCCATCGTCACTGGCTTCCTGGTTTCTTTGCTGGGCGGCTCCAAAACACAAATCGGCGGACCCACCGGGGCCTTTGTCGTAGTAGTGGCAGGAATCGTCGCTCTGCATGGGGTTGACGGGTTATTCATGTGCACGGTGATGGCCGGCGTTCTGCTGCTGATCATGGGCGCCACCGGCATGGGTTCGGCGGTGAAGTTTATCCCGCGGCCTATCGTTATCGGCTTCACCAACGGCATCGCGATTCTTATCGCCAGCACGCAGGTGAAGGATTTCTTTGGCTTGCACCTGGACAAGGTACCCAGCGTTTTTTGGCTCCGCATCGAAACTCTGGCCAAACAATTTGGGACGCTGAACTATTCGGCAACCGCTATCGCAGTAGCCACGGTCGCGATCCTGATTCTCTGCCGGGTGGCATCCGATCGCATTCCCGGGCCGATTCTGGTTTTATTGCTGGGAACCGCAGCGGTCTTTTTCTTTAAGCTTCCGGTAGAGACGATTGGCAGCCGTTTTGGCGGTATCCCCAGCGGGCTGCCACATCTGGCAATTCCCAAGTTCCGCTCTGACCTGATTCACGGGCTGCTGGGTCCGGCAGTCACGGTGGCCATGCTGGGCGCTATCGAGTCTCTGATGTCCGCGGTGGTGGCCGATCGCATGAGCAACGACCGGCACAATCCCAACGTGGAGTTGATGGGACAAGGCATTGCCAATATCGCCTCTCCTCTTTTCGGAGGGTTGCCCGCGACCGGCGCCATCGCTCGTACGGCCACCAATATCCGCGCCGGAGCGCAGACTCCGGTTGCGGGAATGATCCACTCCCTGACCCTGCTCTGCATTCTGTTATTTGCGGCTCCGCTGGTACGTTTTGTTCCCATGGCGGTGCTGGCCGGCGTGCTCATGGTCGTCTCCTACAACATGGGTGAGTGGCGGGAAATCCCGCAACTGCTCAAACTGACCAAGACCGACATAAGTGTCTGGCTGGTTACATTTGCGCTTACGGTCTTCGCCGACCTGACCGTTGCGGTGGAGGCCGGCATGATCCTGGCGGCCCTGCTCTTCATCAGCCGGGTGGCAAACACGACTTCGGTTTCTCAGGTCACCGACGACTACGTGGAAGACGGGCGCGTCCACATTCTTCAGGACAAGGACATCCCGTATTACGCCACCATCTTCCGTATCCACGGTCCCTTCCTGTTCGGAGCAACCGAGAAACTCGCGGTGGTCACGGAGAGAATTCACGAGTTACCGCCCATTGTGATTCTTCGCCTGCGTAACATGACGGCTCTGGACGCAACCGGACTGTTCGCTCTTCAGGAAGTCGCACGGCGCCTGCAGGCAACCGGCAGGGCCCTGATCTTGTGCGGGACCAGAGAACAGCCTGCCAAATTGATTCAACATTCGGAACTGGAACACATCATCGGCCGCGAGAACATCTGCGAGAACGTAAACGAGGCGCTTCGCCGCGCGGATGAGGTGTTCGAGGGATTGGAAGCCAAAGCGGCCGTCAGCGGAAATTGAGGGCACTCGCTGACGCGTGTCTGGACTTCCCCTGCCTTGGCAGTCCAAGATGGTTATCCCAGTCCAATGAATATCACTGAAGCCATCCGTATCGCCTTGCTGTCGCTGTGGGCAAACAAGCTGCGCTCCGTGCTCACGCTGCTTGGGGTGGTCATCGGTGTTGCAGCGGTCATTGCGGTGGTCACCTTCGTCAACGGCATCAACGGCTACGTTGCCGAGAAGATCTTCAATCTCGGCGCCAACGTTTTCATCATCAGCAAGCAGCCGAACGTGGTGACTGACGTTGACGACTTTATCGAAGGCAACAAGCGCAAAGACCTGACGATGGACGAATACCAGGCTGCGGCTGAAGGCTGCAATTCGTGCCAGGTAGTCGGCGCCGGGATACGCAACTTCAATGGCAAAGTTGTCTACGGGACGCAGAACAGCACCGACACCTGGGTCCGTGGCTGGACCCCCACGATGGCGCGCATCTACGACCTTGATCTGGTGGCCGGCCGGATGCTCAACGATAACGATGAGAATGCCGCCGCCGCGGTGGTTATCATCGGTGACGACATCCGCGAGAACCTGCTGGGCGGCACCGATCCGCTGGGTAAGGAGATCCGCGTGGACGGCAAGGTCTATCGCGTGGTAGGGGTGGGCAAGAAGGAAGGCAAGACCCTCGGTCAGAGCCGCGACAACTACGTCATCATGCCCATCGCAACGTGGCTGAAGGAGTATGGTTCACACAATAGCCTCACTATCTGGGCGAAGGCGTCCGATGCGGGAGCGCCGTTCGAGCAGGCCATCGACCAGGTGCGCGTGATCCTGCGCTCGCGGCGGCACGACCGCGTGGGCGAAAAGGACAGCTTCGTGATCGAGACCAACCAGAGCTTCCTTTCGATCTGGGCCAACCTGAGCGGAACATTTTTCATCGTCATGATCGTGATCGCTTCTATTTCGCTGATCGTCGGCGGCATCGTGATCATGAACATCATGCTGGTTTCAGTGACCGAGCGCACCCGCGAGATCGGTATTCGAAAAGCGCTGGGAGCGCGGCCGCGCGATGTATTACGGCAGTTTCTGATCGAATCGGTCACCCTGGCGCTCTTCGGTGGATTCTTCGGCGTCGCCGGAGGCATTGGCATCGCCAAGTTGGTGACGCTCTTGATTGGGATGCCGTCGGATATCAAACTCTGGGCAATCGCCGCCGGGTTGCTGGTTTCGGCCAGCGTCGGAATCTTCTTTGGCGTTTATCCGGCGCGGAAAGCGGCGAAATTGGACCCGATTACGGCATTGCGGTTTGAATTGTAATTATTTATGCGGCGACACGACTACACAGAAATCCTGCGCATGGCGCTGGACACCATCGCCAAGAACAAGATGCGCTCGGGTCTGACGGTGCTGGGCATCGTGATCGGGGTGATGATGGTCATCCTCATCTCGTCGGTCGTACGTGGCTTGAATACCAACGTCGAGGACATGCTGAAAGACATGGGCTCAGATATGATCTTCGCCTTCCACATGGAGCCGTTCACTTTCGGACGCCCGACCACGGAGATGCTGACCCGTAAGGAACTCGTTCTCGACGACGCCCTGGCCATGCGCGACCTGCCGCACGTGAAGGCGGTGACCGCCAGCCTGAGGATCATGCTGCCGCAATTCGGCACCGGAACATTTGCCGTGAAGTACGGCGGGCGTAAGACCAAGAACACCATCCTTGACGGCAATCTGCCGGCCACCATCCAGACCGACGATTTGAAGATCGTGAAGGGGCGTTGGTTCACCGACACGGAAAATGAGCATCGCAGTCCCGTGGCGGTACTGGGCAGCGACACCGCGGACAAGCTTTTCGGAAACGAAGATCCGATCGGCAAAGAAATCGCCATTGAAGGCCAGTTGTTCCAAGTCATCGGTGTGATGGCCCAGCGCAAGGCCGCGTTTGGCAACGGATCGAACCCCGGAAGACAACATTGTGCGCATGCCCATCGCGACCCTGCACAAGCTGCATCCGGAGCAAAAACAGTACTGGATCACCGCCAAGGCCACTTCGCACGATGATATGGACAAGGCGATGGACGAGATGCGTGCCCTGCTGCGCCGGCGCCGCCGCCTGGCTCCGAACCAGCCTGACAACTTCGCCGTGTTCAGTCAGGACGCACTTAGCGACACCTGGAACCAGCTCACGGGAGGTATCTTCATCTTCATGTTTGCGGTGTCAAGCGTGGCGCTGATCGTGGGCGGCGTCGGAGTGATGAACATCATGCTGGTTTCCGTGACCGAGCGCACCCGCGAGATCGGAGTACGCAAGGCGATCGGGGCGCGCAAGCGCGATGTCCTGCTCCAATTCACTCTGGAGGCCATCACCCTCACCGGCATAGGCGGTATTCTGGGAATCATCATTGGAGGTCTGCTGACCGCACTCGTCCCGCTGGTTTTTCCGTCGCTGCCCGCAAGTATGTCTCTGTCCTGGGTGCTCACCGCGACCCTGGTGTCGGTGGCAATCGGCCTGGTGTTTGGTATCTATCCCGCGTGGAAGGCCGCTAACCTCGACCCAATCGAAGCTCTGCGCTATGAGTAGCTCAAGAAACGTCACCGGGTGATCGTGGGCGGGGGCGGCGGAGGTCACTCCCGCCGTGCTAGAATTCTTGAGAAGACTCGCGAGAGAAGTTTTGTCTTGATCGAGATAGCGCCGTCAATTTTATCGGCCGATTTTGCACGCCTGGCCGAGGACGCGAATGCCGCGGTGCGCGGTGGCGCCACCCTCCTCCATGTCGACGTGATGGATGGCCATTTTGTCCCCAATATCACTATCGGGCCACCGGTGGTCGCCTCGCTTCGTAAGGCGGTGGATGTTCCTCTCGATTGCCACCTGATGATCGAAAACCCAGACGAGTACATTCCGGCTTTCGTTGATGCCGGCGCAAATTGGATTTCGGTGCATCAGGAGGTTTGCCGTCACTTGAACCGCAGCCTGGAACTGATTCGCAGCCACGGTGCGCGTGTGGGAGTGGTCATCAACCCGGCAACAACGGTGCAGACCCTCGGTGAGGTGCTCGACATCGTGGATTTTGTCCTGGTCATGTCCGTCAATCCCGGCTTTGGCGGGCAGAAGTTCATCCCGGGCGCGCTGGAAAAGGTCCGCAAGCTGGCCACCATGCGCGCCGCCAAAGGAGTGGACTTCCGGATCGAAATTGATGGCGGCATTGATTTGGAAACGATAGGTCCGGCGGTGCGCGCCGGAGCGGAAATCTTCGTGGCTGGCAGCCATGTCTTCGGACGTGGGGATCCGGCGCGGAACGTGGAGTCGCTGCTGAAAGCGGCCCAGGAAGCCACGCTGTTGCGCGCTTGAGAAAAATTGCTGCCAGGCGGAGTGCAGTAAGTCCCAGAGGTGTGTAGGATGTTGCGTCGCGTAATCATATTAGTTGTTGTGGGAATCGTGCTGTTGTCGCTGGGCTCGCTTGCCCAGAACACGACCACTGCTCCGGCCCCGAGCACAGGCAGTAATCAGGCCCAGAATCCGAACGCCACTCCGGCCCCCGCTGCGAGCACCCCTCCGGCCCCAACTGCGGGCAACAGCCAAGCCCAAAACGCGCCCCAGACCCAGAAGTCCACCAAGACCAGCAGTAAGAAGAAAAGCAAGAAGGCCCAGAATCCTATTGCCAACGTCGACTCCAAACAGCCGGACAAGGTGCTGTTCGACCGCGCTATGGACGCGATGAAGCATAACAAGTACGACGTGGCGCGGCTCAGCCTGCAGACCCTGATCAACACCTATCCTGACTCGGAATACATCGCCCGCGCCAAGCTGGCGATCGGCGACTCGTGGTACCAGGAAGGCGGCACCGCCGCCATGGCCCAGGCCGAAAGCGAGTACAAGGACTTCATCACCTTCTTCCCCAACATGCCGGAGGCGGCCGAAGCGCAGATGAAGATCGCCAACATCCATTACAAGGAAATGGAAAAGGCAGACCGCGATCCCACCCACGCCAAGCGCGCCGAAGAAGAGTATCGCCAGCTCATCATGCAGTTTCCGGACAGCTCGCTGGTGCCGCAGGCCAAACTGCGTCTGCTGGAAGTGCAGGAGGTGCTGGCCGATCGCGAGTACCAGATTGGACATTTCTACTACCTTCGCGAGAGCTATCCGGCAGCCATTGCGCGGTTTAAGTCTGTAACGGATACCTATCCGCTCTACAGCGGAGCGGACGATGCCCTGTTTGAGCTGGGGGGCGCTTACGAGAAGGAGATTGCGCTGATTCGCAGGACCAAGCTGCCCGAGACGGCCAAGGGCACCTTGATTAAGCAGTACACTGACGGCGCCCAGGCTGCTTACGATCGAATACTGACCAGGTACCCTCTTCAGGACCGCGCCAAGGACGCCAGGAAGCGCCTGGAGGCGATGAATCTCCCGGTTCCGAAAGCCACGGACGCAGCCATAGCGCAAGACAAGGCTGAGATGGCCAGCCGCCGCGCGCCGGGAACGGTTGGCAAGGTGATGGAGAACTTCCACAAAGGGCCAAATGTTTCCGAAGCAGCGAAGGTAGGGGAGCCAACCTTGGTTGATCCCAAGCAGTCCAGCGCGCCGGACATGGTCCGGGCAGCCAACAGCAGCGTCATGAGCAGCTTTAGCGCCGGCACCGGCGGCAACAGTGTCACAGTTGAACGCACGAACAATGGCGCTCCACCGCCGGAGAACGCCCCTCTTCCGAGGTCGGAAGCTGCGCCGGGCGCGACCACTGGCGGGGTGAACGCATTACCAGCCTCCGGAAACGCCAACAACACTGCCATTCCTGAGATGCAGAATGACCTGCAACCCGCGGCCGGCAACGCTGCGGGAGATCCTGCTCCGCCAAAGCCGGTGCAGGTAAATGATGCCGCGGCACCCAGTTCGACTACCGACAACGGTTCGCAGACTACTCCGGCAGCCGGCAACGGCACCCAACAGCCGGCAGCTCCCGCCAGTCCCACTTCCGAAAGCACGTCAAAGAAGAAGAAGAAGAAGGTTCTGGGAATCTTCTAAGCAGGAGATTTTGGGCTCGATTAAGGCGCAGCTTCGGCTGCGCCGTTTCTTGCCGCACGCAGTCCTTCCGGATCTGCGAGAGAGAGCCTGCAAGCTGACGGCTGACATCTGTTCCCTGTAATATCGAAGATTCATCTCCACTCGGTTGAACGGATAGCAATGCCTCACGATCTCCCTAAGGTCTACGAACCCGGCGCCATCGAACCGCGTTGGGCCGAGTACTGGGTGCGCGAAAAGCTCTTCCACGTCGACACGCCCAGCGACCCCACTCAGCCGACGTTCACCGTGACGCTGCCTCCGCCCAACGTTACCGGTCACCTCCACATGGGGCACATGCTGGAGCACACCGAGATTGACATCATCATCCGCTGGAAGCGCATGCAAGGCTTGCGGACACTGTGGCTGCCGGGAACCGACCACGCCGGCATTGCCACGCAACTCATGGTGGAGCGCCAGCTCGCCTCCGAGGGCAAGAACCGCCGCGACCTGGGACGTGAAGCCTTCGTCGCGCGCGTCTGGGATTGGAAGCAGCATTACGGCGGCGTCATTCTTCAGCAGATGAAGCGGCTTGGCGCATCCGTGGATTGGTCGCGGGAATACTTCACCATGGACGAGCGCATGTCGCGCGCCGTCCGCGAAGCCTTTGTCCGCTTGCATGAAGAAGGCCTGATTTATCGCGGCAAGTACATCGTGAACTGGTGTCCGCGCTGCATCACGGCCGTTTCGGACCTGGAAGTGGTACACGATGAGACCCCGGGCAAGATCTACGAGATACGCTATCCCGTCATCGGCTCCAACGATGAGTACATCGTGGTCGCCACTACGCGTCCCGAGACCATGCTCGGCGACACGGCTGTGGCCGTGAATTCAGCCGACGAGCGCTACCGGCATCTGCACGGCAAGAAGGTGCTGCTGCCGCTGATGAATCGCGAGATCCCGATCATCACCGACGACATACTGGCGAACCCGGAGTTCGGCACCGGCGCGGTGAAGGTCACTCCTTCGCATGATCCCAACGACTTTGAGGCCGGGCTGCGCAACCATCTGCCGCAGATTGACGTGATGAACGAGGTCGCGCAGATGAACGAGAACGCCGGCCCCTACCAGGGACTTGACCGTTTTGAAGCGCGACAGCAGGTGCTCGACGATCTGGAGCAGGGCGGATTTCTGGTCAGCACGAAGGACTACGTCATCCCGCTGGGGAAGTGCGATCGCTGCAAGACCATCATCGAGCCGCGGCTCTCGACGCAGTGGTTCGTCAAGATCCGGCCGCTGGCCGACCGCGCCATCGAGGTGGTCGAGAAGGGCGATATCACGTTCGTCCCCGAGAACTACGCCAAGACTTACTTCGAGTGGATGCGCAACATCTACGACTGGTGCATTTCGCGGCAGCTGTGGTGGGGACACCGTATTCCGGCGTGGCACTGCAACAACTGCAAAGAGATCGTCGTCGCCAGAGAGACGCCCAGCAAGTGCACGAAATGCGGCAGCAGCGACCTCGAGCAGGACAGCGACGTGCTCGACACCTGGTTCTCGTCGGGCCTTTTGCCCTGCTCCGCGCTGGGCTGGCCGGACCATACTCCCGATCTGGACGCCTTTTATCCGACGACCCTGCTGGTCACCGGCTTCGACATCCTGTTTTTCTGGGTGGCGCGCATGATCATGTTGAACTGCCACTTCATGCGCGGCCACGAGCATGGCGAAGTGCCCTTCCGGAACGTATACATTCATGCCCTGGTGCGCGATGCCGAGCGCCAGAAGATGTCGAAGACCAAAGGCAACGTGATGGATCCCATCGAGATCATCGAGCAGTACGGCACCGACGCCGTGCGCTTCACCCTGGCTTCGATGGCTGCGCCGGGGACCGACATCGCGTTCTCCGAGAGCCGCACCGAAAGCTACCGCGCTTTCGCCAACAAGATCTGGAATGCGGCGCGCTTCTTGTTCATGAATGTGGACCGGGCGCAGCAGTCGGGCGTGTGGTCGCTGGCCGACTTCAGGTCCTCCCCGGCGGATTTCAACGCGAAGGACGTCTCCGGTTTCCACGCCGAGGCGATGGAAGACCGTTGGATCCTCTCGCGCTTCAACCGGGTCGCGCAGCAGTTGCACGAAGCGCTGGAAACTTATCGCTTCCACGAAGCCGCGCACGTGGTCTATCACTTCTTCTGGGACGAGTATTGCGACTGGTACCTGGAGCTGATCAAGCCGCGTCTTGCCGCCGAAGATCGCGCGCAGGCGCGAGCTGCCTATGGGAACCTGGTCAGCATCTTCGAGGGCGCATTGCGTTTGTTGTCGCCTTTTATGCCCTTTATCACGGAAGAAATCTGGCATGCGGTGTACGACGGCAAGCCGCCCGTGAAGTCGATCGCGCTGGCGGCTTATCCAGTGGCCGATCCGGAGCAGATGGACACAAACGCCGAGACCGAGATGGCGATTCTGCAGGACCTGATCGTGAGCGTGCGCAATCTCCGCGCTGAACTGAAGGTTGAACCCAGGCAGAAGCTGACCATCGAAGTCTTCGCGGAGAACGACGTGCGTTCCTTGATCGAGCGTAATCGAGGCGCCCTGGAGCGGCTGGCGAATGTGGAAGGCCTGACGTTCGTCGAGTCATCGCTGGCCAAGGCATCAGGCGCGCGCAGCACCGCGCGATTTGATATGCGCGTTCTCTATGAACGCAAGATCGACGCTGCCGCCGAACGCGAACGCCTGAACAAGGAACTGGCAAAACTTACGCAGGAACTGGCGCGCGCCACCGGGCAGTTGCACAACGAAGCCTTCCTGGCCAAGGCGCCGGCACACGTGGTGGAAGGCCTGAAGAAACGCAAGTCTGAAGTCGAAGTATTGGTGCAGAAGGCAAACGAAGCACTGGCTGAATTGCGATAGGGCGGGAGACGAGCTTTGGACTGGACAAGCCGCAGGATCACGGCAATCCTGGAGAATGCATTGCTGGAAGACCGCGCCACCAGCGATGCCACCTCCTACGCGTGCATCGATCCCAATCAACGCACCTCGGCTACCATTCTTGCCAAGCAGGAGTGTGTGCTCTCCGGCCTGGGCTGTATTCCGCGGATCCTCGACGTGTTTGCCAGTCTCGATGGCACCGTCACCTCGCATCCCGAGGTCATCAGCCATACCGAAATCTTCGATGGCATGCGGCTGCGTAAGGGGCAATCCGCCGCTGTAATCGTCCATAATGCGCGGGTTGTGCTGTCGTGCGAGCGCGTGATCCTTAACATCATGCAACGCATGAGCGGCATCGCCACCCTGACCCGCCGTTATGTGGACGCGGTAGAGGGCCTGAGCACCACCATCCTTGACACTCGCAAAACCGCGCCAGGGTTGCGCATCCTCGATAAGTACGCGGTCACCTGTGGTGGCGGCCACAATCATCGCCTCGACCTCAGCGACGGCGTGCTGATCAAGAACAATCACATCGCGCTGGCGGGCGGGGCAGGCGCCGCTCTGGAACGGGCATTGCGCAATCGTCGTGGGTCACAACTGGTTGAAATCGAGGTGCGCTCGCTGGAGGAATTCGAAACCGCGCTGGAACATGGCGCCGAAGCTGTGCTGCTGGATAACATGACTCCCGAACAGGTCCGCCGGGCCGTGGAGCGCGTCAGGCAGTTTGACCGGCGCGTGCCGTTGGAAGCCTCAGGCGGAATCACGCTGGAGAACGTTCGCGTCTATGCTGAAACGGGCGTGGACTTCATTTCGGTGGGAGCGTTGACCCATTCGGTTGCGGCAGTGGACCTGAGCATGCGTCTCGCACCGGCCTGAGCTCCGCTACCCGCTAACGTGTACGCCCTCGACGCTGAACGCGGGCACGATGAACTCCAAGACTTTCTTGACGTCCTCAAAGCCGTAGCTAGCGCTGGTTCCAGCACGCTTGGCGACAACCTGGTCCCGCAGTAGCCCCTCGGTCATCCCCACCAGGGCCGCCCGCACCGCTTCCAGGTTGACGCCGGGTCGCAGCTTGCCCTGATCGCGCATTTGGCGGAGAATGCGATCCAGCACATTGGTGAATTGCTGAAAACCCTGGCTGATGAGAACGTCGCGGTTGTCTCTGCGGACGCGCCGCGATTCCAGCATCATCAGTTCCTTCAGGTCGGAGTCGTTCTCCAGCTCAATAACGACCGCCTCCAGCACGGCAAAGAGCCGGTCAGCGGCTGAACCGTGATGCTGCACCATTTGAATCCGTTCGTCGATACTGGCCCAACCGCGGTCGAAAATGGCAACCAGCAAACCCTGCTTGCTGCCAAAATGCTTCATCAATTGCGATTCGCTGGTTGCGGCCTCGCGCGCAATCGCCACCGTACTGGTATTTTCGTACCCGTTGAGGGCAAATAAGCGCTTCGCCGCAAATAGAATGCGGTCACGGGAAGAAAGCGGAGGGTAAGGTTCCAGATTGTTCGGTTCAGGCATAGTGTTCGCTCCTAGCAACCCGACGAAGTGGTTGAAGTTGCGATACTGTGGGACGAACTGGCGTGGCCGCGTGGCCAGGAGGAAAGCTCGGCGCCGAACTTTCCTCTGCATCTTAGCAGTTCATTGGCTCGGCGAGGTCTTTTTCGTGCTGGCTGTCTTGTGCTCCTGTGGTGCCGGGCCCGCTTCCTTGATCACCTGCTCAATCTGTTGATAGAGCTGGTTGCGGTCCACGATTTCGACAAATGGCGTGCCGCGGGCGGTGTCGCTGACCACGTAGATCGTCGGCGTGTGATCGAGCGGAATGCGTTGTCCGAGCTGGTAATCCGCTTTGACTTTCGCCGCCAGCTCGCCGGTGGGATCAACCACGAACGGCAGCTCGATCTTGTGCTGCTCGGCAAACCTCTCGGTGTAGCCGCGCAGGTTCTGCTTGGTGACGAAGGGCTGGTTCTGGAAGATGTACAGGCGATATTCGTCACCCACGTTCTCGGCCTTGGTTTCCTGCGGCTTAGTTGCCTGCGCCTGGGTTTTCGTCGCTGTGTTTTTCGTCACCGTACTTTTCGTTGCCGTGCTTTTCGTCGACTTGGTATCGAAGTAGCGGGCATTCACCGCCGCTTCGAAAGACCACGGGTGCTGGGGAAGGGGAAAATCGTACTGTATCAGCGGGATGTTGTAGGTTTTGGCCGCATCGTGCAGCAGCGGCGCCGCCCGGGCGCAGTCTGGACATTCCAGATCCTCAAAGACCAGGATCGCGACTTTCGATCCTTTGGGTGGCCGTAGCATGGAGGTGTCGCCGCCCCATGCCACCGCGCTGCCTACCAGCAGCAAAGCGACGGCCAAAGCGAACTGCTTGAGAAGAGTACATTTCATTCCGCGAGTCCCTTAATCGTGCGTAGGATAGGTTACCAACGTTAGACGAAGCGCACCTGTTTATAGTATCGGAAATCGCGGTGTGGAGTCTCGCCGGGGATCGGCAATCCACGCAGTTTGAGCCTGAGAAACGCAATGTGCTAGCATCTAAGGTTTGCTTCACCATGCGCAGGCCGGCATGGTGCCCCGCCTTTTTGCCTCACCGGCAACCTCGGGGTTGTGCCCGCACGACGATGGCGCGTGCTACCGGGGAACATCGCTCTGAGAGGCTCGCGGAGTCGCCGGCGCATCGGTGCAGTCACGGCTCATACATCTAAGGAGTCATAAAGGTGAAGAACTACGAAGGCGCAAACATCCGTAACGTCGCCCTGGTCGGGCACTCACATTCAGGCAAGACCTCCCTCACTTCCGCCATGCTGTTCACCGCCGGGGCCACGCAGCGCCTGGGCCGCGTGGATGAAGGCAACACCGTCACCGATTACGATGAGGAAGAGATCTCTCGCGCGATGTCGGTCTCGGCCGCGACCGCAGTCATCGAGTGGGGCAAGACTAAGATCAACCTGATTGATACGCCCGGCTTCAACATGTTCATCCACGAAGCCGAGATGATTCTGCCGGCGGTCGAAGCTGCCCTGGTGGTGGTGGACGCAGTCAGCGGCGTCGAGGTGGTGACCGAGCGCATCTGGCACTACTGCGACAAGCTGGTCATGCCGCGCGTGATCGTCTGCACCCGCATGGACCGTGAGCGCGCCGACTTTACCCGGGTGATGGAATCGCTGACCTCGGCGTTCGGCCGCACCGTCGTTCCGGTGCAGTTGCCCATCGGCTCCGAGAAGAGCTTCACCGGCGTCATCGACCTGGTAAAGATGAAGGCCTACACCTACGAGATGGGCGGAAACGGCAAAGCCAAAGTCGGGGACATTCCAGCCAACATGGAAGAAGAGGCCAAGGCCGCGCACGAACGGCTGGTCGAACTGGTGGCCGAAGGTGACGACGCGCTGATGGAAGAGTTCTTCGACAAGGGCACCATCGCCGAGGAGCACATCATCGGCGGACTGCACAACGCCATCCGCGAGGACAAGATTTTCCCCGTGCTGTTCGCCTCCGGTCTGGGCAACATCGGCACCGACGAGGTGCTCGACTTCATCGTTGACTATCTGCCCACCGCAGTCGAGCCTGGCACCGTGAAAGCCGCGGCCACCGCCAATAACGGCGCGCCTGCGACCCGCAAGATCAGCGATTCCGAGCCAGTCTCGCTATTCGTCTTCAAGACCATCAGCGATCCGTTCTCGGGACGCATTTCGTTCTTCAAGGTCTATTCCGGCGTGCTGAAGAACGACGCCACGCTGCAGAACTTCCGCAGCGGTCCCGAGAAGTTCGCGCACCTGTCGGCCATGCAGGGCAAAACCGCAGTTCCCGTAAACGAACTGCACGCTGGCGACATCGGCTCCGTGGCAAAGTTGCGAGACACCTTGACTGGGGACACCCTGGGGGACAAAGCGTCCCCTATCCAGTATCCGCAGGTCACTTTCGCCGAGCCGGCCATCACCTTCGCCATCGAGCCTAAGACGCGTGCCGACGAAGACAAGTTGAGCAACGGCATCCACAAGCTGATGGAAGAAGATGCCATGCTGCGCTTCTTCCGCGATGCGCAAACCAAGGAGTTCCTTATCGCAGGTACCGGTCAGCAGCACATTGAAGTCGTCGTTTCCAAGCTGAAGAACCGGTATCACACAGAAGTCAACCTCAAGGCGCCGAAGGTGCCGTATCGCGAAACCATCCGCGGCAAGGCCGACGTGCAGGGTCGCCACAAGAAGCAGTCCGGCGGGCACGGCCAGTTCGGTGACTGCAAGATCCGGATGGAACCGATGGCGCGCGGTGGCAACTTCGAGTTCGTCAACGAGATCTTCGGCGGCGCGATTCCCAAGAACTACATTCCCGCGGTCGAGAAGGGCATCGTCGAGGCGGCGCAGCGCGGCTTCCTCGCCGGCTTCCCCGTCGTGGATTTCCGGGTCATCCTCTACGACGGCTCCTATCACGACGTCGACTCGAACGAGTTGTCGTTCAAGACCGCCGGCCGCATCGCTTTCCGCAAAGCCATGGAGCAGGCAAAGCCCACGCTGCTGGAGCCGATCATGAACGTCGAAATCACCATCCCCGACGAATTTGCCGGCTCCATCATGGGTGACCTCAACAGCCGTCGCGGGCGCATTCAGGGTATGGACAACAAGGCCGGCAAAACCGTTGTCAAAGCCGTCGTGCCGATGTCCGAGATGCTCACCTACGGTACCGACCTCACTTCCATGACCCAAGGGCGGGGCAGCTTCGCCATGGAGATGGACCACTATGACTTCGTTCCCGCGCTGCAGCAGGAGAAGATCATCGCCGCCGCCAAGGCCGAGCGCGGCGAAGAGGTCGAGGTGGAAGACTAGAGTCCCGAGTCGGACTTTTTGGCGCAATGGACAACCCCGCACAGCCGAAACAAATATTGGCTCAGGGCGTGAGAGACTGTGCGGGAACTGTGTTTTGTTTGCAGCAGTGGATTGAAGCGTCAAGAAACTAGCCCCACCGGGCGAATCAGGATAGCCGAGCACGGAGCCGCAGCCGTTAGTGCTGGGTAAAGTGGGAAATCGATCTGGAGCCCCCGCAGGGGCGCCATTTTCGTGAACTCGGCTTGCGAACCTGCGCTCGGCAGAGAAACTAAAACCTTCTGCGATCTAGCCGCGCAGCGGCGGCATTTGTTTTAGCCCAGGGGCGTGAGCCCTAGGTAAGCTTTCATAACGATCCAGAGTCCCGTAGGGACGGAACATATCCTACCGCCTATTGAGGAGCACACCGCAATGATCGAGCGTCTCAAAGAGAGTTTCGGAGGAGTACTCGGCTTCAAGGTTGTCGGCAAGATGACCGCCGAAGACATCAAGGGCATCGACCAGCAAATCCAGTATGTAATTAACGAGCGCAAGCACAAGCCCATCGGCATCCTTGCCGATCTCTCCGAAATGCACGGCGCCGACTGGAAGGCGCGCTGGGATGAGATGCGCTTCCTCCAGAAGCACACCGACCACATCGCGCGTATGGCGGTAGTCGGTGCCGATAAGTGGGAAGAGATTGTTTCGATGCTCACCGCGGGCGCGGCCGTGCTCCAATCCGAAACCCGCTACTTCGATAGCTCCGAAATTCTGCACGCGTGGGAGTGGGTCCGCACCGCCAAACACGCCGAAGACGTTCCCGTTCGCCAGATCTCGGCCGCAACCGGCATCTGGAAGGACTACCATCCCGAATACATGGGCCTGTAACCAGCAACGCACCTTACAATTGTGCTCCTCGAAGGAGGCCGTTCGTGCTAAGTCGAACGCCCCTTCCCCAAGTATCGGCTGCTGACCTATCCTTAACGATAGCCACTCGATAAGAATTACTAATGACGTACACCACTTCTAGGCTATTGACTTCGTTTTGAACGCAGCCTAAAGTCGTTTCACTTTTCTTACATTGGGGAAATTGTTCTCCCAACATTCGTAGCTTTCTTGGGGAGCAGCCGCTTCGTCTCATACCCGCCTGCCCCCGCCTGTAGCTGCTGGCCTCATAGCGCGATAACCAGGATAGTTGTACTGAAAGTAGGTTGGGTGGCCGCCCGCCACTGTTTGGCACGACCCTTCCAGTCCTGGGACGTGAACACCACTAAGTTTGAAAACGGCTTAGGTGATCAATGTGTACCCATTGCGCGCCCAAGCCATTCCGGCCGCTAGGAAGGGTTCCACCATGCGTACCTCGAAGTTCTCGGCTTGCACTGTTTTAATCTCGATGTTGTTCGGAACGGTAGTAAGAGCGCAGACCCCGGCAAAAGGTAAACCTTCAACCGCCAGCAAAACTGCGAATGCCGCAAAGTCGATCAGCGCTCTGGCCGAAGAAGCGCGCAAGTATCGATTGCTGCTTGACGACGTGGATGTGACGGACCCGGACATCAGGCAAGCAGCGTATGAGAAGTGGGTTGCAGTTACCTGCCAGGGCAAGAGTCTACATCTGCAGCAACTGATGGGAGGTGCAGATGCCGCTCTCGGCGCGTCGGTTGTGTCCGCTTGCACTAAACGTCTCATGGCAGAAGCACCCGCGCCAATTCCCCCGGCAAGGACAGCCTCGGCTGGTCCACCCTGCTCCGTGGTCCCCGGTCTTCCGACAGTAAACGGGACCAATACCAAGTATGGATACGAAATTCAGTGCGGCGCAGGCGTGACGCCCAGTGCGATGGCCATCTCTACCGCACAGGCGCAACCGGCTATTACAGATGCGCAGGGCAAAGCATTCGCGCAGGGGTTTGCGGCAGCGCTGGGCATTCCATTCCCGGCTTACGACCCGGCAAAGTCCACGGTGAGTTTCGCGTTTCCAGCTGGCGCCACACCACACAGGTTTGAGCTCCTGGTGCCGACCACATCAACTGTTCCTACGAGTGCTACCTACTACATCGCATCCGCTGGGACGGATGTCACTACATGCTTTTCCAGTTCGCCGCCTTCGGGATGCTCAATAGGTGCAATCCGGGTCCCAGTCCCTGCGCCCAAACCGCCCACAACGTGTCCCAACGAGATCGTCGACTCGGCCCTAGATAGCCCGAAGCTCGACCCGGTCGACGTCACTACTGAACCAGTAACCGGGCAGCTACCCAAGCCAAAGAGCGGCGCCTTCCAGCCCGGTAAAGTGCAGCTCTGTAGCAAAGGTAAACTGCTAGGACCTGCGGCGCCGGTGAGCACAACGGATGGGAAATTCAGTGTGACTCCACTGCCCAGAGTGACTTCTGGCGATCAGATCACGGCGCAGTTCACCAATGCTTCAGGCATCTCCGGTCCGGCTAGTGCGGCTGCGGTCGTTGGCAGCTGCTCGCAGGCAGTCGGCCAGGGCACGGCGCCCACCCTCAGCCCCTCGACTGATAGCACTACTGGCAAGGTTACATACTCAGGAACGCTACCGAAAGCCACAAGTGGTACGGTTCGCATTTGCGTCGATGACCTTCCAAATGGGGACACGGCAACCATCGGTAAAGATGGAACCTTCACCCCAGTTCTCTCCAAGGACCCAAAGGCAGGAAGTATAGTCGTCGCACAATCAGTGTCCGGTACCGCCCCCAAGCAGCAGTACGGGCCTTTGAGTAATGAGGTGGTAGTGGGGATGTGTTCAGACGTCCCTGAAGAGGGGGACACGAGTACAAAACCTACTCTGAACACTGTTACGACAAGTAGCAACTCCTTCAGCGGCACCATTCCAGGTGCGAAGCCGGGAACCAAAGTCCGCATTTGCGTGGGCGATACCCCAAGCGGTGCCCAAGATGCTACAGCGGTTGTGAAGGAAAATGGAGCATTTAAGGGATTGTTTGCTAACCCTCCAAAGGCAGGACAGTTTGTGACTGCCCAGGAGATAACCTCCGCGCCCGGCTCTCCCAGGAAATACGGCCTCATGGGGCCCGCGGAAGTTGTGAGAGGTTTTCGTTATAGCAGTTTATTTGGAAGCTTCATCGCTGGAGTAGAACAGTCTGGGTACAGTTCAGAGATCACTAATACCAATTTTTTCGTTAGCGCATACCTTAGAAGTAGTTATCTTCCCTTAGGCTGCCAAGCCAGCTCTAAACCACCATCCGAGCGCTGCCCAAATAGCCTTAAACCACCATCGCCCGTTGCCTTGGCATTGTGGGGACGGACCCGGCTGCTAAGCGCGCCTCAGCCGTCGACTCAGAATATCGTGTCAGTATTGACTGATCCAACAGGGCAAATTTCGCAGTCTAATTTTTCAAAGGTGGGTCAGGTAATTGACTACACGATAGGCCCAGAACTACGAATCGCGCAGCGGGACAGTTCAGATGGGCAAACGACGAGGATTAGCCTGTTCGCAGCCCTTGGCGCGACCACGCCGTTGACCGCTGACTCGGTAACGCTTACGTACAACGCCCCCGGCCCCAACACGCCGGAGTGTGCCACACTGGTCAATCGCTATCCACCAAACCCAAGCAAGGGGATTGCCGGTTTGTACCCAGGACCCCTCGGTGCAGACGGTTTGCAGACCACGTGCATCATCAATCCGGCCACGAAGGCAGCGTATCAATACGTGGTCTTTACGAACCAGAATCGGTCTAATTTTCTTGGGAAATATGGTGGCGGGCTCCGCCTTACGCACGTTTACCCGGCAAAGGGCCAGGGGTCTCCGTATGATGGTACGATCGACCTCGGGATCGGGCAAGACCAAACCATAACGGGGGGGACTTTTCACGGTGCCGTATTCAAGATTGATGGCCAATATCCGTTTGCTTATGGCCCCATGTCATTTATATATTTCTTTGGGTCCGCTTCAATCAGGTTAAGCGGGAACCAAAACTACGCCCCACTGATCTTGACCGTACCAACAGGCAGCATGACTCCTACTGTCCCGTCCGCGACCGTTACTGTCCTGTCCACCCAACAGCCGAACCGGGACTTCTATCGAATCGGAATCGGTCTGAATCTCTTGGATGTGTTTAGCAAACTCAAGAGCGGCCCGACAAGTAGTACAACCCCCACAACCGCAACGGGAGGCGCCAACACCGCCGCAGCTGCGTCCAAATAGGAATGACGGGTTGACCCACCCGAACTGCCTTTGCTGGAGTGGAGTTGTTGATCCGGTTCGAAGGCGATCACAGGCCGCAGAAGGGCAGTTTGGAAGGTGAACGACGGCCGGTGAGGACCCTTGCCCTTAGTTGGCGCGGATGTAATGACAACATACGCTTTCTATACTTTCATGTTTGTGCCGTATCCCGGCGTGACCATAAGCTGAGGATTGCGCGTTTATTCCCGGCTGGGAACGACCGCAGATTCTGCGACTACCGGTGGCCGTCGTTCGGAATAACGGCGCAAAAAGGAAAAGGCCCCATGTTGTTCACATGGAGCCTTTATTTATGTCGGCGACGACCTACTCTCCCACACACTTACGCGTGCAGTACAATCGGCCCAGCGAGGCTTAACTTGAGCCGTTTTGCGGGCGTGAGCGAAGCGGGGGCCCGCAGGCGAAATCCCGAGGGTAGCGAGGGATCTGTTGTCGGTTCAAAAGGAAAAGGCCACCATGTTTTCACATGGAGCCTTTATTTATGTCGGCGACGACCTACTCTCCCACACACTTTCGCGTGCAGTACAATCGGCCCAGCGAGGCTTAACTTCCGTGTTCGGGATGGGAACGGGTGTTTCCCCCGCGGTAAGATCACCGGCAACCTGATGCGCTTATCGCAGACTTATGGTCTACTTGCGCAATCTTCAAAGAACCTCGCCGCTTCTTGGGCGATTTCTCACAACTGAATAGCATCAGGAATACAGGGCTAGGATCTCCGTCGAGATCCGCGAGCGGCTGGTTCGCCTGCATGCGCCAAGTAAATTTTATGGTCAAGCCGAACGGGCGATTAGTACTGGTAAGCTTCACGCATTACTGCGCTTACACATCCAGCCTATCAAACAGGTGGTCTTCGTGTGCCCTTCTTCACCCTTTTGGGTTGGGAGATCTCATCTTGAGGAGTGCTTCACGCTTATATGCATTCAGCGTTTATCACAACCGAACTTCGCTACCCAGCTGTGCCATTGGCATGACAACTGGAACACAAGAGGTTCGTCCATCCCGGTCCTCTCGTACTAAGGACAGGTCCTCTCAAATCTCCTACGCCCACATCAGATAGGGACCGAACTGTCTCGCGACGTTCTGAACCCAGCTCACGTACCGCTTTAATAGGCGAACAGCCTAACCCTTGGAACCTTCTACAGCTCCAGGATGCGATGAGCCGACATCGAGGTGCCAAACCGGAGCGTCGATATGAACTCTTGGCTCCGATCAGCCTGTTATCCCCGGCGTACCTTTTATCCGTTGAGCGATGGCCCTTCCATACAGAACCACCGGATCACTAAGGCCTGCTTTCGCACCTGCTCGTCTTGTTGGACTCGCAGTCAACCACGCTTATGCCTTTGCACTCGACGGCTGATTTCCAAACAGCCTGAGCGTAGCTTCGCGCGCCTCCGTTACAGTTTAGGAGGCGACCGCCCCAGTCAAACTACCCGCCTCACTATGTCCCTCTCCCGGTTAACGGGAGTAGGTTAGAACCACAGAACTCGCAGGGTGGTATCTCACCGTTGGCTCCCCCAAGCCCGAAAGCCTGAGTTCAAAGCCTCCCACCTATCCTGCGCAGCAAGTGCCATAGTTCATAGTGAAGGTATAGTAAAGGTGCACGGGGTCTTTCCGTCTAGATGCGGGTAACCGGCATCTTCACCGGTACTACAAGTTCGCCGAGTCGCTCGTTAAGACAGTCGCACGATCGTTACGCCATTCGTGCAGGTCGGAACTTACCCGACAAGGAATTTCGCTACCTTAGGACCGTTATAGTTACGGCCGCCGTTCACCGGGGCTTCAGTTCGAAGCTTCACCTTGCGGTTGACCTCTCCCTTTAACCTTCCGGCACCGGGCAGGCGTCAGCCCCTATACGTCGTTTTCGACTTTGCAGAGACCTGTGTTTTTGTTAAACAGTCGCCGTGCGCATTTCACTGCGGCCCCCTCGAGCTTGCACCCTACCGGGGCACCCCTTCTCCCGAAGTTACGGGGTTAATTTGCCGAGTTCCTGAACGAGCGTTCTCTCGAGCGCCTTTGGATATTCTCCTCGTCTACCTGTGTCGGTTTGAGGTACGGTTCCCTTCCTTTCTCCTTAGAGGTTTTTCTTGGCAGCGTGAAATCAGTGCGTTTCGTCCATACGGCTACTCCTTTGCGTCTCACCGTTAATGTCTCTCCGGATTTGCCTGGAGAAACCGGCTTACACGCATCGAACCTGATAGCCATAACAGGCTGCACTTATCCTTCTGCGTCACCCCATCGTGATAACGAACTAAAGGGAGTTCCGGAATATTAACCGGATGTCCATCGGCTACGCCTTTCGGCCTCGCCTTAGGGACCGACTAACCCTGAGCGGATTAACCTTCCTCAGGAAACCTTAGACTTTCGGCGCGGAGGGTTCTCACCTCCGTTATCGCTACTTATGCCGGCAGGGTCTCTTCTCAACCGTCGACGGGTCCTTTCGGTCCCGCTTCAAACTGTTGGGAATGCTCTCCTACCACGCATGGCTTGACGCCATGCATCCGCTGCTTCGGTATTCAGCTTAAGCCCCGTTGAATTGTCGGCACCGGACCGCTTGACCAGTGAGCTATTACGCTTTCTTTAAAGGATGGCTGCTTCTAAGCCAACCTCCTGGCTGTCTGGGCGTTCCGACATCCTTTCCCACTTAGCTGAAACTTGGGGACCTTAGCAGGCGATCTGGGCTGTTTCCCTCTCGACAATGAAGCTTAGCCCCCGCTGTCTGACTCCCGTGCTAGTTGTCCACGGCATTCGAAGTTTGGTTGGATTCAGTAAGCTGGAAAGCCCCTTAGTCCATCCAGATCTCTACCACCGCTGCAAATCATACGAGGCTAGCCCTAAAGCTATTTCGGAGAGAACGAGCTATCACGGAATTTGATTAGCCTTTCACCCCTACCCTCAGCTCATCCGAGCTTTTTTCAACAAACACCGGTTCGGTCCTCCAGTGGGTGTTACCCCACTTTCAACCTGGCCAAGGGTAGATCATCCCGCTTCGCGTCTATTCCTGCCAACTGAACGCCCTATTAGGACTCGCTTTCGCTACGGCTCGCTTACGCTTAACCTTGCTGACAAGAATAACTAGCCGGCTCATTATGCAATAGGCACGCGGTCAGGCATTCCCTTGCGGGCATAGCCCTCCCACTGCTTGTAGGCACACGGTTTCAGGTACTATTTCACTCCCCTCGCAGGGGTTCTTTTCACCTTTCCCTCACGGTACTGGTTCACTATCGGTCAGAAGCTAGTATTTAGCCTTACGGAATGGTCTCCGTAGATTCCCACAGGGTTTCACGTGCCCCGCGGTACTCAGGTACCCGCTTCGAGTCCAGCTCGTTTTCGCCTACGTGGCTATCACACTCTATGGCGCCCCTTTCCAGAGGGCTTCGACTAACGACTGGATTGGTAACTCTACTGTTGCGGACCCTACAACCCCTGTTACACCCGAAGGTGCAACAGGTTTGGGCTGTTCCGAGTTCGCTCGCCACTACTATCGGAATCACTGTTGTTTTCTTTTCCTCCAGGTACTGAGATGGTTCACTTCCCTGGGTTCGCTCGTACCCAACTATGTATTCAGCGGGCCGTTATACGGTTTTGCCGTACAGGGTTTCCCCATTCGGAAATCCCCGGATCAATGCCTGCTTGCGGCTCCCCGAGGCTTATCGCAGCTTGCCACGTCCT
>CAWJIW010000023.1:0-440000 GCA_963843005.1 uncultured Acidobacteriaceae bacterium | reverse complement strand
CAAATCCGCACTGGGCGGCTGCTTCGGATAATGACGGTCCGCAGTCATACGACTGTAACCGTCGTCCTCGAAACCTTTCAAACATACCACGCGATTTTCCGTGCTGTCAACCCAAAGTATTCAACTGGTTACCCGGGGAGCATCGGCGCTCAACGCTTTCGCGGAGCAAACGCGCAATATGCCGCTCCGGTAGGCCTCATTACCTGTTTTCAGCGCGCAAAGGCACCAGAGCGTTCAGAATTCATTAAAGATCTTGTACTGGAGGTTTTGCGATTCCGCTAACCTGTCGAAGAACTTTGTCCCCGACTTCCAGCCCCGTGGCCGGGGCAGCTATAACAACGCCACTATCTTAGATGCCCACTTCTCCTGCAGGACTCAAATTCGTCCCGCATCCGCAGGCGACAGTAACGCCTCTTGCTGACTCTTCTTTTATAACAAACTGCGGCCCCATGCGCAACCCCTGAAGCTCACTTTATCAAGAGAATTTGCATTGCAGTCGCTGCAGCCCGCATAAACACCGGCGAAATCTGTCCCCAAAAAAATTACTCCGAGACGCAGATTTCATCGCTCGTCGCGATTGGCGCGACATTCCCACACGTTTCCCACATCCTTTACACATCTGCGAGTAAGTAAGTGGCCCTCATGTGCCCGACCTCAAGTTTGCGAACCGACAACGATCACCACCATTCTTGCCGGCGCGTTCTCCAGATTCTTCACCCTCCCCCTGCCCGATGGCGGAATCCAAGCTAAGTCTCTGAAATCATTAAAGATGTATGTTCCTCCGCTGGGTTCTGCCAACTCCACCCTATGCTCATAGGGCGAAGCCAGGATTGCCGGGCCGGATACCTCCACCTCCGAACCGCTCCCCATGTTGAACAGGAATACGGACGCAAGCTCTCCCGTAAAGCGTTGATTTACAGTTACTTCCCCGATAATCGCCTTCGGATCTTGGCCCCGCCGCAAGCTAGCGACGCCGGGCAACAGTTCTACCACCAAGTTCCGGAACTTTGTAGCTGAGAGGTTCTCTACGACGTGGACCAAGCCCGCTGCCGAGAAGTCGCACTCTTCATCGCTATATCGGAATGTCTGTGGCTCACCCTCGCGAGGTACGCTCAGGACCTCCGCATCGCCGGCGATATACAACACGTAGTCATGATGGTGTTGATGGCAGAGTGTGCGATCGTGCGGCGCGATCTCCACCGCGAAGCCGCGCACGAACTCGTTATTCACGATGAGATGATGCCGCGGCTCCTGCTCCAGCGCGACGACGTGCTCGCAGGAATAAAGTTGTTCGGGAGCGCTCATCGGCCTGCTGCCTGAGTTGGCGAGGCGTTATCAACCGAACTTGCATGCACCGGGCCCAAAACTAACTCCATATAAAGGAGACCCTCCAGTCCGGCGAGGGGAGCAGGCGGAACTTCGCGAAATCCCATCTTGCGGTACATTTGCCCGGCCGCATGCATAGTGAGCGGATGGGTGTCGAGGCGAAGCCGTGAATACCCGAGCGCTCGAGCCTCTTGTAGGACGCGCTCCACAAGCGCCTTGCCGAGTTGGCCACCGCGAAAGGTCGGGCGCACATAAAGCCGTTTCATTTCGCAAGCGCCATCCTGCGGAAAGGGACGCAGTCCAACGCAGCCGACCGGCTGTCCCGCTACTGTGGCCACCAGCAGCTTGCCTTTCGGTGGCCCGTATTCGCCAGGCAGTCCCGATACTTCGGCCTCGAACGAAGCAAAACAATACTGCGCGGGGATTTCAGCCTGGTACTCGCGAAACAGGCTGCGGACCGCCTGCACCTGCTCTTCAGTTGTAGCTTCGGCGATCTCGCTCACATCACACCAACATGAATTTCCAACGCGGCTCAGCCCATGAGAATGCCGCCGTTAACCTTCAGCACTTCACCCGTAATGTATCCCGCTTCCTCCGACGCCAGGAATTTCACCGCGTGCGCCACCTCGAGCTCGGTTCCGCCACGTCCCATAGGAACGTTCTTGATCATGCTCTCTATCCGCTCGGCTGGGAGAACGGCGGTCATAGCTGTTTCTACGAACCCGGGAGACACGGCATTCACTGTGATGTTGCGCGAGCCCACCTCCCGTGCCACCGCCATGGTCAAGCCGATCAGCCCCGCTTTCGACGAGGCGTAGTTGGCCTGCCCCACCTGTCCAATCTGCCCGAAGATACTGGTGATGTTGATAATGCGACCCCAGCGCTGCTTCAGCATGGAGCCGATCACCGCCTGGATGAGCAGGAACGGGCCGGTCAAGTTGGTATTGAGAACTTCGTCCCAGTCGGCGCGCTTCATGCGCATAACCAGCTGATCGCGGGTGACGCCGGCATTGTTTACCAGAATGTCGACCTTGCCGAACTGCGCGATCGCGGCCTTCACTCCGGCCTTGATCTCTTCTTCGTTGCCAACGTCCATCTTGAACGCGGCGGCTTCTCCGCCCTTGTCCCTGATCTCACTGGCGAGTTGCTCCAGCTTTTCGTAGTTGCGCGCGCATAAAGCGACCTTGGCTCCAGCCTCGGCCAGCACCAGCGCACACGCACGACCTATCCCCTGCGACGCTCCAGTTACCAGCGCAACCCGGCCTTCGACTCCTGGCATGAAACCCCCTGCTGTGAGTAAAGCAGGATTATAAACAGTGAGGACAGCGATGGAAGCCCAGCAGTGGGAAACTCCCGCGCCGACTATCCACGCGCAGAGAGCACGGGTTCAGCAAGAACAACCAATCGCAGCTCCTGGTCGCCCGCGATCCAGTGTTGCTTAGCAACACGCCATCGGCAAATCAGATCATCGATTCGGTCGTTTCTACAGATGAACCCGTGCAAGTGAACGCCATCCGCGCCGTCAAAATCTTCGCGCCGGAGAATATACGGGCATTTGACTGCGCTCCACGGCCTCGCATGCATTTCCGATGGAAATGGTTCGAGCAAGGAACAGCAATGCTTCTTAATGGTTCCCACGTCTGAATATTCGGGATAGGCGTACCACGATGGAGACCAATGCGGTCAGAGTTGCCTAAAGTTTTGACGGTTTGGTGTTTACGACCGTCGTGGTGATAACTGCCGTGATATTCAGTCATTCCCACAAACACTTTCGTTGTGGCGGAAAGCAGGTCAATGCTGAGAAGATGTCCATTCGATGGCTGTAACCCCGACCACCAATAGGCGTGCTTGCCGGAAAATTTAAAAACGGCAGCCGGATGATCAATTCCGTCTATTCTGGCAACGAATCCGAGAATAGCGACCATACTCTCCATATTGTAAGGGGCACGTGCCCGATGCTTAATGGGATACCGAACTGTCCGCTTGCTGGGTCGCGATAGGTTTACAGCAGCCGCTCAGGCGCCCAGCACAGCACCTTCAACTCGCGCGCGAAGTAGGCCAGTTCCGGCTGAGGTGGGAGTTCGATGCCCGCCGGTCGCGCCATGGTGTTCTCCTGCAGCTCCACCGAGGCCTGCTGCAATTCCCAGGGAAGGTGGTGAATTTCGCCGCGGTAGAGACGCTGGCGCGTGAAGGCGTAGAGGCAGTACCGCTCGCTCAAGAAATGCTGCAGCGAGCCCGGATGGGCCAGGAACGTTCGGGAATTCGGTCCGTAGGAGCAACGCAGTGCAGCCCCTTTCGGTCCGTGCTGCCGCTTGCAGACGTACTCGATCCTGGGGCCGCCTCGTCCTTTCACCTTCATCGAGGCTTGCCAATAGGGCAACCGGTAGAACACGCGCGCGCCCCACACCGCCGACAGGTTGCTGGCATCCAGACTGAAGAAATATACGCCGGGCTTGCCGTCGCGCGTCACGTAGGTGCGCACGTTGACTTCGGAAAAATGCGAGAACCACGGCACCGAGGGGACACCGGGCGGCCGCAGATGATTGATCCAGAATGGAACGACCGAGACCCACGCTCGCTGCTGGTAGGTGTCGAGCGTCAATACCTCCGGCACCAGCGGGCGGATGACCTCGGGCGGAAGTGCGTAGTGCAGAAACAGCAGGTCATTCCAGCGCTGAGTCATGATCCCATGGCGCCATCGGCGCGGGCCAGGGGCGGTGCGCCGTCGCAAACAGGATGGAGTCGGCCCCCACCCACCGCATCTGTGTCTCCCCTGATTCAGCCTGATTCGTTATTCCGGAATGAGTGCGCACGTGAGTTAAACCAGCCGTCCCCGCAAATCAAACTCCGCAGGCGATTCTACGTAGAACACGACTCGCGGCGCTGTGATTTCTGACCGCTGCATCGATTTTTTTCGCGATTCCCACAGGCCGACCGTTGCCCGCAGCTTCGCCACCGCATATCATTCAGCCCAATGTCACTCGCTCCGAAACCGACCGCCACTCCTGCTCAATCCGACTCCGCCGACAGGCCCAGCACCGAGGTATACGCCGTCTATGGCGCCGAACCTGAGGTGCAGGCCTATGGCATGGCCAAGTATTCGCGCTCCGCGCTCTCCATGCGGGAGTCGCTCGCCGAAATCAGCGAGCAAAAAGCCGAGAAGTTCCTGAACACGTTCTACTTTCAGTATGGCCATCGCAGCATTGCGGACTTGGCGCATATCGCCTTTGCCATCGAGCGGCTCTCGATTCTCGCCGCTACCGTGGTCGTCGACGAGCCGCGTTGGGACGGGCAGGAACGTTCCACCCGCTACCAGGATTTCCAGAAGAGCGGATACTTCGTTCCCGACTTTGGCGACGATGGACGCGCCGGCGCGCTCTACCGCGACACTATCGATCTGCTGTTTGCCGAGTATCGCCACTTCTCCGACGAGATGTTCAGCTATCTGCGGGACCGCACCCCCAAGCCGCCTGAGATGAAGCAGGACGCCTACGAGCGTACCCTGCGCGCTCGTGCCTTCGACATCTCCCGCTACCTGCTGCCGCTGGCAACCAATACGTCACTCGGCCAGATCGTCAGCGCGCGCACGCTGGAAACTCAGGTGTCGCGGTTGCTGTCGGCCCCGCATACGGAAGTGCGACGGCTGGGCACGCTGCTGAAACAGGCGGCGCGTGAACCCTCGTACAACGTCGGACACGCCGGGGCGCGCCAACTGCTTCAGGAGATCGAGCGCGACTGCCCGTCGGTCGCCGGGCGCGCCAGCGAATTTCTGCTCCGTGAGGTCCGGGTTGCACCCACGTTGATGAAGTACGCCGAGCCCAGCGCTTACGAGATCGAAACACGCCGCGAGCTGACCGCGGCCGCAGCCGAGCTGCTCGGGGCCGTCGCCATCCAGCCCGCTCCCACCGTGGATCTGTTAGAGAATGATCCGCTCGATGTCGACCTGGCAGCCACGCTACTGTACCAGTACTCGCATCATCCGTACCGGCAAATTCGTGAGGCAGTCGCCGCTCTCCCGCAGGCGCGGCAGCGAGAAATCATTGATCTTGGCCTGCGCCATCGCGGCCCGCACGATGAGGTTTCGCGCGCCTTCTGCGCTGGCCAGCAGTTCCGCTTCGACATCCTGATGGACGTCGGCGGCTTCCGCGACATGCATCGCCATCGCCGCTGCGTTCAGATCGTGCAGGACTACACCACCGTGCATGGTTACGACGCCCCGGTCGAGATCGACTCGGCGGGCCTGACTATCCGCTATGACTCCGTGATGGAGCGTGCGTGTGAAGCCGTCGCCCAGCTTGCCGCGCGAGAAGCGGACGAAGCCCAAGAGCAATCGCAGTATGTCATTCCGCTGGCTTATCGCAAGCGCACGCTCTTCAAGATGGATTTGTCGGAGGCAATCTACATCAGCGAACTCCGCACTGGCGCGGCCGGACACTTCTCCTACCGCAACGTGGCGTATGCGATGTATGAAGCCGTGTCGCAGCGATATCCGGCGCTGGCGAAGTACTTTCGCGTAACCGATGTGCGCGAACCGGTTGATCTGCTGAAGCGGTAACCCCTCGTCAGCGATAGCAGAGAATCACTGCTGTTGCGCCGGTTGCTGGCTGCGCTCCTCTTCGTGCACCGGTTCGCTCGGGCCGGCCGCGGTTTCGCTGAGTCGCTCGTGTCCTTCATCATCGACGGCCGGGCACGAGCGCACATCCACGGACAGCCTTTGTCCCGCGTGTCCTTTGTAAACGCCGCGGACGGGCGCAACGTCGCCGTAATCGCGTCCGTAAGCCAGGCGGACATGGCGCAAGCCCACCGGCTTGCCTAAGGTGGGATCCAGTGGCATCCATCCGCTGCCCGGGACATAAACTTCGGTCCAGGCATGCGAGGCTTGGCCTCCGATGACTTCCTCCAGCTTGGCGTCAGGCTCGGACGGAGCTTTCGGGGACCATGTAGCCCGACACGTAACGCGCCGGCAAACCTCGTTTGCGGGCGATGCCCAGCAGGACATGGGCGAAGTCCTGGCAAACCCCCGCTCTCGCCGATATCGAATCCTGGATTGACGAGCGCACGTGGGTCGCGCCCTTCACATACTCGAAGCGTTGATGGATGACGTCGGAGATGGCCTGCGCGAATCCCGCGACCTTGCCACCGCTCTGTCGCTCGCTGGCCAGGATGAATTCATCCAGATCGGGCAGGTGAGGAACGTATTCGGTGGGGGCGACAAAATCGTAGAACTCTTCCATGCAGCTCGTCGTGTTGCTGATCCAAGTCCGCGAGGGTCGCGCCGTTGGGCACGAACTGCGTATTCGTGGGCCAGAACCACGCAGTCGGCCTGGACCTTCAGATTGCCGGTGTGGCCCGAGCACGTTGAACTGATGCACCCAATTGCCGAAGGCATCGCGATAGGAAGTGGTGCGCGAGGCCGGCGAGGTTGTCAGGCGGAACGACAGGCAACTTTGCCGGTCGTCGTGCATGGGACGGAGACGCACTTCGTTGTAGCTTTCCGAGACCGGGCCGTCATAGTGGAATTCGGTGACGTGGGTCAGGTGATACCGGTTCATGCGGTGACCCCGTAGTAGAAGTAGCTGTGCGCGATGTCTTCGCCGATGGCGCGGCACATGGTCATCAGGTATTGCAGGTAGGCATGCAGTCCGCGCTTGAAGATGTCCTCGATGGTGTCGTAACGAAGGCTCTCGAGCATCTTGCCGGTAAAGCGTTCCGCCTCGTTTGCGTAGCTGCCAGGATTGGTGCCGCTGATAGCGCGCAGGCCGGCCTGCACTTCGGTCGCGCTGAAGCGGATGGAGCGCGGATGCTGGGGATGCAGGATCAGCATTTCCGCGACCCGCTCGGGCTCGATGGGAGAGTGGTACTGCCGGTGATAGGCCTCGAACGCGCCGACGGATTTCAGCACCGCCATCCACTGATGATTGCTGGGGGCGGCGATCATGGCCGACGTTTCCAGTAGTTGCTGATACTGCACGTCAACCAGCCGCGTGGTCATTTCCGCACGCTCCAGCGACCAGCCGATCTTCAGGAACTGCCAGCCCTCGTCGTGGGGCAGGGTCGCGTCGGTCACGCCGTGAAAGCGATGGCTGCCGAAACGCACGGCATTGCAGAAGCGATGCGGCCCTCCGGAGATCTCTTCGGCGGGATTGAAGCCGGTGACGCTGTGATAGAGGCCATTGATGTCTTCCCACATCTCGCGCGAGATGCGATCGCGGATGGTGCGCGCATTCTCGCGGGCGCGGGTGATGCAAGCCACGATGGAGTTCGGATTGTCCGGCCGGAAGGCCAGGAACTCGTACACCGTTTGCGCGTTGGCTTCCTCGTAGAACTGACGAAAGCGGGATTCTTCGCCCGCCATGATGATGAGCGGGTCCCAGCGCAGGCGATAGGGCTGCTCGGAGCGTTCCAGCAGCATGTGGTAGTTGACGTCGAGGATGCGCGCTGTGTCCTCCGCTCGCTCCATGTAGCGTGCCAGCCAGAACAGCGAATCCGCAATCCGGGACAACATCATCAGTTGTCCTCCTGCAACACCCAGGTGTCTTTGCTGCCGCCGCCCTGTGACGAATTCACCACCAGCGAACCGCGCTGCAAGGCCACTCGCGTCAAGCCGCCGGGAACGATGGTTACCTTGTCTCCGTCGAAAAGGCAGTAGGGCCGCAAATCGACGTGCCGCCCGACCATGCGCTGGGTTTCGGGATCGTACGAGGGCACGCGCGAAAGCTGGATCACCGGCTGAGCAATATAGTTTCTGGGATCGTGCCGGATGCGCTCGCGAAAGGCTTCCAGCGTCCTGGCGTCCGCTGCCGGCCCGATCAACATGCCGTAGCCACCGGACTCGCCCACCGTTTTGACCACCAACTCCGGCAAGTGGGCGAGAACATAGGTCAGATCTTTGGGATTCGAACAGAGATAGGTCTCGACGCTGCCCAGGATCGGCTCCTCGGCGAGGTAGTAACGGATGAACGTTGGAACGTAGGCGTAAACCGCCTTGTCATCGGCAATGCCGTTGCCGATGGCGTTGGCCAGCGCTACGTTGCCGGCGCGGTACGCGCCCATCAGTCCGGGCACGCCCATCAGCGAGTCGGGCCGGAAAACCAGCGGGTCGAGGAAGTCGTCGTCGACACGGCGATAGATCACGTCCACGCGCTTCAGGCCGTGGATCGTCTTCATGTAGACGATGCCGGCGTCCACGATAAGATCGCGGCCTTCCACCAGCTCGACGCCCATCTGCTGCGCCAGGAAGCTGTGCTCGAAGTAGGCGCTGTTGTAGATGCCGGGAGTCAGCAGGACCACGGCCGCGTCGTCCACTCCGCGTGGCGAAAGGCTGCGCAGGATGCGGCCCAGTTCGGTCGGGTAGTCGTTGACCGGCAGGACCTCGTAGGCGCCGAACAGCGTCGGGGAAGGTGCGCGTCATCACCAGGCGGTTTTCCAGTACGTAGGAAACGCCACTGGGCGTGCGGACGTTGTCCTCCAGCACCAGGAACTCGCCGCTGCGAGAGTCGCGGATGAGGTCGATGCCACAGATGTGCGTGTAGATGTCGCGCGACACCTCCAGCCCGATCATTTCGCGGCGGAAATGACGGCAGGAGTAAACCAGCGAGCGCGGGACCTTGCGGTCCTTCAGGATGCGCTGCTCGCCGTAAATGTCGCGCAGAAACAGGTTTAGCGCGACCACCCGTTGCGACAGGCCGCGCTCGATGTGGCTCCACTGGGAGTGCGGCAGGATGCGGGGAATCAGATCGAAAGGGAACAGCCGCTCCGTCCCCGTGCCATCGCTGTAAACGGTGAAGGTGATGCCCTGGAGCAGAAACGAAATGTCGGCCAGCTTGCGGCGTTCTTCGAATTGGGTCGCCGGCAGCGCTGAGAGCTTCTCGAACAGACGAGCGTAGTGCGGCCGCGGCACGCCCGGCTCGGAAAACATCTCGTCGTAGAACGCTGCCTGGGTCGTACGAAGCAAACAAAGCCCCACCCAGGGCGCTGGAGGCAACACCCGACATGGGGGCAACGATTATCAGTTGGGACCGCCCGTACCCAATAAGAAAGATTAATGGCAGCTATTAGCCATTTCGTATTCGTTGGTCAAGATCGCCAAAGCCTGGTCCCTCTTTACGCAACACGAAAGCCTACGCTGATGGACAAACGCATTGCAGCCCTGAGTAGAATTGACCTTCAGCCATGCTGGAAAACATCAACCTGAAGAAGAAGCTCTCCCGCGAAGAATACAAGCGCGTCGTTCCCGGCCTGCAGTTGCGTTTGTACGACCTGGAGAAAGCATGCTGGGACAACGGCGTGCCCACGCTCATTGTGTTCGAGGGCTGGGACGCGTCGGGCAAGGGGACCACAATAGCGGCGCTGACCCAGCGGCTGGATCCGCGCGGCTTCAAACTCTACCCGATCACCGCTCCGCGCACTTACGAGCAGCAGCGCCCGTGGCTGTGGCGGTTCTGGCTGAAGGTCGCCGAATCGCGGCGAGATGGTCATCTTCGACCACAGTTGGTACGGGCGCGTGCTGGAGGAGCGGGTCGAGAGGACTATTCCGGAGAAGTCGTGGAGGCAGGCTTTCCGCGACATCATCGAGTTTGAGCGCATGCTGGCCGACGATGGCACCGTGATCCTGAAGTTCTTTCTGCACATCAGCAAGAAGGAGCAGAGCAGACGCTTCGAGATGATCCAGGCCACCCGCTGGAAGCCTGGCGCGTCACCAAGGCCGACTGGGCCCGGCACAAGAAATACGGCGAGTATCTTGCAGCCACGGAGGAAATGCTGGAGCTGACCGAATCGGAATACGCGCCCTGGACCATCGTCGAAGCCACCTCCAAGTCGTACACCCGGAAGAAGGTGTTTGAGACCATCATCACTGCGGTGGAGAAGAACCTGGGCGCCAAGGCGCCGCCACCCAGTCATGTTCCCGCCGAAGCCTCCAAGGACGCCGAACTGCGCGCCGCCATGGACTCCTTGAGCGGAGGCACCTCTGATGCTGGAGACGATAGATCTCACCCGCACCCTCGATCGCCAGTCGTATGTGCGCGAAGTGACGCGCCGCCAGATTCAACTGCGGGAGCTGGGATACCAGGTTTATCTGCAAAAGCGGCCGGTCATCATCGTCTTCGAAGGCTGGGATGCGGCGGGCAAGGGCGGCGCAATCAAGCGCATCACCGAAAAACTCGATCCGCGCGGCTACGTCGTTTATCCCATCAGCTCACCGCACGGTGAAGACCAGTACCCGCCATTACCTGTACCGCTTCTGGAGGCGGCTGCCGGAGCGCGGGCAGATCGCCATCTTCGATCGCTCCTGGTATGGCCGCGTGCTGGTGGAGCGAGTGGAAGGATTCGCCACGGGAAGCGGAATGGAAGCGCGCCTACAAAGAGATCAACTCCTTCGAACGGCAACTGCGCGATTTCGGGGCCATCCTGGCGAAGTTCTGGATCCAGATCTCGCGCGAGGAACAGCTTCGCCGCTTTGAGGAGCGCAAAGCCATCGGCTACAAAGCGTGGAAGCTCACCGAGGAAGACTGGCGCAATCGCGAGAAATGGGGGACCTACGAAGAAGCCGTGGAAGACATGCTGGTCAAGACCAGCACCACCACCGCGCCCTGGACGCTCATCGAAGGCAACGATAAGTACTGGGCGCGAGCCAAGATACTGACGAAGCTGGTGAAGATCCTGTCTGCCGGAATGGACTACCAGCCGGCTGATCCGCTAGCCACAGCTAAACCAGCTGCGACCGTCCAGAAGGGCAAACGCGCCAGCCGGAGCTGAGGGGAAGCACACGCCGGGTGATCGGAAGGCGCCGGGCTGAGGGCCGCTGGCATCGTTTCGGAGTCGCCCACCTGCCAAGAGAGTTTGGATCTCTAAATCATAATTTCCCGAAACCTGTTTACCATAGTTAACATCTCATAGTGTATCCTGATTACCGGGTGAGGGTGCTCGCCCGCCTTTCGGCAGCCCTTGAAATCCTGGGAGGGACACACACCGTGAGTTTGACTGCCAAGCGCTTTCTGCGCCTCGGGCTCGGCTGCACTCTCTTCGCCATGGCTGCGGTTTTGCTCGTGTCCCCGGCCGCATGGGCACAGGGGGAAACCGACCAGCGCGATTCTCGGGCAGGTCACGGACTCGAGTGCTGCAGCGGTCCCCGGCGCCACGGTGACCGTCAGCAACCACGAACAGGGCTGAGGCGTAGCGCCAGGACAGACGGAGAAGGCCGCTTCAACTTCCCGCAACTCAAGCCGGGAACATACACGGTCAGAGTAGAAGCGCAGGGATTCGAGCCGCAGCAGGCCGACAATGTCTTCTCCGGCCTGGGGCAGAAGCAAACCGTCAACCTCACGCTCAGAGTGGCGCAATCCAAGCAGACCGTGGAGGTCAACGCGGAAGCGCCGCTGATCAATCCCGACCAATCGCAAACACATCCACCACTCTGAACGCGCCGGCGCTGGAGAACCTGCCGAACCCGGGCGGAGATATGACTTATCCGCTGCAGTTTGCGCCCGGCGCTCTCATCAATACGGCCGGCAGTGGCAACGATTTCGTCGGCGGAACGAACGGTTACGGCAACGTGGAATTCAATGGGCTGCCTGCGCTCTCCAACGGATACATCGTTGACGGACTGGAGACGAATGACCCGCTCACCAATCTCAACAGCGGCCTCTCGACCAATCTCGTGCTGGGCCTGAACTCGATTTCGGAAGTGACGGTCAATACGCTTTCCTATTCCGTGGATCAAGGCCGGTATGGAGCATCCCAGGTCAACTACGTCACCAAGTCTGGCACCAACCAGTTTCATGGCAATCTGTACGAACTGTGGAACGGCTCCATCCTCAACGCGGCCAATTACTTTACCAACGCCACCTCGGGCAATCACAAGCCGCGTTCTACCGTGAATCACTTCGGCGGCAGCCTGGGCGGGCCGATCATCCACGACAAGCTGTTCTTCTTCTTCGACAGCGAGTGGGTTCGGATTGCGTTGCCTATCTTTACGACCATGACCGTTCCCAGCCCCGCTTTTCAGCAGTATGTTCTGCAGCAGCTTCCTCTCGGCGGAACCGACTCCGTGACCGGATCGCACTATGCGCCGGCTCCGCAACTGGTGCCGTTCTACCAGAAGATGTTTTCGCTCTACGGGAACACCAGCGGGACGCCTCTGGCGGTGCTCGGATGTCCTTTCAATTCGGACGGCACGTCAAGCTTCGGGCAATCCTGCCAAATGGGAATGGCTGCGCGAATCGGAGAGGCGTTTCGCACTCCAGCGACGATCACGAACAGGTGCAGACGGCCCGCATCGACTACAACATCAGTCCCAACGACACCGCATGGTTTCGTTTTCAGGCCGACAACGGCCTGCAAGCCGCCTACACCGATCCAATCAACCCACTTGTTCAACGCGATTTCGCCGCAACCGCTCTACTCGTTCGCGGCGGGATACACGCACGTTTTTTCGCAGAACCTGGTGAACTACTTCAATCCGGCGTTCTCGTGGTATGAGAGCCTGTTCGGGCCCAGCGACTTCCAGAAGACGCTCGCGGCTTTTCCCATCGTGCTTCAAGGCAGCGGCGCCAACGCCCCGTTCACCACCATCGGAGGACTCGATAACACCTGGGTTCAAGGCAGGCGCGCCTCGCGGTTCTTCATCAATGACAATCTCGCCTGGAGCCACGGCGCTCACGAACTCAGGTTCGGCACGAACACCCGAATCTTTCGCCTGAATGACTATGATTTCGGGCAGGGCACGGTGCCCACGGTCGACCTACACCACTTTGCCGCAATTCATCTACGGCGTGGCGTCCACCGCAACGCAAGACTTTTCCCACCGTCGCCGAACGAGCCTTTCAATTTCCTGAATCTGGATCTCTATGCCCAGGATACGTGGAGAGTCACGCCAAGGCTGACCTGGACCTTTGGCCTACGCGATACGTACAACTCCAATCCCTTGAATCCGCATGACCAGATCGCGCGTCTCACACGGCTCCTTCTGATTCGATCTCTCATGATGTCAATCAGCCGCTGAACGACGCGATTCAAACTGGTCTGGGAAATTTTTTCGCCTCCACGCCTCTCGCGATTCTGCAACCCAGAACCGCGATCGCCTGGCAGTTCGAACCCAACACCGTACTGCGCACCGGCTTCGGCGTGTTCAGCGATATCCTGCCGGGAAGCGTTGCCGACCTAGTCGGCGTGAATCCGCCTTATGTTCAGACGTTTCCAGGGAGGGCTGCTTGGGACTGTGGGCGGCACGGCGATTGCGCCCGGAGTGCCCAACAGCGCGGTCGATGCAACCATTGCGGCAAATCAGAGGTTCAGTGCGGGTTTCGCGCAAGGCCAGCTTTCCTGCGCGTCTGCACTCGCAAACCCGGCAACTTGTCTGCCGCCTGTCGCGATCACCGCTGTCCCGGATGGCAAGCTCCACGCGCCCTATTTCATGCAATGGAGTTTGGGAATTGAGCATCAATTCGGAGCCACGGCGCAGCTTCAAGCGCAGTACGTGGGCACGCGCGCCGTGGATCAGCCCTATCTACGCAGGTCAACGGATACCAGACCGTGTGCCCGGGATGCTTCGCGCCATTTCCCTACATGCAGCCGACCGATCCGAGATTCGGCGCAGTGACGCAGCTTTCGACCGGCGCCAGCAGCAACTACAACGGGCTTCAACTGACGGCCATGAAACGCATGGGTCACGGCCTGCAAGGACAAATCAACTACACATGGAGCCATTGCCTCGACACCGTCTCGAACGGCGGGTTCCTGCAGTTCTCCTGCGGGAGGGATTCTCTCTCCGCTGCCGGGAGACCTCCGTCGCGATTATGGCCCCTGCGATTACGACATCCGGCACAATCTCAACGGCGCAGTATGTATATCGAACTGCCGGTCAAAGTGCGAATCCATGCGCTTGGCTATGCGCTGAATGGGTGGCAGGTCTCGGGCACGGTGTTCTGGCACAGCGGAGTGCCGTTCTCGGTGCTGAGCACGCCCTACTCAGCGAACGGAAATGGCATCGTGCAAGGCAGCGGTCCGCAGTTCGCAAGCCTTGTGCCCGGAGCAGATCCCTATTGTCGCCACTGCAACATTCCGGGCGTTACCCAACCGGGCACGATTCAGTGGCTCAATCCCAATGCGTTTGTGTCCGCCGTTGATCCCAGCACGGGAGCCTGCAACGGCGGCGACTCCGCGCAGAGCTGCCAATTCGGAAATCTCGGCCGCAACGCTTTGCGCGGTCCCAACTTCTTCTGGAGCGACTTTTACATCACCAAATGGTTTCCGCTGACCGAGCGCGTGAAGCTGAGATTCGACGCTCAGTTCTTCAACGTCTTCAACCATCCCAACTTCGGTCTGCCGAGCATGGTGCTGGCCGGTATTCCGGGAAAACCTTCCACGCAAACTGGTTTCGGCGCGCTGACGTACACCACCTCCCCGCCGACCGGACTGCTCGGAGTTGGACTGGGCGGCGACAGCAGTCCCCGCATGATCGCGTTTCAGGCGCGACTCGAATTCTGAAACCGCGGCCCGCTACTACACAAGGAACCCGAAGCCTGGGAAGGAATCTCTGCGCCGCGAACCTGGGTGCTTGGGCTTTGAATTGTTAGCCAGAGAAAAACCGCCTTCTGTGACGGTAAAATGTGAACGGAAGAAAGAGGAATCGCATGGCTCAGGATTATCTGCTCAAGACGGAACCCACCGAGTACTCGTTCGCCGACCTGCAGCGGGAGGCGGCCACGATATGGGATGGAGTGTCGAATCCGGTCGCGGTGAAACACCTGCGCGAGATGAAAGCCGGAGACAGACTGGTTATCTACGAAACCGGCGATCACAAGAGCGCCGTCGGTACCGCATCGGTCATCTCCGTTGACGCCACCGATCCGCGCAACCCGAAGGTCAAGATCAAGGCCGGCAAAGCGCTTTCACAGCCGGTTTCGCTGGCAGAGATTAAGGCCAACAAGCTGTTCGCGGATTCGCCCCTGGTCCGCTCAGGGACGGCTCTCCGTCGTGCCGCTGACGGCAGCCCAGTACAAGCACCTGACGGGCGAGTAGCCAAGGTCCCGCGCGGCAAGTTACCTTCGCCCCAAAGTATTACGGAAGTACAGTTACTCCTACTGTACTTTGGTAACTTGACAATTGCTGCCCGTAATCTAGCCTGTACTTGGGGTAGTGTCCCCGCACCCGGCTGACAGCGAAGGGTGGAAGGTTCTTTGACAAGTCGTAAGGCAGTTGTCAGTTGCCGGTTGTCAGCGGCCAGTTGCCAGCGCGAAGCAAAGCTGTCGGCAGATTTCGGCTGTAGCGTCCCCTGCTAAGCTATTATTTATGAGGACTTTGCGAGTAACGTCAATGTTTGCAGGACTTTAGGAGCAGCCCGCAAAGTATTCACCAGGCTGGACTTAGATGCATAGCTAAGTTAAATGTTTTGGGGACTTTACAGCCAAAGTCTTCAAAACAAGGACTTTGGAAAATGCAATAATTTTGGGTGTCCGGCCAGTTCTTCCAGACGACACGTTCTGCACCAGAGCCTCGAAAGTGAGATCGAAAACTTTAGCCCTTCGCCTACCAAGCCCAGCGCAGGCCTTGACCACCCAGATTCTTTCTTCGCTATTTCTTCGCTTTAATCTCTCAACCGGATGTATAATTCACCGTCGGTAATCATGCGCCTCTTACAGCGAAACAGCCATTCCTCAACGGCGCCTGCCTCACTGACCCATCGCAACATGTTCAGCTCTCCCGGGTACCTGCTGCGCCGGGATGGAGCAACCAAAGGAGCGCCATTCATGGCAGACGAGAAGACTGAAAAAAGCCGGGCAATTGACCTGGCGATGTCGCAAATCGAAAAGCAGTTTGGCAAAGGCTCCATCATGAAATTGGGGAGCAAGGGAGCCGTCGTCCCCATCTCCGTAATCTCAACCGGGGCCATCTCGTTCGACGCCGCGCTCGGTGTAGGCGGCTTCCCGCGCGGTCGCGTGGTCGAGATTTTCGGGCCGGAATCCTCCGGCAAAACCACTATCGCGCTACAGGTCATTGCGGAGGCGCAGCGCCAGGGCGGCATGGCAGCCTTCGTGGACGCCGAGCACGCCCTCGATCCCATCTACGCAGCCAAACTCGGCGTGGACGTGGACAATCTGCTGGTCTCGCAGCCCGACTACGGCGAGCAGGCCTTGGAAATCGCCGAAGCCCTAGTGCGCTCGGGCGCCATCGACGTGCTGGTGGTGGACTCGGTCGCCGCCCTCGTCCCTAAGGCAGAACTCGACGGCGAGATGGGCGACAGCCATGTCGGTCTGCAGGCGCGCCTGATGTCGCAGGCCTTGCGCAAACTGACCGGCATCGTCTCCAAGTCGCATACCTGCCTGGTCTTCATCAACCAGATCCGCGAAAAAATCGGCGTGATGTTCGGCAACCCGGAGACCACCACCGGCGGGCGTGCTCTGAAGTTCTATTCCTCCGTTCGCATTGACATCCGGCGCATCGGCGCCATCAAGGATGGCGACACGGTCGTGGGCTCGCGCACCCGGGTCAAGATCGTCAAGAACAAGACCGCCGCTCCCTTCCGCGAGGCCGAGTTCGACATGATGTACGGCGAAGGCATTTCCAAAGAAGGCGACCTGCTGGACCTGGCGGTCAACATGAACATGGTGGAAAAATCGGGCGCCTGGTTCAGCTACAAGGGCGAACGCGTAGGACAAGGCCGGGAAAATGCCAAGCAGTTTCTGAAGGAGAACAAAGACATCACCGCGAAAATCGAGACTGAGGTGCGCAAAGCCCTGGGATTGGTCTCGGTTGCCGACAAAGCGCAGGAAGCGGTCGCCAACGCGGAGGCCGCGCCGCACGCAACTCCCAAGCCTCCAGCTGGACGCAAGTGATACGAAAAAGAAAGGAGCCCGTTGGAACGCACGAAAGCCGATTGCCTCGGCGGCGTGACCCAGAATAGAATCGTGCAACGTAAATCCTCGTCTCCGAGGTCTCTTGAAGAACATCGTTGCCATCTATCCCGGGTCGTTCGATCCCGTCACCAACGGCCATCTGGACCTGATCTATCGCGGCAGCAAGCTCTTCGATCGGCTGATTGTCGCCATCGCTCGGAACATGGACAAGGGCGAACCGCTCTTCGACATGGAGGAACGCAAGGAAATGCTGGAAGCGATGATCAGTGGTTTGGACAACGTCACCGTGGACATTTTCTCTGGGCTGTTGGTCGCCTATTGCATCCAGAAAAACGCGAACGCCGTGCTACGGGGCATTCGCGCAGTCAGCGATTACGAATTTGAATTGCAGATGGCGCTCATGAACCGCAAGATGGAGCCGCGGGTGGAAACCGTGTTCATGATGCCCGCCGAGAAGTACTCCTACCTCAGTTCCCGCATCGTGAGGGAGATCGCCAAGTTGAGCGGACCTTTGACCGGGCTGGTACCCGAACCGGTCGAAGAACGCGTGCGTCGTAAAATCGCAGAAAAACAGTCGCTGCCTGCAGGGACCATTCTCAAGTGAAGGGCCAACTCATGACCGCTGCTGGAACCCAGCTCTCCTCGTTTCTAACCAACCGCATACAACGCATCGAGGTCTCCGCCACCCTGGCGGTGGTGGGCGAAGCCGAAAAGCTTCGTGCCGCGGGCGTCGACCTGGTGGACTTCGGCGCCGGAGAACCGCATTTCCCAACCCCCGCGCACATCAAAGAGGCGGCGATTGCCGCCATTCACAATGACTTCACCAAGTACACCGCGGTTGGCGGTATCGCCGAGTTGCGCGACGCCATCGTGAAACGCCACGCGGACGATTTCGGCTCCAACTACAAGCGCGAGGATTGCATCGCCTCGGTGGGCGGAAAGCACGCGCTGTTCAACGCCATCCAGGTGCTGGTGGACCACGGGGACGAGGTCATCCTGCCGGTGCCGTATTGGGTTTCGTTCAAAGACATCGTGCGTTATGCGGGCGGCGAACCGATTTACATACCCACGGACGAGAAGCACGACTTCGACCTGACCGCCGACATGGTCGAGCGTGCCATCACTCCGCGCACCAAGGTCATCGTTCTAAATTCACCCGGCAACCCTTCTGGCGCGGTGATGAAGCCCGAGCACATGACCGCAGTGCTGAAGCTCGCCCACGATCGCGGCATTTACGTCGTATCCGACGAGTGTTATGTCTATCTGAACTTTACCGGCCAGCTGTTCTCGGCTGGTTGCGTCCACGAAGTGGCGGAGCGGCTGATCATCATCGGCTCGCTCTCCAAGACCTATGCGATGACCGGCTGGCGATTGGGCTATGCCTTGGGTCCAGCGCCCATCATTAGCGCGATGAATAAGCTGCAAAGCCAAAGCACTTCGAACCCGACCTCGATCGTGCAGAAAGCCGCGGTCACGGCTTTGACCGGCCCGCAGGACTGCGTTAAGGAAATGCTCGCCGGCTACATTTCTCTACGCGACAAGGTGGTCGATGGCCTGCGCGCGATTCCTGGACTCACCTGCGCATCTCCGAATGGCGCCTTTTACGCGTACCCGAATGTCAGCCATTATTTTGAACGCGGCGGGCTGAACTCGGCATCTGACGTTGCCCGCAAGCTGCTGCACGAGGCCCACGTGGTGGTCGTGCCCGGAGAGGGCTTCGGCACACAGGACCACATTCGCATCTCCTACGCCGTTTCGCCGGAAAACCTGGAGCGCGGCCTGGAGCGGATGCGGAAATTCTTCGCGAACGTGTAGTTGTATCAACAGCTCGCCCGTGGACTTACGGGCGGCTGCCGTCAACCGCCTTCACCCATGGCCGAACTCTATCCATTGCTGCTGATTCCCAATTTTGACGAGCGGCCATGGGGTGTCCGCAATCTGAGCCCGATCTACACACGCGTCGTCAAAGAGCCCATCGGAGAGAGCTGGCTGACGTGGGAAGACAATCGCGTAGCCAATGGACCACTGGCAGGGCGTACGCTCGACGAACTTGCGAAGCGATTTCGTCGCGATCTGGTGGGTCAGGCCGCATGCTCGGATGATCGCTTCCCGTTGCTGGTGAAGTTTCTCTTCACGGCTGACAAACTGTCGGTGCAGGTACATCCTGACGATGAGCAGGCCCGGAAAATTGGCCAGCCTTGCGGCAAGACGGAATGCTGGTACGCGTTGAGCGCGCAGCCCGGCGCCCAGGTTGCGCTCGGGCTGAAACCGGGCGTGACCTTGGAGCAATTCAAGCAGGCGATCCACGACATTCGCGCCGAGCAATTGTTGAACTGGGTGGATGTTCACCAGGGTGACATGCTCTATGTTCCGGCTGGGACGGTGCATACCATTAGTGGAGGCCTGATCCTTATTGAGACCCAGCAGACTTCTGACATCACCTATCGTCTCTACGATTATGGCCGTGGGCGGGAGCTTCACATCGACGAAGGTCTGACGGCGACGAAGCTGCGGACAAATGCCGGCAAGGTTGTGCATCGCGCGAGCGATACGCCGAATGTTTTGGTGCGTTCGCCTTTTTTCCTGGTGGAGCGATTTGGGCTCCGCGAATCCATGCAGGCGCAGGTCACGCCGGCGTCGCCGCAAGTCGTAGTCGCGGTGAGCGGCTCGGGAATCGTAGAATCGCAGGGCATGGAGCCGATCAGCTTCGCAACCGGAGAAGCAGTCGTAATTCCAGCAAGCGTGCCGGGATATACGCTGCGCCCGCAATGGGAGCTTGAGATCATGCGCATGTCACTGCCCACGGGAGCGGTTGCGGAGCCGGAGACGGCGTTGGAACAGGTTGTCAGCGGACGACAAGACTTATGAGCACTCGCCACGCCGGTGCAAGGACTCGTATCAGGTGACTCGTTCTCGAAAGTTCACTTTTTATCCGGTCATTCTCGCCGGGGGCCGCGGCACGCGCTTTTGGCCCTTGAGTCGCAAGCGCATGGCCAAGCAACTGCTGCCGCTCAACAGCAGCAAGAGCATGATTCAAGAAACGGTTGAACGCCTCCTGCCCCTGGCCAAGGCGAACCAGTTCTGGATCATCACCAATGGCGACTTGCGCGATGCCATCGTTCGCCAGTGCAAAGGACTAGCGAAAAAACAGATCATCGCGGAACCCGCTGGGCGCAACACTGCCCCGGCAATCGGGCTGGCTGCCTTTCTGTTGGCGCGACGCGATCCCAACGCGGTCATCGGAATGTTTCCCTCCGACCATGTCATCTTGAATGAGAAACGCTTCCGCGAGGACATTAAGCGGGCGGCCCGGATCGCGGCAGGCGGCAAGAACATTGTCGTGATCGGCATTCCTCCCACGCGCCCGGAAACGGGTTACGGCTATATCGAGGTTGGGGGTGCATCGCGCGACGGCCTGCTACAGGTGCGCCGGTTCACGGAGAAGCCTTTGCCGGAGGTTGCAGAGCAGTTCGTCAAAGCGGGGAATTTTTTCTGGAATAGCGGCATGTTCATCTGGAGCGCAAACACCCTGGCGGACGCGCTGCGCGAACATCTGCCCAACACTGCGCCGCTACTGGAGGAAATTGCGGCTAGCTACGGATCTCGTAGCTTCGAGAGAACACTCGCCCGGCTATACCCGAAGTGCGAAAACATCAGCATCGATTACGCGGTGCTCGAACCACGCTCCGCAAAAGGTGAAGGCAAATCGGGAATCTACTGCATCCCGGCGAGTTTCGGATGGAACGACCTTGGCTCCTGGACCGCGCTCTACGAACATCGCTGTGCAAACAAGAACGATGGCGAGAACGTCATCGCCGCGCAGCAGAGCTTCACCTTGAACGCGAAGGGCAATTTCATTCACTCCAGCAAGTTCGTCGCTGCGGTGGGAGTCAACAACCTGGTTATCGTCGAAACCGATGACGCGCTGCTGATCACCACGCACGAGCACGCCCAGGACGTGGGCAAAGTCGTCAAGCACCTCGATGAGAAAAAGCTGAAGCATTTAGTTTAGAAATTCACAAAAGGAAAAGCATGGCAGCAGAGATCAAGTTTGGGACCGATGGATGGCGCGGCATCATTGCCGATGATTTCACCTTTGAGAACATTCGGCGCGTGGGTAATGCGATCGCCGCCTACGTTCACAAGAACGAAGACTCGAGCAAGGGCCTGGTGGTCGGCTATGACACGCGGTTCTTGTCCCAGCGTGCGGCCGAAATCATCTCTGACGTTCTAGCCAGCACCGGCATCGCGGTTCGCCTCTCCGACGACTTCACGCCAACTCCGGCATTGTCCTACGCTGTGAAGCACCTTGGGACGGCAGGCGGAGTCATGATTACCTCCAGCCACAATCCTTTCAACTGGAATGGCGTCAAGTACAAAGCCTGGTATGGCGGATCAGGTACACCCGCCATCATGAAATCCATCGAGGGAGAATTGGACGCGCCGCGAATCGAGCGCAAGGGCGGCAGCGTAACGCTGGTGGACTTCAAAACCGATTACATCGCAGCCATCAAGAACTTTGCGGATCTGGCAGTGATTCGCAATGCCGGTTTCAAGTTCGCCATCGATGTCATGTACGGGGCCGGTCGCGGGGTGTTGAAAGGCATCTTTGCCGAGAGTGGCATCGAGCATCTCGAGATTCGAGGAGAACTCAACCCGTTGTTTCCCGGAATCAACCCTGAGCCAATTCCGCCCCACATTTCCATGTTGCAGGAGACGGTGGCGCGCGAGCGCTGCCAGGCCGGCTTGGCCACTGACGGCGACGCCGACCGCATTGGCGCGGTCGCCGAAGACGGCTCCTTCGTGGACTCACACAAGTGTTTCGCGCTCATCCTCGAATGGCTGCTCAAGCGCAAGCAGTGGCCTGGCGAGATTGTGCGGGCCTTCAACACCACGCGCATGGTGGACCGCATCGCAGCCAAGTATGGCCGCAAACTGCACGAGTGCGGCATCGGCTTCAAGTTCATCTGCGATCTCATGCTGGAGCGAGACATCCTGATCGGCGGCGAAGAATCGGGCGGCATCGGCATTCGGCGGCACATGCCGGAGCGCGACGGCATTCTGAATTCCCTGTTGCTGGCGAACATTATGGCGGAAGAGCGAAAGCCGCTCGGGCAACTCGTGCGTGATCTGCAGCAGGAGTACGGCGAGCATCATTACGGCCGGCTCGATCTGCACCTCAGCAACGATCTAAAGGACGAAGCCATGCGCCGCGCAAACGCGAAGCCCGCACGGATGGCAGGCTTCACCGTGCTAAACGTCGAGACACTGGACGGGGTGAAATTCTTCCTGGATGCTCCGGCTAACGGAACCGGCGCCGAAGCATGGGTGCTGGTCCGCGCTTCCGGGACGGAGCCTTTGCTGCGCATCTACTGCGAAGCGGCATCACCGGAATTGGTGTCGCAGGTATTGAGGGAGACCGAGAATTTCGTTCGAGCCAGCGAGAGTGCTGCAACTCCCGCACTTTCCACCGCGCAGGGGAACTAGCTGCATAACCCGACCCAGGATTTTTCTGGCATACTGGAGATAAGAGTCGGGGGGAACCGCGCAACTGGTTTGCGGTCTCATATAACTCAGGATGGCGACAACTTTCAATCCGCAGCCGGCTGATTCGCCGGAGGTACGCCGCTATAACCGCATTCAGCGTTGGTTGAGCATGGCCGATGCGGTGATCGGCTTCGCGTTGCTCATCGTCTTGCTGGTAACCGGGTGGACGGGCACGCTTCGCGACTGGTCTTACCTGGGGGCGCATCAGCACTATGTGCTGGCAGTTTTTCTCTATGTGCTGATGTTCTCGATCATCGCGAAATTATTGAGTGCGCCGTTTGATTTCGTCGGCTTCCGGCTTGAACATCAGTACCACCTCTCCAACCAGAAGCTGCGTGGCTGGCTCTGGGACGAATGCAAGGGTTGGCTGGTTGGGCTCGTCCTCGGTGCGATCATGGTGGAGATTGTCTACGCAATCGTTCGCATGGCACCGCAGCGCTGGTGGATCGTAGCCTGGGCTGTCTTTGTGGGACTGTTTCTGCTCATGGCACAACTGGCCCCGGTGGTGCTGATGCCGATTTTCTACAAGTTTCAGCCGCTGGAGAACGACGGCCTGGTCGAGAGGCTCAGGAAACTTGGCGAACGTGCAGGTACCCGCGTGCGCGGCGTCTACGAATGGAAGCTCTCAGAAAAATCCAAGAAGGCGAATGCTGCGCTAACCGGGCTGGGCGCGACCCGCCGTATTATTCTTTCCGACACGCTTCTGCAGAGTTATTCCGACGACGAGATCGAAGCCATCCTCGCCCACGAACTCGGGCACCACGTGCATCGCCACATTCTCCAGAGCATCGTTATGCAGGTGGGAATTACCTTCTTCGGATTCTGGCTCGTCAATCAGGTGCTTCGTTTTGTAATTGCCCGGAACTGGTTCCCCGTGCTCGACCCGCGCCTTTATGATTTCGCCAATCTGCCGCTGATCGTGCTGGTGGCGACCATTCTCGGCTTCCTGTTGATGCCGGCGTTGAACGCGATCTCGCGTCATCATGAACGGCAGGCAGACCGTTACGCGTGGGAGAACATTCCCGCCATTGGACCGTTCATTACCTCGATGCAGAAGCTGGCAGACCAGAACCTGGCCGAGCGCACACCGTCCCGCTTCATCGAGTGGTTATTCCATTCGCATCCGTCCATCGGGAAGCGGATCGCCGCCGCCGAGTCATGGGCGAGCAAGCAGCCGCAGAGCGAAGTTCAATCGCTTACCTAGATTTTGCTTGGCGCAGTATTTCTTCCACCCGCTGCAAGTCTTCTTCTGTGTCCACTCCTACGGTATCGAACGGCGTTTCAGCCACGTGGATGGCGATGCCATGATCGAGGAACCGGAGCTGTTCCAACCGTTCGCTGCGCTCCAGCACCGACTCCGGCCAGGCGCAGAAGGCGTCGAGTGCCGCTTTGCGATAGGCATAGAAGCCCAGATGTTTGTAGTAGCTCACCTGACTGGCGCGGTCGCGATCAAACGGAATGGTTGCGCGCGAGAAGTAGAGTGCCCGGCCATCGAGCGCCGTGACGACCTTCACCGCGTTCGGATTGTCCACATCCGCGACTGAGCAGGGCGTCTTGAGTGTCCCGACCTGCACGCCTTCGCGTTCCATCAACTGCAGCAGCGTATCGAGGTGTTCGGGCCGGGCCAGTGGCTCGTCGCCCTGTACATTAACGTAAGTATCTGCCTCGATCATTTGCGCAACTTCGTGAACACGATCGGTTCCGCTGCGATGTTCGGGCGAAGTCAGGCGAAAGCTCCAACCGCTCTGACGACAAACCGCGGCGATCTCTTCCGAATCCGTGGCCACGATCACGTCCTGCAAATGGGAGCAGGAGCGCGCCGCCTCATACACGTGTGCGAGCATTGAACGGCCATCGATCTCGCGGAGCACTTTGCGGGGCAGCCGGGCAGAAGCCAGCCGCGCAGGGATGATTGCGATCGCCTTCACCTGTCTATCTTCTAGGGGAGGAGCCGGCGCTGGCAAGCGGAACCTAGGGAACGCCTTGGGTGCCCGGAGGAGCGGCCGCGAAATTGACCGCAACTAATTCCGCAAAATAGAATCAATAACTTAGACCGATTGGGGACATCGCCTTGCCTCTCTATGAATATCAATGTAAGCAGTGCCACAGCCTGACCGAGCGAATCCAGAAATTTTCCGATCCCCCGTTGGCGGTATGCCCGCATTGCGGCGGCGAATTGGAGCAACTGCTCTCCGCTCCAGCCGTGCAGTTCAAGGGGTCTGGCTGGTACGTCACGGACTACGCGAAAAAGTCTTCCGCCGGTGCCGCAGCAGGCGGGAACGGTTCGACGCCGGGTTCTTCTGGGGACAGCAAACCCGATTCTCCCAAAACCGAGACCTCCTCGAAAACCGACAAGTCGAGTCCCGGCGACAAGAAATAGGTTTTCACCTGCTCCCGGTGTCCGGTCACGCGTCACACATCTGTGTGATTTTCGTCTCAAACTGGTGTGCTTATGCTGGTTTCCGGAGCATCCAGGCGGTAGAATGCCAATCGTACGAACACTCGTTCGTTACTCGGGCCCTTCAAAATTCTTACTATTGTTTTTCTAACAGGAGGTACAGGTCATGCCGAAGAACGCTTTGACCATTACGGATCAACGCACCGACAAAACTTATGAAGCGCCGGTCGAGAACGGAACCATTCGCGCCATGGATCTGCGGAAGATCAAGACTGATCCCGAAGACTTCGGTGTAATGACCTATGACCCCGCATTCATGAACACCGCTTCTTGCAAGAGCGCTATCACCTTTATTGACGGCGACAAGGGCATCCTACGTTACCGGGGCTACGATATCGAGGTCTTGGCGGAGCATTGCACCTATCTGCAAGTGGCTTACCTGCTGCTCTATGGAGAGTTGCCCACGCCGCAACAGGACAAGGATTGGACTTGGGAGATCACGCATCATACGATGCTGCACGAGAACACCAAGCACTTCATCGACGGCTTCCGCTATGACGCCCATCCGATGGGCATCCTGGTCAGCACTCTGGCGGCTCTTTCGACCGTCTATCCGGAAGCCAAGAACGTTCACGATGCCGCGAACCGGCAGCGCCAGATTGTCCGTCTGATTGCCAAGATGGCAACACTCGCGGCCTACTCCTATCGCCACCGTCGCGGGCATCCGTATGTCTATCCCGACAACGATCTCACCTACGCCGAAAACTTCATGAACATGCTGTGGAAGATGACTGAGCCCAAGTACGTTGCGAGCCCAGTCATCGCGCACGCGCTGGATGTGCTGTTTATCCTGCATGCCGACCACGAGCAGAACTGCAGCTCGACCACGATGCGCGTCATCGGCAGCGCGCAGGCCGATCCTTACCTCGCGATGGCTGGTGCCGCCGCCGCGCTCTCCGGACCGCTACACGGCGGTGCCAACGAAGAAGTCCTGCTCATGCTGGATGAGATCGGGTCGGTAAAGAACATCCCCGCCTACATCAAACGCGTGAAGGAAGGCGAGATCAAGCTGATGGGCTTTGGGCATCGCGTGTATAAGAACTTTGACCCGCGGGCCCAAATCATCAAAGCCGTCGCCGACGAAGTGTTCGAAGTTACCGGACGCAACAAAAGGATCGACATTGCGTTGGAGCTCGAACGGATCGCTCTGCAGGACGACTATTTCGTCTCCCGCAAGCTCTATCCCAATGTCGACTTTTACTCTGGGATCATTTACCAGGCCATGGGCTTCCAGCCGGAGATGTTTACGGTGCTGTTCGCGATTCCGCGCGCAGCCGGCTGGGTGTCGCAGTGGAACGAACTGGTCCAGGACCCAGAACAAAAGATCGCGCGTCCGCGGCAGATCTACACCGGAATCGATCATCGCAAGCTGGATATTTCAAAGGAAGCCAAGTCGGCTGTTAAAGTCGGCTGATCCTGGCCACATCTCGCGGGAACACAACGGGGGCGGAAATTCCGCCCCTGTTTTCATGCCAATTGGACAGGCAGGCCTTTTCGCAACGAACCCGCGCTCTGTGCCATCATTAAGCGTCGATGCTCTCGTTGAGCTCAAGCTCCCCATCGCCGGAAAGGCCTCGCGGCGTGATTGCCATTGTGGCGCTCTGCGGCCTGTTGGCCGTAACCTCATTCGCGCTGGCCGGGCTGCTCCTGGCAGGCTCCGTTCCGCTTTCGGCGGGCGCGGCATTGTTGGGTGGCGGATTGGAGCAGTTTGGTCCTTTCGCTTTTCTGTTGTACAGTGCGACGCTTACCGTACTCGGAACGGCGTTGTGGAGGCGATGGTGGGGTGCGCGACGGATCGCGATGTTGCTTGCCGGCGCCGGAATTGCGCTGGTCGTTCCCGGAATCTCCAGCGCTGTGGCAGACGGACGGTTGTTAGCGATTTTTCGCGACGGTGCACAAATCATCGTCCGCGTGCTCGTGATTTACTATCTGAGCCAGGAGCGGGTGAAAGAATGGTTCGCATCCAGATAGTTGCGACGGCACGACCTCGGAACATAACGCTACGGGAATAGCCTTGAAGAAAGCTGGCCGGTTGCATAGTCTGATTGATCTATATTGACTTATTTTCTGGAGGTCCCCGATGTTCAAAGGATTTCGCGACTTTGTCCTGCGCGGCAACGTAGTTGATCTGGCCGTTGGCGTGGTAATCGGCGTTGCTTTCGGTGCGGTTGTCACGGCGTTTGTAAAGGATTTGTTGACTCCACTAATCGCCGCGATTGCCGGTAAACCTGACTTCTCCGGCTTTTACTTCGAGTTGAACGGGGCGAAGTTCCTCTACGGAGAGTTCTTCAATGCCGTCATTTCATTCTTGCTGATCGCCGCGGCCGTGTACTACTTCGTGGTGTTGCCAGTGAACGCGATGATGAAGCGGTTCGCGACAGAAGCGCCTCCCGATAAGAAAAAGTGCCCGGAGTGCCAGAGCGACATTCCGCTTGATGCGAGGCGCTGCGCTTTCTGCACGTCGGTCCTCTAAGAGCACGGCGCTCGCCAAGTTGAGAAAATGATGACGCTGTGGTCAGGTGCGCGGTGCGTCTGCAATGCGTGCAGCCGAAAGCGCTGAAGTTCAGATCCGCGTGCCAGACTCTCACCTCAGTTCAATGCGACTTCAGTAGCGTACTTGGCTCTCGTTGGCGTCCCGAAATATTACCAAACTATAACTAAGTGCAGTAAGTCTCCGATGCCTCAAAGCGGAGCCGCACTGGAGACCCGGCAATGCTTAGTCAGCATCGCCTCAACTTACTGATATGACTATGGTTAATCTATGCACGAGCAGTCGCAAACAGGCCCGATTTGTGCTACAATAAAACCTGATCGCCGAGCGCTTAAATCGTTGAAATAATTGGTAGATACGAGTTATCTAGAGGATAACTAAGCTTCCAGGCGCGTTTCCGCAACGAGCGGCAACGCGCACTCGAATGCGTATTGCCGGTGAATGGAGCAGGATGGCCTCGAAAGAATCCCCGTCTGCCGCCGCTGCGGCTCCCGAGAACAACAAACCGCTCGAAGCGCCTATCGAGAAACTCTCTCATAAAAATGGGAAGAATGGCAACGACCAGTCGAATGGCGAGTACACGGCCGACTCCATAAAGGTATTGGGTGGCATGGAAGCGGTGCGCAAGCGGCCCGCCATGTACATCGGCTCGACTGGTGAGATGGGACTGCACCACCTGGTTTACGAAGTGGTGGACAACTCGGTGGACGAAGCTCTGGCCGGCTTCGCCGACCACATCGAAGCCACTATTCATATCGATAATTCCATAACTGTGGTAGACAACGGTCGCGGCATTCCCACGGAAGACATGGACGTGGATGGCGAGCGCCTGCCGGCTGCTCAGGTTGTCATGACAATGCTGCACGCGGGCGGAAAGTTCGACAGCTCCACTTACAAGGTTTCGGGCGGGTTGCACGGCGTTGGTGTTTCTTGCGTCAACGCGCTGAGTCATCAACTGGATCTGGAGATCTGGCGTGATGGTTTTGTCTGGGAGCAGAGCTACTCTAAGGGCGAGCCCACAACCAAACTGAAGAAGACCGGGACCACGAAGAAACGGGGGACCAAAGTCCACTTCGTTCCCGACCGGGAAATCTTCACCGCAACCGAATACAACTACGACACGCTGGCGCAGCGCCTGCGTGAGTTGGCCTTCCTTAACAAAGGTCTGCTGATCACGCTCGTCGACGAGCGCGCAACGGATCCGAAAACCGGCGAGCCGAAGCGTGCCGAGTTCAAATACAACGGCGGCATTGCGGAATTCATCAAGCACCTGAATCGCGGGAAGGCCGTGTTGCATGACAAGCCGATTTACATGGAAGCGGAACGCGACAGCGTCGCCATGGAGATCGCCCTGCAATACAACGATGGCTACTCCGAAACGGTGTTCAGCTTCGCCAATAACATCAATACAGTGGACGGCGGCTCGCATCTGTCGGGCTTCCGCACTTCCCTGACGCGCACCATCAACTACGCGGGCCAGCAACTCGGCCTGTTCAAGGACGTGAAAGAGAACCTAACCGGGGACGACGTCCGCGAAGGACTCGTGGCCGTCGTGAGCGTGAAGTTGTCACAGCCGCAGTTCGAGGGACAGACCAAGGGGAAACTCAATTCCGACATTGCCGGCACCGTTCAGGCGTTTCGTTAACGAGCGCCTGGGAGCGTTTTTCGACCAGAACCCCCCGGTTGCCAGGAAGATCATCAACAAGGCCATCGAGGCGGCGCGCGCGCGCGAAGCTGCGCGCAAGGCTCGCGATCTGACCCGCCGCAAGGGAGCCCTCGACGGCGGCGGTTTGCCCGGCAAGCTGGCTGACTGCTCGGAGCGCCAGCCCGAGCGCTGTGAAGTGTACCTGGTCGAGGGAGAGAGCGCCGGCGGCACGGCGAAGCAAGGCCGCGATCGGCGCTTTCAGGCGATCCTGCCGCTCAAGGGCAAGATCTTGAATGTCGAGAAAGCGCGCTACGACAAGATGCTTGGCCACGAAGAAATCCGTGCCATGATCACGGCGCTGGGAACCGGCATAGGCAAGGACGATTTCGATGTTGCGAAACTGCGCTACGGAAAAATCATCCTCATGACCGACGCCGACGTGGACGGCTCGCACATCCGGACTCTGCTGCTCACCTTCTTCTTCCGCCATATGCAGGAGCTCATCAAGCGCGGGAACGTGTACATCGCGCAGCCACCGCTTTACCGAATCAAGAAAGGCAAATTCGAGCAGTACATCAAGAACGACGCCGAGTTCGTTAGAGTCATGGTAAAGCGCGCCGCCGATGGCATCGTTGTGCGTTATGGCGAAGGCGCGGCCGCGCTGGATGGCGCTCCATTGACCAAGTTCATGACCACGCTCAACGAGTACATTGGCTTCTTCGACAAGGTAGATAAGCGTATTCGCGATGAAAAGATCACGGAAGTTTTGCCCAAAGCAGATCTGGCGAAGCGCGTCGATTTCGAAGGCGACAGCAAGAACCCGCCGAAGAAGATCGTTGCCCTCGAGAAGGCGCTGAAAGCTATCGCCAAGGAGCGCGGCATCAAATCGGTGGTGCAGCGTTTTGAGGAAGAGCACAATCTGTGGGAGTGTGTCTTCGTCAACTCGCAGGGTGCTGAGCACGTCATCAACTGGGAACTCGCCTCCACGCCCGAATACCGGCAGATGATGTCGAAGTACAAGCAGATCGAGCTGTACATGCAGCCGCCGTACTACATCGAGAGTGTGCACAAAGAGGCGGGCAGCAACGGCAAGGAGGAATTGAGCGACGCCGAGCGCGCCGATCAGGAGAAAGCCGAGCAGAAGAGCCCGAAAACCTCCAAGCGCAAAGCCGCCGAACCTGAGACCGTGGAGAAGACCTCCGTGCGCGAGTTGTTCGACTACGTTCTCAACGAAGGCCGCAAAGAGTACACCGTGCAGCGCTACAAAGGGCTCGGCGAAATGAGTTCACAGCAGCTCTGGGAGACGACCATGGATCCCGAGCGCCGGACGCTGCTCTCGGTCAAACTGGAAGACCTGACCGAGGCCGAAACCATCTTCACCACGTTGATGGGCGAAGACGTCGAGTCGCGACGCAAGTTCATCGAAGATAATGCGCTGGATGTGAAGAACCTGGATATCTAAAACGGTTATCCGTCGCTGGATGCTCGATCCATCTCGTAGGTCAGTGCTTTTGCCTCTGCGCCTCCTCAATCCAACTTTCCCAGCCGGCGCGCTGCCGTGTTACAACAAAAGCTCATGTCTTCGTCCAACCTCCGTTCGCGCATCGGTGTGCCTCAGGTTGTCGCGCTGCTGCTACTGCTGGTTTTCGTTCTCCAGTGTGTGTGGTTCATCGCCCATGTGCCACTCTCGGCCATGGAGGGCAGCTATGTCGAGGCCGGACTGCTTCACCTCGAGCGCCTTTCCAACGCAGCCTCGACGGAGCGTTCCCCGTTGGTGCCGCTGCTGGCGGGAACTGGTCGCAAGGTTGACCGGCGCCGAGAACCACATCGTCCACCTCAATGACTATCGTCTTGTCATTCGGTTGCCCTTCCTGTTCGCAGGACTGTTCCTGGGCGCTTCCTTGTGGTATGTCGCGCACCGTCTTTACGGCAACACCGGGGGCTACATTGCGCTGGGTCTGTACTGCTTTTCGCCGGTCATGATCGGCTGGTCTGGTCAGGCAGGGCCCGAGATCGTGGCTGCGTGGGGAGCCTTCGGCCTGATCTTCTCTGCCATCGCAGTAGCGCATACGCTCTATGCTCCGCGCGAAGTAGTGCTATGGAACTGGCGTCGCATTCTGCTGATGGGACTTTCCCTGGCGATCTGCATTGGTGCCCAGTTCTCGCTCTGGATTCTGCTGCTGCCGGCGGTCGGGTTCATGCTCTGGGTTGGGCACGTGCGGCGCGGCGCCGCCTTTGCCGTTTTTGTAGCGGCGTCTGTCACTGGACTGGTGTTGCTGTGGGGCCTTTACAGTTTTCGGCCAGCAGCCTTCGCAGGGGCCATGGTGGGTGCAGATTGGCTGGAGATCTCCACCAATGACTTAGCCTGGCGCGCTCCCTTCCTGTTCCGGTCGTTCTTCCTGCAGAATGGAGTCGGCCTTGTGCTGCTGTTGGCCGTTACGCTGGTCACGTTTGTCGTATGGAAGCGTGCGCGCTTCTTCGGCACGGCGGCGCCACTCATTACCGGACTTCTCCTGGCCGGATTGGGAATGCGGATGCACTTTGAGGGATTCACCTTCCTGCTCGCTGCCCTCCCCTTCCTGATGCTGTTCATGGCCGGGGTCGCGACCGATTTGCTGGAGAGTAGCTATGCCTTGGCCGCCAACACGGTGGTTGGCGGCGTTCTCATCGCTAACGCGATGATTGACGTTTATGGACTGCTCCATCTCACATCCCGGAGCCGCTAAGAACTTTCCGGCATCCGATGGGTTGTACTACACTGAGGGGCTATGCGGGGCGCGAGCCAATTCGGAAGGCTGAAGCCGGCGCGAGAGTTCACTCACGCGAATGACTGCGTCCCTGGTGCTCGCGATTGTTGGCAGTCTTGCTAGCCTCGCCAGCATCCGCTCAGATCAACGGTATCCCGCCGTCGGTAACGTCAATCGGGCGCGGGCCGCACCTGCCGAATCCCGCTCCGAGCGTGACCTCGCTAGGGCCCTACGGCTACGGTCGAACGGCCGCATGGTTACCAGCCCTACTTCAACGGCAATTACCGCCGCCGAGGATACGGATACTCGGGCAGCGGATCTGGCGTACGCTGCTCCCTACTACTACGTTCCTACTGGACAGCTATGGCTACGATTACGTAGGTGGGCCTGATCTGTACTCTGGTCCGCCCGTCGGCCCCAACGAGCCAACCCTTCACATCGTGGTCGAGCAACCGCCTGCCAGACTCTATAGTCGCGACCCAGACGAACCGCAGGCATCGACAGCACTGCCCGGGCCGCGGATGCAGGAACGAGAACCGTCCGTGCCTGACACGAAACCGAGCGAGCCTACAGTGCTTGTCTTCCGTGATGGCCATCAGCAGGAAGTGATGAACTACGCCATCATGGGCCAGATGGTGTACGTTTTCGACAAGCGCACGCAGAAGATTGCGCTTGCCGACCTTGACGTTCCTGCCACCGTCAAGGCCAATGATGTTCGCGGTCTCGATTTCAACATCCCTGCCCAGAAGCCGGCGCAGAAGAAGAATTCCGACCTGCAGCCGAAGAGCGCTCCGGCCGAGAGCAAACCTGCTCCCTCTGATATCGCTTCGCTGTGACCTGAACGATAGTGACTCGCCGCCTTTTTCCGGAGTGCGACGAACAGCCTTAACTGGTGCGGCCGAGGGGTAGTGAATCCTCTCATAAAAGCGCTTGCAAACTACTGAAACAGGGCTATTTACCGGTCCCCGAATCCCTTCACAAGGTGCTATAATTTGGAGTGCTCTTCTCCCAGATAATCTCCTGAATCTGCAGTGATTTTCGCACGATCTAGTGGGCTCCGTAGAGGAAGCGTCGGCACCGATTTCCTGCCCGCTGGCAGAGCACGAAGCGGTCGTTTCGATGGCGACACAGATAGAGGCTTTGCGAAGGATAAGCTGAACCCTGACGGCTGAGAGTAACTATGGCTGACGATCCAAACCAGAAATCTACCGTTCGACAACACCGGCCCCGGTGCGGCCAATGTGCAGCCTATCAATATTGAAGAGGAGATGCGGCGTTCGTATCTCGACTATTCAATGTCGGTCATCATCGGACGCGCTCTCCCCGATGTGCGCGACGGTTTGAAGCCCGTGCACCGGCGCATTCTGTACGCCATGCACGACATGGGCCTGCTGCACAACCGCAAGCACGTAAAGTGCGCCAAGGTAGTCGGCGAAGTGCTCGGCAAGTACCATCCCCACGGTGATACCGCAGTTTACGACGCAATGGTGCGCATGGCCCAACCGTTTTCGCTCCGCTATCCGCTGGTGGATGGACAGGGGAACTTCGGTTCCGTGGATGGCGACCCTCCAGCGGCTTACCGGTACACCGAGTCGCGTTTGACCGAGATCGCGGAAGAGTTGCTGGCGGACATCGATAAAGACACGGTGGACTTCGTCGCTAACTTTGACGACACCACGGTTGAGCCTCTCGTGCTGCCCACGAGATTTCCCAACCTGTTAGTTAACGGCTCTAACGGAATCGCAGTCGGCATGGCGACCAATATCCCGCCGCACAATCTCACCGAGATTGTTGATGCCTGCATCACGCTGGTGAACAACCCGGCCGCCACTCTGGCAGACGTGCTCAAGTTCGTGCAGGGTCCGGACTTCCCCACGGGCGGGTTTATCCACGGACGGAGCGGCATCACTGAGGCCTACCGCACCGGTCGCGGCCGCTTCATGATGCGCGCCAAGGCCGCGATCGAGCACGTCACCAAGGACAAAGACGCGATCATCGTCACCGAGATTCCCGTATCAGGTCAACAAAGCGCGGCTGATCGAGCGCATTGCCGAACTGGTGAACAACAAAGTCATTGACGAGATCAGTGACATTCGCGACGAGAGCGATCGTGACGGCATGCGCATCGTAATTGAGTTGAAGCGCGGCTGCGAACCGCAGATCGTCCTTAACCAGCTCTTCAAGCACACCTCGATGCAGGAGAGCTTCAGCATGATCTTCCTGGCCGTCGTCAACGGCCAGCCCAAAGAGATGGGGCTGGTTCAGGCCATCCGGCACTTCGTCGATCACCGCATCGACGTGGTGCGCCGGCGAACTGCATTCCTGTTGCAGAAGGCGAAGGACCGCGAGCACATCCTCGAGGGCTATCAGGTCGCGCTGGACCGCGTGGATGACGTGATTCGCATCATTCGGGGTAGCGAAAACCGTGCCGATGCCCGCACCAACCTGGTTGATTATTTCTCAGGTAAAACCGTGTCCGTCGGTGAAGGCAATGCCAATGCGCGTAAACCAGTGGCGCTGAGAGGCGTGGTCCCATCGCAGCTCACCCGTCCCTTCGACACTACCCAAGCTGACGCTATTCTCGAACTGCAATTGCACCGTTTAACCCGGCTGTCCATCGACGAGATCTTGAAGGAACTGGCGGAGGTCCGCGACCGCATCGCGGAGTACGAATCGATCCTCGCCAGCGAGAAGAAGCTGCGTAATGTCATCGTCAAGGAGTTGGAGGAAATCAAGAAAAAGTACGGCGACGAACGCCGCACCGTCATTCAGGACGAAGCGGTCGAGCTCAGCCTGGAAGACTTGATCGCCGACGAACAGGTTGCAGTAACTGTGAGCCATTCCGGCTACCTGAAGCGCACCCCGATTTCCACCTACCGGCAGCAGCGCCGCGGCGGCACCGGCCGCAAAGGCATGAGCACGCGTGACGAGGATTTCGTCGAGCGCCTGTTCGTCGCCTCCACCCACGACTACATGCTGGTCTTCACCAACACCGGGCGCGTCTACTGGCTCAAGGTTTACGAGATACCCGAGTTGAGTGCTGCCGGCAAAGGCAAGGCCGTCGCCAGCCTGGTATCGTTGCAGCCCGGGGAGAACGTGCGTGCGCTCCTGACCGTGCGGGACCTCGAGGAGGAAGGCAAGTTTGTCTTCTTTGTCACCCGCAGCGGAACGGTCAAGAAGACGCCGTTGAAGGACTTCAGCAACGTCATGTCGCGCGGCATCATTGCCATTGGAATCGAGAAAGAGGACGAACTCGTGGCCGCCAGTTGCACCGACGGTAACCAGATCGTTTTCCTGGCGTCGCACGATGGCATGGCGATCCGCTTCGATGAGGAAAATGTGAGGCCAATGGGACGTCCTGCGCATGGCGTGCGTGGCATGGACCTCGACCGCGGCGACTACATTGTCGGTATGGCAGTCACTCCAAAGGTTCGCAAGAAAGCGAAGAACGGCGAGCAGCCAGAGGCCAACCTCATCCTCTCGGTCACCGAGAACGGCTATGGCAAGCGCACGGACGTGGATGAGTATCGCCTGCAGTCACGTGGCGGTAAGGGCGTCATCAACGTCAAGACTACGGCCCGCAACGGCAAGGTCGTCTCCATCATGCTGGTCAACGAGGAGTCGGAGGTAATGGTGATCAGCCAGTTCGGCAAGATCATCCGCATCGACACCAAAAACATCCGAGAGGTCGGGCGCTCCAGTCAGGGTGTGCGGCTGTTGCATCTGGAAGACGGCGATCGTCTGGCCGCGGCTTCGGTCATTCCCGCGGAAGAAGTCAACGGGAATGGCAATGGGGATAGTGAAACCGGATTGCTGGTGCAGTAGGAGATTCGAGCGGTAAACACCGAAACCGGAAGAATCAATTTGGCCAACCGCGGTGGCCCGGATAGGGATACGGCAATCGGTTCGAATTCACTGCCTTTGCCCAATCAGAGGCTCCGTGCGCGCACTTCCTCCGAGGTAAGCCCATAGAGGGGCGGACCCTGAATATCCAGCAGCGATAGATACACGTAGATCTGGCCGCGATGATGTACCTCATGCTCGACCATCAAACGTAGCCACTTCCATACGGCCAGCTCGGCCCCTCCGGGCGTAATACACTTCTGTTGCAGATCCGACGGGGACAGACCGGCCAAGATCGCCACTGCTTCGGCGTGGGTTCGGCCCAGATAAGCAAAGACTTCATCGTACCCATCGGCAAGTTCGCGACCGTGTCCGGGATACCGGCTTGGCCGATGAGCGGCATTCTCTGCAAACATGTACCGCTCGATCCCGCCCAGATGTCGCAGGATATCACCGAAGGAGAACTTGCCTTCCCGGTATCTCCACTCCAACTGGTCCCTCGGGACACACTTTGCAACTCGGAGCGTTCTCTCGCGCACCTTCTCAAAGTAGGTTAGGAATGACTTAGCGTTCGTGATTTCCATGGAATTACTCCGGGTGCTCAACTCTTGTTAGCTTCATCACCTTTCCGTCAGTGTTACGCAGCCCTTGCAGCAGTTCGCGCACGGTGCGCTTAAGCACGGGATGCCGAACCTCAGGCGCGATCTCGGCCAGCGGTTCCAGCGCGAAACGACGCTGATGCATCGCGGGGTGAGGAACATCCAACTCGCACGTGCTGACGATGGAATTTCCGAAGAGCAGGATGTCGATGTCAATCGTTCGTGGCCCCTTTGGCTTGGTACGGCGGCGTCCCATCTGCTGCTCTATCGCCAGCATCTTGGAGAGGAGTTGTTTCGGCATCAGATCGGTTCCCAGCGCTACCGCACAATTCAAGAACCAGGGTTGCTCCACGAACTCCACCGGTTCAGTCTCATAAAACGACGAAACTGCCGCGACTTCGCCCAGATCACGCAGCCTCTCGATTGCACTCGTCAAGTTCACCTGGCGATCTCCGAGGTTCGAGCCCAGCGACAGGTAGACGGTCTTCTTCATTTGAATATCTTAGCGCGGTAATGGTACCGGACAGCAACGTTCGCCGCACAGCTTACGGTTCTTGGATTGTTCTGATTGTGATCTTCCGGGCAGGTAACTGGCTAATCCGCGACCGCGAGGTGTTCGGCCGGCCAGTCTGCAATAGCAGTTTCGTCCAGAGTCACCTCTTCCGCGTAGGTCGGGTCGCGCAAAATGCGCGAGACAATGGCGGTGTGCATCGCGTGTCCGGCGCGATCGGCTTTTACGTAGCCGAGAATCTGTTTGCCGAATAGAGCGAGATCGCCGATCAGGTCGAGTACCTTGTGCCGCACGAATTCATCTGCGTAGCGAAGCGGCGGATTGTCAATCCCCTCACGCGTAAGCACGACACAGTTTTCCCGCGAGGCACCACGGATGAGGCCCATGTTCAGCATTGCGCGTTCCTGCTCGAGGAAGCCGAACGTTCGTGCCGAGGCGATCTCCTTCACATAACTGCCGTTGGAAAGCTCCACTTGAAAACGTTCCTTGCCAATTAGCGGGTGGGGGAAGTTGATGGCATAGCTCACGGAGTACCGCTCGCCGGGATAGACGCCGATGAATTTGTCGCCCTCGCGCATTTCGTAGGGACGCAAAATCTTCAGGTACACCCGCCTCCGCCTTTGCTGGCGCAGTCCTGCGGTCGTAATCATCTCGACAAATGGAAGAGCGCTGCCGTCCAGGATTGGGAGTTCAAGGTTATCGAGTTCTACGATGGCGTTGTCGACACCCATTCCGATGAAGGCCGACAGCAGGTGCTCAGTAGTGGAAATGAGCACGCCCTTTTTCATCAAGCTGGTCGCATAACTCACCTTCGCCACATTGCGACTGCTGGCTTCTACTTCGAAGCCATCCAGATCGGTGCGTCGAAACACAATTCCGGTGCCCGCCGGGGCCGGCAGAATTCCCAGCCGAACGGGCGCTCCGCTATGGAGCCCGATGCCGCTACATTCGACAGGGTTCCGAATTGTTCGCTCGTAAACCAAAGGGGAGAGTGACTAACAACGGCGCACTCAACAGATTACAAGTTCCAGCTCGGATCTGACTGTTGTATTTATGCAACAGGGGGTGTCGGAAAGGGCACTCCAATTCCGTGAACAGCAGTTCCCTCAGACATCACAAATATGCGATCAACAAAGCCTTAGCTAGCAGTTCCCACATCAGGAACCGGTCTATCCCGGTTTCGCTGGAGGCGCAACGGAATTGCCGCTTTCATAGTGAGCGCTTATCTTTCCATCCGCGCAGATGTCCATCGTCAATGGGGCGGTAAACTCCGAGACCGACGCCATCACCGCAACGCCCCATCCGCCGGCGAAAGCAGCGTGGGACCTCCGCGCTACCTGCCCTAGGACACCTGCGAGGGCGGCGCGCCGCTTCATGAAGTTCGGATCGGTCGTTGGGTCCTGGGCCGTCGTTTGTTCCAGCGCAGCAAAAACATCCTTCAGCTTAGGCGCAACATTCGCCATGGCATTGGCCCACCAACGGATGCCTACCCAGTCAGTTCCCACATCCGCGAGCTCATTCGGTTGCAGATGCCGCAGGCCGGGGATGTGGCCGAATGACCCAACCGCACCGGTTTCATCCATCGCGCTCCAGATACCGTCATCCTCGAGAACCTTGATACGAGCAGGTCCGGTGGGATCAGCAGGGTCAATGAGTGCAGCCATGACATCCCGCCCGATTCGTTCCAAGTCCGCAATCGCCCACGGCGTGCGACGAGCGGGATCGGCGAAAAACAGCTTCATCGCCGCCGCTGCATCATAGGTCGCGCCGGCGCTGACCTTGACATGGCCGAACCGCGCGTGAGCGGCAAGTACCGCATCCCAGTTTCCATCGGTGATGAGTTCGAGTGCTTTTCCCAGGAGAACTTGCTGCCGCATCTCGCTCTGCGACATATTGTCCTTAAACCGCAGATAGGTTTGCGAGACGGAGAAGTCCTTCAGCTTCGCTCCTCCCCCCGAACCCGCGCCTCCGGCGACGTAGGCGACGGTTGTGAGGAATGCCTCGGACAGGGCTGAACGGAGCTTGTCGGCATCAGCCAGCAAAGGAGCGGAGGCGACACAAACACGGGAGGCAGTCTGCTTGTCGGTAATCAGCACCTGGCCGTCGGCATCGTGCAGTACCGTGCAGGACTTCACGAACTGGCCAACCGACTCAGCATTGTATATGCCGAGCAGGTTGATCACGATCTTGTGCTCGAGCTTCTCAGTATCGCGAAGGATGTTGCGCAGGGGCGTCGCATTCGGCAGGCTGGCGACTGCAGTCCAGTCGCCTCGTAAAGCAAACGCAATTGCGGCATCTGTCTTCTTCGCGTCTCCGCCGGACAGGTTGATGGAATAAGCCACTGCCGCCTCGTCGGTCAGACTCGCCGAGCAGGTCGCATTCATGGAAAGAGAAAGGCTGTGATCAAGGCAGCCCTGGACGGCATCCTGGAGTGCGTCCGCGTCTTTGCCCGTGATTCCGGCCTTGCTGAGATCGACCGCAGGGAATACGACGCCGAAAAACCTTGTGATCAGGTCCTGTCCGGCAAGGTCCGTCTGAATGCCGGCTGACGCGGTGAAGCTGGCGCTCAAAATGCTGTTCTTCTTCTTGTACACGCCAAAGTGCAGTTCCTCGTCGCTGACTTTGTGAGAGCGGATGACAAATTCCCCCGAGAGCGCGATCTGGCCCGAGAGTTCCAATGTCACGCCCGGGTTGACATCGATCTTGTCGTTGAATGGCAAATTGGCGGAGGCCAGGGAGTTGACACTGATGGGCACGCTATACGAGCCGCTGTACGTCACCGTACCTTTGAGATCGCCGACGTTGACTGTACCGGGTGGTTGCCGACGGACGGACTCCGGGCTGTAATTCACGGAGTAATGGTCCATGGCCGACACCAGCGCTTCTCCCAATGACGGGAACTTTCCGCCCGAAGCCTTCAACAACGTATAGGTTTTAAAGCAAGCCGCAGTGGACGCATCGACGCTGACCCCGACTCCATCTACGGTGTTCGACAGTCTGCCATCAACCGACGTATCGATCTCCAGAGAAACCCAGCACTCGTCGGAGGCGATTGCGATCTCGGGAGTGAAGTCGTCGCCGAATAGCTTTTTGTCAGCGCACGTGACCAGTCCGAATTCGCCGCTGACGTCGCTGTTGATAGCAAGCTTGGCCGCATTCAAGAGCAGTCGCGAAGGTGCCGTGAAGTTCCCGCCGAAGGTCGCTGTCTTGAATCCAGACTGGTCGACGGGCTTTCCAACATTGGCAACGAAAGCGGCAGTGTGGAAGACGAATTCCGTCGCACCCAATTGCGACAGGAGGCTATCATCCCCTAGGTCAAAGGCGACAGAAACGGAAGCATTGTCCGTGATCTTGAAGTTCATGGGTGATTTTCTGCGTGGAAAAGTTCGTTCCGTAACTCTAGCAGCACGGGCCCTTCGAGCCGCGCGCCATTATACCGCCGGCTGAAACCTGCAACTTCCAACTGTTGGGAGTCCGCGCCATGAACGGCCCGGCCTGGCGCACAGGGGATGGACTTTCCGGCCACGGCAGATAGAATGCTGAGTTCCGGCCGCTTTCTCCCGATCGGTGTTTGGAGACGTCGCGCTGGAACGAGGAGGCTTCATGATAGTTGGTGTTCCCCGGGAAAGCTTCCCGGGGGAGAGGCGAGTAGCGCTGGTGCCCGCGGCGATCCCGATCCTGGCCAAAGCAGGGGTCGAGGTCGTAGTCGAAGCGGGAGCCGGCGCTGAAGCTGGCTACTCCGACGCAGAGTTTGTCAACAAAGGGGCAAAGATCCTCACCGCCCGCGACGAGGTGTTCGGTGCGGCCGACACCATTGTGCAGGTGCTTTGCTACGGATCGAACGACCGGACCGGCAAGGCCGATCTGCCTCTGCTGCGTAGCGGTCAGGCTCTGATTGGGTTCCTGCGGCCTCTCGGCGACATTCACACCGTGGAAGGAATCGCGGCGACCGGCGCAACTGCTTTTTCCGTCGAGCTGATGCCACGTATTACCCGCGCCCAGAACATGGACGCGCTCTCCTCCATGGCTACCATCGCCGGTTATAAGGCTGTCGTCACTGCTGCTGATACCCTGCCGCGACTTTTTCCCATGCTGACCACTGCTGCGGGAACGATTACGCCGGCGCGAGTTCTTGTGATGGGAGCGGGCGTTGCCGGATTGCAAGCGATCGCAACGGCGCGCAGGCTGGGCGCGGTCGTCTCGGCCTACGATCTCCGGCCCGCGGTAAAGGAGCAGGTCCAGAGTCTTGGCGGCCGGTTCGTGGAACTTCCTCTCGAAGTGAAGGACGCAGAGGATGCGGGCGGCTACGCGAAAGCGCAGGATGAGTCCTTTTATCAGCGCCAGCGCGAATTGCTGGGGCGCGTCATCGCAGAGAGCGATGTTGTGGTCACTACCGCAGTAGTTCCCGGTAAGAAAGCGCCCGTGCTCATAACCAAGGAAATGGTGGCGGGCATGACGATAGGGTCGGTGATCGTAGACTTGGCGGCCGAACGCGGCGGCAACTGCGAACTGACCCAGCCGGGCGAGACGGTGGTCCAACAGGGCGTCACCATCATCGGCATGATCAACCTTGCCAGCACCGTGCCTTATCATGCCAGCCAGATGTACAGCAAGAATCTCACCAACTTCCTTTTGCACCTGGTGAAGGATGGCCAGCTGCAGTTGAACATGGAGGACGAAATCACCCGCAGCACCATCGTCACCCAGGGAGGCGAAATCGTGAACCAACGTGTACGCGAATTCTACGCATTGCCGGAACTGGCTTTGCACTCGAAGGAGGCCGGTAATGGTTAAGGTAGACCTCATCAACAGCCTCTACGTTTTCATGCTGGCGGCCTTCATCGGATTTGAGGTAATTCGCCGCGTTTCGCCGCTGTTGCACACGCCGCTCATGTCCCTGACCAACGCCCTCGACGCCATCGCTGTGGTGGGTGCGATCATCCTGGCGGGCGAGCACAAGACCACGCTGGCCACGGTGCTCGGCACCATCGCGATTGTGGCTGCAACCAGCAACGCCGTGGGCGGCTTCATCATCACCGACCGCATGCTCAAGATGTTCAAATCGAGCCGGGCGCAGAAACCATGATCCCAGCGACCGAACAAGTCATTGAGATCACCTACATCGTCGCCGCCGTCCTTTTCATTCTCTCGCTGAAGTGGCTGAGTTCGCCGACTACCGCGCGGCGCGGAGTCCGGGCCGGCGAAATAGGAATGGTGCTGGCAGTTGCCGGCACGCTGCTGCATCACGGCATCGTCGACTACAAGTGGATCGCCATCGCCCTCGTTCTGGGCACAGTTATTGGAGTTCCGCTCGGCAATGTGGGTATGACCGCGGTTCCTCAGCGGACGGCCCTCAGCCATGCTTTCGGCGCGCTTTGCGTCACCCTGGTCGGCACCGCGGAGTTCTACTTGCGGGCGCCGAACGTGCCGCCGTTCATGATGGCGGTGCTTTCGCTGGAAGTCATCCTGGGCTCGCTGACCTTCACCGGAAGTCTGATGGCCGCAGGCAAGCTTCAGGAAGTCTTGCCGCAACGCCCGATCACCTACAAGGGACAGAACTTCGTCAATCTGGGATTACTGGCAATCTCCATCGGAATCGGGGTGTATCTCGTGCTTCATCCCGAAGCCATGTACCTGTATCCGGCGATGGTCGTGATTCCGCTGATCTTCGGCGTGATGATGATTATTCCGATCGGCGGCGCGGACATGCCGACGGTGATCTCGCTGCTGAATTCGTATGCCGGATTGTCCGCCGCGGCGATGGGTTTCGTTCTCAACAACAAGCTTCTGATTGTGGCGGGCGCTCTGGATGGAGCGTCGGGTTTCATCCTCTCGGTCAACATGTCGAAGGCAATGAACCGCTCGTTCACGAATGTTCTGTTTGGAGCATTCGGGCAGGTGCAGACGGCGGGCGCCGCGGCGGCCGAAACGCGAACGGCGCGCAGCGCAACCGCCGAGGAAGCCGCGGCCATTTTGTCCGCAGCGAACAAGGTGGTGATCGTTCCAGGTTACGGAATGGCAGTGGCGCAAGCGCAGCACAAGGTCCGCGAGCTCTATGACGCTCTCACCAAAAAGGGTGTGGATGTGAAGTTCGGGATCCATCCGGTCGCCGGCCGAATGCCTGGACACATGAACGTCTTGCTCGCCGAGGCAGACATTCCATATGACAAGCTGCTGGACATGGACGAGATCAATCCCGACTTCCCGCAGACCGACGTTGCGCTGGTGATCGGCGCCAACGATGTCACCAACCCAGCCGCGCGCAGCGACGCCAGCAGTCCAATCTTCGGCATGCCGATTCTGGACGTGGACAAAGCCCGCACCGTGATGGTGATCAAGCGCAGCATGAGCCCGGGTTTCGCCGGTATCGATAACCCGCTCTACTATCTGGACAACACCCTGATGCTGTTTGGCGATGCCAAAGCGTTCGTCGGCTCCATCGTGCGGGAACTGTCGGGAGGCGGCGCTCACGGGTGACGCCAGGGAACTTCGCGCCCGCGGAAGACGTATGATTAGGTCAGGAAGGCTCATATGACTGTCCTGTTGTGGTGCATTCTTCTGATCTTTTGCTGGCCGCTCGCGCTGGTCATCCTGGTGTTGTATCCGCTGATTTGGGTGTTGTTGTTGCCGTTCCGAATTCTGGGATTCGCGGTTGAAGGCGTACTAGAGTTGTTGCGCGCGATTATCATGCTGCCTGCGCGCATATTGCGCGGACCTCGCCGCGCGTGGTAGCGCAATCTGATTGAAGCAAAAACTTGCTGCAGAGAAAAACCTGCGCAAAAATGAAAAGGCCCGGAGCCTATGCTTCGGGTCTTCTCATTCCGTGTTGCTGTGCGTGTTGCTGTCTTTGCCATGACTACTTCATCGCGACGATGACAAGTTCCGGGCCGTTGGGCAGGCTGTTACCCGCCATTTGGATCTCTTTCTCGTGCCGGGACATCGGCAGTTCGATACCCGTGCTGCTGTATCCCTTCCAGATCTGGCTCAGGAAGTACTGGTCGCCATACTTGTGGAACACCAGGTGTGGGTTCTGGATATTGGCAGCCAGCACGTCGTGCGACTTCATCAGCAGCCGCGCCTGCTTGGTATCCAGGTCCCGGAAAACGAGAACGTTCGCGTTCAGTGAATCGATCTCGTAGTTGCCAGCCGACATCGACTGCTTGTCCACGCTGAAGGTGAAGGGCACATCGGCCTTGAGTTGAGACTGTGCCTGCACCATCGGTACGCTGATCAAAAGAGCCGCTGCGAGTAGCATCAGGGCCCCGTAAATGCTGCGCTTCATAACTCCTCCTATGGGGGCTCCCGTCTCGGAACCCAGTTTTGATTTAGCTGCCGAACTTTTCTGGAAGTTCGCTGCTACGCGTTGAGATATTGCAAGACGCATGCCAATTCGATTCCGATGCGGACCGAGTTTCCCATTCCCTGCGTTTGCAGTGACATAGTCCGATTCCCAATCCTGGTGCCAAGACTCGCCGGCTGGTGCGCGGGGGAGAAGCTATCCGAGTGGTTAGCACGTCTATCCGTTTCGTTAGTAGAATGGCGCGTCACAAACTCTTCACTTCCAAATTTCGCTGAGTCGGCTACACTAGCAGGCCGGAGGTTTTTGTGGACGCCAGGGTCGTGGTGATGTCCGGGCCCTCTGAAAGGCACCGTGGTGAGGCTGAACGGCAACCAGCTTTCGGTCGGCCGTGAGCCCTCGAGTGGCCTCTGCGTACCCGACCTCGCCGTGTCGCGGAAGCACTTCGTCATAACCGCAGCGGATGCCGGCTTTCACCTGGTGGATCTCGACAGTCACAACGGCACGTTTGTAAATGGCATTCCTGTAAGGCGAAAGCTGCTGGGACACGGCGATACCATCCGCGTGGGCCAGTGTGAGCTGGTTTTCCTCATCACTGAAGACGAGCAGCCGACTTTGCGGGTGGTGCAGTTCCGGGAGGATGCGTCGTTCGACCTTGCGCTACAGCACAACGACCCAGGGACTCCCGCCGGCGCAGCAACTGGGCACCGACATCGGACGGATGGCGCGCGATCTGAATGCCCTGTTCAAGATCGCGAACACCATCAACTCCATTCGCGAAATCGAGCCGCTGCAGACGCAGCTGCTGCAACTCATGTGCGAAGTGGTCCCGGCTGACTGCGGCGCAATTGTCATTACCGCCAACGTTGACACCGAGCCAACCACGAGCCTGTATCTGGAACCGGGAAACCGGCGCGGCTTCTCGAGTTGCACGTCCGTCGCGATCTGGTGCAGCGTGCGCTCTGGGAACGGGCTGTGGTTCTCAGCACACCCTCTTCCGACTCGGCTGAATCCGAGAGCGTGCTTTGCGTGCCACTCGTGGCGGTGGAGAGAACCATTGGAGTGCTGTACCTTATCGCATTCGGCGAGAAGAAATTCGAAGATGACCATCTTAATTTTCTGAGCTCGGTCGCGCGTATCGCGGCGGTAACGCTGGAGAACGTGCTGGCCCTGGAAGCCCTGCGCAACGAAAACCGCCGCCTGATGTCGGAACTGGACTTCGAAGGGGCCATGATCGGCGAAAGCGCGCCCATGCGCCAGGTGCAGGAATTTATCTCCAAGGTGGCGCATAGCGATTCTACGGTTCTGATTCGCGGCGAAAGCGGAACGGGGAAGGAGTTGGTAGCGCACGCCATTCATCGCAATAGCCCGCGCGCCGACAAACCCTTTGTAGCCATCAACTGCGCAGCCATTCCCGAAGCGCTGCTGGAAAGCGAGCTGTTCGGACACGAGAAGGGCTCGTTCACCGGCGCCATCGGCACCAAGAAGGGCAAGCTGGAAGTGGCCGAAGGCGGGACGATCTTCCTCGACGAGATCGGCGAATTGCCTCTCGCCATGCAGGCCAAGATGCTGCGCGTCCTGCAGGAGCGCGAGTTCGAGCGCGTCGGTGGTACCCGCGCGTTGAAGTTCGATGCCCGGGTGATTGCCGCCACCAACAAGAACCTGGAGGAAGCAATCAAGAAGGCGGCCTTCCGCCAGGACCTCTACTACCGCCTGAACGTGGTTTCCGTGGTCATCCCCGCGTTGCGCGACCGGCCTGAGGACATTCCTTTGCTCGCGCTTCATTTCACCGCCAAGTACGCGGAAAAATGCAAGCGCCCGCTGAAAGGGATTTCCTCCGAAGCGCGTTCCCTGCTGATGACCTATAGCTGGCCGGGCAATGTACGCGAGTTGGAGAACGCCATCGAGCATGCCATGGTGTTGGGACTGGCAGACGAAATTCTTCCTGACGATCTGCCCCAGGCCCTGCAGGAAGTGCAGCCGGTGGAGCGCAGCGCGACCAAGTATCACGACCGGATCAATCAGCTCAAGAAGCAGTTGATTGTCGATGCCGTGGCCCAGACCGAGGGCAACTACACCGAAGCTGCCAATGTGCTCGGACTTCATCCCAACTACCTGCATCGGCTTATCCGGAACCTCGACATCAAGGCCGACCTGAAGCGCGACTGAGGGCTGCGCTTTTTGCTCTTCGCCTTAGCCCTCTGGCGCTAAGAACCTCCGACCGCCAACCGCCCGATGGACGCCCACTGCTCTGATCTATCCATCGGTACCCCCACCCCCCTCACTACCTTTGTTTGCCGTAAGTTACATAGTGCGTTCCTATACAACCTTGTGATTCCAAGACACTTACACGCAAGCAATAGAGCCATCAGCACTTAGCTATCCGCCCCAACTGCCTTTTTGCGGCCAGTGGCTGCGGCCGGGGCCCAGCCCTCTCGCCCGGCGGAGAGCGAAATTGCCTCGGCGAAGCGCGGCCGACGTTCCATGTAGCGGAGGTTCGCCGTGGCCAGTTGCATCGCCCACAACATGAGCCGGGCCCAACTGGGGTCGATGTGCCCGCCCGCCAGCGCTGCCCGCACCCGTACCGTCGTGGTCCGCACCGCCTGCATGTCAACCGGCGGAGGCAGCTTGAGACACGCCAGGCGGCGACCGGCCCGCGCCATTCTCCAGCGGCACTGGCGCAGACGAAGATGAGCATGGCAGTAGTCGCGTTTGTTCATCGCGGGCGCCCGGCAGAAGACGCCTCTGTCCAGGATGTGTTTGCAGGTGCGGATAATCAGGCGTGGCTCCGTCTGTCCAGCTGGCAGCACGAAGTTAATCGCGAACAAACATGATCCATAAAGACCTCCAGGCCGACGGCCGGCGAAGAGCGGCCATCTGGCTAGGGTGGGCGTACCCAGCTTCAGGCTAGACACATGGCAAGGTGGAAGTCAGCAAGAAACCGAGCGCTCAACTTACGAAGGTAACCATCAGAAAGATGATTATTGGCTTGACACAAAATCCGGCTCTAACAGAAAGGATGAATTCGGGGAGGACGCTGGTTTCATCTTCATACATGCCACCGTACGAAGCTGTGGACTTTCTTGCCAGGACGGAGGCGGCGTTTAGGTGTTAGCACTCATCATCCAAAAGGTGCCGGAACCGCGGCTGGCACGCGACGTGCAGCTATTTTTCTTGACGGTAACTCACTGCGTGATAGTGTTGCACACGCGAACGAAAGGAACCTGCCATGACCTCGCGCCGCACCAACTTTGCAATAGCCCTGGCTGTTTGCTCTTTGCTGTTTCTGGTAGCCTGCAGCGAAAATACAACAACAAAGAGACCACCGGCACCGCCGCCCCCGCGGCTGTTCGCTACACACAACGTGCTATTTAGCGTCAGCGGCGGAAAATGTACGCAAACCATCGACCCAGGCACTTCCGGCGCCACCACCGGGGCATTCGTTGATGTGCCCACGGGTGACAATGTGCATTTCGGTGTCGCCCCCGGCTTCAGCCACTTCACGTTGACATTTGTTCCTCCCAGCGCACCTTGCTCGTCTCCGTTCCAAACTAACGGCACGTGCCAGCTTCAGTTCAGCGATGCCGCCGTTATGAGTGGAACATCCGGCGTCACCTTTAAATATGACAGCCTCACCATCACCGACGCGGGGGGCACACCAACGACATGCGACCTCAGCGATCACGGCAGCACGGGACCGATGGGCATGCGCATGAGGCCGTAGCGCGGAGCTGTTTCAAAAGACCTGCCTCCCCAAGCCGGGCCTAAAAGCCTTTCCTGGGAGTTCTAAATGAGGCGACAAAACGTTTCCCAGGGGCTGAAAAGCCCCTTCGTATTTAAAGGCTTGGGCGGAGGCCTAAAGGCCAGCTCTTCCACCGGGCCATCGTTTCAGAGCTTTCCCAGGGGCGGCATCTTTCGCGGGGAAGGCCCGCGCATCCACCCAGAAGTGTGCGGGATGCTTTCCAACAAGCGCTAGTGTTGTTGGCTCAGGCCCGCCAGGGCTCGAAACTGCGGGTCCTGCTGCAGAGTTTGAAAGTCCGGCGTGTCTCGTATGACCGGGCGTGAGTAGCCGACATCGACGGCTTTCTTCAGATAGGCGAGGGCTGGTTCGGTCTGGCCGAAGTGGTTGTAAACGATGGCCGCGCGGAACAATACCTCGCCTTCGGAAGGAGCCAGCTCCAGCGCCTTTTGCACGTAGCTGAAAGCGTTTTGGGGGTCATCCAGCATGGCGGAATAGTCGGCGAGGTAGGCCAGAGTGTCGGCATCCCGGGGATTGACCTGCAGTCTCGAAGTCCCAATGGTTACGGCCTGCCGGTATTTAGCCGACGCCTCCGGGCGCCGGTTCGGACTCCAGTAGAGAGCATCGCCAAGATTCCCCCAGTTCATTGAGTCACTATCATCAATCTTCAGCGCCTGCTCCAGGGCGGCGATGGCCTCGGGAAAACGGTGCATGAGAGTATAGACATAGCCCAGGTTGTTGTAGGCATCGGGACTGGGTCGCAGTTGGATGGAGCGCTGCAATGCGGCGATCGCGTCGATATAGCGCCCTTGCAAGCCATAGGCGCCACCCAAAAGGAGATACCCATGATAGTTGTCCGGCGCCAATTGGGTCGTCTTCACGAACATTTCCGCCGCCTCGGAGTATCGCGCCTGGTTGAAGTAGAAAACACCCAGCCAGCTATAAACGCCCCAGTAGTTGGGAGCGCATAGCGATGGCTTTCTTGTAGGTGGATTCGGCGGCGGCGAAATTTCCCAACGAAGTATAAGCATCGGCCAGGCCACGAAGCGCCTGTTCGCTGCCCGGCTCCAAGCGCAGAGCTCCCTGAAATTCCTCCGCCGCTTGGTCGTACTTGCCGGTCCCGTTGAAGACGTTACCCAGACAGATATGTCCTTCCAGAAGCTCAGGATTTAAGGACAGGGCGCGCTCGCAGTTAGCGGAGGCCTTGTCCACCCATGGTTTGCCTTTATCGAATTGCTGGAATCCAGTGAGATAGGCGGTCCCCAGACCGGCATAGGCCGGGGCATAGCCGGGATCGATCTTTAACGCGTTGTTGAACTCCGCGATGGCGCTGTCAATGTTTTCCGGCTTCTCGTATTCCTGCAGATACCCGCGTCCCTGTATGTAGGCCTCGTAAGCGGCGGGCTGAGTATCGTGCTGAACGATCAACTTGCGCCTTTGTTCCGGATTGATTTGTCCGGGCAGCATGTCCAGCGTCTCGCTCACCACGCGGTCCTGCAAGCCGAACGCGTCGCTCGCGTCCATGGTGATGCTCCGTGCGGCGATCTGGCGGTGCGTCTTGGAATCGACCAGGGAGCAGTTGACGCGGATGGTCTGGCCGGAGCGCTGCAGGCTGCTTTCCAGAACAAAATCGGTGCCGAACTGGCGGCGAGCGTCTTCCGCGGTCTTCACTCCCTGTTCGCGAAGTTCGCGCGGCGAAACCACCTGGATGGCGTCGCTGTCGCTGGCCTGCACGAGTTTGGTGGTAAGGGTTTCAGCCAGACCCAACCCGAGCGCGTTGGTGGCAGGGTCCTGGCCGATCGTGTCAAAGGGCAACACGGCCATGATGCTTTGCTTGACGCTGTGCGTCTGGGGCCACCACCGTTTGACGCCATACCCCACCGCAACTCCGGCCAACAATACCACGGCCAGAACCAGCAACGCCCGTTGGTTCGAACGTTTTTCCGTGACGTCCACCACACCCGAGTGGCGCACCGTCTCTGTCGGCAACTCACCTCCAGCGAGCAGCCGGGTGAGATCGACACGCAACTCCCGCGCGGACTGATAACGGCGATCCGGATCTCTGTCCAACGCCTTCAGGATCACGGCCTCCAGAGAAGCAGTGATCTTCGGATTCAGCAGGCAGGGCCGCACCGGATCGTAGTGCAGAATGGCGTCAATCAGCAGCGAGGGTTGGCGGTCGGGAAAGGCCCGCTTTCCGGTCGCCATTTCGTAGAGCACCGCTCCGGCTGCCCAGATGTCGGTACGGGCATCGGCAGTTTCGGCGCGCAAGACTTCCGGGGCCATATAAGGCAGGGTCCCGCTGACCACCAGTTTGGCGGAGAGGCTGGCGGTTTCGGCGTTTTCGTCAATGGGTTCAACCAGCTTGGCCAATCCGAAGTCGAGAATTTTGAGTTGGCCATCCAGATTGACACGCAGATTCGACGGCTTCAGATCGCGGTGGATGACATTTTCACGATGCGCCGCTTCCAGTCCGCCTGGCCAGCTGAATACCTAGTTCCAGCACCGTCTTTTGCGGAAGTGATTGATTACCGACCTTTTCGTCGAGGTTGAGGCCGGGAATATACTCGGTGACCAGGTAGTCGACCCCGTCTTCCTGGCCGAAGTCGAACGCCATCGCGATGTTGGGATGATTCAGCTTGCCGACGGCCAGTGCTTCCTTGCGGAATTGCCGGCGCGCTTCATCATCCACCAGCATGCCCGCCGGCAGGATTTTGACAGCGACGTCGCGCTGCAGCCGTTCGTCATGCGCGCGGAAGACGACGCCCATGCCGCCAGCGCCGATTTTTTCAATCAGCCGGTAGTGTCCTAAGACTTCCCCGTCGCTGGGAGCTGGGATTGTCACTGACCCGGATATTAGGACCCGCATGGCACAGCGTCAAACGAAACAGATTCGCCGACTCAATGATGTCATGGGCCGGCGTGGGGTGTTTCGTTGGCCTTTCCGGAAGATATGCTTGCAATCGATTTGCCCAATCGCACGGAAACGGGGTTAGAATGGCTGCGGTTATGGTGTCCGAAATCGGACACTGTAATCCGCGTCGGGACATGGGCGGCTTCCCCGGCCTCTTGGCTTTGGCTGTAAGCGTCTGAAGAAACACCAACTAAGCCTCCCTTTGAATGGCTTCTGAGTTGCACTCACCAAGAACGCAATGGATATCGCCCGTCCGGAAATTAAGCGCCAGAAGCGACGTCGCCAGATCATCTGGTCGGTAATCGCGCTGGCTGTGCTGGTGGTCCTCACCATCGGAGTCTCGCGGCTGAAGCCCGCCTCGCCGACCGTTGATCGCAGCACCATTTGGACCGACAGCGTGAAGCGCGGCTCCATGCTTCGCCAGGTACGTGGCTTGGGCTCCCTGATTCCCAGCCACGAAGATGTTCGCCAGATTCCCGCTGAGACCGAAGCGACGGTCCTCCGCATTCTCAAACTCCCGGGCTCGCTGGTGGATCCGGACACCCTTCTGGTGGAGATGAGCAACCCGCAGCTTGAGCAGGAGGCGCTCGACGCCGAGTTGCAGGTCAAAGCGGCCGAAGCTGAGTACCAGAGTCTGAAGGTCAAGCTCGCCAGCGACTTGATGAACCAGCGCGCCGGCGCGGCCACGGTGAACGCCGAATACAGCGAAGCCCAGCGGCAGGCGCAGACGGACAAAGCTCTCTACGATCTCGGTGTCATCTCCGGTTTGACCGCCAAGGCTTCCGCTGGAAAAGCGCAGGAGATGGTGACGCGCAACAACATTGAAGATCAACGATTGGAGATCAACGAGAAGGCGATCGCATCGCAACTCGTCGTGCAGCAGGCAAAGGTCGACGAGATGCGCGCGCTGGCCCAACTGAAGCAACAGCAATTACAGCGTCTGAAAGTGAAAGCCGGAGTCGCGGGGGTGTTGGTAGACATGCCGTTGCAAGTCGGACAGCACGTCCTGCCCGGAGTGGAGCTGGCGAAGATCGTGCAGCCTAACCACCTGATGGCCGAACTGAAGATTCCCGAGACCCAGGCGCGCGACGTTCAGATCGGTGAGCCAGCTTCCATCGACACGCATAACGGGGTAATCCCCGGCGAGGTCAGCCGGGTGGATCCGGCGGTACAGAACGGCACGGTAACCGTAGACATCAAGCTGACCGGCGAGTTGCCCAAGGGCGCACGTCCCGACCTCAGCGTGGACGGCACGATCGACCTGGAGCGACTGGAGAACGTGTTGTATGTCGGGCGCCCAGCCTTTGGCCAGGAAACCAGCACTATCTCCATGTTTAAGCTGGAGCCGGACGGCAAGGGCGCCGATCGCGTCCAGGTGAAGACGGGACGCGCCTCGGTCAACCTCATTCAAATCGATTCGGGTCTGAAGGAAGGCGACACGGTCATCCTTTCTGACATGTCGCGCTGGGACAACACCGATCGAGTACGGCTGGAATAAAGCACGCTGTTCGCTCTTCGCTTTTCGCCAGAGCAGCGAGGTAGCGGATGACTTCAGTGCCCTCTGGCAAGAAATGAAAGGTGAAGTGGTGAAGAGCGAATCGTACGGTCGGCACGAAAGGCTGCGACCGCATTCTGGCAAAAAGCGAAGAGCGAAGAGCGTTCCACACAGGATGGAAATACATTATGAGCGACGCAGGAACCCCGCTGATTGAAATCGAAAATCTAACCAAAGTTTTTTACACCGACGAAGTCGAGACCCATGCTCTCTCGGGCGTGCATCTCACCGTCCGCAAGGGCGAGTACGTTGCCATGTCGGGCCCGTCGGGCTGTGGCAAGTCGACGCTGCTATCCATCATCGGGCTGCTGGACACGCCTACCGCAGGCGAATACCGGCTGAACAGCAAGCCGGTGGCGAACCTGGATTTTGCCGATCGCTCGCGCATTCGTAATCGCGAGATTGGATTCATCTTCCAGAGCTTCAATCTGATTGGGGACCTCACGGTGTACGAGAACGTCGAGCTGCCGCTCACCTACCGCGACGGTATGCCGGCGCCGGAGCGCAAGCGTCGCGTGTTGGAATCTCTGGAGCGAGTTGGCATGGCCCACCGGTTGCGGCACTATCCATCGCAGCTTTCCGGCGGTCAGCAGCAAAGAGTCGCGGTAGCGCGGGCGCTGGCGGGCTCGCCTTCCATCCTGCTGGCCGATGAGCCGACAGGAAATCTCGACTCTCGCAACGGCGAAGCGGTGATGGAGCTGCTGCAAAAGCTGCATCGCGAGGGCTCCACCATCTGCATGGTGACGCACGACCCGCGTTTCGCGGCGCATGCCGAGCGCGAGGTGCATTTGTTCGACGGAAAAGTTGTGGCCGAGGAAGAGTTGCGGAGGCTCATGCAGGAGACACAGTGATGAGCGGAGTGCTGCAAGACTTACGTTACGCCTTTCGTCAGCTACTCAAGAACCCCGGCTTCACCGCCGTGACCGTGCTGACGCTGGCGCTGGGAATTGGCGTCAATGCTGCGATGTTCGCGGTCATTGATGCGGTACTCCTGCGGCCTTTGCCCTTCCCCAAGCCGGAACAAGTCGTGCAAATGAGTGAAGTCGGACAGCACGACAACGCTCCTTCGAGTTCCGCTCTGGCTAATATTCGCGATTGGCGTGCACAGAGTCATTCGTTCGATGGTGTCAGTTGGTACACCGTCGGTATCCGCGGCGTGAAGGTGCGAGACTTCTCCGACTACATTCCGATTGTGTTCAGCAGTGCAGATTTGTTCTCTACGTTGCAGGTGCAGCCTGCGTCAGGCCGAACGTTCATGCCGCAGGAAGAACAGGCGGGCAAGAACGAGGTCGCTGTCATCAACTCCATCGCATGGGAGAAGTTCTTCGCCAACGATCCGCAGACAATAGGGCGGACCCTGAAGGTAGGCGAAACCACCTACACCGTGATCGGCATCATGCCTGCGGGATTCGAGTTTCCATCGCAAGGCGACACGCCGGTGGTATGGACTCCATTGGTGCCGACGGAGCTCTACGAACAGCGGGATTCCCGGTCGGTGACTGCGATCGGCCGTCTTAAGCCTGGGGTTTCTCCGGAAGCCGCCCAGGTTGAGCTTGGTGGGTTGCAGAACAATATTGCGAACGCCTTTGCCAGCCTTGAGTTGGACCGCCGCGTTCTGGTTAAGCGCTACCGTGACGTGCTGACGTCCAATGTGCGTCCGGCCCTGGTTGCTCTGCAGTTCGCGGTCTTGGCGGTCTGGCTGATCGCCTGCGCCAACGTCGCCAGTTTGCTGCTGTCGCGCACCGCCGGCCGCCGCCGTGAGGTTGCCATTCGAACCGCTATCGGTGCCGGCCAAGCTCGCATTGTGCGGCAGTTCCTGACAGAGAGTCTCGTCCTGTCCCTCATCGGCGCCGCAGTCGGGTGCGGTCTAGCCATCGGCTGTGTCCGCCTTTTGCGCTTCTACCTCGATCTCTATCTACCTCTGTCCAGCCACATTCAGGTGGATTCGCGGGTCGTAGTCCTGCTGATCGCCTTCTCCGTCATTTCTGCGGTGTTGTTTGGACTGGTTCCGGCGTTGCAAGCCTCGCGGGCCCCGGCTCAAGAGGCACTTCGAGAAGGGACCCCTTCCGCAGGAGCGAGCCGCCGGCAACGTCACTTCCGCGATGCGCTGGTGGTGGGTGAGATCGCTCTGTCCTTGTTGCTTCTGATCTGCGCGGGTTTGCTGCTGAGGAGCTTGCTCGCCCTGCGCAGTGTGCCCCTCGGATTCGTCCCGCATAATGTGGTTACAGCCGCCGTCATGCTTCCCCAGTCAGGGGCCGGCTTGTTTGGCGAAGGCGGTAAGTATGCCGGAAAAGATGTGGCGGAGGCGTTCTACGCGCCCCTGCTCGATCGACTGGCCCACCTTCCCGGGGTCGATTCTTCGGCCTTGATTACGGCCCTCCCGCTGCAGAACAACTTCCAGATTGGCGGATCGTTTGACATCGTCGGGCGACCCAAAGATCCGGAGAACAAGACTGTCGCTGCGGTGCGGGCCGTCAGTCCCAACCTTTATCACACATTGGGAATTCGCCTGCTGCAAGGCCGATTGTTCACTGACGCTGACAATGCCGCCGCCCCGGCTGCAGCGGTGGTTAACCAAACCTTCGCCAACTCGTACTTCCGGGGACAGAACCCGCTGGGTCAGCAGATTAAGATCAGCGAGAAAGGGCCGCATGCTACGGCGACGATCATAGGTGTGGTCGATGACACCAATCAGACCACGCTTTCTCAACCGGTCCAGCCCGAAATCGACCTTTCCTACCTGCAGCTCACTCCGCAGGATGAACTGACCCCGTACATCATCGGCTCGTTCAGCAACCTCGCACTGCGTACCCATGTTGACGCTTCAGCCGCGATTCCCAGCCTGCGCACTGCCTTGCACGATTTCGACCCTGAGTTGGTGGTCATTCAAATTGGCGCCATGCCGGACATGGTTGACAGGGCGCTGGGCAGCCAGACCCTAGCCGTGCGCTTGCTGTGGATCTTTGCCGGCGCGGCCCTGTTGATCTCGATTGCAGGTATCTACGGTTTGCTGGCCTACAACGTGAACCAGCGCACGCGTGACATCGGACTCCGAATGGCCCTGGGCGCAACCCGCTCCAACGTGATTCGCATGGTCCTGCGCCAGGCAGTGCTTCTTCTCGGAATTGGCGTCGCCGCCGGTATCCTGAGCACCATTCTTGCTGGAAGCGTTCTCCGCAGTTTTCTCTATGGAGTTGTGCCGTACGATGCCTCGACTATCGTCGCGGTTTCGATGCTGCTGCTGGCCTGCGGTCTGTTGGCAAGCTACATCCCGGCGCGACGGGCGTCGCGTATTGATCCCATCAGGGCTTTGCGCTGGGAATGAGAAGGAAGCAACTGGCAACTGGCAACTAGTAAAACATCATGATCCAGCTCAAGCATGTCGATCGCAGTTACAAAACCGGTGCGGGGCAGACCTGGGTATTGCGCCGCGTTGACCTCACCATCCAGCCAGGTGAGTTCGTCACCATCATGGGACCTTCGGGAGCGGGCAAGTCTTCGTTGCTGAACGTGCTCGCTCTGCTGGACGATCAATGGACGGGCGAGTACTGGTTCCGCGACGAGGCCGTGCACGAAATGAAGCGCAAGGGCCGCAGTGAGATGGCCAAGCGCAACATCGGGATGGTCTTCCAGAGCTATCACCTGCTCGACGACCTGACCGTGCAGGAGAACATCGACCTGCCGCTGTCGTACAAGGACATTCCGCGCAGCGAGCGGCAGGCGATGGTAGCCGAGGCGCTCGACCACTTCCAGATCGTTGCCAAGAAGGACCTCTATCCCAGCCAGCTTTCCGGAGGGCAGCAACAGTTGGTCGGCATCGCCCGCGCTGTTATCCATAAGCCCGCGCTGTTGCTGGCCGACGAGCCCACGGGAAATCTGCACTCCAGCCAGGCCAAGGAGATCATGGAGCTGTTCACGCAATTGAATGGCGAGGGCACGACCATCGTGCAGGTCACGCACTCCGACGTCAATGCCTCGTACGGAACCCGCACCCTGCAACTGCGTGACGGGTGGCTGGTGGGCGATACGTCGAATCCTGTCCCTCGCCCGCAGTGGGGAGGCGGTCCGCTCATGATGGGACGCCTGATGCGGTCGCCGATTCTGGCCTTCGTTCTGTGCCTGCAACTGGTCAGCGCCGAAGCCCAGACGCAAACCCAGGACAGCTCAACGGCCCAGCCATTACCTAACGCGCCGCCGGTTCCGCTTGGCATCCATACACCGGCCCGTTTGGCGATTCCGCATTCTCGCAATCCGTTCGACGCGTACGCGCCGAGTTCTGTGCCTGAGCCCGATTTGGCGAATTCGTCCCGCCTTGAGCACCTCATTCGCGATGGCAAGCTCTACATTTCTTTGCACGATGCGATTGCGCTTGCCATGGAAAACAATCTCGATCTGGCGATTGCTCGCTATAACCTTCCCATCGCCGACACCGACATTCAACGCACCAAAGCCGGGGCTTCTTTCCGCGGAGTGAATACGGGCGTGGTGCAGGGCACGCCTGGAGGAGGCATTGGAGGTTTCGGAACGGGCGCGCCGGGCGCGGGCGCTGGTGGCACCACGGGGGGCGCGGGCGGCGCGGGCGCCGGTGCTGCCGGACTGGTGCAATCGACTCTCGGCGCCGGGACCGCGGTCCCGTCTTTCGATCCGGCGGTTACCGCTGTCAGCGGCGTAGAGCATCTGACCACCCCGCTGGCAAACCTGCAGATCTACGGTGTTCCGTCGCTCCAGCTCAACACCACGCAGGCCAACTTCAATTATTCGCAGGCCTTTCCCACTGGCAGCAGCTTCAGCCTCGAGGTGGACAACAACCGGCAGACCTCGAATAGCATCTTCAGTACTCTCAGCCCGCAGTTGGGGACCTACTACCGGTTCACGTTTACGCAGCAGTTGCTGGCCGGATTTGGCACCGGTCCGAACTTGCGGTACCTGCGTATCGCCAGGAACAACAAGAAGATTTCGGACATCTCCTTCAAGGACCAGGTGGTGGCGACGGTCACGCAGATCGCCAACATCTATTGGGACCTGGTCAGCGCCTACGAGGCCGAGCGTGTGACCGAGCAGTCCTACGCGTTCGCGCAGCAGAGCCTTGACAACGCCAAGAAGCAACTCCAACTCGAGGCCATTCCCGCGATGGACGTGATGCGCGCGGAGGCTGAAGTTTCCCGGCGCGACCAGGACCTGACCATCGCAAAGACCAACCTGCAACTGCAGGAATCGTTGATCAAGAACGCGCTCACCAAGAACCTGGATGACCCCGTGCTGGAATCCATGCCTGTGGTCCCCACCGATCGGCTGGAAGCTGGTGACGCCGAAGCGCAGAAGCCGCTCCAGGACCTGATTAACCAGGCCTTGCAGAGCCGCCCCGAGCTTTCCGAATCGCAGATTGATTTGCAGAACCGTCAGATCAGCCGGCAGGCGGCGAAGAACGCGTTGCTTCCGACCCTGGCGCTGGTGGGCTTTTATGGCGGCACGGGCCTGGCGGGAGAATTGAATCCCGCATTTCAAGGGATGAACTCTGCCATCGTTCCGCCGAACTTCTGGGGAGGCTTCGAGAACGCTTTCAACAATTCGTCACCCGACTACTTTGTTGGTGTCAACCTGAATATTCCGATTCGCAACCGCGTGGCCAAGGCCGACCAATACCGCTCCGAACTGGAGTACCGGCAAGCCGAGTTGCGCATGCAGCAGCTGAAGAAGCAAATTCGCATCGAGGTGCGGAATGCACAGTACGCGGTGGAACAGGGCCGGGCCCGCGTGCTGGCGGCGAAAAAAGGACGCGACCTGGCCAGCAAGACGTTTACTATCATGCAAAAGGAGCAGGCTTTGGGAGCCGGATCGAGTTTCCAAACCCTGACCGCGCAGCGCGATCTCGCGGTTGCCGAACTTGACCTGGTGAACGCGACGACCGCCTATCAGAAGTCCAAGCTGGAGCTGCAGCGCGTAACCGGGACCACTCTGGAAGATAATGGCATTCAGATTCAGGACGCGGTGAACGGGACCGCGCAGTGAAGGAGCACCTTCTTGCCGCGCACACAAACTCAAGGCAACCCGGCGATCTTGCGTGATCCGGTGACGGAAACTCGCGCCCGGCAGAACGCGGGCCGCATTCTTGCCGCCGACGACCAGCCCCATATTCTCGAAGCCATCGAGCTGCTGCTGCGCCCGGAAGGTTTTGAAGTGGATACTGCGAAGTCGCCCGCAGCGGTGCGCGAAGCTCTGTCCACCGACTTCTATGACGCGGTCCTGATTGACCTGAACTATACCCGCGACACCACCTCCGGACAGGAAGGCCTTGACCTGCTGTCGCAGATTGTCGCGCAGGACAGCAGCATTCCTGTGATCGTGATGACCGCCTGGGGCAACGTGGGACTGGCGGTCGAGGCCATGCGCCGCGGCGCCCGCGATTTCATCCAGAAGCCGTGGGAGAACGAACGCCTGCTGGCCATCCTGCGCACCCAGGTCGAGCTGCATCGCGCCCTGCAACGGACCCAACGACTCGAAGCGGAAGCCAGATTGTTGCGCGCCGAAGGGCGTCCTGAGTTCATCGCGGCCGCACCTGCGATGCAGCCTGTCTTGCAGACCATGGCCCGCATCGGGCCCTCCGACGCCAACGTGCTCGTCACCGGCGAGCACGGCACCGGCAAGGAAGTTGTGGCCCAGACGCTGCATGCACTGTCCCCTCGGGCCTCCATGCCACTGGTTGCGGTGAACACCGGCGCGTTGCCGGAAGGTACCTTTGAGAGCGAGCTATTCGGACATGTGAAAGGCGCATTCACCGACGCGCGCACCGACCGCATCGGCCGCTTTGAGCTGGCCGACAATGGCTCGATTTTTCTGGATGAGATTGGCAACGTTCCCATTCGCCAGCAGGCAAAGTTGCTGCGGGTGCTGGAGACCGGAGAAATTGAGCGCGTCGGCTCCTCGCGGACCAAGCGCATCAACGTGCGCGTTATTTCCGCCACCAATACCGACCTGCAAGTGGCGATTGCGGCGGGACAATTTCGCGAAGACCTTCTTTTCCGCCTCAACACGGTTGAGATCCACATCCCCGCGTTACGAGAGCGTCGCGAAGACATTGCTGCGTTGGCGGCGCATTTCCTGAAACGCTATGCCGCACGATACCGTCGCCCGGTCAGCGGATTCGCCGCCCCTGCTCTTCAGGTAATGATGCAATATGCGTGGCCCGGCAATGTGCGCGAACTCGAACACACCCTCGAGCGCGCAGTCCTGATGTGTCAAGGTGTCGAGATCCAGATTTCCGACCTGGGCTTAAACCAGCAGCGTCCACAGGGCCAGAACCTCGAAGAACTCAGCATCGAGGAGGTCGAGGGCATTCTCGTCCGCAAGGCGCTGCAGCGCTTCCATGGCAACGTGAGCCAGGCCGCCGAGGCGCTGGGCTTGAGCCGCGGGGCCCTGTATCGCCGGATGGAACGGTATGGGCTCTAGTCCAGGCGGCGAAACTCAACCACCATCCCGAAGTTCTCGCCGTCGCTCCCGAGCCACCCGGCTTCTCTTCGAAAGACGGGTCGCTTTATTTGCCATCCTGGCGGCTCTGCCAGGCATTGCTTTTGGAACCACCCTCATCTGGACGAGTGCATGGCCGCGCGACGTGAAGCTCGCGCTGACCGGGTTGGAGCTTTTCCTCTGGCTGGTGCTGACCCTGGTGCTGCTCGATCAGATCATTCGCCCACTGCAGACACTGGCCAATGTTGTTGGCGCGCTTCGCGAGGAGGACTATTCCTTTCGCGCGCGTGGAGCCGTACCTAATGACGCCTTAGGCGAGCTGGCGCTGGAAATAAACTCGCTGGCTGACATCCTCACCGAACAGCGGCTGCAGAGCATCGAAGCAACCGCCCTGCTTCGCCGCGCGGTGGACGAAATCGATGCTCCGCTGTTCACCTTCGACCCGGAGCACATGCTGCGGCTGGTAAACGCGGCCGGCGAACGCCTGTTGCAACAAGCGGCGGCACGGCTGCTCGGCAAGACCGCGGCTGACCTTGGACTGGATGCCTGCTTCGAAGCCCGCAACGAGACGTTGGTTGAGCTTCCCTACTCAACTCCTAACGCCCGCTGGATGGTTCGCCGGAGTTCCTTTCGCCAGAATGGCGTCCCCCACACGCTGATCGTGCTCTCGGATGTGAGCCGGGCATTGCGGGAAGAAGAACGCAGCGCATGGCAACGCCTCATCCGGGTGCTGGGGCACGAGCTCAACAATTCGCTGGCGCCGATCATCTCCATCGCCGGCAGCCTGGCGTCGCGCCTGCCACTTCCGGAGCTGCCCGAATCGCAAAATACTGATTTTCAGCGCGGCCTCAACATCATCGAGTCCCGCACTGCGTCCTTGCACCGATTCCTGCAGTCGTATCGCAGGCTGGCGCAGATGCCGTCGCCTACGTTGCATTCGGTCGATTTGCGCCCATTGATGGAACGCGTCGCACTGCTCGAGACCCGGCTGAAAGTCGAGATCTCTCCAGGCCGGAATTTGACCTTGATGATCGATCCCGACCTTATCGAGCAGATGCTCATCAACCTGGTCCGCAATGCCGTGGATGCGGCACTCGAGCAGGCGCAGTCCGCCAGTGCGGCTGATCCCAGGGTGTGCATGCGCTGGGAGCAGAATGATCGCAAGGTGGCGTTGATCGTGGAAGACAACGGCATCGGGTTGCTCAACCCGAGTAACGCTTTTGTCCCGTTTTACACGACCAAGCCGGGCGGATCGGGAATCGGGCTGGTGCTGTCACAGCAGATCGCGGAGGCGCACGGCGGCACCATCGAGTTGGCCAATCGCGCCAACGCACGCGGGTGCATTGTCAAAGTTCTGCTTCCGTATCAGCGCGATGCGGCGTAGCGTCGAGCGCGGAAGCCTCAGACGCCGCGAGATTGTCCTCCGATTTCCGGCTAGAATATGGCGGCGTTTCTCAATCCTGCTATAACGACCCTGCATGAAGATCGGTATCGCCATTCCCAACGTCGGACCCGTTGCTACTCCCGAAGCCGTAAAAACTGTTGCCCAGCATCTCCCGCTGCCAAAGAAAAAAAGTAAGTGCACCGCTATCCCAGCAGGCGTATATAGTCTGGAGTTGTGGAGCTAAGACGGAGATTCGAATGATTCTCACCGTTCGCGACTCCTGAAAAAGTCTTCACGGTGTCGCCGGTTTTTTGTCGAAGTCAGCAGGGCGTCACGCTGCTCTATCCGAAAGGAAGGTGGACCATGCCCAGTTCTGTGATTCTCGACGTTGCAATCGGAGTTGCTTTTGTCTACCTGTTTTTCAGCCTGATCTGTTCGGTAGTGAATGAAGCGATCGCCTCGCTCTTTGCGCTTCGGGCCAAGAACCTCGTGGCCGGCGTCAGCAGCCTCTTCTCCGAAAGCGAAACATCCGGTGGTAAGAAATTCGTTCAGGAAATCTACCAGCATGGGTTGGTCCGCGGGCTATTCAAAGACCCTCCTAATCAGCAAGAGTCCCCGGATGCACTTTCGCTCGCCAAGAAACTCACCAAGGTCAACTTACCCTCATACATCCCCTCCCGCACCTTCGCAACCGCCCTGCTGGACATCCTCGCGCCCTCCGACGGGAAAACCCCGCGCGCCCTGGCCGAAGTCCGAAAGGGCATCGACGCTCTGCCAGAGAGTCCTGCCAAGGAAGCCCTGGTCAGTTTGGCGGCAAGCACAGGCTACCAGCTCTCGGAGTTTCAGACGAAGGTGGAGAGTTGGTACAACGACTCGATGGAGCGTGCCGCCGGATGGTACAAGCGCAGGACGCAGAAGATATTGCTGCTCCTGGGAGTGCTGGTTGCCGTGGGAATGAACGTGGACTCCATTCAAATAGCATTGAACTTGTGGAACAATCCCGTCGCGCGCCAGGCGGCAATTGATGTCGGCCAAAAGTTTGTCGAGAAGAATCCAATCCAGGCTTCCGACAAGACCGATGCCGTCAAGAAGATCAAGGAAGAGGCGGACACCCTGGCGAAGATGGGCCAGAGCTTGCCGGTACCCTTCGGCTGGCGATCGGAGATGCAAGCCAATGGGGCGTGCCCCGATGAGGCGTGCTTCTATCATCCTCTGTCAACTAAGTGTTCTGGTCGGAAAAGCTCATAGGTTGGCTCATCACCGCCCTGGCTCTGTCGTTGGGAGCGCCCTTCTGGTTCGATACGCTGAACAAGTTCATGATGGTCAGATCGACCCTGAAATCGAAGGCGGACAAGGAGAAATCCAGCTAGGGGTGGTAACACGCCCAGCCTCAGCTAAGACCGGGCTGGAACGGGCCGCCCGTCACAATGTTGGCGACGTTCTCCTGATGCTTGTCATCACGAGGGCGGCGACTTACCTCGCATCAGACCCGCACAGCATGCGATCCAGCGAGAACGCTCCCGCGCCCTTGATCAGCACCACGATGCACAGCGCGATCGCCAGCAGGTGATACTCGAAGCCCTCGCCCTTCTGCTGGCCGGTCCAGTTCATGAAGAAGCCATTGGCGAAATGCACGGTGGCAATCGCCACCAGCATGTTCATCATGATGCCGAAGGCCGCGACCCGGCTCAGCAGGCCCACGATGAGTCCCAGGCCGCCGAAGAACTCGGCGCAAATGGCGAGAAAGGCCAGGGGCGCGGGAACTCCCATCTGGATGAAGAAGCCCATGGTGCCGTGGAAGCCGTAGCCGCCAAACCAGCCCAGCATCTTCTGCGCTCCGTGCGCGAAGAAGACCACGCCGAGAATGAGGCGCACAACGCCGAGGGTCACATCGTTTGAGGTCGAGATCAGTTTGCGGAACATTCGCGTCTCCTCCAGGAAATTCGCTCAGGCAAGGCGAACCGGTCGCTGCCTATCTCGGGGAGAGATTCTTGTTACAACACGAAAGTCGCAAATTATGTCAGGACGGTTGCGGACACCTTCGCGGCTTCCTACTGCTTGTCTGCTGGCCTTGAACTCCGCCCAGGGATGGCCCTTCATGTCCTGCAGGATGGGGCGCTGCCAATCGTACTCGGGATGCTCTTTCAGGAATTTGTCGGCAATGAAGTCTTCGCCGCAGGAATGGCCCGCCCGCGCCTGCAGCATCATGTTCTTCGCCATGGTGCTGTCGGCCGCCTCGGACGTAACCGAGCCCATCGGGGCTGTACGGAGCCTCTGCCCACACCGGTTCGGGATCGGACGCACTCTCGCCATGACCGCATAAGCCGCGTCGATTGCGGTCTTCCTTGCCTTCGTAGGTGTCCCAATGGTCGGCCAGAAATTTCTCGCCCATCGCAACGTCAATCTGGCCCTTGCTCGGCGGCATCAGTTCCTCCCAGCGCTTATGGCGGGCGTTGGGCGAACTGGCCATGTCCTTGGGATCGAAGTCGGTCTCTGTCTGGATCAACTCGGGATCGCTGGGGAAATTCGAGCCGACGAAGTAGCCGTCCTTGGTCCGCCAAACGTGATGCAACTTGAGTCCGATTTCGAAGCGGGCCACCTCGCCGGTCTTGTTATCGGCCAGCAGCCAGTCGTTGGCATAGCCGCCGTTGTTGCCGTCGAGCATGATCTGCACATACTGGTCGATCGAGCTGGCGTACTGCAGCGCTTTGCGCGCGCGCATGAATTCCGGCTTGCCGTTGGGATCGAACAACGCGAAGCCGGCAATGGTGGTTTCGGTCACCATCAAGCCCGCCGAATTGATGCCGAAGTCGTCGTCGCTCACGATGATGCCGGGAAAGCCGTCCGTCAGCATGTGATAGCCATGCGCGGGTACGATGTCGAAGATGATGGTCCAGCGCTTGCCGGTGGCGATATCGGTCCAGTTGCTGTGCGCGATCACCGGCTTGTGGTCCTTCGTCCACGACCCCGTAGCGACAAAGGCGCTGCAATTTCCCGGCGCCTTCAGGTCGGGAGCGTGGGCACGTTTCTCCTGCTGGTTCAGCCACGGAACGTAATAGTCGGGCACCTCCTCCATCGCGTTGAGCGCGACCACGTCCCACACATCCATGGTGACGCCGTGCGCCTTCAGGCCATCAGCGATTCCCTGCAATTCCTGCTGATATTCCACGTCAATGTGCGGCCACAAGATGTTCTGCGCGGTCTTGCGGTAGAAGTCCCAGTCGCGATGGGTGCGATGGACGTCCTTGAACTGGACGGTCTTGAAGCCGTCCTCGATCTCGGGCGCGAGCAGGTATCCATGCTGGTAGCCGATGTCGGCGGGCGCTCCCTCGAGGTGGATGTATACCCACCCGTCGCGCTCGAAGCGATAGGCCGGCTTGAGACGCGCCTCGTCAGGCTTGCCTGCCTCCTGTTTGGCAGCACCGAACGCGACAGCACTCAGCAATACAAGAACGCCGAGCAGAAACCGAACCAGCAGACGACAGCAGTGCGCATTCCTACTCCTCCCTGAATCGCATGACAGCACGCGATCATATCGCAAGTACAGGGACTCTCATCATCGCCGTTGCTATTCGCTGTGCGAGAAAGATAATCTGCGGGTTCAAGCGCTGCGAGAGAAGAACATGCTCAAACATTCCGACGGCACACATTTCGGCAAAGCATACGCCCATTTCTGCCTTGCGCTACTCGTTGTACTGTCGTTCGCTGGAGCGATGTGCAGCGCAGGACCAGGCAAACTCCGGCGGGAGTTGGAAGTTCGCCGTCTCCGGCGACTCGCGCAATTGCGGTGACATCGTCATGCCGGCGATCGCACAGGGCGTCCACCGCGATGGCGCCTCTTTCTACTGGCACCTCGGCGATTATCGCGCGATTTATATGTTCGACGAGGACTATCGCCACACTCATCCCGATGCCACCATCAGCGATTACTTTGCCGCCGCCTGGCCCGACTTCATCCAGCACCAGATGCAGCCGTTCGGAGACCTCCCGGTGTTTCTGGGGATTGGGAACCACGAACTGGTGCCGCCGATGACGCGTCCCCAGTACATTGCGCAATTCGCTGACTGGCTCGATAAGCCGGCGTTGCAGCAGCAGCGGCTCGCCGACAATCCGGCCGACCACGTCCTTAAGACCTACTATCACTGGATCGATCGCGGCGTGGATTTCATCACCATGGACAACGCGTCTCCTGACGAATTCGACGTCAACCAGATAACGTGGTTCACAGCCGTGCTGGCGAAGGACGCTAAAGATCCCTCCATTCGCGCGGTTGTGTTGGGGATGCATGCCTCTCTACCCGGCGGGCTATCGGCCGGGCACAGCATGAACGACTCCGCCCAGGAGGCGAGTAGCGGACGCAAGGTTTATGCCCAGCTCGTCGCTTTCCGCAGCAGCACGAAGAAGAACGTGTACGTGTTGGCCAGCCACTCCCATTTCGCCCTTAACAACGTGTACGCCACGGCTTGTCATGCGAACGAAGTGCTTCCCGGCTGGATCATGGGATCGGCGGGCGCGGTACACTATCGGCTGCCCCAGGACCATGCCGCCGCCACGGTGGCGATCACCGATGTTTATGGATATCTGCTGGCTACGGTCGCGGCGGACGGCACCATCACGTTCGAGTTCAAGCAGGTGAATGAGTCCGATGTTCCGGATGGCGTGGTGAAGGAGTTCTCGCGCGAGCAGGTGGATTGGTGCTTCACCCAGAACAAGTCGTCGTACATGCCCGCCGGGGCGGTGTGCAGCACCGCCGCTGCGCCGAGCCCACACTGAAAACGCCGCTACCTCATCGCCGCTTAGCTTCTCCAGCGCAGCGTGACCGGGCCGCTCATGGGATGGCGCATCGCAGCGCCCGTCGCCTGCGATTCCAACCGGGCCTGCTTCAGTTCGAAATACCACTTTGCCGGACGATCGGCATCGTCAATGAGCATCAGGCTGGGGTTGTGCTTCAAGCCCTCGGCCTGCTGGATCATAGTCAACTGGTCCTGGGCGACGAAGCGCCGGCCAAAGAACATGGCGATGGAAGTAATGAACGGCACGTTCAGGAAGATGTTCCAGGCGCCGCACACATCAATGCGGCAGTGATTGCTGGTCGTTGGCGTTACCGTCGTCAGGCTGGCGAACCACTTGTCGCCACAGCGGATAATTTCGTAACGCCGGTTGGGCAGCACGAAGTCAATGGTGGTCGTAATGGGCTGGCCATAAACGCCGAGCAGCTTGTAAGGCGCACTGTTGGCCGACGGCTGGTGCGCAGTCATGCGAAAGCCGCCCTCGATGGGCTCAAACTGCTTCGCCTTTTCATGGATGCTACGCCGCGAACGCCACCACCACGCCTGGTGCACGAACGGCCCGTGCGCTGGATCCATCAAGCCAATGATTCCGTGGTCGATGTTGCAGGGCAGCCCGGCTGAGAGATGGGCGGTGCGATATCGCTGGCTGAACTTCGGAACTTCGGGCACGGCCGGTAGTTGTGCCGGGTCCTCCAGCCGAAGCTTGCCCCGCCCGGGCTGCGGAACATAGACCCACACGTGCCCGTCGCGCTCCTCACAAGGAAATGCAGCGGCATGGATACGCGAGGGGTCGAGCGAGTCATTGCTGATGAGGGAAGGGATACCCCGACATTGTCCCGACACCGGTTCGAAGGCCCAGCCGTGGTACTTGCATGTTACCTGCTGGCCATCGAACCATCCGTAAGAGAGCGGAATCCCGCGATGCGGGCAGGCATCGCGCATGGCGAAATATCGTCCGGCAGCAGTCCTTCCCACGACAAGGGGAATGCCCAGCAGCATGGCTCTTGCCATGCGCTTGCCGCCTATTTCCGCGGAACGCAGCGCAGGGTACCAGTCGTCGTAGAGCAGCGTGGCGCTTGGACCCGGTGCAGCAATCTGGTCGCGCGTAAGTTCGCCAATCATGGAATCTGAGTTCCATAGTACAGCCGAAGAAGCTGCGTCTTCTAGGGTTGTCCAATTACGTATCCCTGGATTGTCTCGGTAGTGCGGCGCTTCAGCGCCGCGTTCAGACGCACCCAAATGGCTCCGTGGCTTCAGCCCGTTCCACGGGCTGAAGCCAGGGGCGGATCGCGAGCGCGCACCGCAGGCCTGAAGGCCTGCTCTACCAAGACACAGCGACTCTGAATCTGCTCTAAGGTCTTAGTCCGCCGGAACGGCCAACTCGGCCAGCTTGCCTACGTCGGGCACTTGCAGATCAGGCTTGGCATCGACCAGCTTGGTCGCGGCGGCCTCTTTCCCCTGCCGGCGGTTCACCCAAACCGTACTGATCCCGAGCGTATGTGCAGGTACCACATCGTGGTACAGGCTCTCGGACACGTGCAACAGGCGCTCGCGCGGTATGGCATGACGGCGAAGCAGGGCCTCGAAGTTGTTGAGCGAGGGCTTGTAGCTGTGCACATCCTGGGCCGTGACCACGGCGTCGAAGCGCACCTTCAAGAGTGGGGCCGTCAAGGCGAACAGGTCGTTATCAATGTTCGAGAGCACAGCGAGTTTATAGCGGGATTGCAGACGCTTTAACCCGGGGACCGCGTCGGCAAACGGCTGCCAATTGCGAATTGACTCGGCAAGGCCCTCGGCCTCCGCGGGGCTGACTTCGAAGCCCAACTCCCGCCCGAAGTCGCGAACCACGCCGGCCAGCACTTCGCGATAACTGCGATAGTGACCGCTTGCTGGCGCGGTTCGAATTCAGAGTAGAGCGTCAGGACCTGCGCATCGTTGATCTGGCAACCTCTGCCGGCAAGCAGCGGACGCAGATAGCTGAGGATGCCCGTCTCCCAGTCAATGAGCGTGGCGTAGCAATCAAACGAGAGCCAATCGAAGCGGGCGAAATCAAGCATGAGGTTGGCCTTAATGCGACTTGCCGTCGATGGGCGTGACTTTGTGGGAGGCGAACTTGCGTTCCAGCGCCTGGAGTGGCGACTCGGGCGGTTGTTTCTCGACTGGTTCCTCCGGCTGAATCTCCTGGGCAACCGTAGGTTCTTCGGCAGGACTTGCGCTGGCGGCGACTGCCGGGACGCCCGGCCTCGGTGTTTCCACCACGCCTGCGCCGGCGAGGCCCTTCTGCAGAAACTTTGGCGTGTTCAGCAGCGGACGCCCGAGCGAAGGATTGTAGCTCGTCCAGGCGCTGTCGAGTTCCGCCTCGCGCTCGAACTGGGCCCGCATGCTCTCCATCTTGGAATCGAGGTCGTCGAGATAGTGCAGCATGAGGGCCTCGGGAAACATCGGCAGCTTGGGCGAACCGAACTCGTATTGCCCGTGGTGGCTGATGATCATGTGCTCGATCAGGATCTTCAATTCCTCAGGGAAGCCCGGCACGCGGGCGATCTTCTGGTGGAGCATCTCTAGCTCGATGATCATGTGTCCGAGGAGCTGGCCCTTGGTGGTGTAGGAAATCGAGCGCTGGTAAGCGAGTTCGTGCAGCTTGCCAATGTCGTGCAGGAAGGCGCCGGTCAACAGCAGATCGCGGTTTACCTGGGGATAGTTGCGGACTGCAAGATCGCAGACCGTGCACAGCGACACTACGTGGTCGAGCAAACCTCCGACGAAGGCGTGATGCAGCGTCTTCGCCGCGGGAGCGTTCTTGTAGGCAGTCGCGATCGCGTCGTCAGCCATGAACTCGCGCAGCAACGACTTCAGCCACGGGTTCTCGAAGCTCTCCACGAACTCGCCCAGGGTGCGCCAGAGTTGATCGATGTCCTTCGTAGTCTTGGGCAGGTAGTCGGAGTAATCGATCTCCGTTTCTCCCAGCTTGCGCATTTTGTGGATGGTGAGCTGCCAGCGCCCGTTGTACTTATGAACGACGCCCTTCACCTTGACGAAATCGTCCTGCTCGCATCCGGTGATGGCATCGGCCACGTTGTCCCACATGTTGGCCTGTAACTGCCCGCTGCGGTCGGCCAGGGTCATCGAGAGATACAACTCGCCGCTCTTCTTCGTCTTCACCTGCTTGGCCGCGATGACGAACAGCGAGGTGATGGTCTGGTTCTCCACCCGGGCGCAATCGGAAATATAGAATTCCTTCATAAAATGGCTTGCACGGCGAACGAAAGCAGCCGCGGGTTCATGGTATCGCACTTAGGTGGGATTGGCGTCAGAGAAAAACCCGGCAGCGATGAAGCCATCTTCGGAATGCGGGCCTACGGCGCCGTCAGCACCGTCTGATAGGGATCGAGCACCAACTGCTTCACCTCGGCAGGCACGGGCAAGCTGAACCGCGTTTCTTCACCCTCGGCGAAGACGCGGCCGAGATAGAGCTTGTGCTCTCCCGCCACGCCATACACCGGCACGCTGGTCACCAGGTCGGGCGGCGCGGAGTTCTGCTTGAGCGTCCCGTTGACGGTGACGCCGTGGGCGCTGCGGGCAAACTTCACGCCCGCAAGTTGCAGTTGCGGAAACGCCGTGCCATTCACCCAGCCGTCGAAAAACCAATCCAGCGACTTGCGGCCCTCGAACCACAACGAGTAGGGCAGCGCTCTTCGATGGCATGCTCGAAATCGGCGTTGGTAATCTCTTTCCCCTGGAAGCGCTCGACCAGGCTGCGCAACAGCGCAAGAAAAACGGTATCGTTGCCCTCGGGATTCTGAGGAGTCCGTGACGCGTCACGCAGCATGCCACGCAACATGTGCATGAGCCAGGTCCCGCGCCCGTAGGTGATGATCTCGTAGCCATTGGGGTAGAGCGATGACGACAGCCGCGCTCCCAAGGTCACCGGCCCGGCATCAACGTTGCGCCGGTTCCCTTCCTGCGATTTGCTCTCCAGGATCTGCCGGTAGGTTTCCAGCAAGGATTCAACGTCGGCCGGCCGCGTCCGCTCCAGCAGCATGAGCGAGCAATAGTTCGCCAGCGCCTCCATCAGCCATTGCTCGTGATAGCTGGCCCAGGAAACTTCATCGCCGTACCACTGGTGGGCGAGCTCATGCGGCATCATCACTTCGCTGTAAATGATCTGGTCGGCCGACGAAAGCTTCAGCGACGCAAGCTGTTCGGAGGACAGGTAAGCGTAGGTGGAGAGGAAAATGAGCCCCGGCCATCCCTGGCTCGAGGGGCTGGGGTTTTCGGTAAGCGAGAGCGTACTAAAAGGATATGGCCCCAGCATCTGCGAAAGCGCGCTGAGGGTTTCTGCAGCGCGGTCGGCCAGCAGTTGGCCCGTGCTCCCTGGATTTGAGATAGGCGGTGGCCAAGGCACTGGCTCGACCGTTCCGGGTGCATGCGGCGACTGCAACTGGGCGGTTGTACCTCCCACCGTCTTCACCGGGCCGCGGTTTTCCGTTCCCCGGGCGGCGTAGGCATCCACCACGATGTCCGCGGACTTGGCCGTGCTTCGGACATACTCGCCCAGATTAAATCCGGCAATCGGGATGGGCTTCTCGCTGATCCAGTGTCCTACAAAATCATTGCCGTCTCTAGCCAGGGAAATTCGTTTACCGGTTGCGATCAGCGACCACGGCCGCGGAAAGCGGAAGGTGAGATCGTAGTTCGCCATGGCGATGCCCCGATTGGGGTACCAGGTGCCGCGCGCGCCAACGTAGAACAACCCGCCGCCCGCGTCCGAGATGACCGAGCCGGCATAAGTAAACCGCAGGGGGAAATGCGCGCCCGGCTGCAACGGTCCGGGAAAGACAACCGCGACGACGTCATTACCTTTGCGCGCCATCTCGCTGCCTTCTACGGCCTCGTTCTGGATGAATTCCAGTGGCTTGCCCTCGTATTCCACCTGTTTGACCTGCAGGTACCGCGATAGCTCGAAGAGCACTATGCGCGCTCCGCCTTGTCTTACCTGCACTTCCAGGGTCGCGTCGGCAGCCACATCGCGAGGAGGGTCGAGTTTCGCCGTGATGGTGTACTTGCCGATGGTGAGAACTTCCGGCGTCCACAGCGGGCCGCTCGGCCCACCGAAGCGAGTGTCGGAGAGCGGGGCCTTGCGCAGCGACCGCATAGGGAAGCTCATCCACAGGTCGTAATAGGTTTGCTGGTCGCGCTGCGGGCCGGACTGGCCCACCATGATCTGTTCCGGGCCGCGGGTGTCAAAGTACACGTCAAACACGCCATAGCGCTCCCCGGCTAAGCGCGCGTGTAATAACCGGTCGGAAACTGGCGCTGGCTCACCTGCAACCGCCGTGGCCGGCGCACTGGTGAAGGCGATGCAAAGCCGCAGGGCATCCATTTCGGCAAGATTTCGCGCCTTCGCGTCATTGCGGGTGGCGAAATCGGTCGCCTCCCGCTGCGGACGCAAGTATGGCTCCAGTTCCCTGGCGGTGTTGTCATCAAACCGCAGGTAAGCGGTGGAAAACTTCTCCTCCAGCACTCCAGCGCCGGTAAACCGTCCCAGGGAGGCGCGCTCCATGCGGTCGGGTGGACGCACCAGCACTTCGCCTTCTCCCTCGAAGTAGGCCCCGGTTATCCGGCCATCGACCGAGAGCGTGAAGGCGATGGTGCCGTCGTTCAGCCAGATGTGAATGTCCTCACGATCGAGGACGGCTTCGCGGATCTGGTACACCTGTTGCGGATCGAGTCCCACGCTGCGCAGGGCGCGGTACAGCGGCAGCACCGGTCCCGAGGTGAGCGAGGTTGACGCCACCTGCGCCGTTACCCCAAGGCAGCACAGCACAACAAGGGTGCAAGCCAGTGCGCGGGCAACCGTCATGGGCGTGGGGGTCATCGGCGTGAGTTAATGCTATCCCAAACGGGCGCTCGTCATCTTAGTTCCTGTTGCTGCGGCGCGTCAGCACCGCCTGTTTAGCCCGTTGTCTGGATGTTACACTTTGAACGCTTGCTCGCATGGCCAGGGAACTGGGGAACCGTCTGCCTACCGTTGAAAATACCGCCGCCTCTCCCATTGCTGCCGACCCTGCTTTTCCTGCCAGCCGCGCTCGACTACGCCGCTCGTTTCGGGTGAGAGACGGAGTTGCGCTGATCGTATCCAATGTTATTGGCGTCGGCATTTTCACGACTCCTGCGATCGTGGCCAAGCTCGTGCCCAGGCCCGGTGCCATGCTGGCGCTCTGGGTTGCCGGCGGATGCCTCGCACTAGCCGGAGCCATCTCCTACGCTCAACTGGGAAGGATGTGGCCGGCAGCCGGCGGAGAATACATCTATCTCTCCAAAGCGTACGGCCCGACCGCTGGATTTCTTTCCGGCTGGACCTCGCTGATTGCCGGCTTCTCCGGCGCCGTCGCCGCCAGCGCGGTGGGCTTGATCGCCTATCTCGGCCAGTACTTTCCAACCCTGGCTTCCGATCACAGTTTGCTCTCGGTTAACTTCTGGGTCGGCGCGTTTACGTTCTCGCCGCGATCGCTCACGGCAGCCTCCATCATCCTTGTTTTTGCCCTGTTACATGCCTGCAACCTGGGGGCGGGAAAGCTGACGCAAAACACTTTGGCGCTGCTCATCCTCGGCATCGTGGTCTTCTTTTGCCTCGTCGGATTCGCGATTGGCGCTGGCTCCTGGTCGCACCTCCACGCCAGCAACGCGCCTCTGCAGCCGATGAACTGGTTGCTCGCCCTCATTCCGGTCATGTTTACTTACAGCGGCTGGAACGCCGTCTCCTACATTTCGGAGGAGCTGTACGACACCCGCAAGACGATTGGCCCGGCGCTATTGATTGGGACTTCCATCATCGTCACGCTCTATCTCGCTCTGAACACGCTGTACCTGTACGCGGTCCCGGTGAACGCCATGCAGAACGCGGTCAACGTTGGCGACGTTGCCGCCCAGGCATTGTTCGGAGTGGGAAGAAATTTTGTGACTCCGGCGCTAATCGTCGCGTTGCTGGGCGCAATCAGCGCCATGACGATTGCCGGGCCGCGGGTCTATTTCGCCATGGCCCGCGATGGAGCGTTCGTTCCCAGCTTTGGCCGTACCAGCGCGAGGTTCGGAACCCCGGCGCTCGCTATCGCCCTGCAGGCCGCGTGGAGCATCGTGCTGGTAACGGTCTGGCGGGTTCGAGCAGATCCTGATGTACACCGGCTTTGCCATCGTTCTTTCCTCCGGCGCTGCTGTGGCGGGATTGTTTGTGGCGCAGCGGCAAGAACCTGCCGCTCCAACCCTGCGCTCTGGATTAAGATGCTGGTTCCCGCTGCCTTCGTGTTCGCCAGCACCGCTATCGTGGTCAACGTCGTTCTGCAAGCACCGAAGACAGCTCTGGTCGGCGTGGTGCTTATCTCCTCTGGCCTTCCCGTGTTCTTCTGGGCGAGGCTGAGAAAATCTGCTCAGTCCGCTGTCGAGTCTGAAGGGGCTACCGAGATCGGTTAGGCCCTCGCTGATCAGGCCTGGCTGGAAGGTTTGTGACAGTTCATGAGGATTCCTTAAATTACGGTGCCCTCCTTGTTACACTCGAAAGGTCGATGAGTACCCAAAGCCAACCTCCGAACACCCTGCAAAGACCGGTGATCAAGGTTTTCGTCGCCACTACGGTGATGCTGACCTTTATCTCGTTCTGGCGAGCGGCGGCCATTGTGCTCTCCGACCTGGCCTCGTCGGCGTACTACGTGGGCGGCGACGCGGAAAAGGTCATTGGCAAGAGCGCTCCCTGGTTCGTGCTGGCGGTGATGCTGTTCAGCTATGCCGTGCGCTCGATCTATATCGAGTCCAGCAGCATGTTCGTGCGGGGCGGCGTGTACAAAGTGGTAAAGGAGGCGATGGGGCCGCAGTTGGCCAAACTCTCCGTCTCCGCGCTTTTGTTCGACTACGTACTCACCGGCCCGATCAGCGCGGTGTCCGCGGGTCAATACCTTGCCGGGTTTGTGGTGGACCTCTCGACCCGCTTCCACCACCCCATCAACATGAACGACGCCCAGCAGAACTATTTTGCCGCGGCCTTCGGCGTCCTGGTTACGGGTTACTTCTGGTGGAAGAACATTCAGGGCATTCATGAATCCAGCCAGAAGGCGCTGCGCATCATGCAAATCACGACCGTCATGGTGGTTTTGCTGATCGCATGGTGCGTTTTGACGCTCATCATGCATCCGGCGCACCTGCCGCCTTTCCCCAGCCGGGCCACCCTCACCATGGATCACGAGTCCCTGGGGTGGCTGTATCACACTTGGGCTGCGAACCTTACCTGGATCCTGTTGCTGGTGGGCTTCGGACACTCCGTGCTGGCCATGAGCGGCGAAGAGTCGCTCGCCCAGGTGAACCGCGAGATCGAGAGCCCGAAGCTCAAGAACCTGGAAAAAACCGGGCTGGTTATCTTTCTTTATAGCTTGCTGTTCACTTCGCTGGTTTCGTTCTTCGCCGTCATGATCATTCCCGACAAGGTGCGGCCCGACTACTTCGCCAACCTGATCGGCGGTCTGGCGATGAATGTCGTGGGGCCCTTCACACTGAAGCTGTTTTTCCAGGGCTTCGTCGTGATTGTCGGTGCGCTGATTCTCTCCGGTGCCGTGAACACCGCCATTGTCGGGGCCAACGGCGTGTTGAACCGGGTCAGCGAGGATGGCGTCCTGACCCCGTGGTTCCGGCATCCTCACCGCAAGTACGGCACCACCCATCGCATCATCAACCTGATTGCCGGGCTGCAGGTCTTCACCATCGTGGCCAGCCGCGGCAACGTTTACCTGTTGGCCTCGCTTTATGCCTTTGGCGTGATCTGGAGTTTCGCCTTCAAGTCGCTGGCGGTGCTGGTGCTTCGCTTCACCGAGCCGGAGAACCGCGAGTGGAAGGTCCCGGGTAACATTCACATCGGCAAGGTGGAGATTCCCATCGGCCTTGGGCTCATCTCGCTTCTGCTGTTTGCCACGGCCATCGTGAACCTGTTCACCAAGCAACTGGCCACCATCTCGGGCATTGCGTTCAGTCTTTTCCTGTTCGGGGTTTTCACTGTCTCGGAGCGCATCAGCAATCGCACGGTCGCCGGGCGGCAGCATGACCTGGAGCAATTCCGCGTCAACGCTCAAGATGAGTTGACGGCCGAGGCGATGGAGGTCCGGCCCAGCAATACTCTCGTCGCGGTGCGCGACCCGCGTAATTTGGCCTACCTGCGCGAGGTGCTGGCCCACACGGATACCACCGAGAAGGATGTGGTGGTGATGACCGCTCGCGTGTACCATCGCGAGCACTCGTTCAGCGGCAGCACGAGTCTTGAATCCTCCGAGGTCTTCGAGCAATATGAGCGGGAGTTGTTCACAGCCGTGGTCAACACCGCGGAAAAACAAGGAAAACATGTATCGCTACTGGTCGTTCCGACCAACGATATCTTCGAAAGCATCGTCGCCACCGGGCAGCGCCTAAAATCATCATTGGTTGTCTGTGGACTTTCCAACAAGCTGAGCCCGGAAGAACAGGGCAAGCTCACCGGCGACGCCTGGGAACGCCTGCCCGATCCCAAGCCCCGCATGCGGCTTCAGGTAGTGGCTCCCGACGGCCGCAAGTGGGAGTACATCCTTGGCCCGCACGATCCCCGCCTGCGTCCGCAAGATCTGCGCCTGATGCACGACATCTGGCTGCACCTGACCCGGGACAAGCGTTACAGCCACCTTCATCACTATCACGTCGTCGCCGTCGCCTTGCGCGAACTCAACGAAAGGCTGCACAACGAAGGCCAACGTGAAGAGGCGCTGGCCGATCTTACCGACGAAATCGAGCGCGACGACATTAACACCTAGGGGTTTCGGTCAGGCCTACTGCCGATGCGGCGCCGTCGTGTGCGGCGCGATCTTTTCCGCGGTCACGAAAATCGGCTCAATGTCCACCGGAACATCGCCCAGCCGGTCCAGTGCCTGCTTGATCTCGGGACGGATGACGCCGAGCGTGTCCAGCATCTTCTTCGCTTCCTGATAGTTTCCTTCCGCTTCCACGGTCAGCAAATCATGGGTCAGGTCGCGCACGGCATCCTTGATTTTTTCGTAGTTCACGGCAAAAGTCCCATCGGGACGGGTGACAAAACCGCCCTTGTCCATCAGGTAATTCACTTGCAGAGCCATGCCCTTGCCGTGCGCGTCGTTTAGTCCGAAGCGCAACGAGCGGAATGACGATGCGAGATAGGTGGCGTACAAGCGCTTACTGGAGTTGCCGGTTGGCTTCAGGACATCGGCCAAACCCATCGCCTGCGCGTGGTCCAGCATGTACTGCAACGCGAACAAACCGGTGGCATCGGCTTTGGCCTCTTCGATCGCGCTGTAGAGCTCCTTCAACTGCTCGCGCGGCGTAGTCGGACGACCATTTACCGTGATCTGGTGCGGCCCCAGGCCGTGGCACAACTCGTGCGTCAGGATGTGGGTGAAGAAAGACTCGAAGTTCACCCGATCCTGCTCGTCGCCGCCCAACAGGCGCCGCGAGATAGGGATGAGCGTTTGCTCGAACTTGGCTTCCTGCACGTTCTTCAGCATGACGCGCTTGCTGCCCTTCTCCGCGATTACGCGCTCGTCATTGGGCAGGTTGTACGCAGCCGTCTGCACGCCGTGATTGCCATCGCCCGCGCTCATCACTTCATTCACCACGCGGATGGGCGCCTGCGCGCCGATCTTGGGATTGCGATACTTCGCTTCCAGCGGCAGGTTGTTTTCGATCTCCTGCAGGTTCTTGGAGAACGCGCTCAGCTTCGCGCTTTCCTGCTCATCGCGCACGTTGACGTAGGCCTCGTACGACGCCTTGTATCCGAAAAGCTCGTCGTTGTACGTTTCATATGGCCCGATGGTGATGTCCAGCGGCGCGTCGAGGTCCATCCACGCCACATCGCTCTCGTAGTAGTCATTGGAGAGGAACGCCGCGGCGCGGGTGGTCAGGAAACGCCTCAATGTCGCGTTGTCGGTGAGCGACGCCGCCTCCTTTAGTAAGTTCGCCGCGCGCTGCAAGTCGTCCCGGTAGGCTTCGCTGTAAGGAACAATCTTGAAGCCGCCCTTGGCGTCCGAACGAATGATCGTGAAGAACCCTTTGGCCTGCTGTTGCTCTCTCTCCGGCAGCGTCTTCACCCAGCTTTCGAACTGCTCCTTGGTTATGGTCTCGGGATAGAAGTTTGCGCCGGGCAGCTTGTGCTCAGGCACGCCGGGGAGGAAAGCCGTGTCCCCGTCGAGCGCCGACCAGGGGCCCTTGTTGATCCAGAAATAGTGCAGGCGCGCCTTGCCCAGTGGCGATGTTTCCTTTTGCAGCCTGGCGTAGAGCGCATGGTCGCCACTCCAGTACTGCGTCATAAAGATGTCGTCAATGAGGCGCGCCGCCTCCACCAGCTTCACCAGCGCCTTGCGATCGCCCTCGGACAAGCTGCTGATATCAACATTCAAATCTGTCGGCGCGAAGCGCGCGGTCATCTTCTGCAGTTGCGCCAGGTCGGGAATTTTAGTCGCGAGCTGCTCACCCGCCGACGCCAGCACCGAGCCGAATATGATTAGAAGTGCGAGAAGGATGAGGTGCTTCATGGATGGGTCTCCTGCGCTGCGCCAGCCAAACTCGTCATGATAGCGCAGGGAGCAACGCTCTGGGCGTCTGCGCTTTTCTCAAAGGGTGCGCTAACCAGCGGGTCTGGATCTGACGCCTAAGCCCAACCAGGCAGGTTCACCCCGTAGGAATCCAGGACATCGCGCAGAGTCACGATGCCTTCCAGCTTGTGAACATCAGCGCGGCTCACCACGGGCAGGATGTCGATGTGGTTTGCGCCCATTCGCTCGAGCGCCAGATCCAGTCCCTGGTCGGGATGCACGTGGGGAAAAACAAGGTCCACCACGAGCTGACCCAGCGGCTTGGCAGCACCTTCCGCCGCCTCACGTTCGAGCGTCGGCACGTTGACAAGGCCAATCACGCCTCGTCGATCCGTCACCAGGCACGTTCGGAACTCGCTTGCACGGACCCGCGCCAGGGCTTCTCCCACGGTGATCTCGCTGGGCAGCAACCCGGCCGCTGTGTGCATGACCCGGGTTACCTGTCGCTGACCATGCCGGTGGAGTGTCTCTGCCGTGGGCAGGTGTATGCCATCCTGTATTGCCAGGGCTTCGTAGATGGGCTGCCGCTGCAATCGCGAAGAAATGAAAAGGCTCACTAGATTCGCAATCATCAGCGGGACGATGACCGCATAGTCCTGCGTCATCTCGAAGATCATCACCACCGAGGTCATGGGAGCGCGCACGATACCGGCGAAGACGGCTCCCATCCCAACTAGCGCGTAGGCGCCCGCCGTCGCGGTGTAGGCGGGCAACGCACGATGGGCCAGGGTCCCCACCGTACCTCCCAACATCGCGCCGATGAAAAGGGCGGGTCCGAAAATACCGCCCGCGTTGCCCGATGCGTAACTTGTAGTCACAGTTAGAAGCTTCAGCACCACCAACAAAACCATCAGGTTGAGTGCCATCCGCCCATTCAATACATCGCCGACATAGCCATAGCCCACGCCCAGGACCTGAGGCACGAACCATCCCATCAAGCCCACTAACAGCCCGCCCGCCACGGGTTGGAACCAGACCGTCTTTTGGGGGAGGCGCAGGAAGCGTTCCCGCATATCCAACAGAAGTTTCGTGAAAGCCACTGAGACCAGACCGCCGGCCACGCCCAGCACCGCGTAGATGGCGAATTCCAGTGGATGCACCAATTGGTATTGCGGAACCTTGAAGAGAGGGTTATTGCCGAGCAGCAAGCGGAGCACGACCCACGAGGTCGCTGAGGCCAACACCACTGAGCCCAGCACCGGAGCGTGCAGATCACCCACAATCTCCTCGAGCGCGAATAGTACTGCCGCCAGAGGCGTATTGAACGCGGCCGCAATAGCTGCCGCGGCTCCGACCGGCAGAAGCGCCTTGACTTTCTCGGGACGCAATCCCAGCGAGCGCCCGAGCACCGAGGCAATGCCCGCGCCAACCTGGACTGAGGGCCCTTCGCGCCCCAGCGGGATTCCGCTGGCCAGGGTTGCCGAGGTGCAAAAGAACTTTCCCAGCACGGTGCGCAGCGTGATGCGGCCGTCGCGAGCGAACAGCGCAGCCTTGGTCTGCGGCACTCCGCTGCCGCGCGCGTAGGGAAAATACCGGAACAGCAGGTAGCCGATGACCAGCGACCCCACGACCGGGAACAGCACCCGTCGCCAGCGATGGCTGCCCGGCGGATACAGGCGCATCCCGGCCCGTTCCGTCAGCAGGATGAAAGCCACGACGGCTAGTCCGGTCAATGCTCCGATTACCAACGCAAGGACAAGAAACACCTGGTCCTCACGCTGCTGCAGCTTGGCCTCAAGGTGTAGGAGCGGAGTTCTCCACCAACTCCCGCTCACGGTCTGGCCGCTGTCACTCATCTCCAAGGCCTTCCAAGAGCATACCTCATCGGACCACCTTGGGCGCGCGCCGCACCGCAGCGGAGTTCGCGAAACGCCAGCCCCGGCAGAGGGCGGCTTCATTTTTTCTGGTATGGCTTAATTTTGTGTCAAGTAAATAATCCGGAATTATACACTTGACAAACCCACGAGTTCGGCTTAGTGCTCAAGGTGAAGCCGCCGGAGAAAGCGAACAAAGGCAGAGCCAAGAAAGGGGAGGGCGCGAAGTCTAGGTAGGAAACAGATACATGTGCTTTTATTTTCGCAATCCGGGCACGCGGCTTGACTAGAAGGAACCATCATTGAGCCTCACAAAGAAGGAAATTCGCACTGTTCGAGAGACAATACTGAAGAAGATTGGGGAATCAGTTACGTTCAAATATCCTGGTGGTACAAACCTGAAAGGGCTCCTGAAGGATCGAGCTATCATATGGAGTGGCTGGTTCGCTGGAGCCTATTATTTCGATGTAATTGATTTCATTGAGTTCCCGCAGGAGAAACACCGACACTGGGTCAGGATTGGCTATTACCGTTACCGACAGATCGGTGACAAATTCAAACTCGGCTGGGCTGGTCAAACGACCATCACGGAGCCTTTTCACATTATGAAGCGCGTCCTTACGAAAGCCACGAAGAAGATGAAGGACTGGTCGCACCAAACTTAGCCAAGCATATTTATTGCCCTCGTTAGGGTGGCTGCTCGTCCAAGCTGCTGAGACCCGCAAGCCGAGTACAACGCCATAGCATGTACTCCGCCCAAATGTTGGCCCACCCGCCGCGCCGCTCATCTGGCAAACTAGCCAAAGTAAGTCAGGAGCCTGGACGGAGGCGGGTAACCGTTCATGCGAATGCGCTTGAATAAAAAAACTAGTTGCGGTAGGCTGAAGTTGGATCGCCTCGCGCTGGTTTGTTAAAGGCATAATTCCGAAATAATCACTTTTTATGGTTACCTTCGTAACTCCGCACTGCTTAATATCACTGACTTTCTCCTTGATTTGTGCATAGGCTGGAGGAAGAAGTTGCCAGTAGTCAGTTACCAGTTGCCAGTTAGTGCTGACTACTGATAACTGGCAACTGACCACTAACTACAGACCCTCGGAAAGTCCAAGGAGGGTCTATGCCTGCCAATCACTGTCATCACATCAAAGAAGACGGCGTCTTTTGTGAGTCGCCTGCGCTGAGCGGGCGGCGTCACTGCTACTTCCATCTGCGCCCGCTGGACCGCAACATGAAGTTCACGCGACCCGGAGTTGGTGAAGCAAATCGAGCGCGGCGGGAAGTATGGCAACCGCTAAGTCTCATGGCTTGAAGAATTTACGTGTAAGCGGCTGGGGCTCAAGATTTTGCCGGAAATTTTCGGTAGTGGGCTAATTCCGTGTTGCTGCCGTTTCTGACCCCGGCCACGGCACCTTCCGCTTAATCTTATCCTCAAAAATCCTAGCAGATTGACGAAGCTCCTTTATGCGCTGCTTCGCATGGAGGAGTGCGTCTTCCCAGCTCGTCAAGTTTTCCACAGATTTATTTGCACGAGCTATTGACATTGTGCTTAGACCGTCTAAACCAGAAGTGCAAGGGGGATGTCGCATGAAGGAATCTCCGATCACTAAAACACTGAGTGAAATGCTGGCGAAGTTGCAGGAAGCCGTCATTGCTCGAAGAGAAGCACAGCAGCAAGTCGCGGAATATACGAGCGCTATCAAGGCGCTTGCTCAGGTCTGCGAGGATGAAGAAATAAAAACGGAATACCTTCTTCGCCTTGAGGAATTCAGCGGAAAGTCGGGGTTTGTGGATGCCGTCCGGTCGATTTTGAGAACGCACCCCGACTCCGAGGGCCTTACGCCTACGCAAATTAGGAGCTGGATTGTCATTAGCAAGAATATGGATCTGTCTGGCTATTCCAACCCGATGGCATCTATTCACACCACGTTGCGCCGAATGAGGGAATCTGATGAGGTTGAGGAAGTTCGGAATAAGAAAGGCGAGAAGTCTTATCGCCTCAAGCGCAAGTCTCTTCGCCAACTGGTGGATGGCAAGAAATGACTTTTGACCTAAATACGAAACGCCCCGCGTTCGTAGCGCAGAGCGTTTCAGATTGGAGGCGCAGCGATGAGACGAATCAGACTCAGAATCACTGCCCGCTGGTTCACGGTGGAACTCAGTATCGAACCACCATAGTCCATTAACACGAAGCGCCCCGCTTTCCGCGTCAACGGTGGGCGGGGCTAGACAGAAACCGGGAAGCCCGATCTCCAGTCCATCAACTTGATTTTGGGCTTTCCCTAGCGAAAAAGCAAGGGGAAAAGCTCCATGACATGCAGACGTTGTAACCACACGGCTCGCAGTTTGGAACTTACGGAAAGCGCCACATTCAGCGGTATCGCTGCACTACCTGCAAGGCTACGTTCTCCGAGTATGAACCCAAGCTCGGAACCCACTACACCGACCCCGAGACTGCCGCGAAAGCTCTTGCGATGATGCTTGAGGGCATGAGCGTTCGCGCGATCTCGCGGCTGACTGGACTGCACAAGCACACGATTCTGGCGCTGATGACTACGGCAGCCGCAAAAGCTCGCAAGGTCCTCGATTCCAGAGTCCAGCACATCACGCACAGGTACGTGCAGATGGATGAGATGTGGGGCTTCATTCACACGCGGGAGCCGAACCTTAACGAAGGCGACCCTGACGAGTGGGGCAGCACGATGATCTGGCTTGCCCTCGACTCCGAAACCAAGTTGCTTATCTCGCACCACATCGGAAGTCGCAACGGCATCAATGCCCATGCGTTCGTGTCCGACCTGCGCGCTCGTACCGATGGGCGCTATCAGGTCACGTCCGACCAATACAACGCTTACGTTGGCGCGATGCGCGAGCACTTCGGGCAGAACGTGGACTTCGGCCAGCTTCGCAAGATTTACGGCAGACTGCAAACCGAGAACTGGTACGGCGGAGGCCAAGTTGTCGGAGCCGTCCCATATGTCAAAATCGGCAGGCCGGATTTCTCCCGTATTTCGACTTCGCATGTGGAACGCACCAATTTGAGTGTTCGTATGCATCTTCGTCGTTTTACCCGCCTAACGAATGCCTTCAGCAAAAAGCTGGACAATCTCAAGGCGGCTGTTACGCTTTATGTTGCCTTCTACAACTTCTGCCGTGTCCATCAAACGGTGAAGGCTACTCCCGCGATGGCGGCAGGATTAACCGATCACGTTTGGGGCATTGCGGAACTACTTGGAGCCTGACGGTCGCACCATTTACTAAATTCGATGAGAAAGTAACGAGCCCACTGGGGCGCAGGAGAAAACACAATGACCTCTGGTGAGGCTTTCTCAGATACTCAATGGGCTATCCGAATCTAAGCGAGTTTTTTTCGCCATCAAAGAAGAGATTCCATTTGCCGGTGAGTGCCAAATAATTGGACTCTCGGAAGCGGGCTTCTGGGTATCTTTTGAGGGCGGGTTTAAGAAGTTCTTCTGGCGTTTAGATATTGACGGATTGCGCTTCGAGAAGAGAACGCCCTCCGATTTCCTGTCGAAGGAACAGACCGTAATTTCACCGTCAGCGATATTCACTCCAGGCTTATTGATCGTCGCGCCGGACGGCAGAAGTCTCTTTCTCATCGAATCCTTTCAATGACACCCTTCGTTCGTATTTCGTGGTTGATTGCCGGAACGCTGTTGCTCGCCCGCGCTGCAGGGGCCGTGGTGGATGCACTCTTGTGGTATCTTGGCGGCGTAAACTTTCGCCTGCCGAGGTATCCATTCATTCCCTATCTGAATGCGGCTGCCTTATTGGCGACCAGCTTTGCCATCGTCGTAACTGGCGCATGGCTAATTGAGCGCAGATTGGCGTCACGCGAGCGTAGCCGTGCAAGAGCAGCAACACGGAATTAGCCCACTACCAAATTTTCTCCTAAGGCCATGATTTTAAAGATAAACGAAAAGGGGGGAGGGGGTACAGGGCAGTTGTCAGTTGTCAGTAGTCAGTTGCCAGTTGTCAGTGAGCCGTTGTCGGCGGTTCCGTGTGCGGGGCGGTGTTATCCTGATCGGGATTTACCTCCAGTGGGGCCGCAATCTTTCATGTCCAATCCAGACAGTCCGGAATCCCAACCCGACACCGAATCCGACGAGTCGTTCGACGACATTCTCACCCAGTACGAGCAGAGCCATTCGCGCAAAACTGACGATGGCAGCAAACAGCTCGAAGGCACGGTGATTGCCGTCTCCGGCGAGTCGGTTTTCCTCGACATCGGATTCAAGAGCGAAGGCATCCTGCCGCTGGCGGCGTGTCAGAGCGCCGGTGAAACTGTAAAGCCCGGCGACAAGCTTCCGGTCTCGGTGAAGGGCCGTGATCCTGATGGCTACTACGAGCTTTCCCGCTCGAAAATTGCGCAGCCGAAGGACTGGTCGTCACTGGAACAGGCCTTCGCCGAGAAGGCGACGATTGTGGGCACTGTGATGGCCGTGGTCAAAGGCGGCCTGAGCGTGGATGTAGGCGTGCGGGCGTTCATGCCATCCTCGCGCAGCGGAGCGCGTGACGCCGCCGAGATGGAGAAGCTGGTCGGCCAGGAAATCCGCTGCCGCATCACCAAGCTCGACGTGACCGATGAAGACGTGGTGGTGGATCGCCGCGCGGTTGCCGAAGACGAAGAGCGCTCGGTCAAGGAACGCCGGTACTCGGAGATCAAGGAAGGCGAGACGGTGCGCGGCCAGGTCCGCAGCCTGACCGATTACGGCGCCTTCGTTGATATTGGCGGAGTGGATGCTTTGCTGCATGTCAGTGACATTGCCTGGGGCCGCATCAACAAACCAGTGACGTGCTCTCGCTGGGACAGGAAATCGAAGTCCAGGTTCTTAAGACAACGAGTGAAGGCGAGAAGCGGCGCATTTCGGTGGGCATGAAGCAACTGCAGCCGCATCCGTGGGATTCCGTGCCCGAGAAATACAAGACCGGCGAGCGGGTGCGCGGCTCGGTGACCCGCGTAGTCGAGTTCGGAGCGTTTGTGGAACTTGAGCCGGGAATCGAAGGCTTGATCCACCTTTCGGAGATGTCCTGGGCCAGGAAGGTGAGGAGCTACCACCCTGGCGGTTCATCTTGGGACTTTCCTGGCCCGGCGCCACGCCCAGAAAACCTTGATTATGGACCTGCATCCCCACCTTGGACACGTAGCCACCTCCCTGGGGATGGATTCGCACAGCTATACCTTCCATGAATTGCTGCGCAACGTCGCGCGTCTGGATCCGACCTTGCTGAACAGCTATGTTGGCCATCACAGCAGCGGGGCCGATGTGCTTCCTTCCCCCGCTTCCTTGAGCCAGGCGGAACCGATTGCCAGCGATGCGCTGGGGCGGGTGATCCGATTTCTGGCCGAGGCTTACAACTACGTCTTGATCGACTGTCCCAGCGGCCTCGACGAGTTGAACCAGGTCATCATCGGCGGCTGCGACGAGCTGTATCTGGTGGCTACTCCCGAGGTGCCGGCGCTGCGGGACCTGGTGCGCTACGTGGACCGGCTGGCCGAGTGCAACCTTCCCCGGGCGAAGCTTAAGGTCGTCATCAACCAGAACGGCTCCCACCGGACCCTGACCGTAGAGAGCATCCAGCAGGCCATCCGGCATCCGGTGGCGATCACTCTGCCGGCCAGCTCCGCCGAGCTGATACGGGCGGTGGATACGGGCGAGCCGATCGCACCGGAGAGGAAGTCGGAGTTTGCCAGCCAAATCAGGAACTGGGCCTGCTCGGTGGCTCCGGCAGAAACCCGGGGCATAGAAGCGAAACGCAGATTCGCATTTTGGAACTGACTTTAGCCGGAAAGAAGGCATTCGAGACTAGATCCCATGGCCGAATCCGTTTTGAACATCTCTGTGGTCTCCCGGCCGCCGGTCGAGCTGGAAAGCCGTGCTCCCCAATTGCTGCCGAGCCGGGCCAACGACCTCAAGTCCGTCGTACATCGCGAATTGATCGACAAGATGGACCTGGAAAAACTGATGCTGATACCGGATGGACGGGCCCGGCAGCAGTTGCTTGGCGTCATTCATCAGCTGGTCGGCCAGCAGGAAGTACCGCTCAGCGCCATCGAACGCGATGTCCTGGCCCGCGAGGTCATGGATGAAGTATTTGGATTAGGGCCCCTGGAACCTCTGCTGCACGATCCCACCGTCAATGACATCCTGGTCAACACCTTCGACACCGTCTACGTCGAACGCAATGGGGTGCTGGAGAAAACCACGGTCGTCTTCAAGGACAACGTCCACCTCATGCACATCATTGACAAGATCGTCTCCAGGGTGGGGCGCAGAGTGGACGAGTCCTCGCCCATGGTGGACGCTCGCCTGCCGGATGGCTCGCGGGTCAACGTAATCGTGCCGCCGCTGGCCGTGGATGGTCCCATTCTGTCCATCCGCCGTTTCGGTTCCGCGCCGCTCAGCGCCCATGACCTGGTGGCCAAAGGAGCCTATACCCCGGAGATGCTGGAAGTGCTGCAGAAGGCGGTGAAGGCCCGGCTGAACATCGTGGTCTCGGGTGGCACCGGAGCCGGCAAGACCACCTTACTGAATGTCCTCTCCGGCTTCATCTCGGGACGGGAACGCATCGTCACCATCGAGGACTCCGCCGAGCTGCGGCTGAAGCAGGAGCATGTCGTCCGCCTGGAATGCCGGCCGCCCAACGTGGAGGGCAAGGGCGCCGTCCATCAGCGGGAGCTGGTGATCAATGCGCTGCGCATGCGTCCCGACCGCATTGTCATCGGCGAGGTGCGAGGCGGAGAAGCGCTCGACATGCTGCAGGCCATGAACACCGGTCACGATGGTTCGGTGACTACCATCCACGCCAACAATCCCCGCGACGCCCTGTCCCGTATCGAGACCATGGCCTTGATGGCCAACCTGAGTCTTCCGGAGAAGGCGCTGCGGCACCAGATTGCCTCCGCCATCCACATTATTGTGCAGGTCTCGCGGATGAGCGATGGCACCCGGCGCGTCACTCATATCACCGAGGTGACGGGCACCAACGGCGACGTCATCAGCCTGCAGGACATCTTCCTTTTCGAGAAACGCGGGCTGGGCCCGAATGGCAAAGTGCTGGGCCGCTTCCGGTCCACCGGAATTATTCCCAAGTTCGCGGAAAAACTGAAGGATGCCGGCATCCCGCTGGCAATGAACCTTCTCGAAGTGTCGCTGGAAGTGTAGGGAGTTCGCGCATGGCCTTGACGCTATCGGTTTTCCTCTTCTTTGCGGCGGTAACGTTTGCGGTCGTGATGGTCTTTACCCGGCGCTCGGCCACCGATCGCGCCATTGAACGCCGCCTCGCCGGAGCGCAAGTGGCCAGCAGTGGAGAGGCCCAGATAGCGGATAACGCTGCCGAATTCTTCAAGCAGACCAACCTGAGCGAGATCAAATGGCTTAGCGATTTGCTGGAGTCCTGGAGCGCCGCCCGGAAGATATCGTGGCTGCTGGCTCAAGCCGACAGCTCCTGGAGTGTGAGCACCGTTCTGTTCGCGTCGGCCATCCTGGGATTCATGGGGTTCGCGATCACCCGTTATTGGATTCCGGATCTCATCCCTACCCTGATTGCAGGTGTCCTGGCCACCACCTTTCCCTTCCTTATTCTCCGCGTCAAGCGTGACCGCCGCATGATGAACTTCAACCAGAAGCTGCCCGATGCTCTTGACCTGATCGTCGCGCGCTCTGCGGGCCGGGCACTCCATCAGTGCCGCCATCGAGATTGTCGCCGAGGAGGGGGTTGAGCCCTTGCGCACTGAATTTGCCGAGGTCTACAAGCAGCAGAACTTCGGCTTGCCCCACCGTGACGCCCTGCTGCAACTGGGACGGCGGGTGCCGTCCGCGGATCTCCAGGTTGTCATCACGGCCATGCTGGTACAGAAGGAGACCGGGGGGAACCTGGTGGAGATTCTCGACCGGACCACCGCCGTACTGCGCGATCGTCAGCGTATCGAGGGGGAGTTACGGGTCCGTACTGCCCAGGGCCGGCTTACCGGCTGGATCCTGTGCCTGCTGCCGATCGTCATGTTCGGCCTGATCAGCCTGACCAATCCCGGATACGCCAACATTCTCATCAGCGATCCGGTGGGGCGGAAGCTCGCCTATACCGGGATCGGCATGATGGTGCTGGGCGGATTGCTGATTCGCAAAATCATCCGGATCAAGGTGTGACGCCATGAACTACGCGCTTACCCTGAGCATACTGTTGACCGCGTTCTGCGCAACCGCGCTGGTCTGTATCTGGTTCATGACCCGGCCGACGCCGGTGGCCAGGCGCGTCATGGGTATCGCTCGCTTGCTGCCGCCGCCGGGCGAGACCCGGCCGGCCGCCGCTCGCAGCGCTCAGGAGCAGTTGTTTCACCTGGTCCACCTGGTGCGTGCCCGGCTGGGAATCACCACCGACGAAAAGCTGCGCAAGCGCTTCCTGGCGGCCGGGTTGCGCAGCCAGACCGGCATGAACACCTATTTCGCCGCCCGCTTGCTGGGGCCGATCGCGGTGATCGTGGTGTGGACGTTCTTCCGCGATCTTACGTTTTTCTGGATCGCTCTGATGGTCGGCGGCGCCTATCTTGCCCCTGACATGTGGTTATCGGCCCTGACCAAGAAACGCCGGGAACAGATCCGGCTGGGACTGCCGGACGCCCTGGACCTGATGGTGGTGTGTGTCGACGCCGGGTTGGGTCTCGACCAGGCGCTGCTGCGCACCGGACAGGAACTGGGGACAAGTCACCCCGTCCTGGCCGAAGAACTAATGCAGCTGAACCTGGAGCAACGGGCGGGTAAACCACGCATTGATGCTTGGCGCGATATGGCCGATAGAACACAGTTGGACACGGTAAAAGGTTTTGCCAACATGCTGGCCCAGTCAGACCGTTTTGGTACTCCCGTTTCACGGGCGCTCAGTACCTTCGCCGACGGCTTGCGCAAGAAGCGCAGCCAGTTGGCCGAGGAGATGGCCGCGAAAGCCACCATCAAGCTGATGTTTCCCCTGGTCCTGTTTATATTTCCCAGCATGTTCATTGTCCTACTGGGTCCTGCGGCGCTGACCATCTCGCGGAACCTGGGGACACTGGTGGGCAAATAGGCAGAGCCGGTACCGGGTCGGCAGGAGGAAGAAGCATGGTTGCCAGTGGAGTTCCGTACCCGGTGCTGATGGCTCTGGTGGCGTTTGCCATCTGGCAATGCATCTGGAGATGCAAGATCCTGGTTCGCTAGGTAGCGGCCAGGCAATCTCAACAAGAAAGGAGACGATATGGACGGCACTACCATTATTCGCATGGTTTCGGGAATTTTCTGCGTGATGATCCTGGCGGTCCTGGTGTGGCGCAGGAAGAGAACGGCCTAGCCTCGCGAGGCTGACGAGCATGCAGTCTGCCAGGCTGATCGAGATCGTCAACCCCAGCAAGAACACCGTCGTAGGTTCGAGCATTCGAGTCGCCACCACCGCCTGGTCGCGGCTGGTGGGCTTGCTGGACAAAGTTGGCTTGGACCCCGGAGGAGGCCTGCTCATCGTGCCCTCCTCCGGCGTCCACACCTGGGGAATGCGTTTCCCCATTGATGTCGTGGCTCTCGATGGACGCATGCGCGTCCTCGGGATCTGGGAGCGCTTGGGCAGCTGCCGGATCGCTGCTCTGGGATGGAAGACGCGCAGCGTTCTCGAGCTGCCGGCGGGAACCATCCGCCGGAGCCAGATTGCTGTGGACGACCAGTTGGTCATCATGCCAACCATCCGCACGGATGGCCCAGATTGGGGGCAAACTCGGGCGTCGGCCCGGGTCCACGACGGAATCCCAGTGGAAGACCGGAGGCACGCGATGGCCGTTGACTGGGTGGCGGAACCCCTCGGGGCGGCTTGCCGGATAAAGCCAGCGTGTCGTGCCGAGAGGGCGCAGACCTCGGTAGGCCTGTTGGTAATGGCATTCGTCTGCCTTGTCTTCTCTTGCTACTACGCCTTCATCATCGTGCCCCCGGCAGCGGCCCTAAGAGGTCCCGGGATCGTTCCTGACCTGTACCCGGCGTGGTACGCCAGCCGAATGGTATTACTTCACCACCAGGATCCGTACAGCCCTGATGTGACCCGCCAGATTCAAAGTGCGATGTACGCTGGGAAACTGGCTAGCCGGAACGAACAGAGATTTGCCTATCCGATTTTCGCTGTCCTGCTTTTCGCGCCCTTTGCCGCCCTCTCTTTTGCTGCCGCCCAGTCCTGTTTCCTGGCGCTCTCGGCGGTGTTGACCGCGTGGTCAGTTTTCACTTGGCTCGGCCGGGCTACACCGCCGATGCAGAGAACGATCTGCGTCATTCTGGTCATGTCCGCTTTTCCGGTCATGCTGGGACTGGAGCTACGCCAACCCACGATGCTGGTGGCGGCCTTGTTGGCTGCGACCGTAGCTTGCCTGCGCTCTGGACAACTGTCGTTCGCGGGTGTGCTGGCAGCGTTGACAACGGTCAAGCCGCAACTTGCCATCGGTGTGCTCCTTCCTCTACTTCTGTGGTCCATCTCCGATTGGCGTCGCCGCAAGGCCTTCCCGTTCTCGCTGGGGTTGACGATGGCGAGTCTGCTGGGGATTTCGGAGTTCTTGAGTCACGGCTGGCTACTGCGTTGGCTGACGACGATACAAGCTTACGCTCACTATGCAGGCGCCAAGCCTCTGATTTGCGTGTTGCCCGGAAGCCGCCTGCGATGCTTGCGGGAGCGTTACTGATCGCAGCGGCCGTTGCTGCAAGCTGGAAATGGAGGCGGGCGGACCCGGTCCTTGCCATTGGTTTTTCCGTCTCCGTGTTCCAGGTCCTGTTGCCATTGCAGCTCTACAACGAGGTGATGCTGCTACCGGCCGTGCTGTGGACTTTCGTTCAGGCATCCAGGCAGACAGGCAACCTGCACACTTTACTTCGCTGGTCAGTATGGGGGTTGCTAAGTGCAGGATGGCTGACTACCTGCGTGATATGCGTGGCCCACCTGATCAGTCCGCCCTCGATCAGCACGCTTTGGTCGCTGCCCATGGTGCTCGCCTGGCTATTCCCTTTTGCCTTACTTGCGCATATGGGGGCATGCGTTAGCGGGAAGGTGCCCGCCGATTCCATCCATCTAACTTCTGCCAGTCCAGGTTCCAATCTTGGAATGCAGTTGCGGACGCTGCATCTGCCCACCCTTGATGGGGCGCTTCAGCGGTCCCGGCTGCAACCATCGCTCGAAACGAAGCAAGTCGCTCAGAACCAAGCAAGGGAGGCGCCGCGCGCGTAAGCAATATGGTGAGCACGCAAGTCGCACCACCGCAATCTATGAAATCCTCCGGACTCTGTCTGGTCACCGTGTGCCTCGATCTTGAGACCATCAGCGTTGCCTCCCGGGTGGCGGCACAATTGCTGGGAGCGTCGTTTGCCGGCAACATGCCAAACTACCTGCCACATAATCCGGATGTCGATTTCTTGAAGTCGCTGCAGAAGACTGAGGGTTGTCTCTGCATTGTCAATGTGGACAGCAACCGGGAAATGGCTATGGAAACTGGCGCTTCCTTACAGCAGTTGCTCGGGGACCGGGTTCTGCTGGTCGCGCTTTCTTCCCAGTCGAATCCTGACCTGATCCTGGATGCGATGCGCTCGGGTTACGCTGAGTACCTCGGAACTCCGTTCAATAGTGACGAGTTCAGCGATTCGCTGTTGCGCTTGCGGCGCCGCTGGACGGTAGGCCGCGCCGCCAAGTCCGGCAGCGTTCTGGCTTTCCTTGGGACCAGAGGCGGGGCTGGAACGACTACTCTGGTGGTTCATCTCTCCACCTTCCTGGCACAGCTGTGTGGCAAGAAGGTCCTGGTGGTGGATCAGCACCGGCAATTGGGTCATGTGGGTCTGTACCTTGGCCTGGCGACGGCGGAATATAACTTTTACGACTTAGCTCGCAACATTGATCGGATTGACCGGGACCTCTTAAATGGCTTCTTGGTGCATGACGTCAACGGGCTTGACGTTCTTCCCGCTCCCGACGGATTGTACGGACTCACCGAAGTGCCTCTGAGCGCAATACAGCAAACCATTCGATACCTTCGCGGGACCTATGAGTATGTAGTCATCGATTGCTGCCAGGGCGTAGGCAACGCGAATGAGGCCACCATCGCCGAGTGTGACCAGATTTACTTGATTGCAACTCCGGATGTGCCGGCACTGCGCGACCTTTCCCGCTACGTTGACAAATTACTGCAGTACAACTTGCCCACAGGCAAAGTAAATGTAGTCATCAACCGCTTTCGCTCGAAGGGGGAAGTGACCCTGGAGGAAATTGCCAAAGCCATCAGGTTGCCGGTGGCGGTCACCATTCCCAACAGTTCCGAGGAACTGATCAAGGCCATGAACACCGGCAAGCCGATCCTGCCTGCATCGCGCTCCGACTTCGCCAAGCAGATGAAAAAGTGGGCAACCACACTGGCGGGATCGCCCGCCGAGATTGGAGCGGCAGCGAAACGGGGGTTTGCCTTCTGGAAGTGATCCTGGGTTGCCTTCGCAGTCCGCAGATAGTTGCCTGAAACGGATCGAGCCCTATGGATGATTTTGCCAAGCATGTTTTGCTGATTGAAAACTCCGGGTCTGTCGCCCATCAGGTCCAAAGCAGCTTGTCCAACGCCGGCTCCTTCGACCTGCAGTGCTCGGAGACCCTTACTTCCGCTTTGAACCGCCTGCGCAACTCCTCTTTTGATGTCGTGGTCCTTGACCTGTCGCTTCCCGACAGCAAAGGTATCGATACTCTGGTTGCCGTCCGGAATGAATGTCCCGACACGCCGATCGTGGTGCTGGGAGATGACGAGGACCCGGACATCGGGATGCAAGTGGTGAGCGAAGGAGCGCAGGATTATGTCACCAAGGCGACTTGGAACCCGGCATCGCTGCCCAGAATTTTGCGGTTCGGGATCGAGCGTCATAACCGCGGCCGTCCTTCGGTCACAGCTAAAGACGGAAGGCTCCTGACATTTATCGGTGCGAAAGGTGGAGCTGGCACGACAACGGTGGCCTTGAACGTCGCTGCCGCTCTGGCATCGCCGGAGCGCACGACGCTCGCCACGGAATGGTGCTGGCCTCGCGGAAACTTTTCGCTGTATCTCTGCGAACCGCCGGCAACAAATCTCAGTGCGATCGGGACATTGCGGCCTCGGGCCATAACGCATTCGGTTTTGAAGAGCCTGCTGGTCACCGCACCGAACAACCTGATGTTGTTGCACGGCCCGCAGACGGCCGCCGAGTTCCGGTACTTGACTCCGGCCCAGGCCGAAGCATTTGTCTGCAGCCTTTTGCAAACGGCGGATCTAACGGTCATGGACCTGCCGCCTCATCCCAGCACGGTAAGTCGCGTGGCGATTCACCATTCCTCCACCGTTATCGTGGTGCTGGAACGCAATCCCGAATCGGTCGTCCTGGCGAATGAGACACTCGCCATGGTGCGTTCGTGGGCGCTCGGCGGGACCGCGATAGCAGCGATAGTGGTAAGCAAAGGAGGATCGCCAACGGCAATGGCGCTTGAAGACATTCGTTCCCAACTGCGCTGCGGCATTGTCGGCGTGGTTCCACCCAGCACCGAACCTGTGCCCGGTTTCTCCCGGCAGCTTCCCATCACGATCTCACGCCAAGGCACGCTACCGGCAGACACTTTGACCGACATCGCAAAACGGCTGGCGAGCCCGCAACTGGAATTGATGCCCATCTGAGCCGGCAGGGCTTCCGATTTCACTTGCCTTGCCCATTGCTCGATGCGCGCACAAAATCCTGACACTCTTTGGCCGCGACCAACAGCTTGTTGAAGCCTGGATCGGTGCGCAGTTTTGCCAGCATGGGATCATGCATCAGATTGGAATAAGCGCAATAGTTCTGTTCGATGGCTCTCTGGATCAGGTGAAAAGCCGCCTGCTTTTTCCCGCAGTATCCCAGAATCGATCCCTGGTAATACCAGGTCTCCGGGTCTGGATCGGCGGGCTCGCTGGTTTCCGCCTCCTGCGCAGCGCGATCCAAATACGAAGCCGGGCGAAGCTGCAGGCAGGCTTCCAGAACGTTCCGCTGATAGCGCGGAAGCGCCGGCATGTTGGGCACGGCTTGCTTGGCTTCCGCGATCTTGCCTTCCCGCAAGAGAATGGATGGCATGACGTACGTGGCCCATTCCGAGCCGGCGTCGAGACGGACAAAATCAGCGGCCCGCTTGGTGTTGCCCAGTTCCATGAATGCCCAGGCGCAGGAGCGGTAGGTATAGTTGCCCGGGTCGAGCGCGAGAGCGGTTTCGCATTCCTTGGTGGATTGCTCCAGCATTCCCGCGTAACGATACACGTAAGACATCGCAAAATGCGCTTGAGCACTGTCAGGTCGGCGTTGCAATAGTTGCTGCGCCTCCGCGAAAGCTTTGCCTAATTCCGCTCTCTCCACCCGGTTGGTGATCAACTGTCCCGCGGCCACGATGCGATTAGGATCCAGCGCCAAAGCACGCTCGTAAGCCTGGTTGGAGCGCTGGAACATCGCCTCGCCGCCGTCCGAGAAGGTCGCGTCGTAGTAGCATCGCAGGCCCAGTTGCTTCCCATGCCGGTGCGTAGTTGGGGTCCATTTGGACCACGTGCTCCAGCACCGCAATCGCGTCCCTGTTCGGTCCGGGATCGTGACTCAGCGCGAGGCTGTGCAGATAAAGGTCATAGGCTTGCGGGTCTTTGGGACGGGTTCCCGTGTCCAGGACTCCGCCGCTAACACCCAGCATCGGGAGCAAACCTTGACGCACCTGGGCGGCCATCGCGGACTGCAAGGCGATAAGATCCTGGGCAGGCGCGGTCACGTTGGTCTGCCAAAGCAGCCGGTTGTTGCGACTTCGATCGCCTCCAGCGTGACCAGTAGATGGTCCCCTTGATTCAGAAAGTGTCCAGTCAGAACCGTGGCAACGTGCATTTCCCGACCCGCCTTCTGCGGATCGACGTCACTGCCGGCGAACTTTCGCGTGATCGAAGAGGGACGCACATCCAGTGTCCGCGTGTAGGTGAGCGTGTTGGCGATTTCATCGGCCAGCGCGAAGCGAAGAAACTCCACGCTGACATCGCCGTTCACGTTCTGCAGCGGCAGCACGGCGATCGTGTTTTTCGCTGCGCCACCTCCGGCGCCGGGACGATGTTTGAACCACCACGCGCCCACAGGTATCAGTACCGCGAGAAGCACGGCGATGACCCCGAGCAGGATATAGGTTTGCATCTTGCTTGAAGTTTGAAAGGTGCTGCTGCCGATGCGGTACGGCAAGACGCGGCCGCAGCCGTCCCGAGGTGGTCAATCCCGGTTCCGTTTCCTTCTTCAGCGACTGGAGATCGGCTTTCATCGCCAGCGCGTTCGGGTAGCGGTTGCCCCGCTCCTTCTCCATCGCTCTGCCGAGAATGCCTTCCAGATCGGCAGGAAGATTGGGGTTCAGCTTGAGCGGAGAGATCGGCTTCCGGTTCAGGATGGCTTCCAGCGTGGTCACCGTGTTGGTGCCGGCAAAAGGTTTCCGGCCGGTCGCCATCTGGTAGAGCACGACGCCGAGCGAGAACAGATCGCTGCGCGGATCGAGTTCCTCGCCGCGGGCCTGCTCCGGAGACATGTAAACCGCGGTCCCGAATAGATCGCCTGCCACCGACAGCGGATCTTCCTGCCCGGTTTCGCCACCGGCCAACATCCCGGGCGAGATCTTGGCGAGCCCGAAATCGAGGATCTTGGCCTGTCCACTTTGCGTCAGGAAAATGTTGGCCGGCTTGATGTCGCGATGAATGATCCCCTTGGCGTGGCAGGCCGCCAGCGCATCGGATACCTGGATGCCAATGTCGAGGATCTGCTCCACCTCCATCGGCTCTCCGCGCATCCGGTCCTTCAGGCTCACCCCTTCCAACTTCTCCATGACGATGAAGGGATGTCCGTTCAGGTCCTGGATATCGTGGATGATGCAAATGCCCGGGTGGTTCAACTGCGAGGCGGCGCGGGCCTCGCGCATGAAGCGTTCCAACGCCTTGCGGTCGTTGACCAGATTTTCCGGAATGAACTTCAGCGCAACGTGGCGTCCCAGGCGCGTGTCTTCCGCTTCGTAAACCACGCCCATGCCACCGCCGCCAAGCTTTCCCACAATGTGGTAGTGGGAGACTGTCTCGCCGACCATGTCGAGGACCGTAGCCACGTTGGCGGTATGTTAGGCCGCGCATCAAATCCGGTCAACCCAATGTGCCCATCTAGTAGATGAGCGCCACTTTTCACTCCCTCGGCTGCAGGATGAAACCCGCAGCCGGACGGCGCTGTGCGATCAACCTCGGTCAGCATTTGTCACGTGTCATCGAACCGCATCCCGGGAGCGTAACGCTCGCCAAACTGCGCCGAATCGCAAGACCTAATGACCAATCACCGGCTGCGGTACCCCCACCCCCTCCCTACCTTTGTTTGCCGTGAGTTACATAGTGCGTTCATATACAACCTCTTGACTCTTAAGACGCTTACACGCAAGCAATAGAGCCATAGACACTTAGCTATCCGCCCCAACTGCCTTTTTGCGGCCAGCGGCTGCGGCCGGGCCCAGCCCTCTCGCCCGGCGGAGAGCGAAATTGCCTCGGCGAAGCCGGCCGACGTTCCATGTAGCGGAGGTTCGCCGTGGCCAGTTGCATGGCCCACAACATGAGCCGGGCCCAGCTGGGATCGATGTGTCCGCCCGCCAGCGCTGCCCGCACCCGTACCCTCGTGGTCCGCACCGCCTGCATGTCAACCGGCGGAGGCAGCTTGAGACACGCCAGGCGGCGACCGGCCCGCGCCATTCTCCAGCGGCACTGGCGCAGACGAAGATGAGCATGGCAGTAGTCGCGTTTGTTCATCGCCGGCGCCCGGCAGAAGGCGCCTCTGTCCAGGATGTGTTTGCAGGTGCGGATAATCAGGCGTGGCTCCGTCTGTCCAGCTGGCAAGCACGAAGTTAATCGTGAACAAACATGATCCATAAAGACCTCCAGGCCGACGGCCGGCGAAGAGCGGCCGTCTGGCTAGGGTGGGCGTACCCAGCTACAGGCTAGGCACATGGCAAGGCGAAAGTCAGCAAGAAACCGCATGCTCAACTTACGAAGGTAACCATGAGAAAGATGATTATTTGCTTGACACAAAATTGGGCCATGACAGAAAAGATGAAGTCGCCCCGGCCGGGGCGGGACGCTGCCCTGTTTTGACCTTGCGAACAGAAAGCCCAGAAAAGTTCTTGACTTTCAACCCAACTGGGACGATGCTTCTCCTTCGTCTCCGTGACCGGATCGCCGCTGTTCCTAGAGTCCGGCACAGGTTTCCTGGGATCAGCGCCCTAATCCTGGCGAAAATGCCAGGTTCGAAGTTCTGGCCGACTCACCCACTCGATTCTTTGCCGGATGCCTCGGCCACTGCGTAAGTCTTCTCGAAAATCTAAATAGCTGGAGGTTACGGAATGTATCCGCCGACCCTTCGCTCTTCTACTTGTCGCAAAATCACCTTGGCGATTTGCTCTGCCTTCCTATTCTTCCTCGCCGCCAGTTCTCTTGCTTTCGCACAGGAGGCCTACCTGGTGTCCGCCGCCGACGCCAGCCTCAGCGTTTACAACCTGGCATCGGGCAATCTGATCGAGAGCATCATCCCGGGCCTCGGCACCAACGCCGTCGCGGTGGGACCGAACCCAAGGCTGGCATTTGTCGCCTCAGGCCCCAGCCTCTCGGTCATTGACCTCACCATCCAGCGCGAGATCAAGCGTCTGCAGAACGTCAATATGCTTTCTGCCGCCCCTACCGCGGATGGTAAGTACCTGCTTATCGTTGACGGGTACAACTACTCGCTCGACGTTCTTGATCTTGCGAGGCTGGATTTTGTGCGCCGGGTAAATCTCGCCCCCGCGATGGGCTGCGGAGCGTATAACCTGGGTACCGTCGTGGTCGTGGGGAAGAAAGCGTATGTCACAGCGACATATCCGGATTACAATCGCCCCGCCATTGCCGTGGTTGACCTGAATACGTTCAAGGTCAGGCCCATCAGCATTCCTTCCGGCTATCTTGATTACTATTTTCGTATCCCCTACCCCCAAACGCGGCGGCCACTCCCGATGGGAAATATCTGGTTATGGTCGAGGACCGAATATCCGAACTACACCTATGACTTATTGCTGATCAGCACTGCCACCGACAAGCTCGTAACCGACAATGTTTTGACCTACGACCCTTTCGGGCTGGCGATCACACCGGTCAACAAGCCCGGCAGCATCTATGGCTATCTCTTGGGAGATGATCCTGATGGTTCAATTTCTCAGCTACGGTGCTCGACCTCAATCCCGGCTCTAAGACCTTCGGTCAACTGCTTCCTAGTACCGAAGTAGTGCTGCCGCAATTTCCCCTCGGATTCAATGGAGCCGCAATCAACGGCGACGGCAGCAGGCTGGTGTTGGCGGGGTTTCTGGTCGAACAAGTCGGGGCCCCAGCCCAATGTGGTTGTCCTAGACACCGGCCTGATGCTTACCGATCCGTCGCAGGCCATCGTGGGACAAAACACCGTGGCCAATGGAGCACAGCCGAATGGCCTCGCCATTGCCACGGTTGCGACGACGGTGCCACCGACGGCGCCAACCGTGACCAGCGCCAGCGGGCCCATCACCAATGATGTTCAGAATACGATTCACGTCGAAGGCACGAACTTTGCTTCCGGCGCCCAGGTACGCATCGGCGGGATGAGGCCCCTGCCTGCCACGGTGAACAGTTCTACCGACCTGCAGGTCACCGTGCCGGTAAACGCGCCCGCCGCACCTGGCCTGGACGTGATTGTCACCAATCCCCAGAGCACCAGCCCACCGGCCCAGCAGCAGCAAAGCGGATTGCTCGCCGGAGGGCTCACCATCAACGCCAACCCAGCTTTCCAGCCCCATCACGAGTTCGCTTCGCGGAATATTGTGGATGGCTCGATTTCGGTCTTTGACTTCACCCAGAGGGCGATGGTGAATGTGCCGCTCGCGCCGCCAGCGTACAATTACAGCCTGACCTTCAATCAGGCCGGGACCGACCTGTACGCTCCCAGCAGGGGCTACCGATACTATCCGGGTCTTCCTCACTGGTTTTGGGTATTCATCTCGCCAACGATTCAGTTACACCCATCACTATGCCGCAGGCGCGTCGCCCGAATGGCTACACCGCACTCGTCTCCAGCACCAACCCGGCAACCGGAGGTTCGGTCATCTATGAGTGGGCGCCAGCAAGCAGCGCCAGAGACATTGTGGTCAACATGATTGACAGCAACCCCTCATCTCCAACCTTTAACACGGTCTTGAACACCTACCTCGGCGGGATCAACGGCCAAGCCCCCCTGCTTCCCTATGGGGGCGCTGCTACCCCTGACGGCAAGTATGTCTATGTGAATTATATCGACTACAGGCTCAGCTGGGTTCGATTGCCATTTTCGACATCGTGCATGGCGGCCCGGCTACCGTTATCAGCACCGACTCTCTGGGCGTGTTATTACCAGCAGTACGATATGCAGGTCGCGCCGGACGGCATATCGCTTCTACTCAATGGTCTCGGCCCGAACGGCTATGTCGCCCCGATCTCGGTATTCGATATCGGCGCAAACCCGAGGAACCCCACACTGGTGACCAACTATCATCGGCGTACCCCTCAATCAGTTGGGCGGCGGCGCTCCATTCTTCTTCTACAGTTTCCAGGTGGTGGGGAAACGCCTGTTTGCGTTCGATTACCCCGACGGCGCCCTGGTGGCCTTCAATTTCGATCGTACTAATGGCAATTTCAGCCAGCTAGGCGCGGTGCACTATGTGGGCAGCTTTTACACCTATGGCAACGTTTACATTGCGGTCTCGCCGGATGGCAACCTGCTCTACCTTGGCCAAGGTGAGGACCAGATGATTTCCGTTTACGACGCCAACAAGATTGCCAGCAGCCAACCGGCGCTGATCACCAACCTGGCAGCGTTCCATGCTCCTTCGGTGGTCGCGGTAAGCCCGGTAGCTCAAGACAAACAGGTTTCACCCGCGGCGGGAAGAGCGTTGGGTGAACCTGTAACCCGAGGCCGGAACCTTGGCAGCGGCGGCGATGGACCAGAACACGAAGTGCGTTCTGCACGGGCCATTGATACGCAATAACAGTTTCCATTGATTCGTTTTGCAGCAGATTCGAAACATTCAGGAGAGAGGACATGAAAAGAACATTCTTGCTGACGCTCTGTCTCGTACTGGCTAGTTCCATCGTTCTCGCGCAAACCAAAGGCGCCCCGGCGAAACAGAAGCAAGTCAAGCGGTACGGAGGCATCGAATGCGGCAGCGATCCCATCCTGCCTACCGACGGGGCGGCAACCTTGGACTACGTCGGCACCAGCCCGAATTATTACCTGGTGCACCTCAAGGCGGGCCATTCCTACAGTGCTGAGCTTTTTGACTCGACCGACTTGTATGTTACAGGCGGAGCCCAACTGGTGCTGCTTTCAAGCCCGGGGTGCACGGCTCTGCCCACAACCGACGTCGTCAGCCTGGACCCCGACTTGAGTAACAATTTCGCCGATCGCATATCCTGGATTCAGGCCGCGGATGCTGACGGGGTGCTGCAAGTGAACAACCTCGACACCTCTGGCAATTTCTACAGCTACAGCATCCGCATCGCGGACACCACCCTGCACAATCCGCGCTGGAGCACGTTCTCAGGCTTTAGTACGCAGTACGCGCTGGTGAACAACACCAATGCCGCCATCAGCGGGACGCTCACCCTGATTGATAGTACCGGCACCCAATACACTGCGCCGGTCACCGTTCCGGCTGGGCAGGAGAGTTTCGAAACTTCTGGCGGCCTTGGCGTTCCAGCCAACCACTTCGGGTTTGCCGACCTTTGCTTTCGTCGGCCCGGCGGGCGGAATTACGGCAGACGCCTATTTCATAAACGCGAACGCCACGGTAATCGTGCCGTCGACCCTGGCTCCTCGAAACTATCAGCACTAGGGCGGATGACCATAGATACCGGATAGCAGTCGGGGGCGTGGAGGTGGGGATCTGTGCCATCCTTCGCTCAGGCGAGAGCCAGACCGCGACGAGGAGGGGGCAGCCGCGAGTGGTGAGATTCGCCAGCACGCTAGCGGCAATCAGATTGTGACAGCGCGGTTACGGCGCCGTGTTGCATGGCCCACTGCACAAATCCTGCGGGTGGGTTGCGAACCGCATGGATGTCCGCTCCCTTCATACTCTTGATCTGCTGCCACTTCACGTTGCTGAAGTCGGTATTCCCCAGCTCGGCGGCATCCAGCGTGGCCCCCGATAAATCTACTCCGCTCAGGTTGGCTCCGCAGAAATCCGCCTCCGCCAAATTGACTTCCTGCAGGTTCGCACCGCTGAAATTGCTGTCACGGAAATTTCCGGCGTACAGGTTGGCGTAGCTGAGGTCGGCCGACTGGAAATTGCTGTTTCGGGCGTCGACGGCGTGAAAGTCGGCGCGCAGCAAGCGCGCCTTGGGCAGTCGAATGCCCTGCAGAAATGCGCCGGAAACATCGACTCCCACCAGCGGAACGCCATCCTCGTCCAGTTCCTGCAGAGCTTCGATCCGGCCGCCGCTGCCGCCCTTCATCTGCGCCGTGTTGATGACCTGCCATGCCTGGTAATGCTTTTGTTTGAGACGGTCTCCCGATTCGCTGAAATAAAAGATCACCGCGACAAGTATCGAGAAACTGCCGAGGTAATCGAGGACCTCCAGAAACGACCAGCGGCTCAGCAGGAAAGCCAGCCATTCAAAAATCCAATCGATGGCCAGTAGTGGAAGCAACCAGGCATGCTTTAGCCCGGCGCGTTGCGCCTGCCATGGCTCGGGCCGTTTTCTAAGCTGGTGCAGAATCATTGTTAGTCGTCCTTCATAAACCCAGTCTGGGAGAATGCCACAACCCGGCTGGGTTTGGAATGGCTGGGCTGCAAGATCCGGCGGCGCCGGGCCGATTAAATTTTCGGTCAGGAGGACAGAATTCCGGCTCTTTTGTGTACGGGATGTGTGAAACGCAAGAATTGTTCAGGTCCCCATGCAACTTTCTGAGCCGGGCGGAGTCTTACAGGCCAGCAAGATGTGGGTGCGAAGCACTTCGCTCAAAGGTGTCGCCCGTCCTCCGCATGGCTGGGCAACCACTAAGGTGCTAGCCAGGCGAACGACTGGGGCTGCTCTGCCGAAAAAAGGACTTCTTTTATCGGCCGGAATCCGTCAGAATGCTTCGCACGTAATGAGAGTGGGGCCAAGTCAAGATCAAGATTAGGCCATTAACCGCTAACACCAAAAAACACAAAACAAGAGGAGAGACAACCGCAATGACGAAGTCAATGAAGTCACTGATGATGGGCGCTGCGCTGGCAGGATTCATGGCCGGCAACGGCGCAATCGCGCAGACCGCGCCTTCCAGCAATTCGTTTTCAGCCGCCAGCAATGGCCAGATGGCTGCCAGCTTCTTCCAGGACAAGCATGCCTGCAAGGGACAGAACTCCTGTAAGGGCAAGGGCGGCTGCAAGTCGGGCGACAACGGCTGCAAGGGCAAGAATTCCTGCAAGGGCAAAGGCGGCTGCGCCACCGACGGCTCCAAACCTCACGGCTAGTAGTTCAACCCGTTGACCGATCACGAGGGCCGGGCGTTGCATACCGGCCCTTGGATCCATCCCAGAGAACTCATGCCCGCGAATCGCTTCAATGGTTTTACCCAGTACGGCGTAGGGATTGGTTTGCGCATTCCGCACTACAGCCACATCCTGGAGAAAAAGCCGGTCGTTGACTGGTTCGAGATCATCTCGGAAAACTTCATGGTCGATGGCGGGCGTCCGCTGCACGTGCTGGACCAGATCCTGGAGCAGTACCGGGTGGTGCAACACGGGGTTTCGATGTACTTCGGTTCGGTCGAGCGTTTGAACCGCGAGCATCTCAAGCGGCTGAAGGCGCTGGTAAAACGCACCAAGACGCCATGGCTTTCCGACCATCTCTGCTGGGGCAGTGTGGATGGCACCTATTCGCACGATCTGCTGCCCATGCCTTACACCTTCGAAGCCGCGGCGAAAACCGCGCAGAAGATTCGCGCCGCCCGCGACTTCCTGGAAGTTCCCATCGTCGTGGAGAACGTCAGCAGCTACGCGGAATTTCACGCCTCGGAGATGACCGAGTGGGAATTCCTGACTGAGGTCGTCGAACGCGCCGATTGCGGAATTCTGCTCGACGTCAACAATATCTACGTCTCGTCGCGCAATCACAGTTTCGATCCCCTGGATTACGTCAACCATGTGCCGCACGAGCGGGTGGCGCAAATCCACATCGCGGGACATTCCAAGTTTGAAAAGTACATTCTTGACACGCATGATCATCCCGTAATCGATCCGGTATGGGGGCTCTATGCGCGCGCCATCGAGTTGACTGGGCCAACGGCGACGCTGCTCGAATGGGATGACCATATCCCGTCGTTCGACGAGGTCCACGGCGAAGCGCTCAAGGCGAATCGCTACGTGGCCGAAAAGGTGGGAGTGTGATGGATCTCGACCACATCCAGCGCAAAATGTTCGACGCCGTCCGGCAGCCGCTGACCGCGACGGAGAGGATGCGCCAGCGCACCCGGGACGGCCGCTCGCTGCGCGGAATCGCCGAAGAGATCATCAAGCCGAACGATCGGCTCACCTCGTTCGAGCGCCTCGAGATTTACAACCGGCAGTACTGGTTCAGAATTCTGTCGGCGTTGTCGGAAGATTTCCCAGGACTGCGCGCTATCATTGGCGAGCGCACGTTCGAGAAGCTGGCGATCGCCTATCTGCTGGATTGTCCCTCGCAGTCGTTCACTCTGCGCAATCTGGGTTCCCGGCTGCCGCTGTGGCTACTGTCTCACCGGGAATACATCGCCAAGTCCGAGCGGCTCGCGCTCGATATGGTGCGCCTGGAATGGGCGCAGATCGAGGCCTTCGACGAAGCGGCCAAACGGCGACTGAGCCAGGAGGATCTCGCCGGCCTCGGGCCTGATCCCAAGTTTCACCTGCAGCCTTTTGTCCGGCTGCTCGAGCTGAGTTATCCGGTGGATGATTTTCTGATCAGCATCCAGCGAAACAAGGAAGAAGAAATCGACATCGTCAGTAATGCCGTAACCGAGCGTACGACCCGTTCTCGCGCGAAACGGCTGCCGTTGCCGAAACCGGCGAAGATTTTCTTGGCAGTCCACCGCGCGGACTATTCGGTTTACTTCAAGCGTCTCGACCAGGAAGCGTTCGCCATTCTTTGTGCGCTGCGTGATGGCAAGAGCCTGTCCGAAGCCGTCGAGTCGGTGGACTGGAGCAATCGCTCCGTCGAGGAGTCGTCAGCCGAGGTGCAGCAGTGGTTTGCCTACTGGTCGGCGCAGGGTTGGTTCTGCAAGAACGCGTAGCGACCGCTAATTACACGGACGCATTTGTTGTTCGATAAAAGACATGGAATAGTTTTCTGATGGCCACTCTGATCAGTCGTACCGAGAGCGCGTACGCTTTGCTTGTGCGGTGCGCAAACTCGCTGCAATCCGCTTTTCTTCTATTCGTGCGCCTCTATTGGGGATGGCAATTCGTAGTAGATGGCTGGGGCAAACTGCATAACTTGCCGAAAGTCATCGAATACTTCGGCAGCCTCGGGCTGCCGGCGCCCGGTCCAACCGCGGTCTTCGTGTCGATCCTTGAATTGGTCGGCGGCGTCTTGCTGGCGATGGGACTCGGAAGTCGTCTCATCGCTCTGTTGTTGACCGGGAACATGACTGTGGCATACATCACCGGTGATCGTGAGGCGTTGCTGTCCATCTTCTCCGATCCCGACAAGTTCTCCGCCGCTGCTCCGTTCACCTACCTCATGGCATCGCTGATCGTGCTGCTGTTCGGACCCGGCATGTTTTCGTTCGATTACCTGCTCGAACGCATGCGAGGTCATGGTCCGGACGGCAGGGCGCGGGCGGCGTCCTGAAGAGCGACATAGGATCAACAGCCACGATGCGGTTTCTGCCGATGGCCATCGGGTTTCTCATTCGTCCCCAGGCTTTCATTCGGGTTCCCTGCCCTTTGCCTGGGCCCTTTCTCTGGCAATCGCCCCGGCAGCCTCTGCCCAGGCAGCCAACGCGAAGCAGACGCTCACAATTTGTGGATCTAGCATCGACGTCCGGTTTGAGGGCAACACCGATACGGTGAAGCGCGATGATCTGTTGACCTGGATCAATCGCGCCGCCACCGCAGTTTGCACCTACTACGGCAAGTATCCCGTCCCGCACCTCGCGCTCGATCTTCATGTCCGCGGAGGCCCCGGGGTTCATCGCGGTGTGACGTATCCGGAGCATGGCGGGTTCATCACGATTTCGGTGGGCTCGCAAACCACAGTCGCGCAACTCAATAACGATTGGATGCTGACCCACGAGATGATCCATCTGGCGTTCCCGTCGATGGCGGAGAACCATCACTGGATCGAAGAAGGTATCTCCGTGTACGTCGAGCCAATCGCGCGCGTGCAGGCCGGCCAACTTTCGGCGGCAGAAATGTGGAAGGATGTAGTTCGCGACATGCCGCAGGGCGAGCCCCAGACCGGCGATCAGGGACTCGATCACACCAGTACCTGGGGACGCACTTACTGGGGCGGGGCGCTCTTTTGTCTGGTCGCCGATGTCCAGATCAGGGAGCGCACAAACAATCGAAGAGGTTTGCAGGACGCGCTGCGGGGCATTCTGAATGCGGGCGGTGTGATCACTCAGGACTGGGACATCGAACGCGCCCTCGCGGTCGGCGACAAGGCGACCGGCACTACCGTGCTTACCGATTTGTACCGCGAGATGCGAGACCAGCCTTCTCCAGTTGATCTCCCGGCACTGTGGAAGAAGCTAGGCTTGCGGCGCAACGACGATGGATCCGTTGAATTCTTGCCCGGTGCTCCCTTGGCCGCTGTGCGGGAGGCGATCACCCGGTCGCCGTTGCAAGGCAAGGAAAATTAGTGACCGTCGCGTTCCCACTGGAGTTGTCAAGCGGGCATTCGTCCTAGGCATCGAACTCCAGGACGAATGCTTCTGGAAATGGCCCGCTCTTGTAGTCAATCTGTCCATCGCTACCGGCCGCTCGCCGGAGGTTCTTCATCAGCAGCAACCGCTTGATAATGGCGGGAATTTGTACCATGCTGACTTGATCGCCCAGGCAGGTATGGTGCCCATAGCCGAAATGCATGTACTGGTAGTCTTCCCGGCTTAGCGACAATTCTTGCGGATTGTCCAGCTCATCCTCATCCATCATCGCCGAGGCAGTAGCTGCCAACACCACCGTGCCTGCGGGAATGCGCATCTTCCGGTTCGTATCTTCGGCAACGACATAGTCCTGTTCGCAGAACCGCACCACGAACGGGTTGACAGGATGAAATCGCAAAGCCTCCCAAACATAACGGCCCAATAGCTCGTCGTTACCGGCTTGGGCTGCAGCTTGAGACGCGGCAAGCTGGTCCGGCCGTTTCAGCAGCTCGTCGGTGACCTGGGCAATGGCCGCTGAGGTCGTTTCTATTCCTCCCACCAGGAGTCCGACCGTGTTCGCGATAATTCTCTCGTCATCGAAACCGATCACCTCGGGTAGGACAGTCTTGAGCAGCCTCGAAAGAGTGTCGTCCAGATCAGGATTACTCTTCAGCTCTTGACGGCGTTGCGGAAGGAGCTTTGCCATGTAGGCTTTCATCTCCGTGCCGGCCTGTATATTGTCGGCGTGAATCCCGGGATCATTCTGAGGCGTGTTGTGAAACATGTCGTACTGAGTGGCCCGCGACCATCGCATCATGGTAGGGACATCTGGTCCGGGAAAGCCAAAATACTTACCAGTTAGTTGGACCGGCACGAAACGCGACAACTGGGACACAACCTCTATCCTGCCTTGAGCATTGGCAATCGCTGCATCAGCGAGGCCCTCGACCATCTGCCGTATCGCGGGGAGATCCCCTAGGCGCAGCATCGTCATCATGATGGACTTGTCGCGCCGGTTGATCTCGGTTGCGTCGCGCGACAACATGAATGGGCCGACGCTGGGATCCATCTTGGGCGCATAGAGCCGCACCGAGAAAACCTTGGGACGCGACAACACTTCCTGCACGTCGGCAAAAAGCGTGACCATGGTAGCGGCTGGAGCCACGAAAATTGGCCGCTTGGCGCGAAGCTCGGCGAACAATACGTCCGGAGCCCCTCTTACATACTTAAAAAACAAGCCCATTTTGATAGCCGGCTGGCTCGCGTCAATTGCGTCGTACTCTTCGAGAAAAGACATGGACAACTCCTGAAGTGAACTTCGAAAGTAGAGTGACTGCACTGCCCCGGCGAGATTGACGCAATACCAGCCGGCATTCAGAAGACGCTCACACCGCTTTGCCGCGGTAGCGCTTAAACCGGACAAACTCTACACCCAATTTGCTGCGCCTGCAAAGCTAAAATGGAGGAATCTATACCGTACTGACCGACCAGGAACCCGCGCTGGACGTCGAGTTTCGTTTGCAATAAGATGCTGCGCTATGCCCGCACGTGAAGCCAACAAATCCGCATCTCTCGATCAAGTTTTCGATGAGTTGAAGGCGATACTCGCGCGACATGCCAGGTTGTTCACTGAGCGCGAAGGAATAGTTAAGAACAAGCGCGACTACCACCTCATCCTGCCGGGGCCGCTGGTGATCGACGGGCGCAAAAAGCCGGAACTGTGGTTTGCCAGCATCATTCAGCAGAAAGACTCGGTAGGCTTTTACTTCATGCCGATCGATGTCATGAGCAAACTCTCCCCAGAACTGTTGAAGCATTTGGATGGGAAGAGTTGCTTTCACTTTAAGACGTTGACGCCCGCATTGAAAAAACATGTGGAGGCAGCATTGCAGGTTGGACTCGAGGCCTATCGGAAGAAGAAGTGGATGTGAGCTGGTTCCAACCTGGGGCCCACGCGCAACCAGGTCAACGAGTGAATACGCTACTTGGTGCGCAGCCAAGGTAACCCTCCTCAGCATGCTACCGGAGCTAGTAGATCCTCAAAAACTAACGCCTACCTCCAAAACCACAGTGGGATCGGTCCAGCCGGCGTTGAATATGTAGGTGGTGAACTCCCATTTCTTGTGGGAGAAGCCGACCAGGAATCCGCGTTGGACGTTGAGTGCCGTCTGGAAGGCCTTGGTATGTTGTGCCACCAGACCCACCCGCAACCAGTCTGTCGGCGAGTACGTTAGTTGCGGCCAACTATAGTAAAAGTTACCGGACTTACTGGTTGTGTCGAATACATATTCATTCGAGATCGAAAGCTCGACTTTCTTGTAAGTGAGCGAAGCTTCGCAGCCGGGCGCAATCCCGTTCGTCCGTCCGAAAACGCCGCCAATCATCGGCGTGACGGCCAGCACCAGCTTTTTGCCAGCACTGAAGTTGTAGCCCGCCCACAGTGACCCGGTCCGCAGGTTCTCGTAGTTGTAGCGTGCTTCCAGGTGAAGCCAGTCGCGGTCTGCCGTGAAAACCGGATTTGCGTAAGACTGGCCATGCGGGATCACATAGCCATCAACCGTGAGCGAATAGGCCCACGGGTTCTGGGAGGCGTCGGGCGCAGGTGTAGATGGGCTGCTCGGGCGTTTCCTGAGCCAGCATCTGGCTACTTAAGAGAACCGCGATGGCGAGCGCAATAAATTTTGGCGTGGTTTTCATCCTCACGGCTCATCCGCCCAACGCAATGGCGACGCCCACTAGCGCCAAGCCGATCAGCATGGTGCAGCATCCTACAACATAGGGTTTAAAGCCTACGTATTTTCCCCACATGTGCCCGACGACGAACAGTGACGCGATCAGCAATGCATTCGAAACTCGCAGTGCGAAGCGTGGCTGATCAAAGAAGATAAAGAAAGGGATCACCGCCGGAATTACCGACGCAAAGTCAATCCAGAAGATTGCAGCCATCCCATAAAGGTCATCCTTGATAATGCCGGCTTCAGGCAATTGGATCTTTGCGAACGCAGGCAAGAGTGACTGGCAAATACGGCTGCGGTCATCCGCGCTGGTCCCGGGTTCCAGCAGTGGGTCGAGTTTCTTGCTGAGGGCCGCGAACGCCGCGCTCTCATGGGGAGCATCACGGAGGCTGGTGAGGAACTTCAGTCGCTGGCGGCGAGCCGTCAAGCAGCCCATCACATATAACGCACCATCGATGATGCCCCAGGCAATGTTGCAGCCCAGCGCGGCGATCAATAGGTGGCGTACTCCCAGTTTTCCTTCACCCGCCGAGAACCCTCCTATAAGCGTGAAGTCGAGCACCATGATCAGGCCACACAGGATTTCTTGCAGCCGGTCTGCGGGATCCAGATATCTCTTGGTAAATCGGAACTTCCATGCAGAGGGTGCGCCTTCGGTCCTGAGATGCTTCTTCGTCCCACCTCTCATCTTGCGTCCTCGTGCTCCGGCGCAGCGGCGCCGAGTGATGCGATCTTGCGCGCGTAAAGCCCGATACCGGGCATCGCGCTTAGGCCGTGGGCAAAGATGCTGAGCAGTACGGTTGCCATCACCGCGAAACGGATGGTTGACTCGCCCGGCAAATGCATTTCCTCCTCCAAATAAACCAGGCCGAGGACGATGGAGGCCAGACCGCGCGGCCCGAACCATCCCATGAAAACTACGCTGGCCGGGCTGAGGCGCGTACCGATCAGCGCGATGGCCACCGGCAGCATCCGCACCAGCGTAAGGCTTAGCAAGCGCGTATAGCCACGATGCCATGCTGAACTGCGGCCAATCCCGCACCGCCGCCATGCCAAACAGGTAGAACACGCCGAGGTTGAGCAGTTGTCCCCATTCCTCCGCAAACTCGACGCTGTGCTTGCCAGCATCCTTGAACCTGATTTGCACCGCCAGGCCGGCGACGAACGCCGCAATGAACATGCTTGCGCCAACCATCTCGGACACCACCAGACAGAGCAGCGGCAGCGCCACCACACCGATTTGCTGGAACGATTCCGCGATCCACCCCTGGCGGCGCGCGAGGTCCAGCAACCATCCGCCGGCAAGGCCAATTGCCAAGCCGACAAGGGCACCAATCCCCAACTGTTGCAGGATGAAATGAGGCAAGCGCGTGGCGTGTTCGATCCCAGCCGCTGCAAGCGCGATGAAGAACAGAAGGAACGGGACGGAAAGCCCGTCGTTCAGACCAGCTTCCACGTTGAGCGCCTGGCGAACGCGCACCGGCACGCGCGGGCTGTTCACGATGATCTGTCCCAGGCCAGCGTCGGTCGGCGCGAGGATGGCGCTCAGGATTCCCGCCTCCCAAATAGAGAGATGAGGAAACACCAGCCGCGCGACAACTGCGCCCAGAAGAATCGTCAGCAACATGCCTGTACTGAGCAACCGGGCCGGCAAGTTCCTAATGCTGCGCAAGACCTTCAGGTCGGTGCGGCTGGCATCCGTGAAGAGCAGCATCACCAGACCGACTTCGGCGAGATGGAGGAGTATCTGTGGGCTGCCTCCGGCCTTGAGAATCCCTTGCAAGGCGGGAAACATCAGCATGCCCGCGACTGTGAACACAATGGGCGCGGTGACAACCGTCTGTTCCAGTCGCCGCGACAGCAGACTGAAGAGAAACAAGAGCGAGACGAAGAAGGCTAGAGGCACCATTGCAATCCGCCCCTCTTGACTGCTGTTGCGAGGTTGAAGGTTCCACCGGGTAGTTGCGCGGGGCGCACCATGCACGGAAAGTTTCTCAGGTGGTTGTCAGGCCTATCTGTGATGCCGGTCACAGGGAACGGAGACCTGCTCCGCGCAAAAAAAACAAGGGCGCCACAGCGCCGCTGAAGTCGTTCCTTGCTGATTCGACTCCACTCGGCTGCCGTGCGCCCATGGGTCCTGCCGCGGCACTAGGCCTTAGGCTGCGGAACAATGCGGAGATACGGCCGGGGCGCCTTCCATCCTCCCGGATACGTCTTCTTCGCCTCTTCGTCAGAGACAGAGCCCGCAATGATCACATCCTCACCCTGGTTCCAATTCACCGGAGTCGCGACTTTGTGCTTTGCGGTTAGCTGCAGCGAATCAATCACCCGCAACACCTCGTCGAAGTTCCGGCCGGTCGTCATGGGATAGACGATGATCAGCTTGACTTTCTTGTCCGGCCCGACCACGAACACATTGCGCACCGTCATGTTGTCGGCCGCCGTGCGTCCTTCCGAGGTGCCCCCGGTGCTCGCGGGGAGCATGTTGTAGAGCTTCGCAATCTTCAAGTCGGTGTCGCCGATCATGGGGTAATTCGGCGCATGTCCTTGCGTCTCCTTGATGTCAACAGCCCACTTCTGGTGGTTGTCCACGGGATCGACGCTCAGCCCGATGATCTTAACGTTCCGCTTGTCGAATTCGGGCTTCAGTTTTGCCATGTACCCGAGCTCAGTCGTGCATACCGGGGTGAAGTCTTTGGGATGGGAAAATAGAATGGCCCATGAATCGCCAATCCACTCATGGAACCGGATGTGGCCCTCGGTGGTTTCAACTTCAAAATCGGGAGCGACATCGCCAATTTGCAGTGCCATCAATACCTCCATTGTCAGAATTCATATTTTCTTGCTCTTCGGCGTCGGTAAGCATAACACTAATTCGGAAACACTGCGTTGCGCCACCTCCCTCCCCCCTGCCACCTTTGTTTTCAGCAACTTAAGATAGTATTTCATTTGTACCGTCATGATTTTAAAGTGTTTAGCTGTACGCAATAGAGGCATAAGCACTTATCTATCCTCCCGGCTACCTTCTTGTGGCCGGTGACGTCAGGAAGGCCCGGCCCGATCTCGCAGACTCGTTAGGCTTTGCGTCCGCAAAGTCGGCCGGCGTTCCACGGCGCGGAAGTTGGCCGCGATCATTTGCAAGCCCCAAAGCGTGGGCCGTGCCCAGCGTGCTTCCATTTGCCCGCCAGCCAGCGCTACCCGTACTCGCCGTGTCGCCGCCTGCGCCGACTGCACGTCCACCAGCGCGGGCAGCTTGAGACAGGCAACCCGGCGCTTAGCCCGCGCCATCCTCCAGAGGCGCCGCCGCAGGCGCAGATGAGCATAACAGTAGTCGCGTTTGTTGACTGCTGGCGCCCGGCAGAACCTGCCTCTATCCAGGATGTGTTTGCAGGCGCGGATGATCAGCCGCGGCCCCGTCTCCCCACTTGGCGAGCGCGAAGTCAATCGTGAGCAAGCATGATCCACAAAGACCTCCGGTGACGCCCAGCAACCATCGGCCATCCGGCAGGGTGGGCGTTCCCCAACTTCAGCCTATGCACATGGCAGGGAGAAAGTCCGCAAGAAACCGCACGCTCAACTTACCAAGGTAACCATCAGAAAGATGATTTCTTGCTTGACACAAAATGAGCCCTGACAGAAAGCATGAATTCGCCCTGCAAGGGGTGGTGCAAAGCGTGCTCGGAAAGTCGGCCGCTCTTGGGTGTTCCATGAGACTCGCATACCGCTGACTGACATTTTTTTGCAGCTTGGAAGAGGGCCGTCAGAACGCGTACTTCAGCGAAAGCGTCGTGTTGTTGGCGTGGAAGTAGCGGGGGGCGGTCGGTCCTACGAAGGAGCCTTCACCGTACTGGTAATAGTTGTAGCCTGCCTTGAAGGTCACATTCTTGTACACGTTGACATCCACCGCGGCCAGCGGGGTCTGGTAGGTGGACGAGAGCGGCCCGAGAGGCAACAGTGAATTGAACTGCGTGGTATTGCCCTGGTTGTCCACGATGCTGTAGCCGAGGCGCATAGTGACGCGCTCGATGGGAGTCAGCGTTAGCGCAAAGTAACCGTACTGGGTATGGGTCTGATAGGTGCCATAAACCTGCATCAGGGTGGAGTCACCCAGGCAGGTAGATGATCCAGGCGGAGGCGCCGCACTTTGAAAGCAGAGGTAGGTGTTCTGCTGGATGGCGTCGAAATTGTACGCCAGGTCGAGTCCCCAATGAGGGTTGGGGTTGATCATAGCGTTGAACATGGTCACGTAGTTGTGCTGGTTGAAATTGATGCCGGCGGTGTCGTTGGTGGCGTGCTCATAAATGAAGTTTCCGCCCAGCGTGAGCCAGGGGCGCGGGGTATAGGAGACATTGCCTTTGAGGTTGAAGAAGCCGAGCGGATCAGTGCGATAGATCCAGTTGTCGGCGCCGCCAAACTGGGCGTTGAAGTTGGCGTGCAAGGCGCTGCCCTTGCGGAACCACGCGCCCAGAATCCCGGAGTAGCGGTTGATCTCGGTCGTGGGGTTGCCGAACGGCGCAATCACTCCGATGAACGTGCAACTGCCGTCGGGGTTCAGCGGCACTCCGACGCAGTTGCCGCGGTTCGGATTATTGGGGTAGTACATGTCGCCAAACGCCGCCTGATAGCTGCTTCCCGGCTGAATGATGTAGTTCGTCCAGTTGAACCCGGCGCGCACCCCAAAGAAGCGCGAGAAATCGTACTGCACCTGAAAGTCGTTCTGCTTCATGTTCTGGCCGATCAGGTTGACGTTTATTTCGTTGATGATGTCGGCCGGAGAACTGGAGCTATGCAACAAGGTCGTCGGCGGAAAGATAGCAATGGGAGACAGTAGCGTTGCGGAACCCGGTCCGGCGGCAGTGAAAAAATTTGCCTCGAGATCCAGAAAATCGCCAGCCACGCTGAAGTTGCGGAAGCGGAAGGTTTCCACCAGCCGCAGCTGGTCGTTGATGTGAATCGTCGCGGAGATGTCGGCAGAAGAAGAGTTCCAGCGGGCGCTCGAGTTGCTGCCTCCGGTGTTGAAGGCAAGGTTGTTGCTGCGGGTACTCAGACCGCTGAACGTCTGGTAGAGCGGCGTGCTGGAGTTCGCGTGGCTGTACTGATATTGGCCATTGAAGTCCAACCACTTCAGTGACGACGACTTCAGGTTGATCTGCTCCGTCGGAATGAACGTGTTGACGTGCTGATCCAAGCCATACGCGAAGTAGCCGTTGCACGAGGGATTGGCGATTCCATTCTTAAGGGGTGCGCTGCACGGGCTTCCGCTGTTGAACCAGGGAAGTCCGAAGGTGACCGGCGTTCCGTTGGACAACGGCCACGAGTTGAACGTATTGAGCCCATAGGTAGCGCCACCGAAATAGTATTGCAGACTCTGCGTGTAGCTGAGCGTGGTCTTCTTGTTGACGCGAAAATCGGCGCCGAAGCGGAAGCCATTCAGCGTGTTGTTCCAGTTCTGGTTCGTGAGCGCGTCCGTGCCCTGGTGGTCACTGCTGAGCGCCGGCCCGACGATGCGGTTTCGGTTGTAATCCACGCGGAACGAAAGACGGTGCATGGGCAGGACGACCAGATCGAAGTTGTACATGTTCTGCCGGTCGTAGTAAGCATGCGGGGAGTTGAGGACGGGAACGAACGGCGAGCCCGTCGGCGGGTTCAACGGATTGGCCAATAAATCGTAGTCAAAGTAATTCTGCATTTTCTGGTAGGTGAAACTGAAGTTGTACCAGTGGTATTTCGCCACGCGCAGCCGGGCTGCCTGCTCGGGATCGCCGCCCCATCCGAAGCTGTTGAGCGTCAAAGTGTCGAAGATGTCCTCATGGGTCAGCGACCGCATGGTGAGCGACTGTTCGAGAATGCGCGCGCCCGTCTGGTAATTGACCAGCGTGTCATACATGGGCTGGCTGCCAGTGACCTCGGCGATTCGGCCGCCGAGTTCAATAGACTGGGTCACCTGGAAGCCGCCGATTTCCTTGCCCTCTCCCGAGGCGGAGGCAGGCGGAGTGCCCGCGGGAGTGGGAGCCGGTGTTTGTCCCGAACTCTGGGCAAATGAGCTGCTCAGCAAGAGCAGGAAACCCGCGAGCAGGGCCAGCCCGAAGGAATAAGCGCCGAGACTCCTTTGAGAACCCATTGGCATGCCTCTCTCCTACCGGAAGAAGACGGGATCGAAGTTGGAACCATGGATCTGCGTGTGGCACATGGTGCACGCCTGATACTTAGCAGACTGGTCGTGATTCGGCCCCACGGGCCGGCCCGCCGCTCCGTTCATGTTCGGCGTATGACAACGGAGGCAGAGGAAGTTGACGTTGTTGACCTGGAGCAGACGGGGATTGGTGGACCCGTGCGGCGTATGGCACGACAGGCAGCCCTCGTCGGTCTTCACCGGAGCGTGTTCGAAGACGAAGGGCCCCATGGTATCAGCGTGGCACTTGGTGCAGACCGCGAATTGACCGGCAGCAGCGCGTACCTGATGGCCCGTCTGCGTCCCGTGGGGATTGTGGCAGTCGCTGCACTGGATGAGTCCCACATCAACACGGTGACGATAGGGTCGCGCGAATTCGGCTTTCTGCGCGGCATGGCATCCGAAGCACAGGTCGGTTTGCTGCTTCACCAACATGAAATTCACATCGTTCGATTTGTGCGGGCTGTGACACGATGTGCAACTAACACCGCTCGCCAGGTGCTCTGACTTGGAAAAGTTCTGCGTTTCCAGACTGGACTGATGGCACTTGGTACAGATGGCAGCAGTCTGCGCCGGAGTTAAGGTCTCGAAGCGGATGATCTTGGTGGGATCGCCGCCGCCCTCCACGTGCGCTTGCGCCGGACCATGACAGGACTGGCATCCGTGCTGTTCGCCCTTGAGCAGTGCCGCGTGAGGAGTGTTGGCGAAGTGCTTATCCCACACTTCCTGGTGGCACGTCTTGCAAATGTCGGTGTCGGCGTACTGGCCACCCGTTGAGCCGGGGACTGCGGCCGAGGTTTGCGGATTCGTGTTGCCCGACTTCTCCTGCGACGCCGCCCCAGCACTCAAGCAGCAGGCCAGGAGCGATGCAAACACCAATGACGAGATTGTTCTGCGTTTGGAGTAAACCATCCTCGCTCCTCCGAGTCGGACAGCAACAAATGACGCCAAAGGTCACAGGCCCGCATTAGTCAAACACTCTAACAAAAAAGTTGTCTCGTCAAAAGTGAACGCTTGCCGATTTGTTCAGTAGCCGGTCAGAGGTGGCGCGCGACCGTGCCAGGAATTAGGGCGAACATCAGAAACAGGGCAGCGTGTTTCAGCACTCGGGGCATGACTGTGTTCCTCCACCATTAGGGGATCAAGACATCGGATTCTGCTTGAAATCACACTGACTTGGCAAGGCAACCGCGCGATCGCGGCGTAGCATGACTCGATGCTTACAGCCCATACTTCGCGATTAGCCGCTCGCGCTTGGCCGGAGCAAAGTTGATGCGACTTGGATCGCGCTGTACCGCACGAAGTAAGCGCCGGTCCATCACGCGATACCAGAGGGGCGGGAAGTAGGCCAGGGTGAACATGCCGAAGTAGCCGTTGGGCAGGGTGGGCAGGTTGTCGAAGTGTCGAAGCGACTGGTAGCGGCGACCGGGATAGGTGTGGTGGTCGGAGTGGCGCTGCAAATGGAACAGAGCCCAGTTGGAAAACATGTGGTTGCTGTTCCAGGAATGACAGGGCTGGCAGCGTTCATAGCTGCCGTTACTCAGCTTGCGCCGCAGCAGGCCGTAATGTTCAACGTAATTTGCCGAGGTGAGCTGGAAGTTGGACCACAATGCCGACAGTACGAGGAAGGGAAGCACGCGAATTCCCAGCCAAGCGACCATCACGGCATAAAACACCAGCGTGAGCAGCAGAGGCTGCAGGATTTCGTTGTGCGGGCTCCAGGCGGGTCGATGAAAGCGTCCCAACCGCTCCCTCTCGAGACGCCAGGAGCGCGCGATCGCTCCGGGCATTTCGCGCAGGGCGAAGCGCCAGAGGCCTTCGCCCATGCGGGCCGAAGCAGGATCACCCGGCGTGGCGACATCGAGATGGTGGCCGCGATTGTGCTCGATGGTGAAGTGACCGTAGGCCGTGGGCGCCAGAATGATTTTCGCCAGCCAGCGCTCCAGCGTGGTTTGCTTGTGTCCCAGCTCGTGGCCAACGTTGATGCAAAAGCCACCCGCCGCGCCGGTGCTGAGAATGACGGCCAGCTCGCCGTACCAGGGAAGGGTGTGCCGGCTGACGAACCACGCCGCGAACACATATGTGATCCACAGCACGGGAACCACCGCGTACGTGATATAGCGGTAGTAGCGGTCTTCCTCCAACGCGGCTAACTGCAGACTCGGACGGATTGTTGCGATCTTCTCCGAAAAGAAGATCAACCAGCGGCATGGCAAGGTAGTTGAAGGCCACCGGCAGCCAGAGCATAACAATGTTGCTCGAGAGCAGGTAGAGCAGTAGACCGGCGTTCATCAGGGCCGGCACAAACACCGACAGCAGCCACAAGTAGCGTTTGCGGTCGCGATACTCAACGAAGTCGAACGACGAAACCTGGGAACTCATCGGCTCACCCCCATCTGATGTTGGAGAATGATGTCCGACTTCGGAATTTCTTGCCACCGGCTAGCGTGACAATTGATCGTCTTTTAGTGACAATCATCGCTACCTGCATGGAGGGGCGGAGCGATCCGTTGGCGAGACCTTCCATTACGATACCTCCGCGGTGGCGTGAGCCTGCGTTTCATCCCACATACACGCGGTTGCTGTGTACGGTGTTGCGCAGGGCGCTTCCGGACGCCTCCGAGACCCTGAATGCTTGCGGGTTGGACGTCGCTCAACTGGCAAGACAGCAGTCTTTTGTCTCTTTCGAGCTGAGTAGCAGGTTGATTCTTGAAGGCGTCCGACTGAGCGGCTGTCCCTGGCTTGGAATGGAACTGGGCGCCATCGCCCAAGTGTCAGCCCATGGCTCTCTGGGGTACGCTGCCGCTTCCAGCCGGGACGTCCTGCAGGCGCTGGAGGTGGTTTCGCGGTTCGTCGGCCTGCGAACGCGCGCCATGGAGCTTCGAGTGTCGCCGCATCAGGACAACACCGATATCGTGATTCGAGAGCGCTTTGATTTTGGTGAAGCGCGGGTGTTCATTCTGGAAGCGGTCCTGGTGATGATGGTGCGCATGATCGAATGGCTGTCAGGCCAGTCGATGCAGCGAGCGGAGTACCAGCTCCCGTACGCGCGTCCACCGTGGGTGGAGAAGTACGCTCAGGTGTTGAAGGGGAGGCTTCGGTTCGGAGCCAGCTGCCTGCGTATCAGCGCACCCAATGACATTCTTTGTACACCGTGCCTGAGTGCCGACCCGGTCGCTTACGCTTCGGCCTGCCGCGAATGCGAGCAGAAGCTAGCAATCCTGCAGGGCGATGACAGTCTCGCGCAAAACATCCGCAACCGCCTGCGCGAGCGAGAAGGTGACTATCCGACGCTGGAGTCGCTGGCGGGTGAGCTGAACGTCTCGCCGCGCACCTTGATCCGGAGGCTCAAACAGGAAGGTACGAGCTACCACGGGCTGCTGGACGAAGTGCGCAAGGACTTGGCGGAGTGGTACCTGCTGAAATCCTCTGAGCCTGTAGAAGTGATCGCCGAACGCCTCGGCTACATGGACACCTCGAACTTCAGCCGGACGTTTCGCCGCTGGTTTGGGGTTTCACCCGCGAGATTTCGGCAAGCTGGAAACCAGCCTGCCAATGGTACTCAGGGCGTGCGACCCACCGCAAAGCGGCGAAACTAACCCAATAACACTACTGGTAGTGGTGCAGTTTGAATTTATCGCCCCTTGAAACCATTCGCCAGCAGCGTAAACTTGGGGCATGTCCAAATCCCGCAGACTGATTCGCGCCGCACTTGGGCCACCCACTGACGTTGTAGCCGGACGATGTTCCGTATGTCATCGCCCATTTGAGGTTGCGGCGATCCTCCCCGAAGATCACGCGAGTGCCATCGAAGAACTCCGAACGCTGTTCGAACGCCACGTCTGCGACGAGGACATAAACCAAGCCGCTTTCCGCATCATCAAAGAAACTACTGAGAAAACATAATTTCCGACTTGTAGCGAGACGGGCGGGTAAAACAGCCCGATGATAATCCAACTACATGGATACTGCTGCATTGTCCCGACGAAAAAGTAAAGGTCTCTTGCGTTGTCATCCATGTTTCGTACTTCTCTCGAAACGCTCTGCTCCCAATTGTCGCCGTGCTCCCGTCGCCACTTGCGATACGATTCGCCCATCTCCCAATCGGTGCATGACAGCCTATGCCCTTTGCAGGCCAGATCGGCACAGTTGAAGTAATAGTAGAAGGAGATAAGGTATCTTTCTCTAGCTCCTGCTTAGGGGCTTTCCTCAAACATGTGCTGCTGGCGAAGCAATGCTAATTGCCTGAGGCGTCCAGTTGGGTTCCGGCGAGTCGATGATTCTGAATTCATCAATTTGTCTTCGGTTTGAAAATACCGAGCGTCGGATAGCCGTTTTCGTCACAGCCCCGTTGCAACTGGCAGAGCGACGGCGACATTAAGCGGATTTACGATTTCCTTGCGCGCCCGCCAAGCGTTCGCCGTGGATAATGCAGGGCCGAGTATCGTTGATTGAATCGTGGTCGGGCGAATAGCTCTCAGGACGTGGGTCGCTCGACTTCGATACGGCCATTTTGACCCACTGGTACTTAGAAAATTGCTTGTCGGCTGGCAAGTATCTGTATCGCACCGGATACAGCCGCAGCCATTCGCCAGCGTCGGTGATTGCTGCCGTGCAGGATGACTCTACGCCGTGCTCTGTCGGCGACGGATATGTACGAACAACAATCAGCGACTTCTTTGTTTCGCTGTTAGGCCGCATCTCGGTTTCACAACTCGAAACCCCTCATGCCCATTTCTTCCAGCTTCATAAACAGGCGATGGCGATGGCATTCGCGAGGGTCGATTTCCACGCACATCAGGGCCACGGGGTGCTCGAATGAATTGATAAACAAGTGCAGGTTACGGCCCAAGAATGACGCTATTACGTGTTGTTCGTACCACTCCCAAATGATGCTGCGGCTTCCCGTCTCTATGGCCTTAGCTCGAATGTCGCGTGGGACACCGAGTTGCGGGAAGTGAGCATATTGCAATCCGTGCTCCTCCAGAGTTCTCGCAAGGCTGGCTTTGCACATTTCCGGTCGGTACATGCTCACCGGGTTCTGGCGAATATCCACCAAAGTGCGAACGCCGTTCTGCTGCAAGGTGGCAATGATCTCTTCGATCTTCCGGCCCGTGTAGCCAATCGTGAAGAAGTTTGCCGCTTGCGCTGATCTGGCCTCATTCCAAATCCATTTGTTGTCGAGCTGCTGCTTGGCGGTCGCACTCGGCAGATTCAACCTGTGGGCCTGTGGCATAAGCACAGTTTAGCCTAAGCTCCACTTGACGATGCCGTGCTTATCTTTGTTCCGCTTCAACCCGATCTCCGTTTCGAGCCGATGAACCCATCTGTTGTTCGGGAAACGCCTCGGGCAGTTTCGCGTTTGTTCTGATCTCTGTCCAGGTTAGCGAAGCCCGACTTTTGCAGCAGCCGCTTTTACTTTGTCGCGGAATATTTCGTAAGACAACATTGCCGTCTTCTCGCGGCCTGTTCCAGTAGGGACTATGGCATTTAGGACATTGAAGCGGCGTCCCGCTCTTGGCGGTGCCGCGTGGCAGCCATTCGTGTCCGCAACGCTCGCAACGGTAGCCCATCACCGTGATTGGTACTAGTGCCATATTCTCTCAGACAATATCATAACAGTAGTACATATTCAACATAAAATATGTTTTACTTAAAATATGTCTTGACATTATATTATGAACTGATAACATAGTGACATGAATTGCCTGAGTCTGGAGAAGCGGGTACAGGTGGTTTCGGCGCTAGTGGAAGGCGTCAGCATTAATTCGATCTGCCGCATGACGGGTGTTGCGAAGCACACTGTTCTCGACCTGCTGCATGACATCGGCTGCGCGGCTGCTGCCTATCATCACAGCAATGTGCGCGGCGTGCGCGTCCGTCGTCTGCAATGCGATGAAATCTGGCAATTCGTCGGAGCGAAGCGTAAGAACGTCACGCCAGAGCAAGAGGCGAACGGCTGGGGCGACGTTTGGACATGGACAGCCATTGATGCCGATACAAAGCTCTGCGTCACATACTACATGGGCGACCGCAGCGGAGCCGCAGCCCGTGAGTTCATGCGGGATTGCGCCGAGCGCATCGTCGGGCGTCCACAAATCACGACAGACGCGCTTCGCCACTATCTTCCCGCCATCGAAGAGGCGTTCGGGGCAGACGCTGATTACGCGATGCTGCACAAGGTATATGGCGCACCAATGCCCGATCACTCACGCTATAGCCCCGCAACTTGCATCGGCTGCGATATGAAAGTTGTAAGCGGCGACCCTGACCCAAAGCACGTTTCAACGTCCTATGTGGAGCGCCAGAACCTTTCAATGCGGATGGGGATGCGCCGCTTCACTCGGCTAACAAACGCTTTCAGCAAGACAGTAGAGAATCACGGCCACGCAATCGCTCTGTACTTCATGCACTACAACTTTTGCCGGGTTCACAGGACACTGCGGGTGACACCAGCGATGGAAGTGGGCCTAGCCGATCATGTTTGGAGCATGGAAGAGCTGATTGCCCTGGTGCCAGAGCGGAAACCGGCGAAGCGTGGCCCCTACAAGAAGCGCCCAACGTAAAATTCAAACTGCACCACTACCACACTACTCGCAGCCTTGACACTGCTCCGCTCAGCTTTTATCCTTGTAGTTTGCCTTAGAACGATCCCGCCCGTCTGTACCTGCCAGCGTTTCCCGTCAGGAGCTTGGCCTGCCAGACCCGGTTCCGACCGGAACCAAGGACTATTTTGGGCGTTTTCGGACGGGGCTGAGGTGCGGTGCTATGCTGATTCGGGTTCGGGAACTGGAACTCCATAAGTTGGAGTTCGACGAGACTTTTCAGCCCGGCGCCATCGAGTTTGGGCCCGATTTCCGCCAGGTTGGTCCGCTGCACAGCGATGGCCGCGCCGAGTTGATCGTGGAGCACCGCGGGCATCATCAGAATGTGGAAGACATCCGGCTGGTGGGCAAGGTGGAAACGCAACTGGAGTTCAGTTGCGCCCGCTGCCTGGATCCGGTCGGCCACGATGTGAACTGGGCGTTCGACCTGATCTACCGGCCGCTAGGCGTGGACCGCCGCGCCGACGAAGTTTCGATTACCGAGGCGGAGACCGAAATCGGCTATTATCAGGGCGAAGGATTGCTGTTGGAAGATGCGTTGCGCGAGCAGGTTCTGCTGGCCACGCCGGTGAAGGCCCTTTGCCGCGAGGATTGCAAAGGATTGTGCCCGGTTTGCGGGCGCAATCGCAATGTCGAAGAATGTCATTGCGAGCAGCATCTCAGCGATCCCCGCTGGGACGCGCTGAACGAAATCAAGAAGAAGCTGCAAAGCTAAAGTTCCGACCGCCGGCGCGTGCCGCGCGGTCCTGTTGCGAGGTTCTCATGCCAAATCCGAAACGGCGCCATTCTCAGGCGCGCACATCCAAGCGCCGGTCGCACGATCATCTGACGGCGCAATCGTTGTCCGAGTGTCCCAATTGCCACGAGCGCAAATTGCCGCATCGTGCCTGTCCGAAGTGCGGCTTCTATAAGGGCCGCGAAGTCATCGCAGTCGAAGAAAGCACCAGCTAGATTGCACCTGACAGGCAAGCATGCCCACCATCATTGCTCTTGATGCCATGGGCGCAGACCGCGCGCCCAAACCCGAAGTCGAAGGCGCCATCCTCGCCGCCCGGCACTATGACGTGGAGGTCGTGCTGGTGGGCAAGGAAGAGGTCATTCGGGCCGAGCTGGACCTGCACCCGTTCTGGCGCAGGCTTCCCATCAGCATCACGGGCGCGCGCGAAGTCATCGGCATGCAGGAGAAGGCGGCGCAGGCCGTGCGCAGCAAGCGCGATTCCTCCATGCGGGTCGGGCTGCGCATGGTGCGCGACGGCAAGGCTGCGGGCTTCGTCACTGCCGGCAACACGGGCGCGGCGATGGCCACCGCGAAAATGGTGCTGGGTGCGATTCCCGGCGTGGACCGTCCCGCACTGGCCGCGGTTTTTCCCACCGCGCAGGGCACGGCGACCATTCTGATTGATGTTGGCGCCAACGTCGATTCCAAGCCGCAAAATCTGCAGCAGTTCGCCATCATGGGCGACGTGTACTTCCGCACCATTTTTAGCGGCAGGTTCTCCAGCGCCGGTAATCCACGCGTCGGCCTGCTCTCCATCGGCGAAGAAGAGAGCAAGGGCAACGAACTTACCCGCGAAAGCTACAAGCTGATCAAAGAGCTGCCCATGAACTTCGTGGGCAACGTCGAAGGCCGCGATCTCTACAACGGCAAGGCCGACGTGCTGGTGTGCGACGGCTTTGTCGGCAACGTGGCGCTAAAGATATCCGAAGGCATGGTGGAGACAGTTCGCTTCCTGCTCAAGCAGTCTCTGCAGGCGACAATCAGCAGCCAGGTCGGATACCTGCTGTCGCGGAAGGCCTTCGCCGACTTCAAGAAGCGCCTCGACTATTCGGAATATGGCGGCGCGCCGCTGCTCGGCATCAAGGGCGTGTGCATCGTCAGTCATGGCTCGTCGAACTCAAACGCCATCAAGAACGCGGTGCGCGTGGCCATGGAGTTCGCCAACAGCCGGCTCAATTCCACCATTGAAGAACGCATTGCTGCCGCCAGCCGTGGCCTGACCCACTCCGCGCCCGAGCCGGCCGAAGCCGACTCGATCGGCAGCGGTCTGGTGTAGCGCGGTGCGCGCCAGATGTCATAGCTTTTCGCCCAGGCAATTCAGGAAGGCACGATGACTTCCCACTCTTCTCCCATCGCATTTCTTTTTCCCGGACAAGGCTCGCAGGCTGTCGGCATGGGCAAGGAACTTGCTGCCATGTATCCGGTCGCCCAGGAAACCTTCGACGAAGCCGACGCCGCGCTCGGTTACAAACTCTCGCAACTGTGCTTTGAAGGGCCCGAGGACCAACTTCGGTTGACCGAGATCACGCAGCCAGCGATCCTCACCGTTTCTGTGGCGGCATGGCGGGTGCTGCAATCGAAAGCGATCACGCCTTCCCACGTCGCGGGACACAGCCTCGGCGAATACTCGGCGCACGTGGCTGCGGGCACGCTGTTGTTCGCGGACGCGGTGCGCACGGTCCGCAACCGCGGCAAGTATATGCAGGAGGCGGTGCCGGTCGGAGTTGGCGCGATGGCCGCCATTCTCGCGCTGGCCAGCGAACAGGTGCAGCAGGTGTGCGAGGAGGCGGCCCAAGGCGAAATTTGCCAGGCGGCAAACCTTAACTCCCCGGAGCAGACCGTGATCTCCGGCAGTAAAGCAGCCGTGGAGCGCGCTACCGAGCTGGCGAAAAAGCGCGGCGCCAAGCGTGCCATCATGCTTCCCGTAAGTGCGCCCTTCCACTGCGCGCTGATGCAACCTGCGCAGGACCGACTCGCCGAGGATTTGCGGGCGCTCACGTTCCACCCGCCGCAAGTCCCGGTGATGTGCAACGTGGAAGCAACGCTCGTCACGACTGCCGAGCAGGCGCGCGATGCGCTCATCCGGCAGGTGACAGGAGCCGTGCAGTGGGACAAATCCATGCGGGCACTGGCCGCGCTGGACGTGCAGAATTTCGTTGAAGCCGGTCCGGGAAAAGTGCTGTGCGGATTGATGCGCCAGATCGATCGCTCGCGCACCTGCTTCAACGTGGAAGAGGAAACCTCGCTGCAGAAGACGGTGAACCACTTCAGTAAGGCGTCGGCGGAACCGGGCTAGGGGATTCATTCTTCGTCGTATTGGCACTTTGTGCCGCCCCTACGGGGCTCCGGTCCTTAATGACGCTTACCCAAGGCTTACGAGTCTGTGTGAGAACTGTGCCGTCCCTGAAGGGACTCGGCTCCATTTCCCCTCTTACCCCGGGCTTGCGCCCGGGGCTAACACCAATGCCGCCGCTGCGCGGCTGAATCTGCGGAAATCTTAGTCTCTTCTCCCACCACAGATTCGTAAACCGAGTTCTCACACAGACTCTTACGCCCTGGGCTAATCCTGCTTCGCCCTACGGGCTCGAGTGACGATGCTTCGAACCTGCACGCTTGCCAGGGCCTATTCCCCTAGAGAAAAGCGAAGAGCGAAGAGCGAAAGGCGAAGAGCGAAAAGCTAAGAGCGAAAAGCGAAGAGCGAAAAGCGGTTCTTAGTACGGCGAGAACCCCAGCGTCTTGTCGTCCTTCTCCACCCAGATGTGCGCCTTGGATCCTACCCGCTCGTTGACCGTGACCACCACCACTACTCCGCTGCTGCCGCGAAGGTAGGGCGCGCCGTTGTAGCCTGTTGGAGGAGTGGCCGCGCCAACAACGCGATGGCTCTTGATGATGCCCCACTCGCCGCTCGGCCCCCAATCCTTAATGAAGTCGTCGTACCGGTAGCGCGCATACTTGTCAGGATGCTGCTTCCAGTCCGGGTCGTGCATCCAGACGCCATAGGCCTTCTCGTAATTCTGCTGCTGTAGCGCGTCGAAGAATTGGTTCACCACGTGCTCTTCCGGCCAGAAGCGAAACACCCACAACAAAAGGACGATCACGAGAACCGCGCAGACGACGGCAATGATCTGCAATCGCTTTCTGCGCGCGCGCGCCGGATCGTAGGCCGGGGCTTCGAACAAGGTCATGGTGAGTACAGTTTACTCGCAGCCGCCAAGGTGCGCACCCCGCCGGCCGTTTCACGCGGATGTTATAATCGGCCACTTTTTGTAGTGAGGAATAACTCATGCGCAAACTTGCTTTCATCACGCTGCTTCTCTGCGCCTCGGTGGCACTGACCCAGGAGCAGGACTTCAGCAAGGTCCAGATCAAGGTCACGAAAGTATCCGGCAACATCTACATGCTGGAAGGCGCCGGCGGCAACATTGCAGCCTCCGTTGGCGAAGACGGCATTGTCATCGTGGATGACGAGTATGCTCCCCTGGCGGAAAAGATTGCGGCCGCTCTCAAAGCCATCGGCGTGACCGACAAACCGGTGCGCTTCATCATCAACACTCACTACCACGGCGATCACACCGGAGGGAACGTGCCCTTCGCGGCGGGCGGATCGACCGTTATTGCGCAGGACAATGTTCGCAAGCGGCTGGAAAGCGGAGGCAAGGCAGGTAACGGCGGCTCCGTGGTCATGGATGTGAAACCGGCGGAGAAAGGCGCGCTGCCCATCATCACTTTCGATCACGACGTGACCGTTCACCTTAACGGTGAGGACATCCGCGCGCTGCACTTTCCCGCGGGCCACACCGACGGCGACTCCATCATCTTCTTTCCCAAGGCCAATGTGGTGCACATGGGGGATGACTTCGTGCGCTACGGATATCCCTTCATTGATGTGAGCGCCGGAGGCAGCGTGCAGGGCATGATCGCGGCCTGCGAGCAGGTCATTCCGATGCTGCCCGCCGACGTCAAGGTGATACCGGGCCACGGACAGATCTCCAACCTGGATGAAGTTCGCGAATACACAAAGATGCTCAAAGGCACCAGTGCGGTTGTGGAGAAAGAAATCAAGGCGGGCAAGACGGTCGATCAGATGAAGAAAGACAAAGTCCTCGCCGCGTGGGACGAAAAACATTCCGGCAAGTTTGTCACCTCCGACATCTTCATCGAGACACTCTATAACTCGCTGACCAACCAGAAGAACGCCCCGTTCGTGAAGCACAACTGAGCTGGCTGACTCTTCTCCGCACGCCGGAGTTGGTCTCCGCAAGGAAGGAACATGACAAATCCAAAGACGCCAAGCCGCCCGACCAACCTGCCCTGTTGCCAGCGCACCAGCGTTAACGGCGCAGAGCAGCTCATCTTCGAGACGCCGGCCGGGCAGAGGATCACTCTACAGGACGGCCCCGCTTTGATTGTGGTGGAAGACAGTAACGGCAATTCCGTGAAGCTTGAGGCGAACGGCATCACGATAAAAGCTGCCGGGAAAAGTCACCCTGAACGCCAGCCAGGTGGAGATCTCGGCCGCACTGCTGACGGTTAATGCCGGCATGACAAAGTTCAGCGGAGTGGTCCAGGCCGACAGCGTCATCGCCAACCAGGTAAGCAATGCCCCCGGCAGTGGCAACGTCTGGTAGGGCGTTTGCGAGGCCATTCGACTCGCCTGCTTCGGAGGTGCCCGATGGATGGGCCTATTCAGGCACCACGTCGCCCGGCAATCCCAAGTGCTCGGGAAGAATCGGGCCACCCTCGGCGAGAATCGAAGCGCGTTCGATGACGTGCTGCAACTCGCGCACGTTCCCCGGCCAGGAATGCTTTTCCAGCACTCGCACCGCATGCGGCGAGAGCAGGTCGCTGGCGGTTGCCGGCTCGAACTTGCCGAGAAATTGCCGCGCCAGCGCTTCGATGTCTTCGCGACGCTGCATCAGCGGCGGTAATTCTATGGGGAATACCGAGAGACGATAAAAGAGGTCTTCGCGGAATTGCCGTGCTCGGACGAGTTCGGTGAGGTTACCGTTGCTGGCGGCGAGCACCCGCACATCCACTCGAAAATTGTCCGAGCTGCCCAACCGCTGGACCTCGCCGTATTCCAGGAAGCGCAGCAGTTTGGACTGCATGCCCAGCGGCAGCTCGCTAATTTCATCCAGAAATAACGTGCCACCATGGGCGCTGTGAATCCGCCCGATGCGCGACTGCACCGCCCCGGTAAAAGCGCCGCGCACGTAGCCGAACAGTTCGGATTCCAGCAGGGCCTCGGGAATCGCGGCGCAGTTAATCACCGCGAACTCCTTGCCGGCACGAGCGCTAAGCTGGTGAATGGCGTGGGCGAGCACTTCTTTGCCCGTCCCAGTGGGCCCAGTGATGAGCACCGGGGTGTTACGCGGCGCCACCAGACGCGCCATGCGATACACGACATGCATGCTCGGCGATTGGCCGACCATGCCCGGCAACGGTTCCAACGCCGTCAGCGCGGGCGGCACGGAAGCCACCGTCGCGGGAGCTTGCCAGCGGCCTATCGTCTCAAATAGATGATGCGCTCCGGCGCTGCGCCATTGCACAGGAAGCGCGGGCTGGCCAGCGTCGTCGAGCAGCAGCACGTCAATTCCGGGAAAGCGCCGATGGATGATTTGCAGCAACTCTTCCGCGTCCAGGTCGGGCAGCCGGCGGTCCAGCAGCAGGAGTTGGCATTCACTGCTTTCCAGCTTGCCCAAAGCATCGGCCCCGCCCAGCGCCTCCGCTGCGTTGATGCGCGACAAAAGCAGGCTCTGCACGATCTGTTTGCGGATCGCAACGTTGGGGCTGGCCACGATTACCGCCGGATGAGGAGAGTAAAGGGAATGCGTTGGCGATGTCATGAGGAAGTTATAATCCGCGAGCCTTAGAACGAGGTTAAGAGCAAATTAGAAGTTTCTAGGAAACTGAAGAAATTCGTCGCGGCCGACGATGCAGCGTAACGGCGGAACAGGCTTCGGAACCCGCTCAGGCTTCTGTTGCGCTCGGGCTGCGTGCCTCGGCTTGCCGCTGGCGCCCTGCCTGAATTTCGTCCCAACGCACCCACCCAATATAGAGAACGACTAGGATGTTAATGCCCAGGATCGCCCAGTGGAATTCGCTCGGGCGGCGAACCACCTTGTAAATTTCGAATGGGAGGTAGATGCATCCGGAGACAATGGCCAGCCACTCTGCCCACGCGCGTTGCCTCCACAAACCGTAGCCCTCAGCGAAGCGCAGCACGGCATAGCTGATGGCGATGGCGGCGATCATCGCTATGCTGGCGTCAGACATCCGGTTCGCGGCGTGCAGCAATTCCTGCGTCCAGTGGTGATCGGGGTTGATGTGAAAAAAGAAGAGAATACGCTCCGCCGCCTCCTCGAAATCCACGTCGTGATGGATCATGGAAATCAGGGCGTATGCCGCAACCAGAGCCAGAGCGCCTTTCAGCGCCTCGAACACCGCGACCATGCGCAGCCCGCCCCGATGGGAGTGGCGACGGCTGGTACGCGGCTTGGCTGATACAACGATACTGTTCATTCTTCGACTGGATTCGTTACGGCCATTGCACAGCGTACATCACCATGCGCCTTCGGTTCCATTCTGCCGTACTCGGCTTTGAAAAGGCCTGGCTTCAGAGGCTGCCTTGAGCTTGTCGAAAGGTGCCGTTGCGGGCACGATAAATGCCGGGCTTTAGCCCCTGAGGCCACGATTTCGACCGCTATTCGGCATTTATGTGAGATGAGCTAAATGAGCTCTTGGTCTGTGCCGCCTCCAGCATCTCGGCCACGGTGCCATATTTTTTGCGGCAACGCTCGGCGCCCGCCCGTGCCACCTCTGCCATATCGATGCGCCGCCAGCCCGCATGGTCCACCCAGCACACATTCCTTTCTTCGAGTAGCTGGCGGAGAGCAGCTCCGCCTGCCCGGCCGGAATCGCTACCTTCTTGCACGATCTTCTGCGCGACCAGTTGCGCCTCGGCGCGGTTGGTCGGAATCGTCCCCGACGGTCCGCGCTTCGCCCATCCCACGACGTAGAGCCCTTCGCTCACCTTGCCGTCCTGGTTGCGGAACGTGCCGTTTGCGGGAGAAACCGTGCAACATGCGCACGTCTCGTATCCGATGCAGGTGATCGCGAACTGCGCGGGCACCTCGGTGACCCTGCCGCCGGCGGAAGTGAATTGCACGGCTCGGAAATGCCTGTCGCCGAGAAACGCCACCGGCGTCAGGTTGAAGTGGAAGTTAATCGTCACCGGAGCCTCACGTCGCTCTGCCGCAAAGCGCCGCAGGATATTCACCACCGCGCCGTCGCCGGCGAGGCTGGCCGGATCCACCACGATGGGTCTGGCTCGCTGCAAAGTACCAAGCTCTTCCAGTTCGTGCTCGGTGAACCTGGCATCAGCGGCGCTGCGGCGCCCGACGATGTGAATCGTCTCGATGGGCTGCGCTCGCAGCCAGGACATTGCTTCGGGCGAAAGATCGGAGCCGATGAGTTCCGCCGGATTCTTGCCGAGAATGCGCGCCACATCAATCGCCACATTGCCATTTCCGATAACCACCACAGAGCGCACATCTACTATCGGCGGGGCGGGCGATCCGGGATGGGCGTTGTACCAGCCGACGAAGCTGCCAGATCCAATCACTCCCGGCAGATCCTCGCCCGGAACTCCCAGGCGTCGATCGCGAGATGCGCCGGTGGCAAGCACAACCGCGTCGTAGAAGCGACATCAGCTCGGCGAGGCGAACATCGCGACCGACCTCGACGTTGCCGAAGAAGCTGACGCGATCGCGCGAGAGAACGCGATCCAACACTCGCGCCACTGCCTTCGTGCCCTGATGGTCAGGCGCGACGCCATAGCGAATTAGCCCAAATGGCACCGGCAGGCGTTCGAGGATGTCGATGGATGCGTCGGGCAGCAGCCGCAGGAGGTGGTCCGCCAGATAACAACCCGCCGGCCCACTGCCGATGATTACGATGCGTCGCATTTAGTGCAGCTTCACGTACTCGTAATCCACCGGGTTGTTGTTGATGCCGCGATCCGGAGGCGCGATCCAGGCAGCCATTTTGCCCTGCTCGTGAACGCCGTGCATCAGGCTCAGGATGAACGACTGGTCGGCCTCGCTCGGCAGCCAGTCGCCCTTGCGCGCGTCGAACTCCTGCTGCGTGATTGGCCGTCCGGTGGGATCGGTCGGGACGCCGGCCCAGGCTCCAATGTTGCGGCGGAAGCGCGTGCTGGGCAGCGACAGCCGGAATGAGTAACCCGCCCTCTCGATGAGCCGGTTCCAGCGCTTCACACCGAGGTCGCAGTCGGCAACGTAAGAACCGCGCGTGACCTCGTTCATGGCGTTACGCATGGGGATTTCCTCAGTCGTAACATCCAAGCCGCTGGGCCGCTCCAGGGTGAACATCTGCTCGGTGGCGACGTGGTCTTCGTAGTGGCTCTCGTCGGGACGGCCCTTGAGCCCGTTGGCAAAGTACGAGGCTGCGTTCGACGAAGACTCGGAGCCGAACAGGTCGAGCGATGAGCTGAACCAGAAGTTGAGATACTTTTGTACGGTCGGGAGATCGATAGCGCCGGCGTTGCGAACGGCCAGGGGATCTTCCGTGCCCAGTTCCTTCATCACTTCCAGCGAGCGCCGTACCACGCGGTTGATGCCGGTATCACCGACGAACATGTGGTGCGCTTCCTCCGTCAACATGAAAGAGCAGGTGCGCGCCAGCGGATCGAAGCTTGACTCGGCCAGCGATTTCAACTGGAACTTGCCATCGCGGTCGGTGAAATAAGTAAACATGAAGAAGCTAAGCCAGTCACGGATGGGCTCATTGAAAGTGCCAAGGATGCGCGGCTTGTTGGCGTCACCGGAATGGCGCTCCAGCAACTCTTCCGCTTCCTCGCGGCCATCGCGTCCGAAGTAGGCATGCAGCAGATAGACCATCGCCCACAGATGGCGGCCCTCCTCGACGTTCACCTGAAACAGGTTGCGCAAATCGTAGAGCGACGGCGCAGTGTGTCCAAGCATGCGCTGCTGCTCCACCGATGCCGGCTCGGTGTCGCCCTGGGTGACGATGAGGCGCCGCAGAATGGAGCGATATTCGCCGGGAATCTGCTGCCAGACTTCCTGCCCGTAGAAGTCGCCGAAGCCGATCTTGCGCTCCGGATCGCGGTCTGCCAGGAAGATGCCCCAGCGATATTCAGGCATGCGCACGAAGCCGTAGGTCGCCCAGCCTTTGGCGTCCACCGAAGTCGCGGTGCGCAGATAAACGTCGGCCACCTGGAAATCGCGCGGGCCTAACTCCTGCCACCAGTTCAGAAATTCCGGCTGCCAGTGCTCCAGCGCGCGCTGCAGCGTGCGGTTGGAACCGAGATCAATGTTGTTAGGAATGCGGTCCTGATAATTGATCGACACAAGGTAACTCCCTGAACTTTAGTGAGGAAGGATGACTGCCGCTGCATCGAACGGCAAGCGTTCCGATGCAGCTTCTTTGATCCCCATTGAGGCCATCAATCGCAAAACATCCCTGATGCCGTTTGCGTTTAGAGCTTGCTGAAAATCTTTGAAGGTGTGCAGGTTGAAGAACTCCTTCTTTGGAGAAATGTAAAGTACAACTTTCTTGTCTGCATTGAGAAGGTTGATTGTGTTTGCGAGGGTTCCCTTGCTCACACCGTCCCACAGCATAAAACCACAAGTCGCGTTCTTCGCCATGGCAGTGTCTTTAATTCCGAAATAGTGCCGGTCGCGCTTAGTGCCAGGTTCAGCTGCGTGGGAGCGAATAGGCCACTCCCCAACATTGTTGCGACAGATCTCCATGCAGTAAACGGTCACCTGCCCATACTGGCGTTTGGCGAGGTATCGCTGGACAGCTTTGTCAGCACCATTCGCGTCGCCGATCAACACGGCTAAGTTTCGCTCTATGATGTTGTCGAGTCGTTCTCTAATTTGCGGACTTAACCTCGACAATGTGCGGGAGCCGGCCACAAACACAGAATGCATGCTCTAATTCCTCGTACGTGTAAGTGCAAGCGCGTAAACTCGGCTCGCTAACCCCTGTTGCTTTAGAGTGCGAGCCGCAACATTCATAGTCGCGCCCGATTGAAAGAGGTCGTCTATCAGTAGTACTTGCCTTCCTGCGAAGCTCTTGTCACTCGTGAACGCATCTTCGAGAGCGGCCGTGCGCGCCGCAAGATCACCGATATCCTTCATTTGGGGCGTCATCTTGGCCTTCTTGAGGCACGTCGTATCTAGGGCAATTCCAAGAGACTTGGCCAATTCGGAGGCGATGTCGACCACGGGCTGAAAAGCACGCTGTACCTTCGAAGGCGGTACGGGGACGACAACATCCGGATGGATTTTCCAAGTATTCACGAATCCTACGGTCGCTTCAATAATCGAAGGAATGACGCTCTTGTCGGCCTTGTACTTCAAGCGATACACCAGTTCACCTAAGTCGGATCGGACGGTGTCGAACTCAGGGTGACCAAATTCGTTGTACCCAATCATCGTACTTGAAATTGTGTGCAGGTCGAGAACATATCCCTGATCCCAGTATCCTTTGATTTCCTTGGGGTGAAGTTCGATCATTTTGGTCTTTCGAAGATTGCTCTGGTTCTTGCTTGCCGATTGCTACTTGCGAACTATTCCCTACACCCTCTCCCAATTGAAGCGCGCTTTCGAGCCCTTGCCGAACAGCTTGAGCGCACCCTGCTCGCCGGTCGAGTTCGGCCGGATGAATACCCAGTTCTGCCAGGCGGAGAGCCGGCCAAAAATCTTCGTCTCCACGGTTTCGTCGCCGGAGAATCGCAGGCTGGCCTCCATGCCGGTGAGTGCGTCGGGCGAGAGACTGGCGCGCTCCTCGATGGCGAGACGCATCTCGTCTTCCCAGTCGAGATCGTCGGGCGCAACGGTGATGAGCCCAGCTCAAGAGCTTCCTTGGGACCGAGCAGCTTGCCCTTGGCTTCCACCGCTCCAGCCATGGATTGCGCATTGCCGCTAAATCGGGTTTCGAGACGGCCGCGAGCGTTCACGGCGGGCAGCAACCCGAAATTCACTTCGTCCACCGCAATCTTCGGAATAGGCGAGTCGCCCTCTTCTTCCGGCAGGGCAAGCATGTAGCTGCGATCGGCGGCAAGCGCGAGTTCGTACAGCACGCCCGCGAAGCACGAGCCCGGTTCGATGATGGCGTAGATGCTGCGCGAGGAAACGTCGAGTCGCGCCAACGTTCGGCGCAACATGCCGATGGTCTCCCGCACCAGCCAGTCGTTGCGATGCTCAAGCATCACGGCGTCGCGAGGCGAGCACCGCGTCAACGCTGCCGCTGGTCTTGAGCAGCAGAAGCCCGAGTTCCGGCTCGTTCACGCGCAGCATGAGGATGGCGTCGTCGAGTTCGCGCGCCATCGCCAGCGGCCACCACTGATCGCCGGCGACGTGAATCGCATCGATGGTCTGCGGCTGGGCGCCCTCCGGCGCGCGCACCGTCAGCGTCGCGGTCCGGGCGGCGCGATCAAAGGTCACATCAACGTACTTATAGTGATAGCCGTCGTCCTCAATCCTGCGATCCAGCGGGTTGAGCTTGATGCCCTTGCCCTCCGCCGGACGCGACGAACTCGCCACCAACTTCTCCGCTCGAGTGCGAACCAGGTCCTTGAACTTCGCGGGAACAGCGATGTCGTCCACCAGCCCCCACTCTTTGGCGCGATCGCCCTTTACGCCGTCAGGATTGGTGCAGAACATGTCAGCCAGGTCGCGGCGAACTTTGCGCTTGTCCACCACACGAGTAAGACCGCCGGTGCCGGGCAACACCCCAAGCAGCGGAACTTCAGGCAGGCTGATGGCGCTGGAGCGGTCGTCAATCAGCAGAATTTCGTCGCAGGCGAGGGCCAGTTCGTAGCCTCCACCAGCCGTGGTGCCGTTGAGCGCGGCCAGAAACTTCAGGCCATCGTGGCGGCTGGAATCCTCCATGCCGTTGCGCGTCTCGTTGGTGAACTTGCAGAAGTTCACTTTCCAGGCGTGCGACGATGAGCCCAGCATGTAGATATTCGCGCCGGCGCAGAACATACGCTCCTTGGCGCTGGTGAGCACCACGCACGCCACCTCGGGATGCTCGAAGCGAATGCGCTGCAAAATGTCGTGCAACTCAATATCGACCCCCAGATCGTAGGAGTTCAGCTTGAGCTTGTAGCCCGGCTTGAGGCCACAGTCTTCGTTGACGTCCATGGCCAGCGTCGCCACGCGTCCATCAAAGGTGAGCCGCCAATGGCGGTGCTCTCCCGGAGCCACGTCGAACGTGACCAGTTCCTTCTCATTTACGGTTGACATGCAGGTCGAACTCTCCTCAAGGCAGCGCCGGGTGGGCGCGCACAAATCCCCACGTGGATAGATGCATTATAGTGCATTTCCAAGGAGGGGGCGGTGGAAATATGCTGCAGATTCGGGGAACGGGCCGCCTAAAAGAACACCTCCGGCGAGACGTGAAAGCGCTGGCTCAGGCGCCTGATCTGCTCTTTCGTGAGTTCCCGCTTTCCGCTCATCACTTCGGAGACCACGCTGCGCGTCCCGAAGATGTCTACTAAGTCCTTCTGCTTGAGGCCGTGTTGCTCCATCAGGAAGGACAATGCCTGCAGCGGCGTGGCGCGTGGCAACTGGTACCGTTTCTCTTCAAAGTCTTCGATCAGCAGCGTCAGCAGGTCAGCAAGTTCTTTCTCTTCCCACGTCCGGGAGCGCTTTTGCTCGAGTGCATAGAGCGCGCTGATGTAGTGCTCATTCTCCGCCTCGGTGCGGATGACCTTGGGAGGAATTTTCGCCAGCAGCTTGGCATAGTGGGGACTGGTCGAAATCGTGTGCATGTTGCTGTTTCTCCACCGAGGGGGACCAAATCCGGTCATCTGTATATCTTGGGACGGTGCCCTACCTACGGGGACAGCTGTCACAAAGTACCGTTGCTGCCAGATTCGTTTACTCCGGATGGCCCTCACCTTGAATCGAAAAGGGTCCTTTGAGCAATGGCCCTGAAACGCCTTCCGAGCCGAACCGTCAGGCTTTCACTCCCCTGAGGCCTGCTTATCCGACGCAGTTGCCGCTGGCGCTGGCGCGAGAACAGTTGGAGGAACGGCCGATACGGACATAGCCTCGTGAGATTTCCTCTCGCTAATGACGTATACCAAGGCAAACAGAGTGCTGCAAACACGCTGATAGGCGCCTCGGGCCACACTTAGGCCTAATATCAACAAAAGCAGCTCGCAACCTAGCACGGCTACAACAACTGTTCCCTGTTGTACTTCAAAGTCCCGTCGCCCGCGAAGCAATAGAAGCGATAAAGGAGAAAAACTTACCTCAATTGCGGAAATGAAGAGTACTGTGGCAATGGCGCGACCGCTATTCCAAAGAGACATCTGGGTACTCAGCAGTTCCAGTTTCTCAACGCCGGACGTGAGTAGCACATACGACAGCAGAAACGACTGCATGCGCGTATATGCTCGTCGGACTTTCGCAATCCTGCGCACGTACAGCAAGAAGTCTTCTCTGCCCCGTTTATTCCATAGGCTCAAGGCGTCCATCAACCTCCCGAGCGCGCCCTTATACGGGGGAATATTGAGAAGAAGTGACCAATCTTCCTGAATGTAAGCTTTGTACAGATCAGCGACCCCTTGGAACCAGTGAATGTGCTCACGAGCCTCTCTGACGAATACCCTCATCTTGACCATTCGAAAATAGGATGATCCCAGCAGGTCGAGCAATAGACCGGTGGTGAAAACCGCAATCAGCCCAAGCACGCCAAGCAGCGCCACAAACGGAGAAAGTGCTGGTGCGGGGACAACATTAAGCGTCGCTATGAATTTGTGGAGGTAGTCCGCCCATCCGGTTCCGCCGATGAGGAGCCAGACCGCAAGCTGAAGCATCCAGAAGAAACCTCCAATAAGCCCATAATCCGTGAAACGGTCGCTGATCCTCATTCATTCACTCGTTACATGGATTGTAAATCCTCCGCAATCGTGTGTTCGGACTGGCGTTGCCTGACGGTTGGATGTTGAGCTGCTGTGTTTCACAACGGGTAAGTCTTGAGGCGAAACACGGGCGCCATGAACTCAAGTGCTTACAAGTCTCATAAGTCTGTCTCAACGTGCCGCATGAAATGCGCCTACGGTCGCGTCAGCAGTGACGGCCAGACTCTTCCCGTGCCACTCAACGCATTGATTCGCGCCAGCGACAGCTTGCCTGCACCTGTTGCGTCAATGTCTCCAGACTCTCTTCCACCGAGCCTCCGCTGGTGTTGATGGTCGCATCGGCTTTGCGATAGAGCGGCTCGCGCACATCGAGAATCCGCCGCAGGTCTGACATGGATTCGCGATTGTCGGCCATCGGCCGCATGTCGCCTTGGGCGATGACGCGCTGCATGTGCTCCTCGGGCGTAGCCCGCAGCCAGACGGTGAAGCACATGGTCAGCAGCCTCTCGAAGGTCGCCGGCTCGGAGACCAGGCTGCCGCCAGTTGCCAGCACGAATCGTGGATAGCGTTCGATGACCTGGTCGAGGCAGCGCCGCTCCAGCCGCCGGAACCCGCCCTGGCCGTAAAGGTCGAAGATAACGCTGAGGCTGACGCCGCTCTCCTGCTCGATCAGACGGTCGAGCTCAAGGAATGGCAACTGCAAACGCTCTGCAAGCATGGCTCCCAGCGTCGATTTTCCCGCGCCGCGCAATCCGATCAGTGCAATGCGTCCGCGCCGTGCCTCCACGTCAACTCCGCCGAAGTGTTGTACGAGTAGGCGGCGTGCGTCCGCCAATTCGGTCGCCGGGAGTCGGCGCAGAAATTCCGTGGCGTGCACCAGGTCCACTGCAGGCTCCGGTCCGTCTAGCACGAGGGCTTCCAGAGGGATGTCCAGCGCCCGGGCGATTTGCCGCAACAACAGGATGGAAATATTGCCCTGCCCGGTTTCCAACTGCGCGAGATAGCGCTCGGACACGCCAGAATCGCGCGCCAGTATTTTGCGGGTCATGCCTCGGCGCTCACGGGTCTCGCGGACGCGGTCGCCCAATAGCTTGAGGTACTCTGATTCAGGGCCAGTTTCCGGGTCCGGAGATAGCGGGGAGGACGTGGCCAACGCTTCGGGCGGGCCGTTCTCCTCCACATGCACTATGTCGCGCTTTCGGGCCACGGTGGATGCATTATACTTCCCGTCGCCGCCCGTATAATAGTGCCGGGCGGGAGAGAACGCATGGCCGTTGACATTACGATCCTGGTCGGGACGATGACCGGGACAGCCGAGATGGTGGCGCAAGAGGTGCAGCAAGCACTCGAGTCATCCGGCCATCAGGCGACGATCAAGGTGATGGATGGCCTTGATGCTGGCGTGTTCCAGGGCGGGGGAAATTTTCTGGTTTGTACCTCGACATACGGTGCCGGCGACGTCCCCGACAATGCCCAGGCGCTCTTCAACAGTTTGGAGAGCGAGAAGCCGGAGCTGTCGAACGTTACCTACGGCATCATCGCGTTGGGCGATCGCACGTATAAAGATACGTTCTGCCAGGGCGGCGTGCGTTTCGACAAACTGCTCACGGAACTGGGCGCCAGGCGCGCCGGCGAAATGCTGACCCACGACGCCAGCTCGGGCACGCTGCCGGAGGAACTGGCGGCGCAATGGGCGGTGCCCTGGGTGGAGCAGCACCTCGTACCTTCATCGGAGACCGCATAGATCATGGCTACAACAGTTGAAAATCGAGTCGCGTCGAACGCCAAGGTGCTGCAAAGCTATCTTGGCGGCAAGTGGCAATCTGGCGCCGGGCAGGGTTCGCCGTTGCTGAATCCCTGCGATGGGACGGTGCTGGCCTCGGCGAGTTCGAAAGGGCTCGACCTTAAGTCGGCGCTGGACTACTCCCGCAATGTGGGAGGTCCAGAGTTGCGCAAGCTCAGCTATGCGCAACGAGCCGAACGGTTGGGGAAAATCGCTGACCTGCTCGCAACCCGTCGCGATGAGTGGTTCGAGATTGCGCGCAAGAATTCCGGCAATACCAAAGCCGACGCCGCGATTGATGTGGATGGCTCGATCGGCACGCTGAAGTACTTCTCGAAAATTGGAGCGAAGCTGGGTGACGCGCACCTGCTGCGGGATGGCGCTCCCATGCGCCTGGCGCGCGACCAGAACTTTCAAGGCCTGCACGTAGGAGTGCCGCTCGACGGAGTGGCCGTCCACATCAACGCCTTCAACTTTCCCGCATGGGGCCTCTGGGAAAAAGCCGCGGTGAGCCTGCTGGCGGGCGTCCCGGTGCTGTCTAAGCCTGCGACATCGACGGCATGGCTGGCGCAGGAGATGGTGGGCGCGGTCATCGAGGCGGGCGTTCTCCCTCCGGGTAGCCTGTCGATTCTCTGCGGCTCGCCGAATGATCTACTCGATCAACTTCAGTTGGGCGATGTCGTTGCCTTTACTGGATCGGCTGACACGGGTGAGGGGGTTCGCCAACACCCGTGCATTCGGCAGCAAGGTGTGCGCGTCAACATCGAAGCTGACAGTCTGAATGCAGCAGTGCTCGGGCCGGACGCTGCGCCGGGCTCACCGTCATTCGATTTCTTCGTGCGCGAAGTGGTGCGCGAGATGACTGCGAAGTCCGGGCAGAAGTGCACCGCGATCCGGCGCGTGCTGGCTCCGGCTGAGCATGTCGCGGCCGTGACGGATGCCATCGCAGCCACCCTCAGCAAAGTAGTGGTTGGTAATCCCGCGAATCCAGCGGTCACCATGGGCCCGTTGGTCAACATGGCACAGCGGAAGTCAGCGGAGGAAGGTATTCGCAAGCTGTCAGCAGAGGCAAAGGTCGCCTATTCTCCGCAGCCGTTTGCGCCGGTGGATGCAGTCGCGGAGCAGGGCGCGTTCGTTCCTCCGACGCTGTTGAAACTGCGCAACGGCGGGGACGGTGAGCTCGTTCACCAGCTGGAGATCTTTGGTCCGGTGGCGACGGTGGTTCCGTATCGCGATCAGGCCGATGCTTTTGCGCTGACGCGAAGCGGAGGGGGCTCGCTGGCTGCATCGGTATTCAGCAGCGACGCAAATTTTCTGGCTGAGGCGACGGTTGCGCTGGGCACCACGCACGGACGTCTGTTGTTAGTCGATCCGTCCATCGGCGACAGCCATACCGGCCACGGAATCGTGTTGCCATCGTGCATGCACGGGGGACCGGGACGCGCGGGTGGCGGCGAAGAACTCGGCGGATTGCATGGACTGTGGTTCTATCATCAACGGGTCGCCATACAGGGTCCGGCAGCGACGCTGTCGGCGCTGGCAGCACAGGCGGCGGACCCGCGGGCGGAGTAGCAAGTTGAAGATTGAGCGACATCCTCGCGAAATTGTGGTTGACGGCAAACGCCTGGAGACCATGTGGTTCGAGCCCAAGCATGCAGCCCATCCGGCGATTGTCCTGCTGCACGAGGGGCTTGGCTCAGTTGCACTATGGAAGCACTTCCCGGAGCGTCTGGCAGCGCATACAGGTTGCGGCGTGCTGGTGTATTCGCGTTACGGCAACGGCCGTTCGGAATTGCTGCGCGAGAAGCGGCCGGTGGAGTACATGCATCACGAAGGCGAGGTGGTGCTGCCGGAGTTGCTGGACAAGCTCGATATCGCGCGGCCGATTCTGCTGGGGCACAGCGATGGCGGCTCGATAGCTCTGGTTTTTGCCGGAAAATATCCCGATCGTCCACGCGCGCTGATCCTGGAAGCGCCGCACGTGTTTGTCGAGGACCTGAGCGTTGCCAGCATCACCCAGGCAAAAGTGAACTACCAGACCACCGACCTGCCGCACAAGCTGGGCCGCCATCACCAGCACCCGGACGCAACCTTCTGGGGATGGAACGACATCTGGCTCAGCCCGGAGTTCCGATCGTGGAACATCGAGTCGTACTTGCCGGCGATTCGCTGCCCCATCCTGTGCATTCAAGGCGAGGAGGATGAGTACGGCACGATCGCGCAACTGAAGGCGATCCAGGCGCGCGTGCCCGCAACGGAGATCGTGATGCTGCCCGATTGCAAGCACTCTCCGCATCGCGATCAGGCGGAAGCCACGCTGCAGCGAATGGTAGAGTTCGTCGCGGCCGTGAACAGGGATCGCAGCGAAACGGCACCGGTTCCAAGCCAGGCTTCCGCAGAGCAATTGGATCGGTCGTCGCAAGTGTAGGGGTCCCTCGACTCGCGCCGCGACCGCGTCAAATGCAGGCGCGGTCAAAATCCCTCGCGGTGCTCGCTCGGGATGGCAGATCATAAGATGTGCTAGGTGCTAAAGGCTAACAGCTAAGAGCCTTTGGCGAAGAGCGAACAGCGAAAGGCGGAATCAATGGCTGACTGGGTCCATACCTTTAAAGGCGCAGTTTTGGCCTCGGAGTACGACTTCGCGAGCCACATGAACTCGCGGATGTACGTTTCACGCTTCGATCAGGCAACATGGTTTCTGCTGCACGCAATTGGCATGACGCCGGCATCCATGAAGCAGAAGAAACTGCGGGTGGCGATCGTCCGCCAGAACTACCAGTTTTTGGAAGAACTGCGGGGCGGCGAATTGGTGGAGATCAAGAGCGGCTTTCTGACCGTCGGGGAGAAATACTTCCGCTTCATTCACCAGATGTATAACTACGAAACCGGCAAGATGGTTGCGACCTGCGATTCCGTTGCGGTGCAGGCGAGTCTTGAGTCAGGGAAAAGCGTGCCCATGAACAAGACGCTCCAGGAGAAAGCACAACGGCACCTGGTCTCGGCAAACGTGCCCGTGGATGCCGAAGTCGGGTAAGTGAGGGCCATTGCAAAATGAGTGGGAGAAACGCTTGGCAGTTTTCAACCCGGTCGCTCGCAGTCTAAGATGATTATCAGGTGATTATGAACCCACAGACTCCAGGCACGAATTCCAACTCAGAGCGGAAAGCGGTTGAGCATGTTGTCGAGGCGCATCGCATTCTCAACGGACTGCGCCAGCAACTGGACAAACACCCCGATCTGGATGAGGCCATCGCGAAGCTGGAGATGGCGCTAAGCGTTCTCACCACCAAGACCGGCGGAATGTTGTAGGTTGAACCCAGCCCCGCATCCTATAATCTGCAAGTCCTGTAACCTATCAACCTTGCAATCGTTGTGATGCATTACCCGCGGCAGGATCGCGGCCGGAGGTAGCCACGTGACGAACCGTGTCGGGGTAGCCCTGCTCGTTCTTGCGACGTTCCAGTTGGGGAGCGCCGGAACCACCCCCGAGACGACGGATGGGTACTCGCCCAAGCACGCTGCCGTCGAGCGCGATTGGGAGTCGCGATTTCGCAACCTTCCCGATCCCAACGCAATGCGCGATTCGATGCAGCGGCTCAGCGCTCATCCCCACAGCGTGGGGTCGCCCTACGATAAAGACAACGCTGAATGGATTCTGGCCAAGTTCAAAGAGTACGGATTCGACGCGCATATTGAGACCTTCGACGTGCTCTTCCCAACCCCCAAAGAGCGCCTCGTCGAATTGGTCGCTCCCGCGCACTTTGTCGCCAAGCTGCAAGAACCTCCGGTGAGCGTAGATCCCACCTCACAGCAAACTTCGGAGCAGTTGCCAACCTACAACGCGTACTCCATAGATGGGGACGTTACCGGTCCGCTGGTGTATGTGAATTACGGCATGCGTGAGGATTACGAGCAGCTCGAGCGGCTTGGGGTCTCGGTGAAGGGGGCAGTCGTGATCGCACGTTACGGCGGAGGCTGGCGAGGCATCAAGCCCAAGGTTGCGGCCGAGCATGGCGCCGTAGGATGCATCATCTACTCCGACCCCCGCGATGACGGTTACTTCGAAGGGCAGGACTTTCCCATCGGTCCCTACCGTCCCCAAGAGGGAGTGCAACGCGGCAGCGTGATGGATACGCTCTATCCCGGCGATCCGCTGACTCCAGGCGTGGGAGCGACCAAGGACGCCAAACGGCTGCCGCTCAGCGAAGTCACGACCATAACCAAAATTCCTGTGCTGCCGATTTCCTACGGAGATGCGCAGCCGCTGCTGGCGGCAATCCAGGGACCGGTTGTTCCTGACACCTGGCGCGGCGCACTTCCCATCACCTATCACGTGGGACCGGGTCCGGCGAAGGTGCATCTGGTCGCCAAATTCAACTGGGACCTCAAGACCATCTACGATGTCATCGCCCGGATCCCCGGCAGCGAAGTGCCCGATCAATGGATTCTGCGCGGCAACCACCACGATGCCTGGGTAAATGGGGCGGACGATCCCATCTCGGGGATGGTCGTCATGCTGGAGGAAGCGCACGCACTCAGCCAATTAATGAAGCAAGGCTGGCGCCCCAAGCGGACTCTGGTCTATTGTGCCTGGGATGGCGAAGAACCCGGCCTGCTGGGTTCGACCGAATGGGTGGAAGAGCACAATCACGAACTGGGGCAGCACGCAGTGGTCTATCTCAACACGGATTCCAGCGCCCGCGGCTATTTGAACATATCCGGTTCGCACACGCTGGAGCGAATGGTCAACCAGGTTGAGCGCGAGATCCAGGACCCGGAGAAGCACACCACCGTATGGAAGCGAGCCTATCTCCGGCGCGTCGGTCGCGCGGGAAGTCCGGAAGACCGCGAAGAGCTGCGTGATAGCGCCGACCTGCGCATTGGCACGTTGGGCGATGGCTCCGACTACACTGCGTTCCTCGATTTCGCCGGAGTGGCGGCGCTGAACATGGGATTCGGAGGCGAAAGTGGTGGTGGCGTGTATCACTCCATCTACGACGACTTCTATTGGTATAGCCACTTTGGCGACACCAAGTTCGTCTATGAGCGTGCGCTGGCGCAGATGGCGGGCAGCACGGTGATGCGCCTGGCCGATGCTGACCTGTTGCCATTCGATCCGTCGGGCTCGGCCGATACCATCAAGCGCTATGTCGCGGAGCTGAAGAAAGAGCTGAAGCAGAAGCAGGACGAAGTTCGCGAGCACAACCGGGAAATTGAGGAAGGCGTATTCACCGCAACCTCCGATCCGGAGAAGCAGTATGTTCCTCCGCAGAAGACAGCCAGTCCCGCCATACCTGAACTTTGCGCCGCTGGAGAACGGCAGCGAAGCCTACAATCACGCCGCGCAACGCTACCGTCAAGCTATTGCGAAACTGAATGACAATGGTGGAGCGGCCTGGCAATCGCCTGCATTGCAGGAGATCAATGCTCGCCTGCTGCAGATGGAGCGGACCTTCACCCTACCGCAAGGGCTGAAACAGCGTCCCTGGTTCAAGCACCAGATCTATGCGCCCGGCACCTACACCGGATACGGAGCGAAGTCCATTCCCGCTGTGCGCGAGCCGCTGGAAGACGGCCAATGGCAGGATGCCGAACAGGGCGCTGCGACGGTTGGCCAGCTTCTGATGAACCAGGCTAGCCTGGTGGATTCGCTGGCCCAACAGTTGGAAGAGATCGAAGGAAAGACGCCCGCCGTCCAGATGGCGCAGCGAACAGCCCCCAAAGCCCGCAACCGGGAGAGACAGCAAGCGGGACGGTGAGGGTAAGCGAAGCTCTTTCGGCTCTCGGCTAGCTATGGAAGGGATTCTCAACCTGCAGATCGCCGAAGCGCTGTCCGTGCTGGAAGTCTTCGCTGTAGAGGACATTGCACCCGCCTTCGATCGCGGCCGCCACAATCAGGGAGTCATACCAGGACAGGAGGTCTGCGAGCGACGAAGAACCTAGCGCTCATTCATTTCGTCACGGGTGAAGCGGCCGCCAGCGTTGACGTGACGTAGACGCCGCATGAGGTCGTCGTACAGTTCTTCCCGGCTGGCTCGAATTACGCCGCCCAGATGAAACCCTTCATCGAGCAGTGCCAACGCTTGCCGCTCCGCACGCTCATACGCTTCGTCCTCGCCGACAAGCCGTTCAATTTGCTCGGCTAGCAGAGAGCTGATGGAGGTGCCCCGCCGCGCCGCCAGGACCTTGGCCTTCCCGATCGTTTCCCGGGTCAGGCCGATGGTTACGTTCTGCTTGGATGCCATACGAACATTGTGGCACGAAAGCGATCAATCCGACCCCTACGCCGTCCCCAGCCGTCGTAGCACATTCTCGCGAAAGCCGCGGCTCAACGTAAGCTTGGTGCCATCGCGCAGGAGAATGGAATAATCGCCATAGAGTGACGGCCGCAAGGTCTTGATACGGTCCACGTTCACCAGCGTGGAGCGATGCACTCGCAGGAACTGCCGCGGTCCCAGGCGGGACTCCAGTGCGGTGATGGTCTCCCGCAGAATGTGCGTATTGCCTCCCACATGCAGGCACACGTAGTTTCCCGCTGACTCGGCCCAGTCAATCTCCATGGGTTTCAAGCAGACGATTTCACCATCGGCCTTGATCACGATGCGCTGCGGGGCTTTCTGGCGCGACTCCAGGTCGCCGAGGAGATCGAGCACGCGCCGCTGGAACAGGCCGTCGGAGGGATGCTGCAGTTGCTTGCGGGCGTGATCCAGCGCTTCGGAGAGGCGCTCCTTTCCCACGGGTTTCAGCAGGTAGTCGAGCGCGTGCACTTCGAAGGCCTTCATGGCATAGCGATCGTACGCGGTGACAAAGATAGTGAGCGGCAGATGATCTCTTTGCAGCGCCGCTACCACTCCGAAGCCATCCACCTCGGGCATCTGAACGTCGAGGAACACCAGGTCGGGCTTCTCCTGCTTGATGAGGGCGATGGCCGTCTTTCCGTCGCCACACTCGGCCACGACCTCCAGGTCCGGTTCCTCCTGCAACAGGCTGCGCAAGCGCTCCCGCGCCAATGATTCATCGTCACTAAGCAACACTCGAATGGACATCGCTATTGACCTCCTCGGAGCATCTGCGGAATGGTATGTGAATTTTCACGATGCAGCCTCCGCCGGGCGCATCGTCGAGCGTCATCTGATGGCTGCCGTTATAAAGTTGTTGCAGGCGAGCGCGGGTATTACGCAGCCCGACCCCTTCCGGCGGAACGGGTCCTCCGAAGCGGGTCAGTCCCTGGCCGTTATCGCTGATTTCCATCCACAACTCGTCGAAAACCTGGCGGGTCATGATGCGAATGCATCCCGGTGCGCGGCGCGGGCCAATGCCGTGACGAATTGCGTTTTCCACTAACGGCTGCAGCAGCAGATTGGGAACCAGTGCCCCCAACGTGTTGGGCTGGATGTCCATTTCGACTAGCAGCCGTTCCTGGAAGCGGGTCTGCTGAATGGCAATGTACTTTTGCAGAAAGGTGAGTTCGCGGCTGAGTGGTAGTTCGTGCACGCCAACCGCGTCCAGCGAGAAGCGCAGCAGGTCGGCCAGTTGCAGCGTCATGTTTTCGGCGGCGGGGCCATCGTTACGGGCGAGCGCGGCAATGGAATTCAAGGTATTGAACAGGAAATGCGGCTCGAGTTGGATCTTCAGTACCTCAAGCTGAGCGAGGGCCAACTGGGCCTCCAGTTGAGACGACAGCAGTTCGCGCTCGCGGTACTTGCTGTAATAGGCGATGGCCTGCGTGATCAGCACGATGTACCAGTAGCGCTGGAAATCCATGAAGGCGCGCGCCAGGGTATGCACCACAAACGGAACTTGTCTTTCCGGAGTCCACGTGACCAGCGGGTCCAAGTAGACGATCAGGGCGGCGGCCAGGAAGGTCAATACAATGCAGGCCGCCAGATGCAGAGGCAAACTCGTCGTCCAATTGCTGCGGTCAAGGGTGAAGCGGCGGGACAAGGCGTAAACCACCGGAGTCAGAAGGGACCAGACGGTGGAGATCAGGAGGTTCCAAGTCAGCAGCTGCGCCCAGCTCTCCGGACTTCCGATGGAGGCGGTATAGACGTGCGCCCCCGTTGCGCTCAGCAAAGCGAGCACAGTCCACATTACGAAGCCGACGGCCCAGATGCGGCCCCACTGTCTTAGCATGGCGAGCTACCTGTCTGCGTGAAACCCCGAATCCGGAGACGAGCTACACCTCTACCAAGTCATAGACGAAATCCGGCGCTAGATGTTTCCTGAAAAATGAAAAGGAGTACCTTTAATTGCAAAATCTTTGTGAACGAAACTGTCCCTTTTCGGACAGTAGCCCGCGATGGAATGGGGCGGGCCTCAGCCGTGCGACAATGGTCATCGGGCCGGATTTCCATGCACGAGCTTGGTATTGCAGCCTCGATTCTGGAGTGCGTTCAGGCGGAAGCCGCGCGCCATCCCGACGCCCGCATCACCAAGGTGGGTGTCAAGATTGGGGAGCTGTCCGGGGTTGACCGCGAGGCGCTGCAGTTCGGCTTCGAGGTCCTGGTCAAGGACACCGACTGGGAGCGCCTGGTGCTGGAGTTGGAATACATTCCCCGGCTGCAGCGGTGTTCCAAGTGTGCCCACGAATTTCGCATGACCGACTTCGATCCGCAATGCCCACGCTGCGGTGAGTTTCAGACGCAGTGCATCGGCGGCGAAGAGCTGGACATCGCTTATATGGAAGTGGACGAATGAACCGAATCGCTGTTGAGAAAAAGGTCCTGAACGAGAACCAGGTGCTGGCGGAACAGTTGCGTGAGCGCTATCGCGAGCATGGAATCCTGTGCGTGAACCTCATCAGCGCGCCCGGTTCCGGGAAGACCGCGCTGCTGGAGCGCACCCTGGAGCGTATGGACAAGAGCGCCCGAGTTGCGGTGCTGACCGGCGATCTGCAAACCGAGAACGACGCCAGGCGCCTGGCGAAGTTCGGATTTCCGGTGAAGCAGATCACGACCGGCGGAACCTGCCACCTCGATGCCAAGATGATCGGGAAGCACCTGGAGGACTGGAGGTTGGAAGACCTCGACCTGCTGATCGTCGAGAATGTCGGCAACCTGGTATGCCCTTCGAGTTACGATCTTGGCGAAGACGCGAAGATTGTTCTGTTGAGCACCACCGAAGGCGAGGACAAACCGCTCAAGTATCCTTCCATCTTCTTCAAGTCCGAGCTGATGGTCCTGACCAAGATCGACCTGCTGCCCTATGTTCCGTTCAAGGCGGAACTGGCACGCGAGAATGCCCGGCGGGTGCATCCCCAGATGGAGATCATCGAGCTGTCCAGCACCACAGGCGAGGGCCTGGACGCCTGGATGGCGTGGCTGAAAGCGCGCCAGCAGCTGGCGCAGCAAAAGCTGCAAGTCGCCAAGGGGTAGAGTCCGTCAAAACTGAGGTTCTTGCTGTTCTTCAGCGCCCCGCGACGCCCCGCGACAGATTTCTTGAGTCCTGGGCAGGCATCGCCTAACATGGGCCGCAGAGTTCCCGAACATAAGTGCGATTTGCCGATCACGGTGAGTTCCGGAGGGCCTGCCATGTTCCACCGGTCGACTAAGTCTCGCCAGAGCCTACTTACCTGGCTTCTGCTGTACGCCTGCGCAGTAATGGCAAGTTGTCTGGTCCTGCCGGCGCAGCAGTTCCCGCCAGCAGCGACTGACGGGTATCCGGTTACGGTGGAAGGCCATGAAGTTCTGCAGGTCTACGAAGGGATCGGCAACTTCTCAGCGCAAGATCGCGCGCAGCGGACAGCGGACAAGCTTAGGCAGTTGATCAGGGCTTCTGACGCCGACATCGCCAGCATTACGACGGTAGACGAACCTTACGGTACCGAGATCGTGATGGGCGATCAGGTGCTGCTGCTGGTGACCGATGACGACGCGCGGCAGTTACATGTGACGCGGGCCCTGATGGCTACCTACTACGCTCGCCAGATTCGCGACACTCTCAACCGGGTTCGAAACGAGCATAGCAACAAGTTCCTGCTGAAAGCCGCGGCCTATGGTTTGGCCACGTTGGCGGTCTATCTCCTGGTCATTTGGCTCCTGCTGGCGGGATTCCGGCGGCTACTGCAATGGCTGCGCGCTTACAGGATTCCGCTGGCTGAGGGTATCAAGATCCAGCAGTCGACGATCCTGGGAGGAGAACGCATAACCAGCGTGCTCGTATCGATCGTTCGCCTGTTGCGCGCGGTGCTGGTGTTCGTGCTGACCTGGGTGTTCCTGGCGACCGAGTTCAACTATTTTCCGTGGACCCGCGAACACGGCCGGCAGCTCCTGGCCTACATCACCACTCCCGTCCAATTCGTGGGTCGTGCGTTTCTGAACTACCTGCCAAACCTGTTCTACATCCTCGTCATCGCAGCCGTGATGTATTACGTGATGAGGTTTGTCCGGCTGCTCGCCCGCGAGGTCGAACGGGAGAATATTCGCATCCCCGGCTTCTATCCGGAGTGGGCAAAACCTACCTACAGAATCCTGCGCTTCTTGCTGCAGGCCTTCACGGTGGTCTTGGTTTTCCCCTACCTTCCGGGAGCGAATTCGCCGGCTTTCAAAGGAGTAGGTCTCTTTCTCGGGGTGCTCTTCTCATTGGGTTCAACCTCGGCGGTGGCCAACGTCGTGGCCGGCACCATACTTACCTATACGCGAGGTTTCCGCACTGGAGACTGGGTCAAGATCGGCGACAACACGGGAGCTATCGTCGCCCAGACGCTGTTGGCAACCCATGTGCGAACCATTAAGAACGAGGAAGTCACGATTCCAAATTCCGTTGTCCTGAGCAGCCACGTCATTAACTACAGCATGCTGGCGCAGAGTGACGGGCTCATCCTGCACACCTCCGTCACCATTGGGTACGATGCCCCGTGGCGCAAGGTGCACCAGTTGCTTATCGAAGCGGCGCTCAAGACGAAGTATGTCCTCGCCAGTCCCGCTCCGTTTGTATTGCAGAACGCTCTCAACGATTCGTATGTGCAGTATGAAATCAACGCGTACACCAAACAGCCATTGGAGATGGTCTACATTTACTCCGACCTGCACGCCAACATCCAGGATTGCTTCTACGCTGGTGGCGTCGAAATCATGTCTCCCATCTACTCCGCCATTCGCGACGGGAACAAGACCGCCATCCCGGCGGAATTCCTGCCCCGCGACTACCGTCCGCAAGGATTCAGGATCGCAAAGAGCGATAGCGCGGCTGAGGGGACGGGTGGATAGTCCCCTATTGTGTTACGCGATATTCATGCAAACCGCTTGACATTGTCCCTTCTGCGCTTATACTCAGAAGATTACATGTCTCGCGCGACTCACAACGCGGCACTGAACACCATGGTCATGGCCATGTGTATGTGTACAGGTGTCGATCTGTGGGTTGAGCGAAGGAGCGGCCAGAGACAAAGGTAACCAGCCGCAAAGTTCTAAAGCGACCCACGGTCCGACGAGATCGTGGGTCGTTTTGTTTTGCTGCGAATCCAAGAAACCAACGCTTTGAGGAGAGTAACTGCGATGAGTGCCAACGACGGACAACCAAAATTTCACTTCAACACACTCGCCATACATGGCGGCCAGGACGTGGAAGCTACAACCAAGTCGCGCGCCGTCCCGATCTACCAGACGACGTCGTACGTGTTCGACGATGCCGACCACGCCGCGCGACTCTTTGCTCTGCAGGAGTTCGGCAACATCTATACGCGAATCATGAACCCGACCACCGACGTATTCGAAAAGCGGATTGCGGCGCTGGAAGGCGGGGTTGCTGGGTTAGCGCTGGCGTCAGGACAAGCCGCCGAAACCCTCATCATCATCACGCTGGCATCGGCGGGAGACGAGATCGTCTCCACGACTTCGCTCTACGGTGGCACTTACAACCTGTTTCACTACACGCTGCCCAAGCTTGGGATCAAAGTGAAATTCGTTGATGCCGATGACTTCGACGGTCTGCGCGCGGCGATCAACGAGAAGACGAAGGCTGTCTACACCGAGACTCTGGGCAATCCCAAACTAGACGTTGTGGATATCGAGCAACTGGCAAAGATAGCTCACGAAAAAGGCGTGCCGCTGGTTATCGACAACACCACTGCGACGCCCGCTCTGTGTCGCCCCATCGAGTGGGGTGCGGATATCGTCATCAACTCCGCCACCAAGTTCATCGGCGGGCACGGAACCTCGATTGGCGGCGTAATCGTTGACAGCGGCAAGTTCGACTGGGAAGCCTCGGGACGCTTCCGCGATTTCGTCGAGCCCGATCCGTCCTACCACGGCGTGTCCTACACCAAGGCATTCGGCAATCTCGCCTTCATCATCAAGGCGCGGGTGCAAGGACTGCGCGACACCGGAGCCTGTCTGTCACCGTTCAACGCCTTCCTGCTGCTGCAAGGCGCGGAGACGCTGCATCTCCGCATGGAGCGGCATTCCGAGAACGCGCTGAAAGTAGCTGAGTTTCTCTCGGGCCATCCTGATGTCGAGTGGGTGAATTATCCCGGGCTTGCCGACCAGCCAGTATTACCAGCGAGCCAGGAAGTACCTTCCCACCGGATCGAGCGCGCTGGTCACCTTCGGAATTCGTGGAGGCTACGAGGCGGGCAAGACGCTTCATCAATTCGCTGAAGCTGTTCAGCCTTCTGGCCAACCTCGGCGACGCCAAGTCCCTCGTGATTCATCCCGCTTCCACTACTCATCAGCAACTCAGCGAGTCCGAACAGCGCGAGACAGGCACAACTCCGGAACTGGTCCGCCTGTCCGTCGGTATCGAAGACATTAACGACATCACGGAGGATTTGGATCGCGGACTGCGAGCTGCCACCGGCAAACTGCCGGCCTCGGAAAAAGGCAGCGCTCATTCCACGGTCCAGGCAGCAGGAGATTGAAGGATGAGTACGACCTTGCAACCAACTCGGGAAGGCGATGTGGTGTTTGCGCAGGACGCACCATTTCGCCTGGAGGCCGGAGGCTCTCTGCAGCCGGTCTCCATCCGATACGCCGTCTATGGCGAACTGAACCAGCGACGCGATAACGCGGTGCTGATCTGTCACGCCCTGTCGGGATCGGCACGCGCTGCCGACTGGTGGCCGGAGATGTTCTCCAACACCCCATCGCGCGCAAAAGACGCGTGTGACCCCGTCGGCAGCGTCTTCGATCTGTCGCGCGATTGCGTCATCTGTACCAACATTCTGGGCTCGTGTTACGGCTCGACCGGCCCAGCATCGCTGAACCCGGCAACTGGTCGGCCCTACGGCCCCGATTTTCCGCTGGTCAGCGTGCGTGACATCGTGCGCGCTCAATCGCATGTGCTCGACGAACTGGGCGTGCAACGCTTGCACATTGTAATCGGCGCCTCCATCGGCGGGATGCAGGCGCTGCAATGGGCGGTTGACTACCCGGAGCGCGTGGAACACTGCATCGCCATCGGCACGGCGCCGCTTGCGGCCATGGGGCTGGCGCTGAACCATCTGCAGCGCCGGGCGATCCAGCTCGATCCGGATTTCAACAGTGGGAACTACGCGCCGGGCGAGCAGCCCGCTGGCGGCCTCGGACTGGCGCGCGCCATCGCCATGTGCTCGTACAAATCGGCGGAACTGTTCGACCAGCGTTATGCTCGCAAGCCGAATCGCAATGGCGAAGATCCGCATAGCGCGGTGGAACACCGCTACGACGTCGCCGGGTATCTCGATTACCAGGGAGAGAAATTCGTGCAGCGCTTCGACGCGAACTCGTACCTGGTGATCTCGAAGGCCATGGACACCTTCGACCTCGCGCGGGGCTATGCCTCGGAAGCCGAGGCGCTGAAGCGTATTCAGGCGCAGGTGTCGCTGGTGGGCATCTCGAGCGATTGGCTGTTTCCGCCTGAGGATGTGCGCTCGCTGGCCGAACGGATCGAAGCAGCCGGAGTGCGCTGCGATTACACCGAGTTTGAGTCGTCGCACGGGCACGACGGATTTCTGGCCGAAGTTGACGCCATCGCGGCCGTTGTCTCCGGACGCTTTCACGCTCGCCGGCTGACCGTGGCGGGAAGCAGCCTGGCGCGCGTGGTGTGCAGTTGAGGTGGCCGAACAGGGATTCTTGGAACGCAATCTTAGGAGAAAGATCATGACAGTCCTTACAGAACCGAAACTATGCAGCTTTCCCAGTCATTTATTGCGCGATCGCGTGGCCATCGTCACCGGCGGCTCGCGCGGTATTGGACGCGCCACCGTGCAGCGGCTGGCCGAGTCCGGCGCGCACGTGGTCGTCAACTACATCAACCAGTCTCAGGAAGCAGCCGAGGCCGTGGAAGAAGCGCTCGGGCTGGGCGTGCAGTCCTTCGCGCTGCAGGGTGATGTGAGCCTGACCCGCGATGCGGCCGCCGTGGTGGACAAGACCCTGCACCATTTCGGCAAGCTCGACCTGGTAGTGGCCAACGCCGGTATTTGGGAGGGAGCGCCGGTGGAAGAGATGTCCGACGACGTCTGGGACAGAGTCATCAACCACAACCTGCGCGGAACCTGGACGATCTGTCGCGCCGCAGTGCCGGCGCTGAAGCGGCAAGGGCACGGCTCGATCATCATCGTCAGCTCTACCGCGGGGCAGCGCGGCGAAGCGGGATACTCCAACTATGCCGCTTCCAAGGGCGGGCAGATCAGCTTTGCCAAGTCTCTGGCTGTGGAGTTGGCGCCCAAGATTCGCGTGAATTGTGTCGCACCCGGCTGGGTGGATACCGAGCTGAACGATCCAGTCTTCGGCCCAGGCACTAATGGATATAAACACGAAGTGGAGGATTCGATTCCGTTGCGCCGCATCGCGTTGGCCGATGACGTGGCGAATGCGATCGTCTTTCTTGGCTCTGACTGGGCACGCCATATTACCGGCGAGGTGCTGAATATCAATGGCGGATCGGTGCTGTGCGGCTGAGCCTTCGCCACCAAAGCAAGACATGAGGGAGTCGTCGCAGGCTCCCTTTTCTGCGTTCCCGGCAAATCAAGCACTCCTCATCTGATAGCTGCGTCTCTCTCAGCTCCACGCCCATTTACAATTGAGGGTTCACGCGAGGAGCTTCATGTCTCTGGTTCGATATCTCATGCTGTTGTCGCTGGTGGTTTGGATCGGCGGTCTGATCTTCTTCGCCTTCGTACTGGCGCCCACGGTCTTTTCTGTGTTGCCCACGCGCCAACTGGCGGGAAACGTGGTGAACCGCAGTCTGGGAATCCTGCACTGGATGGCGATCTCCTGCGGTGTGGTCTTCGCCGTCACCTCCATGATTGACTCGGCAGTTGTGAATGGAGCTGCCGAACCCTTTGCCGCGCGCAATCTGCTCGTTTACCTGATGATCATTCTGACGCTGGTGGGCATGTTCGTGTATCGCAGTCGCGCATGGCTGGCCCTGCGGCAGCAAATGGGACTGATCGACGACGTGCCGCACGATGACGCACGCCGGGTCGAGTTCAATCGACTGCACGTTGGTCCACGCGGATCGAAGGCACGGTGCTGCTGGCTGGGACTGGCGTTGCTGTTTCTCACCGCGCGGCGATTATCATAGGAAGTCAGCTATGGCCAGCGCTGTCAGGTTTTCATGCCGCTCGGCCTGTCAGCGCGATTCGCTGTGCAAGACCTTTATTGTGCCGGCCGACCTCAAGCTGATTTTGTCCGCGTTATTTTCACCTTTGATGTCACCTAGAAGGAGCAGCACGTCACCGAGGCTCTGGCTGAGAGCTGATAGCTGACGGCTGAGAGCTTAATCATGAAAACCGGAATCATAGGCCTGCCGCAGGTAGGCAAGACCTCGTTGTTCGTCATGTTGACCAAGCAGCAGGTGGCGCAGCGCGCGGCAATCCGCGCGAGGCGCATCTCGGCGTCACCAAAGTTCCCGATGACCGGCTCGACCGCCTGGCCGCGCTGTACAACCCCAAGAAGCTGATCCACGCCAGCGTGGAGTATGCCGATGTGGCCGCGCTCAGCCAGGAAGCGCTGAAGGAGACCGCCTTCGCCGCCAACCTGCGCAATGTCGATGCGCTGGCGCACGTGGTGCGCGCCTTCGAAGATCCGTCCATCCCGCACGTGGGCCCGATCGATCCCCTGCGCGACATCAAGAACATCGACTTCGATCTCATCGTCAACGATCTCGGCCAGGTGGAGAAGCGGCTGGAGCGCGTCGAGAAAGACCTGAAGAAGATGAAGTCGGCTGAGATCGAGCGCGAGCACGAACTGCTCAAGCGCGCCAAGGTCCACCTGGAAACCGAGCGCCCGCTGCGCGAGATGGAGATGACGCCCGAGGACAAGAAGCGCGTGCGCGGCTTCATGTTCCTCAGCGAGAAGCCGATCCTCTATGTGCTCAACATCGGCGAGAGCCCGACGCTGGGCAAGGATCTGGAAGAGGCGGTCGCGAAGTACGGAATCGACCGAAGTTGCCTCGCGTCCGAACACCGGCGCCATCGCGGTGTGCGCCAAGGTCGAAGCCGAGCTGGCCGAGATGAGCGACGAAGATGCCGCCGAATTTCTCTCCAGCTATGGCCTGACCGAGAGCGGACTGGTGCGCCTCATCCGCAAGACCTACGAGTTGCTGGGGCTGATCTCGTTCTTCACCGTCGGCGAAGACGAATGCCGCGCCTGGACGGTGGAGCGCGGCTCCAAGGCGGTCGAATGCCGCGGGCGCGATTCATACCGATCTCGACCAAGCACTTCATTCGCGCGGAAACCATTCACTGGGACCAGTTGCTCGAAGCCGGCTCCGAAGCCGAAGCGCGCGCCCGCGGCACGCTGCGCCTGGAAGGCAAAGAGTACATCGTGAAAGACGGCGACGTGATGCACATCAGGCATAGTGGATGAAGAAGTTGTCAGTTGTCGGTTGCCAGTTGTCAGTAAAATCTGGAGCTCACAGTGGAAGACGTTTTGTTTCTTCCTTCTGACAACCTGGTTTGTCGTGGTACGTTCACGAGGACTGTTGCGCGCTTTCCATGATTTACGCTCACGGGTTCGGCATCTAGGATGCGAAACTGAAAACTGACAACTGCAACTGCTTACTGACAACTGTCTTCCATGAATCCCATCCTCACCAGCATTTTGCTCGGACTGACCGCTGCCGCTGGCCAATGTCTTTGGCGGCGCCGTGCATCGTGCAGAAGAGCTGGGAGCGCCGCTATCTCCGCTATTTCGTGGCGCTGGGCGCGGGCTTCATGCTGGCTACCGCCTTGGTCGAGATGGTTCCCGAGAGCCTGGAGCTTGGCGGGACGCAACGGCGCGTTGCTGATCCTGGGCGGCTATCTTATCGTGCATTTTTTCGAGCACACCATCACGCCGCACTTTCATTACGGCGAAGAAACCCACGCCGACGAATTCGTCCACTCGCACAAGCGCATGTCGGTGCTGTTCGGCTTGATGATCCACACGTTTTTCGACGGCATCGCCATCACCTCCGGCTTTCTGATTTCGCCGTGGCTGGGCTGGGTCATCTTTCTCGCGGTTTTCCTGCACAAAATTCCCGAGGGCTTCACCGTCACCTCGGTGATGCTGGCCAGCGGGCTGAGCAAAGGGAAGTCGTGGTTCGCCTCTGTCATGCTGGGACTGGCGACGATCGCCGGAGTGCTCACCATGGCGATCGGCAAACACGCTGTGAGCTACGGCCTGCCGGTAGCGGCGGGCGTGACCATCTATGTGGCCGCCTCCGACCTGATCCCTGAGGTCAACCGCGAGCCCGGTGTGAAGATGGCGCTGGTTGTGTTCATCGGGGTCGCCATGCTGTTTCTGCTCGACCGGCTGGTGCATCTGCACTAGGTCCGTCCTGGGATGCGAGCTCTGCATGTCGAAAGGGCACGCCTTAGCCGTGCCGTACAGAACCTGATTAATGTTCGGCTTTAGCCCCTGAGGGACCTCGGCTTTACCCTTTTCCCCGGAGTCGCCGAAAGATGGCCTCGTGGCTGAAGCCCAATCCCTCTAACGCATTCCACATTCTGAAGCTGTGCCCTTTAGAAGAAAGAGGATCCATTTCTTGGCCTCCTGGCTCATCTTGCCTTACTACCAGCATGTTCGGCAACTAGTCGTACTCTTGCGTTTGCATCTCCTTCCCCGTCTCCGTCCCCGGCCAAGCCGCACAGAGATCCTGGCAGTCGGCGCTTCTTCCACACCGGCAGTTTCGACCACTACCTGCTGGTGCTCTCCTGGGCGCCGGATTCTGCGCCACGCATGCGGGCAACGCGTCGTCCAGCGAATGCGATCCCAAGCAGCACTTCGGTTTCGTGGTTCATGGCATGTGGCCGCAGAACAATGACGGCTCGTATCCTGAGCATTGCACTCCCGCGCGCCGGTCGCCGGGGCGACCGTGGACCAGATGCTGTCCATCATGCCGGCCCGAGGCCTCATTCAGCATGAGTGGGTGACGCATGGCACGTGCAGCGGGCTATCCCGCAGGACTATTTCGCCGACATCACCAAGGCCTACACGGGCTGCAAGTTCCAGCGGACCTGCGCGCGCCGGAAACACCATCACGGCCAGCCCCTCGGATATCGAGCAGAAATTTGCCGACGCGAACCACGCGCCCAAGGTGCGTTCCGGGTTTCATGCAGCGGCGAATTGGTCGCGCTGGAAGTCTCCCCTGATCTGCAGTATCGCGATTGCGGCTCGGGCCTGCGCGATTGCCGGGCTCCGCAGGTAACCATTCTGCCGACACCGTAGCCCCGGACTGCCAAGCACTGGTGGAGTACCCCCCACCCCCCTCCCTACCTTTGTTTGCCGTGAGTTACATGGTGCGTTCCTATACAACCTTGTGATTCCAAGACACTTACACGCAAGCAATAGAGCCATAGGCACTTAGCTATCCGCCCCAACTGCCTTTTTGCGGCCAGTCGCTGCGGCGGGGCCCAGCCCTCTCGCCCGGCGGAGAGCGAAATTGCCTCGCGCGAAGCCGGCCGGCGTTCCATGTAGCGGAGGTTCGCCGTGGCCAGTTGCATCGCCCAGAACATGAGCCGGGCCCAGCTGGGGTCGATGTGCCCGCCCGCCAGCGCTGCCCGCACCCGTACCGTCGTGGTCCGCACCGCCTGCATGTCAACCGCCGGAGGCAGCTTGAGACACGCCAGGCGGCGACCGGCCCGCGCCATTCTCCAGCGGCACTGGCGCAGACGAAGATGAGCATGGCAGTAGTCGCGTTTGTTCATCGCCGGCGCCCGGCAGAAGCCTGCCTCTGTCCAGGATGTGTTTGCAGGTGCGGATGATCAAGCGCGGCTCCGTCCCCTTTGGCGAAGTCAATCGCGAACGAGCATAATCCATAAGACCTCCAGGCCGACGGCCGGCGAAGAACGGCCATCTGGCTAGGCTGGGCGTACCCAACTACAGCCTAGGCACATGGCAAGGTGGAAGTCAGCAAGAAACCGCACGTTAAACTTACGAAGGTAACCATGAGAAAGATGATTATTTGCTTGACACAAAACCCGGCCATTACAGAAAAGATGAAGCTGCCCCGGCCGGGGCAAACCGTATGATCTTCTGGCTGCGATCGGCCCTCTCTAAGCTGATCTGTGGCCATCGGGATCGTTGAGATAAGGTGCCGCCAACCCCAGAGCATCAGGCGTGGCAGTTGGGTAGTGTAAGAACCCTTTTGTTGGAGCTCTCGGCGACCCGAGGAGGTCGTTTGTCCCGAAAGCGAGTCAAGGTCTGACATCAAGCCAGATCGCGGATCAGCCTGTTAGTTCTTAGCTGCTGCCCAAGTTCCATTGTCCCCGTTTGTACAATTGCCGGCAGGTGCAATGTACGTTCCCGACATGTACTTACCATCGGCGCTTACAGTTCCAGAAAGGTTGACGGCCTGTGGTCCCCCGTTTGAAACGTTTTCCTGCAATGTCAAAGTCTCCGTGTACGAAGTAGTCGAGCTAGAGTCGAATGGTAGAACATAAGCAAGCTCACCACTTACTGTTGCCGTTGGGGCACAATAATCGAATAGCAGGTTTACCGTACCGATTAACGCAAGGTTCGTCTGGGACAAGCTTGCTGTTCCATGAAACTGCTGAGACATAATTTGCGAGCTTGCCGTGAAGGTCCACTGACCTGAGAGGTTCGGTTGAACTCGGTTATTGCCGAAGCGGTATTCGGAACCGCTGCAGCCGGCCATAGACAACCCCAAGAGTAGTGCGACGCACAACACACATTTCTGCGCCATCAGTTGCCTCCGCTGTGTTTTGTAGAAAGCGCTGCCCGTGCAGTCGCAATATGGCGGCCACTCCGAGTAAGACTTGCCGAGGATGGAAATGAAGATAGATCGGGTCTAACTGTTTCCGCGAGTGTCGTCGATCTACCAAACCCCGCGGCCCATTAAATGCAAAGTTTTGCGCAAGAGCCTACCCAGCGCTGCGCGCTTGGGCTTTCCTGAACCGCACCTGCGGCGCTGGCTCGAGATGTTTTAGAGGATGGCCGAAGGTCAAGCCCGGGCGGCTTGTTTGGCGGCCTGCATCACGGTCTTCTGCATGCGGTTTTCGCCGGCCCAATACAGGCTGATCTCGTGGCCATCGGGATCGTTGAGATAGGCGTGCCGCCAGCCCCAAGGCATCAGGCGTGGCAGTTGGGTGATGTAAAAGCCCTTTTGCTGAAGCTTCCGGCAAAAGCCGTCGAGATCGCGGACTTCGAAGTACAAGCGCACACCCGTCGCTGGCAACGGAAACTCCCGGTCCCGCCTGGTGCAGGGCGATGGTGCCATCGCCGCCCGGCGCGCGCAGCCGCGCATACACGGACTTACCCTCATAGCGGAAGTCTTCGATGAGCTTGAATCCCATCCAGTCGCGGTAGAAGTGGAGGCTGCGCTCTACGTCTTTGGCGTATCATGGCGTGGTTGAAGGTGAGCTTTCCGCCAGTATCGGGCAGGCGGGCAGCCTTCTTCAGTGCGGCTTGGCCCGCTTCGCGGCTGCACTCTTGGCGGCGCGCGGAGCCGGGGCCTTTTTCTTAGCGGCTTTCTTGGCGGTTGGCTTCTTCATTTGTCGCGTCGTTTCGACCGGGCGGCGCAAGTATGGTCGGGGCTACGAGCAATTGTCAAGCGCGTAGATCGTCTCATGGCGACCTCAGACTGAAGGAGCCGTGAAACATAAATTGACGCTTCACCACCGCTTCCGCCGGAAGTGGTAAGCCAATTTTTGATTGCATGCCTACCAATGCTATCGTGGGTCTAATCAGGCAGTTCTCCGATCGTGGGCGAGCTCAGTGCATGGATCTTGTTTTTCGGGCGTGTAACAGTCCATTGGGGACTATTGCTGATGAACATATTGGACCTCGTTGTCGGGAAGCCCATCCAGACCAGCGACGAACGCGCCGAGCAGATCGGTCCTGCTCAGGGGATCCCGATCTTTGGCCTCGACGCGCTTAGCTCGGCTGCTTATGGCCCGGAGGCGGCCCTCAGCCTTCTGATTCCTCTTGGCCTTCTGGGCGTCCGTTATATCGTTCCTGTCAGCGCCGCCATCATCACGTTGCTGGTGATCGTGTACTTCTCCTATCGCCAGACCATCGCTGCCTACCCGTCCGGCGGTGGCTCCTATACCGTGGCGCGCTTCAACCTTGGCGCACCTGCCAGCCTGCTTGCCGCAGCCGCGCTTCTCGCGGACTACATCCTCACAGCCGCAGTGGGGATTTCCGCAGGAGTGGGCGCCTTGATCTCGGCCGTTCCATCCTTGCTGCCGCACACGGTTTCCATCTGCGTCGGCATTTTGATCGTCATCACCATCCTCAATCTGCGCGGCGTGCGCGACGCCGGCCTTGCTTTCGCAGTCCCCACCTATCTTTTTGTCGGCACGCTTCTCATTACCATCGCGGTAGGCATATTCCGGGTTGTCCTAAGTGGCGGGCATCCCACACCGGTCGTTCCCCCTGCTCCTCCGTTGCCCGTGACCGCAGTCGTCAGTTACTGGCTACTGCTGAAAGTCTTTGCCAGCGGTTGCACGGCATTGACTGGCGTCGAAGCTGTCAGCAACGGCGTGAAAGCCTTCCGCGAGCCGGCTGTGAAAAACGCGCAGCGCGCTCTGACCGTGATTATTTTTCTTCTGGCAGTACTGCTGGCGGGCATTTCCTATCTGGTGAAGGCTTACGGCATCGTCGCGACCGATCCGGGCCTGCCCGGCTATCAGAGCCTTCTCTCCATGCTTAGCGCCGCCGTTTTCGGCAAAGGCGTTTTCTACTATCTGACCATCGCGTCCATTCTCGTTGTTCTGTCGCTCTCCGCCAACACTGCCTTCGCCGATTTTCCGCGTCTCTGCCGCGCCATCGCGCAGAACAACTACCTCCCGCACGTCTTCGGGTACCGCGGGAGGCGGCTCGTCTACACCTACGGCATCGTCGTCCTGGCGGTACTCTGTGGCGGCCTGCTCATCCTTTTCGGCGGAGTCACGGACCGGCTGATTCCGCTCTATGCGGTTGGCGCCTTTCTGGCCTTCACGCTGTCCCAATCCGGCATGGTCAGGCACTGGTGGAAGAATCGCGGTCCGCATTGGCGAAGGAAGGTATTCGTCAACGGCCTGGGCGGGTTCGTCACCGGCCTCACCGTCGTTGTCGTGCTGTTTGCAAAGTTCCTGCAAGGCGCATGGATTACGCTGCTGTTCATTCCGTTGACGATTGTCCTCTTCGTGCTTGTCCGCCGCCACTACCACTCGGTCAGGGTGCTCACCGCCTGCAAGGATCCTGTTGACGTGGCAGGTCTCAGCCGGCCTCCCATTGCGGTCATTGTCATCGACCGCTGGAGCAATATCACCCGCCAGGGAATTGAATTTGCCTCCCGGCTCTCCCCGGAAGTCATCGCCCTGCACGTTGCGCTCACCGAGTACAACGAGGTACTGCAGGAGGAATGGGAACGCTACGTTGAGAAACCTTTCCGCGCGGCCGGCAAGGAGCCGCCCCAACTCCATCTTCTGCCTTCTCCCTACCGCTTCGTCATTGTTCCCATCGTGCAATTCATTCTCGATCTTTCGAAGAAAACATCCCGCTCGCAATATCATCGTGGTCATACCGGAGCTCGTGGAGGACAAATGGTACGAATACTTCCTCCACAATCAGCGTGCCCGGCTTCTGGAATGGGTGCTTCTCGCCCGTGGCAATGAACACATTTTCACCGTGAGTGCGCCCTGGTACATCGGGCAACGGAGCTGATTCCTCCGGGAGTGGAACCGTCACCCGATCTCCGTTCTTTATGGTCAAAATCTCGCCCTTTCCTTTGAATATGCGCAAGATTTTCACCTCGCCTTAACCAATTCGGTGGATAATAGGAACACCCACCCCCGGGGATACACCTCGTCTATTTCAAAGAAGGCCGATTTACTGTCAGGGCAGCGCCTACCCATAGCAGGCCGCGAGAGCGGGTCGTCCTTCATTTACTGACAGCACAACAGCAAAATCAATAGGAGAAATAGCATGGCTGATCTTGAGCAACTGAAACAGAAATACCAGCCAGTTCTGAACACCCTTGCCAAAGAAGGTGCGCAGCGGACGATCCTGAGCCTGCGGACGAGCAACTCTTGCTTAAAGCGACAGCCGTCTCCGAGGCGAGCAGAACCGCATCTGGACAGCATCAAGGCCGTGGACCCGGACTTCGCGGACCTCAAGCATAATATTGAAGTGCAGCCGGGCCAGCAGACCTACACCGTCGAAGCGGGAGACAACCTGTCGGAAATCAGCAAGTACTTCTATGGCGATGCCGACAAGTACGCGGCCATCGTCAAGGCCGATAACCTCGCCGATCCCGACAAGATTCGGGTTGGCCAGAATCTGGTGATTCCGGAAGGTTGACGCCGGCCTTCGCGTCGTCTGGTAATCCTGGCCGCTTGCCGCAATGAGGAGCAGTTAGGATACTTGATCAGCTTAGCGGAGTGCTAAGCCAATACAGCAGCGGTTCGTCAGCCTCCGGCCGATGTTCATGAACATTTTTGACCGGTGGCCATGCGCGCCTACGGCCTGCTCGCCGAGGGCCTGGCGGCAGCTTTTCGTTCCAACGATACGACCGGGTTTGCAGATGTTGGGCAACCTGTCCAGCCAGTCCAGCGGCGATCAGAAAGCGGGCACGCTGAACCGGTCGCTGGCGACCGCGGATCCGGGCCCTCCCAGCCAACTGGCCGGAGGCTGAGCCCTGGCTAGCCTCCTGGAAGGCGGAGCCAAGGAGATCACGCCGGAACAGGCGCGCAGATCGCCGGAGGCGGTGCAGCAGTCGCCAGCCACGCCGAGAAGGCTGACCCCTCGATCATCGACAAGGCAGGCTCCTTCTACGCGCAGCATCCGACGTTGATTAAGACCCTGGGAGGAGCAGTCCTGTCAGTGGCTCTGGCGAAGGTGGCGGAGTCGCAGTCCAAGAAGTAGTACCGCCGGCATTCCTGATGTGAGTATGCCGGCGCTTGTTTTGAGTTTGAGCCTACTTCCGCTTCCAGCGCACGCCGTCCTTGGTGTTCTCCAGGATGATTCCCTGCTCGGCCAATTGATTGCGAATCTCGTCCGAGCGCGCGAAGTCGCGCGCCTTGCGGGCCTGCGAATGCTCGGCGACCAGACGCTCGACCTCTTCGTCGGACAGCGCCGCGGCTTTCGCCATCTCGGCGGCGGCCGGCCTGATCTTGTCCTGCAAGCCCTCCTGCTGCGCCCACTCGACGATTGCGCGCACCTTGGCCGCATCGTCATCTGTCAGCACGGCAAATATCTCGTCGAACTGCTCCAGCGCCTTCAGCACCTGCGGGACATCGTCCTTGCGCACCTCGCCGGCATCGGCGGCGGCGTTCACGTCGCGCACCAGGTCGAACATCGCGCCCAGCGCCCGCGCGGTGTTCAGGTCGTCGCTCAGCGCGGCGCTCATCTCGGCTGCGGTGCCCTGCCGGCAATTCGGCGATCGTCTCGCTGGTGCCTTCCGGCCACTGCGTGGTCTCCAGCCGCAGCTTGAAGTTGCGCAACCGTTCGACCGAGTTGGCCGCCTGGGTCAGGCCGTCGAAGGTGAAGTTGAGCTGCTTGCGATAGGGCACCGACATCAGCAGGAAGCGGATCGACGAAGGCTTGTGCCCCATCAGCACCAGGTCGCGCACGGTGTAGAAGTTGCCCGCGCTCTTCGACATCTTCTCGCCCTCCACCAGCAGGAAGCGCGAGTGCACCCAGGTGTGCGCGAACGGCTTGCCGGTCTTCGCCTCCGACTGCGCGATTTCGTTCTCGTGGTGCGGGAAGATCAGGTCCTCGCCGCCGGCGTGGATGTCGAAGGTCTCGCCCAGGTACTTCATCGACATGGTGGAGCACTCGATGTGCCAGCCCGGACGCCCGGGCCCGATCTCGGTGTCCCACTGCGCCTCGCCCGGCTTGGGCGCCTTCCACAGAGCGAAGTCGCGCGCGTTGTCCTTGTCGTACTCGTCGACATCGACGCGCGCGCCGTCTTCCATGCCGGCGAAATCCTTCTTCGACAGCTTGCCGTACTCGGGAAACTTCGCGATGCGGAAGTAGTACGAGCCGTCCTCGGTGTGGTAGGCGTAGCCCTTGTCGCCCAGCACGGCGATGAAGTGCGCCATCTCCTGGATGTGGTCGGTCGCGTTGACGAGCAACTCGGGATGCTGGATGTTCAGCGCGTCGGCGTCCTCCAGAAACGCCTTCTTGTACTTCGCCGTGTACTCCTGCACGGTGACGCCGTCGCGCGCGGCGTTGCGGATGATCTTGTCGTCCACGTCGGTGATGTTCATGACGTGCTTCAGACTGGTAGCCGCTCTGCTTCAGGAAGCGGCGCAGCGTGTCCACCACGATAAAGGTGCGGAAGTTGCCGATGTGGCCGTAGTCATACACCGTGGGACCGCAGGCGTACATGCGGACCAGGTTGTCTTCCAGAGGACGAAACTCCTCGACCTTGCCCGACAGGGTATTGAATAGCTGATGCGCCATGAAGCCTTCCAGTGCGAGTGCAGAATCTTCGATTGTAGGGTTCGGCGAGAAACAGGGTCAAGGAAGCCAGCTTGTGGTAGTGGCCACTTTCGGACCGGACCGTGATTCGCCTGTAATCCGGCGCGGCGACGGAAGAAGGAGGGCAGTGGATTCGCCTGCCCTCTCCATGACGGAACATGTTAGCTGGCTTTGCAGCCCGGGGCTGGCTTTGACTCCTTTGCACATGGGTCCGGAGGCTGGTAGCCGAATCGGCCAAAGCGCGGCGACTGCTGAAGCAGCTGGCGAACGTTCTCGGGAAGTGCGAACTTCGCGCCGCCGCTGCTGCCGCCCGGGGCCGGAGACGAAGCGCTTCCGGCGCCGCCTCCGAAGCTTGTCGGGGTTGCAAAGAAGCCATGGACCTCTCCCGTGTTCGTGTTGACGGCAAAGCCCACGATCTCTCCAGCGGAATTGATGCCGAATCCGTGGAGCAGGTACAAGGGAGTCTTGCCGTATACGAGGTTGTTGAGGTCGTACATCACCCCGTTTTGCCAAAGGAATGCGGTCAAGTTCTGCCCGCTGGCATCGACCGAGACGCCGGTCACCTGTCCCTTGTTGTTGATTGCGACGGCAGCGCTTACCACGTCTCCGGGCAGCGTGCCCAGGTCGGTCATACGGCCGTTCTGCCAAAGGAATGCGTGCTGGTAGGTGTCGCCTGCAATGTCGGATGCGCCGACGATCTGGCCGCGGTCGTTGATGGCGAAGGCAGAGTTTTGGAATTGTCCGCCGAGATTGCCGAGGTCAACCGGCTTGCCGTCGCGCCACACCACGGCGTGCCGCGGTTGCAAAGGTAAGGCGTAGCGCGGGTCGTAGGGCGCACAAACGCCGGATGCGCCCACCACTTCCCCTGAGTTGTTCATCCAGAAGGCAGCTCCCTCGGTGTCGCCCGGGTACAGAGGAAGTGCCTTGGCATGGCCCGCTGTCCAGACCGTTGGCCGGAATTGCAGCGCCTGGGGCGCTGGACAGTTGGGGTCGGCGGTGGCGGTTTCCGAGTAGCCGGCAACCTGGCCGCGATTGTTGATAGCAGCGGCCTGGCCGTTGGTGCCACCCAGCGTGCTCAGCGGCGTCATGATCCCGTTCTGCCAGATGAAGCCGAGGCAGATGAGGTTGGTGCCGAACGAGCAAAAATTCTCGTTGTCGGGATCGGTCACGGAAGTTTCGGCCGTACCCGCAACCTGTATCGCGTTGTTCAGGTTGGCAAACGATTCGCTGTTCGCGCCTCCCAGCGTACCCAGGTCGGTCATTACCCCTTTCTCGATTACAAAGGAATGTTGAACAGTGTCGCCGGGCAACGTGGAGAATCCGTCGATCTGTCCGTTGTCGTTGATGCCATAGGCCAGGCTGAAGCTACCTCCCAGTGTGCCGAGGTCGAGGATAGTGTAGTGAGCAGGCGCAGGAGTGTTGGCCTGCACGGATGCGTGTTGTTGAGCCGACATCGGTGCGCCGAGAACACACAAGCGCCAGGACGATGTGTCCCAGGCGGATCGCATTTGCTGTCAAACGATTGAGTTTCATTTTCTTTTCCTCCGTCATGGATCTGCTGGACTGTCATTGGAAGGACGGCAATATCGGCCTTCCCTTATGCGGAGCTCTGCAACAGTGATGTCACGCAAATCTGGACTGCGCCTTCGTCGGACCGCCAAAGGTGTAGCTTGCCGGTGCGAAGCCACGCTTCCACTTGCGCTGCGGTGGCTGGCTCAAGGAAGCTGTCCTGGGTGAGAGTGATGACGTCCACCTCGGCGCAACAATTAGGGCACCAGGCCAGAGCTGCTTTAGCGTGGCGAACGACCAACATCGTGTCGGTCTCGACGGTGATCCTGATCGTTCTCTGCACCATGGCGCGCTCCCTTGCGTTTGTCGCTGCTGCGTTCCGCTTGGTACGAGCGCATCCTGCAGGAGGAAGGAATCGAAAGTCTTTAAAGCGCGGCTCAGAATTTCTCAAAAGGTCTCAAAACGGCGTTTGTTGTTGGAAAGCCAGCACTTGCGAACAGTGAGAATTACGAGAGTGGATCCGGCGCCCGAAGCCTTTCTGTTGGTTGCTGGGGGGAAGTTATCGTGATAGATTGCCGGAAAATCGCCCAGCGCCACTCCTCATAGGGGCAGCTTTGCAAGTTCGGACTGAGAATGCCTGCGGGTCCCAAGGTCTTGTACGAGTTCGGGTCCTTCCGGGTCGATCCTGAGAAGCAGGTTCTGCTCCGTGACAACCAGCCAGTGGCCGTCACCCCCAAGACCTTTGAAACCCTCCTGATCCTGGTGCGTCATAGCCGCGAGGTTGTCTCGAAAGACGACCTGATGAAGGAGCTGTGGCCGGATTCGTTCGTCGAGGAATCGAACCTCAGCCAGAACATCTTTATGCTTCGCAAGGCGCTGGGGGAAACTCCGGAAGACCGGCGCTTCATCGTGACCCTGCCGGGCAAGGGCTACCGGTTCGTGGCAGAGGTGCGTACCATCACCCAGGACGGCGAGGATGTGATCATCGCCAGCCATTCTCGCGAACAGTTGGTAGTGCAACAGCAGACGACCAACGTCCCGGCCGCTTCACTGGCCCTTCCCGCATCTCGGACCGCCGATTCAGTTGGAAATACGCAGTTGCGATTGGTTTGGCGAGTCGTTTTGCTGACGATTGGCATTGCTTCTCTTTTCTACAAGCGCCAGCGGTTGGCTCTGGGTGAGAAGGACTCGGTCGCTCATTGCCGATTTCACGAACAACACGGGCGATCCCGTGTTCGATGAAACCCTGCGGCAAGGGTTGGCGGTGCAGCTGGAACAGTCGCCATCCATTGCCCTCGTCTCCGAGGAACGCATCCAGCACGCGCTTCGTCTGATGGGCCAGCCAGCCGATGCGCGACTCACCCCGGAGCTCGCGCGCGAAATCTGCGAGCGCACAGGAAGCGCCGCCGTACTGGACGGCTCGATTGCGCAGATCGGCTCGCAATATCTTTTGACCCTTAAGGCGGTCAACTGCGCAAGCGGGGAAACGCTGGCGAGCACAGAAGCCCAGGCGAGCGACAAGAACCATGTGCTCGATGCTCTGGGAAAGACAGCTTCGGACATTCGGAAAAAACTCGGCGAGTCGCTGAGCACGGTGCAAAAGCTGGATACGCCTCTTGAACAGGCCACGACGCCGTCGCTGGAAGCCCTCAAAGCCTTTAGCTCGGGCCGCAAAGTCTGGTTCACAACCGGGGAGGCCGCCGCTATTCCGTTTTATAAGCGTGCCACCGAACTCGACCCAAACTTCGCACTCGCTTACGCATTTTTGGGCATCGCGTATACCTCGATTGGAGAACCCAGTGCCGCTGCCGGGTACACCAGAAAGGCATACGATCTGCGTGACCGAACGAGTGAGCCGGAGAAGTATTTCATCTCGGCTGTCTTCTATAAGGAGGTTACCGGAAACATCGAGAAAGCCATTGAAACCTGCAAGCTTTGGATACAGGCGTATCCGCGCTCGGACATGCCGCATGTTTACTTGTCGGGGGCAATCTACCCGGTCATTGGACAATATGAGGAAGCGGTTGACGAAGCCAGAGAGGCAGTCCGTTTGAAACCGGACAATCCTATCTCTTACGCCTTCCTCATGTTCAACTACACTTCTCTGAATCGCCTCGATGAGGCGAAGGCCGCGTATGGGCAAGCTGTCGAACGCAAACTGAGAATCCCCTTCTTCTATATTGCGCTGTATCAGATTGCATTTTTGCAAAACGATGCCGCGGGGATGGAACAGCAGGTGGCAAGTTCGGCGGGCCAGCCGGGAGTAGAGGACACGCTGCTTGGGATGGAAGCCGATACCGCCGCTTATTTCGGGCGGCTTAGGAGAGGCACGGGATTTTTCTCGCCGGGCGATGGACTCAGCCGACGGGCAGAAGCGAAGGAACCCGCTGCGATCTACTCTGCCCTGTCTGGTCTGCGGGAAGCCTTGTTCGGCAACGCAGAGGAAGCACGACGGAGTGCCACTTTGGCCATGGAGCGTTCGGCAGGCCGCGATGTTCAGTACGGCTCAGCGCTCGCCTTGGCGTTTGCGGGGGACGATGGGCGAGCGCGAACGCTGACCGACCGATTTGGGCAAGAGGTTCCCGGAGGACACAATCGTACAGTTGAACTACCTGCCAACTCTCCGAGCAAAGCTTGCGATCAGCCGAGGAAATCCTTCTGAGGCCATTGAGGTTCTCAGGGCCGCTGCGCCGTATGAGCTAGGACAGACGACATCCAGTACTTACGGTTGGACCGCCTTGTACCCCGTTTTTGTGCGAGGCGAAGCCTATCTGGCCGCGCATCAGGGCAACGAAGCCGCCGCCGAGTTCCAGAAAATCCTTGACCATCGCGGGATTGTTTTGAACTAACCCATCGGCGCACTCGCGCATCTCCAACTCGGCTCGCGCCTATGCCATGCAGGGCGACACTGCCAAAGCCAAAGCCGCGTATCAGGATTTCCTCACCCTCTGGAAAGACGCCGACCCCGACATCCCCATCTACCGGCAAGCTAAAGCGGAGTACGCGAAGCTGCAGCGCGACTAGCTCAGAAAGTCGGCTTCTGGGAAGTGGCAATGCGGAACTAGGCATAGACCTCGCGCTAATCGGAGGGTGCCATTTCTGCCTGACCGGTCCCCCCTCCCCCCTCCCCGATTCCTTAGAATCAGTGCTTTACAAGGAAATTCCCGGCAAGATATTGAGGCCGTGTGAGTTACACGTAAAGTCCCATGGAATAAGGGCTTAGCTATTGCGGGTGCCCGTTCTTAGCCGTCTTTATGGTGTTCAGCCCGATGGCAATCCTTTACAAAGTGTCCCGCGACATCCTTTACATTCCCGCTTGAGCGCAGCGAGCGCGGGAGTGTATACCCCCCCCTCCCCCACGGCAACATGTTGCATTTTGCGAGTTTCCCACCAACTTTCAACAACTTACGGGGAACTTCAGCGCCGTAAGTCATTTATCCCCTATACTTTACCTTTAACTATAATAGAATCTATATTTTACGCGTAACGATGTAAAATATTTATTCATAATGACTTACTCGTAAAATATAGACTCTACGTAACTTAGGATGATACATCGCCGGAAAGCACCTGCCCTGAGGTGGAAAGCCACTGCTACCGCCTTCGAAGCGAAAAGCGAACAGCGAATAGCGACGAGCGGAACCGACGGCTGATAGCTGAGGGCTGACGGCTGCTTGTCAAAGATCGCGTCGGGCTCTCGCACTGGGCGGGCCTTTTTCCTTCGCAACGAAAGAGCCAACGCAGCGCACTCGCGCCGCATTCGGCTCCTCTCCTCTACAGCCTATCCACACTGCCGCTCAAAGTGCAGTGATTTCGCAGTACTTATTTCGCCTTGTTCCCGAATCGGGAAGCGACCGAGGGCGGTTCATCCCTTCGAGGGCCGGACTGTTCCGTTCTTCAAAAAGCTGCTACGCGTTGAATGACCCAGAACATCGCCACGGTGCCGATGGCGTAGGGCGGCACAAGCTGGAGGATGGCTGATCGTTGTTGGTTGATGGGCGTGAGTCTTGAAACAGTTCGTAGCATGGCGGCGGTAAGCGCCAAGACGCAGCCGATAAAAAGGAAATGTCCTGCTTCAACCCCGATGCTGAAGAACAACAGCGCCGTGGGGATATGTCCGTCCGGCAGCCCGGCGTCTTTGAGCCCGCTGGCAAAACCCAGGCCGTGCATCAGTCCGAACATGAGGGCCACGACCCACGGCGCGCGCGCGGTGATGCCCACATGACCGTGCCGGCCGCGCAGAATCTCCGCCGCGACAAAAACGATGCTCAACGCGATAGCTGCTTCGACTGGCCGTTGCGGGATGTGAACGTAGCCGAGCGTCGCCAGAGTGAGCGTGATGCTGTGCGAGACGGTGAATGCGGTGACGGTCTTGACCAGCTTCCAGCCGCCTTGCGTGATGATAATCAACGCGAGCACGAACAGCAGATGGTCAATGCCCGTCAGGATGTGCTCCACGCCCAGCACGGTGTAAGTGCGGGCGACTTCAAGAACATTGGGAGCGGCTTCCACCACAAATGAGGGTCTCGATGGCGTCAGGCGCGTCACTTGTATGCGTCCGTCGAGCATCTCCACGCGCACAAGCACATCTGTGATGGTCAATTGCAATCCGGGAAACTCGATGCGCTTCCCCGCAAGGCCGCTTGGGCCGGCGTCGATCCAATGGCGCTCGACGAGGGAATCGGCCAGTTCCTGCACGCTAGGATCGCGCAACTCTTTTATGTCACTGGGCAGTTTCAGGGCAATTGGCATGCGCATGCCTGCCAGCACTGGAGTGCGCCATAGCACGGAGTATTGGCCGGGCGCGGTCTCTTTGATTTCAAGATATGCCGGGCGCACCTCGTGAGCCCAGGCTACCGAGGCCGTCACTAGCAAACACAAAAAAATCCATGTTCGGCCAGAGCGTAGGATGTTCATAGCGGCCCCTCGCCGGATGGAGCCGGAACTTGTTTCTTTGGGGGAGGAACCTGCGCTTGAGCGGCCTCCTTGTCGGAAGGACCAGGCAATAGCACGGTGTACTTGGCGCGCATCTCCTTATAAGCCTTCTGCCAGGCTTGTTGCTTTTGCTCACCGAGCCACGCCGTCTTCACATCCGGTTCCATCTCCTCAAAGGCCGGGATTCGTCCCGGAATAACGGTGTCTATGTACACCAGATGCCATCCATAACCCGATTCAACCGGCCCCTGCCAGGAGCCGGGATTGAGCTTCTCAAGGGCCACCACGAATTGGGGACCGAACTCCTTGGCCAAGGCGTCGGGAGCGCGGTCGCCGTAGTAGTCCTGGAACATGAACTGGTCGGCGAGCGAGGCGGCGAGCTTCGAGTCTTCGGGCTGACCGGCGATCCTGGTCAACGCCTTGGCAGCGTCATCCTGCGCGTTCTTGCCGCGCTTGTCCGGGGAAAAGTAAAGGTGGCGGAAGCTGTAGCGGCTGGGCAGCGCGAACTTCTTGCTGTTCTTCTCGAACCAAGCCTTGAGTTCAGGGGTGGAAGGCTCATGAGCGGCACCCACATCCTCGGCGAGGAACTGCATCTTCTGCGCCATGCGGCGCTTCACGATGGTGTCGTCCTTATCGAGGCCCATGGCCAGCGCCTCGCGATAGAGGACCTCCTCGCGGACTTTGTCTTCCACCATGGCTTGAAACTCAGCCGGAGTCGGTTGGCGGTGCCACTGCGACTCGAAGTACATGTCCATCTGCCGAAGCTCGTCGAGGGTAAGCGCGATCTGTTTCGGAGACTCGACTCCACCACGGCCACGCTGCAAGTAGGCATACGCCGCGAACAGCACGAGGCCCAGCAGCAGGAAATGCAGCAGAGGCTCGCGCAGCCAGCGATTGACGACAGGAGAGAACGAACTCTTCGGTCTGGATTGCGGGACTGAATCCTGCTCATCCGGGACGACAGCTATAGAAACTTCACTCATTCAAGAAAACAACTCCTATGGTCTCGCCGGGGTGTACCACACTGGCGACGTCCAGGCGCGCTGCTGCACGGTTGCTGCGACGTTCGGGTTCGGCGGCAGGTTCAGCTTGGCGGCCCAATACGTGGACCAGCGTGGCGTGGGAATCTCGAGCACGCGAGCATAGTAAGTTGTGTACGCCGCGGGGTCGAATGAGGGATCCGTCCACTCACCAATCAACTCGGTTGCGCCGATTGAGTTCGTGTAGGTCGCAGCCTTGACGTCAACCGTATTGCCGACAGCAGGGACCTTGCCGGTTTTCGGATCAGCCTTGCGAGATCCACTCCACACTACGTCGTAAACCTTCTCCTGACTCTTACCGTTCTTGGTGGAGATCTTGATGATCTGGACGCGGTCAAGATTGCCACTGTCGGGATCCTTGATGGCGTGAACCAGCAATGTTGGAGCGCTCGTTCCTGGCTGAGCAATGAGGTCTCCGCCCATGGGGACACCGCCGTCATAGGCAGCCTTCACCCAGTCTGCCTGTTTGGTCATGTCCTTGGGATAACTCCAGCCGGCGAACATGCGGACCTTGATCCGGGTCCCGGAAGTGCCGAAGGTCTCCTTACGTTTGAAGGCCGCAAAAATAGATTCGCGCGTGTTCTCCTCGGCCCACACTCCCGTCAGTCCACCGGAGCCGATCGAAGTCGGAGGTTCGCCACCGACCGACGTGGTCGCGGTGATGACGGTCTTGGGATCGCTGTCCTGGTTGCCGTGCGAGCCGGGATAGGTGCTCGGCTCGGTTGAGGAAATGCCGGAGTGGAAGTCGGTCCCGGCCTCGATGCCGTACTTGAACGGATTAACTCCCAGCTTGGCCTGCAGTTCCTGTCCTACGCCATAGGCCTGACGCAGATAGCTCCCGGTTGCGGACTTTGCTTTGATATCGGTGCCAATCAGATAAACCCACATCTCGTAATTGGCAAACTCGTCCGAAGGCGAAAGCGAAAGACTCGTGTCACTCTGCCCTTTGCCCTGGATGATCTCGGTCAGCGGCTCATTGGCCATGCGCCGCTGCGCGTAATCGCGAGTCAGCGGCTTGCCCGACATGTCCTTTGTGCTGAACATCAGGCCATTGCTGGCGTTGCCGTTGTGGGGAACGGCGATCACGTCCAGCCCCAGTTTGCGCTGCGCTTCCAGGTAGCGCCAAAGATCTTCGGGATCCACCGACTCGAACGCCGTGTAGGGAATGGTCGGCCCTTTGTCGGCGAAGATCACGCAGCGATGCAGGTTCTGGTACTGCGGCGCCGAGGTCCATTCGAAGCCGATGAACGACGTGAATTTCCCGGGTTTGTAGTACTTGTCCGCAATCGCCTCGTATTTCTCCCATGTCGAGCGCAGCATTTTGGGGTCGGAGAATTCGGGTAGAGGCTTGTTGACGATTGTGGAACCGATGAGCTTCTTGAACGCCTCGCCCGATACCTTGGGATCGGCGCTGGTCATCATGGCGTACCAAGGGGACTTTGCGAATGGGCCGTTGGGATCAATCGTGTCGCGCACTACTCCCAGGTATTCGGCGTGATCGGTCACCGCGAGAAAGTCGAGCGGTGCGATCCGCTTTTGCGGTTTGCCCATGTATTCCACCGTCTCGCCCATCGCGTATTTGTAAGAATCCTCAGGCGTGGTGCGGGTTCCGAAGGCGAAGGCGTCCATGGAATAGCCGCTGTGCAGGTGCAGGTCGCCAAAGTAGGCGTTCTTGAGTGCATTACGTGGGGGCCTTGGTTCTGCCGGCTGCGTTGACTGCGCCTGTCCACCCTGGGTAGCTGAGGGTGCCTCGGGTTTGTTCGTTGAACAAGCCGCGAGGGAAAGAATCAAAGTGGCCGAAGCAAACAGGAGAAGAATCGTCTTTGTGCTACGCATTAGGCCTCATTCAGGTCCCCGAGATACGCGACCTGTCCGCCGCGAGCGAAACGGCTGCGCATCAGCTGGTTGTAATGTGAGTTTTCGAAACACGATTGTATACTGCCCGCGCTTCAGGGGCGCGGGCTGCGCCCTATCAACTACGGACACAACCGTCTCCACCCTAGGAACGGCAATTTATGAGTTCGGGTTGTTATGCCGCTGCGTCCTTATCTTCCTTGAATCGCCCGGAACAGAAGAACGACGAGGATCGCATGGGCCACAACTGCCGGCCACAAGAGCAATCCAACCGCTTCTCCACGGACACCGATGTACATAAGGTACAGCATCGCAAGTGTGCTGTAGGTCAGCATTCCGTGCAGTGGCCGGGAGGTAGAGTCGCCCGGCCAGCAGCAGACACCCAGGCCGATCAGGGCGATACCGGCGATACGGCTCATTACGACGCCGATGCCGCTTATCTCTACGCCAAACAAGAGGCGAACCACAAGCGGCGGCCACGCCAGCAGAAGCAGTCCCGTACCCGCTTCGGCAGCCGCCGCCAACGCGAGGACTTTGTTCTTCATGCCACCGATTCTTCCTTACTTCTAGCTCTACATCTCGAACTTTACCTTGGCTTCCGCCTTCTCCACGACCTGGCTGCCCATCTTCTCGATCAGTTCACGCCGGTGCTCGTCGCGGATGGCCTGGAACTTCTGCTGTTGCTGCTGATCCAGGAGAGGAGTGAGCTTGGCATCGACGTCGTCGGCGATTTTCTTCAACTGCTCTAACTTCTCCAGCGGCTTGAGCGAGGTGTTCTTCTTGAGCGCCCCGAGTTGTTTCACCTCGTCCTGCAGGAAGGGAAGTATCTGCTGTCTCTGTTGTTCGGTGAGCCCCAACTCAACCGAGAACTGGTCGAGCATCGCGGTCACCGGGTTCACGACGAACTGCGGGCTGGGAATCATCTCGTAGTTGGCGTAGCCGAATTCGTTGCTGCGCGCACCGTAATATGTGTCGCCCAGCTTGTAAATCGCGACTGAGTAGGGATCCTGCGCGACTTTGGTTATCACCTTGCCGGCTTCAATCTTGTAGGGCATGGTGTTCCCCTGATAGCCGTTGCGGGCGGGATTGCCGACATAGCTCGGTATCGTAGCGCTCTTGCCGATGTGCCAGACGATTGTGTCACCATCGGGCGTGTAATAGCTGCTGAACTGCTCTCCCGTGACGTTGTTGCGCACCCAGAACGCCTTTCCGACAATCAGCGCCTTCAATTGCGCGTCCCCTAATACAGTCGCACCCTTGGCCTTGAGGTCGGCGACGGTCATGCCGGCGGGGGCACTCTTGCGGGCGTCGGCGCTCGGCGTGTACCAGATCGGCGACGACCAGGCGCGTTCCTGCCCAGTGAGCGGGACGACGTCCGGCGGAGTCAGTCCGGCTTTCACCGCCTGAATGAGCGTCCAACGCGGCGTGGGAATCTCCAGCACGCGGGCGTAGTAGAACGCATGCAGGCTGGCATCGAATTCAGGATCGGTCCAGACCGTGCTAAGTTCGGTGGAGCCGACATCGTTGGTGTAAGTGGCCTTTTCCAGGTCCACGGTGCTCTTGATGGCCGGAACGCGGCCCGTCCACTTGTCGGGCTTGCGGTCGCCGGACCAGACCACGTCGTAAATCTTCTCGAAGCTCTGGCCGTTCTTCGTCCAGCCCTTGATGACCTGAATACGGTCAAGGTTCGCCGAAGTCGGGTCCTTCACCGCCCAGATTACGAACGACGGCGCCACGCCCTTGCCGCTCGGCATCGCCTGCAGATCGGCGCCCATAGGAACGCCGTTGGCATACGACTGGTGCACCCAGTCCTTCGCCTTCAGGATGTCTTTGTTGTAGACCCAGCCGCCGAAGAAACGGACTTTGATGTGAACGCCGCTGGTACCGAAGGTTTCTTTGCGGTACATCGCGTCGAACAGCGATGCGCGAGTGTTTTCCTCAGCCCATACACCGGTGAGTCCGCCAGGGTTCTCCAGGCGAACGTCGAGGGTGCCGAAGGCCAGGACTCCGGCCATGCGCCGGTCCAGGGTTCCGTCGATCTGGGCGTGGCCGCCGTAGAAATTATTCTGACGATAGGGGCTGCCGGTATTGTGTGAATCGGAGCCGCCGGCCATGCCGAATTTATAGGGGTTGTAACCGCGCACGTCCTGCATGGTGATGCCGTCTTTGTATGCCTGCCGGGCGAAGCTGCCTTGAATGTGGTTGATGCGGCCACCGGTCGCCGGCTGACCCAGCAGACCGTCTTGGAACAGCTCGTAGCCGGCGAACTCATCATTGGGCGAGAGCAAGGGATGGGTTTCCGACTGTCCCTTGATCTGCTTGATTTCGACGAGGCGTTCGTTGCGGTCGCGCGAGGAGGCCCAAGCGGCGTCGATGGGGCGGCCGTAGCTATCGACGTCGACGGGATACATCCAGCCGTCGCTGAGGTTGGCATTGTGCGAGATGGCCAGCAACTCGTTACCCGCCTTACGCTGCGAGTCCATCCAGTTCCACAGCGCCTCGGGGTGATTGTCAGTCCAGTGAGCTGAAGGGCATTTCCGGCACCTTGGCACAGTCGCTGAAGAAGATGTTGCGGTGCAGGTTGCGGTAGTTCGGCATGGACGTCCACTCGTAGGAGCAGAACGCAGTGAACTTGCCGGGATGGTTGTTGGCATCCGCGATGTCGACGTTTTTCTTCCAGATGGAGCCGGCCACCTCGGGGCTCATAAACGCTTTCACGGGAGGCTCCGCTGTTCAGGCCCACGAGGTACGTGAAGGCCCGCTGAATCTCAGCCTGGTCGTTCGGGTCCTTCAGAATGAGTGGCTGTGCCTGGGGCATCTTGCTGACGGCCGAGCCCGGAGTGTTCGCTTCGGTGGTCATGCCGACATATTCGGAGTGGTCGGTGACGCCCATGAAGTCCATGGGCGTGTCGATCGTGATGTCGTAGCCCATGGGATGCTTGATGGTCTGGCCCTGCGCGTACTTGAGAGCATCGTTGGGGTCGGTGATGCGGTTGCCCATGAGCCAGGCATCCATCGACCAACTGGTGTGGATGTGCTCCTCACCGAAGTAGGCGTTGCGGTCGGGATTACGCTCGACCCGCTGTTCAGCCGGCAGGAGCCTGTGCCGGCTTGCTGCGCCTGTTGTGGGCTTTCAGATTTGTTGCAAGAAATCAGGACGCTGATGCTGAGAAGGAGAAACGCTAAAGCCGCAGGTGCCGCAACCCTCGTCTTCATAAATGCCTCCGTCTTGCTGAATCACAGGACTACGATCCCGCGTAGGTGAACCGCACGCGGGCGTTGATTGTGAGAAAAAGGAAATTCTAGCCAAGCAGGGGGGGCTGCACAAGCCGCAAGATGCGAGGGGTGATTGGTGCAGAGCATTAAGGGCGGGAGCAGAGTCGGTTCGCGCACGAGTTTCTTGGATCTCGGTCGGTTCAACTGTACGGATAGAAAACGAAGAACAGCAGCGACAGCGCGGTCAGCACCCACAAGCCGGGCTTGAGTTGGTTGAGAATCATTGTTCGCGGAGCACGTTTGCCGGATCGATGTGCAGGGCGCGTCTCACGGGACCGAGGACCGAAAGTGACCCGGTGAGCGACAAAGTTAATACAACAGCGGAGAGTACATACGGATCCTGTGCCGACGCGTGGTAGACGATCGCTGAAAGTACCCGGCTTGCACCCACACCGAGCAGCATGCCAACTACTGACCCGCTGGCCAGCAGCACGAGCATACGACCGAGCGCGGCGGAAAGGACCTGCTTCGCCTGTGCACCGAGAGCGACACGAATGCTAAGTTCACGCAGGGCGGGTGGCCCGCTCGTTCCGCGCCACTTCTCTACTTGGGGTGCCCCACTCCTGCCGCCCGATTTTGGCGACGGGGTGGGCGCCAATAAACCAGTCACCGAAGTGCCAAATTTCCCACTATGGAACACAGCGAAAGTTTTAGTTCGTCGCACCGTTGACACTCCCGACTGCCAAGAGTAGCGTTTTGCCTAGATTCCCTCTCCGGGATCTGGCGGTATTCCACGTCTCTTGCGAAACAGACGTTCCCTAGTGCCGCCTTGCCCTGCAGGCGTTGACATCGGTTCCCGTATCCATACGAACGCATCCTGGGCCGGAGCTAAGAAACCGGCAATCGAGGCGCATTGATGCTCCTTATTCGAATGTTCGATGTCGGTTCCTCGACCCGTTCATTGCGTTCGCCTGCCCCTATCGGCTACGGTGCCGCGCCTACGTTAAAGCCCCCATCGGCAACATGTCACGCACACCCCAGGCTGGTTGCAGTCTTGCCCAACCAGCATGCGCAAGGAGGATATAAATGGCAACTAAGACTATGGAACCGAAGCTGGACGTCACGACCCCAACAATTGAGAATGTGCTGGCTTTCCGCACAACCGTTGGTGGAGTGATGATCAAAGGTGGTGAGTCGAAAGTACTTGGCGTGGTGGACACGACCAAGTTCGACAAGATCCGGGTTGTCGCAGATGAGCGGGTTGGCTCAACCTGCAATATCTGGGTCCGGCTGACCATCACGGAGACCGGCAACGAGTGGGTGGCTTTCCTCGACCACTTCATGCTGACTCCGCACTCTGAGCTCACCAAAGTGTACGACCTGCCCTGCAAGGCGATTACGGTCGCCATTGACGGCGTGGGCGTCGCCACCAATAGCGGAACCGTCGACGTGCTGATCTACGGACAGTACTAAGAAACCCGCGCTGTCTGGAACAGCGTTCCAGATCGCTAGACGTTCTGTACCATGGCCCCATCCTGCACCCAGGGTGGGGCTTTTCAAACATCGGGGTTCCTTTGCCGCCACCGAAGGGCGAGACAAACTACGCTATGCGTTGTTTCGGGCGGCCACCCTTCCTGCCATTCGCGCGCGCAGCGGCGGCCTTGGCTGTGCTGGTAACCGAGCCTCCGCGACGCCCCAATTCCGCCATCCAATGGCTCGTGCCGAAGACGTGATTCAGCAAGCCGGGGACGTAGTGATCCACGTCAAGCAGCGGCCAGTGCAGTCCGGTGCCGCGTCCCAAAATCTCAATCCTCGACAACTGCGCCGGTTTCGCGTCTTGCAGCCCCTGAAGGCTCATGCGGGGAATTGACACACGCACACCGTCGTCCAGATGTATGGTGATGAGATCGGACCTTTTCTCGTACTCGACCCGAATAACGCGCCGGTCGAAGGCCGCGAACTTTCGTGCTTGGGCGCGCGCTACATCGACCTGCTGAGTGGTTGTGGCAACAGTTGCGTTCGATTTATGCATGCATCTTCTCCCACAAGGCAGCCAATTCGTCGAAGTGAGCTGCAGCGCCACTGAAGATGCGCCGCACAGAGTTTCGTTTGGCATTGCCGGGCCGAATGGCATCAGGACGGTCCGCCAAAGCGACAGTCCGGTTAGGGCGCAGATCCACAATCACTTCCGTCTCGCCCATAAAACCGTGCACGTGCCGCGGAGTGTGGTCTTGCGGATACGCAACGAACAGCACGCCGCCGACGCGAAGCGATGCCACACGGTTATCTTAACCCAAACAGCTTGGGTTGTCCATTGAATTTGCTGTTTTGGGGGTTACGCCGGGCTCCAGACCTGACTATAATTAAATTGGTGGTATTTGCATGCTGACCCGCCAGGCCAATCCGCATCATCTCGCCGGCGCCGTGCTCGACACGGCCTTGGGCCGGAGTGTGGGCGCTGCCTGGTCACGGCCGATTTCATCGCGCGCTCAGACCAAGTTATCTCCCTACATGGCGCGCCCCAATCTTTTCTCCGGCGACTAGTTCCCAGGTTCTCCCTTTCTGAAGCCGCGCTTTCCATCCAACCAGATGGCATTCGCGGCCTGACACAGCTCCGGTACACAACCCGTACCGCAAGCCTTTAGAGGAGAAACACCATGACCGCCAATACACTCACGCACGTTGCTGGTCCGAACATCAAGACCGCATTGCCTGGCCCTAACGCCCGCCGCATTCTCGAAGGCGATCAGCGCTACATTTCGTCGTCTTACACCCGTTCCTACCCGCTGGTGGTGAAGCGCGGGCACGGCGTTATCGTCGAGGACGTGGATGGCAACGAATTCCTCGATTTCTCGGCCGGCATCGCCGTGACTTCAACCGGCCACTGCCACCCGGAAGTCGTCGCCGCCATCCAGAAGCAGGCCGCCGAGCTGATCCATATGTCGGGCACCGACTTCTACTACGAGGGCATGGTCACGCTGGCCGAGCGTTTGTCCAAAGTTGCTCCCATGAAGGGGCCGCACAAGTTCTACTACGGCAACTCGGGCGCGGAGGCGATTGAGGCTGCGCTGAAGTTGGCGCGCTATCACACCAAGCGGCAGAACATCATCGCGTTCTACGGCGCATTCCATGGCCGCACCATGGGCGCCCTGTCGCTGACGGCCTCGAAGCCGCAGCAGCGCCGGCGGTTTGCGCCGCTGGTTCCGGGAGTGACCCACGTGCGCTATCCCGATGTGTACCGCGGCTGCGTTGGCGGCGGCCAGGAAGCGGAAGCGTTCGGTTTGGGCTGCGCCCGCTTCATCGAGGAAAAGCTGTTCAAGACGACGCTGCCGCCCGAGGAAGTGGCCGCGATTTTCGTCGAACCGATTCAGGGCGAAGGCGGCTACGTGGTAGCGCCCACGGTATTCATGCAGGAACTGCGGCGCATCTGCGATCGCCACGGCATCCTGCTGGTGGTGGACGAAGTGCAATCGGGCGCAGGCCGCACCGGCAAATGGTGGGCGGTGCAGCACACCGGCGTCGAGCCGGACATGGTCTGCATCGCCAAGGGAATCGCCAGCGGCATGCCGCTCGGGATCCTGATGACGAAAGCCGACATCATGGACTGGGTACCCGGTTCGCACGCCTCGACTTTCGGCGGGAATCCGGTGGCCATCGCGGCTGCTTTGGCGACCATGGATTCCTGGAGCGCGAAGCCATCAAGAACGCTGAGGTGGTGGGAAAGCACATCATGCAGCGCATCGCCGACTGGCCGCAGCGGCTGGAATTGGTCGGTGATGTTCGGGACGCGGTCTGATGATCGGGGTCGAGATCGTGACCGACAAAACAGCCAAAACGCAGGGCGGCCCGGAGCGCGACCGCATCGTCGAACTGGCGTTTGAACGCGGCGTCATCTTGCTGGGCTGTGGCCCGAACAGCATTCGCATCGCGCCACCGCTGGTGGTGACGAAAGAGCAGGCCGACATCGCCATGGATGTGCTGGAAGAATGCATCCGTGTGGTCGCGCAGGAACTGCATTCCACGGCAGCGGCCATGGGAAGGTCGGCGCGTAAGAGCGTCATCCGGAAGAACGAACTGTATGGCCTGGGCCGCGGTGGTCCAGGCCATTTTTGTGTGACACACGGCCGTGGCGACCTCCGACTCGTCAACCTTGAGCGGGAATGGCTGGGATGGAGTAAGATAATAAGGTTGTTTTTCGAGGTTATCCGTGCCTGAGCTACGCAAAGACCCAATCGTAGGCCGATGGGTCATTATTTCAACCGACCGCTCCAAACGTCCTACTGATTTCAGCCGCGAACCCGTGAAGAACAAGGGCGGATTCTGCCCGTTCTGTCCCGGCAATGAAAGTAAAACCCCGCCTGAAGTGCTGGCATACCGGCCGAACGGCGCACCACGCGACAGTTCCGGCTGGACCGTCCGGGTGGTGCCCAACAAGTTTCCTGCGCTCGGCATCGAGGGCAGCCTGAACCGTCAAGCCGAAGGCATGTTCGACCGGATGAACGGCATTGGCGCGCATGAAGTCGTCATCGAGACTCCCGACCACGAAGCGACGCAGGCCACGCTTTCGGAGAAGCGAATCGAGGACGTTCTGTGGGCGTATCGCGACCGCATGCTTGATTTGAAGAAGGACCGCAGGTTTAAGTACATCCTGATCTTTAAGAACCACGGGCCGCTGGCCGGTGCGACCTGGAACATACCCATGGGCAATTGATCGCGCTGCCCATCGTCCCAAAGTATGTGGTCGAGGAATTGGAAGGCTCGAAGCAATACTTCATCTACAAAGAACGCTGCGTTTTCTGCGATATCGTCCGGCAGGAGACCGAAGCAGGCGTGAGAGTCGTGGCCGAAACGAAGGATTTCTGACGCTCGCCCCCTATGCGCCGCGGTTTCCGTTCGAGACCTGGATTATTCCCAAACGGCACGAGTCGGCCTTTGAGAATGCCTCGTCGCAGGTGTACGAGAGCCTGGCGAAGGCCCTGAAGAACCTGCTCATGCGTGCCGACCAGGTGCTCGACAATCCGGCTTACAACCTGGTGATTCACACCGCGCCGGTGCAGGAAGCGGCCATGGACCACTATCACTGGCACGTGGAATTCATGCCGCGACTGACCAAGATCGCAGGCTTTGAGTGGGGAACCGGGTTTTATCTAGAACCCCACACCACCGGAAGAGGCGGCAAAGTATCTGCGGGAAGCGAAGATTGAAGCTGGCACCGGCAGTGGCGACGAAGTGAAGTGTTTCAGCCGGCTTCTTTCTTGATTCGGGACAGCGTTCGATTCTGAGTCAAAATCTGTCCTTCGTCTCAACCTCACGGGCAAAATTCCACAAACTGACCACAGTCCGGTGCAACTTTTGTGGTATTGTTTCAACTTGTGCCGATTCGCGACCATTGGGTCTGAGCCGGTGCATTGCCGTCGTCTTTGTTTCATGTGAAAACTGGCTCGATCTGTGTGCGTACTCGCGCGCCGTCCGGCCAGCATAAGTTCCAAGCAAATGTAAGTTTGTCCGACCCACCCGGGGAACCATCCTTGCGCTAGCCCCTGGAGCACCAATCGAAAGGGAGAACTGTTGATGTTCAAGAGCTGTCTCTATGCCCTGGTACTTTGCTATTGCTGTTCAGCTTTATATGCGGAACAGGTGACCCTCAAGAATGGCGATCGCCTCACTGGGACGATCCTGACAGTGAGCGACAAAAAGCTCACGATCAAGACGGAACATGCCGGCACCGTCACCATTGACTGGGACGCGGTGGCGCAGTTCTCGTCCGAGCAGCCCATGGTGGTGACCCGCACTGACAAGCAGGTGATTTCCGGCGCGGTGAACACCAAGGATTCGGATGTCGTGGTCAACACCACGACCGGGACGCAGACGATTCCCATGGTGGACGTCGCCGTGATGCGCTCGCCTGCCGACCAGGCCGCGTATGAAAAGTCGCTGCATCCCGGAATGCTGGAAGGATGGAAGGGTGGCGGCAATGTTGGCCTGGCCCTGGCGCGCGGCAACTCCGACACCACGAACCTGGCGCTGGGCTTCAATGCGGACCGTCCAACTACGACAGACAAGTGGACCATCCAGGCAGCCTCTCTCTATTCGACCAGCACTGCCGACAATGTGACCACCACGAGCGCGAACGCCTTGGGAGGCTTCATCCGCTACGATCGCAACTTGACCAAGAGGCTGTTTGCTTTTGGATTGTTTGCCGGATCGTACGATCACGCACAAGACCTCAATGTGCGCATCAGTCCCAGCGGTGGTCTTGGCTATCACCTGATCGCCGACAAGATGACGACCCTCGATCTGCTGGGTGGCTTTGGCTACACCTACGAAAACTACGTCGGCGGCTTGACCAACAACCTGATGAACGCCACCATCGGCGACGAATTCAGTCACAAGTTCACGGCCAACACCTCCATGATCCAGGACTTCTATTTCTTCCCCTACCTGAATGATGGCGGAGGCTATCGCGGGGTATTCGACTTTGGGCTGTCCACCAAGTTGTACCGTGTGCTGACCTGGAACCTGAACTTTGGCGATCGCTATAACAGCAAGCCGGTCGAAGGGAAGAAGAACAACGACCTACTGCTCACCACCGGGCTGGGGTTCGCCTTCGGCAAAGCCAAGTAAAGTTGTAAGGTAGAGCGGCGCTTCAGCGGGATTGTTCCAGCTGCCATCCTGAGCGGAGCGGTGGTCAAATCGCAACAATCGATTCTGCGGTGATTTTCGGTGGCCAGGCTGAATTCGCGAGGAGCCGAAGTTCACCCGGCTAACGTGGGATAACAGCCGACATCTCGTCTTCTCTTTTGTCGTGGTTCAGTCTCTGAGAGAGCTTCAATTTCACCTTGGCTCAGGTGCCGAACCAAAATGCTATCGGAACGGTCTTGGTATTGGGTTTGATGACAATAGAGTTGATTTGGTAGTAGATGTTGCGTTTCTCTGTTCCACACGCGGGTCACGAGCATGCCAGTTTTAGGCTCTAATGTCCAGAGAAAACATGCCGGAGGGGTGAGTGATCTTGAAACATTCTATGTGTTTCTGCTTTTTCAGTGAAAAGTTTCAGAAGACGAGCGGCGACTCCGTTCTCAGTCCCCGTGCCCGCGGCCACGGTGGTTACGGTGCTCACTGCGCTGAGGGGGACGCGGCACACCATGCCCTGTCCGTAGTAATGCATAATTTGGAATTACGCCCGTAACTCTTTGCGCTTGTGCGCCAAGCGTCAGCGACAGTAACAGGCCGAACAGCAAGGTCAGGTGAGTCTTTTGTATGGTTCTGCATTGATGCAGTCCTTGAGCATTACACATTCCGACGGTGACTTCGCGATCAGGCATGTCGATGCTCCTTCGTGAGCTTAACGGTGCGATCCTGCGTGCTTGCCAGCGACGAATGCCCGCAATTGAGAAGATTCTGAGCCTCAGTCTCGGCAGGTACGTTTGCCAGCCGCTACGCAGCCCGGTCAGTTTTTCGCTTTTGCAGCAGCGGCCTTAGCTGAGTCTTGCAGAATCGCATCCAAATTCTTTTTGTCTCCCCGTGTCTGCGGGTGTTCCGCGCCTTAACGCTTTCTCTGTCGATCGCGACGGCCCGCCGGATAAGCGGCTCAGCTTCGGCGAAGTCGCCTTTCTCCGCAAGCAGCACGGCTAGGTTGTTGAGGTCTGTTGCAACGCCCGGGTGATCGGCTCCCAGGGCTTTTTCGTCGATCGCCAGCGCATGCCGATAGAGCAACTCGGCTTCCGGCGTAGTCGCCCTTGGCTCGATACAGCGCGCCCAGGTTGTTGAAAGTCGCTGCTACATACCTGTGGTCCGGCCCCAGCGCTTTTGCATTAATCAGCAGAGCGCGCCAGAACAGCATCTCGGCCTCGGCGTAATCGCCCTTGGCTCGAAGCAACTCGGCCAGATTGTTGAGGCCAGTCACTACAATCCGGATGATCCGGACCTAGCGTTTTCTCCTTAATCGTCAGAGCGCGACGGTAGAGCGGCTCGGCCCCCGCATAGTCCCGTTTGGCGTAGAGCAGTGCGGCCAAGTTGTTGAGGTCTGTCGCCACCTCCGGATCATCCGGCCCCAGCGCTTGTCTCGTCAATCCGTCAGAGCACGCACGGTAGAGGGACTCAGCTCCCGCGTAGTCCCCTTTGGCCTCAAGCAGCAAGCCCAGGTTGTTTAGACTTTGCGGTACATCCCGGTGATCTCGGCCCCAGCTCTTTCTCGTCGAATCTCCAGGGCCCGCCGCTGAAGCGGCTCGGCTGCCGCGTATTCGCTTTTTAACCGAAGCAACTCAGCCAGATTGTTGAGGTCCGCTGCTACGTTCAGGTGATCGGCCCCCAACGCTTTCTCGTCGATAGCTAGAGCTCGACGGCAAAGTGGCTCAGCGGTCGAGTAGTTGCCTGCCTTCTCCAGGCTGAGCGCCGCATTGTTTAGAACCGTGGCGTCATCCGGTCGGATTCGCAGGCAGCGCTGGAAATTCTGCTGCCGCTTCTTTGTATTTGCCTTGCTGGTAAAGTGACAATCCCAGAAAAAACGCGGCATCAGCTACGTCTTTTTGGGCGCTCGCCAGCTTCTGTTCTCGCTGCCGCAGCGACTCCTGCAGGTTGGCCGTGGCTTTTTCATAACTTCGTTCGTACAGGGCCGCCACTCCTACGTCGTAGGGGTCGGTTGCCGTTGCGCCCCAGGCGCGGATGGCCTTGTCCAGTTCCGCTGAGGCATAGCCGTATTGTTTCGCTACAGCTTCCAGATTGGCTTTGGGGTCGGGTGGCTCAGCTTGCTTGTCGGCGCTCTTGGGCCAGTTCGCTTTGTTGATTTGCGAAGCGAGCGCTTTCAGAACCGTGCCGCTCTCGAGGGCAGCGCGCTCACCACGTTGCGACCACACACCACTTCGACGAAGTTCTTGGCCTCTTCCTCGAACGACGAAACCCGTTCCTTGTAATCCCAGGGTGAAACCATCATTAAGTTCTCACCGGGTGGAGACTTCACAATCTGCAGCCAGACCCAGCTAATTCTCCGTCGTTTGCCGGGGCCCAGCCTAATGCGTGCTTTGCCGTTCTGATCCGTGATCGCCGATCTCCCCTCGCCTTCGACAGGAATCTCCTGAATCTGCAAGCCGATGATGGGCCGGCGCTGCATGTTTCTGACGTGCAGCACCAGAAAGCCTGTTTCCGCCCAGGCAATTGGGTAGGCAAGGCACAGCCAAGCGGAAATAATGATGATGAAAAACAGCGCGTTGCGGAGAGGACTTCGCATGGCTTCTGTCCTGAACTCCAGCGCTAGAAGGGTGGCCTAGGTTACATCTATTTCGACACGACATAACCACAGATAAGAGTATGAGCGCGAATGGGGGACGCGTGCAGTGACGGCGGTCACCACGGCGAGGGTCATCGAATGCCAGCCCTAAGTCCACAACTCGTGCTCTTGCGGTCATCGCGGGCGGCGGGCATCTTCGGCTTCTTCCCGGGCGCAAGGAAGCAATTACTGGCGATCCTGGTACTCCTCGTACCACGCCATCTGGATGGCTTCCAGCTTGCCCTCGTTCGACATCTTGGGGTCGTCCACGAAAGTCGGCAACTCGGTCACGTAGCGGTGAAGATCGGTGAAGCGGACTTCCAGCGGATTCACCTCGGGGAATTTATCCGCCAGCGCAATCCCGATGTCTTCTGCGTCATCCCATCTGAGTTCAGCAGCCATAGCTCTCAAAGGTTCGATTGTGCGGATGCCTTCAGGCCGCATGGAAAGGTCTTCGAATTCTGGGCTTCAGCCCTGAGGTACATCGACCAGCGCTGAAGCCCGTTTCTTGAAAACGTGCACTGATGAGCGGACTTCTCGTCGCAGTTCGCTGCAGACCTGCTCCAATTGGGGGCCACCGGTCTGAAGGCCCGCACGACCACTCAGTCGTGATGACTGGCCGCTTCAGAGACATAATTACGGTTCCACGACGGAATCTCAACCACCACCTCGCCGGGCTTCTCAATCACGGCCTGACATCCCAGACGAGAATTGAGCTGCAGGTCGGCAGCCATGTCGAGGCGGTCGGCCTCGTCATCTTCCATCTCGCTCAGCAGCTCTTTGCCCTTCTTCACCACGACGTGGCAGGTGGTGCAGGCGCAGTTGCCGCCGCAGGCATGCTCCAGATGCAGGCCACAGTTCATGGCCACGTCCAGAATGGACTCCGGCTTGCCGTGATCCTGGTAGGGAAGCTTGCCATGTTCGAACTCGAAGCTCTTGTTCTCGGGAAGGAAGGTGACGCGGACCGTGTTCGGTCCGAGCGCCTCCGCCGTCGCCACGCCGCCGCCTTGTGTTTTTTCGTCTGCCATAAATGCCTTCGCTACTCGCGGTTCTAACTATCTCCGTCACGCCCTAATCCCTATCCCCTCACTTAATCTCCGCCTGCGCGATGGGATGCGGTGATGCCGGCCCTTCGCCCACGTCAGCCGTCGCCATGTCCTTGCCCTTCAGCGCGGCGCTGACCGCCGAATCCATCATCAGCTCGGCCAGACGCATCGTGCCCTGGTTCAGCGCGTCAATGGCGCTGCGAATCGCCTGGTAATCGTCTTCCTTCATCACCGCGCGAAGCGCGGTCTCCAGCTTGTCGATGCTCTCCCGCTCCTGCGACGACAGTTGCTCCCACGCGTGATTGTTGCGGCCCTTTTCCAGCGCGGCCAGCATGGTCTCGGCCTCGTTGCGGGCCTCGATCACCTGCCGCTGCCGGAAGTCCGTCTTCCGCGTAGTCGAACGACTCCAGAATCATGTTCTCGACCTGCTCGTCGGTGAGGCCGTAGCTGGGCTGCACCTCGATCTCGGCTTCCTTGCCGCTGCGCAGCTCGCGCGCGGAAACATGCAGAATGCCGTTGGCATCAATCAGGAACTTCACCTCGATGCGCGGCAGCCCCGCCGGCATCGGCGGAATGCCTTTCAGGTCGAAGCGCGCCAGCGAGCGGCAATCCTTCGCCAGTTCGCGCTCGCCTTGCACGACGTGGATGGCAACGTTCGTCTGGCCTTCGACGCCGGTGGTGAAGTGCTCGGTCGCCGACGCGGGAATCGTCGAGTTGCGATGGATGATCTTCGCCACCACGCCGCCCAGCGCTTCGATGCCCAGCGACAGCGGCGTCACGTCGAGCAGCAGCATTTCCTTCGTCGCTTCCGAGCCGCCGGCGAGGATGTTGGCCTGCACCGCCGCGCCCAGCGCGACGACTTCGTCGGGGTTCAAATCGCTGTGCGGCTTGCGCTCGAAGAACTCTTCCACCAGCTGGCGCACGCGCGGAATCCGCGTCGAGCCGCCCACTAGCACGGCCTCGTCGATCTGACTCGGCTGTGAGTCCGGCATCCTTCATGGCCTGGCGAACCGGGCCAACCGTGCGATCGATGACCGGCTGAATCAGCTGCTCGAACTGCGCCCGCGTGATCTCCCGCTGGTAGCGCTTGCCTCCGGGAAGCTCGACATCGAGCGTGGTCTGGTCCTTCGCCGACAGCGCGATCTTCGCCTCGATCACCGCCTTGCGCACCGCCTGCACGATCTCGGCATTCCGCCGCACATCAATGCCGAGATCCCCTTGAATATCGTCCAGCGCGATGGTGATCAGCAGGTTGTCGATGTCGTCGCCGCCGAGGTGAGTGTCGCCGTTGGTGGCGATCACCTCGAAGATGCCGTCGTGCAGCTTGAGAATGGAAATGTCGAAGGTGCCGCCGCCCAGGTCGTACACCGCAATGGTCCCGTTCTGCTTCTGGTCCAGACCGTAAGCCAGCGACGCGGCCGTGGGCTCGTTCACCAGGCGCAGGACTTCCAGTCCCGCGATGCGGCCCGCATCTTTTGTGGCCTGCCGCTGCGCGTCGTTGAAATACGCAGGAACGGTGATGACGGCCTTGGTGACCGGCGCGGCGAAATAACGCTCAGCGTTGCGCTTGAGTTGGCGCAGAATGAACGCCGAAATCTCCGGCGGCGTGAACGTCTTGTCGCCCAGCTTGATGCGCAGCACTTCGCCGGGCGCGAGATCTTCGGCCAGCCGGAAAGGGAAGAGCTTCAGCTCGTGCTCAATATCCTCCACGCCGCGGCCCATCAGGCGCTTCACGCTGTAAACGGCGCGTTCCGGCGTTTCGATCAGATACTTGCGCGCCGCATTGCCGACGACGATTTGGCCGTTCTCGTCCAGAGCTACGACCGAAGGCACCAGGTTCAGGCCGTCCTCGCCGGGAATGACAACCGGGCGGTCGCCTTCCATGTAGGCCACCAGCGAGTTGGTGGTGCCCAGATCGATGCCGACGATGCGTTCGTTGGCCATGTTCAACGTGTCGCTGTTCGCTATTCGCTTTTCGCCAGAAGAAGCTCAGCTATCGGATCGTTCTGGCGAAAAGCGAACAGCGAAGAGCGTTCTTCAGCCCTCCAGCACTTCGTCAATATCACGCAGCAGATTGCGCAGGTAATTCCGGCGATTCAGCACGTCCAGCATCCTGTCGCGCACCGCCACGCGGTCCTCTTCCAGAACGGTGCCACCCTGATCGGCGCGGTCCACCAGCGCGTCCCATTCGTTCCATGCCGCGCTGAGTTCCTGCATCAGGCCGTCATGCCGGGCCTGCATCTGTTTCTTGGTGTCCTGCAGCTGCCGCTCGAGAGTGCGGTCCGCCTCGCCCATCTTCTTGTTCATGCGCATTTCTTCGAGCTGCATGTTCAGCTCGAAAACCTCCTCCAGCAGATCGGGCGGAACCACCTGCTTCTTGACCTTGCCGGTGCGGCGCGCTTCTTCGGTCGCGGCCTTCGACTGCTCTTCCAGTTGCACGCCCTGCAAACGCAGCAAGTATTCGGTGCGCGCGATCGGGTCTTTCAGCGTGCGATAAGCGTCGTTGAGTCGCGAACTCTGCTCCAGGGCCCACTGCTGTTCGCGCTCGCTCTTGATGGCGTTGATGTCGGGATGCAGATGGCGGCTCAGCTCGTAAAACTCACGCTCCAGCTTGCCCGTTTCCAGGTTGAGCTTGTACGGCAGTCCGAAGAAGGCGAAGTAGTCAACCGGCGACCGGCGGCTGCACCTTGCCGCATTGCTGGCAAAAGTGCGCCGCGCGCATGGCTCCGCACGACCAGCAATTGACCTTGATGGGCTTGCTCGGCGTTACGACCAGGATGCCGTTATCGGGTTGCTGGTCTTTCTTGGGTTCGGTCAGTGACATTCAACTTTTCCCCTACATCCTATGTCCTGAGCGTCGGCGACTAGGCGAACTCAGAGCCCCGGCGTTTCACGCCGAGCAGTGCGCGTGCGGATGTCTCGGCGCGGCTCTATGAAAACGAACTGCCGCAGCCGCAAGACTTCTTCGCGTTGGGGTTCTGGAAGACGAAGCCCTGGTGCATCAGCGTCTCTTCGTAGTCCAGCACCATGCCGTGCAGGTAGATGAACGACTTGGGATCGACGAAGATGCGAACATCGCCGATACTGAAAGACGCGATCGCGCTCGCGCGGCTGCGTGTCAAAACGGATGTTATAACTCAATCCCGAACAGCCGCCGCCCTGCACGCCCAGGCGAAGCCCGCCTTCCGCCGGCGAGATGTTCTCCTTCGCCATCGCCGACCGAATGCGGTCCAGCGCCTTCTCCGTCACCTGGATGCCTTTGGCGGCAGGTGCCGGCGCCTGGACCGGATTTTCAATGTTCACCGTGCTCATGGTCGTATATACCCGTGCGGGATGGCGCACCGAAGCTGCCAACCCTCAGTTCCAGTTTACGCCCGCTGCTCTACGGGAGCGGTGTGCGTCTGGGTCTGCGCCTGCGCCGTTCTTCTTCTTCCAGTCGCCGATGGCGGCGCGAATGGCATCTTCCGCCAGCACCGAGCAGTGGATCTTCACCGGAGGCAGCGAAAGCTCCTTCACGATGTCGGTGTTCTTGATGGCCAGCGCTTCGTCCACGGTCTTGCCCTTCACCCACTCGGTCGCCAGCGAAGACGACGCGATCGCCGAGCCGCAGCCAAAGGTCTTGAACTTGGCGTCCTCGATGATGTTGGTCGTCGGGATTGACCTTGATCTGCAGCTTCATCACGTCGCCGCACTCAGGCGCGCCCACCAGGCCGGTGCCCACTTCGGAGCTGCTCTTGTCGAGCGAGCCCACGTTGCGGGGGTTGGTGTAGTGATCCAGAACCTTGTCGCTGTAAGCCATGCTGTAATCTCCTCAATTGCAAAACTTGTTATCCGCCGATTAATGCGTCGGCTCGGCCGCCCACTGCACCTTCGTAAGGTCGATGCCTTCTTTCGCCATCTCGTACAGCGGCGACAGCTCGCGCAGCCGCTTCACCGTATCCACCACCCGCTCCGCCACGTAGTCCACTTCGGCTTCGGTGTTGAAACGGCCGAGGCCGAAGCGGATGGAGCTGTGCGCCAGGTCGTCGCCCGCGCCCAGGGCCTTCAATACATAAGATGGTTCCAGTGTCGCCGAGGTGCACGCTGAACCGCTGGAAACCGCAATGTCATTGATGCCCATCAGCAGCGATTCGCCTTCCACGTAGGCGAAGCTGATGTTCAGATTGCCGGGCAGGCGATGCTCCATCGAGCCGTTGATGTAAACCTCGTCAAGCTGGCCCATGATCGCGTCCTTCAAGCGGTCGCGCAGGCCAGCCAGCTTCTTGGCTTCCTCGGCCATGCCGTTGTTCGCGATCTCGCATGCCTTTCCGAGTCCTACAATTCCGGGGACGTTCAGCGTACCTGAGCGCATGCCGCGCTCGTGGCCGCCACCGTCAATTTGCGCCACCAATTGGACACGCGGATTCTTGCGGCGAACATACAGTGCGCCGACACCCTTCGGCCCATAAAGCTTGTGCGCCGTGATCGAGGCGAGATCCACGTTGTCCTGAATCACGTTGAACGGCACCTTGCCGATGGCCTGCACTGCGTCGGTGTGAAACAGCACGCCCCGTTCGTGGCAAAGAGCGCCGATCTCGCGGATAGGCTGCAGCGCGCCAATCTCGTTGTTCGCGGTCATGATGCTGACCAGGATCGTCTTGTCGTCCATTGAGCGCTTCAGGTCGTCGAGATCGATGCGGCCGTCCTTCTGCACTGGCAGATAAGTAACGCGAAAACCGTATTTCTCCAGGCGCTTGCAGGTATCGAGCACCGCCTTGTGCTCGATTGCCTGGGTAATGATGTGATTGCCCTTTTCCTTGTACATCTCGGCGACACCCTTGAGGGCGAGGTTGTTGCTCTCGGTGGCGCCCGAGGTGAAGATGATTTCCTTGGAAGTCGCGCCAATCAGCTTGGCGATGCGCTCGCGCGCCTGCTCTACCGCCTGCTCGGCCACCCATCCGAATTCGTGGTTCCGGCTGGCGGCGTTGCCGAACTTCTCGGTGAAGTAAGGCAGCATCTCTTCCAGCACCCGCGGATCGGTCCGCGTGGTGGCATGGTTGTCCATGTAGATAGGCAGTTTCACATCCTTCTCCCGTTACCCGATATCACATTCGTGCTCATCGGTTCGCCGTCTCCTAAAATTGCTATGCCTTGCTCGATGTCCAGCCCAGAGTCACCAAATCCGGTGTGGCGTCGTGCTCAGGCTCGGTCATTTCCCAGATCGTCAATCGGTTGAGAACTTCTTCAATGCTGCGACTCACTTTGCGCAGCGGTTCGCGTACGGTGCAGCGGTCGCTCTGATCGCAATCCCCGGTGGCCGCGCTGCACGACGTTATAAACAGCGGCCCGTCGATCGCCCGGATCACCTCAAAAGCGCTGATCTGCCGGGGATCTCGTGCCAGCGTGTATCCACCGTTCGTGCCGTACTGCGACGCCAAAAGCCCGGCCTTCGTCAGCCGTTGCAGGATCTTCGCCAGGGCTTCCTGCGGGATGGTGTACATCTCCGCCAAATCCTTGGCGCTGCACGCTCCCAAGTCGGCATGCTCGGCCAAATGCCGCATGGCGATCAGCCCGTAATCTGCCTTCTTGGTGAGCTTCAGCATGGATCGAGCTTGCTTCTACCACTCTGGATGAATATGCGACCAAATCAGTCGCAAATTGATTCTACGACGCTTCCAGGCTCCAGCGCAACCCTTTCCAGCCAAGCGTCAACTCCTGCATTGAGAGGTAACTCTCAAGTAGTGAATGGGTTAGGATTGGCGATAAAATTTGTCGGATATTCGGTAAACCGGAAGCGGTCCGCGGGACAGGAAAAAGAGCCAAACGGCAGGATCCGAGTCGCAGCCAGACCCTGAAGAATTCATATTCCGGTTGCGGTTAAAGCTTGACATCCGATGGTGCCGGTCTAAAATACCGGACAATTCACTGCCCGCGGAGTTTCGGGCGAATTTGCATGAACGTGAGCCAGTCAGGGGAATACACCCTCGAATTACCCTCAGAGCGACGCAATGGACAAGCAGTGCCTACACCCTCGTGTCCAAGTCGTCTCTCGAGACGAAGACGCGGAGTACGTCGAGTGCATGGACTGCCGCGAAGTCTTCGAATCGAGTGAATTCCGCGATATGGACATCGAAGCGAAGATCCCCACCGAAGAAGAATAGCAGCTCGTCGATCGCCGTCTAACGCACGGCGAGAACGCCGAGGTGCGTCTGTGCCGTGCTAGCGCAGTCGCAGCGCGGCGTCGGCGGATAATTCCGGGTCGGCAAACTCGGCCAGCCAGAAAGCGCGGATAGGCCGCGGCTGCGATCATCGCAGCATTGTCGGTGGAGAGCTTGCGGGAGGGAAAATAGACGGGCACGCCTTCTTCCGCAGCGCGCGTCTCGAAGGTCTTCCGCAACTCGCTGTTGGCCGCAACGCCGCCAGTGACAAGTAGAGTCGCCACATTGTGCTGGCGCGCGGCGAAAAGGGTTTTGCTGACGAGGTCGTCCACTACGGCCCGCTGGAAGGACGCCACCAGATCGAGCGTCTGCTGGTCGCTGGCAGCAAGATAGTCTTCCCGAGAGGGCATGGCGATTCCGGCCAACGCGCAGGCGTCGCCGCGCCAGCTTCTCGCGCATGTCATGGGTCTCGACGTAGCGCAGCACGGCAGTCTTGATCCCGCTGTAGGAAAAATCCACTCGCTGATCGTCATCCCGGTGGCGGTTCTCAGGATTGCGGTCGCGATGCTTGATTTGGGCGAAAGGAAATTTCACCGCCAGCGGGATTGCCGTGCGGCGCGAGAAAGTCGATCACCGGGCCGCCGGGATATCCGAGTTCCAGCAGCTTGGCCACCTTGTCGAAAGCCTCGCCCGCAGCATCGTCGCGCGTATGTCCCACGTCGTGGTACACCCAGCCTTCCGCCCGTTCCTCGGCCAGATACAGATGCGTGTGCCCGCCGCTTACTACCAGAGCCAGCACGGGAAATTGCAAGTCCCGGTTGCCCCGCTGACGTTCTTCCAGGAGCACGGCGTGGATGTGTCCTTCCAGGTGGTTGACTCCGATGAGCGGCTTCTGGACGGCGTAGGCGAGTGCCTTGGCGTAGCTCAACCCCACCAGCAGCGCTCCGGCCAGCCCCGGGCCTTTGGTCACTGCGATGGCATCAATGGTTTCGTACGATTTGCCGGCATCGTCCAACGCCTTGCGCACGACCGGAACAATGGCGCGCAGATGTTCGCGCGAGGCCAGTTCGGGCACCACTCCGCCGTAAGGCTGGTGGGTGGCGAACTGCGAGTACACGACGTTGGAGATGAGCTCCTCGCCGGAGCGGACCACGGCCGCCGCTGTCTCATCGCAGGAGCTCTCGATGCCGAGGATGTAAACGTCGCTCACAAGACCATTGTACGAAACGCGGTATCGGCCTCACCGCAGAACCAGCAAGCTACAATCACCAGAGACATCGATGCAGCAGCACGCCACCAACATCGTTCGCGAGCTTCGCAACCGCGGTTTCCAGGCCTATCTCGCCGGAGGCTGTGTGCGCGACACGCTGCTCGGCGTCGTTCCCACCGATTACGATGTCGCGACCGACGCCAAACCAGCTGAGGTAATGCGCATCTTTCCGGAAACCTATGCGGTGGGCGCGCAGTTCGGCGTGGTGCTGGTGCCCCTAAGAATCCCGCGAAGCAACAGCAGCTGGCGGTGGAGCATCCCGGTGCGCCCGCTCTCCCTTCCGAGCACCCGAACTACGTCGAAGTTGCCACTTTCCGCAACGATGGCACCTACACCGACGGACGCCATCCCGACCGCGTAAGCTACGCGACCGATCCCAAAGAGGACGTGCAGCGTCGCGATTTCACCATCAATGGATTGCTGATGGATCCGCTGGACGGTAACCGCGTGCTCGATTTCGTCGGCGGGCGCGACGACTTGAAGGCCGGCATCATCCGCGCCATCGGCGATCCGGAGCGCCGCTTCGCCGAGGACAAGCTGCGCATGTTGCGCGCGGTGCGGTTCGCCGCACGTTTCGACTACATCATCGAGCCGGAAACCTACGCCGCCATCCAACGGCTTGCTCCTGGAATTCACCAGGTGAGCCGCGAGCGCGTGCGCGACGAGCTCACCAAGATGCTCACCGAGGGCCACGCGCGGCGGGCCTTTGAGTTGCTCGACAGCACCGGCCTGCTGAAGGAAGTCTTGCCGGAAGTGGATCGAATGCACGGTGTGGAACAGCCGCCGCAGTTTCATCCCGAGGGCGACGTGTGGATCCACACCCTGCTCTTGCTGGAGAAGTTGCCGCCCACGGTGTTCCCGCACCCTGGCGTGGGGGACGCTGTTGCACGACGTCGGCAAACCGCCGACCTTTCGCGTTGCGCCGGACCGCATCCGTTTTGACGGACACGTTGAAGTGGGCACCCGGATGGCCGAGGAAATTGCTCATCGTTTGCATTTCTCCAACGAGGAAACCCAGCAAATCGCGGCGCTGGTGGCCAACCACATGCGCTTTGCCGACGCGGAGCGCATGAAGGAGTCCACCCTGAAGCGCTTCCTGCGATTGCCCAAGTTCGACGAGCATCTGGAGCTACACCGCATTGACTGCCTCAGCAGCCATGGCGATCTCTCGTTGTACGAGTACGTTCGTGAGCGGCTGCAGCAAAGTTCTGAGGAGGAGATCAGGCCCAAACCGTTGCTGACCGGAGAAGACTTGATCGATCTGGGCTACGAGCCGGGTCCGCAATTTCGCGATATTCTCTCGGCGATCGAGGACGCCCAGTTGGAAGGTGCGCTTAATAGTAAAGAAGATGCGATGGATTTCGTCAGACACGAATTCCCGCCGGCCACCTGATCGTCAGAAACCTCGACCCGGCGGTGCTAGAATCGAGCTTCCGAACGCCATGCAGCATGCCCGCAGCACACTAAAGAAGATATTGGCTGACACCTTACGTCGCGAGGGCGACAATGCGCCAGTTCTCGCGTGGCCATTGGTGTGCGGGGCAAGGATTGCCGAGAAGACGAACGCGATCGGCTATGCGGACGGCGTGCTGACAGTCGAGGTCGCCGATGCCGGACTGGCGGCAGCAACTACAGGGCCTCAGCCGGCAATATGTGTCCGCGCTGAACGAGATCAGTGCGCAGCCCGTAAGCAGCATTAAGTTTGTCGCGACAGTCCAAGCCGCAGGATCATCCCGCTAAACAAAGGCAGCTTCGATGGTCACAGAAAAAGACGTTTCCTATGTCGCCGATCTGGCGCATCTCGAGCTGACCGCCGAGGAGCGCGCCCGCATGTTGAAAGACCTGAACTCGATCCTCGGGTATATCGACCACTTGAACGAGTTGGACACCGCCAGTGTCGAACCGATGGCTCAGGTGCTCGGTGGTCATGCTGCAGGTGCGGCGGATTTCGCTTACGCTATGCGACCTGACGAACCTCGTCCGTCGCTGCCCCACGACGAAGCGCTGCAGAACGCCCCCGCTTCGGACGGAATTTTCTTCAAAGTACCAAAAGTGATCGAGCGCTAGACAATGAACCTCGATCCCCTCACCGTCGATTCCGCCCGCACCGCCGTGCTCGAGAAACAGATCTCGGCTACAGCACTGGTGGATGCGTTCTACCAAAAAATCGAAGCTGAAGACGGCGCAATTGGCGCCTACCTAACCTTGTGCAAAGAACGAGCCTATCAGCAGGCGGCGCGGGTTGACGCGCTGGCCGACAAAGGCGATGCTTTGCCACCGTTGGCTGGCGTCCCGATAGCGATCAAGGATGTCTTCACCACCAAAGGTGTGCGCACGACCGCGGGCTCGAAGATTCTCGCAAACTTTGTCGCCCCGTATGACGCGACGGCAGTCGCCCGTCTCGAAGCGGCGGGCGCCATTGTCCTGGGCAAGACGAACTGCGACGAGTTCGCCATGGGCTCGTCGAACGAGAACTCCGGCTTTCATCCAGTGCGCAATCCGCACGATCGCTCACGCGTGCCCGGAGGTTCGTCGGGCGGCTCCGCCGCAGTGGTCGCGGCGGGAACGGCAGTAGCGTCCATCGGCTCCGACACCGGCGGCTCGATCCGTCAGCCCGCTGCCCTGTGTGGCGTGGTCGGCCTCAAGCCCACTTATGGCCGCATATCGCGTTATGGGTTGATCGCCTTTGCATCATCCCTCGACCACGTCGGGCCGTTTGGGAAGTTCGTCAAAGATGCGGCCTTGCTGTTGCAGTCCATGGCGGGACGCGATCCGCTGGATTCGACCTCAGCCGACGTTCCGGTGCCTGATTATCTGGAGCAGATTGGTGAACCGGTAAAGGGCATGAAGATCGGCGTTGCTAAAGAATATTTTGGTGAGGGGCTCGACCCCGAGGTGCGCGCCGCCGTGGAAGCAGGGATCGAGGAGCTGGCGAAGGCCGGATGCGAGATTGTACCGGTTTCGTTGCCGCATACGGAGTACGCAATTCCGGCGTATTACGTGGTCGCGACCGCAGAAGCGTCTTCGAACCTTGCACGTTACGACGGCGTGCGCTATGGCTTCCGCGCTCCGGAGGGAAAGACTCTTTCCGAAATGTATCGCCGCACGCGGGACGCCGGTTTCGGGGCCGAGGTGAAGCGGCGCATCATGCTGGGCACCTACGCTCTCAGTGCGGGATACTATGACGCCTACTACCTGAAGGCCCAGCGCGTGCGCAGCCTGCTCGCCCGCGATTTTGAACAGGCCTTTGCCGCCGTGGATGCCATCGTTACCCCCACCACGCCCACACCAGCATTCAAGCTTGGCGAGAAAGTCGACGATCCATTGGCCATGTATCTTGCCGACATCTACACGGTTACCGCGAACCTGGCGGGCATTCCCGGAATCTCGATCCCGTGCGGCCAGAGCAAAGAGGGACTACCCATCGGGATGCAGATTCTGGGCAAGCACTTCGCTGAGGCCACTCTGTTCCGCATCGCGCACGTGGCCGAACACGCATTGGCGAGCCTGCCGGATCCAGTGGTCAAGCGCTGAATCAGCGCTCTGATACGCGGCTCACCGCACCTGAAATGTCGCGAAGTTCCCCGTTTTCTCCAGATCAACACGAATGTTGCATTGGGTCGGAGCCACGTGTTCGAAGCTGACGCTGAACTCCGGCACCAGGCTGGGAAGCTCCCCCGATTCCATCGGGACTTTCACCACATCCTGCTGTCCGTCGTACTTGCCGCTCATGTCGGTGCTTTTGGAAATGATGAGGGTCCACTGCTTTTGACTGGGTACCACAAACATTGTGTAGGCCCCGATGCTGAGCTTCGTGCCACCGATCTCGACCGGAGAGTTGGTAAACAGGGTCATGGGTTTGCCGCCGGGAGCCCAAACCTTCCCGTATGGGATTTCGCGTCCCATAACTGCTTTTTTGGGATTAAAGGAAATCCGTTGATATTCGACTGCGAGCTGCTTATCGGCGTCGAAGTTGCAAGTGGCGGTTGCGGCGGAAGTAGTGCTCTGGGCAAAAACCGTGCAGGAAAAGAACAGAAAAGTAAGAACGATAAGGAACGACAGAGTGAGGCGACGCATTGCATGACCTCCGTGGAGTGAATACCCAAATTCTGATGATACCCTTCAGCGGCCTGGAAGAATCTTTCACTTTAGTAGCAGTCTATTTGCTTGCATCCCGGTGCTGGAGGATTCCCGTTTCGGGTAAGCTCAAGGCATCAGTCTTGAGCGGGGGTACGAATGCCAGCTTTCCAGGCGGCTCGACGGTTGCATGAGTACACACAGACAAACGACGCTCCTCCCGAGGGCGTGTTTCCGCTGCTGTGTCCGGTGCGCGAGGCCGAGTGGGTCCCGCAATGGCAGTACCGCATGATCCACTCGCAGTCCGGAATCGTCGAACAGGGCTGCGTCTTCCTCACCCCGGAAGAAGATGGCAGCGAAACCATCTGGCAGTGTACCGACTACCAGCCTGAAGCATTCCGTATCGCGTACGCCTGGGTACGCCCGGGCTTGATGACGGCGCAGATTCGCATTCAGCTCGAACCACGCGACGACGGCAGGACCAACGCCCACATCCGTTATACCTACACGGCGCTGTCCGAAGCGGGCAATGCCGAACTCCATCGCATGGACAAGGCCTGGTTCGAGCACAAGATGAGTTCCTGGCAAAGCGCGATCAATCATTACCTGCGTACGGGAAAGCTGGTTGACGCGGCAGGATGGGAATAAACTAGGTTAGAACCGACCAACGAGTGGCTAAGTGTCAGCGCCCGACGGTCACTCGCTTATCGCCAAGAGGTGGAAACATGGCTGGATTTGCGAAATGCCTATTCTTCACCGTGCTCGCAGTTGCATTCTGTGTGCAAGCAATTCAAGCCCCGGCACAGACTTCGCCCGCAGCTTCTTCGTCGCCGGCGGCTGCTGCTCCTGCCAGCAGTGACAAACCCCACGGCGCCATGCCGGCGGAGCTAACCAAATCGCTCGACTCCAAGAAACTTAAGGAAGGCGACCCAGTGACGGGGCGCATCACGGCCGATCTGAACATGCGCGACGGAGGAGCGATTCCGCGCGGCAGCAAGCTGATCGGCCATGTGACGGAAGCGAAGGCCCGCTCCAAGGGCGATGCGCAATCAGAGTTGGGGATAGTCTTCGACAAGATCAGCCTGCCAGACGGGAAGGACCTGACCATCAAAGGTTCACTGCAGGCGGTGGCCCCGAATCCGAACTCAAGCTCGCAACAATACTCCTCAGCTGGGCCTGCCATGATGCCCGGACATGAAACGGGTGGGTCCGCCGCCACCACGCCTCCGCCGCTGCCTAGCATGCCGAACCAGGGGTCGTCCGGTCCGATACTGAATGGGCAGTCGAAGGGGGTTCTCGGCATCCGTAACCTTCAGATGGGCGAGAATTCGGTGCTCACCTCCAGCGGGAAAGAAGTCAAGCTGGACAGCGGATCGCAGATGATGGTTTACGTCGAGATTCAATAAGTGGCTGGAGCGAGTCGGCCGTCAGTCGACGTGGATAGCGACGACGACCTGAATGCGCCCGCGCAGCCGGCTGAAGAAGTCGCCGACAGTTTTCATCCAGCCATACTTGCGGCGCAGCAAGTCCTGACCATGGGCGATTTCGTCGCCTGAGCACAGGCGGGCGCGCGCATCAATCCACGCGCCACTCAGATTGCCGCGCATATCACAGGGCGCCACGCGGACTTTGGGGTTATTGCGAATGCGCTTGACCTTCCCGGAATCAGGCAGCGTGTAGATGTAAAATACCGTCCCTTCCTGCCCGAACCATACCGGCGTCCGTACACCGGCGCCAGTTTTGCGGAAGGTTTCCAGGTTCAGGTATTTCGCCTTCGAGAACTGCGCAATCGCGTCCGGCATCACTCTCCCTCTCCCAAGCAGTGTACAATCTCGCCGGATGGAGAAGACACGATGCAGAAGAAGTTCACGGTCAAGGCGGAAGGAGCGGGCCCAAACAACGCCTGGTGTTTCCTCGCCATTCCCTTTAATGTGGCGGAGGTTTGGGGCACGCGCGGGAGAGTTGCCGTGAAAGGCACGCTGAACGGATTCCCCTTCCGCACCAACATACAGCCGATGGAAGGCCGGCATCTTCTTACCTTCAACAAGCAGTTGCAGGCCGGGGCCAGGGCCAAGGCCGGCGACATGGTCTCGGTTGTGATGGAGCGCGACACCGAAGAGCGCATCGTTGAGCCGCCCGCCGAGCTGGCGAAAGCATTCCGCAAGCAACAAACGGGCCGAGACGCTTTGGAACAAACTGGCCTACACCCATCGCAAGGAATTCGCGCGATGGATCAGCGACGGCAAGCAGGAGGAGACACGCCGCCGGCGCGCGGAGAAAGCCGTCATCATGATGCTGGAGAAGAAGACGATCTCATGATCGGACAAGTGAAAGGAAAGTCATGCGTTTGCTGGTGAACTGGCTGTTGAGTGCGATCAGCCTGCTGATCGTGTCGCATCTGATACCGGGATTCTATGTACGCGGATTCACCGCCGCGTTGATTGCGGCGGTGGTCATTGGGCTGGTCAACGCGACCTTGGGGTTCTTTCTGAAGCTCATTACTCTGCCGTTGACGTTTCTTACCCTGGGCATTTTCTGGTGGGTGGTTAACGCACTGATGTTGATGTTTGCCTCGGCGCTGCTGTCCCCCGACTTTGTGGTACGCGGTTTCTGGCCGGCATTCTGGGGGGCCATCGTACTGTCGCTGATCAATATGGTGCTGAAGTCGCTGGCGCGGGACGTGGAACGGGGATAAACACCGCTCGATCCGCACACGCCGATTCGGCACGGCCGTCCACAGGAAATAAGCAATTCAGACATCACACCGCCCCGCTCCACGGGTCACATTCCTCGTTTGACTCGGCAGGATACAATTCGTTCGGCTGCCAGACTGCCCGGAGATTGCATGCATGGCCACCACTGCGCCTGAGCTCGAGACCAAGTCCCTGCCCGCGAACGCCTATCAGCCGCTGAAAGATGGCGAACTCTATATGCCGCTGGTGCCCACCGGCATGAGCCTGCCGGAAGTCACGTGGCGGGCGGTGCTTTGGGGCACGCTGCTGTGCATCATTTTCAGCGTGGCTTCCGCCTACTCCGCCCTGAAGGTCGGCCAGGGAATGGAGGCGGCGATTCCCATCTCCATCCTCGCCATCGGGCTGGCGCGCGTGTACCGCCGCCGCTCCACCGTGCTGGAGAACATGATCATCACCGGCATGGGCGGCGCCTCCGGCAGCGTGGTGGCCGGCGCCGTCTTCACAGTGCCGGCGCTTTACATCCTCCACCTCGACCCCCATCCGGTGCAGACCATCTTCATCTGCCTGGCCGGCGGCTGCCTGGGCGTTCTCTTCCTCATTCCCTTGCGCCGCTATTTCGTGAGCGAGCAGCACGGCAAGCTGCCCTTTCCCGAAGCCACGGCCATCACCGAGGTGCTGGTCACCGGCGAAAAGGGTGGCTCCCAGGCCAAGCTGTTGCTCCAGGCCACTTGTATCGCCGCGGTTTACGATTTCTTCGTCACCACCTTCCATGTCTGGAAGGAGTACCTGAACTTCCAATTTTTGCCGATCATGCGATCGCTGGTCAATCGCCATCGCATGGTCTTCAACTTCGACGCCATCGGCTTCATCCTCGGTCTCGGCTACATCATGGGCCTGCGCATCGCCATGATCTTTTGCGCCGGTGGCATGCTGGTCAACTTTGTGCTGGTCCCGGTGATCTGGTTCATCGGCAGCCACATGGGCGACGTCACGGTCTATCCGGCCACGATTCCCATTTCTCACATGACGGCCACCGAAATCTACCGCAATTATGTGCGTTTCATCGGCGTGGGCGCCATCGCTGCCGCCGGCTTCGTAGGCATCCTCAAGTCACTGCGCGTGGTGGCGGGGTCGTTCGGCATCGCGCTGCACGCCTTCCGACACGGCGAAGCCCCGCACATGGAGCGGACCGACCGCGATATTCCGATCGTGGCCATACTCCTCGGCGTGGTGGTGAGTTCCATCGCCGTGGCCATCTTCTTTGGGCAACTGCATGTCACCTGGACCGTGGTGGCGCTGGGCCTGGTGCTGACGTTGCTCTTCTCCTTCTTCTTCACCACGGTGGCCGCCAATGCCATTGCCACCACGGCGAACAATCCAGCCTCGGGTATGACTCTGCTCACCGTGATTGTCTCGGCGGTGGTGCTGCTGAAGTTCGGCCTCTCCGGAACCACCGGCATGTTCTTCGTGATGGCTCTCGCCGGCATGGTGTGCGTGGCCCTGTGTGCCTCGGGGCAATTCATTACCGACCTCAAGGCCGGCTATTGGATCGGTTCCACGCCCTCGGCGCTGGAGAAAGTGAAGTTTATCGGGGTGGTCGCCGCGGCGATTACCGCCGGCTTGACCATCATCCTGCTGGCCAAGGCCTTCCAGTTCGGAGAGGCTGCGCCCGGAGACATGCGCCAGGTACTGGTCGCACCGCAGGCGTCGGCCTTGAAGGCTATCGTCGAGGGATTCATGAGCGGACAGCCGGTCGCCTACGTCCTGCTTGGCATCGGCGCCATGGTCACCGTAGTACTGGAGATGCTCGGTCTCTCGTCCATGGTCTTCGCCCTGGGAATTTACCTCCCGCTGCAACTGACCACGCCCATACTAGCCGGCGGATTCCTCTCGCACCTGGTGAACAAGCGCGCAGACAAGACGGGCGCTGAGCGTGGCCGCACCATACGCGAGCGCGGCGTCATTATCGCCGGCGGACTAATGGCGGGCGGCGCGCTGGGCGGCGTCTTCGGTGCGGCGTTGCGTGTGCTGCCCAGTTATCGCGAGAATATGATTCAAACTCCGTTTTATAGCAACGAGCCGATATCGCAGACCATCTCAGCGCTCCTGTTCGTCGCCCTGTGCGTGTATGTGTGGTTCGGTTCGCTACAGAAAGTGAAGGAATGATATGGATCAGCTAGGAAAATATACCGCCGACGCCGTGCTCGGCATTGACACCCTCTGGGGCGGAGACGTCATGTGTCCGTCGGGGACGGGACGCTTCATTGCGGACTCGTGGTTCTCCGACGAGCCGCTGCCTCTCGCTTACACCACACCGGCTGCCGCGCGTGTGCGCGAAACTGGTGGCGTCGGCGGCAAGGCCGTAGACCGCGAGGCGATCGAAGCCTATCTGCGCGAAGTAGATCTGCCCAAAGCTCTGGACGGGATGTGCGGCGAGGCGGAAAAAATCGGCGGACTGCGCGGCCAGTATCTTGCCGGGCTCACGCTCTGTATGCGGACGATGTGGGAGCTGGCGATGGAGATACTCGGCAAGGGCAAGCCTGTTCCTTACGACCGTTGCGTCCAGGCCTCGACCGGCAAGCCACCGGAGCCGTCGCGGCCCGAAGCCAAGCGCGAGAGAGTTGCGGAGTTGCTGAACCGCGGAGGTTATTCGACAGCGAAGTCCGACGGCCTTTTAGGTGCAGTGGACGCGTGGCGTCGCGATCGAGTCGCGCCGATGGCGTCGGTCAAGGCGCTCGGCGCCGCTGTCATCGCGTACTTCGATAATCTCAGCGCGGCACATCTGCTGCCCCAGCTTCCGAAAGAGCTGGCGCGCGTGCCGCGGGCCAACATCGACTTTCTGCCGATCAAGGACGCCTGGTTCTCCGGCTCCATGAATTATCTTGGCCGCGCTCGCAACGCCGACGGCACGCCGAAATACGAGGCGAGCTACGAGATAAACGCCTCGCTGCAAATCAGTTTCCCCGAGTTTCAGCAGTTGGTGAGCCACGAAGTCGTGCCCGGCCATGTCACGACCTTCGCCTATCTTCAGGATCTCTATGTCCGTGGGCTGGCTGGTTTCGAAGCCACAGTCCTGACCATGAACACGCGAGCTGCCACGCTCTTCGAGGGAATCGCGAACAACGCCATCCTGATCGCGCATGGCGTAACCGAAGTCGAGCAGTTGCCTGACGAAGACATGCAGATTGGGGTGCTGCTAGCGCTGTTGCAGGACGACGCCAAGAACCAGTCGTCGTATCTCACCTGGGGCGAGGGCAAGCCGCAAGCAGAAGTGGCCACGACTTTGCGCCGCGACTTTCTGGTGAGTGAAGAGCGTGCGGACAAATTATCGGGCGCGTGGGGACGGCATCCGCTGCTGGGCCGCATGTATCTTCCCGCGTACCGCTCTGGCACCGAACGCGTCGCGCAGTTGCGGAGGAGCTTCCCGTCAGAGCGCGTCCTACCGGCGATCTACGGGTGCTTCGGGCTGGTGGACATCACCACGGTGGATGAGGTGCTGAGGGCGACGTAGGCGCGGGATTGCGTAGCTTAACCTAACTTAGTTGGAGTCCAACATTTGTGCGAACGTGAGAAGCCGACTTCGCTCGTGTAGAGTGAAAATCTTGCTGCTACGCGATCCTCGTCTTGACCGCTGGTAGCGACACGGTCTCCAGCGTATCCAAATCCAACACTTGCGATGCGTGCTGGATGTCGATTCCCACCACACGACCTGCGGAATCCAGGTCGATGACCAAGCCATCGGCCACCTCGCGGGAATCGCTGCTGGGATTAGCATTCAAATCAATATAGAGCGAATCGGTGTCAGGATAATAATGGAGTTTCACAGCTGCTCCTCTTCGCCGGCCGACTCCAGACGAAAATTGCGATCCGGAAAAGCATTGTGGATGGTTTCACCATCATCAAGCGTCACTACGCGTAGCACCCTGCCTCCCAATTCTGGCACAGCGCCCCAGTGCCGGATTCGTCCATCGGGCTGCGTTTCACGCGCCAGCGGGTCCTTAACAATCCGCTCGCACCAGTCCATCATAATGTAAGGCCGCTTGCGTAGGACTTGTTCTTGAAAATATCGAGTCCTCTTCATTTACCTGGGGTCACATCCCCACCATCTGTGCGCACTCCGCAGGCTCCAGATGCGCGGTGAAGTGACGCAGGAAGGGCGCCTCATAGGTGAGATGCATGCCCTGGATCTGCTGACGGCGTTTCCACACGGCAAGAATCACTTCGATCACGTAGTCAATGTGGCTTTGGGTATAAACGCGGCGCGGGATCGCCAGCCGCACCAGGTCCCATTGGGCCGCGGCGCCGAACATCAGGCTGCCAATCTCGACGGAACGGATGCCGCCTTCGAGATACAACTCCGCCGCCAGAGCCACGCCCGGGAATTGTTCGATGGGGATGTGCGGCAGGAACGCGCGGGCGTCGAGATAGATGGCGTGTCCGCCGGGTGGCAGCACGATGGGCACTCCGTAGTCGGAGATGTGGTTGCCTAAGTACGCGGTCGAGGCGATGCGGTAGCGCAGATAATCTTCTTCCAGCGCCTCTTGTATCCCCACGGCAATGGCTTCCAGGTCGCGGCCGGCCAGACCTCCGTAGGTGGGATAGCCCTCTGTCAAAATAAGCAGGTCCTTCTCCTGCCCGGCGAGCACCGAGTTGTTCGTGCACAGAAAGCCGCCGATGTTTGCCATGCCGTCCTTCTTGGCCGACATGGTGCATCCATCACCGAGCGCAAACATCTCCTGCGCGATCTGCTTGGGAGTCTTCGCCGCGTAGCCTTCTTCCCGCAGCTTGATGAAGTACGCGTTCTCTGCGAAGCGGCAGGCATCGAAATAAAGCGGGATGCGATGTTTGCGGCAAACCGCGCTGACCGCGCGAGCGTTCTCCATCGAGACTGGCTGGCCACCGCCGGAATTGTTGGTCACCGTCAGCATAACCAGCGGGATGCGCTCGCGACCCACCCGCGCGATCAGGGCCTCCAGTGCGCCGACATCCATGTTCCCCTTGAAGGGATGCCAGGTCGCCGGCTGGCGCGCTTCCACGATAGGAATGTCCACGGCTTCAGCGCCGACGAACTCGATGTTGGCGCGGGTAGTATCGAAGTGGGTGTTGTTAGGAACCACGTCGCCCTTCTTGCACATCACGCTGAACAGAATGCGCTCGGCGGCTCGCCCCTGGTGCGTCGGGATCACGTGCTGATAACCGAAGATGTCCTGGACGGAATCGCGGAAGTGGTCGAAACTCTTGCTGCCGGCGTAGCTTTCGTCGCCCATCATGATCGCCGCCCACTGCCGCGTGGACATCGCGCCAGTGCCCGAGTCGGTAAGCAGGTCAATCAACACATCGTCAGCAGGAAGCAGGAACAGGTTGTAATGCGCGGCGCGCAGAAGTTCTTCGCGCTCTTCGCGTGTGGTCCAACGGATCGGCTCAATGCTCTTGATGCGAAACGGCTCAATGATGGTCTTGGTCAGCATGGAAATCCCTTCTGGCTAACAACCATCTTGGCTGTTTTGGCGGCGAAGCGCAGTGATAGCAATCACATGGTAAAGAGAGGTGCAGGGAGGACTTGCTTTGAATTAGAACTGCGCCCGCAGTCGCACCGCGCTGTAGGCCAGTTCGTTGGCCTCATGGTTTTCCTCGCGGCCAATGTGTTCGATGGAAAGCTCGACCGCACGCGCCAGTTTGCGGCAAGTCCAGTTCAGGGAACGAAGGCGCGAGCTGCGGCAGGCGTACTCCCCCGTCATCTGTTTGACCATGATCTCGGAGTCGGAATAAACGCGAAGGGTGCGTGCCTTGACTGCAACCGCGTGCTGTAAGGCTTCGAGCAACGCCACGTATTCGGCGACGTTGTTGTCCTGATGCCCGATCCACTTAGCGATGCGGGTTATCTCTCCGCGAGGGTTCTCGATCACGACGCCAATGCCCGCCGGCCCCGGATTTCCGTGCGAACCGCCGTCCACATAAGCCACCAGATCAGACATCGAGTTCCTTACTTGACAAGATGCTTCATAAGGCGGGATTCGTCAAGCCCCAACCATGGTTCGCCGAGAAACGCTCCGATATTACACCTGCTGGCTTGTGAATAACGTGTGAATTTCGGTTGAATAAACCCTGCGACGATCAGCAAGGGGACATTTTTTCAATAAGTTAGATTCAGAGTTTCGCACACAGGAATTAATCGCATTTGCACCAACCTTGGGCGTTGACAATTGCAATTGCTGTATTAGTATCGCTCATGTCGACGGCAGAAAAGGGCGGGCAAACATAATAGTAGCCAGCCTGAAGTAAGCTGGGTGATCGGTTCAACGGGGCGACCCGAGCGAACCGCCGGACCCGAAAAAACCGACGGCGTTGCGAGATGTCCGTTGGGGTTCGGAACTGCGAAAGCGGTGATCGCGCCAAGGGCTGTGACGGTACATGCGTCCACGCCGGTGACTCCCTCGCAGGAGTCGGCGGCTAGAGCATAACCAAAGTCACAGCCTTTTCCATTGCTACGAGGTTTTCGCGGCTCGTTGGGCCGTGCGACTCGTCCACTCCTACTTCGGCAGCCGGCCAAAATTCCCTCCGTGCTAGAATTCCGGCGAGTCTGATACCCGTGTCGTTCCCCCATTCCTCCTCGAACTCCATCGTTACCGATTCTGTTGTCACGTTCCTGGAGAAGATTCCGCCTTTCCAGTTTCTGCCTTCCTCCGAAATCCGCAGTCTCGCGCGCAGCCTGACGCTGGAATACTTCCCCAAAGACACCGTCATTCTCAGCGCGGGTCATCGCGCGTCCGAATCGCTCTTGACGACGCTTTCCTCACCGTGCGACTCTGGCAAGAGATGATTTGACGTTGGAACAGATGAACGTTCACAACCTTCGCGATTGATGCGTATTGGAAAGGCCTGAGTGCAGCGCTCGAGCGTTCTTTCTGCGGCTACTCCGCGCGCAGCGCAATCATGGGATCAACCTTGGTCGCCCGGCGAGCCGGGAAGAACGATGCCGTCAAGGCGATCAGCGCGAGGACAAGCGCGACACCGATGAAAATAGGCCAGTCGCGGAAACTGATGCCATAGAGCTGACTGGCGATAACGCGGGCCAATATCAGACCGCCGGCGAGCCCGATGCCGACGCCCCAAACGACAGCGATGATTCCCTGCCGAAGCATGAGCTTCAGAATGGCTTCGCGTTGCGCGCCCAAGGCCATCCGAATACCGATCTCGCGGGTGCGCTGCAGCACGGAATAGGAGATCAGGCCGTAGAGTCCGACCATCGCCAGGACCAGGGCAACTGCTGCGAACGCGCCGACCAGGTAAAACGGATAGCGGCGCAGGAAAACCGCCGGCGACCGGTTGACGAATTCTTCCATAGTCTGGGGCTCGATGATGGCCAGCTGTGGGTCGAGGCCTCGCAACGTAGCGCGTGCCGCGCTGATGAATGCAGACGGGTCCTGCTGGGTGCGAACCACGTAGCTCAGATAAGCGGTATACGAGGAATTCTGATCAACCGGCAAATACATGACCGGAGGCGAGGGGGCGGCAAGATTGTCTTCCGCCACATCGCCGATGACACCTACGATCTCGCGAAACGGTTCGCCGGGAGCAAACGTAAATCGCACACGCTTGCCGATGGGATTCTGGCCGCTAGCGTAGCGCTTTACCCATGCTTGATTTACCACGGCTACCTTCGGGGCATCGGGAGAGTCCGAAGAAACGAAGAGCCGTCCGGCGACCAGCGGGATTTTCATCGTGACGAAGTAGGCGGCATCTACGCGACGCGTGACGCAATCCTCCTCCTGGCCTTCGACGATTGGCTGCCCTTCGATGACGAAGCGATTGGTGCTGCGATTTTCGCTGACTGGAAGGCCGCTCACCGCCGATACGCCCTGCACGCCTGGCAAGCTGCGCAAACGTTCGAGGAACTCATGCTCCAGCCGAAGCCCGGCGGGATTCTCGAAGGGCCACACCTTGGCCCTGGGGTACGAGGGGCCCGGAAGATTGACGTCGAACGTCAGCAGGTACTGCGGCTCAAATCCCGGGTCTTGCTGCAGCAACCTGCGAAGGCTCTGCAGCATCAGGCCGCCCCCGGCGAGGAGGGCCACGGTAAGGGCGATCTCACCGATGACAACGATGTTCCGAAGGCGCGCGTGACCGCCGCTGGTGCCCCCGCGTGACTCGTCCTTCAGCACTTCTCCAATCGGTGTTTGCGCAATCGCCAAACCCGGCCCTAATCCGAAAAGGATTGCCGTGAGTACCGTAACCCCACAGAGGAAAGCCAACACGAAAACATTGATACCGGCATCCCGAAGAAACGGCATGGATTGAAGCTGCACCTCAGGTATCGCGCCAACCAGCAGCCGGACGCCGATGGCAGCCAGAACCAGACCAACCAGCGCGCCCGCAATGGAAAGCAACAGGCTTTCCGTCAGCAACTGGAGAACAATATGGCCGCGGCCCGCTCCCAGTGCGGTCCGGATGGCAAACTCCTTCCGGCGATCAATGGAACGGGTCATCAACAGATTGGCGACATTTGCGCATGCGATCAACAGAACAAACGTGACCGCTCCGAACAGAATCAGGAGCAGCGGCCGAATGTTGCCGACAATCTGTTCACGCAAACTTTCCAGGGTGACGAAGATCGCAGCGTTCTGTTGGGGATATTCCTGCGCGAGCTGCGCGGTGATACTCGCCATTTCAGCGCGTGCCTGGTCGAGGCTGACGCCGGGAGCGAGGCGGGCGATGACATTCAACCAGCGGGCATTTCGCGCCGTCCGCGTGTACTCGTTGGTGTGCAAAGGGACCCAGACCGGCGCTGACCCTGCGGGCGCAAACTCAAAGTTCCGCGGCAGCACCCCAACTACCGTCACTGCCTTGTTGTCGAGGCGTAGCGTGCGCCCAACTACATTTGCATCGGCGCCGAGATCGTTGCGCCAGAAGGTGTCGCTAATGATTACGACGGTTGGCCCCTGACCTTCGGGCAGGTCTTCGCCGGAGACGAAATCGCGGCCCAACGCCGGCTTCACCCCGAGCGTGGAAAAGAAGTTCAGCGTAACCATCGCTCCGAAGATCGTTCTGGGATCGCCGTTCCCGGTCAAGGTGAAGCCATCGGCGGAAAATCCGGCAAGCGATTCAAAACTCTTCGCTGTTTTTGTCCAGTCCAAGTAATCGGGATACGAGGAGGTGAACCTGCAGCAGGGCACCTGACGGCGATTCTCGCCCAGCGCCACCAATCGATCTGGCTGCCGGTAGGGCAAGGGGCGCAGAAGTGCCGGATAGATAACGGAGAAGATGGCCGTATTCGCGCCGATGGCGAGCGCCAATGTAATCACCGCAACCGCGGCAAAGCCCGGGTTTTTCCGCAACATCCGGAGCCCAAAACGGAAGTCCTGTGCCAGCGTTCCCATTACCTGCGAGTGTCACCTTCCGGCGTTGTCATGGCTGTACGGGCTCGCCTTGGGAGACACCTGTGAGTTTGGGTTGTGCCATGGAGTCGTTGAACGCCGGGAGATCGGTCAACTGGAACTGGTTGAAGTTTCTGGAGAATGGAAATCAGTAAGTTCCGGCGGCGATCAGACAAGGGCATGGTTCCTATCCAAGTCCCCATAAAGCAGGAAGCTGTAGGCTAGCACATGGCCTGAAGGTGTGCAGGCTGGAAAATGGCGTCCTTTCATTGCCCACATGCCGGCACAACCGCAAGCGGCGCTGGCGTTGCCAGTGGCTCTAAATGCTGTTGAGTGAGCTGCCCATTAATGCCGGGCAGCGCCTCCTTCATCAAGTCAGACCACTGCGCGGCGAGCTTCGTCAGGTCCTCACAGTAGTCGTGGTAAGCCGTCCGCATTGCGTCGGTCGGGGCTGTGTCAGCACCGCCGACGCTTTCCGTCAGCGTTGCCAATTCTGAGTTCATCAACCGGAACGTTGGCTTCGGCTTGCCGAATCCCGGAAAACCCCTGCTCTCTTCGCCCTGGATCTTTCCCACCTTGCCGTCGAAGTCTTTCACAGTTTGCAGCGCGGTCTTGGCCTGATCATTGTTCCCCATCGCTTTCTCTCGCTCGGCGATCTTTGCCCGCAATTCCGCAGCGCGGCCGTGGAACTCATAGCTCAGCGAGATCAGAGCATCAATTTTCTTCTGCAACTCCAGTTGCTGCTCGAGCGCCCTTGGCGCCACGGTCACACGCGGATCCAATTTCACGGTTAGAGGCTGCTTGTAAGTTTTCCCATTCACGGTGAGCCGCACCTCGTATTTTCCCGGCACAAGAAACGGGCCTTGCGGCTCCGCAGGCGTGTTCTCGTAAATCGCGGCGATGGAGTAAGTGTGGCGAATGGCGTCCGGGGGTGTATACCGCAGGTCCCAGACATACCGATTCATGCCCGCGTTCTTCGGTAGCGGAACGGGACGAGCCAGCCAGTAGTTGGGAACGTCCGGCGGTGGTTCGGTCCGCACCGGTTGCGGTTTGCTCGACAGCTCACGCACAAGTTGACCATTCTGGTCGAAGATCGCCAGCGTAATGTCTCCTGGCGGAGCTGCTCTGAAGTAGTAGTCGAGCACCGCTCCGTCCGGTGGGTTGTCGCCCGCCGGCATCTCTGGTGGAAAGGGGGTGTCCTGGCTCATGTTGTTGCGCAACCGGATCGCTGTTGCAGGCGCGTAGAGGTGTACCTTCGACTGAGCAACCTGGTTGTCAATCTGCCGCAGCGGGGTTAGGTCATCGAGGATCCAGAACGCGCGTCCATAGGTCGCGGCTACCAGATCATCACCGTGGACGACCATGTCACGCACCGAAACGGTAGGGAGATTAAGCTGCAAGGAGCCCCAATGATCGCCACCGTCGAATGAGACGAATGCGCCGGTCTCGGTGCCGGCGTAAAGCAGGCCTTTGCGCGCCGGATCTTCCCGCACAACTTTCACGAAACTTCCGTCAGGAATGCCGGCAACGACCTCCTGCCACGTCTTGCCGAAATCGCGAGTTCGGAATATGTGCGGACGGAAATCGTTGAGCTGGTGATTGTCCACCGACGCGTAGGCGGCTCCCGCATCGAAGTGCGACGCTTCCACCATCGTCACTTCGGAGTGTTTTTGCAGTCCCGGCGGCGAGATATTCTGCCAGGTGGCACCGTTGTCGGTTGTGATCTGAACTAAACCGTTGTTGGTGCCGACCCAAATCTCGCCACGCTGCAGCGTCGAAGGTGCGAAGGTTGTGATTGCGCTGCGGTCTGGAATCCGAGGCGCCTCCTCTTCTTCTCCCGCCTTTGGCTTCTTCTCTTCGGTCTGCTTCGCTTTCTGTTCCTCGGCGGCCTTCCGTGCTTCTTCTTCACTTTCGGGACGTTTGGTCAAGTCCGGGCTGATGGCCTTCCAGGTGTTTCCGCCGTCATCGGTCTGCAGTAAGAACTGGGTGCCTTCATAAAGAGTATGAGAATCCTGCGGAGAGAATGCCAGTGGCGGATTGGTTGCAGTCCGGTAATCGCCATCGCGGCTGACGTTGGGCGAAATGGTCTTCACCTGCCGCGTGGTGCGGTCGATGCGCCACAGCCCTCGGGCTTCGCCGCCCGCATAAACAATGTTGGGATTCGTAGGATCGGCAATGATGTAGCCGAACTCGTAGCCGCCGATCGGGTCCCAGTCCAGAAAGGTAATCGCGCCGTAATCGCCACGGCTGAGCGTGGCCACCGATCCGCTGTCCTGTTGGGTGCCGTACACCCAGTAGGGAAAACGGTTGTCGACGGAGACGTGATAGATCTGTCCCGTCGGCTGGTTGTACCAGGAGCTCCAGGTGAGCCCGCCATCCATGCTGATGGTTGCGCCCTGGTCGCTGCCCATAATCATGTAGCTCGAATTTGTTGGATCGATCCACAACGCGTGGTTGTCGTCTCCGCCGGGCGCTCCTTTGTAGGCCTCGAAGGTTTTGCCGCCGTCCTGGGAGCGGTAGAGCGATGTCTGCGCAACGTACAAAATGTCAGGGTTGTGCGGATCGAGAAAGACCCTGCTGAAATATCCGTTGCCCATAATGCGGGCATCGCTGGTGATGCGCTTCCAGGTAGCGCCGCTGTCGTCGGAGCGATACAGTCCGCCCTCTTTCATTGCCGAGATGATGGCGAAGACGCGCTGTCCACCGGGAGCGACGACAACCCCGATACGCCCCATCTTGCCGCTCGGCAGTCCGGTGGTGTTGACCGGCGTCCAGGTATCGCCACCATCGGTCGTCTTGTAGATTCCCGCGCCGCCGGTTCCCATCAGCCCCGCGAAGGGAGTGTCGGGCTGAACGTAGTGGTACCACAGCGTCGCAAATCCAATCTCTGGATTGTCTGGGGCGAACGCCACGTCGATAGCGCCGGTGACATCATCCTTGTACAGGACCTTGCGCCAGCTTTTTCCTCCGTCGCTGGTCTTGAAGACGCCGCGCTCCGTGTTTGGCGCGTAGGTATGGCCCAAGGCTGCGACGAAGACGATGTTGGCATCGTGCGGATCAACCCAGATCGCTCCGATATGGCGCGAGTCCTCCAGCCCGATGTGGCGCCACGTCTGCCCTTCATCTTCGGACTTCCACATGCCGTTGCCTTGATTGACCGCGCCACCGACATTACTCACATCGCCAGTTCCGAGGTAGATCGACCTTGGGATCGGACAGCGCCACCGCCATGGCGCCGATTGACGCCACCTGCTGTTTATCGAAGATGGGTTTCCACACCATGCCGCCGTCAGTGGTCTTCCAGGCTCCTCCACCGGCCGTGCCCATGTAGTACACCGCCGGCTTGCCCGGCACGCCTGTAACTGCCGTCACACGCCCGGCGCGAAAAGGACCGATCTGCCGCCACTGCATTCCGGAATAGAGCGCCGAATCATATTGCTGGGCCGGGGATCTGACCGGCAGCAGGCTCATTACGAGAACGGAAAATATGACAGCCACGAATACGCGGTTGAAGCTAAAGCGGGAAGTAGGCGGCAATTGACAGGATGCGACAGGTGTCATCTTCGAAATCTCCAAGTGAGAGAGCTTACGCCAGAGGACAATTTAGCAGTTGCGAGCAGGAAGGAACGATCGAAATGTGATGGTCTGGAGAGCTTTTCCGCACCTGATGTAGGGCTCGCTCATTTGCCCGGCCATTCAAGCATTCGTTATAATCAACGCACCGAGCGGGAGTAACTCAGTGGTAGAGTGCGACCTTGCCAAGGTCGAAGTCGCGGGTTCAAATCCCGTCTCCCGCTCCAGAGTTTTTGCCGCCCTCGCCGTGTGCGAGGGTTTTTCGCGTGGTTTGTCTTCAGGGCGCGGTAGCCAAGTGGTAAGGCCGAGGTCTGCAAAACCTCCATCGGCGGTTCGATTCCGCCCCGCGCCTCCAATGCTTGCCTGGGCGAAAACCGCCTTGTCTGTGACCTCGATCACAGCCACCTGTGCGTAGCTGCGGCACAGTAGGAACGATGCGCAGTGCGCGGTCAACACCGTCAAAATACAGATTCATGGAAAGCTTTGCCATTATCACCAACCGCAAGCGGGCCATCATCGCGCTGGTGCATTCCGTCTTCTTCCTGGGAGTCGCCGGGACGCAACTGGCGATGTCCCATGCTGTGGCGTTTTCAATTCATCGGGAGAAAAGGCTTGGTGGAATCATCCTGCTCGCCGTCTACGTCATCGTCACCACGGTCCTGCTCGTCCTGTTGCGAGTTTCGCATTGCGCGAAGGAAAAGCTATATTTCGCCTTTTGCGCGGCCAGCGCCGCCTTCGGACTGGTGCGCATTCTGATGGGCGACCCCGCACTCCACGCCAACATCCTGCGTGTGCTGCTGCTGGGTTGCGCCGTGCTCACCGGAACCATCATCCTTCGCAAGCACTCTGATTCTGCGGCCAGGCGTTAGAGGACTCGACTGGTCACCTGAAATCCGCGAAACGTGTTCTACCGGCTGTTCGCCGTTGAACTCCGCCGGGAGTTCAACAATCCGGCGACCTCTTTACTGCCCTCCTGCTCGGCGATCTGCGCCGCCGTGAGACCGGCATCGCTGCGGATGGCCACGTCGGCACCAGCATCAAGCAGCGCCTGCGCCCTTTCGACGCTGTTGTGCATGGCCGCTTCGTGCAGGGCGGTGTAGCCACCTTGCTGTTGCGCATTGGGATTTGCGCCCGCCTGCAACACCAGCTTCACCATCGCGGCGTTGCGCGAGGCCGCCGCGCTGTGGATGACCGCGATCCGGTTCGGCGAATCGGCGTTCGCGTCAGCTCCATGACGAAGCAACGTCTCCGCCGCCTCCATCTGTCCGAAGAAGCAAGCCAAGTGCAGCGGAGTGAAGCCGTCACCGCTGCGCGCCTTGACCATCTCATGATCGGCTTCCAGTAATGCGTGGATTCGCGGCACATCTCCCAAGGCAGCAGCCTCGAAGACGTCGAGGTCGCCGACCGGCTTGCGCAAGAGCGCAACCATCTCCAGCTTGTTTTCGTAGCGCGCCTGCATCAGCGCGGAGACCCCAGCCTGATTGCGGGCATGCCCCACCTGCGGGTCAGCGGCAACGAGCTTTGTGACCTTGTCCGTGTCTCCCGCGCTGATGGCGGCGAAAATGTCGTGACTCATTGGCTGGATTCCTAGAATGCTGCGGCTCCGGCTTCCGCCACGGCGTGGTCCTGCTCACCCGACCCGCCACTGACGCCGATTGCGCCAACCACTTTACCCTCGCGCTTCAGCGGAATGCCTCCAGCGAAGATCATGATCTTGCAATCGTTGGAAACATGGATACCGAAGAACTGCCCGCCCGACTGGGAATGGGTGGCGAGGTCCTTGGTCGCAATGTCAAAGGCGCGCGCCGTAAAAGCCTTCTTGATCGAAATATCGATGCTGCCGAGCCATGCGCCATCCATGCGCACGTGAGACACCAGGTTGCCGCCATCGTCGGCGACTGCGATGTTCATGGGTTGCCCGAGTTCCTGGGCTTTCTTCTCCGCCGCGGCGATGACGCGGCGCGCATCTGCGAGGTTGACTCCCGCCATTGGTCCTCCAGAGGAACGAGTTCGAGCCACAAGTCGTGGCGGCCTCCGACAATAATCGGTTCGGCACAGACTTGGCAAGCTCGCGCCAAGACTACACCCCCAAACTTGAGAGGCTCAACCGCAGCAAAGGGGTGGACATCGCCGTCGCACCGTTCTCTGGTAAGGGTGGCGCTGGATTTTGTCGGCGGAACGCGTTAGGTTAGAGATGGCAAGGCGCGGTACCCAAGTGGTAAGGGAGAGGTCTGCAAAACCTTTATGCGTGGGTTCGATTCCCACCCGCGCCTCCATCATTTCCTTGCAGTTGCTTGAAAAACCAGTTTTTTGTGCTGAACGAAGCCTTCGTGCTCATTCCTGCTCAAATGGGGAAATGGGGCCAAGTTAGGCGCCGGGGGCGGACAAAAGGAGGCCAGAAATGGCCGGCTCAGCGGTATTCGTGAGACAAGCGCCCCCGAGGGCGGCCGCACCGTCTTCTGGTCGTGACTTGTCGTGGCGATGGATCTCGAAGGTGAGGAGCAGCTTCACTGCCTAGCCACTCCTCTCACGGATCGCCACCTTTCCCTTCGCGAACCGGTGGGACATTCGCGCAACCCATACATTAATAACGATCGTCAAGCTTCAGCTGAACGATGTTTCCGCTTGTCTTGTTGTTGTTCACATCGGTAAGCATGAACGGAATCGTAACTTTTTCCTGGGTTACAATATTCGAAAACGTGTTCGACTTAATCGTGTAAGGGTTCTTCTTCTGGTCTGCGACCAATACACGGTAGTTTCTGTACTCGTTTTTCTTCATAGCAAGGTCGGCGTACCCCAAGAAGCTTGTGCCCAGGTCGTCGGCGCCCGCCAAGAGCGACAATTTTCCTTCCTGTTTGACGATAAAGTTGTCACCTTGCGCCCTACCGACTTTTACTACGACGGCGACGTACTTTTCCGTCACGACTAGGTCTTCGGAGTTGTCCACGACTTTGTACTGGTCGCCGCCAATCGTGAGCAATCCACCCTTGAACTGATGTTCCGTGAGTTTGACATCTGTGGAGACCAGGCTCCCACGAGTCAGTAGATGTTGTCTTAGCCCATCCCGCCACGGCTTGATCTCCGCTTTGCGGGCGTTATTAAACATTTCTACAGATTTGATCCAATCTCCGAACGATTGGGTGCCCAGTCCGTGTCCCCAAAAATAGGCGCTTCCTTTGAACTTGGCCAACGATGTCTCGAAGTTGCCGCCGTCCTTGCCGCCGAGGTAGATGACGTTTTCACCGGCATATAACCCCCAGTCGTCGCCCCACTTGGCTCTTAGATTCCCCTCCGTGTCTGCGCTCGCGATGTATCCCCAATCGCCGGGCACCCACTTGGCGTTGTTGTCGTTGTCTGGATCGTACTGCCCATTCTTGAAATTCGGTTGCTGCAGGCTTTTCTTTACCCGCCAGAGCAAGCCAAACGGCATCCTTCCGACCAGTTCATTGAAGTCGTCCTTGGCCAAAGCCTGAGAAGCACCTCGCAAGTGAACAAAGCCTGCGCCCCGGAGGCAGGCCATCTTATACGTATCTTTGTTCTGTGCTTTGAAGATGTCGTCAACTGCGTCGAAGGCGGTCTTCCCATTTGCCACTAAGCTGAGATTCGTCCAAAACGCGGCATTAGACTTTTCGGGCAAACCAAACGCGAACTTGACGCTCTTGGCGGCAGCAACCACAAACTTGCGATGGTTAATATCTATCTTAAGGGGTTCTTCGCCCAGGAAGCGCCTGACTGTGTTCCCGGTCCCCACGAATCTCCATTTGATTTCCGCGGCGAGCGTCTGGTCCTTGGGTGCAAAGCCGTCCCCCGGCCCATAAATAAATACTTTGGTCGCCCCCAGCATGAATGTTTTCGTATTAAAGCCCTTAAGGTTTTCTTTCAAGAGGTTCGTTATGTCGTTGTTTTGTACCAGGAGGCCGGTCTCCACGGGTATGTTCGCGACAGGACCGTCTTTCGCCAGGACGGCGACGCTAAAGGAACCATCCAGCTTCTGGGTCTGTTCAAAGCCAGCTGTGTAGGCGGCGGGCAAGAAAACCACCGGGTTCTTCTGACTCTCGTCCATTGCATACCAATAGGTCCCATCGCCGAAATTCATGGCTTGCACGTTCCAGGACCTTCCGAAAGCCGAGATCAGCGTACCGTCCGGTAATGGCTTCGAGGGAGAGTAGATGCGGAGGATGGTTGGAAAGAAAGTTCCGGGATCGGTACTGGCTTGCGGCACAACCTCGATTTGGTTTTCGTTCATGATGCTCACATAAAAAGTCGCTGTCGAACCGCATCCTGCCACATTTTGTGAAGTGGTTAAGTTCACCTGCAGCGGCGCCAGAGTGTCTGGTGTGAAAGTGACACGGGTTGAAAAAGGAGCACGGAACTTGTAAGGCTTCCAGGGTAGTTCTGGCGTGGCGGTGCTGGTCAGCTGTATGGGATCCCCGAGCGGCGTCTCTTCCAGGCTAACCTGGATGGTCTGTAACTGTTCGGCGGGGTTGGCGACGAGGTCGGAGGCGTCATCTGTCACCACGCCACTGACCGCCATGCTTGCCGTGCCATCGTCCTCGAGAGTGAAGTCGTCAACCGTGGCTTCCACCCTCGGGCAGGGCACGGAGTTGTAAGTGAATGGCTGCAGGATCATGGACTCCCCGTCGTCGCCCTTCGTAACAAACTGCAGCTTGGCATCCGACGGAAACGAGTTCGAATTCGAGGTACCGTTGACCTGGAATGACTCGGAAGCGATTGTGCCAACAGTGTTCTCGTAGGCTAGAGACGGGCAACCGCCGCCCGAACCATCGTCACCCCCACAACCGACGCCGCTGTTCTCATCCCAGTACAGCGGGTTGCCGCTGGGAACGATGGCATTGGTCAGGTTGAGGAAGTAGGTGCCAGCGTCCAGTGGCACATTAGCCAGGAACGAAACCGTCTCCTGGTCGATGTCATAGCCGAGATTGTTGCTGGAGAGAAACGTCGTGGTGAGGTTAGCAGTTCCGCTGCCGTAGATTGTGCCACCATTCGGCTGTGAGGTGATCGACCAATCCACCGTAGAAGGTATGTCGCCCGGAAACGCCCAAACGAAGAACTGGAAACCTTCGACCGTCGAAGCGCTCGGCAGCGCGAGGGAGTCGCTAACGACGTAGCCGAAGTTGATAGTCCAGGCATCAACTTCGCCGTTGACCGGCCCATTGTTGTAGAGCACACCCGGATCCTGTCCTGACGCCAGGTTCTTCTGGGACGGAGCAGAAGCCTGCGATTTACGTGCAGCCCTAGCTTTAGCTAGAGAGGCAAACGCTGGCGACGCGACTGCCTTCCGAGCCGTAGGCGGAACCGCACTCTGCGACAAGGCTGGAACTACTGCCAGCACCAGGTACAGAAGCGTGAAAAAGCTCAGTGAGGTAATGCAAACGCGCGTTTTGGTTACTCGTTCCTGCTGGTTGATGCTTTCGGGTTGAAGGTTCACCGTCTCTGTCTTCAGTTTGCTGGATTGTGCTTTCATACTGACCTCCTTGGTCATAGATTGGGGCGGTGATTAATCTCGCAGATGAGGAGCAGCTTCACCGCGTAGCTGCTCCTCCTACCTTTGCCACACTTTCGCGTTGCACCAAGGATGGGGCACAACGTGCTCGCCACCACGATTCGCTATCTGAGTCCAGGTACCTGCGACTTATCCACAAGGCAGCCTTTCCTATTTTCGGTAAAGGTCTCGCTGTTGGCCGGCCCGCTATGTAGGCCACGCTATAGTCTGCGTAGCAATAGCAAGCCAGGGTGTTGCCAGCTCCACATTCATTGTTAGTGCCACGGATGATGGCAACGAAGTTCAGGTTCGCGCTGGCGCCGGCTGCGGTTCCAAGGTTGCGGATGCGCGGAGCATCCCACCACAGGATCATCTCGTCAGGGTGGGTCTTCCACGAAAACGGCCTGCGATAACCAAGCGTGTCCTGCTCGTTTTCGTCGGGTTTGTACTGCTTCACGTTTACTGGGAAGACGGCGTTTCTGCACCTACCCGCACCGGCTCCGGCACCCGGAACCCAGGTACCGCGGAAACGTTCGCATAGCGCCGGGGTCGACAGATCCAGATCGATGGTTCCATCCATGTCAAAGTCGTTCCTCGTTCCTGTCCAACGGGAGTACCAAGTACAGACGTTGTCCTTGAAGTCGCCATTTATCCCGCGGCACTGCGCCTCGGTCAGCTTGCCAGCAGCGCTGACGTAGGTTGCTCGGACTAGTTGGATTTCAGCGCACTTGCTGGGCTTTCCCGTGACTTTCGCTCTCAGCTCGAAGGCATACCCCCAGTAATCGTCCTTATTGTCGGGGTTCTTCGAGATGGGTCCCAAGGTTTTGCCATCGTGCATTCTGTCGCGCTTGGGCCACCCCGCTCCTTTGCCATCGTTACCGATGACGTTGCCCGCCGTGCCCAGTTCAATCCTGCTGTCCTTGTCAAGGACGCAGTTATCGTCCTTCGCTACCACCAGCAGAGTCGTGTCTACGGTCAGGGTGTCGGTGGCCCACGCTCCCTGGTCATCGGTGACCGTCAGCGTGACCGTGTAGATCTGTCCGGGAAGATAGGTGTGACTGATCGTCGATCCGTATCCCGGCCCCGAGCCGTCGCCGAAATCCCAGACATAAGAGGCGATGTACCCATCGGGATCGCTCGAGTTCGTTCCCGACAACTGGGCCACAAAGTTGGATCCGATCGTGCCTTCAGCATCGGCTGTGGGAGGGAGGTTGACGCCAACTGTTACCGAAGGTGTCAGTTGGGTTTGGCCGTTGGCCAGCGCAATCACGGCTCGCAGACGATAGCTGCCCGAGCGGACCTGGGTAGTGTCCCAGTACACCTCCCAGTCGGCTGGAGACTGACTTTCCGAGCCGTTGGCCAGTGTGTTGGTGAGGCCAATCCCGACCCAGTTGGAGCCGTCCTGCGAGTACTGGAAGTACGCCGCTACGACCTGCGTCGGATCGTAGGAGTCCGACAGGTGAAGGCTTACCAGCGTGTAGCCGGAGACCACGCTGTTGTTTTCGGGAAATGCGATCTGTCCAACCTGTGCGACCGCCATGGACGGCAGCAGCAGGGCAAGCGTCCAGCAGGCCAGATGTAGAGCTAATCGAGTGCGAGACGGAACAATCGTTGTGGTTTTCATTGTTGACCCCCTTTGGTCATAAGTTGTGGCGGCGATCAATGTCTAAGAGCAAGGAGCAACTTCACCGCGTGAGTTGCCCCTCACCGGGAGCGCGCGCGTTACTGGGCCAGATTCCAACGCGCTCCCGAACCTGCTGCGCTCACCGCGACCGGTAGCGCGCTGCCAAGACGCATCCTGTTGGCAGAGTTAGTTCGTGCCGACATGCGCTACGGCGGCGCCGCGGACGGTTACGCAGAATCGTCAGCAACACCAACGTGGGGCTTAGGTTCACCATCGCCGGTTGATCAGGGCGCGCTTGTACGGCATCCTCCGCGTTGCTGATGACGGCCCCGGGCATGGTTGAGCTGGCACCGTTCTTTTTGCGCGAACCTTCGTCATCTGTGCGTCGCCAGACTTCGTCTTCACACCCTGGCTGCGATAGCAGAATCAGCGTCAGGAACGGTCCCAGAACCTTCGCCTTGGTCGTAATTGCTTGTGCATCCATGGCCGCCTTCTTTCTTCTTTCATCCTTGGCGGCGCTGCTGAGGCGTCGCCGATTGTGGTTTCGCTTACCGGAGGCGGGGTGGTTGCCCCACCCCCGGAAGCGTTCCCCCGAAAAAGCAGGTGTTTGAGCTGTGCTCAATTCCCGCTCTCGTGGGCGGCACAGTAGGACAGTTGGCGAGCGCAAGCAATGCCCAATAGCTGACTTGTGGATGAGTTTGGGGTAACCGTCTAAGCTGCTCTGGCCGCGAGGTTTGCGGAATAAGGTGACTGATAGCAACAGGGGCGGGTGGGGCAAAAGCGGGTTATAATCCTCCGCACAGACTTCGCTGAAGGAACTTACCGACGAGGTTTGCGTGCTCGTTCACATTTCTGTGACATTTGACACCAGCATGCGCGGACACTCCTGGCCGCTGCGTGTCTAGTGCATGACGGATGATCGCTACGCGACCCGACGTGAACGGGGTTGCGTGGCAGTAGAGATTGAGATCATTCAGCCGGAAAACCACGGAGCGCGCCAGCTCGGAGCCGGTCGTTATGAGCGCCACGCAGAAACTGCTCCGCTTCGGTGTCTTTGAGTTAAATCTCGACACCGAAGAACTGCGCAAATCAGGCACCGTCATAAAGCTCCCGCCGCAACCCTTTAAGCTTTTGGTTTTACTTGCCAGCCACGCAGGCCAGGTGGTGGACCGTGACGAAATCCAAGAGCAGCTCTGGGGAGAGGAAACCTACGTTGACTTCGAGCACGGGGTCAATAAGTGCATCAAGCAGATCAGGACTGTACTGGGAGACAATGCCGACAATCCGCTCTACATCGAAACGCTTCCCCGCCACGGATACCGCTTCTTAGCGCCGGTAGTCTCGAAAACCATACCCGCTCCGCGGCCCAGGGTGGTCGAGTCCACCTCCGACGAACGGAGCCTTATCCCACGGGTGGCTGCTACTCGACCGGGAACGGCCGCGGCGGCGGAAGCCGTTGCGCCAAGCTACCCCGGGGCTGTGCCGGATGCGGAAGCGCAAGCCGAGTCAAGCCGGGCCCGAGGTTTCGGCGCCGAATTGCGCTCGTCGGTGGCGCGAGTTCGTCTGATGTGGGTTGGGGCGGCTGTCGTGCTGCTTGCGCTGATCGGCGGGCTCCTCTACTGGCGCGCGCATAAACCACTTGCGCTTACCGAAAAAGACACGATCATACTGGCCGACTTCGACAATCAGACTGGCGACGCGGTCTTCGACCGCACCCTGCGGCAAGGACTTTCGGCGCAACTGGAGCAGTCGCCCTTTCTAAACCTGCTGTCAGATGACCGCATCGCGCAGATGCTCTCGTTAATGGCACAACCGAAAGACGCGAGGCTCACGGGTGAGTTGGCACGTGAGGTCTGCCAGCGTACGGCGAGCGCCGCCACCATCGAGGGCTCCATCTCAACTTTGGGTAGCCAGTACGTCGTGGGGTTGAAAGCAGTGAACTGCCGCACTGGAGACCTGCTGGGTGAAGAGCAGGTGACGGCCGACCGCAAAGAGCAAGTACTCAGGTCACTGGGCGCTGCCGCCACGAAGCTGCGCAAGAAGCTGGGCGAATCACTGGCCTCGGTGCAGAAGTATGATGCCCCCCCGGAAAACGTGACTACGCCGTCTCTTGAAGCGCTGTGGGCATACAGCATGGGTTTCCAACGGCAAGTAGTGGAGAGAGATTACGCGGCTGCTATCCCATTCTTCCAGCGCGCCATCCACTTGGATCCCAACTTCGCCATGGCCTACGCACGGCTGGGCACAAGTTATAGCAATCTGGGCGAAATTGCCAGCGCGGCCGAAAGTACCCGTAAGGCATATGATCTGCGCGAGCGAGTGAGCGAGCGAGAGAAGCTCTATATCGCCTCCCATTATGAGCATTTCGTCACTGGCAATCTGGAAGCTGCCCGCAAGGCCTATGAGCTGTGGGCGCAGACCTACCTGCGCGACTATGTTCCGCCCGGCAATCTGGCCAGTATCTACGCCGGTCTCGGCTATTGGGACAAGGCCGTCGCTGCGGCCCAGGAGACGGTGAAACTGAATCCTGCCAGCGGGCTGGCCAACTCGAACCTCGTCTATAACTATTTGGCCATTGACGATCTGAGCGAAGCCAAGGCGACAGCGCAGCAAGCGCAGGCCCATCAGCTTGACAATCCGTCCACTCATCTATTCCTTTATGTCATTGATTTTCTACAGCACGATGCAGCGGGCATGAAACATGAGGCTTCTAGCCTTATGGGCAAACCTGGATACGAAGACTTGATGCTCTACAACGAATCCGAAACCGCCGCCTACGCCGGACAGTTCTCCCAAGCACGGGAATTGACGCAGCGCGCAGCTGAGTCTGCCCGGCGCGCTGGCAAACGAGAGGGCGCTGCTGTGTATGAGGCTGAAGGGGCGTTGTGGGAGGCGCTTGTCGGCAACATGGCTTCGGCGAAACAGCGGGCGCACACCGCGGTCGCGCTCTCAGACGGCAGAGATGTCACGGCCATTGCCGCGACTGCTCTGGGGCTGGCCGGCGATTCCGCCCAGGCCACGCGGATAGCCGACGATCTCGCTGGCCGCTTTCCGGAGGACACGATCGTGCAGTTCGACTATCTGCCGATCATCCATGCTGCGGTTGCTTTGCAGGGCGGCAGAGTTACTACCAAGGCCGCCGAGAAGGCAATCGGGGTGCTGGCAGCGGCTGCTCCGTATGAGCTCGGCTCCCCTACTGCTACGGTAGGTTTTGACCTCTACGCGATCTACCTGCGCGGGGACGCTTACGTGGCAGCGCATCAAGGTCCAGCTGCGGTCACGGAGTTTCAGAAGATTCTCGATCATCCGGGAGTCGTTGCAAATGAACCGATCGGCGCGCTAGCGCATTTGGGCTTGGGCCGCGCCTACGCGCTTTCTGGTGACAGCATAAAAGCGAAGGCTGCTTATCAGAATTTCCTAACCCTCTGGAAAGACGCCGATCCCGACATCCCCATCTATAAGCAAGCCAAAGCCGAGTACGCTCGGCTGTAATAGCCATGCTTGGCCGGGCTCTCAAAGCCAGCCGCCTACCAAGGGCACACCTGCGAGCTGCCATTGGCTAACGTCAGCTCTGCGAGCCCTTCGATGTCAGTATGCGTTCCGTTGCCCGGTCAATCACGCTAACGACTTCAGCCGCAAACTCTGACGTCCGAGACTCCTGCAGCCGCCGCTTTGCTTTCGGCACACTGAACCACCTCGGGTCTCGGTACTCCTCGAGTGGCGGACCTAAGTGCTTAACCTTGCACAAATGAGCATCAACCAGGATGACTTGTCTACCCGAGCCCTGGCGTCTGGGTTTGCAATGCCGGTAGAAAGAAAAAGGGACGGGTTCTACTAAGCCTTTTACGCCAGCTTCTTCGTATGCTTCCCGTGCAGCGGCATGGGCGTTCGTTGCATCTTGGTCCACTCTACCTTTCGGAAAAGTCCATCGGCCGTTCTTGGTGCGCACCAAAAGGAACTCCGGTTCACCGCCGCGTACCCGATAACACACCGCAGCAACGTGAACGCGCTGGAATCTAGATGGTATGCGAGACCTTGGGCGGCGGAATTGCGAAGCGCCGGCGTAAAGGGACGGCAGACAGTCCTTGCGAGACCAGAATTGCACCAAAACTCCCACTCCTCAGTATGCTGCCCTTGGCATCCTAAGAGGTGTGAATTGTGTGTTAATCGCTCAACCAGTATCAACTGCATAAATAGGGAGCAAGAACTCGATCAGCAGTTGGGGCGTTATCGACCGACGCTTCCGGTTTACATCTCGCTAAAGATGAGACCGTGCACCTCAGACTTGCGCTTTAAATCCCCAAAATGTCGTATTGACAGCCAATCGACGTTGGCCATATTCTCGGTTACAAGATGACTTCGCTGATCCATCGCCATCATCACCATCGCACGTGGCGAGCGTGTCAGCGGAGATCATCGGATAGCTTTCTAGCACCTATACCTCCGACCCGCTGACACGATTCAGCGGGTTTTTTGTTTTGGCGAAAGGAAACAGCTATGGCGGTTGAAATTGACTTCGAGAAAATGGGGGGCCTGGCGCCGGCCATCGTGCAGGACGCCGCCACCGGCGAGGTGCTGATGCTGGGCTTCATGAACCGCGCCGCCTACGAGAAGACGCTGCAGACCGGCTATGTCACGTTCTTCAGCCGCACGCGCAACCAGCTGTGGACCAAGGGCGAGACCTCGGGCAACCGTCTGAAGGTGGTCACCGCCGCGGCCGATTGCGACCTCGACACCATCCTGTGCCGCGTCGAGGTCGAAGGCGAAGGCGTGGTTTGCCACACCGGCACGCGCACCTGCTTCAACACCGAACTGCCGGTTGCGCCGCCGCGGGAGGTGCGCGATGAAGCTGCGGCTGGGAATTCCCAAAGGCAGCCTGCAAGAGGCGACGCTGGCTCTGCTGGCGCGCGCCGGGCTGCAAGTGTATGTCAGCCCGCGATCGTATTTCGCCGGCACCAACGATCCCGAGATCGAATGCATGCTGATCCGCGCGCAGGAGATGGCGCGCTACGTGGAACACGGCGCGCTCGATGCCGGGCATGACCGGCCTGGACTGGGTGATGGAGAGCGGGCTGGACGTGGTCACCGTGGCCGACCTGATCTATGCCAAGCAGAGCCGCGGCAAAGTGCGATGGGTGCTGGCGGTGCCGGAAGATTCGCCGGCACAGCGTCCGGAAGATCTGCGGGGCGCGACCATCGCGACCGAACTGGTGAACGTGACCACCCGCTACTTCCAGCAGCGCGGCATCGAGGTGAAAGTCGAGTTCTCCTGGGGAGCGACGGAAGTGAAGCCTCCCACATTGGCGGATGCCATCGTGGAAGTCACCGAAACCGGCAGTTCGCTGAAAGCCAACCGGTTGCGCATCATCGAAACCGTTCTCGAATCGAACACCCAGATCATCGCCAACAAGAAGGCCTGGGCCGACGCCTGCAAGCGGCAGAAGATCGAGAACCTCGCGCTCATGCTGCGCGGCGCCATGGAAGCGCAAGGCCGCGTCGGGCTGATGCTCAACGTCCAGGTCGAAGACCTGCCAGGCCGTGCTGAGCGTCCTGCCCGCGCTGAACAGCCCGACCATCTCCACCCTGAGCGACAGCACGTGGGTCGCGGTCAATACCATCCTGGAAGAGAGCGCTGTGCTGGGAGGTGATTCCGCGGCTCAAGGCGGCCAACGCGCAGGGCATCGTCGAGTATCCGCTGAACAAGGTGGTGATGTGATGCGCGATCCTGCAGGGCAAAGCCGCGGAGAACGCGGTCGCAGACGCTGGAGACCCGGGCGTCGCGGCTGGAGGAGGTCGAGCCCCGGGTGCGCCAGATCATTCAGGCGGTGAGGCGCGGCGGCGACAAGGCGCTGGTGCGCTATGCCACATTGTGGGATGGCCTGCAAAAAGGCCAGCCGCTGCGGGTTTCGGAGGAGGAGATCGACGAAGCCTGGCGCTCGACTCCTGCCGAGACACGCGAACGCCTTGCGCACGCGCCGCCGCCAACATCCGGCGCTTCTGCCAATGGCAGATGCCGCGCGCATGGCGCAAGAAGATCGCCGGCGGCGAACTGGGACAGATTGTGCGTCCGCTGGCATCGGTCGGCTGCTATGTGCCCGGCGGACGCTATCCGCTTCCCTCCACGCTGCTGATGACCGCGATTCCCGCGCAGGTCGCGGGTGTGGAGCGCATCGTGTGGTCTCGCCGCGTCCGCAGCCGGCGACGCTGGCCGCGGCCGCATCTGCTGGGGATTCGCGAAGTTTATCGCTGCGGCGGAGCGCAGGCCATCGCGGCGCTGGCCTATGGAACGGAGACCATCCCGCGCGTGGACAAGATCGTCGGGCCCGGGAAACGTCTTTGTCACCGCAGCCAAGAAGCTGGTGAGCTTCGATTGCGCCATCGACATGCTGGCCGGGCCGACCGAAGCCGTGGTCTACAGCGACAGCGGCAATCCGGAGTTTCTCGCGTCCGACCTGGTCGCGCAGGCCGAACACGATCCGGACGCGGTGGTGGTCTTCATCACGACGAAGCCGATCTGGCAGAGAGAGTGCAAGGCGCAATCGCAGCGCGCGAGCCGAGGCAATGCCATTGCGCGGCAGGCGATCCGCCGCAATGCGCTGTCTGCTGGTGGCGGCGTCGCGCGAGCAGGCGATGGAGTGGGTCAACCGCATCGCGCCCGAGCACCTGACCGTCGACGACGACGATCTTGCCGCCGGTGCGCAATGCGGGCTCGGTGTTTGTCGGCGACTACTCGCCGCAATCGGCGGGAGACTACGCAGCCGGGCCGAACCATGTTCTGCCCACAGCGGGAGCGGCGCGTTTTCGCGGCGGACTGAGCGTCCACGACTTTGTGAAGGTCATCACCGTGCAGCAGTTCAATGCGACAGGACTGCGCAAGATTGCGCCGGTGGTCACCACACTGGCGGAAACCGAAGGTCTGCGCGCCCATGCCGAGTCGGTGCGGGTGAGGTGCGGCGATGCTTAGCGCGCGCAAAGCCGTGCAGCAGATGCACGAGTATCATCCGCCGCTGGCGGGCCGCGACGGACTGCGCCTCGACTTCAACGAGAACACCGAGGGATGCTCGCCGCGCGTGCTGGCGACGACTCGAGGAGATCACGGCCGATGACCTGGCGCGCTATCCCGAGCGCGAACCGGTGGAGGCGATCGTCGCCGCAGCATCTCGGACTCGCGCCCGAGCAGGTGCTGCTTACCAACGGCGTGGATGAGGCCATTCATCTGCTGTGCGAGGCGTATCTCGAGCCGCAGGATGAAGTGATCGTGGTGACGCCGACGTTCAGCATGTACGAAATCTTCGCGGAGGCGACCGGCGCGCGCGTCATGCGGGTGCAGTGCGACGGCAGACTTCCGGTTTCCGATCGAAAGGTCTTGAGGCAGCATCACGCCGGCCACCCGACTGATCGCGGTGGCCAGCCCGAACAATCCGACCGGTGGCGTTGCACACGCGCGAGCAGTTGCTGGAGATCGCCAACGCCGCGCCCGACGCGGCGCTGCTGGTGGACGAAGCCTACTTCGACTTTCATGGGGAAACAGTGATCCGCGATGTCGAGCACATTACCGAACCTGTTTGTCGCGCGCACGTTTTCCAAGGCCTATGGGTTGGCGGGCCTGCGCATCGGAATCCTCGCCGGACCGCGCTGAGCAGATGCCGATGGTGCGCCGGGTGTCGTCGCCGTATAGCGTGAATGCGGTGGCGCTGGCGGTGCTTGCCCGCCGCGCTCGCGGACAGCGATCACGTCAGCTGACTATGTGCGCAGGTGAAGAACGGGCGCGAGCGACTGGAACAGCGAGCTGCACCGACTCGGATTCCACGGTTGGCCGAGCGAGGCGAACTTTCTGTCTTGGTGCGGATCGGCGAGCAGTCATCGCGAGTTTGTCGCGGCTATGCGACAACGTGGGATTCTGGTCCGCGACCGCTCGGCCGATCCGGGCTGCGATGGCTGCGTGCGCATCACGATTGGAACCACGCGCAGACCGATCGGCTGCTATCGCGCGCTGCGCGAAGTCGCGCGCGAATTGAAGCTGGGCGCGCGAGGTGACAGCATGAGGCGCGCGAAGCATCCATCGCAAGACCAACGAAACCGAGATTCGCATTGCGCTGACCATTGAAGGCCATGGGCGCGCCAAAATCAGCACCGGCATCCGCTTTCTCGATCACATGATGGAGTTGGTGGCGCGGCACGGCGCGTTCGACCTGGAACTGCAGGCCACCGGCGATCTCGATGTCGACCAGCACCACACCGTCGAGGATGTGGGCATCGCGCTGGGCGAGGCGTTCACGCAGGCGCTGGGCAGCAAGCGCGGCATTTTGCGCGCCGGGATATTTCGTGATGCCGATGGACGAAACGCTGGGCGTGGTCGCCGTCGACTTTGGCGGACGCAGCGCGGCGGTGGTCGACACCAAAGTGCGGACGCGGCTGGTCGGCGATCTGCAAACCGAACTTGTGGCCGACTTCTTCGACGGGTTTTCGCGCGGCGCGAAGGCCAACGTGCATGCCAAAGTACATCTACGGCCGCTCGAACCATCACAAGATCGAAGCGCTGTTCAAAGCGTTCGCGCGCGCGTTGCGAGTAGCCTGCTCGAAAGACAAGCAACTGGGACGCATGCTGCCCAGCACGAAGGGACTCCTGTGATCGCCATCATCGATTACGGCGCGGGGAACCTGACCTCGGTGGTGAAGGCCCTCGCAGCATCTGGGGCGCGAGTGCGTGGTGACCACCGACGCCGACATCGTGTCGGCTGCGGAGACAGCTGATCATTCCCGGGCGTCGGCAATTTCAAAGCGACGCTGCCGTTGGCGACGGCAGGCTGGGAGCGGCGTTGCGCGAAGCCGATCGCCGATGAGCAAGCCGCTGCTCGGCATCTGCCTGGGCCTGCAGTGGATGTTCGAAGGCAGCGAGTGAGGCCCCCGAGTTGCGCGGCCTGGGAGCGTTCCACGGGACAGTGCACACGTTTCTCCGATCGCGTGAAGTCGCCGCACGTGGGATGGAACCGCATCGCGATTGCAGCCGCGCTCGCGACTGCTGGCGGGTATTCCGTCAGGCGCGTACGTCTATTTCACCCATTCCTATCGCGCGCCGTTGTGCGCCGACACGGTCGCGACCTGCACCTACGAAGAGCCCTTCACGGCAGCGGCGGAGCGCGGCAACCTGTTCGGCGTGCAATTTCATCCCGAGAAATCAGGCGACGTCGGGCTGCAAGATCCTGGAGAACTTCTGTGCCCTCTGAAACGCTGGCCAAGCGCATCATCGCCTGTCTCGACGTCCACTGCCGGACGCGTGGTGAAAGGCATTCAGTTCGTGCAACTGCGCGACGCCGGCGATCCCGCGGAACTGGCCGCGGCGCACAGCGCAGGCCGGGGCCGACGAGATCGTCTTGCTCGACATCACGGCGACGGCGGAGTCGCGCAACACTCTGCTCGAAACCGTGCGGCGGACGGCGCGGCAGCTTTCATTCCCTTCACCGTGGGCGGCGGCATTCGCTCGCTCGACGATGCGGCGGCGGTGCTGGACTGCGGCGCCGACAAAGTTGCCATCAACTCGGCCGCCATCGCCGATCCCGCGCTGATCACGCAAGATTGCTGAACGCTACGGCTCGCAGGCGGTGGTGGTGGCCATCGATGCGCGGCAGCGGACGCCGACAGCGTGGGAAGTGTATGTCTGGGGCGGACGCAAAGCCGACCGGGCGCGACGCGCAGACATGGGCGGTGCAGGCCGAACAGCTTGGGCGCGGGAGAAATCATGCTGACCTCGATGGACCGCGACGGCACCAAGTCAGGCTTCGACTGCGCGCTGACGCGGACCATTGCGACCAGCGTTCGCATTCCGGTGATCGCCTCGGGCGGAGCGGGCGAACCGCGCCACTTCGTCGAAGTATTTCAGGAGGGCGCAGCCGACGCGGCACTGGCGGCCTCGGTCTTCCACTTCGGATTGGAGTCGGTGCGACGCCATCAAGCAGGAGCTGCGCGCGGCGGGCATCCCCGTGAGGCTGGCATGCTGATTCCTTCGATCGACCTGATGGGCGGCAAGATCGTCCAGCTGGTGCAGGGCGAAAAGAAAGCGCTGGAGTTCGAGAACTTCGGCGAGTGGGTTGAGCGTTTCTCCCGCTATCCACTGGTGCAATTGATTGATCTCGATGCGGCGATGGGCAAGGGCATCGAATCGCACGCTGATCGCTGAATTCTGCGGCAAGTTGCCCTGCCAGGTGGGCGGCGGAATTCGCTCCGCCGACGATGCGCAAGCCGTGCTGGACTGCGGCGCGAAGAAAGTGATCGTCGGTTCTTCGCTGGTTAAATTCAACCGACGGCGACGGTCGACAGCAGTCCACGTTCGCCGTTGATTCGGCTTCGCCAGAGCCTGTCGAGTATTCGGCGCCGACCGGCTGGTGTTCGCCATTGATTCGCGCGGCGGGCAAGTCGCGATTCACGGCTGGAAGACCATCACGGAAATCGCGCCGGCGGCGATGATGCAGGCAGCTGGAGCCGTTCTGCTCCGCCTTTCTCTACACGCACATTGATACCGAAGGACTGCTGCAGGGAATCCCGATGGACGTCATTCGCAAGTTGCGGCAGAAAACCTCGCGCCGGCTGATCGCGGCAGGCGGGATTCGCAGCAGGGAAGAGATTGACGAGCTCGACGAAATGGGCGTGGATGCGGTAGTGGGGATGGCGATTTACTCGGGCTTGCTGGCAGTGTAAGCCAGCCCCGTGACGCGGCATTTTCAATCTGCTCCTCATCGTGGGGTCATGAGGTGGCAGTTGCCGCTGTTCCGGGAGGATCACGGGCAAACTGGAGATTTAACGGATGGGGTAAGAGTTGCCGACTACCCGGAGTTGCCCTGTTCGGCTGGTATTGCGGCTTGCCCGGCTTGCTCTCCCGGATGTTTTTCTCTTCCACAAAACGAATGACGATCACGCGGCGTGCATCCTCAGGAAGCAAATCAACAAGCTGGAAGACGGCACGGCATCAGAAGTCGAAGTCGGCATCAATCCGCCACAGGCGTGGTACCCAGTTGTAGAACACTCCGTAACAGGGAGAGGCGTAATACTCGTGGACATCCCGCGGCACGTTGTACACCGTCAATCCAGCGCGAAATTGAATGCCGTGGCCGTGGAACTTGAAGCTCGCCGGATGGAAGAGGTTCTCGACGCTCTGAAAGCCTGCAAAACCTTCTGTCGGGGGTCGAGCTAATGAATTCGGGCCAGCTCTTTGGCATAGAGCTGGTTGTGCGGAAACTCGGCTGCCAAGCCAGCCAATAGATTTCGCGCGGCCTGGGGATCCTTGTCGCGCAAAGCGGCGACGGCTAGCAGCAAGCGCGCGAAGGGAGCCAGGAACTGACCTTTCTCCGCCGTAATCTGCAGGCGCTTCAGCCCTTCCTCTTTATCAGTCTGGGCGCCCGTCATGCGCAACACCCAGCGCATCGGCGCAGAATTGATTCCTAGCAGATAATTTTCAACGCCGACGGCGAGATATGCGTCATAGCAGGCAGGCTCAATCGTGAGAAGTTGCTGGGCGATGCCCCGTGACCGCTTCATGTAACCCAGGCTGGCCAGGTTCCGCTTTTCGATCAGTGCGGCGTAATCGCCGCGCAAACCGTTAGCCAGAACTTGCGCGAAAAGCGCATCAGGGTCTTGAGGAGACCGCACCAACATCTTGCTGGCGAGTTCATCGCTTTGGGCCAGGTGCTGTTCGAATTCCTGTTTGACTTTGGGATCGGGGTTCAACTTGTTGCGGCTCTCGAACGTCTGATCGTCAATGAACAGGTCCGACTCCAGCACATGCAAGCGATCGAACTCGGCAAACAGGTAGGCCGCCGCGTCGGAGGTGTAACCGAGAGGGTCGTCCGGATACTTCACCTGGTGAGTGCGGAAGGTCTCATGCGCGCCGGCGAAGTCAAGGTTGTACATCTGCCGGTAACCGCGGTCAATGCCTTGCACATCATTCTGAGTTCCCGGGCACGCCAGGCAGGGCACCGCCAGCGCAAGCACAAGGCATGCGGCGGTCACCAAACTGCGCATCGAACCAACGGCATTGCCAACCTCACCTTGTTCAGTAGATGCTCGTGCAGGCCCGGAAGCAACAAATCAAATGTGTCTTTTTTGTTACAAGCAACCGCCGCTGCTGTCCCTGTCCAGCCGGTCAGCACCCCTAAGACTGGCGCAACGAGGGTCATGTGGGCAGCCGCTGAAAAGTGCGGTCACCGTGATGTGAAGAGTCGGCCGCGCGAGACTTTAGCGCCAGTCAGGCATATACCACAATGTCAGATAGCCGCCGGCCTCCAGACCGGGCATCTTTTTGTCATCCCCCGCAGGCCGCGCCAAAGTGCAATCCGGTCACGGCCGTTCCCCGATATAGCGCTGAGCGTGGTATCCTCCCCTGACGAAATCTCCCGCGCAACGACGATTTCCTCGTCGTTTCTTACGGTTAGAGATGTGGCGCACCCGAAGATCGGGACACCGTGTCGAATTTGAGTGGACGGCACCGTAGTGGTGGTTTACAATCTGCCACGCGAAGCCTGATAATAGCTCTGCAGCCGTAAACGAATCGGTGACCCACTACACTTCGCCAATTCAGTGATTTTGATACATCCCACATTGTGGGAGGAGATATATGGAGTCGAAATCCGATAGTACTGCCGAAGTCAATCCCAGCGAACGCATTTGGTTTTTTCCTGATAAATTCTGGCGAGCCACCAAGAACATGCCTCCCGACGAGGCCGCCAAGCTGATGGCCGAAGTCGAACGTTGCGCCGCAGCGCACGACGTGGAGGCACTTCGCAAGTATCCATTCGTGTTTGTCGGTGACCCCTACAGGAAATCGACGAACAGTAAAATGATCGCCTAGCCGGCGAAACTTGGTGTCAGCGCGAACTCGCTGGTGTCGTCGGACGCGCGTTGTGCGGCGAAACGCCGTCGATGACTTCACCGGCAAAGGCCGGATCATGATCGGCAGCTTGCATGTAGCCTCCAGTAGATAGCGGGCCCGGGCGAGCCGATCGGCCGTCGGACCGATTGGTGCCAGCCCATGTCCGGAGATCGTCAGCAAACCATCGCGTCGTTCCACCGAAAATTGCGTCGCGTTTCGCTTACCCTCAACAGCGAAAGCGTGTGCCAGACGCAGAATTCCGATCTGCGGCAAAAGCTCGGAACGGCGCTTCGCGCTTAGTCCCACAAAGTGGGAGTCTCCTGTTGTTGGCAGCGCCCCCTGATGGTAGCGGGCAACGATAGCGACGCAGTGCAACTCTTCCTCGCTCCACCCCGCCGGAGGATGGAGTTTGAGGATCAGGCGATAGACGCGCTTGCGATGTCCTTCATGACCTTTGTGATGACCGACGTTATGAAGCATGGCCGCCGCCTGCAGAATGCGCCGGTACTCACGCCCACCGGGAAGTACCCCCTCCCGCGAAAGCGCATCGTAAAGCTGCAATGCGATTCGCGTAACCAAAGCCGAGTGGCTGATATCCGGATCCAGGAACGACGCCCACTTTCGCAACTTCTCCAAGGCCGCTTTTTCCAACGATACGCCGCTCGGCAGCTCGGCACGCCAGACGCGCCATAGCGAGCCCTTCCCCAACATCTTCACGCGATACAAATCCAGCCGCTTCTGGCGTTCGTCGGCGATTCGTTTCTGCCACCGGGCACGATCGTCGACGCTGATTTCAAGATGGGCGTTGATCATCGCACGCAGAACATCGAAGTCGTGTACCTCACCGAGGGCGTCCTGGAGATCGCGCAGGTCTTTAGCCCACTTCTCGTGCCGCTGTGGCAGGAAGTTTTCCACCGTATAACGAAACCGCTTGATGCCGATTCGCAGCTGGTGATAGGCGAACGGACTCCGGTTTCGCAGGGCCCGATGATGCAGGGCGTACGCTTCCATCCAACGCTCGAGCGCCAGTTCCTGAAAAACTAATCCCTCCGTAGGGACCTTGCCGGTCCGCTTTGCCAGCCTGGCATTCAATGCCGACCAATGATGGCGGTCGAAGCTATGCAAGGCATGCTGCGCCTCAGCTTTCTGCGCACTCTCTTTCTCCGACAGCGTCTGCATCATGACCTGCCGAACGGGATCGCCTTCCTCGGAGAGGCGATTCACCCATTCCACCATCACTTGCGTATCCCGTAGCTCGCCCAGGCTGCTGAAAAGCGGTTTGGCCAGTCCCTTCATCTGCCGCCATTCCGGATCGGGATCGACGGAGAGGAAGCCATCAGCCATCGAGCGGCAACGCCGAATGGCTACCCGGAGGTCGTGCACAGGATCGGGGGCAAAGTCATGGCTGGCTTTGTGACACTCTTCCAGCACGCGCTGCGCCCAGTAGGCGAGGCCGGCCTTCTTGTCGTGGGGATGGGAGGAGGTCGGCAGCATTGAAGACGATCTCTACTGCATCATTTATACAGGAGATTTCGCACTGAATAAGCAGTGACTGGGTTGGGAAATGGAATCGCTCTACGATCAGTACGTTCTACAGATACGCTCGCTCCCTGCTGCGCAGGCCGCGATAGCGCTCGAACACTTTGCGGTCGCTCTCCAGCCCGAACGCCGACTTGATTGAGGTCCCACGAAAAGTGTGCGACAACATCTTCCACCAGTTGCGCAGAACAAACAGCGGCTCGTGGGCGATCACCGCGGGAATGTGGCGGGTCTTCATCCAACGCTCCGCGCGCCACCGCTCGTACTCGATCTCTTCAGGAGGCAGGTGCTGCGTCGCCACCACGGCGGTCGTCCCGTCGTACTCTTCCATGTTTTCGATGACGATGAGATTCCGCTTGCGAAAGTCCTTCGTCATCGGAGTGCCGGGATAGGGCGTGGGGTGCTGGATGTACGGCCAGTCCACGTACTTGGCAGCGAACTCCAGGTTGGTCTTGATGGACTCGCGCGTGTCGTCCGGATTACCGACGATGAGCCCCCCGACCACATACATTTTGTTGCGGTGCAGAACGTCGATGGCGCGCAAGCTCGCATTTCCCGTGCTGCGGCCATTTTCGCGGAATTCGTTCTTGGCCGAGGCCTTGAGGAACTGCAGATCGTCTTCCAAGATGTTCTCGATGCCGAGAAAGACGTAGCGGAAGCCGGCGTCTCGCATCAACGGCGCCAGGGTCTTGCCATGCATCGCAATAGGCGAGGTCATCGCCTGCACGGTGTAAGCGATATCGTTCAGCCCCGCGTCAATGATGGCTCGGCACAACGCCTCGAAGCGATGAATGTTCAAGCTGATGTTGTCGTCCACGATGAAGATCGCTCTGGCACCGTGATCCCGGGCATCGCGAATATCGGCCAGCACGCGGTCGAAAGAGTAGGTGTGGAAGTTGCGGCCACGCATCTCGATGATCGAGCAGAAGCCGCAATCGAACGTGCAGCCACGCGAAGTCTCGACTACGTCCACGGGACGCCCGAGCATGGTGTAGCCCGAGAGCACGCGCGCGCTGCGTTTGGGCAGCCGGATTTCGTCTCCTTCCAAGGTGTGGACCGGGCGAGCCGGGTTCTGTCGCCACCCGTCCGCCAGCCGATAAGACAGGCCCAGGATGCTCTCCAAACCACCGCCCGCCTCCAGCGCGCGCAGCAGTTCGCGCAACGTAACCTCGCCTTCCCCGCGCACGATGTAATCAATTCCGCTTTCCTCATGCATGTAGGCTTCGGGAGCGAGGCTGGGATCGTAACCGCCGACCACCACTCGCACCTGCGGCCGCAGCGAGCGCAACAATCCAATCATTTGCAGCGCGGTCTTGCGCTGGAATGTCATGACGGACAGGCCAACGACATCCGGTTGGATTTCTCGCACCAACCGCTCAACGGTTTGCCGCACTGTCTTCTGTACCAGGATCAGGTCGGCAACAGCGACCCGGTGATGGGGATCAACATTTCCCGCCAGGGAGCTCAGCGCGCCATTCGGCATTCGCACCGCGACTGTGGGCATGTGCTCGAAGGAGTCGGGCATGGACAGAAGAAGAATATTCACGGCGTTGCTCTGTTGGCCCCCACGGCCTGAAACATCCTGTTGGCGTACATGCTACACCCAAACACAAGTGTCGGTGGGTGTTGGATGCGGCACAGATGCAGGGGGTTCACAATGGACGGCACTTAGATTCACTCGCCGGAATTGAGCAAAGTGGGTTGTCCAATCCAGAGGCGATTGCTCAGTCGCACGGCCAGACTCGGGCTGACCTTCCCGGCAAGCCTCGCTTGTGCCTCGCGGTACGGGCCGACGAAACGGACCGCCGGCGGAAGAGCGCGATAGATGCGAGGAAGCCAGCGCATGGCGCGCTCGGCAGTACGCTGTTCCCGCGCTCCATAGTCGAATTCAAACTCTTGGCGCAAGCGGGACGGAAGCAGGTGCGTGGTCAGCGAACGGTACCAGAATGGCGGGTGTAACCACGAGCCTGTTCCCGCGTGCAGTTGATGAGCGATCGCGCGCGCCGTCGGGCTCACCAGCACGATGTCCGATTGCAACATGAAGTCGAAGTAGGTTTGAAATTCTGTCCAGTTCCTGGGCAGCGATTCCTTGGGAATCCCAAACAGGGCTGCCATGGTTCGGCCCTCGCGATAACACTGCTCCCGTTCATCCATCGTCAGAGGGGGCAGGACGAGCTCATACGCCTGCAGGGCGCTGTCCACCAGGGTTGCGTACACCCAGGTTAGCGCGGCCAGGTCGTTAGCTTCGTATAGCGATCCCTTCGCCACCGGACCCACGGTTTCGGGCATCCTGCCACGGATGCTCTGGTGACGCCGGTGCAGTTGACGTGCCGCTGCCAGGCATTGCCCGGTCGAGCCGAAGACCATGGTGAACATGACGCGGAAGGTCTGATGAAAACGGCCGACAGGATCGCGCAACGTTCGAGAGTGTTCAGCGATCGCGGCAGCAACCCAGGGATGCGCGAGTTGCAATAATGCTGCCCGTCCCGCGGCCAGGAACAGCGCCGCCTCACGATTGATCTTCCAACTGATTGACTCCGGCCCGAAGATGCCTTGCGCGTCCCCTGCCGACGAGCTCTTCACTTCGGCAAGTAGGCGTTCGAATTCCTCCGTCGAAACCAGGTGCGAACTAGCCTGCGCCATCTGATCTTTCGCCTTACCTTCGTGGTAACTTGTTCAGTAATAGGGCAAAGATTCTCCCACCAGCCGCCGCTGAAAGGGTTACTATATGCCGTTTCGTCACGTAGCTGGGTGATAGCAATCACCGCATGACGGCCCATATAGGACTCAAATAGTACTGGATTCAACGGACTGTTCGCCCGTCTTCGAGTTAGCGGCGGACGTCCATAGTAGTACCGGCCCAAAAGAGTAGTTGCAAGGTTCCAGGAGGACCTCTATGAGTGCTGTAACAGCAACCTCGCCCGCGATCAAGACGCCGGGCAATTACATTAACGATGTTATGACACTGGTGAAGGCGAAGAACCCAGCCGAGCCAGAATTTCATCAGGCAGTCCAGGAAGTACTCGAGTCACTGCGTCTGGTGCTGGAGAGACATCCGGAATACATTTCCGCGAGGATCCTCGAGCGCATCGTGGAGCCCGAGCGCGTCCTGATGTTCCGCGTACCGTGGTTTGATGACCAGGGCAACGTCCAGGTCAATCGCGGTTTCCGTATTCAGATGAACAGTGCGATCGGCCCCTACAAAGGCGGCCTGCGCTTCCATCCCTCCGTCAATCTCGGCATCCTGAAGTTCCTCGCCTTCGAGCAGGTCTTCAAGAATTCGCTGACCACGCTGCCCATGGGCGGCGGCAAAGGCGGATCGGATTTCGATCCCAAAGGCAAGAGCGACAGCGAAGTCATGCGTTTCTGCCAGAGCTTCATGACCGAACTGTGCCGCCACATTGGCCCGGACACCGACGTTCCGGCCGGCGATATTGGCGTGGGCGGACGCGAGATCGGTTTCCTGTTTGGCCAGTACAAGCGCATCCGGAATGAGTTCAGCGGCGTGCTGACCGGCAAGGGGTTGAACTGGGGCGGTTCGCTGATTCGTCCGGAAGCCACCGGCTACGGCTGCGTGTATTTCGCGAAGGAAATGCTGAAGAGCCGCAAGGACACGTTCGACGGCAAGACCTGCCTGGTGTCCGGCAGCGGCAACGTTTCCCAGTACACCATCGAGAAGCTGCTTGACCTCGGCGCAAAGCCGGTCAGCGTTTCCGATTCCGATGGCGTCATCTATGATCCCGACGGCATCGATCGCGAGAAGCTCGCCTGGGTCATGGAACTGAAGAACGTGAAGCGCGGCCGCATTCGCGAGTACGCGGACCAGTACAAGAAGGCGATCTTCATGCCCACCGACCTCAAGTTGGGCTACAACCCGCTATGGAACGTCAAGGCGGATTGCGCGTTCCCGAGCGCTACACAGAACGAAATCAACGCCAAGGATGCGACCAATCTCATCAACAACGGGATCAAGGTCGTGGCCGAAGGCGCGAACATGCCGAGCACCCTGGAAGCCACCAAGCTGTTCCTCGAGGCGAAAGTCCTCTATGGGCCGGCCAAGGCTGCCAATGCCGGTGGTGTGGCAACCTCCGGTCTCGAGATGGCCCAGAACAGCGCACGGCTGAACTGGACCCGCGAGGAAGTGGACGATCGGCTGCACAAGATCATGATCGCCATCCACACCACCTGCTACGAGACTGCCGAGACCTACGGGACCCCCGGCAACCTGGTGAACGGCGCCAACATCGGCGGCTTCCTGAAAGTCGCCAATGCCATGCTGGACCAGGGACTCGTGTAGTCCGCGTTACGGCGTTTGAGTATGCTGCGGGGTGGAGAAATCCACCCCGCGTTTTTTCGTCACGGCGATTCTGCGACAGGGCCAGGTGGGCGGTGTATGGGTCGTTGGCGGCGCAGGTCCTGATTACATCCCCTTTAATAGGACGTGTGATATGGGCTGTTATCGCCACCTATCGGAGAGCACCGACTTCCTGGTTGCCTGTGAAACGACATCATTGAACGCCCTAAACCGTGTAGCCCGTCGTGCAGGCGAATCCCGGCGGTCGTAATTAGGGCCTGCCATTGATCATAAGGTGGGCCCAAGGTGTCCCCGCATACATGATCCAGGTCCCGGTCTGCTTCAGTGTGGTTGGCAACCCCGTGGTCGCGGAATCGAACGGCCACAGAATCATCCAATGAGGCGGTTCTGTAATTGGGGTGCCTGAGGTTGCGTGAGGATCAGTCGCACTCCAGTCGGCAGCCCCAGCCAACATGTACTCAATGCCCGGCTCCGTATTTGTGGGCTTGGGCTTGCGTTCCGCCATGTCTTTTTCCCATTGCAAGGCGGGAGCATTCGCGCAGAAGGGAGAATCGCCGATTACCCCGGGGTGCCCCGGAAAACAGGTAAATCCATTCGTGCCTTCCCGCAACACGGTTTCGTTCCCCTTCTCATCCCGATCGACCACCCTGGCTGCCTTTGCGATGTTCGGCGGGGCTGCCGAAAGTGCGCGCGCGATTTTCGTTTCTTTCGACTCTGCCTTCTTCTGCTGCGCGGTTCCGTGGTCACCGATGCGACGAGAAGACTGATTCCCAGGGCAAAAATTCGCTTCACCGATGGATCCTCCTTGGACGGCTACGCTCGGAAGGATAGCACCGACGCCTCCGGTGCATCCATGCGAGACCCCCTTTGAACGTCCCCTCGCGGAAGAGTGGCGAACAATGCGGCAGTAATCCAGATGCGGATCGGTACTGACGGGTCCGCGTCTGGGAAGCAGCGCGGTGCCCTGTGACGCACTCACGTTCAGCGGCAACAAATTCGCTCGGGACTTGTGGGTTTTAAGTATGCTGTGGGGTGGAGAAATCCACCCCGCGTTTTTTGAGGATATCGCCGAGGGGTCAGACCAAGGCACCCACAGCAGATGCCCGCTAAAAAGAACTTATTCGCCATTGAAAAGTACGGAATTCGGCGAGTCGGCTGAAATCGCGTCCATTGGCTGTGATCACTAGGATGCCGAGTCGACCTGCACTCATGGCAATCAGTGCGTCATTGGTCAGGCGTCCCCGTCCGATTTGTTCGTAGTCATACTTGGCTGCCAGGCGAGCAAGCACTTTGCCAGCCTGGGCCCAGTCGCTGAGATTCGGCACCAGGTCCCCTGCTCAAAATCCCGCTCCAACCGCTCCACAACGTCCCGACCGCGCTCCCCAGCGCCGGCATAGAGCTCTTCGAGCACGACCGCACTTAGCCAGAGTGGTGAATCGGCAGCCAACCGTCTGAGCGCGAGGGCGGCATCATCTCCCGCCTCAAGGCAGAAATGTAAATGGAAGTGTCGAAGAGAGCGGCTCGCATCTAGTCGCCAAGAGTGGCGTAGACATCTTTAATGTGAATACCGCTCTTGCCAAAGCGGTCAGTAGCCGCAAGAACCAATCGGTTCCTGGCATGTTCCGCAATCGCCAAATCCAATGCGCGATCGATGGCCTCTGTCTTGGTCTTGGCTCGCAATGCTTTTTGGGCCCGCTTGATTTTCACTGAGTCCAACTGAAAATGCTTGTGCGATCGCTTACCTGCGGTGGCCATTGGGTTCCCCTCCTCTTGCACAGGCATCATGAGATGTACATAAATCACAGATTTATGAACACTGCGTAACGTCCCTCTAACCCAGCGCGCCACTCAGGCTCTGTCCGCTTCTGAACACGGCTTCCAGAATCGAACAGCGATCCCTTCCAGGTGCTCCACCATCCCGCCGTATCTCGTTTTGTCCCAATCACCTACCGAACGCGCGGTGTGGCCGTCCAAACGCAAGCCACTTATCGACCGCTTCCGTGAGGTGTGGGATGCAGACCTTTCTACAGGATCTTCGTTATGGGCTTCGTCAGCTCAGGAACAGTCCCGGGTTTACTGCGACCGCCATCCTTTCCCTGGCGCTGGGCATTGGCGCCACGACGGCCGTATTCAGCGTCGTCTATGCTGTCCTGCTCGATCCCTATCCCTATGCGAACTCCGACCGCATGATCCATCTCTATTCCAAGAACAAGGCTGGAGAAGACCGCTGGATGGGTCTGACCGGTCCGCAGTATCAGCAGTATCGAAACGCGAAGTCGGTCGAGAGCGCAGTTGCCGAGGACCAGTGGAACCTGACCACCACTGGCGGTGAGCTTCCCGAGGATGTGAATGCGGTTTACCTCACGGGAAATGGCTTTAATCACTTCGGAGTGCCGGCGTTGCTGGGACGAGGCTTGATCCCCAGCGATGCGCCCGAAGGCCAGGACCCGCAACCGGTGGTGGTGCTCGGGTACAAATTCTGGCAGCGTCATTACAACGGCGAGCGCGATGTGGTTGGCAAGACCATCCAACTGGTCCACAAGAACTACACCATCGTCGGCGTAGCTCAGTCGCGCTTCACCTGGGGCGACGGCGACGTCTATCTGCCGCTGAAACTCACGGCTGATCCGAGCCGGCGATATCAGGTCGACACCAAGCTGAAGCCGGGCGTCAGCCATGCGACCGCCAATGCGGAGTTCCAGTCGCTGTTCGAGCAGTTCGCCAAAGAGACCCCGACGCATTTCCCCACTGACGGTTTTCGCATGGCGATACAAGGACTGAATGAACGGTTCGTGAAAGAGCTGGGCGGCACCTTGATCCTGCTGCTCGGCGCGGTTGCGCTGTTGCTGGCCATCGGCTGCGGCAACGTTTCGATTCTGTTGCTGGCCCGCGGCACCGTGCGGGAACACGAATTTGCGGTGCGGTCAGCGGTGGGCGCCAGCCGCTCGCGCATCGTGCGGCAGTTACTGACGGAATCGCTGGTAATGGCGCTCAGCTGGCGCTGCGCTCGGCGTGCTGCTGGCGTATCGGACGGTGGCGCTGATCGTCACTCTGCTGCCGGAATTCTCCTTCCCGCATGAAGCCGCCATCCGGATCAATCTGCCGGTGCTGGGCGTTCAGCGTGGCCCTGGCAATTCTTACCGGCGTCTTTTTCGGATTGTCGCCGGCCCTGCAACTGAGCCGTCCTGAAGTTTCACAGGTGATGCAAGCGAGCACCAGAAAAGTCATAGGCGGCGTTCGAGGTAGGCGCATCCACCAGCACGCTCATCGCCGGCCAGATCGCCCTGACGCTTCTGCTGCTGGCGACCGCCGGCGCGGCGATCCAGGGTTTTCTCCAGCTCAATCATCTCCATCTTGGGTACAACCCGCACAACGTGATGTCGGTTGGCATACCGGTGCATGACAACACCTACATCACGTGGGAGAAGCGGGCAGCCTACTTCGACCAGTTGCTGCAGAAAGTCGCGGCCATGCCTGAGGTCGTCTCCGCCGGTCTATCGACGAATGCGACGCCGCCCAACAACGGGTTTGACAACAGATTCGAGATCATGGGCAAGCCGGCCTTGGCGGAGCAGCGGGCGCGGCTGAATCTCGTCAGTCCTGAGTACTTCCCCGTTCTTGAGATGCCCTTGGTGACGGGCAGAATCTGGGACCAGGCGGAGACCAAGCGCGGCGCCAAACTGGCCGTGATCAACGAGACTTTGGCAAAGCAGTATTTCCCTGACGGCAACGCCGTGGGTCAGCGGATTCGCATGCCGGACCTGAAGGGTGAACCGCCGCTGACGCTGGCCGTCCCCGATAGCGATGGCTGGATCGAGATTGTCGGAGTTGTGGGAGATGCGTTCGACGATGGCCTGGGCAAGCCCGTCAAGCCGGGAGTCTACGTTCCTTACACCATCGGGATGCCGATGTGGACGCAAATTCTGGTGCGTACGCAAGTGCCGCCGCTCTCGATTCTGCATGGAGTGCGGGAGCAGATCCATTCCGTCGACGCCGATCAGCAAGCCGAGGGGCACGTGCGCAGCCTGGAAGAATGGATTACGAGTCAGCAGGAGTGGGCGCGACAGCACCTGATTGCGCTGCTGTTCGGCGCCTTTGCGGTGTTGGCGCTGGCGCTGGCGGCGGTCGGCTTATACAGCGTCGTGTCCTACAGCGTGGCACAACGCACCAACGAGTTTGGTATCCGCATGGCATTGGGCGCACAACGTGCCGACGTGCTGCGGACAGTCCTGTTCTCGACCACATTCAGCGTCGGCGGCGGACTTCTGGCGGGCGTCGTCCTGAGCCTGGCGCTCAATCGGGTGATCGAGCATTGGGTGCAGGGCAATTCCATCCATTCAGTGGTCCTGCTGGGCGTGACCCTGCTGCTAGTCGGCGTTTCCGCAATGGCGTGCCTCTTGCCCGCGCATCGTGCGTCCACCGTCGATCCCATGCAGGCACTACGCTACGAATGACGTGGCCCATAAATTGTTGGGGTTGGCTTGCTTCACTCGCCACCGGATGTCCACGATCGCCGAAGCCTGTCAGTGTCAAAACGAAGTTTTTCAGTACTATTCAGCGGAATAGGTTCCGGATAGCGTGCACGGCGATGACACTTTCGTACTGATTGGCGGCGGTCGGGCGATGGTGCAAGCCTGGAACCGCTCACGAGCGGCGCTACTCCCACCTGCAACTTCCTGATTTACAATGTGTTTTCTGCTTACATGGTTTTTGCGTTCCTCCGGAAATGTCCTGGCCATTTCGAGGGGGTGCGGCTGGCACAGGAGAACGGAGCGGATGTCGAAAGCACGGGGAAGTCCAACCGCCGACCCTAGCTTTTCACCCCAAGGCCCAGCACTTTAGATTTGAGTCTTATGCGTCCACCGCACTTCCGGATGAACTGCCTGGCGGCTTTGACTTGGCTGCTGTTGCTGCTGCTCGTGCCCGCCGTCGAGGGACAAAGCACGGCGCTGATCACCCTCGATCAGGCAATTGATTTGGCGCTTGCGCACAATCACTCGCTGAAGGCGACACGCACTCTCATTCTGCAGAACCAGGCGCAGGAGATCACCGCGAACCTGCGCCCCAACCCGACCTTTAATTTTGATTCCCAGTTCCTGCCTATTTTTTCCCCATCTGACTTCACGTCTAACAATCTGAGCGAAGTCCAGCAGTTCGACATCGGAATTGGATATCTGTTTGAGCGTGGCCACAAACGACAGCGCCGCTTGCAAGCTGCCCGCGATCAGACAGCCGTCACGCGTGCCCAGATTTCGGATGCTGAACGCACACTGACATTCAACGTGGCCCAGCAGTTCGTCGCCGTCTTGTTGGCGGAATCAACCCTGCGGTTTGCGCTGTTGGACCTGAAGAGCTTTCAGGAGACGGTCGATATTGCCCTGGCGCAGTACAAGTCGGGCTACATCAGCGAAGGCGATTACCTCAAGATCAAGCTGCAACTGCTGCAGTTTCAAACCGACGTCTCCTCCGCCCGCCTGGCAAGGGTACAGGCGCTGGTCGGGTTGCGGGAATTGCTTGGCTATGATGCAGTTCCTGCCAATTACGACGTGGTTGGCGACTTGTCGTATCAGCCGGTCCAGGCGAAGTTGGAGGACTTGCAAGCCAGGGCGCTCCAGGAGCGCCCCGACTATCGCGCCGCCGAATTGGGGGTAACCGCCGCGCAGAGCCAGATCCTGTTGGCTAAGGCGAACGCCAAACAGGACGTGGATGCTTCCGTTGATTACACCCACACTGCGGGCCAGAACAGCGCTTCGTTCTTTGTGAATTTCGGCTTGCCCATCTTCAACCGCAACCAGGGTGAAATCGCGCGCACCGGCTATGCGCTTACGCAGGCCCAGGAGATGCAGGCGTCGACGAGCGACACTGTGCTGTCCGATGTTAGCGATGCCTATGAAGCGCTGCGCAGCAACGACGAAGTGGTACAACTTTATACTTCCGGATACTTGAAGCAGGCACAGGACTCGCGCGACATCAGTGAGTATGCTTATCAACGCGGGGCAACGAGCCTGTTGGATTTTCTCGATGCTGAACGCAGCAACCGGGCGATTCAATTGGCCTATCGCCAGGCTTTGTCCTCTTACATGACTGCACTCGAGCAACTAAAAGAAGCCGTAGGAACGAGGAACCTTCCGTGAAGATGCCCCAAGATCGCTGGCAACACCTGGCCGCGCTGACGGCCCTATCAGCGATCGTGCTGGCGTTCGCCGGCTGCAGCGGAGCAGGTTCTGATGACGCCGCCAAGAACAATGCGAACAACTCCAACACTGCTGAACTGTTCACCATCCCGCCGGACCAGATGGCCCACGTGCAGGTGCTCACGGTCCAGCCAACCAGCCTGACGCGAACTCTGCGGCTGACTGGAGCTGTGGCCTACAACAGCTTTCATACCACGCCGGTGATCACGCAGGTCAGCGGTCCGGTGAGCCGGATCGTGGTGGTTCCCGGCCAGAGGGTGCAAAAGGGCGAGCCCATGCTGTACGTGGCAAGTCCTGACTATTCCCAGCTCCGCACCAATTATCTGAAGGCCAAAGATGCGTATGCGCTGGCGCAAAAGGCTTATGCGCGTGCGCAGGACTTGTACCAGCATCATGCGATTGCCGAACAGAATCTGGAGCAGGCTGAATCGGCCGAGGTGCAAGCGGGAGGGGATTTGGCGGCGGCAGAAGCCGCTCTGAAGGTGCTGGGCATCACCGACCCCGATGCGCTGGTGAAGGCGCCTCCTTCTTTCGAGGCCCTGGTAAAAGCTCCTATCGGCGGCCAGGTGGTCGAGCAAGATGTCGCTGTGGGACAACTGCTCCAGACTGGCACGACGCAGTGCTTCATGATTTCCGATACCAGCACGGTGTGGGTGCTGGTGAATGTTTATCAAAAGGATTTGCCATTCGTGCACGTCGGCGATGCGGTCACGATTCAGACAGACAGTTATCCTGACGTCTTCCATGGCCGTATTTCCTACGTGGCGGCTTCGCTGGATCCGAACACGCGCACTCTGCAGGCGCGCATCGAGACCAGCAATCCCGGCCAGAAGCTGAAGAAGGACATGTACGTGGTGGCGACGGTGGATGCGGGCACCATCCAGAACGCCATTGCCGTGCCGGATTCCGCCGTTCTGCGCGACAGTGAAAACCAGCCCTTCGTGTACGTGGAAGTATCGGCCAATCAGTTTGGAAGGCGCGCCGTCACTCTCGGGGAAAGCCTCAAGGGACAAACCCAAATTACAACCGGACTAAATCCCGGTGATCGCGTCATCGGAAATGGCAGCTTGTTCCTGCAGTTTGCGAACTCGCTGCAGCGTTAGCACATCGCGACCGAACTTGAGTAAGAAACCGTAAGAAGGACAATGCCGTCCACATCTGAATGATCCATCGAATCGTACAAGCTGCGCTTCGTCAGCGGTTTCTGGTGTTGATGCTGACGGCCTTCATGATGGTCGCCGGAATCATCTCGTTCCGGCGCATGCCGGTGGATGCTTATCCCGACCTTTCGCCTCCGCAAGTCGAACTCATCACGCAATGGCCCGGCCACGCCGCGGAAGAAGTGGAACGCCTGGTCACGCTTCCTCTCGAACTGGAGATGAATGGCGTTCCGCACGTGGTCGTGATGAGGTCCATCTCGCTCTACGGCCTCTCCGATGTAATCCTGACCTTTGAAGACAACACCAACGACTACTTTGCGCGGCAGATCGTCTTCGAGCGAATAGCGCAAGCCACTCTGCCCGCGGGAGTGACGCCGACCATGGCTCCGCTCTTCAGTCCCAGCGGCCTGGTGTACCGCTATGTGCTGGAAAGTCCCGACCGCAGCCCACAGGAATTGAAGACCATCGAGGACTGGGTGGTGGAGCGGGCTTATCGCTCCGTCCACGGCGTCGCCGATGACTCCGGATTCGGCGGCACGGTCATGCAATATCAGGTGCTGCTCGATCCTGCCCGGATCTATGGATATCACCTGACGGTTCCGCAGGTGATGACAGCGCTGGCCGCCAACAACTCCAATGCGGGCGGTGGATTCTACTCCCAGGGTGGGCAGTTTTATTATGTGCGCGGCATCGGCCTGGTACGCAACACCGGCGATATCGGGAACATTGTCGTCGGCAGCAACAATGGCGTACCCATCCGCATAAAGGACATTGGCGAGGTCGTGATCGGCCATGCGCCGCGGCTGGGCGAATTCGGATATCAGAAGAACGACGATGCGGTTGAGGGCGTCATTCTCATGCTTCGCGGGGAGCAGACACAGAACGTCCTCAAGGGTGTGGAAGCAAAGACCGATGAATTGAACCGGACTGTCCTGCCGCCGGACGTCAAGATCCACCCTTATTACGATCGCAGCGAGTTGGTAAAGCTGACCACGGATACGGTGGAAAACAACCTGCTCCGCGGCATGGTGCTGGTGCTGATCGTCCTGATTTTCTTCCTGGTCAGTTTTCGCGCGGCCATCATCGTCGCGCTCACGATTCCGCTCTCTCTTTTGTTTGCCTTCATTGTGCTGCACGCACACGACGGCGCCGCCAACCTGCTTTCCATTGGCGCGATCGATTTCGGCATCATCATCGATGGCACGGTAGTCATGGTGGAAAACATCTACCGTGAACTTGCGCTGAGAGAAGGGCAGAGCTATAAGCTGCACGAAGTCATTCTCACAGCGGCGAAAGACGTAGATCGGCCAATCTTCTACTCGGTTGCAGTGATCCTGGCCGGCTATCTGCCGATCTATGCGCTCAGCGGACCTTCGGCGAAGTTGTTCCATCCCATGGCCGAGACCATGTCGTTCGCGCTGATAGGCGCGCTGATCCTCACGCTCACGCTGGTTCCGGTCCTGGCCTCGTACTGGTTCAAGAAGGGCGTACGCGAGCACCCCAACCGCGCGTACGAATGGATGAAGCGCAAGTACGCGACCCAGTTGGATTGGGCGCTGGCGCGTCCCAAACTTACCATGTTGATCGCGGCCCTGATTTTCGGGGCGACCTTGCTGCTGGTTCCCTTTATCGGTGGCGAGTTCATGCCCCACCTCGACGAGGGCGCGCTCTGGGTGCGCGCCACCATGCCTTACACGATTTCGTTCGAGGAGGCGAGCAGCATCGCTCCTCAGATACGCGCCATTCTGATGTCCTATCCGCAAGTCACTGTGGTCGGTTCGGAGTTGGGACGGCCAGACGATGGAACTGACCCCACCGGCTTTTTCAACTGCGAGTTCTATGTCGGGCTGAAGCCCTACAAGGACAAAGCCTGGAGCGGCGACATCAATACCAAGCCGAAGTTGATTGAATCGATCAACCAGAAGCTGAGTGCGTTCCCCGGGATCATCTTTAACTATACCCAGCCTGCGGAAGATGCCGTGGACGAGGCGCTGACCGGACTGAAGAGTTCGCTGGCGGTCAAGATTTATGGCGACGATTTGACCGTGCTCCAGGACAAAGCGATCCAGATCAAGAACACGCTAGCCAAAGTGCCGGGATTCACCGACTTGACGGTAGTGCGCGAACTGGGCCAACCGAGTTTGCTGATCGATGTGGATCGCGACAAAATTGCCCGCTACGGGATCAACGTTGCCGATGTGGAAGCCGTGATTTCGGCGGCTGTGGGCGGGCAGGCCGTGACCCAGGTTATTCAGGGGGAGAAGCTGTTCGACCTGGTCGTCCGCATGCAGCCTCAATTCCGCAGCAGCGCACACGAGATCGGTGAGTTGTTGGTCGGCACGCCGGATGGCAAGCAGATTCCGCTGAGCCAACTCGCTGACATCCGGCAGGGAAACGGCGCATCGTTTATCTATCGCGAAAACAACTCCCGCTACATCGGGGTGCAATACAGCATTGAAGGACGGGACCTGGAGCGCGCCGTGCGAGATGGCCAGAAAGCGGTCAATCAAGCCGTCGCTCTACCCCAGGGCTACTGGCTGAATTGGGGCGGCGAGTACAGCCAATTTCTGGAAGCAAAGGCGCAGCTCACATTGATTGGTCCACTCGCGGTCGTGATCATCTTCATGATCCTGTTCGCGCTGTATGGAAACTTTAAATTCCCGGTCACCATTGCCCTGGGCGTCATTATGACGGAACCGGTGGGCGCGCTAATAGCACTGAAGCTCACGCATACGCCGTTCAGCGTTTCATCGGTTCTGGGATTGCTGGCGCTATTAGGTGTGTCGGTTGAAACGGCAGTGATTCTGGTTTCCTACATCAACAAGCTTCGCCAGGAAGGAATGGACATCCCTACCGCAACACGGGAGGCCTCACTCCTGCGGCTTCGTCCGATCATGATGACGGCGCTGGTCGCATGCCTGGGGCTGCTTCCCGCCGCACTCGCCACCGGAATCGGCTCCGATACTCAGAAACCCTTCGCCATCGTCATCGTGGCAGGTTTGATCTCCCGGCTCTTCATCGGATTCTTCGTCAATCCGGTGTTGTACCAGATGGTTGCCCGTGAAGGGGATGTGCTTCAGGTATAGCGTCTTGCGGACGCAACTGGGCTCGCGTGCGGAAGAAAATGCTCGGCCTTCCACCTTGTAATCGCCAACCGCCTCGATCGTGCGCAAAACTCAGGACACGCTCGATAACTCCCGTGTCGTCGCTAGCCGAAAGTAATCCAGATTGGGACATGCGGAGCGGTACTGACTGGAGTCGCTCCCGAGAAGCAGCTTTGGCCTGCGCCGTCCTCACACGCAACAGTGACAAAATCGCTCGGAACTTGGGCGCGTACGACGTAGCTACGTGGCCGTGGCGAGATCGACGAACACATCGGCAGTGCAGGTAGCGGCTGGTTCACGATTATTTGTGCCACTGCTCTTTCGCGGACTCAAGTGCTCCATACAGGATTTGCTTCTCGATCTCACATTTATCGATGGCATCGTGGTCAGCTTTAAATTGTTTGCGCCATTGTTCCCGCTCTGATTGAACGTCCTTGTCTGTCGTGATCATAGCTTGGCGGTGTCCCACCAGATTACCTGCTATGAAACCACCTCCAGCCAGCAAGATGCATAAAACGAACTGTCTCATGGTTCCCCCTTACTGAATGGATACTGACAGTTTCGGTTCGCACTATCTATCTGGCCATGGCCACATGAGTTCTAAGCTGCTGACCAGGGTGCGAGCGTCAATGGACTACGCTGTGTGCCTGACCTGCTCCGCAGGGCGGCATTGGTTGTAAGAGCCAGAATCTACCTTTTTGCGTACCGATACCAGCTGCGTGCTTCGTCGGCGTACCGCCGGGCAGTCTGCGACATTGTGCATGGACACCTCTCCGCGAAGCTGCTTCACTGGATTCCCCAGCGCCCAAGTCTCAATGTGGTAGGCCTCGTATGCAGTCAGTACGAGGTTGTCATTCAACTGGCTCAGATCATTGTCTAGCCCAATTCGCTCTCAGCCTGTTCGTTCCACCCGCTGCCTTGATCAGCGACCGGAGTTCCGCCATGCTGTGAAGGGCATCGTGGCATCCCTGCTCGTCGCCCTGCGACAGCCTCACCGAGTCCTTCCGTCGACCACGTCCCATGCTCTCCAGCATCGCGGCTGCTCGCACGGAAGGTACTTTTCCTTGGACGGACTGCGCTCGCCATAGGACAATCCGCTACACGGGTTGCTCGTGAAATGTCCGCAAGAGGCAAGGAGAAAAAGACCGCTCACGGCGCAAAAGGCAGCAGCGATTCTTAATGTGGTTGCGTAAGGCATTTCTCGCAAACCAATCTGAACTGGTCGCCCGTAGCAACACTCGTGCTGTATCAATCTCCGCTCGCTGCCGCCCAGCACGGCTGAGTCTCTGACACGTCGTAGGTCAGTTTCCAGCGCATCTTCGGCAGGAACGGCAAGAGCCTTGCTGAAAATCAGAAGCACGAAAAAGATGACGGCGGAGCGTGGCTTTCTCATACACGCACCCAAACCCAACGCCTACAACTGTACTCCGTGTGGAAGAATCCGGCTCATGGGGCACGGAGAAACTTAATGGTGATTCCCGAACCGGAACTGAAGACGCCTTCGTCGCGCAGCCGCCCCGCCCTTCTTCGGACAGTTGTAGTGACATCGCCATCTCACTTGCAATCGCCAGTACCTAGTGGTCGCTGGTGGTGTGGTTTGGCAATGAAGTAATCCAGATTGGGACATGCGGAGCGGTACCGACTGGAGTCGCTTCCGAGAAGCAGCTTTGGCCTGCGCCGCCCTCACACTCAACAGTGACAAAATCGCTCGGAACTTTGGGCGCGTCCGACGTAGAATCCTTCCAGAGGCGATTTGTGACTTTGGGTTGCGTTCACTCGCGTGGCGTGTCCGGAGGGCAAGGACCGGCGTGCGCTGAAACAGCGGCACTGACACCTGGCCACTGGCCACTGACAACTGTCTTTAACTCCCTTCCATTCAAGAATTTACATGTAACTCATTGGGGCTCAATATTTTGCCGGAAATTTCTTTGTAAGCCTCTGAAAACAAAGAACAATGGAAGGGGGAGGGGGGGTAGCTCAGTCACCAGTTACCGGTCGTCAGTTGCCAGTTCGTTTGTGCCGCCTGGAAGCGGACGAAGCGATTGGTGCACGCTCTCCGAAAGGCCCGCTCGCCCGGCATCGCAGGCGAGGCGCAATTGACCACCACACGACCAGCACACGACGCTCCCCAGGCCGAACGCCTCTTCGAAGGCTTCGAGAACCTGATGCCGTTCCGCGTGAACGACATCCTGCTGGTCTCGAGCCTCTACGACTCCTTTATATTGCGCGAAGACGGCCGCCTGAACGAGTTGCTGATGGGCGAGTCGCTGGAGCTGGACATTCACCAGGTCCCCGGCATAACCCACGTTTCGACCGGCGCCGAAGCGGTACGCCTCGCACGTTCCCAGCCGCGTTTCAACCTGATCGTCACCAACCTGCAAGTGAGCGACATGAGTGCCGCTCAACTGGCCAGCGACATCAAGGCTGCCGGTCTCGACGTGCCCGTCGTGGTGCTGGCCTACGACTACCGCGAGATCAAGAACTTCATCGCCCATAATCCGCAAACCGGCATTGAGCGCATCTTCCTCTGGCAGGGCAACGCGCGCATCCTGATCTCGATCGTGAAGTACATCGAAGACAAGCGCAACGTCCAGCACGACACGGAGGCGATGGGCGTACCGGTGATGCTCGTGGTGGAAGATGACATCCGTTACTACTCGTTGTTTCTTCCCGTGATCTACACCGAGCTGATCAGCCAGTCGCGGCGTCTGCTCAGTGAAGGAATCAACGCCGCCCACAAGCTGGTGCGCATGCGAGCGCGTCCCAAGATCCTGCTGTGCTCCGACTACGAAGAGGCAGCGGAGCAGGTGGCCGCCTACCGGGAGCACCTGTTCGGGGTTGTGTCCGATGTCGAGTTTCCGCGTAACGGCGAGCTCAAGCCCCAGGCCGGCTTCGAACTCGCGCGCATGATCCGCAAGAAAGTGCCGGATGTGCCCATCGTGCTGCAGTCGAGTCGCGCGGAGTTCATGGAACGTGCCCACGCTGAAGAGTTCGAATTTCTGCAAAAGCGCTCGCCCACGTTGCTGGGCGATCTGCGGCGCATCCTGACCGAGCAGGTGGGATTCGGCGACTTCGTCTTCCGCTTGTCCGACCGCACCGAGGTCGCGCGTGCCGGCGACCTGAACGCGCTGGAGATGCTGCTGCGCACGGTCCCGGTGGAAAGCATCGCCTATCACGGCGAGCGCAACCACTTCTCCCATTGGCTGATGGCCCGCACCGAGTTCGCGCTGGCGCAAATGCTAAGGCCGCGCAAGGTTTCCGACTTTGTTGACTATGAGCACCTGCGGCGTGATCTGATCGAGTCCATCGCCGAGTATCGTCGTGAGCAAAACCAGACGCTGATTGGCGAATTCGAGCCGTCGGCGTTTCAGGCGGAAGACGCTTTTTTCCTCCGGATCGGTGGCGGCTCGCTCGGCGGAAAAGCCCGCGGCCTGGCTTTTATTCGGCATCTTCTCCATCAACGCCGGATCGCGCGCAGGTATTCCGATATTCGCATCGGTGTGCCGGCGACGCTGGTGCTGACCACCATCGTTTTCGATAGCTTTCTCGAAGAAAACGATCTGCTCGATGTCGCCATTCATGGCACCGACGATGAGGAGATCGTGCGGCAGTTTCTGGCGGCGCCGCTGCCCATCGATCTGATCGACAAGCTCATGGCGTTTCTTGCAGCAGGTGCGCTATCCCCTGGCGGTCCGCTCATCCAGCCTGCTGGAAGACTCGCAGTACCAGCCTTTCTCGGGTGTGTACGAGACTTTCATGCTGGCCAACCAGCACGCCGATGTTCAACTGCGCCTGGAGCAGCTCATGGAGGCCATCAAACTCGTTTACGCCTCCACCTTCAGCCAGCATGCCAAGGCTTATGTGCGAGCCACTCCCTATCGCCTGGAAGAAGAGAAGATGGGCGTCGTCATTCAGCAGGTGGTGGGCGCCACCCACGCGGAATCGGTTTTATCCCGATTTCTCGGGGGTTGTGCGCTCGCGCAACTTCTATCCTCATCCGCCGATGCGCGTGGAAGACGGATTTGCTGCCGTCGCCTTGGGCCTTGGACGGGCCGTGGTTGGCGGTGGAAAGTGTCTGACCTTCAGCCCGCGCCATCCCCGCAACCTGGTGCAGTTCTCGTCGGTGGAAGACATCCTGGCCAACTCGCAGACGCAATTCTGGGCCCTCGATCTGGACCATGCTGTCCACGCCGAGACTCCCGCGGCTGACCTGCGCGAAGTGGCGTTCCATCTCGATGCGGCGGAGACTGACGGCACCTTGCAGATGGTCGGCTCGACCTACTCGGCGGACAATCACGCTGTCTATGACGGCCTAAGCCGGAAAGGGCGACGCATCGTGAGCTTTGCTCCCATCCTCAAGCACGGGTTTTTCCCGCTGCCGGGAATCCTCGATCAACTCATGCGAATTGGCGAGGACGCGCATGGGACGTCCGGTGGAAATCGAGTTCGCCGTCCGCTTGCCGCACGGTCCTGACAAGGTTGCCGATTTCGGATTTCTCCAGTTGCGGCCGCTGGCGCTCTCGCGCCAAGGCGAAGAGGTTCGCATCGAAGAAGTCGAACCGGCCCGGCTCGTCTGCCAGAGCGCGCAGGTGCTGGGACACGGCCGCCTTGAGGATGTGCGCGACGTGGTCGTGGTTGATTTTCACAGCTTCGAACGCGCCCGCAGCTTTGAAGTGGCGCAAAGCGTAGCCCACTTCAACGCGCTACTCGCCGAGACTGGGACTCCATATTTGTTAATCGGCGTTGGACGATGGGGATCGAACGAGTCATGGCTCGGAATCCCGGTGGCTTGGGACCAGATCTCCGGCGCGCGTGTGATCGTGGAATCCGGCTTCCGCGACTTCCGCGTGACGCCATCGCAGGGCAGTCACTTCTTCCAGAACCTCACCGCATTCCAGACTGGCTACTTCACCGTCAATCCCGATGCTGGCGAAGGCTTTGTGGATTGGGAGTGGCTCGCTGCACAACCCGCCGTCGAAGAGCATGGTGGCGTGCGTCACTTGCACTTCGTAGACCCGTTGGTTGTTCTAATGAACGGAAAGACCAGCCAGGGCATGATCTTCAAGCCCGAAAGTAGCTCGCAATGAATGGGCTGCTGCTGCTCCACTACCTGCAAACCATGGGGCGTGTCTTAGAAAATGGTCTGGGCCATTTCGGCTGCCTGGCATCTTCCAGTCGGGCTCTCGGGTGACTTAAGAAAAAAGGCGCGCTACTGGAGCGCGCCTGGTGAAGGATGGTCTTAGGTTAATTGGTATCAGCAACCAAAGTCGCAACTAGCTTGTTCCCAATGGGAGTACCGATTCCGGTGATGTAGTCGTAACCCGCAGCAGCTTGACATTGGGCTCCGCAGTTTCCGTTGTTTCCCATCGTGACATCATGGTAGTTCGCGTAGTTGGGCGAATTGGGGTAGTTGTACAGGTCGGTCAGCGTCTGGGTGAGCGTACCCTTGCCCGCAGCTACGCGGCTGGAGTTCGCCAGACCAAGGATCGCGGCCCACTGCGGAGAACCTATGCTGGTTCCCTGCACGGTGACCCAACCGCTAAAACCATAGGTGTCATAGATCGGGGTGTTCGTGGCCAGATAGCCGACATCGGGAATTCCGCGGAATCCGGTCTGTTGGACAACTTGTTGATAGGTCGGTTCGAGCTCATACGAACTGGTTCCGCCTCCGCTTGAGTGCCATGCGCTTTCATTACCGTAATTCGAGGTGAACGGACTCGGCGGAGGAACAGCATAGAGCAGCACCAGAGTGGTCCCACCTACACCAACCACATAGGGCGATGCTGCCGGATACTGAGCGCCGTGTCCGCTGTCGCCAGAAGAAGCACAGAAGGTCACTCCCGGCACTTGGAAGTGGAAGTCGTAGTCGACTTCAGTTGGATCTTCCCCACCGCCCCAACTCATGCTCACCACACTGGCGCCGTTCGCTACAGCCACATCAACGGCCAGCAGCAGGCTATCGAAGCTGTTGTCCGCAGCCTCGACCAGCAGGATTTGAGCTGCCGGTGCAATTGCGTGGGACCATTCGACGTCGAGTGCCATTTCAAGTCCCCAATTGGTGTTCCCCGGTGGCTGCGTGCCAGTCGCATACACCTTCTTGAAGCAGCCATTTTGAGTGGTGCAGGTCGCCAAGTGATAGTTACTGTCGAACTGTTGCAGGTCGGCTTCGACGTTTGGGTTATCGTACGCATCAACGATCGCAACAACCTGTCCTTGCCCCTGGTTCGGAATTGCATTGATCGAGTAAGCTGCACGCACCTGGGCTGGGCTATAACCGTTTGGTCCGGCATCGTTAACGGCCGTTATCTTGATTGGCGGATGAGCGTAGAGGCGCCTACCGTTAATTTGAGCCATTGATGGCAATGTCGCAGCAAGAATCAAGATCAAGCTGAGCGACAACAGCACATACTTTTTCATTAAACGTCTCCTATTTCTTCTTCGCTGCATAAACGCGAAAATAGCGACGGACGTTGCAGATAGCGGCCTTCGTTGGTTGCCATAACGGGAATGCTGAACGAGGGTTAGGGCGGAAACCTCGACTACTTTAACAAACTATTATCAACCCGTCGTCAGGATAGCTTTCTGCCTAGCTCCTGTGTCGTTAATTGGGCACTCCCAAAGTGTTTCACTTCAAGCGCCAGCGGAATATCCATTACACCAAATGCACGTAGCAATCCATCAAGGTGTGAGTGAGGAGAACCACTTAGCGCCATCTGGCCAAAATGGGTGCAAACAATTGCAGTGAGTTACCCACTTCGACCACATTAGTCCGCAAGCCGATCCCAAAACGGAACTCACCAGAGGATCATTGGAAATGACAATCCGTTCTGACGAACATTGGCTCAACCGTGCGAACATGGCAGCGAATATATAGCTGCGCCCTGCCTACTACCACAGCCGTAGATACAGGGAACCATTTTGCCGGGAATCCAAGCCAGCAATCGAGGTACCGACTGTGGCGGCCGGTTGGAGGAAGTGGGAGAGGGGAGTTGACCTTGAGGCGCTATCAAGCACATTTGATGAGAAGTCTGTTGTACGCGCAGAAAAAACCTGGGCCGGAGTTCGCTTCCGGCCCAGGTTAATTGCGTATTGCAACTTGGCACACTACCTGGCTTCGGCGATGACGGCTACCGAGTCGTTGCTCTGCTTCTGCACCCTCAACGCAGCCCGCTGCGCTTTTGCGTTGAAGCTGACGCCCAAGTCAGGGCCCCGTATCTCGCTTAACGCATACACTTCGCCTTCGGCCAACTTGAAGGTCAGCACGGTCCGTTCATCGCGTGAGCTGTCGTCCGGTGAGCCGAGAAGAATGGAGCTCCTCCCGGTCGCTTTCTGCCCGACCATGGCCGAGTGGACTTGCATGTTGACCCAAATTGTATATTCTCCGGCGGGCAGCACTTGACCTCCCGCGTAGAAGCTGAATGGAATGTTGGCGCGGAGCTCGTGCGAATTGCTCTGTGCAAGAGCCGCGCCCGTTAGCGCCATCGCAAATAATGCGAGCGCCACTAGTTTGCTGAGGTAGTTTTTCATGTCACTCTCCTGTTGCCACCATTGGACCTCGACTTCCTGACCTGATCTCATTAGGTCGTGGCGTTCTGCAACGATGGACTGAGAGATTAGATTGAGGAGTGGAGGACGCCGCACTGCCGCTACAGGGCAAGAGTGACGAGTGGGAGTAAATTAGATGCGAAGAGGAGCAGAAGCTTGGTGAAATTTATGGGAGTGAAAACCGTGTTATCGCGATGTATCAAAGCTGTGACATAACGCCACCGTAGTATAGAACTCCACAAGTGTAAAGACTCGTAACCACTATCAACGCTATGGGAAGGCAACGATGAAAGCGCTGTAACTAGCTGTCTGCGCAGATATGCTACATCGCTTCTTATGGCCTTGAGGCCATCTTCGATTGCTTTCCCCAGCACATCGGCTTAGTGGGCTGCCGCGTGCTGCTTCTTCCAGCTTTTCGTCGCCTGCTTTTGCGAATTTTTGAGCCTTTTTCTGTTCCTTCTTCTGTTGCTTCATGTAATTTTTCTGCGACTTCTGCGAGTTCTTCTGCGCCTCCGTAAGCTGCGCAGAACTCGTGTCGGAATGGGCAACGGCCCCCGGTGGAACGGAAAGAACCAGACCGAGAAGGACCAGCAGAATGCAAGCTGGAACTTTATTCACAAGCCCCTCCATGACATACAAACGCAGGGATGGCTCAGAATGAGATGCCTGCGATTTGGGTCACTACTCGTTCTAGCCACCCGCATTCACCTTGGAGAACGGGATAAGCAGAGAGGTGGCAGCATGCACGAGAGTGTACCCAATGAGCATGTGAGGAGCACGGGACGCGCCAACCAACCCTGCTTTGTAAGTACTGACATATCAGCGACTTAAGAAATGGCCATCAACCCCCATATGCAAGAGATTGCAGCAGACGACCCGCTGGCATTGGAGGGAGACTTGGGCCTTTGGGGTTTTGGGGCATCGCGTAGCCTCTTGGCCTAAGCTACCCGCGTGCAACACTGGGCACAGTGCCGAACTACTAGATGTAGAGAATGCACCGCCAGATTGCGATCCGCATGAACTGGCGGAGGGTTGAGATTGGTCGTGGCGAGAGGATTTGAACCTCCGCCCCCCTGGTCCCGAACTAGAAACCGATTTGCTATGTGGTTGGCCCGCTTAGGTTGGCTCCGCGTTGCTGTGCCCCTTGTTCGCTGGTATTCGGCAGCTAATGGACCCCAAATTGGACCCAAGTTACGGCGGCTCGTTTATGCCCATTCCTTGATGGGATGATCGTTGCTTTGCTACTGTGCTTCTCTCCTCCTTCGCCTCGGGGTGAAACGCGCGGATCCTCGCTCTTGACTTTACCCGACCACTGGCCCTTTAGGGGGTCCAGTCGCTTCGACACGCACGCCCAACCCACCGCCCGACCAAGGTTCTTCGAAAAGCGGTTCGGTGGGCTTTACATCGATGGTGGCGACCCATAACATCAGCCACTGGGTTTTATGATTTCAAGCCGGCAAGCTGCTTTTTGATCTCGGCGGCGTTGTTGTAATTAGGATTGATCTTCAGCGCGCGTTCCAATTGCTGGCGCGCCAGAGCGGGTTGCTCCGTCTTCTGGTACGCCAGTCCTAAGTGATAGTGAATATCCGGATTATCTGGCGCCTTGTTCTTTTCTTGCAGCTTTAGGGCTTCCTGGAACATGCTGATTGCCAACCCGTAGACCCCTTTTTGGTAGTAAACCCAGCCTAGCGTGTCAGCCGCAGCCGGGGAGTAAGGCATGCCACGGCGCGCTGTTTGGGCCAACGACATCGCCTCGTCGAGGTTGCTGCCGCTCTGTACCATGACAATGGCAAGGTTATTTGAAACAAGGGGATCGTTAGGCTTGAGTCCGAGCGCTTTCTGATATGCGTCCTGGGCTTTGGTCCAATCCCGTTTGGATCCGTACAGCTCGCCCAAGAGGGTATAGAATTCGGGCCGAGGATGGTCCTTGATCGCCTGCTGGTAAGTAGCAATCGCCTGGTCCGTCTTTCCTCTTGCCGCTTGTACCTGGCCTAGTTTGATCACCGCATCGGAGTCATTTCTGTCGAGCTCAACTGACCGGTTAAAGGCCGCCTCGGCACCGTTTAGGTCTTTCTTGACGAAAAATTGCACCGTGCCAAGCAGATCGTAGAACCCACTGTTGTTCGGCGATCTGGCGATTTGTGCGTTGGCCGCGGCAATCGCCTGGTCGACTTGCTTCTCGGCGATATAGGTATCCATCAGGCCACGGAGCGCGTCCTTCGAATTGGCATTCAGGCCAAGCGCTTGCTGGTACGCCTTTCCAGCCTCAGCGTACTGCTTTTGAGCGAATTTCAGGTTTCCCATCTGTACGTATCCAAAGGAATTCTCCGGGGCAACTTCGATGGCCTTGCTAATATCTGCTTCAGCGGCGGCAAATTGCTGGCGATTGATCTCAGAAAGGCCGCGTAGTCCATAGCCGTCGGGCGAGTTGGGTTGCAAGCGGATGATCTGGTTGGCGGCTTCTGCGAGTTTAACCGGGTCGCCCCGGCGTAGGGCGGCGCTCGCCAGTGCGCGCTGGGCGTCGACCACATCAGGACGTAGACGCACCGCCTCCCCCCATTCGGTCTCGGCACGCTCCAGATCGCCCGACTTGTCGAATGCAACACCAAGTCTGTAGTGTGCCTCGCTGTTGTTGGGGTCATTCTTGATCACGGCTTGCAGCGTTGCGGTGGCATCCTTCAGGTTTCCGCTGCTGATCTCCATCTCGCTGCGATAAACAAGAGCTTCGTTATCGTTTGGGCTGGCCTTTAAGAGTTCATCATTAAGCTTGCGCGCCTCATCAAAGCGGTTCTCCTGGATCAGAAGTTGAATGTAAATTTTCTGGACCTGAATGTCTTTGGGATGCTCATGGTAGAGGGCGGCATGTTCGGCCGTGGCTTTGTCCAGGTCCCCCGTGGCGATGTAGAAGTCACCCAGCATGCGGTAGCCCGCGGAGCTGTCCGGAAAGTCGTGCTTGGCTTGTTTCAGAAATTCCTCTGCCTCGACCTTCTTTCCTTCGGCGAGGTACAGGCGGGCGAGCGCAGCTCGCGGTTCCGGGCTCTTGGGATCCATGTCCTTGGCGTTGTGGAACTGCTGCTCGGCCTCAGCGAAGCGGCCGCGCGACTGGTAAAACGTGCCCAGCAACACGTCCGCCTGCGTCGCCGCCGGATTCAGTTCGATCACCTTCTTAAGGCTCGCTTCGGCCGCATCGGGTTGATTGGTCCTGAGCTGCAACATCGCCAGCTGAAGGTGTAAGACCCAGCGGCCCGGATCGAGTGCGATCGCCTTCTGCATTTCCTCGATCGCGCCCGAGAGATTCCCCTGCCCGGCGAGGAGGCTGGAAACAAGGGAATGGACCTCGGGGATCGCTCGCACGCTTTTGCAGTAGCAGATCCGCTTGTTCCTGGGCCTGCGGAAAGTCGTGACCCAGGATCAGCAGGTTGGCCATCTCGATACGAGCCTGGTAGTTTTCCGGCTGCAGTTCGACGGTGCGGGCGAGTTCCTGAAGGGCGCCTTGCCTTTCCTGTAATTGGAGAAAAGTTTCCGCCAGTTGATGATGTGCTTCGGCGTATCCGGGATCGATCTTGATTGCGTTGACAAACTCGATCGCAGCCTCGCGATACTTTCCCTTTTCGAAGTACCGTCGGCCGGTCTGCAAGTATTCTTGCTTACGCACGTTGGGATCTCGAGAGCAAGAAAAAAAAGAAGGGACATGACCAAGGGGAAAATCAGACGTTGGCTGGAAGAGAGCGTCACTACTAGACCCTCGAGACTGGCACGTACTCTTGCCGACTGCTCATTCAGCTGCACTATAAATCAAAACATCTGCAGCCGCACGGTAAGACTGCCAGCTCGCGTATGTGTCTGGCTGCACGAAAGGCGAGGGGAGAGAATGCGAGCAGAACATATTTTCGAAATCGGGACATCGCCAGACATGCATGGTCTTCGATTCCTGGAAACCGGTACGGACTGATAGGTACGCAAGTAAAACTCGGTACCGTCCCCCAGATCCCCAATCTTCAGAAGATTTTCTGACGAGTGAGACAGAAGATCATAACGCTATCCTGCTGATAATGATGGTTTTGTGCAGAGGTTGCAACAGCTTGCAAAGGGACGCAAGAATTATCAGTCTTGACAACAATGGATCTCGCGTTAAAGTTCATGGTAGGGACGAAGCGCCGAACCACAACGAATTCGTGCTTTCTGCCCATTATTGAAAGGCGAGTGGAAAGAAAATGAAGAAAATTCTGCTGTCGATGTCAGCAGTATTTCTGTTGTCGGTGTCTTCTGCATTTGCTCAAGTCGGTAACGTCCCGATGTACTTTAACGGAGGGTGGCAGGGCAACGTCTGGAGTGGTGGTCCGGAAGGTTCTGTTGCAACTGGCTTCTACGATGGCTCAATTAACAACGTAAATGTGGGACCCGGGCAGAGTTCGCCCGGAATGATTTGTGACGACTACTACGACAACATTACCTCCGGTGAGCATTGGACGGCAACCGGGTACCAAGTGTCGACCTTGAATGCCGGGAACATAGGCAGTACACTGTTTGGTAACGCCACGGGATGGTCTGGGCTGGGTTTTACGGGAGGACTTCAGGGATATGAGGCATTGGCATATCTGGCGAATGATATGCTTAAGAACGGCATCGGAAACCCATCTTTACAGTCTTCAATCTCGCAGGCACTCTGGTACCTCACTTCGAATGCGAATGGGAGCGTGAAATACCCGGGGATCGCATTTAGTTCCCTGGATTCCGGGGCGCAGGGGTTAGTTAAATTTGTCGAAAACACTACTAATCTCCTACCATTGAGTATGTATTCCGGCCTTTGGCTCTACACACAGCCTTTCAACCCGACGGGACCGCAGGAGATGTTTGGCCAAATTCCTGTGCCGGAGGGAGGCGCGGCCTTGACGTACTTGCTCCTAGCCGGAGTCTCTTGTTTCGGAGCGATGTTTTTCCGAAGTCGGCGGCAGCTTCGCGCATAAGACTGACATCACTCGCCTGATGCAGTTCGCTTGCACGGGAAGCGGCGGGAATGCTCTCTGGACACCACTCCAAATGAGGGCGATGCTTTGTCTAGCACGTATCGTCAGGTTTAAGGGAACAGGCTTGATCAAGCCTCCCCAAGGTCTAACCGACAGCCCTGTCCACAGGTTGCTCTCCCCTTGGCGCAGATCTGCGGCGGTGTGCCGCACCATTAGACCGTACTGAGGGAGTCTTTCGGCTGTTGTTCAGCCATCCCGCAGCCATTTGTTCGGCCCGCACCACTTGATCGACGGTCATCGTTTTCGTTATGTCTTTCCACGCTTGTGACATCCGTTCGATGGCAACCGAGTACCACGCGTAGGTACGGAGCACATCATTCTGGTTCGTTCGATTAGCCGAATAGAATTGCGCTAGCGCAAGTTGTGCCATGAGTACTCCCTGCTCAGCAGCTCGCTGACACGCCATCAAGGTAGCCTCATCCTGGAAACTCACATCACCGTGGTCTTCGAGGAAGTACTGCAACGCGGATTGCGCGTTGCGATCCTGGCTCATGGTCATTAGCAGAAGTTCGACCCGGTTTGATACCCCCAACTTGTCGAAAACTCGAAATAGACAATTCTTGATCGTATGTGCGCTCAGACCTAGCTGCTCGGCAATCTCACGATTTGTGAGCCCCTGGGCCACGCTACGAACGATCTCCATCTCGCGCTTTGAAAGCAGATTCATGCCCTGCGCATCGACAGCGCCAAAAGCCTGTGAAGTAGCCAAAGCGTGCGCGAGGACGGACAGCTGCTCACTATTGGCCCAAATCTGCCCCTCATGGACTCGCCGCAAGCACTTGCTAAAGATTTCCACGGATTCGTGCCTGCCGAGTACTCCGCGCGCACCGGAGCGAAAAGCTTCCAGAATTGATTCGCGCTTCGAGGAATCTAGTAGCATCACCGCCGGCACATAGCCATGCGAGGAATGCAACGCCCGGAGCACCTCAAAGCCGCGGCCCGGCTGTTCGTCCACAGTCGAGCTCAGTAGGACGAACATCGATGTCATGTAGGTCGGCACGGCCTGTCAGGCCTCCAGAACCTGAAGGTGAAGTCGTCACTTGCAAGCTGCCGTCGCGTTTAAGTGCATCCGCGAGCAACTCAGTGTGGACTCGCGTATCGTCACATACAAGCACGCGTATGGGGGGTGGTGCAGATTGGTGGCGCATAGCGTTCTCCAAACCAGATGATCTTCGACCGTCGGCCAGGACAGTACCTCCGAAAATCTTTGCCGCGGGGCTCTAGCGAAAACAAACGAACTTGAACGCACGGGAAAACATGCGCTGTTGAAGCCCTCGGGGGAAGTCGGGAACGTTCAACTGCGGACATATGCAACATACAACAATTTTCATCTGCAAGACAAGAGAAAATCACTGCATAGTATCCGCAATTCCCAAGTTAGGACAACTTGGACAATGGTGCTTGAAGCCGCGCACATATGTGGTATCTTGACACCAAACTTTGCGGGTAGACCGATGCGCCGATCACTAATCTAGGATGAATCCAGAAGACCTGAAGGTCGCCAGTAGACTGAAGTGATGTTCAGGTCATAGGTTGCAAAACCAGCGTGCGGACACCGTCCGAGAACCATCTGTAGGCTCGGCCCTCCCTTTGTCTCCTTGGGTATTCTGGATTGCTGAAAGATTGGCGCCTCTGCAAAGTTAAGTACTCCCTCCGCCAGATGCAAGACGGTCGACTTGCAGAATGAGAAAGTCTTCTCTAAGTGCATTTTCTTCCCTCTTGAGACTTGTTGCTCGTGAGAAGGAAGAAACATGTTGGTGAGACTGTGTACCTCTTGCAGTAATTTGCATCCACAGCTACGCTGCAAATGCCATAGCCAGCCGCTATGTCGAGAAATTCCTTTACCCAGGTTCCGCGGGCCAGGTTCGGAGCAGTCTTAGAGTCATCGCTTGTTGCGACCTAGTGAACGGAGCCAGTAGCCGCCCATGTAGGTCTCAGCTTGGGACCTCGGGGGAAAGAAATCGGTAATTCAAGGGTCAAGCGGGGATGTGACTCAGAGGGCGAAGCTTTGGCCACTAGCGATCAATCATTGAGATTTATCGAGTCACCTTCAACTCTGGCAATCGACGCCGAGGCAGATGTCGAATCATGGTTTGCGTTGCAGGTGCGTGCCCGGCACGAGAAGGTGGTGGTCCAGCGCCTGTCGGATATGGGAGTCATGACCTTCCTACCGCTGATTAGACAGGTACATCGCTGGAGCGACCGGCGAAAAACTGTAGACCTCCCCCTGTTCAGCTGTTATGTGTTTTCGAAACTGCCGCCAAGGAATGACGAACGGTTGCGAGTGCTCCTGGTAGACGGCGTGATGGGGCTTGTCGGAAATCACAGGCGGGGAACCCCGATCCCAGACGAACAAATCGATGCGATTCGGACGCTGGTGGAGGAAGAGATGCCTTACTGTTCCCATCCCTTTCTCAAGATCGGGCAACGTGTGCGCATCCGCAGCGGTGCGTTGAACGGGGTCGAAGGGATTCTGGTCTCTCGAAGCGGAGAACGCTCGTTGGTCATATCGCTGGATGCAATCCAGAGATCTCTGGCCGTGCGCATCGAAGGGTACGATGTTGAACCGATCTAAAAGCTTGCAGTATTTCACTTTTTGAGCTCTCACGTGTCCCTCCGAGGAGCCACTAAACCGGTGGCAGAAAAAGCAATTGAAACGTTACGACTGTTGGTCGTGAGCCGGGACTCCTCGGTTCTTCGTCCGCTGTGGTCCCTGGGAGAATCGAATTGCTGGCAACTGGAAAGTGCAGCCAGCGTCTGGGGGGCCATGGAGCGAATCCAGTCGGGGGTAACGCCAGACTTGCTTCTGCTGGACTTGCCGCGCGGGGACGCTGATGGCTTGCATATCTTGCGCTCGCTGCGCCGCCTTCGTCCGGAGCTGCCGATCATTCTTGTTTGCGATCCCGAGGATAAGTCTAAGCTACAAGAAGCTATGCGGCTTGGCGTAAGAGACTACTTGGTGAGACCCATCGAGGACCAGCCGTTCGAAACAGTAATCAGGCGCCATCTATCGGCAGCGAGCGGAACGATCGAAACGGACATCACCAGCGACGACGTGGAGCAGATCAGCAGCGACATCTGCTTCGTTGGGGCCAGCCCCATCATGCGAAAGCTTAGGACGCAGGCGGAACTGCTAGCTGTAACCAACGTTCCGGTGCTGATCCTGGGCGAAAGTGGAAGCGGTAAAGAGACCGCAGCCCGCCTGATTCACCAAATGTCTGTCAGGTCTGGATTCGGGTTCGCCAAGGTGAATTGTGCAACGCTTCCGAGCGAATTATTGGAGGTCGAACTATTCGGCTGCAAGCGAAACGGAACCGAACCGGCACGGGTGAGGCCAGGCAAGCTGGAGTTCTGTGAAAAAGGGACGATTCTCCTAAATGAAATAACTGAAATGCCGATGGCGCTGCAGGCCAAGCTAGTGGAGGTTTTGCAGAGCAAGCGATTTGTCAGACCAGGGAATGGGACGTCAGTCGAGGTCGACGTCCGCATCCTGGCCGCCAGCACGGCAGGTATCGAATCCGCGATCGCGGAGAACAAACTTCGGGAAGACCTTTACTATCGGCTGAGCGCCTACACGATTTACATCCCGCCGTTGCGTCAGCGCCGGGAGGAAATTCCGCTCTTGTTGCGCCATTTTATGCAGGGTCTTGCCAAGCGTTACTGCCTCTCGCCTCGCACCTTTTCCCCGGGTGTGCTGGTTGCCTGCCAATCGCATTCGTGGCCGGGAAACCTGCGAGAACTGGAAAGCTTCGCAAAGCGTTACCTTATGGCAGGAGGTAAAGAGCTGGCCTTCGGGGAGGACAAGCCTGAGCCGGGAGACCTAACTGAACGACGCTGTAGTATCGCCTCGCTCCCTGAACCCGATGGGTTCGCCGGCGGACCCGCATCGCAGTGTTTCTGATTCGGACTCGCTCAGGTCCGTCGTGCAGAGCGTGAAGGTAGAAGCCGAGAGAAACGCGATCGCCGCCGCTCTTGAAAGCACAGGATGGAATCGAAAAGCAGCGGCACGCTTACTTAAGGTCAGCTATCGGACGCTGCTGTACAAAATCGAGCAGTACCAGATGAGGCCGCCCGCTGAGTCGTCTCTGCCTCCAGGGAGCGCCGGATTCAGACGTAACGGGAACGGATTCCGGTAGTGGCGGGGACGGCCGCTTGGAATCGGGAAGGCAACGGCCGGCAAGGAGGTTGTTTGTGAAAATTGCAGCTATTGTGCCGTGGGACAGACGCCTGGGTTTAGGACTGGTTTGCATCTTCCTTACCGGCCACGCTTGGGCGCAAATGCCAGCAGCAAATCAATCTGGCCCCGAACTTCCGGCTCCGACCGCAATGGCTTCCCTCGCGCAACCGATGGTGGCGTCGGCCAACAAACCACACGATGATAGCTTTGTGATTGGTAACGACGACGTTCTAGCGATCAATGTATGGAAGGAACCGGATCTTTCTCGGTCTATTCCGGTGCGATCAGACGGAAGAATTTCGCTGCCCCTCATTGGAGAACTGCAGGCATCTGGACGGACCCCTTTAAAGCTCGAACAAGAGATCGCCGGCAAACTGCAGCCCTATCTCGAGGAACCAGATGTCACAGTGATAGTCCAGCAGATTAACAGTGAGAAGTTCAATATTCTGGGACAAGTAGCCAAGCCAGGATCATATCCAATTACGAACTCGGCGACCATTTTGGACGCCATTGCCCTTGCCGGCGGTTGTCGTGATTTTGCAAAACGTGGGTCTATTTACATTCTGCGGCGCAATCCTGATGGCAGTGAGTCCAGGATTCCCTTCAATTACAAGGATGTAATTAAAGGCAAGAACATGGCACAGAACATAAAACTACGGCCTCATGACACGATTGTGGTTCCCTAGAGTGTTCATGTTTACACGAGCTTGCTTGGGCCTCTTGTTGCTTATGTCCATCGCCGCATGGCCTCAAGCGGACACGAACGCAACGGAGGCCGATACCAGTCCAGTCGACACGGCGCCTCCCCCGCCACCGGTAAGCGGAGCAGTCTACTCGACTGCGTTCGCTTCCGAGACGCAGTCAAATAATTTGCGGGCTGGCCTGACGGTCAGCACTGCCTACTCTAACAACGTCTCAGGAGGCGACACCCCTGTCAGCGAAGCAAGCTATACGATTTGGCCCACGCTTGCGCTCGATGCGACAACCACTCGGCAGCACTGGGATCTTAACTACGCCCCTGGTTTTACGTTTTACCAGCGCACGAGCTCTCTGAACCAGGGAAACCAGAATGTCGCTGCAGATTTCCAATACCGCCTGAGTCCGCACATAGCAGTTAGTCTTCGGGATTCCTTTCAAAAGACAAACAACCCGTTCAATCAACCCAATCCGCTTCTGGCCACGTCAGTTTCTGGCTCAGCACCCCCACCGGGCGTCGCGGTCATACCACCGGTCGCCGACCAACTGCACAACGCGGCTAACGCCGAGCTCACGTATCAATTCAGTGCTGAAGGCATGCTCGGGCTGAGTGGAACGTTTACAAATCTGTATTATCCCAACCCAACAGAAGCGCCTGGTCTGTATAATTCAAGTTCAACTTTAGGATCAGTTTTCTACTCCCGCCGTTTGCTCGCCAAGTATTATGTTGGAGCGTCGTATCAATACCAGGACATATCGGCGTATCAGGCCGGGGCACACGCCAGCACTCAGACTCAGAGCCAGACCATTTTCGGTTTTCTTACTGTTTCTTTTAAACCTACACTGTCTTTGTCGGTGTCCGGTGGGCCTCAGCATTCTGATACCACGCAACCGCCGCTTCCGGCATCCCGGTCGTGGTCGCCGATGCTGACGGCCAGCTTTAGCTGGCGGGGCCAACGCACCAGTTTGGCAGCCAGTTACGCGCGAATCGTGACCGGCGGAGGTGGTCTGGTTGGAGCCTACCATTCGAACATCGCCAATGTCTCAGGAAGATGGCAATTAAGCCGCACTTGGGACGTTGGACTGTCAGCAAGTTATTCGGCCTATAATAACTTGAGTCCTCTCTTGTTGGTGGCGAGCCCCGGAGGGCACACGCTTTCAGGCAGCCTCGCATTCTCGCACCCGCTGGGTGAACATCTGAGTTTGCAGCTAGGCTATACGCGCGTGCAGCAGAGCTACGGAGGGGTGACGGCTGTATCCGCGGTTCCCGATACCAATCGCGAGTTCCTTTCCATTTCGTATCAGTTCACGAGACCTTTGAAAAGATAGCCATGCAGCCAACCGTCCGACAGGAGAGCCCTGCGCCTTTCGATCTTAGCCGCTACGTGGGGATAATTTGGCGCCGCCACTTGTATTTCTTGATCCCGATGTTACTGGGGTGGCTGGTAGTCTGGGGGGCCAGTTGGGTTCTGCCCGAACGCTATAAGTCAAGCACCTTGATTCTGGTGGAACAGCCCAGCATGCCACGGACTACGTCAAGCCGAACGTGAATCAAGACGTGCAGGAACACTTGCAGAACATCACCCAGCAAATTCTTAGTCGTACCCGCCTCTTGCACATTATTGACGAGTTGCATCTATATACAGCAGACCGCCGTCGCTTCAGTCCTGACGAGATCGTCGAGCGAATGCGCAAGGACATCGATATCGAACTCGTGCAGAATGCGGAAAAGCGGGTCACCGCGTTTAAAATCAATTACTCAGCTCAAGATCCATCCGTTGCCCAACAGGTCACAAGCAAGCTTACCAGTCTCTTTATCAACGAGAACCTAGAGGTGCGACAGCAGCAATCGGAAGGTACCACCAAATTTCTCGAGGACCAGCTTGAAACGGCCCGCCAAAACTTGGCCGCGCAAGAGGAAAAGGTTCGCGAGTTTAAGGGGCAGCATATTGGAGAGCTTCCGACTCAGTTGGGAAGTAATCTCCAGATACTGAGCGGTCTGCAGTCGCAGTTGCAGACTGAAGAGCGGGCGCTCGACACTTCGAAGCAACAGAAGGTCTATTTGGAGACCATGCTACGCGAATACCAGACACTCCGAGGGTCTGGCAAAGGTCCAGAGGGCGCTCCGATGGGCTTGGCAGCCATCGACCAGGAGCTCGACAAGTTGAAGGCACAGCTCGCAGATCTTACTTCTCGTTATAAGGACCGGTTTCCGGAAGTCCGTAAGCTGAAGCAGCAGATTGCCGCGATGGAAAAGATGCGGGACCAACTCCTCGCCGACCCACATCCTAAGAGCAGCGGCAACCAACTCGATGATAACGCGACCCCGCCTCCAGATGGCGGTATGGACATAAAAGACCAACCCCAGTTGCTTCAATTACGAGGCCAGCTGCGAGCCAATCAGATCGAAATGAAGAACCACGAGCAAATGATCACAGATCTTAAGTCCAAGCTCAACGATTACCAGGCTCGTCTAAATCAAGAGCCTGTCCGCGAGCAGCAGTTGGCAGACCTGACTCGTGGCTACGATCAATCGAAGGCGACGTATGACGACCTCCTCAAAAAGAAAAATGAGTCGGCGATGGCGACCAGTATGGAGCTGCTCCAGCAGGGAGAACATTTTCGAATGATCGATCCCCCTAGCCTGCCCATTAAACCCAGCTTTCCCAATCGCCTAAAGTTCTGCGGCATAGGTTTCATCGTGGGGTTGCTTCTGGGAGCGGGAGTGGCCGGGGGGGGCGAGATGATGGACGATCGAGTGTACAGCGAGCAGGAGCTGAAGGGTTTGTTGCCGGTCTCGGTGATCTCCGAAATTCCAGCCATCACGACTCCGACGGACGAGAGAGGCGAGCAGAAAAGGCTCTGGCTTGGATGGGCCACGGCGGCCGTAGTAGTCGTCACGATTCTCGCAGGCTCAGCTATCAGCTACCTGAGAGGCTGATTTCATCTGGATGTACAAGTCATTTTACAATCTGGAGCGAAACCCTTTTGAGCTCACGCCCGATCCCTGTTTCCTTTTCCCTACTCCGCGCCACAATGAAGCTCTGGCAACGCTGTACCACGGAGTGCGGGGACATAGAGGATTTGTCGTATTGACCGGTGAAGTCGGCACCGGGAAAACGCTATTACTTCGATGTCTTCTTCAGTTGCTAAGCCGAAGCGATGACATCGCCTGCGCATACACTTTCAACAGTCATTTGCCACCACTTGAGTTCTTGCAGCAAATCGCGAGCGACTTTGGTCTTCCAGCCTCCAACAAAAACAAGAGTGAGGTGCTTTCCGATCTCAGCAATTATGTGATCGACCGTGGTTCCAGACGACTCACAACCGTCCTGGTAGTGGACGAGGCGCACCAACTCTCAGTCGACATTCTCGAAGAGATCCGGCTCTTGACGAACCTGGAGACTACTCAAGATAAACTTTTGCAGGTGCTGTTGGTCGGGCAACCGGAGCTTGATGGCAAGCTGGATTCTGCTGACCTGCGGCAACTGAAGCAGCGGATCGCTCATCGCTGTCAACTGGCCCCTCTGGATCTGAGACGGGACGAAAGGTTACATCGAGCGACGCTTGCAAGTGGCAGGATTAAGCTTGAACGGCGATGCTTTATTTCCTCCTGACACGATCGAGGGTGTTTATCGACATTCCCGCGGAATTCCGCGGCTGATCAACACAATCTGCGAAAACGCACTCATCACCGCTTACGCTCAGCAGAGGCGAAGCGTAACTCCAGAGATTATCGAAGACATCGCTGCAGATCTTCGCTTGGACTTGAAAGCGTCGCATTCTTCGCGGATGGAAAAGCAGGGGAGATTCGACGAAATAGATATTCGGCGGGCGGCCAAGAGTCTGCTGGATTTGTATGCTTATCTGAATAAGCTGCCGTTAGGCGATGAAGAATTACGCCCGACTTAAGCAGCAGAAGCCAACAAGCATGAGCCAAATATTTGATGCGTTGCAGAGGACCGAGGCCAAGCGATCTGGAATGGATCCGGCGAAGCTGACCGCCGCGGCAGAATTGTTGGAGATTGCCGAACGGCAAGCTGTTCAGGTGACGATAGGCGGTGACCTCCGGGAATACGATCAACACACGGGCAGCGGTAACCAGACTGCGAAACCAGACGTTGGCCAGTGGGCCCAATTCCCGTCGGCCCAGGTGATGGTAGGTCCCCAAAGCAAGCTAGTGTGTATTACGGATGAGGACAGCTTGGCAGCGGAAAAATTTCGCTTTCTCGGTGTTCGACTGAGACACCTCCAGCAAAAGCGCCCTCTAAAGCGCCTACTGATTACCAGTTCGATGGCCGAGGAAGGTAAAAGCATGATCAGTGCGAACCTGGCGTGCACCCTGGCGAGAAAACAACAGCAGAAGGTCTTGCTGTTGGAGGGAGATCTAAGGCGTCCGACGTTGGCCGAGCAGTTCGGCTTGGGAAAAGTCCCGGGTCTCAGTGAGTTGTTGCAGGGTGAGCCTTGCACGGCCATGAACATCCGTCAGCTTGAAAGCCTGGGCTTATGGATCTTGCCTGCCGGCAGCCCGTCAAGAGCTCCCCTGGAACTTATACAATCCCGGAAGCTCTCCATGTTAATGGATCAATTGGGCGCTTGGTTCGACTGGATCGTGATGGACTCTCCCCCGTTGATGCCTCTTGGGGATACCAGCGTCTGGATGCGCCTGGCAGACGGGATCCTCCTCGTGACGCGGCCGGGAAAGACCGCAAAACGGCAACTACAGCGAGGTCTGGAAGCGATCGAGCAATCGAAGTTGCTTGGCGCTGTGCTCAATGGTTCCGCGGATGCTGGTCTCGGTGACTATTATCGTTATTACGGTCAGGCGCCTGTTTCGCGAGCCGCCAGCCAACCCGCATAATCAAAGCCATCCAGGCCACTCGTTTTCATCGCTTCAGGTGCAAGTCGGCCACCGCAGAAATTCCCCTCAATCCGAATCAGGTCACTTGTTCTTACGAGCGGAAAGACTATGCAGCACAAGCGGAGGAAGTCGTGAATTCGCAACGCTCCGGTAATGGTTCAAGTCCGGGATTGCTTCCATCGAAGCCGCTTTCCGTTTCGGAACGTAAGGTCCTACCCGAAGAGACCTTCCAACGAATGATCGCCATTGAGCGCAAGAGAACGGAGCGCTCCCGAAAGCCGTTCCTGCTTATGTTGCTGGAGACGGGAGAGTACCACACCTCGGCTAAGAATGGAAAAGTCATCGCCAATATTCTGTCGGCGCTACTGCAATCGACCAGGGAAACCGATGTGACTGGCTGGTACAAGGATCAGCTTACTGTTGGCGTGATGTTCACGGAGCTCATGTTCGATGACAAGAAGTCGATCCTGAGCACGATGCTGTCTAGGGTGGGCAGCATCCTGCAAGACATACTGACTTTCGAACAATTCAATCAGATCAGCATCTCTTTCCACTTCTTCCCGGACAAGTGGGATGATGATGTGGAACGGCGTCCGAGCAATCCGGCGCTGTATCTCGACTTGTCAAAGCGAGACGATGCTGCGAGACTCTTCTCCGGACTAAAGCGGGTGATGGATTTCATCGGCAGCACGCTAATCCTTGTCCTTTGCGCCCCTGCTTTCTTAGTCATCGCGTTGGCGATCAAAGCCTCGTCGGAGGGCCCCGTGTTTTTCAGGCAACGGAGGGTAGGGCAACACGGTAAGCCCTTCACGTTTCTGAAATTCAGGTCGATGTATGTCGACAACGATCCCGGCGTTCACAGGGAATACGTAATGCAATTGATCGCCGGCCAGGCTCAACGCAATCCTTCAAACGGCAATGGCGATGGTGACGGCGTCTATAAGCTTACAAACGACTGCAGAGTCACACGGGTGGGAGCGTTTTTGCGGCGGACCAGTCTGGATGAGCTTCCGCAACTCTTCAATGTCCTCAAGGGGGAAATGTCGCTCGTCGGACCCCGGCCTGCGCTTCCTTACGAAGTAGCCGCTTATCAAACATGGCACCGGCGAAGAGTCTTGGAAGTCAAACCGGGAATCACTGGACTCTGGCAAGTGAGTGGTCGAAGCCAGCTCAAGTTCGATGAGGCGGTTCGCCTTGACCTCCAATATGCCAAACATTGGTCGCCTTGGCTGGACATCAAGATTCTTCTGCGTACGCCGCGGGTGGTGTGGTCGGGCGACGGTGCGTATTAAGAGCGCCTAGTTCTGCTTTCAAAATTCTTTATCCCCGAAGCTATCGTAAGTCCCGCCTCTTAACCCAGGTTTTTGCCTCCTGACTGACCTAATTTGTTCTACGAACAGCGCCCGAAAGGTGGTAACAGCATGATCAACTTTGGTGTAGTTGGATACGGATACTGGGGGCCTAACGTCGTTAGGAACCTGGACAGTCTGGAAGACGTCAAGGTCCTGGCTATTTCGGACACTAGCCCTTCCGCAAGGGCACGGGCCCAGAAGGCATATCCCGGCATTCGAATAACCGATGACGCGGCTGAGGTCATATCATCCACCGATATTGACGCGGTCGCGATAATAACTCCGGTATGGACGCATTTCGAGCTTGCCAAGGCGGCGCTCGAAAACGGCAAGCATGCCTTTGTTGAGAAGCCGTTCACCAGTAATGCTGTGCAGGCGGAGGAATTGATCAACCTCGCGGCTAGAAACAACTTGCGGGTGATGGTGGATCATACCTTCCTTTTTACCGCCGCCGTCAAGAAGATCAAACAATTTCTACAAGATGGGACTCTCGGCAAGCTGTACTACTACGACTCCACTCGAGTGAACCTGGGGCTATTCCAGCATGATGTCAATGTAGTTTGGGACTTGGCTCCACATGACCTATCAATCGTGGATTACCTGATTGAGCAGAGTCCGGAAGAAATCGTCGCAACAGGCCAGACCCATCTCAATGGGTTCGAGGATGTAGCCTTTATCACGCTGTATTTTCCCGGCAAGGTAATCGCACACATTAATGTCAATTGGCTGTCGCCGGTCAAAGTTCGCACGACTCTAATCGGTGGAGCGAAGAAAATGCTGGTATGGAACGATCTTGAGGCCGACGAGAAAGTTAAGATCTACGACAAAGGAGTGCAGATCGCGAGCCGTGAAGGTTTGTATAACCTGCTCGTCAATTACCGCTCTGGTGACATGTGGGCCCCAAAGTTGGAGCAGGTCGAAGCATTGCACCAGGAGTTGAGTTACTTCGTCGAGTGCATCATGCAAGGTCAGACTCCGTTCAATGATGGAGTAGCAGGCTTACGCGTGGTCAAGATGTTGGAAGCAGCCGATACCTCCCTTCGCCGGCGCGGCGTTGCTGTGCAGGTGTGAATCGATCATAGGAAAGGTAAATGACGGTAAGTGCAGATGCTCGGACATCCCGTACAGTTGTAGATGCATCCGCGAAACATACAACAATGAGGTAACAGGCAATGCTCAATGATTCATATCTCTGCGTAGCTCCAGACGTAAAGCTTGGGCGCGATGTCAGGCTGTCCAAGTTTATTAACCTTTACGGTTGTGAGATTGGAGACGAGACCAAGATAGGCGCGTTCGTTGAGGTGCAGAAAAACGCCAAGATCGGCAGGCGCTGCAAGATCTCGAGCCACTCTTTTGTCTGCGAAGGCGTCACTATTGAGGATAACGTGTTCATTGGCCATGGTGTGACGTTCATCAACGACGGTTATCCGCGTGCAACCAGCGCTGTTGGTACGCTACAAACAGAAGCCGACTGGAAGGTCGAGCGTACCGTAGTCAAGAAGGGGGCCTCAATCGGGTCCGGGGCCACGATCCTTTCGAAGGTGACGATAGGGGAGAATGCGATTGTCGGGGCGGGAAGTACGGTCACAAGAGACGTGCCTGGAAGTGCGATTGTCGCCGGGACCCCGGCCAGGATCCTGAGATATCTGGCCGACGACGGACCGCGAAAACTGGCCGCCAAAGGCGCACGAAAAGCAGTTTAGCTGGGTTACCGTTCGCCGTATTTGTGCAAGTGCCCCAAAACACCCACCAACCTGGTCGAATCAACTGACCCATCAGCAGGAAGCAGAAGTCATTCCCATCAGGAGGGAGGCATAAGGGATGAACAACATTCATATTCCATTTCTGGATCTGGTTACGCCTCATGTTGAGATGGAGGAAGAACTAGTCAGAGGTTTTCGGACCGCGCTACAAACGGCTGCTTTCATAGGTGGGAAGGCAGTACAGGATTTTGAAAGCGCATTTGCGGAGTTCTGCGATGTTAAACATTGTGTGGGGGTGGGCAGCGGGACCGATGCGCTGCGTTTCGCGCTTATGGCCGCGGGTGTCAGCGCTGGGGATAGCGTACTTACCGTAGCGAACACTTTCATCGCTACCACAGAAGCTATTTCGCAGGCCGGAGCGCAACCGGAGTTTGTGGACGTCGATGAACAAACCTACAACATGGACCCGGAACGGCTCCGGGAACACTTGGAGACGAGATGTGATCGGGATCAGCTTACAGGAAGACCGATTTCTCGCAGGACCGGTCGAGTAGTTACGGCGATCGTGCCTGTCCATCTGTACGGACAGACGGCCGACATGGACCCAATTCAAGAGTTGGCCGAAGACTGGAATCTCATCGTCGTGGAAGATGCATGCCAGGCTCATGGAGCCGAGTACTTCTCCCGCAAGCACAAACGGTGGAGAAAGGCCGGATCCATGGGAAAAGCGGCGGCCTTCAGCTTTTATCCCGGCAAGAATCTAGGCGCTTGCGGTGAGGCGGGTGCGGTTACGACCAACGATCCGGATCTGGCACAGCGAGTGCGCATGCTGCGCGACCACGGCCAAGCCGAGAAGTACTACCATGATATAGAAGGTTACAATGGCAGGCTCGATGCGATTCAGGCAGGAATTCTACGAGCGAAGCTGGATCGTCTGTCTGAATGGAACAGTCAACGTCGAGACAAAGCCGAGACTTACCGAGAGCTGCTTTCCTCGTTGGATGGCCTGATCCTTCCAGTGGAGCCGTCCTGGGCGCGGGCCGTATATCATCTTTATGTGGTTAGAGTACAAGCTCGGCAGGAACTTCAGGATCACCTGAAGGCAGCGGGCATCGGCACCGGTATTCACTACCCAATCCCGCTTCACCTGCAGAAGGCCTACGGCAACCTCGGCTACGACAGGGGAGACTTCCCGATAACTGAGAAAATCGCCCCCACAATTCTCTCGTTGCCCATGTATCCGCAGCTCACCCGTTCCGAACAGGAAAATATTGCCCAAGCGATGAGGGAGGGCTTAGCAGCCGGCCAAAAGATGCCGTCTCTCAACGTACCCCAAGAAACTGTCGCCTAACAGTCTGGCAGTTCTCCGAAGGTCCATCAAGCCATAGAGCGTTGGCAGCCCTTCAAGATGACAGTCTATGAGATTGATCCCACTCGGGATGAACGGTGGGACGGATTTCTTCAGAATCATCCAGACGCTTCCATCTTTCACACGCGAGGCTGGCTTGAAGCATTGCGGCGGACTTACGGCTACCAACCGGTCGCCTTTACACTCTCACCTCCGGGGCATCCATTAACCAATGCTGTTCCTTTTTGCCAGGTCTCCAGCTGGCTTTTCGGCAACCGCTTGGTGTCGCTGCCATTCTCCGACCACAGCACGCCGCTGGTCGAGCACTCGGAGCAACTGACCTCCTTACTACTTTGTTTGCGGGAGAAACTCCGTCGCAAGAAGTGGAGCTACATCGAGATCAGACCTGCGGACTCAACTAGCGCAGGCTGCACGGCTTTTGGGGAAAGCCAGGCTTTCTGTCTCCACAAGCTGGACTTGCGTCCCCGCCTTGATGACATCTTCCGCAATTTTCACAAAGACTGCGTGCAGAGGAAGATCCGGCGCGCGGTGCGAGAAGGTCTCACATGCGAGGAGGGAAGATCCGACTCGTTGGTCGACACGTTCTACCAACTACTGCTGACGACGCGCCGCAAGCACGGGCTACCGGCACAGCCAGTTGAGTGGTTTCGAAACCTCATCGCGTGCGTTGGCGACAAAGCCAAGATTCGAGTTGCTTCGAAGGATGGCCGTCCAATTGCCAGTATATTTACCCTCCGCCACAAGCAGGTACTTGTTTACAAGTATGGTTGTTCCGATCGCAGATTCAGCAATATGGGGGGCACGCAACTCCTGCTTTGGAACGCCATCCGGGAAGCCAAGATGAGCCAGTTGTCCGAGTTTGACCTGGGCCGCAGTGATCGTGACAATCCAGGACTCCTAGTGTTCAAGGATCGCTGGGGTGCCGCTCGGACACCATTGACTTACCTTCGCTATCCAGTGCGAGATCCCTCCCATATTTTAGGAGGCAGGCAAGCCAGCATTGGCAAGTATGTTTGGTCCCACGCGCCCAGTAGTGTGCTGGCTGTGGCTGGAAGAGTGCTCTACAAATACATGGGGTAGCAAGAAAGGCTGTCAGTCGGGCATCCGTTGCAAGAGTGGTCTGCTAGATACCCTCAGTACCGTTAACGCTCCGCTGTGACCCTGAGAAATCACAGTGCGCAAAGCGCGAAACTTCCACTTTCCTTGAAGGAGGCGCAAAGCCGTGAGAAAGAAGGATAAGGTTGTTGTCGTTGGACTTGGAGAAGTGGGAAAGCCCCTGCTCGAGCTCGTTTCCCGGCACCATGATGCGATTGGAGTAGACATCTCGCCAGTCGAGCGAATCGAGCAAGTTGATATCCTACATGTCTGCTACCCGTTCCAGATCAGGGATTTCGTCGGCGAGACGGTTCGCTATATCGAACATTTCCGGCCAACTCTGACCATCGTCAACAGCACTGTGGCAATCGGAACTACACGAGCCATAGCTGAGCGAACCGGTGCTTGCGGTGGTGAACAGCCCCGTCCGTGGCAAGCACGCTCGCATGCTCGACGAGTTAGCAATCTACACCAAATTCGTGGGCGCGATCAATGCCGCGGCGGCGAGCAGGCCGCCACTCACTTCGAGTCGTTGGGCTTGAAAGCGAAGGTCTTGTCATCGCCCGAGGCTACCGAGCTAGCAAAACTCACCGAAACGACTTACTTCGGTCTGATGATCGCCTGGGCACAGGAAGTTGAAAGATATTGTGATCAATCGGGTGAGGACTATAACGAAGTTGTCTCGTTTTATGAAGAAATAAAGTTCTTCCCTCCGGTCAAATATGTTCCTGGTGTTATTGGCGGCCATTGCGTCATGCAAAACATTGAGATTCTGCAAAAGCATGACCATTCGGTGATTCTTTCGGCGATTCAGGCGTCCAACAAAATGAAGATTGAGCGGGAAGCACAGACTGGAGAAGAGGCGGTGGCCGTTGGTGACTCCAGGCTACGTGAGCTACCCCTGGTTGCTCGCAGGATTTCTTAGATCTCCGCTTTGGGCGCTCGACGCACCCCGACTCTCAGACATACATGTGCTCGATGAAGCTTGACTGTATGGAACACCCTTTCCTGTTCCAATCCCCCGGTTTCTTCGGACGGTTTTCGTCTTAAGGGCAAGCGGGCGGCGATGATTACCTTCTCCTCTTACCCTGCCGATCCACGCCCGCGCCGGGCCGCCGAAACCCTTCTCAAAGAAGGTATGACAGTGGATCTGGTATGTCTGCGAGATGAGAAGGAACCGAAACGTGAGGTGCTGGACGGACTCAACGTGGTTCGTCTCCCAATCTCGCATCGCCGGGGCGGCATGCTCTCCTATGCATACAACTACTCCGCCTTCATTCTCCTCTCCTCGTTGATCCTGGCCGGGCGTTCGCTACGACGGCGGTATGACCTGGTCTACATACACAACATGCCCGACATTCTGGTCGTGAGTTCGTTGGTGCCAAAGGCATTAGGAGCGAAAGGTGATCCTCGATCAACACGATCCCATGCCGGAACTGATGATGACGATATTCGACCTCGACGAGACCAGTGTCAGCGTTCGGCTTCTCAGCTGGCTTGAGAAGTGGAGCATCGCCCGCGCCAATCTTGTGATCACCGTTAATGTCGCATGTAAGCGAATCTTTGGCTCTCGCAGCTGTCCGCCGGCAAAAATCGGCGTCGTGATGAATTCTCCCGATGAAGAAATCTTTCCATTTCGTGCGACCCGCTCATACCCTTCCCCAAACCAGGCCTCGACCAAACGTTTCGTAATGATGTATCACGGGTCGTTGGTCGAACGAAACGGTTTGGACCTCGCGGTCGATGCGCTCAGGCGAGTGCGAACGGCTGTTCCTTCCGCGGAGCTCAGGATTTACGGCCGCAAGACCCCTTTTCTGGAGAGAGTGATGGGCGAGGCTCGCAACAAGGGCCTAGAGGATTGCGTGCACTATCTGGGGCCGAGGAGCCTGGAAGATCTGGTGCGAGAAATCGAAGACTGTGATGTGGGAATCATTCCCAACCACCGCAGTGCCTTTGCGGAGATTAATACGCCAACTCGGATTTTTGAGTATCTGGCCTTGGGCAAACCGGTGATTGCTCCGCGGGCAACGGGCATTTGCGACTACTTTGACGACCGCTCACTAGTGTTCTTCGAGCTTGGAAACGCAGAGGATCTTGCGCGGCAAACCGAATATGTGTTCTCTCATCCTACCGAGGTAATCGAGATAGTAAGACGAGGACAAGAGGTTTATCGAGAACATAGCTGGCGCATAGAGAGAAGTCGCCTCACGGACCTGGTCGCTGGGCTCCTGTGCGAAGTAGTGACCCCAGTCGAGTCCGCGGGTCAGGCGCACCACTCAGCGTAAAGTCCGGACAAACCATACGCAAAAGCAAAACATTGACCATGGAATGGAATGATAATGGCTAGGTACTACGATCCTCCGTATCAGGCTCTTGGCAACGATGCCAGCGTGACCACTACAAGAGCAAGCGAGGATGATAAGGGCCAACGTCGGTCCCTCCCGCCCTATGTCCTCGTCACTCCGGCTCGCAACGAGGCCCAGTTCATCGAATTAACCATCAAATCGCTCGTTGCACAAACTGTCAGGCCGGTCAAATGGATCATCGTCAGCGACGGTTCAACCGATGGTACGGACGCCATCGTGAAGAAGTATGCAGTTGAGCACCCATGGATCGAACTTGTGCGGATGCCGGAGCGCCAGGAAAGGAACTTCGCCGGAAAGGCGCACGCTTTCAACGCTGGCTGCGCCGCTGTAAGGGACCTGGAGTTCAGCGTCATCGGTAACTTGGATGCCGACGTGTCATTTGACGCTGACCACTTCGAATTTCTGATTGCAAAATTCGCAGAAGATGCACGACTGGGGGTAGGGGGAGCACCCTTTCGGGAGGAGAGCTTCCAATACGATTACCGCTTCAGCAACATCGAGAATGTATGGGGTGGCTGCCAGTTGTTTAGGCGGGCGTGTTTGGACGACATCGGCGGGTATGTGCCGGTAAAAGGTGGATGCGTCGATCATATCGCCGTCGTTTCGGCGAGGATGAGGGGATGGAAGACCAAGACCTTTACCGAGAAGGTCTGCGTGCACCACCGGGTGATGGGCACAGCCGAGCACAGCGGCGTGGCAGCCAAGTTCCGGGCAGGGGCCAAGGACTACTCCGTGGGAAACCACCCAGTCTGGCAGCTGTTCCGCATGTTCTATCAGATGAAGCATCGGCCTTTCGTTGTCGGGGGGCTGGCGCTGGGGTCTGGCTACGCCTGGTCGATGGTGCGGCGGGTGAAAAGACCGGTCTCCAATGACTTGGTGGCGTTCACCCGTTGCGAGCAAATACAGCGGCTGAGCCGATTTCTGGGCCGCATGGCGCGCGTGAAGCCGGGCGGCGCGGCGATTGTGTCGAGCACCCTTTCCGGCAAATCCAGCGGTGAGATGTAGTTGCGGCAATACTGCCAGATGTCTCGGTCTGCATTCAAACATGAGGAGGGCGGGGTTTATCGAATGAGACCCTGGATGTCCTTAGACCGGGAAATTGATAAAGGAGATTCGAATGTATATTCTAGAGCGTAGCTTAAGGTTCATGCGTGGGGCACTCACAAGCTATGGTCCGTCAATTCTCAAGAAGGCCGTTTGGGATAGAGAGTACTCGGCCGGCCAGTGGAGCTTCAACGATAACACAGCCGACGATTGTGTGTATCCGCATCTCGAAAAGTATGCCAGGAACGGAAGCATCCTGGACATCGGGTGTGGCTCGGGCAATACCGCGAACGAATTGGCCGTTGACCGCATACCAGACCTACTTGGGCGTGGACATATCCGAGTCAGCTCTGGACATGGCAAGGAGGCGGACAGAGCAGGCTGGCCGGACGGAGAAGAATAGCTTTGCACTGGGAGATTTCCTCTATTATCTGGCGCCGCAACGGTACGACGTCATCCTGTTCCGGGAATCCATGTACCTCGTTCCGCTGGGTAAGGTTAAGGAAACATTAGACCGCTACTCAAAACACCTGAAAGATAGCGGGGTGTTGGTCGTCAGGATATGCACCATTCACAAAGGTAAGAAAAAGACATAGGCCCACAGCGATGCTACGCGTCATCGAGACAGAATTTGACGTTATCGAGAAGCGTCAATATGGCGAGACCAGGGACCGACGGTGATTGTCTTTCGGCCAAGAGCTTCTGCCGGCAGCAGACGCATCCCGTGAACTGAAAGAGCCCCTCGGAATGAATTCTAGTCACATCAGCGCATCTGGAGGCGGACAGTTCCGAATTGATTTCTGCTCGTGCTCCGACCACTATGAGCGCAGACACGCGAACGAGAGGTCCCGTCCGGCCAGTGTCGAGGAGATCTGGCACGCCCTCGATCTCCTCCGGAACTGGGTCGAGGATTGCGATTACCGCGGCTACGAGCCCTTTGACGGGCTGTCCTCCTGGGCGCGCCCTCTAGCCTTTGGCAACCAGCTCGCCGAGCGCATCCTGCAACAAACTATCCGGCAATGCCCGTTCAATCTTCGCCCATTTTTGGGGGTTCGGCCCAAGGACTCCACCAAAGGCCGGGGCTACATGGCGTGGGGTTACTTGACGCTGTACCGAGCCACCGCCAGCAACATTTTCTCGACAAGGCCACCGCTCTGCCTTGAGTGGCTCGACAAGCACAAGGTGCACCGCTTTCGACATCATAGTTGGAGTAATCATTTCGATTTTGTCTCCCGCGGCGGCTCGTACACCAAAGACGATCCCATCATCGTGTGGACGAGTCTCATCGGCCAGGCTTACATTGAAGCTTTCAAGATTACCAAGGATGAGTGGTTTCTGGATATTGCGGAGAGCGCGTGCAACTGGATCCTGGAGCTGCCCCGTGAGAAGACTGCAACGGGGCGACTTGCGTGAGCTATCTTGCCCACGTTCAGAGCTCCATCCATAATGCCAACATGCTGGGTGCAAGCCTGCTTGCTCAGACCGCAAAGTACACCGGGAATCAGGAGTACCTCAATGTTGCCCGCTCGGCGATGGAGTATAGCTGTTCGCGGCAACTACCCGATGGGTCGTGGTGGTACGCAGAAGATCCCAAGTACCATTGGATCGACAATTTCCATACCGGCTATAACCTGGACAGCCTGGATGCCTATCTCGAGGCCACAGGTGACGGGGAATTTCGCCCAAACCTCGACAAGGGCCTGGAGTTCTATAAGACCCATTTTTTCGAGGACTGCGGCCGGCCGAAGTATTACCACACGCGAACCTATCCGGTGGATATCCAGTGCGTGGCGCAGTCCATCGACACGCTTGACGCTTTTTTCGCAACGCGACCCGGAATGTCGCGAACTTGCTGAGAAGGTGGCTGCCTGGTCGATCCGGAACATGCAGGATGCCAACGGGTACTTCTATTATCGGCAGTATCCGCTGCTAAAGGCGAAGACTCCGATGCTGCATTGGGGACAGGCCACCATGTTCAAGGCCCTCGCGCGCCTCTTCCTGCACTTGAACGCTCCCGATGCCGCCTGGTTGGGTCGCGCAGAGTAACCGTTAAAGGTCGTTCAAAAAGTCTTGCTGGCGATGATCGGCGTCATTGCGAGTCCGGCGCAATACCCAGTTGTGCATGAGTTCTTCGAACTCCTCAAGACGCCCTGGGAGTTTTACCGGAGCGATCGGCAGTACGAAGTTCTCCTGTGTGCCGGGGGTGGCCACTTCGATGAAGCCGCCAAGCTTGTCCTATATTACGCCGGCAGAAAGACCCATCTTGACGATGATCAACCGCGCCCAACCGTCCACCGACACAGGCCGTGCGTCCTCTCCTATCGAGGAAACCGAATCCCAATTTATGGCGATAGCGTCACATTTCCGGAGAACGGAACGCGCACTCCTGGCGGACGAAGACTCCCGGGAGTGCGTAGCGTATTTAGACCGGTCAGGTGAACGAGTGTTGGCTCGGATCGGCTATGACCTTTTCGATGAGGTTCGCATATTACTATCGGTCGGTCAGCCGTCTGCCAATGCCAACATGCCGGCTCTGGAACTGCATATCGCGCTCCTGAGAGACTTGATCACAGGGTGCGGAGTTCCATTGGTTGAGATTCCGCCGATTCCCGACGGATTTCGACTTATAGCTTGCCTGACCCACGATGTTGACCATCCTTTGATCCGTAAGCACAAATGGGACCACACAATGTTCGGGTTCTTGTACCGCGCAGTCTTCGGCTCCCTGCTCGATGTCATCCGCGGACGGATGCCTGTCGGGGATCTGGTCAAAAATTGGATGGCGGTCGTAAAGCTGCCATTGGTTCACCTGGGGCTCGCCAAGGACTTCTGGCGAGACTTCGATCATCATTACCTGAAACTGGAAAAAGGGCCTTCCCTCAACATTTTTTGTGATTCCCTTTAAGAGATCGCCCGGGAAGGAACTCTCATGACCCGGCACCCACGTTTCGCGCCGCTGGGTATGGCGCTCGGGATATCGCAGACGCGCTTCGAGGGTTGCTGGCTGCGGGCTGCGAAGTTGGGCTGCACGGGATTGACGCCTGGGTCGACAGCTCCAAAGGACGCGAGGAACTGGAAGAGATTCAACGCCTGACGGGAGTCGCTGAAATCGGTGTTCGGATGCACTGGCTCTACTATGACCAACAATCGCCCGTGGCTTTGGAGAAGGCCGGAGCGGCCTACGACTCAACCATCGGATACAACGAAACGGTGGGATACCGCGCGGGCACAACCCAGGCGTACATGCCGATCGAGGCGAGTCGCCTGCTCGAATTACCGCTGCATGTCATGGACACAGCCCTGTTCTATCCCGCTTATCTCGCGCTGGCCCCGCGCGAGGCGCGGATGCTCATTGGTCAAATGGCAGACAATGCGGTCAAGTTTGGTGGTTGCCTCACGATCAACTGGCATGATCGCAGCGTCGCTCCGGAGAGATTGTGGGGCGAATATTATCGCGACCTGGTCGAGGATTTGAAGAGTCGCGGCGCGTGGTTTGCAACCGCCGGGCAAACGGTCTCGTGGTTTCGAAAGCGCCGGTCGGTAGTGTTCGAAAGCGATTGTGTTGAACCGGGTGCAGTTCGCGCCAACGTTCCGCCGGACTCTAGAGATAATCTGCCCGGCTTGCGATTGCGAATTCATAAGGCGAGAAAGATGGGCTCTTACGCTGCAGACGACTACTTCGACACAGCTTTTGATGAAAGTGTTGACGCCCTGATCCCCTGTGGAGTCAGCATATGAATACCCGGGGGGTTAGCGTCACACGCTACGATGGCGGAGCTCCACGCAGCCACGCATCGAAGCCGGAGACCAACGACTCCTTCATCATCGGGCCAGACGATCGGATACTGGTAACCGGGGCGTCGGGGTTCATAGGATCTCGAGTCGTCGAGACTTTGGTGGGTCGCGGATTTCGAAACCTGGTCTGTTTTACAAGGCCCTCCAGTGAAGTATCGGGGATCGATGCCATCCTCCAGCGCCAGCCGCCGGGCGCTCGAATCGAGGTGTTCAAGGGCAACCTCCTCTCCCGCACGGATTGTGAGGCGGCCTGTAAAGGTGCGACGGTCATCTATCACCTGGCCGCCGGGACTGGCGAGAAGTCCTTTCCTGATGCATTCATGAACTCGGTTGTCACCACACGCAACCTGCTGGAAGCCAGCCTGCGGCATGGAGCTCTGCGAAGGTTTGTCCTGGTTAGCTCGTTCGTTGTGTACACCAACCGCCAGAAGTCGCGGTGCTTGGACGAATCCTGCCCCATCGAGCAGCATCCTGAGCTTCACAGCGACGCCTATTGTTTTGCCAAGGTCAAGCAGGAGCAAATCGTCGCCGACTACGGGAAGAACTCGGGCATCCCCTACGTGGTGGTTAGACCAGGTAGTGTTTATGGCGTAGGCAAACGTCAAATCACGGGCCGGGTCGGCCTCGGAACCTTCGGTCTCTTCCTGCATCTGGGTGGTTCGAACACCATACCCTTCACGCACGTCGAAAACTGCGCCGAGGCAATCGTCCTGGCTGGCCTGGTGAAAGGAGTCGACGGCGACATCTTCAACGTGGTCGACGATGACCTTCCTTCCAGCCGCCAGTTCTTGCGCCTGTACAAGAAAAATGTAAGACAATTCAAATCACTCTATGTGCCCCATTTGGCGAGCCTCGGCCTTTGCTACCTGTGGGAAAAGTATTCGCAGTGGTCGAAGGGGCAATTGTCCCCAGCCTTCAATCGCAGACGTTGGTACAGCGAATGGAAGAAGACGCGTTATAGCAACCACAAGTTGAAGGCCAGGCTGGGCTGGAGACCGGCTGTGCCCACCGCGGAAGGATTGCGACGGTATTTCGAAGGTTACGGCGAGGGCAAACGTTATGCTTAAGGTTGCCATTGTAGGATGCGGCAAAATCGCAGACGCCCACGCAGCCCTGATCCAGAGGATAGCGGAATGCGAGCTCGTCGGTGTTTGTGACTGCGAGCCGCTCATGGCCCGCCAGCTCTGCGAACGCTTCCCCGTCAAACGCTACTTCACCGATCTGGCTGAACTTCTGAGCGAGGGCCGGCCCGACGTCGTCCACATCACCACGCCGCCGGAGAGTCATTACGAGATTGCCCGCTTCTGCCTCGAGCATGGCTGCCACGTCTATGCTGAAAAACCCTTCACCCTCGATGCAGAGGAAGCCGGGCACCTGCTAAGCATGGCCGCACAAAAGGGGCTCAAGCTGACCGTGGGCCACAACCACCAATTCAGCCACGTGTCACGGCGCATGAGAGCACTGGTGGAGAGCGGCTACCTGGGCCGCCCTGTGCACATGGAGAGCTACTACGGCTATGACCTCGGGGACCCCAGTTACGCACGCGCATTACTGGGCGACAAGCAACACTGGGTCCGCAGACTGCCCGGGAAATTGCTACACAACATTATCAGCCACGGAATCGCCAGAATTGCGGAGTTCCTGACGAGCGACGATCCTCAAGTGATCGCACACGGCTTCGTGAGCCCGCTTCTCAAGGGGATAGGCGAAACCGAAATCGTCGATGAGCTTCGGGTCGTGATCTCGGAGGAGGGGCGAACCACAGCCTATTTCACTTTCTCCTCCCAGATGAAGCCGTTGCTACACGAGTTTCGCATTTATGGTTCAAAGAATGGTCTTATTCTTGACCAGAATCACGAAATCTTGCTCAGGCTTCGCGGCACGAAATTCAAGAGCTACGCCGACAACTTTATTCCTCCACTACTGTTTGCCAAGCAGCATCTCGGAAACCTGTTCGGGAACATGCGGTTATTCCTGACCAGGGATTTCCATGTGGATTCGGGCATGAAGTATCTCGTCGAATCCTTCTATCGTTCGATCCGCCATGATGTTCCCGTGCCAATTCCCTACCGAGACATCCTGCGCACTGCCCGAATCATGGACGCCATCTTTAATCAGGTTCATGTCCCTCTGCAGGATCCTTTGGACTTCCGAGCGATGCCGGTTGCGGTGGGAATGAGCACGAATGAAAGTTCAGCCGGCGCGTAACTTGTGGCTGTTTCGACTTCCCGGCAGCGCATAGTGATCCGACGATGCAATTTCTGACCAAAATTCGTGATCACATCCAACTAGCGGCTGGTTTGAAAGCATCAGCAGGCCTGTCCGCAGTAGTCCGATGGGAAGTTCTGCGGTTTGCGGTCAAGCTAGGCCTTCCCGAACCACCGATATGGCGCGTTCGTCCGCGCCTGGTTTCCCATTCTCTTCAGCTAAGGCTCCATGGAAGCAGTGATATGTCGGTCTTCGGGCAGATATTCATTCGCCAAGAGTACTCATGCCTGCGGGATCTGAAGGAGCCGTCGCTCGTGCTGGATCTGGGAGCGAACGTCGGGTTCAGTTCGGCATACTTCCTAAACGTGTTCCCGAAGGCTCGCGTCGTGGCGGTCGAACCAGACGAGCGGAACCTGGCGATCTGCAAGGCTAATCTCTCACCCTATGGAGACAGAGTGCTCCTTCTGCATGGCGCTGCGTGGTCGAAGCCGGCAACGCTTCGAGTGTTGAAGGGGACTTTTGGTGACGGTCGTGAGTGGGCCATCCAGGTCGGACGAATTGATCGAGGAAGAGGAAACTTCCGTGGCCGTTCGAGCATGGGATGTCGGAAGCCTCATCGACATGAGCGGGTTCGCTACGGTGGATCTCTTAAAAGTTGACATCGAACGTGCTGAACTATCGGTGTTCGGGGAGTCTGCGAGTTCCTGGCTGCACAGAGTCCGGAATATTTGCATCGAGCTCCACGGAAAGGACTGCGAGGAAGTGTTTTTTGCTGCCCTGAAAGATTTCGATTATGAATTGGGACACTCCGCTGGACTAACCGTCTGCCGAAACTTGCGTCCGGTTGCGATGCCCGAAACAAAAGTGGAATGCCTCCTTCGTTAGCGCTTCTGCTATGGGCCGTGCTCCTCCTCGCGCTTCTGTGCTTCGACCCCGCCCGGGACCGGAGCACTTCAGCAGCCTTGTGGATACCTGTGATCTGGATGTTCATCGTCGGATCGCGGCTGCCTTCACAGTGGCTCGGCGGACAAGTAGTACGGGTGGCCCAGGCACTTGAGGAAGGCAATTCCCTGGATCGCACTGTCTTCATAGTCCTGATCCTGCTGGCGATTGTTGTCCTGGTATCGCGGTCGTTTAAATGGGGCGAGTTTTTCACGCAAAATCTGGCCTTGATGGCATTCCTCTCCTTCGCTTTCTTGAGCGTGATGTGGTCCGACTTTCCCTCCATCGCCGTCAAACGTTGGTTTCGCGACCTCGGCAACTACCTGGTGATCCTGGTCATTCTGTCCGATCCTCGTCCGTCGGAGGCTGTCCGCACCGTGCTTCGACGCCTTGGCTTTCTGCTTATTCCGCTTTCCATTTTGCTGGTCAAGTACTATCCCGAGATCGGCAGACAATACGATCGATGGCAGGGCTTTGCCATGTATGTGGGAGCTACGACGAGCAAGAACATGCTCGGCGTTGCGTGCCTGATCAGCGGAATCTTCTTTTTCTGGGATACGGTAACGCGCTGGGCAGATCGCCGCGACCGGCGGACGAAACAGATCATCCTGGTGAATGCCGCGCTCATGGCCATGACGCTGTGGCTGCTGCACATAGCCAACAGCGCGACCTCCCTGGTTTGCCTGGTGCTCGGCTGCACGGTAGTTGCAGCGGCCCACAGCAAAACGGTGCAGCGACGTCCAACCATCCTCACAGTGTTGATTCCCGTCGGAATCTGTCTATACCTGTTGCTCGCATTCGGTTTTGGAATCGACATCAACGCCGAGATTGCCGCGGCCGTCGGAAGGGACCCAACGCTCACCGACCGGACCAAAATATGGGATCTCGTGCTCAGCATGCAGACCAATCCGCTTCTGGGCACCGGTTATGAGAGCTTCTGGCTGGGTCCCCGGCTCCTTAGAATTTGGCAGTCCGAGTTTGGGGCCTTGAACGAGGCCCACAACGGTTACCTGGAGGTCTACCTTAATCTCGGTCTTATCGGCCTCTTCCTGCTTGGTGGGTTCCTGATCGCCAGCTACCGGACGATTTGCAGAAGGCTCAAGCCCTTTTCCAGCCTCGCCTCTCTGACCTTGGCCTTTTGGACGGTTGCGCTCTTCTACAACGTTACCGAGGCAGCGTTCAAGTGGCATCTCATGTGGGTTACATTCTTGGTGGGGGCCATTACGGTCTCCGGACCCGGCGAAAATCGAGTGCACGACTTCTCCGTTACCACCCCCACTGATGCCACGGAACAACTCCTCGAAGCTCCCCTGGAAACGACACCTGCGCGGTAGTGACCATAAGCCCAATCAACCGGGGCGCCAGCAGGAAAGTGAGTAGATCGTGGAAGTTTGCGGTAAGGAAGTCTGGATTGACGGAAGGCTGATACGAACCGCTCACATCGACGGTGAGGGGTACCAATTTCTGGAGGACCCCGAAGCAGCGCTGGAAGCCCTCCGAAAGTCTCGAACCCGGATTGACCTTTTTACGTTTATCCAGAAACTCTCTGACGTGTCGCCAAAATATGGCTACTCAATGGAATGGGACAACATGGCTGCGCTTCCGGTTTCGACCTTTGAGCACTGGATGACGCGTCAGATCGATAGCAAGGTCCGGAACATGATTCGGAAAGCCGAGAAGAATCGCGTGGTCGTGCGGGAAGTCGCTTTCGACGATACTCTTACTCGAGGAATTCAAGCCATCTACAACGAGGCCCCAGTCCGGCAAGGCAAACCGTTTTGGCACTACGGCAAGAACCTTGAGGCCGTGCGCAAAATGAATGCGACCTTCATGGAAGGGAGCATCTTCATCGGTGCCTTCTTCCAAGACAACCTGATCGGTTTTGTAAAGCTTGTATCCGACAAAGATCGGAGTCAGGCAGGATTGATGCAGATTCTTTCCATGATTCGGCACCGCGACAAAGCACCGACTAATGCCCTGATCGCCCAAGCCGTCCGCTCATGCGCCCTCCGGGGAATCCCGTACCTCTGGTACGCCAACTTCTCTTACGGGAAAAAGCAGGCCGACAGCTTGGCTGACTTCAAGAGACACAACGGATTCGAACGAGTTGATCTGCCCAGATACTACATTCCCCTGACAGTTGCGGGACAAATGGCCCTCCGTCTAGGCCTCCATCACGGCATGACTGATTGGATCCCTGAACCCTTAGCTGCCACATACCGCAGAATTCGTGGCTTCTGGTATCGAAGAAGACTCCCGGGCCTGCAGAGCAGTTAGCAGCGGCCCGCACCTACGGCGCGCTGCAAGGACTAAAGGACCGCGAATGCCTTATCACCGAGATTGCAATGCGACCTTCATTGCGGAACTGCCTGAAGGTTCGTCGGAGGTGCAGGTGTTCCCTGGAGCGGATGCGGGTAGGTGTAGGGCGTGTAATATGCCGTCCAAGTGTTGGTAGATGAGCACTGATAGAGGATGTTGGTATCCGTAGCCCAGTAAGCTACGTTCGGGGTGCATGTCGATGGGCGCCTAGAAAGCGACCCCATCCCCGTGCCGCTCGTGCCGTCGAAATTGGCAGCGTGGTTGTAGTAATCCCGGTTAGCAACAACGACGGTGGAGGTGGCCGGATCAGTTCCAAACAGGGTATTTGGCAGAGCAGCGCCAGAGTTTTCCCACTCATAGTTTGGTGCCAGAGCCTGGTTGTGCACGCGGCCGGGCTGGTCACGAAAGGGATAGACACCGCCGTTGGTGTCCAGATAACGCGAGCATCTATCGCCGCCGCTCAAGGCACTGCATGTCGAGTCCGCGGAGCACATCGTATCGGGATTGGCGGCACACCATCCTGGTACAGTCAGGCTGGAGGCGGTTGTGGTTCCACCGACATTCTGCCAGATACAGTTGTTGCTATCGGTCGTGGTGCCTCCCCAAGTTTGGTTCCACGATGAGGGATAATTGCCGCTCGTGCATGGTCCGTTTGTAAGCTGGAAATTGAAACTCCCTCCGTTGTTGCTGAGAGGTCCGACCACAGCCAAGGCCGGATAGGAATGGGACGCTACGAAATTAGAGGCATTCAGACTCATCGGAGTCCAGTTGCTCGGATTATTCACATTCGGGATGACCCAGTTAAGACCAGGTCCCGCTGTTCCCCAAGGGGACGAATAGGGATTCTGTTCCCCATAGCGGTAATATTGAAGATCGATGCCACCCGTATTTGCCCCGAGAACCGTGTTATTCCAGAATAAAAGGGAACCCCCTCGGCTGTTCATGATTCCGAAAGTCCCCGAGGCGTTCGTAATGGAATTTCCGTATATTTCGCCGAGCAAAACCGACCGCTGTGGGAAACCACTGTCCGACCCGTGCCACCCCCCTACCTCATTACCGATGATGGTATTGTAACGAATGACGACTTTGGCTCCATAGTAGGCATCGAAAAATCCCTCTGTGTTGATGTGCGTAGTCGTGTAATAGTTGTCCTCGACATAAATTGCTTGGTTAGAACCGAATTGCGTAGGATCGTTCCAGTTTTGGTAACCGTATGTGGAATAATCGCCTCCGAAATCGAGCGGCACGGCCCCTAAGCCCGACGATACGGTGTCCTCAAAGAAGTTGTTGTCAATGAGGCCGTATCCATTGTAGGCGAAAACAGTTTGTGCTCCGGATACTGACATCTTCACGTGGTTGTGGTGAAAGCGGAAACTAACCTGCCCGTGATTCCCGACTAAGTCTACTTGCTCATGAACAGACACATTGCTGATAAATGTGATGCCACTCACGTCAATAAACTTGCCCGAAGATGGCGTAACCTGGAGTGCCCCTTGCGTGCTTACCGTGATATTTGTGCCGTCGGTACAGGTGATTACGCCGGATGTACTGCCGTTCGAGTCACCGCTACCCGTACAGGAAGTCTGCCCGCGCATTGTAATGCTATGAGTAGCCGTGACCTGCGATGACCAAGTGCAACTCCCCGACGGAATGACGACGGTACCGCCGTTCGGAAGCGGAATTGATGGCCGTTTGCACGTCCGAGGATGAGCAGGACGATGCGGTGATCGTGTTAGCCTGCGCACGGGTATTGAAAAGAGCACACAAAAGAAACCCCAAAAAAAACTTGCACTTTAGCTCCGCCATTGACCCTTATCCTTCTCGGAAACAAATACTGACAGCGGCGATGGCCAGTATTTGGGACCGAACGCCGCGTGCCGTCGCAACTATGAGGCTATCAAACGGACAGGACATTAGTCACTTTCTGATTCGCGAAAATTAGTACTAAGGTAACCATTATAGTTTGTTACTTTAGTGCCAATCTTGAAGTTACATGGTCGGAGAATGACCGCACACGCCGTCCTGTCACAAATAAGGCGACGTTGACAGGAACTTTGACTGTGACCCAATGATTGGCGCACCTGACAGTCTTGGTTGTCGCCTCAGCCATCGGATAATATCCCCCGGCACGGTAGCCGGTTACCCTCACAACTGAACGCATGTGGAAGGCACATCTTGCCATGAAACCACTGGTCTCAATTCTCATCCCTGCATATAACGCCGAAAGTTGTATCACCGATACGCTGCAGTCCGCAGTCGCCCAAACCTGGCCACGCAAGGAGATCATCGTGGTAGACGACGGATCGGGGGACCGCACGGCCGAGCTGGCGCGGGGCTTTGCCTCAAAAGGAGTCACGGTGGTGTCCACCGAGAACCGGGGTCTTTCGGCAGCCGTAAACCATGCCTTCCGGCTCAGCCAAGGCGACTTCATCCAGGAACTGGATGCGGATGATCTTCTGGCGCCGGACAAGATTGAGCGGCAGCTTGCGGCATTGCGGGAAGGTGACAGCCGGCGAATCATTCTGTCTTCGCCGTGGGCTTACTTCTACTATCGGACCCGACGAGCGCGCTTCATTCACAACTCGCTGTGTCAGGATCTTTCTCCCGTCGAATGGCTCCTTCGGAAAATGGGCGAACACCTCCACATGCAAAACGCCACTTGGCTCGTAAGCCGCGAATTGGCCGAGGCAGCCGGGCCCTGGGACACACGTCTTCACTATGATCAGGACGGCGAATACTTTTGTCGCGTGCTCTTAGCCTCCGAGGGCACCCGTTTCGTACCCGGGACCGGAATTTTTTACAGGCTGAGTGGACGTAACCGTATCAGTTACATCGGCAACTCAGATCTGAAGAAAGACTCGCTCCTTCTCTCGATAAAACTACATGTTAAATACCTGCGCTCACTGGAAGAAAGCGAGCGCGTCCGAGAGGCTTGTTTGGCGTACTTGCAGAGTTGGTGTCCCGATTTCTATCCGGAACGACCGGATATTTTGGCGAAGTTGCAGGCTCTGGCCGCGCAAGTCAACGGTCGCGTGGAGGCGCCCAGCTTGCGCTGGAAGTATGCCTGGATGAAGCCGATATTCGGATGGAAAGCCGCAAAATGGGCTCAGGGGACGCTTCCGGAAATGAAGTCTTCCTTGATCAGGCATTGGGACAGAGCCCTGTTCAAACTGGAGGCCGGCCAAGCCGCCCCGAGTCAGGGATGATTCAACACTAAGGCACCAAGATAAGCGAGCCTCGGGGCATCAACAACAAGGCATATGTACAGCAACTGTGAGAGGGCAATTAGGCGGACGTCATCGACCACCTTGTTGGCTTTGCTTCTCCTTAGTGCCTTGGCCTTTGGTGCTGAAACACTTGCTTCGGCTGCGGCTGCACCGCGCCGTGCCTCCTTTGCCTCCGTTGTGGGACCTGCTTAGCCAATGGTCAATCGTGAGTCGCCAATCGAAACTGGCATCCCAGTGGCCCTGCTTACTGGCGGTGCCGACAGACCCTATGTATTCGGCTTGGCAATGTCACTTATGTCCAAAGACGCGGCACTGGACCTGGTTGGTAGTGATGACCTCGACTTCCCACAATTCCACGGCAAGCCAGGAGTGAGCTTTCTTAATCTACGCGGCAGCCAGCGGCCAGACGCCAGATTTGTAAGGAAGGTGTTCAGGATATCGATCTACTATGCCAAATTGATTCGCTATGTCTCAACAGCCAAGCCGAAAATCCTTCACATCCTGTGGAATAACAAATTCGAGTTCTTCGATCGAACGCTGCTGATGCTTTACTACAAGGCCTTGGGGAAGAGGATCGTTCTTACCTTGCACAATGTGAATGCTGGTCGACGGGACTCAAGGGATACACGCCTCAATCGTCTTACGCTGCGAATCCAATATCGGCTCTCCGACCATATCTTCGTGCATACGGAGAAAATGAAGCTTGAGCTCATCGAGGAATTCGGCCAGCAGAGGGCCCGGATCACCGTCGTCCCATTCGGCATTAACAATGCTGTCCCGAACACCCGGCTCACGGCAGCCGACGCAAAGCAGCGGCTGGGAATTCGAGACGGCCAAAGGACGATTCTCTTTTTCGGCAACATCACACCCTATAAGGGCCTTGAATACCTCATCGCAGCATTTCAACGCACCATGGTCCGGGGTGGAGATTATCGGCTGATCCTAGCCGGCAGGCCGGATAACTGCGAGAAATACTGGAGCATGATCCGAGAAGCGATGCGAGAGGACATTCTGAATGGCCGAATACTGTTAAGATCAAGCTTCGTCCCCGATGACGAGGTCGAGGTTTACTTCAAAGCGGCGGACGTTCTCGTGTTGCCTTACAAGCATATCTACCAGAGTGGAGTCCTGTTCCTGGGATACAGCTTCGGCCTGCCCGTTATCGTGGCCGACGTGGGCTCTCTGAAAGATGAGATAGTGGAAGGCAAGACGGGTTTCGTGTGCCGGCCCGAAGATCCTGTTGACTTGGCAAGCGCCATCCAAAGGTACTTCGCAAGTGATCTATTCGCAGATTTGGAAAGCCGCAGGCAGGGGATACGCGACTATGCGACGGAGCAACACTCTTGGGACGCGGTTGGTGACATGACCCTAAGCGTCTATGCTGACCTGCTTAACATGCCCTCACCAGAGCGAGCTTCAAATCGTGATAGATCGAGCGCTTCCCTCGACGTGAAGGCTCCCTCATGAAAGCTGACAAGGCCCCTTTTCGGCGGACGTTTGCAGTCTAATTGATTCCTCCAATTGGCTTATGGCATCTAGCACAGCAGCGCAAGAGCCACTGTTAGACACCCTTAGTACCGAACATCTGGAAGCTGACCTAAAAGGGCGGTCGGTTCGTGGAGGTTTGCTGACTCTCAGCTCGCAGGGCGCTCAATTCGTCATCCAATCAGTCTCAACGGTAGTGTTGGCTCGATTGCTGACCCCCGCCGACTTCGGGCTCGTGGCCATGGTTACTGCTGTAACAGGGCTGGCCGTCTCATTTGCTGATCTGGGTCTATCCGAGGCCACTATCCAGTGTCAGGAGGTCAGCTATGACCAAGTGAGTACTTTGTTTTGGGTCAACGTAGCGATAGGGTTCACCCTGATGCTGGTAACGGCAGCTCTGGCTCCCGGGTTGGCTTGGTTCTACAAGGAGCCGCGTCTCAAAGAAATCACCCTTGTGCTTTCTGTCACGTTCCTCATCGGTGGGCTGAAAGTGCAGCATGACGCGTTGCTTAGGCGGCAGATGCGGTTTTCATCCTTAGCCATTCGCGATGTGGCTTCGTATGCTGTTGCGGTTTCCGTTGCCGTCATTATGGCCTGGCGAGGGATTGGCTATTGGGCGCTAGTTGGGTTCCCGGTGGCGCTGAGTTTGACGCGAATGACACTTTCCTGGTTGATGGTTCGATGGATCCCAGGCCTGCCACGATTCGACACCAGTGTTGGTTCGATGATCGTGTTCGGCGGACATGTGGCTACCTCCTACGTCATATACAACGTAAATCGGAGCGCCGACAGCGTCCTGATCGGCTGGTATTGGGGAGCTGGTCCATTGGGGCTTTATTCCCGCGCCTACAACCTGCTCATGTTACCTGTACGCCAGCTCAGTGCCCCAATTGGCAGTGTTCTTATTCCTGCCTTTAGCAGACTCCAGCATGATCCGGAACGCTTTGCCCGGTACTATCTGCGCGCCATCAATCTCGTAATGTGGATGAGTGCTCCACTCTTCGGATTTCTTTTTGTGGCTGCGGAACCGGTGATCGTCTTGATACTTGGGAACAAATGGCGCGGTGCGGCGCCGGTTTTCCAGATTCTCGCAATATCTGCCTGGGGACAACTCCTCCTTGATTCGACCATTTGGTCATTTGTGAGTCGGGGAAAATCAGAGCGGCTTCTCAGGCTCTTGCTATTCATCTCTCCTATCCTGGTGGGCAGCTTCGCAATCGGTTTGCCTTTCGGCATCAAGTGGGTAGCCTTGTCCGGCTCCGTCGTCCTGCTCGCCATCCTCCCATGGATACTAAAGTTCACCTTTCACGGCACGAACTTGAGTTTACGGCGTCTGGGGCGGGCCGTTCTGTATCCAATTTTGCTGTGCCTCGCCGGTGTTGCATCGGCGGAGATTGCTTTACACCTGATCGCTCCGCAGCGCATTATCTCGCAGCTTCTTGTTGCCGTGCTGGGTTTTGCGGTGGCTTATTCGCTGTCTGCACTCATACCTCGAGTGCGAGAAGAGGTCATGTCCTTTAAGGAATTATTCAGCGAGCTGCGCCTGTCCAGCCAAAGCCTCTAGCTAGGCCGCTATCCAATTAGGCAGCCGCGTTCCGTCTTCGACAGCTCTGAGAAGGAAAGCTGAACCCATGGTAATCACTAGCACTCCGCTTCGGATCTCTTTTTTTGGTGGTGGCACCGATTATCCCGTCTGGTACCGGCAGCATGGGGGTGCCGTTTTGGCGACCACCATCAACAAGTGCTGCTATATCACTTGTCGACGGTTGCCGCCCTTCTTCGAATATCACAGCCGCATCTCCTACACTAAAGTTGAAAATGTCCGTCGAAACGATGCGATTGAACACCCTTCGGTGCGCGGCTGTCTCCAATTCTTAGGCATCGACGAGGGTCTGGAAATTCACCATGTGGCTGACCTGCCTGCTCGAACAGGTCTGGGAACGAGTTCGGCGTTTACGGTGGGGCTTCTCCTCGGTCTCTATGCGCTCCAAGACAGAATGCGTGATAAACAGGCGCTTGCCGCCGACGCAATCCACGTTGAGCAAGAACTGCTTCAAGAGGCTGTCGGCGCGCAAGATCAGGTTAGTGCCGCCTATGGAGGCTTCAACCGTATCAACTTCCATACCGATGGCTCGATTGACGTAAGGCGGGTGCTAACTGCACCCAGTAGATTAGCTGAGCTCGAGCAGTATTTGGCTCTTTACTTTACCGGTTTTGCCCGGACAGCTTCAGAGGTCGCCCAAGAACAAGTCAAAATGACCCCGCAGCGGAAGCAGGAGCTGGAGAACATACTTCAATTAGTTAACGAGGCCGAAGCCGTCATTACCAGTTCCCGCTCGCTAGATGAGTTTGGCCGTTTGCTGCACGAGAGTTGGCAAATAAAGCGATCTCTAACGCAGAGAATCACCAATGCCAGCATCGACGCCATCTATGAAGCCGGGCTTAGCGCCGGCGCTCTAGGAGGCAAGCTGCTGGGCGCCGGGGGTGGCGGCTTCATGCTGTTTTTTGTACCGCCGGAGCGGCGGCAGAACTTGAGGGAGCGGCTGAAGAAGCTGTTGTGCGTCCCGTTCTCCTTTTCAAATAAAGGTAGTAATGTCGTGGTCTATGAGCCAGACGAGGTGTACGACAAATCGCTGGTCAGTGAACGAGACGCGGTCTATGCCTAACACTGCTGATGCGATATTGCTGTGCGGAGGTGCTGGCCTTCGGTTGCGGAGTGTTATTGGAAATGCTCCCAAAGGGATGGCTGACGTCGCCGGACGCCCATTTTTGGAGCTATTGCTTCGGCAGCTACGTCGGCACGGTTTCGAGCGCGCCATTCTGGCGGTTGGATACCGGAAAGACATGATCCAATCGCACTTTGGCGAGCAAGCGTTCGGCCTGTATCTCACATACTCAGTCGAGTCATGTCCACTCGGGACGGGCGGCGCATTGCGCAACGCTGCAAGCCTGATTAAATCGGAGAACGTCATTATCATGAACGGAGATAGCTACACCGATGCCGACCTCCGTGAGCTTGCGGTTGACCACCGCGAAGCGAATGCTGATCTTTCTGTAGTGGTTGTGCCTGCTGACGGACGAGGCGACTGTGGGTCGGTACTGATAGATGGAGTCGGCAAACTTTTGGGTTTTGCGGAGAAACAAGACCCATTTCATACGCCGTACGTCAATGCCGGCATCTATATGATGTCTCGGCAAATGTTGTATGAAATACCGCCTGGTTCTGAGGTTTCGTTGGAACGGGAGCTTCTTCCCGGGTGGCTGCGGCAAGGTAAATACATCAAGGGATTCGTCTGCTTGGGCAGGTGTACAGATATTGGTACTCCAGAGCGTTTTCGGAGTGCACAGGATACTCTTGCAAACGTCGAAGTAGACGCAAGTGCTCCTCAAAGCGAGAGTCAATTATGAAGGTCATGATTACGGGGGCGGCTGGCTTCATCGGTGGGTTTCTGGCGAAGCACTGCCTGGAAGCCGGTTGTTCTGTGCTGGGGTTTGGCATCAGTGAACCGGTCGATGCATGGGCTGGTGGTGCCTTCGAACGTTGCGACATTCGAGACGCGACGCGTTTGTTGCACCTCATATCGACGTTCCGGCCGGATCGCATATTTCATTTGGCGGCTCAGAGTTACCCGACGGTATCGCTTGCGCAGCCGCGCGAGACCATCGACATCAATGTGGGGGGGACGGTAAACCTTTTCGAGTGCCTGCGCACCGCAGGGGTACTGCCTGTTGTTGTTGTCGCGTGCTCAAGTGCGGAATACGGGCCAGTGGCGACCACCGACTTGCCCGTCCGGGAGGATCATCCACTTCGTCCGTTGCATCCTTATGGCGTCAGTAAGGTCGCTCAGGACCTTCTCGCCGCGCAGTACTTTGCCAACTATTCAATTCCGTGCGTGAGAATTCGGATCTTCAATACCACTGGGCCGGGCAAAATAGGTGATGTGTGCTCGGATCTCACGAGGAGGGCCGTGGAAATAGAACTCGGGATGCGACCTCCGTCTCTTATGGTAGGTAACCTCACAAGTCGGGCTATCGTGGACGCGCGTGATCTTGTGCGCGGGCTGTGGTTATCGGCAGAGCGTTGTATGCCGGGCGACGTCTACAACCTGGGCGCCGACCGGATTTACGCAATACAAGCGGTGATCGACACTATTCAAGCCCGAGTAACAGTCCCTTTCTCGGTAGAGCGGGACCCTGCGCTGGTGCGCGGTTGCGACGAACCCGTTATCGCTGGCGATATTGGCAAATTTCATCGTTGCAGCGGCTGGACGACAGAAATAGAGCTGGCCAGCACCTTACAGGACATGCTCGATTGGTGGAGGGACCGATTTACCTCTGCATCGCCTTCTGATCGGTTCGTGCTGGATAATCAACCCGCGGAGCTGCCTTCTTGATAGATACAGCGGCATCTTCTCGCTCGAAGGTGATTACTTCCGACAAGCTGTCACCAGGGCCATTTTGTGGTCCAGACCCATTTCATGCGTGAAGCGCTCGCGAGCGACGCTGCGATGACAAGTACCATCCTGCGCACCAATATTGAGCGCAGCCTTGAAATCCATAATCGCCTTATTGTGGAGTGTCTGCCATCGCTTACCGCGGCGGCTGATGCGCTCATTTCGGCTTACCGCGCCGGCCACAAGGCGCTGTTTTTCGGGAACGGCGGCAGTGCCGCGGACGCGCAGCATTTGGCCGCTGAGTTCGTGGGACGTTACTTGCGTGAGAGGGATCCAATGCCGGCGTTGGCGCTCAACGCGAACAGCTCCGCCGTCACGGCGATCGGAAATGACTATGGATACGAGGAGGTCTTCGCGCGCCAGCTCCAGGCCCTCGGCACTCCAGGCGACGTGGCGGTCGCTATAAGCACCTCGGGGAATTCGCCGAACGTAATTCAGACCGTCATATGCGCGCGCCGACTGGGGCTTTTCACCATAGGGATGACCGGCGCCGGAGGAGGCCGGTTGCGCAACCTTGTCGATGTGTTGATCGCCGTTCCATCGCAGGAAACGCCGCGCATCCAAGAGTGCCACATTCTGGCTGGTCACGCGCTCTGCGATGCAGTGGAGCAAGCGGTTGCAAGCGAGCACGTGTCATCGCTCGATGTCAGTGAGCACCAGAATTAGCCAGAGCGGCAAACGTGAAGCGCATTTGTTTCCTCTCGTCGTGCAGGCGGTATGGTGCGGCCAGGGGCGTCTATCCATGATGAAAGGCCTAAGCTTAGGCGGGTGACGGGATATGCTGAGTGCAGGTAAACAACGAACCCGCTTAAGAAACACCCCAAGCGCCTCTCTTTCCGCGGTCATGATAGATCTTACGGCCAACCCCGCGAGCCCAGCGCAGAACGACCCCTGCCGCCCCAGGACATTGGATGCACCGCGCATGACTCGATTGCTAATTGAAGCCGGCCACACCGAGCGGCAGTACTGGCAGGATCTTTGGCACTACCGCGAATTGTTTTACTTCCTCGCATGGCGCGACATGCTCGTGCGATATAAGCAGACTTTCGTAGGAGTCGCGTGGTCGCTCATCCGCCCGCTCCTGACCATGATTGTGCTTACAGTGGTTTTTGGGAAGCTAGGCAAAATGCCTTCCGGGGGAGTGCCTTATCCGCTACTCGTTTTTGGCGGCATGCTGCCCTGGCAGTTTTTTTCCACCGCGATGGCCGAAAGCGGGAACAGCCTGGTAATGAATTCCAACCTGATTTCCAAAGTGTATTTCCCGCGGCTCGTCATCGTGATCAGCAGCGTCATCACCAGTTTTGTAGATTTCCTGATCTCCGCCGTCTTCCTCGTTGTCCTGATGATCTGGTACCGCTATGCGCCTCCTGGGAAGGTGTTATTTCTGCCATTTTTTGTGGTGCTGGCGTTCGGTGCCTCCCTCGGGGCCGGTTTGTGGATCGCCGCCCTCATGGTTCGGTATCGTGATTTTCGTTTCATTGTCCCGTTCATGGTCCAATTTGGCCTTTATATCTCGCCAGTCGGCTTCCAGAGCAGCGTGGTTCCAGAGCGGTTTCGCCTCCTCTACGCGGTCAATCCGATGGTGGGAGTCATAGATGGTTTCCGCTGGTGCCTGTTCGGTGCACAAAACAGTAGTTACTGGCCCGGGCTCGTAGTCGCGGTGATCGAGGTGACCGCCCTCGTTGCGTCGGGTATCTGGTATTTCAGAAAGACAGAACAAACCTTTGCTGATGTGATATGAGCGTTGCTGAAGCACCTTCCACGACACTTGCCATGTCCGATACTGCCATCACCGTCGAGAATCTCGGCAAACGGTACACCATCGGCCGTCAACGGGCCGTGGGTGACGGCATGCGCCATGGCATCGAGCGTGCGATCCGCGCGCCGCTCGCCTGGCTTCGGTCCCGCCGGCAAGAAAAGCTGCAGTATGTCGATTTCTGGGCATTAAAGGACATTTTCTTTCAGATCAAACAGGGTGAGGTGGTCGGCATCATCGGCCGCAATGGTGCGGGCAAGAGCACCCTGTTGAAAATCCTGAGCCGGATTACTGTTCCCACCAAGGGACGAATCCGCATCGATGGCCGCATTGCCAGTCTCCTCGAGGTCGGCACCGGATTTCATCAGGAACTCACCGGGCGGGAGAACATCTTCCTTAACGGTGCCATTCTGGGCATGACCCGCGCCGAAATCATTCGCAAATTTGACGAGATCGTCGAGTTCTCGGAAATTGAAGAGTTTGTTGACACGCCCGTCAAACGCTACTCCTCCGGCATGTATGTTCGCCTGGCTTTCGCGGTGGCCGCCCACCTTGAACCCGAAATCCTGATCGTCGACGAGGTGCTCGCAGTCGGCGACGCCGCCTTCCAAAAGAAATGCCTCGGAAAGATGGGGAGCTTTGCCCAGAGCGGAAGAACGGTTCTGTTCGTCAGTCACAATATGGAAGCCGTCCGGAGCCTGTGCCAAAGAAGTATTTGGCTGAAGGATGGCCGGCTGCACAAAGACGGTAAGGTGGATGAAATCATCGAGGCCTATTTCAACAGCATGTCCAATGAATTCTCTTTTTCCTGCGCGAACCCGGACTATGGGCTGACGATTCTCAAGGTCGTGTTAAGAAACGACCGGGGCGAGGAAAGCAGCCAGTTTTGCCCAGGGGAGGATTTGATAGTCGAAATAAATTACGACGTGCAGAACCACCTGGAGCAGCCTTATGTTACGCTCGCCGTGCAAGGGATCAACGGCTCCTGTTTTACGGCTAATATGCTGCTGGACGGATACCGGCCCGAAGCTCTGACTGGCACAGGGAAGCTAGTTTGCCGGTTCAAATCCCTGCCCCTTTTTCCACAAAACTACTCTGTCAAAATGTCGGTCAGATCAAGAGACGGCAATGAGATGATCATAAACTACCAGGATGTGGCCTATTTCAGCGTAGTGGGAGATCTTGCGGAGTACGGTTTCAAGGGAGAATTCTTGTCGCGCGCTGCGCTTTCTACCTCAGTAGTGGTGCCCTATACATGGTACCTACCCGACGGGACGATTGGTTCTGTGTCCCTGGCGCGTCCGCGCAAATGGCACGACCGATACAACAGCGGGGAATCGGTCCTATCGACCTTTTCGGAACACTCTGCCCCGGTTCGGGACGATCACGATTGAGGGCAGGATTCTTACTCGGTAGCTTCGGTTTCGCGGCCCGGGTTCTTGCTGTTGAACAGTTTTATCGTTAATACCGGGCATTACGTCTCAAACTCGATTTGGCCTGACTGCGTAAAACTTAATCACTGCCCTGAACCCATAGGAAGCGTTAATCATGACGGGAACAATTATCGCAATAATTCCCGCTCGCGGTGGTTCGAAGCGAATCCCCGGCAAGAACATCAGGCCTCTGGTCGGCAAGCCAATCATTGCCTACACCATTGCCGCGGCCCGCGAAAGTGGCCTGTTTGAGCGCGTGGTGGTGAGCACCGACTGTCCGGGAATTGCCGAGGTCGCCCGGCAATACAACGCCGAGGTTCCCTTTCTGCGTGACGAGAACCTGGCCGATGATTTCACCCCGGTGTCTTCGGTCACAGCGGACGCGCTGCTCCGGCTTGATCCCGCCGGTGATAGGTTTGACTCGGTGGCCCAATTGATGCCGAATTGTCCGCTGCGAACCGCGGGTGATGTCAGCGATAGCCACAGGCAGTTTGAGAAGACCGCCGCGGAATCACAGATTTCAGTGGTGCGTTATGGCTGGCAGAATCCCTGGTGGGCCATGCGTTTCAATGAACGGCGTGAATTGGAACCGCTCTTTAGGGAGCAGATTACCGCGCGCAGCCAGGACTTGCCCGAACTCTTTTGCCCCAGTGGCGCCATCTGGTGGGCCCGCGCCGAGACTTTGCGGAGGACGAAGACATTCCATTTAGAGAACAGAACGGGATGGGAAATCCCCTGGCAGCGAGGCATTGATATTGATACCGTTGAGGACTGGGCCATGGCCGAGATCCTTTTCCGACTTCCACCATCCTAAAGGAAAACGGTGTGGGCGGGAGTAACATGGCACATCTGGGTGATGCAGAGCAGGAACCAATCGTACCACCTCCCCGGGCAGGCTGTATGGACGATTACCAACACTGGCCAACCTTCGCGTGACTCTTGCCGTCTACACGACGATCTATCCCGGTGTTGAGGCTTATCTCGCGGATTGGCGCCGCTCGCTCCGCCATCAGATGGATCAAGACTTCCAGCTCTGGATAGGACTGGACATGCTGGGAATCGAACCCGTCCAGAATATGTTGGGATCCGACCTAAAGGCGAACTGGGTGGTGGCTCCTTCCGGAGCCAGCCCCGCTCAGATCAGGCAGCTGGCCTTGGCGCGAATTGTAGAAACCTGCGCCGAGGTGGTGCTAGTGGATAGCGATGATTTGCTCCATCCCTCGCGCGTGGCCGCAGCCCGGGCGGATTTACAAGCTAATGAGCTTGCGGGTTGTGCGCTGTGCCTTATCGATCAGCAAGGGAAAGATCTCGGCCTGACGTTTGGTCTACCACCGCACTTTGAACCCGAGGATGTGTTTCCACGGAACAATGTCTTTGGTTTCTCCAATTCGGCCTTTCGTTCAGAGATCCTGCGAAGGTGTTTGCCGATCCCGGCCGACGCAGTTCTGGTGGACTGGTTCCTTGCCACCCGTGCGTGGCTATTGGGCGCCAGACTGGCGTTTGACGATGTGCCCCGAATGGATTATCGGCAACATCCTACGAATACAGCTCGGGTCAGATTCCCGTTCAGCCGAGATCAGGTCATCTCCGACACTGCGCTAGTACGGCAACATTTCCAGCTTTTGCTCGCTGAACCGAGGCGGGATTACATGGCTGAACGGGCCTGCGCACTCAGGAGCGCGATGGAGGAGGTCGAAGAATTCCACGAGAATATCGTTCTCCATCCCGGGCAGTTGGATGAATACGTACAGGCCCTCAACGCGCTTCACCCGCCGCCGCTTTGGTGGTGTTGCGTTGCCTATCCGGCCTTAGAGCATATGTGGACGGGGCCGAAATCTTGAATATGAAAACCCTCAAATTTGGAAACGTGGAGATCGGGCCTGGCAACCCCCCTTACATCATCGCCGAGGTGGGATCCAATCACAACGGCGACATGAATCTCTGCCGCCAGTTGATTGATGCGGCCGCGGCGGCGGGCGCGCACGCGGTCAAGTTTCAATCATGGACCGATACCTCGCTCATTGCCGAAGAAGAATATGCTCGTAATATCGAGTATTCGGACAAGAAAAGGCATTTTGGCTCACTGCGGGAAATGATGGTGGCCTACCAATTAACCGCCGACCAGCATTATGAAGCCCATGCCTACTGCCGGGCTCGGGGAATCGCCTTCTGCTCGTCGTCCTTCTCGATAGAGGAGGTTGATCTCCTTGAAAAGCTGGCCGTGCCATTTTTCAAGATTGCCTCGATGGACGTCGTGCATTTGCCCCTGCTGAGATACGTGGCCCGCAAACAGCGACCGGTTGTCATTTCGACCGGCATGGCGACTCTTGGGGAAATAGAGGAAGCCGTTGAAGCGGTTCGCGCCGAGGGCAATGAGCAGATCGTGCTGCTGCATTGCGTTTCCATTTATCCTCCGGAATACGACACAATTAACCTGCGGAATATGGCGACCCTGCAGCAAGCGTTCGATGTGCCTGTGGGATTTAGCGACCACACCTTGGGCACTGCGATTCCGCTGGCTGCCATTTCGATAGGTGCCTGTGTCATCGAAAAGCATTTTACCCTCGATCAGGAAATGCCCGGATGGGACCACGCGATCTCGGCCAACCCCGAGCAACTGCGGACCATCGTCAAAGAGGGGAGGAATATTTTTACAGCCCTGGGGGAAAATGGACGGATGGTCAGCGCGGCAGAGATGGAAAAGCGGAAGAAGTTCCGCCGCAGTCTCGTCGCTCGGTGCAAACTGGACCGGGGCCACATGCTAACCGAGGCGGATCTCGACGCCAAGCGCCCCGGGACTGGGATCGCCCCCAACGAAATAGCCTATGTCCTCGGCCGCCGGCTGGCGTCCGACGTTGCCGCCGACCAAGTGCTTCATTGGAAACACCTGCTGTGATTGATGAAGAGCAGGCGTTGAACCTGCCAATAGTTGTCGTTGGCGGGGCCGGTCACGCTAAAGTGCTAGTCAGCACGCTGCTCCTGCAACATCGAATAGTTCTCGGCTTCGTCGACCTGAGCCCTTCATCGCCCCCGTTGCTGGGCATTGCGCACCTTGGCGACGACGGTGCCGTCTTTGTTCATCCGCCGGACCAGGTGCGGCTGGTAAACGGTGTTGGCTCGATCGGTTCCGCGGCTTTCCGCCAGGCAGTCTATGAAAAGTTCAGAAAGAAACAATATATCTTTGAAACTGTAATTCATCCGTCCGCCATCATCGCTCCCGAGGTACTAATTGAGGATGGCGTTCAAGTCATGGCGGGAGTTGTGGTGCAACCGGGAAGCCGTTTGGGGGCAAATGTGATCATCAACACGGGAGCCCGCGTCGATCACGACTGCTCGATTGAGGCTCACGCGCACATCGCGCCGGGGGCCACTTTGTCCGGTCATGTCCACCTCGGAAGAGGAGCCCACATCGGAACCGGGGCTAGCATCATCCAAGGCGTCGATGTCGGTGCCGCCAGCATTGTCGGGGCGGGGGCCGTCGTAATCGGAGACGTACCGGCGGGAGTTACCGTTGTGGGCGTGCCGGCTAGACCGGTAACCCGGCGGACCGAGTCCCGGTAGCACAGAATCGCATGAAAACGAACCCAGTTTATGTCGTGCATTGCGTTGACGCCGAAGGACCATTGCACGAGTCGGTTGAGGTGACCTTTGAACGGTTACGCGCCATCTTTCATCTCGATTTGGAACCCAGCGTGGATTTGCTGCGCCGTCTCCAAGCGGGGAAAGTGCATCTGGGCGGACTGGAGGCCGCCGTCCAAAAGGTCGTGGGCCCTCATTTGCTGGCCTACAACGACACTTGGGACAAGGTTGATGCCATGCTGGCCGAACTGCTGCGGGAATCATTTCGCACCCAGGTTCGCGATTCCGTCGGTGCGGGTTGGATTTACAACTGGTTCTGCGTTGATCACGTCGATTACGATTTGAATCCGCGGCGCAGGGATATCGGGTATCACAATATCTTTCAACATTACCGCGAGCTGATGCGTGAGACCGGCTCATCGCAGGATGGACTGCATTTCCACTATCATCCCCATTCGTTCCGCCGGGAAGCCCACCGTTGCGCCACTCACTGGTGGTCGTCGTCCGACAGTCTGCACCAGATATTGTCCCGCCGGGTCATCGATCATCATTGGTTTCCTGCGGCACATCGTCCAGGATTTCACGTCATCCGGCCGGACAGCCATTGGTTTCTGGAACAGCATATCCCGTTCGATTTCTCGAGCCAGGCCATGGTGGACACTGGGGCGGATGCGGCCCAGTTCGGGCTGTTAGGCGGTCGTTTCGGCGACTGGCGCCGCGCGCCGGCAACCTGGGCGCCCTACCATCCGTCGGCCGACGACTATCAGGTTGCGGGCAACTGCCGCCGATGGATCGCGCGTTGCCTGAATGTAGGAACGCGCTACCGCCTACTCCAGGAGTTGGATGTGCGGCAGGCGTTCAACGAGGCGGCCGAAGGCAAGCCGGTGATCATGGCCATAACGAATCATGATTTCCGGGATATGGGATCGGATGTCAACGCAGTCCGAGAGATGCTCCAGCGGGTTGCCGCCGATTTTCCTAACGTGCCTTTCGTGTTTTCCGAAGCCGTGGCAGCCATGCGGTCTGCGCTGAACCTTCCGCCACAGCCTCCCTGCGAGCTCGAATTGACGATCCAATGGGTCAATGATTCCACCCACATTCTCAAGGTACGTTCCACCACGCCGACCTTCGGTCCGCAGCCGTGGCTGGCATTAAGAACGGCTACAGGAACCTATCATTTCGACAACTTTGATATCGATACGCCGTTCCACCGGTGGCAGTATGTTTTTGATGAAGAAACCTTCCCTTTGTCCGCAGTAGATGCCATCGGAGTCGCAGCCAACAACGCCTCCGGAACCACGACTGTGGCGGTGATGGACCCGGCAACGGCAACGATTTCCAGGCAGCACTGGAATCTGCCTCAATCCACCGTCCCGGCCCAGCCCGAACTCTGCCCCGAGAGCGTGTGCCGTAAATGACGCCCAGCAGCCGGTCCACTCTGATGATTTGACGTCGGACCAACTTATTGTTCCACCATCTGATCCGTTCTGGTAGCGGAGGGGACAGTCTGACTTATATCGGTCGCTTATCATGACCCGGGTCACCCCAGAAGCACGCCTGGATAGCGTCGTAATTTCCCCGGTGGCTTCCATTGGCGAGGCCATTGCACGCTTGGACACGGCTGGAACGGGCGCGCTCGCCCTGTGCTCCAGCGACCGGACGCTTGTTGGCCTGCTGACGGACGGTGATGTTCGGCGGGCGATTCTTCACTCCCGGATGCTCGATGATCCCTGTGGCTCGATCTCCAGCTTGGAACCGATTGCGGTCCTGCAGCCGGTTGCCCCTGCCGAGGCGCTCCGGCTGATGAACCGGCATGACATCAATCATCTGCCTGTGGTGGACGCGGACGGAGTACTCCGTGATCTAATTCTGCGCCGGGATTTGGGGACCGAGATCGAACTTGGAGCAACCGTACAGCAACGTTTCGAAAGTGCTCTTATTTTCCCCACCATGTCAATAGCCGAGGCCATCGCTGTTCTGGACAAGGCAGGTACGGGAGCGTTGGTGTTGTGCACCCACGACCGGCTTCTTCGCGGGTTGTTGACTGACGGCGACATTCGCCGGGCCATCCTGCAGGGCAAATCCATGGCTGCCGCTTGTGAGACGATTGCCAGCCGGAGGCCAATCGTCGCGACCCGCGACATTTCCGTAAGGGAAGCGCTGGACCTCATGAATCAGCATGACATCAGTCACCTGCCAGTGCTAGATGCCGAGAACCACGTGGTTGAGTTCCTATTGCGCAAGGACTTGGTTCCGGAAGTGCGCCCGGATCTTTCCGCCGTTATCATGGCGGGCGGATACGGAAAGCGCCTGCTCCCGCTGACTGAGACTGTGCCCAAACCCATGCTGCCGGTAGGCAATCGTCCCTTGTTGGAACTGACCATTCGACAGCTCCGCCGCTCCGGGATCCGCGATGTAAACCTCACCACGCACTATCTCTCGGAATCCATAGTGAACCATTTTGGGGATGGCGAAGGCTTCGGGGTCAGGTTGAATTATTTGAAGGAAGATCACCCCATGGGCACTGCGGGCGGACTGAAGCAGATGAAGAGGCCCGAAGGCACGTTTCTCGTTATCAACGGCGACATTCTCACCGGGGTTCCCTTCCAGGAAATGCTTGCATATCACCGGAAGCATCGGGCGATGCTCACTGTAGGAGTTCGCAAGCACGACATGCAGGTTCCTTTCGGTGTCGTTGAGTGCGAGGATGTGCGAATCACGAAGCTTCAGGAAAAGCCATCGCTCAGTTTCTTTATCAATGCAGGAACCTATCTTCTTGAACCGTCAGCCTGCGACTACATTCCGGAAGGGCGGCCGTTCGACATGACCGATCTGATACAGAAATTGCTCGACGCCGGGCGTCCGGTGGTGAGCTTTCCGATCATGGAATACTGGCTCGATGTCGGACAGCACGAGGACTATCAGAAGGCACAGGAGGATATGCTGAAAGTCAAGATTTTGACATGAAGATTCTGATTACAGGCGGCGCAGGTTACGTGGGTTCCACGCTCGCTCCATTATTACTTGAGGTCGGGTATCAGGTTCGCGTGCTGGACAATCTGACGCATGGCGGCGAATCACTCCTCGGGGTCTGGTGCCATCCGCGATTTGAGTTTATTCGGGGTGACATCCGTGATCGGACGACGGTGCAAAACGCTGTGTCGGGCCAGGATGCGGTCGTCCACCTGGCGGCCGTGGTCGGCGATCCGGCGTGTGCCCGCCAGCCAGATCTGGCCCGCGCAACCAACCTCGATGCATCCCTTGCTCTGATCGAGGAGAGCCGGCACGCCGGAGTCCGACGATTCATCCTCGCCTCTACTTGCAGTAATTACGGCAAGATGAAAGACGCAAATCAATACGTAGATGAGGAATCCGAGTTGAGTCCAGTTTCCCTCTACGCCGAGACCAAAGTGGCCGTGGAAACGGCGCTGTTGCGGAGCGGTCGCAACGATGGCTGGTGTCCGACGGCGCTGCGGTTTTCCACGGTTTACGGAGTATCACCGCGGATGCGCTTCGACCTGACGGTAAACGAATTCACCATGGAGATGCTGACCCAGAAGCACCTCAAGGTTTTCGGCAAGCAATTCTGGCGCCCTTACGTACATGTGTGGGACGCCGCCCGGGCAATTCAACTGGTGCTCAGTTCGCCGCCGACGAGTGTCGGCGGAAGCGTGTTTAATGTCGGTGCGACCGATCAGAATTTCCAGAAACAACAACTAGTAGCGCTGATCCACCCCTATGCGCCAGATGCCGTGGTCGAGTTCGTGCACAAAGATGAGGACCCGCGGGACTACCGGGTCTCTTTTGCGCGGATAACGAATCAGCTGGGATTCAAGACCACTCGCACCGTCGCCCAAGGGATCGCAGAGATCGTACGGTTGGTGCAGGAGCAGGTCGTCAGAGACTTCGCAGACGAGAAGTACCGCAATTAAGTTCTTCCGGGAATCTTGACCCAGCGCTTGGCAACTTCACTAGACCGGTCTTCGCGTTGGCCCGGATCATCTTTATCGTGCCAAACGTGGACCGTGGTCGATCATGGAATGGCCCGACTCCAACAGGTCAATCCGACTTGGCGACTCAAGACCAGAACTCTGGCGGCCTCCGCCGTGCCTAGACCCGCAAGAGACGGGTCAATCATCGGTGCCGTCGGAGCGTGGTGACGCTGATGACCAATAGAAGCTTGCGAATCTACTTGGGCGACCTGACATATACCACGCTATCCCTTGCCACAGATGCGTTTCCCCTCAACATCGGTTTCATCGCGGCCTACGCAGAGAAAATCTTCGGCAAAGAGATCGATCTAAGATTATTCAAATACGTCGAGGACCTGGAACAAGCCATCCATGAGGAGGCACCCGACATCCTGGGTCTGAGCAACTACCCATGGAATTTCGATCTTGGGATGGAGATCTTTAGAATGATCCGGGCGGTTTCGCCCCGGACAATCCGCGTGATGGGCGGTCCGAATATACCTCTTGAAGATGACGCGCGCGCCGAGTTCGTCAAACGCAGCCCCTTGATTGATTTCCACGCCTACCTGGAGGGCGAAGGAGCATTCGCCGCGCTCGTAGCTCGCGCGTTTGAGACCGGTGCTGACCGCGACAAGATGAAATCGTCCCCGATCGATGGGTTCATTCATCGCATGAGTGATACGGAAGTCATGAAGGGAACCATGCTTGCCCGGCGGCGAAACCTCGACGAGATCCCGTCTCCGTACCTGACAGGCCACATGGATGAGTTTTTTGACGGTAAGCTTTCTCCGATGATGGAAACCCACCGAGGCTGTCCGTTCTCTTGCACTTTTTGCCACGAGGGAAACCAGCTCATTTCGAAGGCGAACCACTTCAGTATCGAACGCGTGAAGGCAGAACTGGACTACATTGCAGTGGCCGTACAAAGATCCCCAGTTCTCATTTCTAATCTTATGTTTGCCGACCCAAATTTTGCGATGTACGAGCGGGATTACGAAATCGTCGAACACATCGCAAGGATTCAACAAAGGCAGAACTGGCCGCGTTCGATTTTCGCCTCCACCGGCAAGAACAAGAAAGAGCGCATTGCCAAAGCCCTTCGAAAGCTGAATGGCTCCATGTCGATGTGGATGTCTGTCCAGTCGATGGACCCTGTTGTTCTCCATGAAATCCGGCGCGATAAAATCAGCAACTCTCAGATGATGGCTCTCGGGAGCGTGTGTCAAGAACTCGGCGTGCCGACCCTCTCGGAGCTAATCTTGGGCCTGCCTGGCGACTCCTATGAACGCCACGTCAGATCGCTCTCAGACCTTGTAGAGGCAGGAATTGACGTCATCGATACTTATACTTGCATGTTGCTGAACGGCGCAGAACTTAATGCCGCCTACAGCCGTGCGAGCCATAAGATTAGCTCGCATTTCCGAATCTTGCCGCGCGACTTCACGAAGCTCCGGAACGGGCGCATTGCAGTCGAGATCGAAGAGGTCGTCACTTCCACGACGACAATGTCATTTGAGGACTACCAGGAGATCAGAAAACTGCACCTGATGGTCGCGGTTGTCTATAACGGTGGCGGCTTCAGCTCATTGTTGAGATTACTACGGCAAGAGAGAATCTCTATCATCGGGTTGTTGCAGAGACTGGTAGCCAGTATCAAGTCAGCTCCGGTCCCCGTGCAGACGATCTTCAACTCATTTGTCAGGCTGACAAAAGAAGAGCTGTGGGACTCTGAAGAGGAGCTTCGGGCATACGTGTGTGCAGAAAACAATTACGAGAAGCTGCTCAAAGGGGAAATCGGCATCAACCTGATTCAAACCCACACGGCCATGAGCCTGGCGGTGATGGATGATTGGGTCAAGTACGTCTTCCAGACGGCCGACACCATGCTCAGCGACGGGACCGACAGTGACATCGAGAGGTCGGCAATCTTCTCCGATATCCAGGCCTTCTGCGTAGGAATTACGCACAATATTTGGGGCAGTGACCGCAATGAGGATAGCCCCTGCGTCTTATTGCATCACGATATTGTAGGCTGGATGCGGAGCGCACTTTTCGTGCCTCTTTTGCAATACAAGTTCAGTAGCCCGATAACGTATCAGTTTGGTTTTTCGGAGGCCAAGAAGGAGGAAATGGCAGCGCTGATGCGGCGCTACGGAACCACGACCACTGGAATAGGGCGGATCATCATACAGATGGGCCGCAATCGGATCTGGCGTGATCCTGTGTTAATCTCCGACCCTAAAGGGTTCCAAAGCATGGCAAACACGCTGCCTCCCAGCGCACCAGCAGAGTCATCGGTAATGTGAACTAGTTTGTAGCAAGGCCGCCCTGGATGGCCCTCAAGAAAAACGAGCCCGTGAACCGCAAGCGCGAGACGATCGACGCCCTCCGTATGAGGGGATACTTCCGATAATGGCTAATATCATAAGAAAGTTGTGGATGCGTTTTGTTCATCTCGGAAATGGGAATTCTGTTGTCCCGCTTTCGGCCATTGCACTGGTATTGGGGCTGATGCAGGCTTGGGCTAATCGCTTCTACATGGGCAACGACGGAGTGTCCTACCTCGACATGGCCGATGCTTACTTGCGGGGAGACTGGCACTCTGCACTTAATGGTTCTTGGAATCCGTTGTACGCGTGGCTGATCGGCCTTGATTTCCTGATCTTCCGGCCCTCTCCCTATTGGGAGTACCCAACCGTTCAGTTGCTCAACTTCGGCGTTTATGCTGTGACGGTGGCCACCTTCGAGTACTTCCTGCGTGGATTGCTAGCGCGGAGAAGCGAGGGTGTGGTCGCGGTTCGCGTGATGGCTTACGGGCTGTTCTTATGGGGCTCTCTGATCCTGATCCGAGTGTCGACGGTGAACGCCGATATGCTGGTAGCCGCGAGTCTTTACGCCGCTCTGGGGCTTCTGCTGCGCGCCCATAACGCGAACACCACACCGGCGCTGACGTCGGCCATCCTAGGCATGACGCTGGCCGCCGGCTACTGCAGCAAGGCGGTGATGTTCCCGCTCAGCCTAGTACTGTTGTTGATTGCATGGACCACACTCGGTTGGCGGTGTGCGCTGATCACGGCATTCGTATTCGGCCTGCTCTCGGCGCCATTGATTGTGGGGGTCTCGAAAGCCACGGGCCACCTGACAATTGGCGACACGGGCCGGGTGAATTACGCGTGGTATGTGAACGGAGTGGCATTTAGATGGTGGCAGGGCGGGCCAACCCGCGCAGGGCAGCCGCAGCATCCGCCACGGATAGTGCTCGATTCACCGCGGGTCTATGAATTCGGCGGCGTCTTTCCAGAGGTCACCTATCCCATCTGGTACGACTTCGCTTATTGGTATGAAGGAGTGCGGACAATGATCGATCTCCGCCGGCAGGCGAGCGTGATGTGGAGCAATCTCAAAGGGGTTCTGAAGTTGCTGGTGCTGCAAGGGGGAGGCTTCTTGCTGGGATGGGGAATCTGCTTCCTAGTCTACAAGAACAAGGCACGATTTCTCAAAGATCTCGCTGCCACGTGGCCGGCATGGGGGGCGGGCATGGCTGCGATCCTGCTTTACAGCGCGGTGCATGTCGAACCGAGATATCTGGGCGCGTTCGCGGTAGTGCTGATGCTGACTGCATATACGGCTATACGCGTCCCGGGAAAACGACTAGCGACGGGCATTGCGGTGGTGGGGTTGCTGTGGTCCATCTGTTTCTCGTCGGTCACCACGGTGGGGGGCGGGCGCTACCCGGCGTGGGACAGCGCGCCGACGAATGTTTCGTGGCAGGTGGCGTCGGGTTTGCAGAAACTGGGCCTGCAGGCGAACGATAAAGTCGCATCGGCGTGCTATTCGAACCGGAAGAACGTTTTTTGGGCGCGCCTGGCGAGAGCACATATCGTGGCCGAAACGGATTGGGAAGTGAATTTCTGGCGACTAAGCGAGGTGGACCAGCGGCGCGTGCTGGTGGCACTGGCGCACAGCGGAGCCTTGATGGCGGTCTCGGATGAGACACCGCCGGATCCCGAACGCGCCGTGGGGTGGCGACGAGCGGGCGACACCAATTACTATGCTTATTCACTTTCACAACTGTTAGAGCCAGCGGGGACGCGGTAACGACTCTTCCTCAGACGGTTCCTACGAATCTCATCGAAATGACCGACAATCAATATGCCCATCCTGCGAATGCCAATGCTTTCGTTGTCCTGGGTAACGCGCGGGAAAGTCAGGGATCTGTTCCCACTATCTCGAATATCATTCCAGGCAGGATACTCCGGAACTTGCCTATTCCACCCGGCTCCCTGAGTCACGAGATCTGATCCTTGAAAAGGATCGATACCCTCGAAAGAGAAATCAAGCGCCGGTAAAGCGATATAAAGTGAGTCTTACCTTGGGTGATGGCAGTGACAGGCGGCTGCGTGAACTGGATGGCTGGAGAGCCGTGAGTGTGCTGCTCGTCATGCTGCATCATATCCTTGGGTACGAGCATCATCGAATAGTGTCGCACTTTTCCAGTTTGGACCATGTTGTCCACTACTGCGGTCCCCTAGGGGTGAAGATCTTTTTTGTGATCAGCGGATTTGTGATTTGCCGGCTACTGATTTCAGAGGAGTCGTGCTATGGCTCAGTCTCCCTCGTAGCGTTTTACTACCGGAGAGCCTTTCGCATTCTTCCGCCGCTCTATATCTATCTTGGGGCACTGTCTCTGCTGCTTTATCTTGGACTAATCAATGAGCATTGGAGAGCGATTCTGGGCAGCTCATTGTTCTTACACGATATACACTTAGCACCCCCTAGAACGTCTTTGGTTGGTCGGCCATACTTGGAGCCTGGCGGTGGAAGAGCAGTTTTATCTGATCTTCCCAACCATGTGGGTTTTGACACCTAAGGTATGGAAAGGCCAGGTCTTTCTCGGTGTTTTCTTTTTCTGTGCAGCCTGGAATCTGTCTATGGTCTGTACAGGGTGGGACGCGATCATAGACAGTAGTGCCCGGGCGGGTTTCGGGTGCATCGCCTGCGGCGTATTGATGGCGATTCACGAAGGACATGTGCGCCCCATCGCAAGTAGTGTTCCGGCTTTCCTCGTAGCGCTGGTTGCGCTCGCGCTGCTGGTGCATCCCGTAGGTTCGAAAAGTTGGCAGGCGGCACTGTTTGAAAGTCTGCTCGTACCACCGGCAATTGGTCTTGTGTTGTTATTTAGCTTGGGACGTGGAATATGGCTTCGAGCTTTGCTGCGTAGTAAGCCTATGCAGGCTGTCGGTTTAGCATCCTACGGAATTTATATATGGCAGCAGCTTTTTACTGCGCCGAAAATATACTTTTCCGGCGTCGGTCAGAACATTCTGCTGCTTTTACCGCTATTGTGCCTCATTGTTCCGCTGTCGTATTTCTTGATTGAGAAGCCGGCGATGGGTTATGGCAAGTTCCTCTCTCGACGAACAATACAGGGTTCGACTGATGCCAGAGCAATTGCTTGATAAAACCTTTCTCTCTAAGTAGCTATGCAGAGAGCCAGCGGTTCTTGGCCGGACGATCGTCGTTAACCATTTGAATGGAACCGTCTGGCGTGGCGGTGGTTGTCGTTTGATCCTTCTGTTCATGATGGTACAGTCGTTGACCTTCGACAAAATCGGATGCGGCTGCGCGTGGTTTAGCATCAGAAATCCAGGATAACAAAGTACCTCAATCCACCTCAATCAAAACCGACAACACCGGATGCGGGGTTGTTTTTGTATCGCCTGTATCCGAGTTCTCCCGTTTTGCTGCCAAGCGGAGGACCGCTGCGCGCTATACTGAGCAACTTCAGAAGGTGCCGGGCATCGTTCCGATGAGAAACGCTCCGTGGGCTGCGAGTACTTTCTGGATGTACACGATTCTCATCGAAGAGGAGAAGTTCGGCATGGATTCCCGCCGATTGATGCGCACGCTCGGCTCCCAAAAAATCCAATGCCGGCCCCTCTGGCAGCCGATTCATCGGTCTCTCGCCCAAGCTTCGAAAGACGTAGTGGTGATGCCTGTGGCCGAGCAACTGGCCCGGCAGGGCTTGAGCCTGCCTTGTTCGGTTGGCCTTACTGAATCTGAACAAGACAGGGTCATCGCCGCTCTCGTTGAATTGGAAAATGAGTCACTTCTTGAACAACTCGGTGGATTCTGACGTTGCATTGAGTGCTACCTTAGCGGAGCGAAGCGACCTGCCGGGGGTTCCATCGCGTGGGCGCTTCTTTCGAATCGCTGCGCTGTTGGTGCTCACAATCGCCACCGCGTTGCGCGTTTATCATCTGGGCGACCGCAGTCTGTGGTGGGATGAAGCCGTCACTGCAAATATTTCCCGTGGCACATTCACCCAAGTGCTGGAGAAGACCCAGCAGCGATGCAGCGCGCCGGTTGTGCACCCCTACATTCTGTACCTGGTGGAGAAGGTCGGAAAAGGCCCCGCAGCCGCGCGCGCGCCCTCCGTGTTGGCAAGCATCCTTGCCGTTCTCATGATGCTTGCCATGGTCCGCGTCAAGGTTAGTCACAATGCCGCGCTAATCTCGGCGGGGATTCTTGCGGTCTCGGCCTCACAAATCCGTTACGCGCAGGAGGTGCGCGAATACTCTCTCGCCGTCCTGTTGGCGACGATTTTGATTTTCTGCCTACTCAGATACGAGGCCAGCGGTTCTCGAAACGGTCATCCCGCTTTGTTGTATGCGGCCCTGTTCCTTGCGCCCCTCATCCAGTATGGGCTGGTTTTTCTCGCATTTGGTATTTTGAGCACAATCTGTTTGCGCCTCGTGTTAACGCGCGACACTTGTTTCAGGCTGTCTCACTTGGTGATCGCGTCCGCCTTTCTCGCCGCGGGAGGACTGTTGTCCTTCGCGCTTACCCTTCGCTACCAGTTTCAGCCAGGGGGGACTCCGTGGTACCTGGCGGCGAACTACTTTGACCCCGAGAGGATGAGCTTACTGCACTTTCTGAGCACAAACTCGAAGGGATTGCTGAGTTTCTTCATTCCCGGGCAGGTGGTCGCCCTGTGTTTTGTGGTTGGCGCAGTCATCTTTTGCATTATGCAAGTCCGCACCCGGAGATACGAGACTATTACACTGCTGTTGTTCACTTCGATATTGATTACTATCGGCGCTTCGGTAGCGAGGGTTTATCCCTACGGGGGGGTGCGTCAATGCCTGTTTCTGGCTCCTGTACTCGCTGTGTTCGCGGGAACCGTTTTTGCAGATCTCTCGCTGTGGCTCCGAGGATCTCTGCAGCCGTTGGCAGCTGTTGGGTTTTTGGCCCTAGTCTTTCTTTCAGGCTATCGAGGGATGCTCAGGCAGTGGCCGTACGGGGAGTACGAAGACACCTTGAGTATTCTTAAGGAACTGGCTAAATCGAGCGCGCCAAATGACCAAATATGGGTCAATCACGACGCAGTGGAACCTATCGAATTCTATCTGCAGGGAAAAGACCACCGCTTCATCTATGGGAAATTTCACGGAGACGCCCCTCAGGAATATGTTCCTGAATTACTAGGTTCTATTGATCCACACCGCGATCGGTTCTGGCTTGTCTTTTCTCACCTACAGCAGCCGAGTGATCGTTCTGAGGAGCAATTGATCGTCAATTCTTTGCGGTCCGGCTGGAATGTACAAGGCGTGATCGCACCAACAAACGCCGCGCTTTACGTCGCATATCGAAGGACATCTCCATAAGCGATGACGGGTGGTCACGCCTGAATCGGTTGTCAGATGGATTTCTCGGACGCTCTCTGAATAGATCATCGTGGAAACGAACTCGACGAAGAAGATAATAGTGCTTGGCGGCGGTATCTCCGGCTTGACGGCGGCCAGAACCATTCGGGAGTCCGGCCACAAATGCCTTTTGCTTGAGCAATGTCCTTCTTTTGGGGGCCTCACACGGACGGTGGAAGTTGGAGATTTCTCTTTTGACTATACAGGACATTTCCTGCACCTCAGCCGCTACGGGACCCCCGCCGACATCCCATACGCCGGTCTGAGCAACGAATCCTGGCAGAGAATCAATCGGCGGTCCTGTTGCTTCGTCGCTGGGAAGATGATCGACGCTCCGATTCAATACAACTTGGGCCAGTTGCCGCCGGAAACCTTGGATCAATGTGTCAAATCCTACGAGGACCGACCGGCCCTGGGGAGGTCGGAGCATCTCACCTTCCGTGACTTCATCGTCCATGGATTTGGACAGTACCTGTCCGACTTGTTCCTGATTCCCCAGAACGAGAAGACCATGGCGATCTCTCTTGACCGCTTATCAATCCGAGCCGTCAAGCGCTTTTTCCCACCGCCCAATGAGGCGCTCGTTCGTGCCGGTATTCGAGGCGAGTCGCCGACTTCAGGAGAATACAACTCGAGCTTTTGGTATCCCAAAACCGGGGGAATTGGAGCCCTTGTGAAGGGTCTGGGCGCCGGTCTGAATGACGTTAGGACCAATCAACAGGTTGAGGCCATGGATCTCCGCAAAAGGAAGCTGCAAACAAGCACAGGGGAGAGCTTCGGTTGGGATTACTTGTTCTCAAGCATGCCTCTCAAATCGCTTTGTGAGATCACAAACGACCAGGATTTGAGAGGTGCGGGGGAGGAGCTTTCTCACAGCTCGACAGTCAGCTTCAACATTGGCTTGCATGGTCCCCTGCGACCCGAATTTGAAGGTGTGCATTGGATTTATGTGCCGGACCGCTCGATACCGTTCTATCGCGTTGGTTTCTATTCCAACATCAGCAAGGGAACCTGCACTCCTGGCAACAGCGCGCTCTATGCTGAAGTAGGAGTGCCGGGTGAAGAGATCCACAGGATCGATCTTGTCAACGATCTGCAGCCTAAGGTCATAGCCTCGCTGGAACATCTGGGCTGGATCGACAGCCGCGCAGTCGCCTGCGTCGTAATCCACGTTATCCGGCATGCGTACGTTCATCACACGGAGAAGCGCGAGCATCTCTTGGAAACCATCCTGGCGCGCCTACACCAGTTTGGCGTGCATCCCATTGGCCGTTACGGCCTCTGGGACTACACCAGCATGGAAGATTCAATGGAATCCGCGCGCTCCACGGTTCGAGAGGTACTCAATGGAATACAGTATCGTAATCCCGGCGCACAACGAGGCGCTCAATCTGGAGCCCTTTGTCATGTCCTTTATCCAGAACCTCCCGCAGGATATTGTCCTGACTGAAATCCTGCTTGTGGAGAACGGATCGACAGACGGAACGCTCCAGGCGTGCTATCGACTCCAGCAGAGATTTCCGAAACAAATTCGAGTTCTTTCGATCGCCAGGGCTAGCTACGGCGAGGCTATCAAGCAGGGAATGCTCCAAAGTCGCGGAACGCACCTCTCTATTCTTGAGTGTGACTGTCTCAATGTGGACTTCGTCTCTGATTCCATCCACCTTTTCCAAACCCAGAAAGTCCGCTTCATAGTTGCCTCCAAGCGCCATCCCGAGTCGTTCGACGGACGTCCATTAAAGCGCCGCCTCCTTACCGCTCTTTACAATTATTTCTTGCTGCACATCTTCGGCTATCCTGGCACTGATACCCACGGCTTAAAGAGCATCGAAGCGAGCTGTGCGAAGCAATTGTGCGAGCTGGCAGTTACATCGGATGAGATTTTCCAGACCGAAATCGTCCTACTTGCTTGGCGGCTTGGGGTCGAAATCCGCGAAAGGCCCATTCGGATTCTAGAGACCCGCCAGGCCCCCGTGGCCATCTTCAGGCGTGTTCCAAAGGTCCTGGACACGGTTCGTGAGCTCAAGCGTTCACTCGCCCGGTTTCCGGAGAAAGACGCCCTTCTCCGCGCAGCCGTACCCAACTGATCCCAGCTTGCGGCCCGGGTGGAACAGGGAAAAGGATCTACATGTCCCCAAGCAAAGGAAATTTGGGCCGGACCGATCTCGTCAATGGTTTGAAACTGATCGGTCTCCGCCCGGGGGACATCGTCTTCTTTCAAGTGTCTCACCTCACTTTGGGGCCGCTAGAGTGCGGATCCTTCAAGAAGGAGGTGTGCGAATTACTTTATTCAGCGATGCGGGAGGTGATCGGGCCTGAAGGCACTATGCTGCTGCCGGCATTCTCTTTTTCTTTTTATAGGAATGAGGATTTTGACGTCGAAGCCACACCGAGCATTCAAGGAGCATGGAGTTCTTCTCTTGAGTTTCTCGAGTACTTTCGCCGGTTACCGGGGGTTGTGCGATCAGCCGATCCAATCCTTTCGGTTGCCGGTTTGGGACCCAGGGCAGAGAACTCCTCACCCGATTGCCAAATACCAGCTACGGAAAGGATTGCCTGTATGAACGCCTTGTTAACTCCGGGGGGAAGATCTGCGGCATCGGTGTCGGTCTCGGCGAGGCACCATTTCTCCACTATGTTGAGGAGGCCGTGGGGGTGCCCTTCAGGTACAAAAAGCTATTCACTGGACGTATCGCGCATAATGGCAAACGGAGCAAACAAGGATGGATTTCGAGCGTGCCCATCCAGGCCACGAATGGCCTTCCGGATGGAACCCGTCTAGAAAAGATGGCTCGATCCGAGGGCAGGTGCCGCGTCGCCGACGTCGGACTGGGCGAAGTGGTCTCCATCGATTGCAGGAGTTTCTATGAATTGATTACTCGGGAGATCGCCCGAGATCCGTGGATTACCGCCCGGGGACCGGCCGGTGACCCGGTCGAACTTGAGATTGCCCGGTCCGGCGGCAAAAGCGCCAGCATTGAGCTGTCCGGAAAATGCATCCATGGAGGAGCTGATTTCTGCGCTGTGGAGATTGCCGCGGGATATCGTTTCTGATGGCTTCGATACGGCGCTGCACGCGCTGTCCACCCAAGTGCCGATGGCCGTTCATGAATATCCCACGGGAACCGAATGCTGGACCTGGCTCGTACCAGAAAAATGGACATGCAAAGAAGCTTGGCTCGAAACGCTCGACGGACGCCGCCTCTTTTCCTACGAGGACAATCCCTTGCACGTCGTTTCCTATTCGCTGCCGGTCGACCGTGAGGTCTCGCGGGAAGAGCTCTTCGAGCACCTGCACGTCCATCCGGGGCTGCCTGATGCAATTCCGTTTGTATTCAAATACTACGAGCGGGACTGGGGCTTGTGCTGCAGTCGAAGATTAAAGGACTCCTTACGGGATGATCGTTACCGGGTTGTAATCCGGTCCGACTTCAGCTACGGGACGCTGAAGGTGGGAGAAGTAATTGTTCCTGGGAAGAACTCCGAGACTTTTGTGCTGTGTGCACACCTTTGCCACCCGGCGATGGTTAACGATGATCTGTCGGGGGTCGTAGTCGGTCTGAAGGTCATGCAAGCACTGCTTAGGCGACGGAATCTGCGCTACACTTATCGTTTCCTAATCCTGCCGGAAACTATCGGTTCCGTGGCCTATCTGAGCCATGAGGAGGAGCTCATCCCAAGAATGATAGGCGGGCTCTTTCTTGAGATGCTAGGGTTGGAGAATCCACACGCCCTACAGCTCTCTTTTGCAGGTGATACCGAGGTGGATCGATGCCTGAGCCAAGCGCTCAAGGAATCCGACGTTCATGGGTGGACCGGCCCCTTCCGTACGGTGGTGGGAAATGACGAGCGACAGTTCAACGCGCCCGGCGTGCGAGTGCCGATGCTTTCGTTGTCCCGCGTAATGCAAGGAAAGTTGGGTGGCTGGCCCTACTATCCCGAATACCATTCCAGTCACGATACTCCGGAACTTGCCTCCCGCACCCGGCTGGCCGAGTCCCGGGATCTGATCTTGAAAATGATCAATACTTTGGAGGGAAACCAGGTGCCGGTAAACCGGTTTCAAGGAGAGATCTTCTGCTCGCGATACGGCTTAAGTATTGATGCCTACGCCAATCCTGAGGGTAACCGGGCCCTGTTTGATGTTATTTTCCTTATCGACGGGACAAGGTCCCTGGCCGAGATTGCCCGTATTTGCGAAGTTTCTGTCGAGTCCGCCCATCGCTTGGTGGAAGAATTGCGTCAACTTGGCTTGGTCGAATATGCCGGCACCGGAGCGTAATCCCGCTCCAGAGCGGACGCAATCCCCTTTTGTGGTTGAAGTGCGATGCTCCCTATGTCGCTGAACCGCCATCGATCCGCGCGGGCTTCCATTCGGTTCAACTGAACGGCCGAGAGGTAAATCAACCTCTGTCTCCGTCCTTTAGTACTTAGATTTTGGGGGTGCAGATGAAGTGGGGAATCGAGCGCTCAAAACTACTGACTTGGATGTCGGAACTCCCGGCATGCGGTAGTCAGATTCATCGACAATACGATAACTTCCTGAGGCTGAAATATGACGTTAACTGGCGTTGGATACGGAATCCAGCCAGCAGCCGATCATTCAGCAAGACACGTCCCAAGCTTAACGCTCTGCAACAACGACTGGTTGAGGAACTCTACTCCACCGGCGTGGCCATGTGCCATTTCGACGAACTGTTTCAAGACCGGGACCTATGGCGCAACCTCTCCGCACAAGTGTCAGAATTCAGCTCCAGCGATGAGGTTCAGTCGGTTGTCAGGAAGAGGCAGCAAGACTTTGCAAGAGAAGCACGATTTTCGGGCCGTCGAGCATTACATCATCACAAGGTATCCTCAAGATCGGAAGCCGCTGATTTCGGCCAGTAATCCGCTGCTGAATTTTGGCCTAAACCCATCGATCCTGGACGTGGTCAATTCGTACCTGGGCCATGTGGTCCAAACTGATCTACTTCGACATGTGGTATACGTTGCCCCTGAACACGGATACGCGGTTTGCTTCACAGCGCTGGCATCGCGACCCCGAGGACCGCAGGAAGATCCGCACCTTTCTCTATTTTAGTGAGGTCGACAAGGACGCTGGCGCAATGGAGTACCTCTTGGGCAGCCACTTTGGAGGCCCTTACGAACACGTCTTCCCGTGGGAAGGATCCGCTCGGAATACCGTATCCGCCGGACGGAGAAGTGGAGCGGCAAATTCCCACATCGCAGCACGTGATTCTCCAAGGACCGCCAGGAACGCTGATCTTCTGCGATACTGCCGGGTTCCACCGTGGGGGAACTTCCAGAACGGTGCCACGCATCCTTGCGACATCGGCATTCGTCACTCCGGCCTCGCTTCACCGTAGACGCTATGAGATCGACGCTACGGTACGTGGCGCTCGATGGAGTGCTCCTGCAAGGTTCGCGGTGATGTGAACCAGCTTCGGGGCGGGACCTTACTGCACGGATTCGAAAGCGCGAATGCCTGCCGATCACTGAGGGGCCGAGGAATTGAGAAACAATGCGCATCATCGTCGCCACAGGTTTGAATACAGGCGCTGCCGAATACAAGAACATGGGCGATGTCGCCATGTTGCAGGTGGCGGTTGCCCGACTGTTGAGCTTGTGGCCGGCTGCCAGCATCGAAGTCCTGACCGAGTCTCCCTCTAATCTGGCCCGTTATTGCCCAGGCGCCAGACCGTTGCCTCGTGCCGGTTGTATGTGCTGGGTGGGGGATCGAGTCCTTTTGGGGCGGTATCACCAGTTCCTGCCGAAGTGGATTTCTGTTCGGTTGAGCGCCTGGAAAAGGTCCCTCGGACTGCAATGGCCGGCTTCTTCTTGAACTGTTGATCAGTTTCAGATTGCGCTTCCGAGATGGGAGTGGCCGACGCAGGGATTTCAAAGTCTTCCTGGAAGCGCTTAAGAACACTGACTTGCTGGTCGTTTGCGGTGCGGGTGGATTTGCCGATAGTTGTCGAGAGTGGAACCTCTCGATCCTGGGTACGATGGAGGCGGCCATACGGCGTGGCATACCCGTCCTTATGTTTGGACAGGGAATGGGTCCCCTTAATGATCCGATGGTATTGTCCAGGGCGAGAGACGTCCTTCCAAACGTGAGTCTGATTACGTTGCGTGGCAGCAGGGGCGGGTCGCGACTCCTCCAATCGCTCGGGGTCGAGCTCAGCCGGGGTGCTGACCACCGGCGACGAAGCGATTGAACTCGCCTACGCTTCGCGGGTCGACGAACCCGGTAATGCGGTTGGGATTAACCTGCGGGTCGCAGCCTATGCAGACGTGAAAACGGATGCCATCGACAAGGTCGGGTCAGTCCTGCGCGAATTCGCCCGGCGGTGCAAGGTCCCCCTTCTCCCCATCCCGGTCGCGTTTCACGAATACGCGAATGATCAGGAGACGATCCGGCGGCTTCTGGCAGGAGTTGATGACGAATCAGACGGGGGCCTGCCCCTAGACACACCCTTGATGCTAATAAAACAAACAGGACGTTGCCGGATAGTCGTAACGGGAGCTTATCACGCTGCGGTTTTTGCCTTGGCCCAAGGCATACCGGTTGTATGTTTGGCCAACTCTTCGTATTATCTGGCGAAATTCCAGGGACTGGAAGATCTCTTCGGCCTCGGCTGTGCAATTGTCATGTTGGGCGAGCCCGATTTGCCTGAAAGTTGGCGACCGCGGTCGAAAGAACATGGAATTCAGCAGAAGCCGTGCGGTTGCCCCTGCTCGAATCCGCTCGCCGTCAGGTCGAAGGGAGTCGAGAAGCGTATCAACGGGTCAAATGCCTGTTAGATTCCGAAGCTAGGCAAGCGCACCCACCTTTGTCAGAAGGAGCAGCCGGTTGGGCCTAGATACGAGGTCAACCAATACAGCTTGGATACGCTTGATGGTTCCAATTGGGGCAGTGAGTCGCTTGTCGTGGCCCGAACAAGAAGCGCTGATGAATCGGTCGAACCTATGACCCGAACCCTTATATTTTCTCCTTATGCACTTTGGGGGATTCATACTGTTTATGAACGGACCATCGCGACGGCTTGCCAGGTTAGGGGCGCAAAGGTTGAGTACCTCATTTGCGATGGCTTACTGCCTGAATGTGACCAACACTGGGACTCCAAAACAAACCTTCCGCGTCCCTTTGACCTTTGCCAGCGTTGTCAGACCACGGCGAAGGCGAGCCTGAGTAATCTTGATCTTCCTTACCGCTGGTTGGGAGACTTTGTAAGCCAGAATGAAAAAAAGACTGCATTTGCATGGGCTCAGTCCTTAACACCGGCTGAAATGCGCCAGGCTACATTTGAGGACGCTCCCGTCGGAGAATGGGTGCTTTCTTCGGTTATTTCATACTTCCGGCAGTTTCCGCCCGACATCACCAACTGGCACGTGGTCAATGTGTATCGGGGATTTCTTTTTAGCGCGGCGATCGTGACAACCGGCATAAGGAACTATCTGGACTCAAACACGATTGATTCGGCGCTTTTATTTAACGGGCGTCAGTCGATCACCCGTGTTGCCCTCGAAATATTTCGGCAGCGTGGCATCCGGGTGCTGACCCACGAACGAGCTGAATACGGGCGCGGGAACATCAACGTGAAACCGAATGCGCATTGTATGAGCCCCGAACCGTTCAAAGCTTTCTGGGACATGTGGGCGCAGGTACCCCTCAAGCGAGAATCACTGGATGCTATGTTGAAGTGGCTAATCCAACGGCGGTACGGCGCCAATCTGGCCTGGATTCCATTTAATGTCTCGTCCACACCCGATCGCTCATTGAGGACAAGAATGAATCTCAGTCGAGGCAAGCGCCTTTGGGTCTTGTTTACCTCCTCGACTGATGAGGTTGCGGGAGATCCGCTCATGCAGGGTCCCTATCAATCGCAAGCTGACTGGGTACGCGATGTGGTGCATTGGGTGGGGTTACGGCATGATACAGAGCTGATTATTAAAGTACATCCCAACTTGGGCGGTAATGATTATATCGGCACGGCAGCTGACGAATTACGGATATATCAGGAGATGAAATCAGCACTACCAGCCAATGTTCGAATCGTGCTGCCGGAAGATTGCGTGAATGCGTATTCACTGGCGGAGGAAGCTGATGTTGGACTGACCTTTGGGTCGATCATGGGGACTCGAGATGGCTATGTTGGGCAAACCAGTGCTTTTGGCGTCGAGAGCCTTGTACGAGTATGGCTCACAGTTCTTGACTGTGCGCTCCAAGGAATCATTGCCTGGGATGTTGGAAAAATGCCTGCAATCCTCCACTAGCAGAGAGATTCAACGTGAAGCATTTCGACTGGCCTATTATTACATTTTTGCATTTGAACTCTCGTTCCCTGCAGTGACGGTGTTAGGTATATACGAGGCCAAGGTCAACTATGCCCATCAGGAGGATCTGGCCCCCGGAAAAGATGAGTCCTTGGACCATATCTGCAATTTTCTGACAAAGGGTCGGCCTCTATTTGATTGCCCTACGGTGGAGGAACGGTCTCGCACCACGGCCGACGAAGATGCATTCTTCGACAAGCTGGAACACACGTCAGACTACCTGAGAAGTGTTCGCTATGAGCGTTGGCTGAGATTGCAGTCGTTAGGTCGGTCGACGAAAGATCAGCTTCGGCGATTGCCGTTTGGAGTTGGGGATGCGCTCCTTAACCTGGGGAGACGCAGATGGCGCACTTTTTTGACACGGATGGAAGGCAATCAGAGCAGCCCACGGTAATGAAGATCACCGTCATTCTGTGCACGTATAACCGCTGCCGGAGCTTGGCAAAGACGCTCGATAGTGTGGCTGCCTCCGCTCTTCCTGGCTCGGTGAAGTGGGAAGTTTTGGTGGTAGACAATAACTCAACGGACCACACCAGGGAGGTGACGGACGACCTCTGCCGGCGGTACCCCGGCCGCTTCCGTTACATATTCGAACCACAGTCCGGAAAGTCGTACGCGCTCAATACCGGGGTTCGCGAGGCTCGGGGTGATGTGCTGGCCTTCGTGGATGACGATGTGACGGTTGAGCCGACATGGCTTAGAAACCTGACGGCATCCCTGAAGGATGGGGAGTGGGTAGGCGCAGGCGGACGAACCCTTCCAGCGCAGTCCTTCTCGCCTCCCCCCTGGTTACCGCTCGGGGGACCATACGACATGGGAGGGGTACTCGCCGCCCTGTTCGATTTAGGGGACCGACCACGTGAGCTCGACCGGGCTCCCTATGGTGCCAACATGGCTTTCCGCAAGGAAATGTTTCGGAAATACGGCGGTTTCCGGCTAGATTTGGGTCCTTCCCCCGGCAGCGAGATTCGCAATGAGGACACTGAGTTTGGTCGCCGCTTGATAGCCGGCGGAGAGCGGCTGCGTTATGAGCCGTCTGCTATCGTCCACCACCCGGTTATGCAACATCGCATTAAGAAAGACTACTTCTTGGCATGGTGGTTCGATTACGGCCGAGCGATGGTCCGCGAATGGGGGCGTGGAGCCGATATTCTGGGAATTCCACGACGCTTCCTTACCTTCTCGAAAATAATCGGGACCGTGCTGCCAGTGAGAGTTCTGCGATGGGTGCTAGCGCTGAATCCGCAGCGGAGATTTTACTGTAAGTGCTGGCTCTGGGTGACAGTTGGCCAGACCCAGGAAATCTACCGTCAATGGTGCGATGGCAAAGGACAGACAAATAATGCAACACAAGAGGTAGACAGAAGACCCAATACGCAAACATAGTGTCATCGCAGGAGCCCTAGGGCAATAGACACTGCCTAAGTCCAAACTACCAGACCGCCTTGACGAGCTCTGGATCAATTCCCGTTCTCACTTGCGATATTTTCCGTAGCGCGACATAAGTTATAGAGTTTCGAACATGCATAGAGCCTAGCACTACAAGACGATGAAGATCAGCCTAATTTTGTGTACTTACAACCGCTGCCAGAGATTGGCGAAGGCGCTCGATAGCGTAGCAGCGTCGAGGGTTCCCCAGTCTGTAGAGTGGGAGGTTCTGGTGGTGGACAACAACTCGCGCGATGAAACGCGCGCGGTGGTGGAGGACTTCTGCCGCCGGTACCCAGATCGCTTCCGTTACTTTTTTGAACCACAGCCGGGCAAGTCGTATGCCCTCAATGCCGGAATTCGAGAGGCTCGAGGCGATGTGCTGGCCTTCTGCGACGACGATGTGACCGTTGAGCCAACGTGGCTGCAAAATCTGACAGCCGCTTTGCGTAATGGTGAATGGGTGGGTTCCGGAGGGCGTGTTCTTCCGGAGCGCAACTTCTCCCTCCCTCACTGGCTAACGCTCGAAGAACGTTACGCATTGGGTCCCCTTGCCATGTTCGACTTAGGGCCAGAGGCAGGGCAACTCAGCGAGCCTCCGTTTGGCAACAACATGGCTTTCCAGAAGAAGATGTTCAATAAGTACGGCTGTTTCCGAACCGACTTGGGCCCCCAACCCGGCAGCGAGATTCGCAGCGAGGATACCGACTTTGGCGGTCGTTTGCTGGCGGCGGGGGAGCGGCTACGTTACGAGCCGTCTGCTGTCGTTTATCACTCGGTGCCCGAAAGCCGGCTTCAGAAAAAATACTTCCTGGCGTGGTGGTTTGACAAAGCTCGCGCCGACATTCGGGCATTGGGGATTCCGCCCGAAACTAGGTGGTTCGTGCTGGGGATTCCACTGTATATGTTCCGAAGACTTGCAGTGTGGACGCTGCGATGGTTCTTTGCCATCGAGCCCCCCCATCGATTTTCTTGCAAGCTCAACGTTTGGATTACTGTGGGGAGTGTTGTCGAATCCTACCGCCAGTCGCGCGACGTGATGCAACAAAGGGCGGCATGTAGTGTGAACCTTTCATCACAGCAGCAGGCTCGATTCTTTGGTTCAGCCTCTTACGATGGAGGAGTAATCGAAAAAAACAGATTCGCTCACCTAGCCGATTCTGAAGAGGATGCGAGGAAAGTCCTCTAATGCCCGACTCGGTAACCCGCTTAGGATGCAGTCGAGCTTGTCGTTGCCGCCGAACGTGTCGCTTCCACGACTTATTAAATGTTCAAGAACTAGCTAAGCTAGCCTAGAATTCAAGACGTTGCTGGCAGCAGGAAGCTTTCTCTCTTTCTCCTCATGAATATGCGCAAGAGTAAGGCTCTCTTCCTCGATCGAGACGGAGTTGTCAACATTGAGCAAGGTTACGTACATTCCCCTGAGCATTTTCATTTCCGGGAGGGGATCTTCGAACTATGTAGAGCAGCGCAAACCCTCGGCTACCTCTTGCTGGTAGTCACGAACCAAGCAGGTATCGCCCGCGGTTACTACACAGAGGCGGAGTTCCTCGAATTGACGGAGTGGATGATTCGCAAGTTTGCCGAACAGCAAATTCAAATTGCCCGCGTGTACTACTGTCCCTATCACCCGGTTCAGGGAAAAGGTCGGTACAAGTACGATTCGCCAGACAGGAAGCCGAAGCCCGGTATGCTGTTGCGCGCGCGGGCAGACTTTAATTTAGATCTATCGTGGAGCGTTCTCATCGGAGACCAACGGTCAGACATCGATGCCGCTCAAGCGGCTGGGGTTGGCACGAAGATTCTGCTCCGATCAGGGGTTGCTGAGATTGGGTTGCAGGAAGATCATTTCCATGTTTCTGATTCCCTCGACACGATCCGGGTCAGGTTCTTTTCTCGAGCTCTCCAAGAGATGCGCCCGGCCGTTCCGGTCGCGGCCTCAAAGTCGTCGGGTTGATCCGAGATCAAGAGACTCTTGGCCGAAATCTTCTTCGTGCTGGCAGATGATCGCAGCATGATTTTCGGGAGTGCGAACGGCCGGTCATCAGTACGTGGACATGGGCCGGAATTGTCACGCCGGACATCCGACACCTCCAGTTGGAAAGCTCATCGTAGCGACAGCCCTGAGAACTCAGTGCGCCAACTTGATTGAACTGACTCTCGTAGAAGATAAAGCGCGAAATGCACAAAACAGGCGCTCAATTGGATGCATCGGCTGAGAGCCAGATCACGCGCCGTACTTGGGACTGCTGCGACAGCCACGAAACGGATTCCGCGAGTTTTCTTCTGGCTGAATATTACCGTTGCCCAGAAGATCTATTAGTGCCTTTCTTGGCAGCCGAACCATCGACAAAGCATCCAGGGTATTTTCGAGTGGGACCGGACATCATCTGCTACGGCCGGCTCTCATGTGGCGATACTGCCAGAGTCCCTGTTGGAGACCTAGAGGATGCCCTCGAACACGTTAGGAGCGAAGAGCAGGGGGTCGGGCTTCCGTTCGATGCCGGCGAGGTGGTTGAGAATTTGCGTCGCGAGCGGTACACCGCCCACTTCCGACAGGAGGGGCGAGTTCTCAACGACCTCTTGCGAAAGGCGTACTACGTTATCAGGCCACTCTTGGGGGTGTCCGTGCGCCGACATCTTCAGAAAATGCACCTCCGAGGATGGGAAGACATCAACTTCCCCGACTGGCCTGTGGATGCCACCGTAGAACGCATTCACCAGGCGTTACTGGCCCTGTCGCTCAAGGCGAAAGGCGTGGAAAGGATCCCATTCATCTGGTTCTGGCCGGAGGGATTTTCAAGCTGTGCCATATTGACACATGACGTGGAGGATCCATCCGGCAGAGATTTTTGTACCAGGTTGATGGACTTGGATGAGTCGGCGGGACTCCGCAGCTCTTTTCAGTTGGTGCCGGAGAACCGCTATTCAGTGTCACCTAGTTTTCGGGACAGCATTACGAGCCGGGGCTTCGAAGTGAACGTTCACGATCTGAAGCACGACGGCCGTCTGTACGCTGAGCATGCGGAGTTCCTGCGCCGAGCGAAGCGCATCAACAACTATGCCCGACAATATGGCGCCGAGGGCTTTCGATCCGGCATCCTCTACCGCAACGCGGACTGGTACGACGCTTTCGACTTCTCCTATGACATGTCGATTCCCAACGTCGCCCATCTCGACCCGCAGCGAGGCGGCAGCTGCACCGTCATGCCTTATTTCATTGGAAAGATCGTTGAGCTTCCGGTGACGTGCACGCAGGACTACACGCTCTTTCAGATTCTGGATGACTACTCGATCGATCTGTGGAAAAAGCAAATTGCCTTCGTCCGGGAACATCACGGGTTGATCAACCTGATCGTTCATCCGGACTACATCGTGGAGCAACGGGCGCAGGATACGTACAAAGCCTTACTCGGCCATTTGGCCCGACTGGTGGAGGAGGATGGCATCTGGACTGCTCTGCCCAAAGAGGTGGCCAAATGGTGGAGAGAGAGAAGCCAGATGAAACTGGTGTTTGAAGACGGCCAGTGGCGCGTGGAGGGCCCGGGCAAGGAACGGGCCCGTGTGGCCTACGCTACATTGGCGGGAGACCGAGTAACTTACAGTGATCAGCCATTCCCTTCGCGATAGAGGGACAGCAGATGACAAAGACCTCTGGCAAGGTGCTGCTTGATCGAAATATTTATACCGACGGAGAATATCTTGAAAAGAATCCCCTTTGGCACACGGATGAATCTCCATTCAAGGTGAGACAAATCCTGCGAATGCTTCGGATTTCTAAGTGGGATCCGGGCGAAGAGTGATTTGAAGGTTTTTCACTTTCCGCTGGACTTGAGTGTACAGGCCGTGCTCCGGAAACGAGGCCTTTTGACCCGCCGAGAGCTCTACGGACACATCCAGTACTTCACCAAGGAAACAGCTCTGGAGACCCTGAAAGACGTGGGCTATGAACTGCTGGACTATTTCTACACCCCTCGATGCATCGAACTCGCAAAGCAGACTATCCAAAAAATCGCCGTGTTGCCTAGGACGGTTTGCTTTGCGATTCATCAGGACTTGACGGTTCGGATTTTGGGGGGCTATAGCCTGCTGGTTCTGGCCAGATAAGTACGGACCCGTAGCACCGGCCGTCATCGCAGATGGCCGATATCGCAGTGTCCGACCGCAACGGATTTGACCGAGCCCTTGAGACGACTCCCGATCTGACAAGATTCCTAGAGTGTGGTAGCTGTGACTGCGTGTGACGTGGCGATCATCGGTGCCGGCCCGTACGGACTATCTGCTGCGGCACACTTGCGCACCGTCAAGGGGCTTGAGGTTCGCGTATACGGCGAGCCCATGTCCTTTTGGGACTGCAATATGCCGGTTGGCATGCTGCTGCGCTCTAATTGGACGGCCACCCAGATAGCGGACCCAAATCGATCGCTCACGCTGGAAGCGTACCAAGCAGCGACTGGCGACCAGTTGTACGCTCCCGTACCACTTAATCGTTTTGTCACGTACGGACGGTGGTTTCAGCACGAGGCGGTGCCTGATCTCGACCAACAGAAGGTTCTCCGGGTCGAGTCGGAGCCGAATGGTTTCCGGCTCCTCCTCGAAACCGGAGAAGTAGTCAAGTCTCGAAGAGTGATTGTCGCTGCGGGCATAGGTTCATTTGCCCGGCGACCCATGGAATTTCAGGCCCTCCCCTCTTGGTTGGCGTCCCACACCTCAGCACATCGCGACCTTGCCGAGTTCGCCGGGAAGGAGATACTTATCGTTGGCAGTGGGCAAAGCGCACTCGAATCGGGCGCGTTGCTGCACGAGCGAGGAGCCAAGGTCGAGATCATCACCCGGTCACGCAAGATTCACTGGCTTCAAGGACGACTCTCTAGAACACTTCACCAAGGATTAGGCAAATTCACTCGGCAGCTACTCTACGCGCCCACCGACGTAGGTCCGGCAGGCCTCAGCCAACTCATGGCACGCCCTGACTTGCTGAGGCGACTACCCCGTGCGCTTCAGGACAAATTCAGGAAGCGATCGGTTCGTCCGGCTGGTGCCCGCTGGTTGGTCCAGCGACTCCATGACGTGCCCATCAGTCTCGGACATTCCGTTGTTGCTGTTGCTCCGTTCGCGGGGCGAGTTAAAGTCAGGCTGGACGACGGAAGCGAGAGGCGCGTAGATCACGTCCTTTTGGGAACTGGATACCACGTTGACATTTCCAAGTATGAATTCCTGGCTCCAGAGCTTGTTCGGTTGATCCATTGTTGCAACGGATATCCTCGCCTCAAGGAGGGTCTTGAAACCTCGGTGCCGGGTTTACATGTGATCGGTGCGCCGGCAGCCTGGAGCTTTGGTCCGCTGATGCAGTTCGTCTCCGGTACGCGCTACACTTCGCGCGCCTTGATGCGCTCTATCGCCGGAAAGAGCGTGGGTAGCTGAGGGAGAGGGAAGCACTCCGATGACTATCGATCCGGCGACTTCCTCGAAAACATTTACGTCTGTCGTTGGTTTCTCGCAAGAGCCGGTCGGCGCGGTTGTGGTCGGCGGCGACTACCAGGGCCTTGGCATTGTTCGCAGCCTCGGACGCCGCAAGGTGCCTGTCTGCGTCATTGACGATGAGTACTCCATTTCTCGTTTTTCGAAGTATGCAACCCATGTGGTGCCGGTGGCCAGTCTTCGCGATGAGAGGCGGACCGTAGACGCGGTCCTGGAGATCGGCCACCGATTGAATCTGAGAGGTTGGGTGCTTTATCCGACTAGAGACGAGACAGTTGCTGCGTTCGCACGCTACCGCACGCTACTTAGAGAATTTTACCGTGTGCCGACCCCTGGCTGGGAAACAATACAATGGGTGTGGGACAAGCGCAATACCTATCGCCTTGCGAATGAGTTGGGGATTTCTACTCCGCGGACCTGGTATCCGCGTGATCTGGAAGATCTAGAACAGATCCGGGCAGATCCTCCCTTCGCAGTCAAGCCCGCGATTAAAGAACGCTTCTTCTATGCGACGAAAGCCAAGGCGTGGCGTGCCAACAACCGCACAGAATTGAAGAAGCTGTTTCAGAAGGCGGCCGCGCAAGTGCAGCCCGGGGAGGTGATGATTCAGGACTTGATACCCGGTGACGGTCAACAGCAGTTTGCCTATTGCGCCTTTTTCAAAGCGGGAGAAGCCATCGGGAGTATGGTCGTCGGAAGGCGGCGCCAGCATCCGCCAGAGTTCGGCCGTGCTAGCACATTCGTCGAGACGATCGAGCTTGCCCTCTTGGAAGAGTTGTCGCAGCGGTTCTTGCGAGCGATCAACTACTACGGATTGGTCGAACTGGAGTACAAACTCGACCCACGTGACGGTCAATACAGGCTGCTCGATGTCAATGGTCGTACTTGGGGCTATCACACACTCGGGTTCGGAGCTGGGGTAGATTTTCCCTATATGCTGTTTGCCGACCAGTCTGGTGGGTTCGTACAGCCCTGTCGTGGCCGATCCGGAGTTCGTTGGATTCGGTTGATTACCGACATACCCACTGGGGTCCTGGAAGTTCTCAAAGGTCGTCGGAATTGGGGAACATACTTACGGTCCATAAGTCGCTTCGACGTCGAAGCGGTATTCAGTCGTGAGGATCCTTTGCCCGCAGTTGCGGAAGTTGCCGTGCTCCCCTACTTGTCTGTCAAGCGGGGACTGTGAGCGCGGCCTAGAAGTTGTTGGGAAGACATGAATGACAGGGCTGGGCGGCGGTCACTCCAGCAGTCGCTCGAAGCTGGGGAGGTCGACTTGAGCGCACCGCAACCCTCCAGGCGACTAAACACGACGTCTCCCTTTTGTCAGATCAGTATTCAGCGACAGGTCATATGTGCTCTCGCTGTGTTAACTTTATGCGGCATCTTAGTTGCCGGACTCTGGCCCTTTCATTCTCCCAAGAATCAGGTGCAATGGTTGGAAAATGAGAACGGTCTGCGGTTCGGTCGCTACGGGACCATATTGAGCTCTGGACTGTTTGAGGCGGTCAGTTCGGACGGGCCATCCTGCAGCCTCGAGATTTGGGTGGAGCCTGCCCGTACTTGGAATACAGGCACTGTTCTTGCTTATTACAGCTCCTCGAATCCGCGGCAGTTCTCAATGCAGCAAAATTACACCGACCTCGTATTGCAACTTGATATTGGGGACCGGCATCATCACAGCAAACTCGTTGAGATGTATGCTGACGATGTCTTTCGAAAGAACCAAGCGTTCATAACGGTTACGTCGGACGGGCAAGAAACGGCAGTCTACGTCGACGGACGGTTGGTGACAAGGTCGTCACGATTCGGGCTTTCCGCGAATGATCTAGTCGGACAACTTATTGGCGCTAACTCGCCTTTGCAGCACAATAGCTGGTCCGGTCAGTTGCGAGCACTAGCGCTTTATGGAAGCGAACTCAACGCGACGCAAGTTGCTCAGCATTATGAGGATTGGACGCGGAAGAGGAAGCCGGCGTTTGCTGATGATGAACGCGCGCTAGCACTCTACCTTTTTGATGAACGCGCAGGTAAGATCATCCACAACCGGGTCAGATCGGGAATTGATCTATATATCCCAGAACGGTACGTGGTTGTGCATCAGACCCTTCTAGAGCCGCCGTGGTCGGAATTTCATGCGCAGAAGGGGTACCTGGAAAATGTCCTCATCAACATCGGCGGCTTCGTGCCTCTGGGCTTTTCAGTTTACGCCTATTGTTCATTGGTGCGCCGCCTGAGGCAACCTGCGTTCGCCACGGTGATTATGGGAGCAATAGTCAGTGTGACGATAGAAGTCCTCCAGGCATATCTTCCAACGCGGGACTCCGGTACCACAGATCTCTTTACCAACACGTTTGGAACTTGTATAGGAGTTTTGTTTTTCCGCGCCGCAACTCTACCTTTAGCACAATTGTTGTTCGTCAGGGGCTCTCGGCGAACTGCGCCTGATCTTGCGGAGAAAAGCTGAACGCCCGGTCACCGTCAGGTTGGGTATCAGCTCTTGTCGTGGACAGCACTCGTGCAAGCAAGAAGGGTGAAATGATTCCATCGTTCCTATATGGCATTTTCTTTCTTCTATGCTTGGTTCCTTTGATTCTGCGGTGGCATACCCTTGCTACGACGCTCGGGTTGGCGCTCCGAAACGATGAATATACACACGTATTATTGATTATCCCTATTAGCATCGCCCTGATCGCCACGGAGTGGCGGTCGCGAAAGGCCAAGCCTGAACCGAATTTCCGTGCCGGCTGCACGCTGATGGTTGTGGCCATTCTGATTGGCTTTGTCGACAAGTGGTGGGGGGCAGGTAACTTAGCCGCCGATGAGCGGCTGTTTCTAGGCATGCTGGCTGTCGTTGCATGGTGGATCGGGTCTTTTGTCTGTTGTTTCGGCACCCGCATCTCCTGTATGTCTGTTTTTCCTCTGTGCTTCTTGCTATGGTTGGTTCCTCTTCCCGGAATTGTATTAAACCCCACGGTAGGCTTCTTGCAACAGGGCTCCGCGTACGCTGCCCGTCTGCTTTTTGGAATCGCTGGCGTACCGGTAACACAGGATGGTATTGTACTCTCTATCCCCGGGCTGACACTTGAGGTTGCTAAGGAGTGCAGCAGTATTCGCTCTAGCCTGATGTTGTTGGTCACCAGTATGGTCCTGGCTCACCTCTTGCTTCGTTCAGCTTGGGCGAAAGGCCTTGCGATACTGGCCACGATTCCGCTGTCCCTGGCCAAGAATGGGTTTCGGATTTTCACCCTGTCCATACTTGGGGTGTACGTAGATCCCAGTTACCTGCATGGCTGGCTACATTACCATGGTGGGGTAGTCTTCTTCTTGGTATTTCTGGCAGGCATGTTCGCCCTACTCCGGCTCGTAGGGTGGGCAGAGCGCGGACCGTTGGCTCAATCGGCAGTCGCTGAGTTCGCACCCCGGAGTTCGGCGTCGAAGATCAACACCCGGCAATTGCCTGCGGCGTTACAGCCAATTCTGCAGAAAGAGACCGAGGGTGGTTTAAGGGCGAGTCGTACGACAAGACCCTGTTCTGAACCGCAACAACGTTAGCATGCGGCGCGCGGGCTGGCCGCAGTGGACTTACTCGCGGGGAACGGCGTTACAATGTTCCATATGCTTCACAGTGGCCTGGGCATAGCGATCTTGACTACCGGCCTCATTTTGCCGGCCAAGGGCTACAACGACCATGACAGCCAGAACTGCCGTCGTGAGTTGCAAGCTAACTCAGCCGCAAATGGTACTACTGCGCTCGCGGAGTCCATGGTCCCTTCCTCCAAGCCGCACAGCGTAAGGCTTTCGTGGAGCGCCAGTATTCCGGCGAGCAATTCTCCCGCTGACGCGATCAAAGGTTACAACGTATATCGTCGCGATCCAGGCGAAGAGTATGAGAAGATCAATGCAGATCTCATTCCGGGCACTAGCTGCGTTGACTATCTCGTGAAGGCTGGACAGACATACTATTACGAAACTAAGGCCGTTAGCGCACATGGAGCGGTAAGCAAAGCTTCGTCGGAAGTTAAGGCAGTGATTCCTTCTCCATGACACCCCTGCCGGCCTCCAGTTCCCCTGGTCTTAAGGGCCTATCCCATAACGCCGCCGCATCATAATTGAGGCAGGGCCGATCGGTACGCTGCAGAGGTGGTCTTGTGCGCATTTGGGAGCAAAATGATTGTTGAGGATTAGCCTGGTGCTACTGTGCCGAGAGCTTCAGTAGCGCACAATATGGAAAAAACAGTGCCCGTGGTGACGTGGCCTTGCCGACGAACGGCGTGCATCTGATGCCGCGGGAAGGAGTCTACGTTGAAGAGCAGAAGGTATAAGTACAAAGTGGAGCCAACTTCCGAATGAAATGTTTCCCGAAGGGTTGAAGACGCCGACCTGATGCCAATGGGCCAGCACCAGAAAAAACCTTGACGCAAGTTTGCACGATCACGGTTAACCTCAGCCCAAACGCCAACACGAAGAAATCGCTGTCGCTTTCCTGTTTGACGGAGTGGTTCGAAGCTGCAGGATCGTTACGGTGAGGCCGTCTCGGTGGCTTGTTCCGACCGCCTTTGCCGGCAGGTATACAGCGAACATGAGGTTGTTCACGTTATGCAAAGATTGTCTCGCATAGCGAAAACTACGAGTTGGGACGGAGCGCATCCTATGGCGGAACGGGAGGAACGAAGATATCGTCGCTTTAAGTTGGGATATCTAGTGCGCGTGAAGTTCCAGTCCGGCGGACCAGTTGCCGAGGTCGAAAGTATTAGCAGGAATATAGGCATTGGCGGCCTTTTGCTGGAAAGTGCTTCAATGATTCCGCAGGATACACCGGTAACCTTTGTCATAAGGATTGAGGGAGAAGAATCCGGTCGTCCTATTTACCTAGGGGGCGAAGGCAAGATAGTGCGCGTCGAAAGTGACGGGGCAGGCTTCGCGATCGCGGTGGAGTGTGATGCTGCTATTACTCAACTGGAGGATTACCTGCCGACGGCATGAGCAGAGAAGAAGGCTGAGCTTCAGCCGGATGTGCCCATTGTTTCCGGTCCGGATGTGGTGGTTCCCCAAGGCTCGCAGGGAAAGGTGCCACGGTTCGAACGCTTGTTGATGTAAAATCGTTGATGGACGTGTATGTCTAGGCCCGACCGACTGGTCGGGCCTTTGCTATTTATTCGGAAATCTGCAAAGCGAATTTCATGGCTCATGAGGGAAGGAGCCAGTATGTAATGCAGATTTGTGTTTTCTGAGATAACTGAGTTATGGGGTGGCCAGACGATTGTACGTTTCGGGCGCAGCCGCCCGAAGGAAGAGGATTGCCTTGAACACTAAGACAAGAGGCAATGCGAAGAGCGGAGACTCTAGAAGCCAAGTAGGAGAGCAGTAGGTTGTCTTGCCCAAGCACTATATCGCGCAACGATACAACGGAGCTCTGTGTGGGGCCGCACTCCCAGCCTGGCTGCAGTAGGTTATGGGAGAGTAGCTACAGCTTGGTTCGAGTAAGCGCTTTCCAGGCCCTGCGAGTCAATCGCGGTGGTTACGTAGTAATAGGTATATCCGCTTTGCACTGTCTGGTCAGTGTAGCTGGTGGAGGGAATCAAGCTGGAATTAAGCTTCGTGTAGGGACCGCCCGAACTAGTCCCACGATAGGCGTTGTATCCAATAACGTCCTGAGATGAGCTTGCATCCCAGGAGAGAAATACCGAGTGAGCGTTTACGGTGATGCTAAGAGGTGCACTAGCAGTAGCGGGTGGAGATTGGGAATCGCTCACCTGCACGGTGAAGCTGGACGTGCCAGCAGTTGTGGGCGTGCCCGAAATGAGGCCGCTATTGGCGTCCAAGCTCAAACCGGCGGGCAGGCTGCCGCTGGTTATACGCCAAGTGTAGGGCGGCAGGCCGCCCGCGGCTGTCAAAGTTGCAGAGTAAGGAGTATTGACGGTGCCCGGCGGCAGCGAACTGGTTGTGATCAGCAGCGGCGATTGGATGGTGATACTGAGCGGCGCGGTAGTCAAGGCAGGTGGGGATTCGGAATCGCTTACCTGCACAGTGAAATTTGAAGTGCCGGCCGTTGTAGGGGTGCCCGCAATCACGCCACTGTTGGCTTCAAGAGTCAAACCAGCTGGCAAGCTGCCTATCATGATGCTCCAGGTGTATGGTGGCAGGCCGCCCGTAGCGGACAAGTTTGCACTGTAGGGAGTATTTACCGTGCCCCCAGGCAACGAGGCGGTTGTTATCAGCAGGGGTAGGATCTCAAAGATCACACCGTAGCCATAGCCGCCCGCGGCAAATGCCGTGCCGTAGAGGTTGCCGTTCGCGTCGAGGACCAAATTGCTGACCGGTTGTGCCCCGTCGCTGCCGGAGGTGAAGTCATGCAGATCGACGTAGTTCCAGCCGCCGCTGGCGGGTATCAGCCTGAAAGCTGACCCGGATCCGTAGGCGCCGTCTTTGTAAGTCGTGCCGTAGAGATTACCTGCGTCGTCCATCGTCAAACTGGCCTGAGGGCCGCCTCCAGCTTGCCCGACGAAGGCATAAAGGACGGTCAATGCCCAGTTGCCGTTCTGCTGAGGCGTTAACTCAAAGAGTGTGCCGCCGCTGCCTTGGCCCTTGGACGTGGCCGTGCCATAGAGATTGCCCGATGAATCAAGGATCAGGCCGCCTACAGGACTTGCTCCGTCGCCGCCATTCTGAAAACTATAGACGGTGCTTTGTGACCAGCTGGATCCTGCAGCTGCCAGCTGGAAGACCGAGCCAAAACCGTTAGTGCCGCCGATCTGTGTTGTACCGTACAGGTTGCCGGCATTGTCGAAGATTACGCCAGCCGCCGGTTTTCCACCGTCATTACCCCCGGTGAAGCTCCACAGAACGGTCTCGGTCCAGTCGCCATTGGAGGGGGTCAGCTCATAAACGGTGCCCTCCTGGGAGGAGCCCCCACCGGCCGTCGTGCCGTAGATGTTCCCGGACTGGTCGAAAACAAGATCACCCACGGGACGAGCCCCATCGTTGCCTCCAGTGAAACGATAAAGCACGGTCTCCGTCCAGCTGCTCAGAACATTGATTGGGTTGCTCATGGGTGGTCTAAGATTGAAAACCGTGCCGCAGCCTTTCCCGCCGCATCCGTTACCTCCTCCGTACGCAGTAGTGCCGTAGAGAGTACCGTTCGGGCCGACGATAACTCTTGCCGCGGGATTGGCGCCGTCATCGCCGCCAGCAAAGCTATACAACGAGGTCAAGACCCAGCCGGAGCCTTTGTGAGTCAACTTAAAGACCGTGCCATAGCCGTTGGGACCATTCGGGCCGCCGTGTTCGGTCGTCCCATAAAAGTTTCCTCCCTTGTCCATCGTCAAGCCGGCGCCGGGAGATGCTCCATCCCCTCCCCCGGTGAAACTGTGGAGTACGTCGAACGTCTGGGCCTGCGCCGATCGGGTCACGGCAATAGTCAACGCAAGCGCACTCGCCAGAGCGAGCAGAACAACCTTCAGTCGGCGAGTTACGCCTGGAGTTCGGACTCGTGAGGGCCCTATTTCAACCCATCTAAGGACGCGTGGAAGCAAGCAAACTAGCGAGATTGGGGGATGGAAGGTGCTGTTCCTGAGTAACAATGACGCGTCCTTGCCCTTGTCCTGCCGACAAGGCCGTGGGTTCTCGGGACGAAGCCATTGGCGCAATCAGGTGGAACGCCAGAAGAATATCACGACACGTCAGGAATTCGGCATGGCTGATTCGCGTAGACTGTTACGATAGTAACCTTAGGTAACCACCATGCACAATGTCAAGGCTGGAGCGGCAGAATTTGAGCGATGCACATCATGGATCAGTCTGTCGCGTGCTCTCCCACGTCAGCCGAATGGAGTAGGTCATTGAACGGTAGCGACAGCCTGGTTCGAATAAGCGCTTTCCGTGCCTTGTGAATCGACCGCAGTCGTCACGTAATAATAGGTGTTGCCACTGTGTACTCCCTGGTCATTGTAACTGGTCGTAGAGATCAAGTTGCCATTAAGTTTGATGTAAGGTCCATTCGAGTTTATCGAGCGGTAGGCGTTGTAACCGGCAATCCCGGGCGACGAACTGGCGGTCCACGACAAAGCCACCTGTGCCGTAACCGTCAGGGTCACCGACACGGTTTGCTGGATCCCTCCGCCGTTGCCCGTCACCGTAATGGGATAGGTTCCCATTGGGGTGTTTGCTCCAACCGTGACGGTCATGGTTGAGTTCCCAGAACCGGGCGCGGGAATCGTCTGCGGGTTAAAGCTCACCGTCGTCCCCGACGGCACTCCCGAAGCCGACAGACTGATGGCGCTGTTGAAGCCACCGCTGATGGCCGTACTGATGGTGGACGTTCCCTGATTCCCTTGCTGGATGCTGAGCGAAGCCGGTGAAGCTGAGATCGTGAAGTTGGCTTGCGCGGTCACCGTCAGCGTCACCGTGGTGTTTTGCTGAATACCTCCGCCGTTACCTGTCACGGTGATGGGATAGGTTCCCGTCGGAGTACTGGCCCAACGGTGATAGTCATGGTCGAGTTGCCCGCACCCGGCGCGGGAATCGGTCTGCGGGTTAAAGCTGACCGTCGTGCCTGAGGGCACTCCCGAAGCTGACAGACTGATCGCGCTGTTGAAGCCACCGCTGATGGCACTCGTAATCATGGAGGTCCCCTGGTTTCCTTGCGCGACGCTGAGCGAGGCCGGTGAGGCCGAGATGGTGAAGTTGGGGGCGGCCGTCACCGTCAGCGTCACTGTAGTATTTTGCTGGACGCCTCCGCCGTTACCGGTCACGGTGATGGGATAGGTTCCCGTCGGCGTAGTGCTGCCGACGGTGATGGTCATGGTTGAGCTGCCATTGCCGGGTGCCGGTATTGAACCCGGGCTAAAGCTCACCGTCGTGCCGGAGGGCGCTCCGGAAGCCGACAGACTGATCGCACTGTCGAAACCACCACTGATCGTGGTGGTAATCGTCGACGTTCCCTGATTGCCCTGCTGAATAGTCAGGGAATTGGGCGAGGCCGACATGGAGAAGTTCTGCTGTTGTTGCGCGTAGGTAACTCGAACATGCGCGATACTGGGAGCATTGCCAGACGCCATGCTCACGGTTAAGGTCGTGCCCGTGAGAGTGACCACCTGCTCTTGGTTGTTGGCGGGCCACTGGGCCGCCGTCCAGTTATGGTTCGCAGCGTCGATGAAATGCCCCGTGCCAGGGTTGTTCGGATTTACCGTGAACAGCTGGGTTCCACTCGCGCCGTCTTTGAATATGAAGTTTGGACACTGTCCCGCACCACATTGGCCCCCCGCCGCGTTTCCGGTTGCGAATCCGATGTTGTAAATCCCCGCCTGGGGTACCGTTATGGTTAGCGTTTCTCCGCCAGAGGCGGTATAGACGCTGGCTATCCCCGCTAAGCGGGGGTCAATACTGGCACTCTCGTTGGTGGCAGCATTACATTTCTGGCTCCACTGCCAGGTAACCGAGTAACCATTCGAGTTGGTGCGGGTTTGCTGGTTGGTTCCGTCATTCACGCAGTTGTCGAAGACGGCATAAGCCGGATCGCTCACATAGTTTTGCGTGCCGCGAAAATCAATACCGGCGTCATAGTTGTATTGCTGGGTTGTGATCGTCAGGTTTACCGTAGTGCTCTGCTGCGCGCCTCCGCCGTTGCCGGTCACGGTGATGGGATAAGTCCCCGTCGGCGTACTGCTGCCCACCGTGATGGTCATGGTCGAGTTGCCGCCACCAGGAGCCGGTATCGGATTGGGATTGAAGCTTACCGTGGTGCCTGTCGGCAAGCCGGAAGCCGACAGACTGATCGCGCTGTTGAAGCCTCCACTGATGGCTGTACTGATGGTGGACGTTCCCTGATTCCCCTGGGCCACGCTGAGCGCTGCTGGCGAGGCCGAGATGGTGAAGTTCGGCGAGCCGGAAACCTGTGCCACCCCAAGGAACGCGATCGGCGTGACGTCTCCCGTGGCCTTGTTCGTTCCCACTACCACCGTCAGTCGACTCCCCGTCAGCGTCACCTGCTGGCTGAGGTTGCTGCTCGGCCAGGCGGCTGCCGACCAGTTGTTCCCCTTCGCATCGTAGAAGTAGCCTTGGTTGATTACTCCGGTGGTCACCGTAGCCAGCACCGTACTGCCATCCAGGAACTGCACCTGGCACTGCCTGGAACATTGCCCATAGCCAGCATCGCCCATCGCCAACGACACGTTATAGGTACCCGGTGATGGCAGATCCACATAGAACGTCCCCGGCGCACCGTTGCTGACAAAATTTATCCCGGCCAGCCGCGGATCCAACTTGGCATTGCGATTCCGGGCTGAGACTAGGCGTGTATTCACCCAGCCATACGTGACCCCGTTCCCTTTGGTCGGATAGGCGGTGGTATTTAGCACGTAGCTGTCGCCCGAGGGGTCCGTTACGAACGTGGAGGTGTTGCGGAAGTCAAAGCCTTGCTGCCAACCCGACGCGCTCAGTGTCTGCGTACCAGTGTCGGCCTGCTTAGTACCCCAGCTGCTGCCCGGTTATTGTGCCAGCAATTGTCCCAGCCGCCGTGCGTTGCTGGGCTCCCTCCGACGCAATCGAAGTGTTGACGGACTCTACGGCCGCCGGCCCCAATACCACGCTGTTGTAGATCTGCTGGATTTGCTCACCTGTAAGCGCGCTGTCGTAGATACGGAGGTCATCGATCGCTCCAGAATTGAACTCCGTGGTACCAGCGCGCGAAAAGATATAGATGGGATTGTTACCGAAGTTGTTTGTGTTCGTCGAGGCGTTAAGACTCCGGTTGGCGGTTTGTAATATGCCATCCAAATAGAGCTTTACTGCGTCCCCTCCTGTCTGGCTCTTGTCAAGAACAACCGCTAGATGGTGCCATATTCCGGAAGAGGGTTGGCTATAGCAGTTGGCCACGGCGCCCAAGTTGCCACGTAAGGCAATCCGAATGCCGCTGCAGGCGGGATCGTCCGGAAAGAAGCCGAACCCGGTAGTGGAATTGGTGTAGTTGGTGGTGGCCTCAAACAGCGCATGCCCCCCGCTTGTCGAGTAGGTTCGATTCACCCAAAGTGCGACCGTGACTGCCTGGGTGCTGCTGAGGTCAAGCGCCGGAATGCTGACGTACTGCCTACCGGCCGCGTTCGCAGAAACGGCGCCGCCGACTCTTCCCGTGACCCAGCTGACACCGTTGACTAGCGTCGCCGGATCGCGTCTGCCAGACGAGTCGGCTGCTTTAGTTCCAGAACCATCGTCAAAGGCCCAATGACCGAAAGGAGTTTGGGCTCGCGCGGGCGTCGCAATAGCAGCAACCGCAAGCAGCACTTGAGCTAAGAAAACGATAACGGACGAGAAATAGGTAACGTCCTTCTTGATTACCATTGGCAGAATCCACCGTTCTCTTGCCCGGTCGACTAAACCAGCAAAAAAGCCGATGTCGAGCGGACAGCGTGCTGAATGCGAGGAGCTAGATTCTTAAGGGCAGCCAATATCAACGTACCAGAGGCGGCCTGATATTGGACATCAGTAATGCGTCACCTTTCATTACGAAGGTAACCTACAGTAACCTCGAATTATGAAGAATACACACGGTGGGTAACTCGAATTCCAAGATGGGGAAACCAACTTGCGATCTAACCAACCACGGTTACATTGCGTTCGGGACCGGCCTGTCACCGTGCTCCGGAGGCCGTACTCGGGGATACGCCCTCTTCACAGAAGTTCGATTTCGCGAGTGTGATAGATCAACGCAGAGACCGTCCCGGTGAATCGAGTGCTCCCCTTGGCCTTCGGAATCTGGGCGGGAGCCCATCGGCCATACAGGTTGGAGTTATACGAAAACCACACTGGACATACTTCGAAAGGTCACTAGGGAGCGACGTCCGGGAGATTCTTAGGATGGTCCGAGAGCATCATTCTTGTTGATGCGCGTTAACTTTCTCGTGAGGCTGCCATGAAGGAATTCAGCCTGAAGCCCAAGAAAACCTGACCATCTACAAAATCGCCCACAGCGTTGTGATGGTAAAACCAGAAGTAGCATGTAACTTATTAGAAGATTGGTCGGGGCGAGAGGATTTGAACCTCCGACCCCCTGCGCCCAAGGCAGGTGCGCTACCAGGCTGCGCTACGCCCCGACATGACTAGGATTCTAATTCTACCGCTGTTGCAGGTTTCTCGCTCACGTTACGATACCTCGGCGTGCACCGGGCTTCATTTCGCCGCCAGCAGAGCGCTGATCTCCCGCTCTAAGACAGGCATCTCCACCATGCCGGCATACTTCGCTGCAATTCGGCCATCGCGGCCAATGAGGAACGTGGTCGGTAATCCCAGAACGCCCCCATACGCCTCCGCGACTTTCTCATTCCCCAAAGCGACGGGATAGTTCATTTTAAGTTCCTGGTAGAACTCGCGCACCGGCTTGGGGCTGTCGTCCATCGAAATACCAACCACCTGAAGTCCTTGTGCGCGATACTTGTTCTGGAATTCCACGAGATGCTGGACCTCAGCGCGGCAAGGGGTACACCAGGTCGTCCAGAAGTCGAGCAGGACGACTTTGCCTCGGTAGTTGGCGAGTTCCAGCGGCCGTCCGTCCAAATCCTGCAGGGAAAAATCGGGCGCAACCGAATGAGCGGCGCCCGGCGGACCACCTGGCCTTGCCGATCCGGAGCCACGGCGGCCTACCTTGTAGATGGCAAACGCGAGTACGATCGCAATAACAATTAGGACGGCTTTTCTCATCGACTCTATTGGCCTTTGACGGTGGGATAGCCCTTTTGCACCCAGTCAGATCCGAAGCTGTCGGCGATGTACAACACCTTCACGTTGGTGAAGCCGGACTTGTGCAGCTCGTTATAGGCAGGACGCACGTTGGGACAGTGGGTCCAGGGGCAGCACCCGCAGTAAAGAATGATGAACGTATTACGTGGCAGTGGCTTCACCCGCCGTCGCAAAGACTCGATCCCCTGCGCATCGGCGCCGGCCCCGACGTACTCGGAGCTGGGAATATGCGCCTGCGTATAAAAAACATGAGGACCAACATTCAGGACCAGCGGCTTCTCGCCTTTGGGCGTCTGAAGAATCTTGACCAGGTCCTCGGGATTGATGAGTTGAGCGCTGCCCGGCGCCAACTCCGACGCGGCTGATTGTGCCCGAGCAGTAACACCGTTCGCCAGGGCATGACGGCAAGGAACAACGATCGCGCCTAGAATCCCGAGGGCAACGATGAAACACCAACTTCTCACAGAGTTTTTCATATGAATCCTGTAGACAGACGATGTCGCCTTTGGCGGTCAACACCACCGAACCAAGAAGAAGCATAACCCACGGTGCGCAGAAAAAGCGCCGGGGCCCACCTTGCCTCAGTTCAAACAAGAGCGAACTGTGCGCGGCGATCCAGTTGTCTCCGACTCATGCCGAAATCATGTTCGTCGAAATAGGCGCGGTGCGGCGGCCTTCAGTTCGAAGAAATGAGGTTGGCAGCAGCTTGCGACCCCGCGGCAGAATCACCGCTATAATGTAGGCTGCATGGCCGGTCTCCTGTACGCCGCGGTTGCTTATGTGCGCAGCCCGGTTGGAATCTTTGTGGAAGAGTTGCGCCGCGAACTGCATCCCGCGCATACCCATGCCGACGCTCATCTCACCATCCTGCCTCCGCGTCCTCTGAGCGGCACCGAACAGCAAGCCATCGACCTGCTGGGCAAGGTCTGCCAGAACGTTGCGCCGTTTGAGGTCACCATGGGAGACGTGGAGACCTTCATTCCGGTTACGCCGACCGTCTTCCTGCGCGTGGCCCGCGGCGCCTACCGCATGCGTGAGCTGCACGATCTCGCCAGTAGCGCCGCCTTACCCTACATCGAGCCATGGCCTTATATGCCTCATCTGACAGTCGTCAAGGCGGACACGGACGACGAGGCGCTCAAAGTTCTGGACATCGCGCGCCAGCGCTGGAATGCCTACACGGACACGCGCCAGGTGCGAATCAGTTCCCTGATCCTCGTGAAGGGCGGTGGAGAGCGCTGGGTCGACGTGGTGGGGCTGCCGTTTGGGCAGTTGGCAGTCCGATAAGTCAGGCGGGAATCAAGCCAGGAAGGGTTTTGGGGTGGGTGAAGGGATTCGAACCCTTGACAGCCGGAGCCACAGTCCGGAGTTCTACCACTGAACTACACCCACCACACTCGAATAAAAATTATAGCATTCGGCGGCGGCAGACTTTACGCGCATTCGGAGCGGGCTTGTGTCAGGGCGCGGCAGCAGAGGCTGCTGAAAAACTCGAATCCCGGGTAGAGCTGGCCTTCAGGCCAGCGTTAAGAGTAATTCATGAAACCGGCTTTAGCCGCTGAGGTACCTCGACTCAAACGCCGCGAAAACACGCGCGTACTAGCGACATCGCGGCATGTTCCTCCGGGCCTAAAGGCCGTTTTATGATGAGCTCATGGACGCGGCGCTTGAAGCGCCGCACTACCCGAAGCTTCCCTTCGAAGGACTTTTCCAGCAGCCTGTTCAGCCGTGCCGCCTAGTTGATCGAGCAACCGCCGCCGTTCATCATGCAGCAGTTCGACTGTCCGCAGCCGGCTGATGGCGCTGCGGCGTTGCTGCTCTTGCTGACGGCGAAGGCCGAGAGCTGCTTCTCCAGCTTGGCGGTGTGACACTTCGGGCATTCGGCTTTCTGTTCGCCAAAGAGGATGGCTTCGAACTTATGACCGCATTCTTCGCAACGATATTCGAAAATCGGCATGATCTCCCCGCGCTTTTGCGGAAGCCTCTAGCTCGGCTGCCGCATCTGACATGCACCCCGCAAGTCTGCGAGATGGTACAACCATTATAGATGCAGGAAGCGAACCCCAACCGGCTGGGCGACAACCCTGTTTACGACTTCTTCGGCGAGTCGTTCCGGCCGCGCCGTACAGTCGTCGGAGGCCACGCCCAGACCATCGTCGGCAACTTTCTTCCGCGCCGCAACGAACTGCCTCCGCCGGAAGAACGCCTGGTGGGCGTGGAACCAGATGTCCAGATCCTGTGCCACTGCCACTGGCAGGCGGAGCCTCGCGACGCGATGACGCTCATCATCGTGCACGGGCTGGAGGGCTCCAGCGAGTCGCAGTACGTGATCGGCACAGGCAGCAAGGCCTGGCGCGCCGGCATGAACGTCGTCCGCATGAACATGCGCAATTGCGGCGGCACCGAGCGGCTTGGCCCCACGCTCTACAACTCGGGTATGTCGGGCGATGTCGGTGCGGTCGCGCACAACCTGATCGAACAGGATGGGCTGCCGAGGCTGGCTCTCGTCGGCTTTTCCATGGGCGGCAACCTTGTGCTGAAGCTTCTGGGCGAGTGGGGAGACCAGGCTCCCTCGCAGGTCAAAGCCGCGGTTGGCATCGGTCCCGCGATCGATCTTGCGGCCTCGGCTGACGCCCTGCACGATCCGGAGAACCGCCTCTACGAGTGGAAATTCCTCTGGGGCCTGCGGCGGCGCGTGCAAAGGAAGGCGGCGCTTTATCCCGGGCGTTATGACGTGCGCTACCTGCGCGGGCTGCGCAGCCTACGTCAATTCGACGACCAGATCACCGCGCGATACTGCGGATTCCGCGATGCCCAGGACTACTACACCCGCTGCTCGGCCGCTCTCGTGCTCGACCGCATCGCCGTGCCCACGCTGGTGCTTCATGCCGAAGACGACCCTTTCATTCGCCTGATGCCCGACACCCGCGAGAAGCTGCTGCGCAATTCGCATATCACCTACGTCGAAACCGAGCACGGCGGACACTGCGCCTTTCTGGCCGACGCTAACGGCTATGACGGCCGCTGGGCCGAGCGACAAGCCGTCGCGTTCGTGGGGCGGGTCGAGCGCGGCGAGCCAGTCAACATTCCTCGGACGTAATCGGAGGATCGACTTCTCTCGCAGCCCTTCGCGGACTGAATTTGCGATAATGAATGCGGTGGGCCATTTGTCGCACCCCGACGCGCCCGCCGTGTGGGCCCGTAGCTCAATCGGATAGAGCATCAGCCTTCTAAGCTGAGGGTTGCTGGTTCGATTCCAGCCGGGCCTACCATCTTCCCCGGCGGCAATCATGACCGCCCCACGCTGCGCAGATTGGCAACTGAAAATCCTGGGTCGAGTCAACGGCAGCGCGGTACACTCCCAACGTGGCCACTCGTCGGGTTCTCCGCATTTTCATTTCTTCCACTGCGGTTGACCTCCGCGACTATCGCGACAAGGTCCGCGACGCCGTGTTGCGCCTCGAAAACCTGCCGATCGCGATGGAGACCTTCTCCGCGTCTGGTCAGCCGGCGAACGAGCGCCCGGCGAGCGCCTCGGCCACGGACGCATCGAGGAAACGCGCCGTGCACTCGAACTTTGCCGCCGCCCGTAGCTCCCTGATTTTTGTGTCAAGCAAATAATCATCTTTCTCATGGTTACCTTCGTAAGTTGAGCATGTGGTTTCTTGCTGACTTTCATCTTGCCATGTGTCTAGCCTGAAGCGTGAGCGGAAGTGAGCCCATCCTAGAGGTTGCTGAAAGAGTCGTGGCAGGGGAAGAAACAGCAGGTTCCTTGGGGCTGAAGCCCCTCGGAATGACAAAACAAGGGGCCTGCAACGGCACGGCTGAAGCCGTGCCCTTTCAAATCGTCAGCCGCACGAGTTTTCGGCAGCCTGCCAAGGCCTGGAGGTTTTTATGGGTCATGCTTGTTCGCGATTGACTTCGGCAAAGGGGGCGGAGCCGCGCCTGATTATCCGCACCTGCAAACACATCCTGGACAGAGGCGCCTTCTGCCGGGCGCCGGCGATGAACAAACGCGACTACTGCCATGCTCATCTTCGTCTGCGCCAGTGTCGCTGGAGAATGGCGCGTGCCGGTCGCCGCCTGGCGTGTCTCAAGCTTCCTCCGGCGGTTGACATGCAGGCCGTGCGGACCACGACGGTACGGGTGCGGGCAGCGCTGGCGGGCGGACACATCGAGCCCAGTTGGGCCCGGCTCATGTTCTGGGCCATGCAACTGGCCACGGCGAACCTCCGCGCCATGGAACGTAGGCCGGGTTCGCCGACGCAATTTCATTCTCCGCCGGGCGAGAGGGCCGGGCCTCGCCGCAGCGACTGGCCGCAAAAAGGACGTTGGGGCGGATAGCTAAGTGTCTATGGCTCTATTGCTTGCGTGTAAGTGTCTAAGAATCAAGAGGTTGTATATGAACGCACTATGTAACTCACGGCAAACAAAGGTAGGGAGGGGGCGGGGGGATACGTGCTGTCCCCTTCGCGTAAAGCAGCCTGGACACGCGTCTCCAAGAGGCCGTCGGAAGCAAGAAAAACCGGCCTGAGGTCAACTGCCGTCAGGCCGGAAGTGCCCTTCAACGATGGGGCTGGAGTTGCGATGCCGTTATTGCAAGGACGCCAGGGTCTTCTGCGCTTCCTGAGCGTCGTCGCCCTTCAGGTTCAGCGCCAGCGCCTTCTGCAGCTCAGTCTTGGCGCGGGACGTTTCTCCGGCTCCCTTCAGGGCCATACCAAGGTGGTATCGGTATTGCGCGCGCTGAGGTTGCTTGCTTACCGCGTCTTCAGCCAGCGAGATCGCGACCCGGTAGTTCCCTTTCCGGTATTGAATCCATGCCAGCGTGTCGTTGACGCCTTCCAGTTCGGGCGCCATTTGCTTGGCCTGGGTAGCGAGGCTCAGCGCCATGTCGAGGTTTTCGCCTTCCGCCGCGTACACCCACGCCAGGTTATTGGCGGCCACGGGATCATGCGAGTTCTGGTTCAAGGCAGCCTGGAAGTACTTGCCCGCCGACTTCAAATCTCCTTTGGCAACGTAGGCGTTGCCAATGAAATTGTTGACCAGGGGCGAGTCCGGCCGCAGTTCGAGGGCTTTCTGGTACGAGGGTATGGCCAAGTCGGGCTGTCCCTTCATTTCATAGATCTGGCCGATGTGGACATAGGACATGTACGACTTCGGGTCGATCTGAAGCACTTTCTGAAATTCTGCAATGGACTGGTCGAATTTCTTGGAAGTGGCCAAAGCGGAGGCGTAGATGAACCGCGCTGCCGCCCGGTTGGGATTGGCCGCGGCATACTGACTGGCCAGCCCGAGGGCCTTCTCCGGCTGGTTCTGGCTGTACACCATGCCCACATAGTTGGCCATGGCCGCGTCATACTGCGGATACATCTTCAGCGCGGTCTGGAATTCGCGCTCCGCCTCCGCGTATTTTTTCTGTCCCATATATGCGAAGGCGAAATTGAGGTACAACAGCGGGTCATTGGCCGCCGACTTCTGCACTTCCTTCAGTTCATCGATGGCCGCCTGGTACTCCTTGGCGCCGATGTCAATGGTGGCGTTCAGGAAGTGGGCCGCGGGATTGTTCTCATTCAACTTCTGCAGCCGGGCGGCATATTCTCTGGCCGTGTCGAAATCGCGCGAGTCACGATAGGTCTCGGCCAAGGCCTGCAAAATCATTGGGCTGTCGGGTTGGCGTTTGATGGCCTCCTGCAGTTCGGTCTTGGCTCCGGGCAGATCGCCGGTCTGGCGCAAAACCTCTCCCAGGATGAAGTGCGCCTGCGGATTTTCGGGAGCGTCTTTGATGACCTCGCGCAGGGTCTTGATCGCCTCTGCATTGTTGCCCTTGATCGACAGCAAGCGCGCGTTGGTAATGCGCGCCATCACGTCGCCGGGGTTCTCCTTCAACATTCTGTCGGTAAGCTTGGTGGCCTCGTCGACCTTGCCGGTGTTGAGCAGAGTTTCAACCAACCGCAATTGCAAGTCTTCGTTCTTGGCGTTGAAGTTCAGCCCGCGCTGGTATTCCTTGATCGCGTCGTCGGGGTTTCGTGAAGCCAGATAGTAATCGCCGATGGCGATTGCCACCTCGGGCGAGGTTGGCTTTTTGTCGCGCAGTTGCTGCACCACCTGCTCACCGTCTGCCTTGCGGCCTTCATGCAGCAACAATCCGGCGAGCCGCAGATAAGGAGCGGGACTGTCGGGATTGTTCTGGATCGCCAGGCGCAGAACCTCTTCGGCCTTCTTCGGGTCTTTCTTGTAGATGTAAAAGCCGGAGAGGTTGGCATAGGCCTGCAGGTTCTTGGGGTCCACGCTGATGGCCTTGCGAAGATCGTCTTCCGCCGGTCCATCCTGTTTCAACGAAGCATAAACCACGCCACGGTTAAGGTAGGCATCGGCGGCGGTGGGCTTCAGTGCAATCGCCTTGGTGAAGGCGTCGAGGGCATCTTGCGGACGCTTCTCTCCAAACAAAATGTTGCCCAGCAGAAGATAGCCGTCGGCGTTGTTGGGATCGTGCTCGACGATGTAGCGGGCCTGTTCCTCCGCCTTGGGATAGTTCTTACGGCCGGCCTGGAACAAGAGCCCGCCCAGCGCGAGGCGCGCCTTGATGTTATTAGGATCGAGATCGACCGCCTGGTTGAAGTCCTTGTAGGCGTCGCCCCACTTTTTGGAATTCAATTCGGCGAGCCCGAGCTGGTAGTGCGCCTCAGCATAGCGCGGGTCGATCTGCAACGCCTTCTTGAATTGAATCACCGCCGAGTCGTATTTCTGCTCCTCCATGAACTTCATGCCACTCTCGACGTACTTACGCTTGGCGGCGTCGGGATTGCGGGTGCAACCGACGGCAAAAACCATCAGCACAGCCATCAAGGTGGAAACGATGTAACGATTGCGCATGACTTCTCCTGGTCACCGAGGAATGATCCGGTCAACATCACCTGTGATTTGTTTTGCGAAAGCAATTGCCCGCCCCCGCGCTTGTGCCTCGTCCCCATGCAACACCGGAGTTGTGATGCGAACCAAGGCAGCGTCAGTGCGGTTCAGCCGCAACGCGTCATAGACCAAATAAAACTTGCCCCAATACTCACTGGCCACCACCCGGCCATGCGCCTGGTACCAGTAGAGGACGAGTTGTTCGTCCAGGTCCTTGCGCAGGATATACAGATTGATGGGGACCTTGCGTCCGTCCTCAAGCGGGAGCTGGTAAATGCTGGATTGCATGGGTTGCCAGCCCGCGCCCGGCAGACAGTTCTTGGGCGAGTGAATCGTGACCCCGGTCCGCTGGCTGCGGAAGTAGCCGATATAGACCCCGATCGGGCCTTGGGTGGGCGAAAAATACGAACGATTGAGGTAGTCAGTCACCCCGAGCAAATCAACGGTCTTCTGGTCAAGGGGCGTGTCCAGTACCGCCTTGAATCCGGCTACCTGGGTGGGAAACTCCGAGAGCTGCTTGGCGGGAGGCGTGGCTTCACCGTGGGACAGGTAGGCCATTCCCGTTGTAGCCCCCAGAAGGACGGCGATCATTGCCCAATAGCGCGCTCCTGATTTCATTGACCTACCCCCGAACTGGCGGCAGCTTCCTTGTCGGAAAGCCAGCCAAGCTTCTTGCGAATGAATGTGACCGCACTGTGGAACAGCAGAAACAACGCTGTGGCCACCACGAAGATCACCCATCCGGAAAATTCGTGCATGAATCCCTCGGCCGCCTGCGGGCCGATGTAATTCGCCATCAAGGCGGTAATCATCACCCGGGTGCCATTACTGATGATGGCCAAGGGAAACATCGCCACGATCAGCAACCAACGAACGGGTACGCTTCGCTCTACCATGTAGCCGTAGGCAGCGGCCAGCGCCAGCAAGGACATAAGCGACCGGATTCCGCTGCACGCCTCCACCACTTCCAGGGACATGCCCGGAATGATCAGGACGTTGCCTTCGCGCATGATCGGAAACAGGTTCAGCGTCTCCAGCGTCCAGGTTGCGAAACGCGAAGCCACGAACTGCAGTGGGAAAACGATCTCGTTGTAGATAATTACCGGAATCGGAATGGCAAACAACAGAAACGCGATGGGAAAAGCCATGGCGCGCAGCATGGAGGTCCCACAGAAGTAGATGATCAACCCGCAAATGGTGCCCACCAGGGAGATTCGGGACAGAAAGAGTTCGGCGCCCAGACTGCCGAGAACCAGAAACCCGATCGACACGATGACAAGAACCATTCCCCAAAACGAGGGATGCTGCGGCACCAGGCGCAACTTGTCCCGCCGTCTCCAGATCAGATACGCCGAAATCAGCGGCACCAGGAAGCCGTGCGAATAGTCGGGTTCGTTGTACCATTGCTCGACCAGACCCCTGAGGACGGGAGCGTACAGGGCCGCCAGGACCGCCACCAGCAGCAGTCCCTGCCAGCCAAAGGGCTTGAGCGTTTGCCAGAGTGTGGAGAACCCGGAAGGAGAACCACGTTCCAGCAGAATTTCTTGATCCGGCGGGTGCGAGGCAGTCCCCGTCGCTTTCGTGCCGGCCAGCGCCACTCGTTGTCACTCCATCCTAAACTTGGGTCTCAAAATACTTGGTATGTGCAATTGTTTGGCCGACGACACTAGCAAGTCTAACCAATAACAATATGATAATACAACAGTTATAATTATTAACGCTTGGAAGCGCAAGACTTTGAATCCAGACAGTGCAAACTGTTGCACATTGGTTCCAGCGCAGTTCACTCCTCGCCAAACGCGCCCGGCTGGACAAAACCTAATGATTTGCTTTGACCTGCGCCTTCTGAGTCCGGAGGATAAAAGGGCCGCCACTTCATCGCAAGAGCCGAACATTCGCAGGCGCCTTGCACCAGTGACAAAGATATCATGGAAACAGCGAACTCTGATGATCGCAGCCCAGGACGCCGACAGGATTCTCGCATGGGCGCGAACCAAGTCTTGGTCCCTCACGCATCTCGCTTCAGTCCCCTCGGCAAGCACCATAAGGACTTCGGCACAGCCCAGAGTGATATTATCCCCACAATCGCGAGACCCTTGGCTTGAAGTCGGGATCCAGGCTGGCGGATCGGAATAGGCATTCGGCGATGAACAGTCCTAACCCTGGTATTGCGGAACCGATCATACGCTCCCGAATGCCCGAACTCGACACCATTCGAGGGGTCGCGATCCTGCTCGTATTCTGGTTTCACGGGTTCGAGTTTTTCACTCCTGCCACGCCCAATGTACCCATGTGGGAACGCCTGTTCCTGGCCTCTGCTAAGGAAGGGTGGGCCGGTGTCAATCTTTTTTTTGTACTTTCCGGGTTTCTCATCACCGGCATCCTGCTGGATAGTCTCAACAAGCCTCGTTATTACTCGCGTTTTTACTATCGCCGGGCCTTACGCATCCTGCCTGCATATTACCTTCTGCTGCTGGTTCTGGTCCTGCTCGGACAGGTCCTGGCGCTACCGCAATACAGTTCCTGGGGATTTATCGGACTAAGCTTCATATATTTATCTAATCTGACGCCGATGTTCGGAGTACCCATGCAGTATGGGCCACTCTGGTCGTTGGCGGTCGAGGAGCATTACTACCTGCTGTGGCCGACGGCCGTGCGGTTCTTCTCCCGGCGCGGCCTGCTGATAGCAGCCTCCTTGATCTGCGTCATCGAACCTGCGCTGCGAATTTATGCGCTGGCCTTCGGCGGTCTTTGGGCAGGGCCGCACAGGGGCGGCACCTTCAGTTATACGTGGATGTCTGCGGACGGTTTGGCACTGGGCGCGCTGCTCGCTATATTCGCCCGGTCCTCACGCGGAACGAGGGTCAATCTACTGAAGCTCGCATTTCTGGCTGGGGTTGCTGCAACTCTGGCGGTCGCCCTCAGCAATGTATTCCCTCGGCCGGTAGCGGTTGGGATTCAGGACACTTGCGTGAACTACTACGCGTTCTTCATCGTCTCCGGAATTCTCTGGGTGGGAACCGGCCGCTACAAGCGCTGGGTGAACGTGCGACTGCTCTCCTTCTTCGGTTTCATCAGTTATGGACTGTATTTGATTCATTTTCTATCTATTGAGCTATACAACGATATCGTGGCGGAGTTCGTCCCGGTCTTGCTGGTCGAGCATAGTTTCCGCAAAGGCTGCGTTCGATTGCTGATCGCGGGGGCGTTCGCTACGGGAGTTGCCTACCTGTCGCGCATCACCTATGAGGAATTCTTCCTGCGGATGAAGGGGAAAAACGATAAGCCATTGGAAACTGTGCGCACAGCTGCCGCGATCCAATCCGTATTACCCGACTAATTTCGAATCGGACGGTCGGATAGGCTGGAATCGCTCTTTAGGTGACATAAATAGTTACCAGAAGATAAAATTGCTGCGAGTCTCTGGAAGGAGTGTTGCTTTGGCAGCCCGAAAGAACCTTGTTATTGTGGGCGGGTGCGGTCACGTTGGGCTACCGCTGGGAATCGTGCTCGCCAGCCGGGGGCTGTCGGTCGCCCTGCTGGACATCGATGCGGCGAAAGTCGCGATCATCAACGCCGGCCAGATGCCTTTTCGCGAGAATGGTGCTGAGCCCGTTCTTCAGCAGGTACTGGGCAGTACTCTAAGGGCCACTACCGACTCTGACTGCCTGCGCTCCGCCGACATCGTCATTACCGTCGTCGGCACCCCGGTGGATCGTCACCTGAATCCCACGGTCAACGAACTCTACAACAATGTGGACGGCCTGTTGCAGCACATTCAGGACGGGACCTTGCTGGTGTTGCGGAGCACGGTCAGCCCGGGTGTCACCAAGCTGGTGTACCAACGCATACAATCCCTCAAACGCGATATTGATGTGGCCTTCTGTCCCGAACGCATTGCCGAAGGTAATGCCCTGGAGGAATTGGTTAATCTACCCCAGATTGTCTCGGCCTTCGAACCCGCAGCCATGCGGCGGGCACGTGACCTATTCCTTACCATCGCTCCGACCGTCATCGAACTGTCGCCGCTGGAAGCAGAACTGGCCAAGCTGTTCACCAATAGTTGGAGATATCTGAATTTCGCGATTTCGAACCAGTTCTACATGCTTGCCGAAATGTACGGGCTGGATTTCTACCGTATCCATGATGCCGTGACTCGGGAATATCCGCGAATGCGGAGTTTTGCGCGCGCCGGTTTTGCCGCCGGACCTTGTCTGCTTAAAGACACGTTGCAGCTATCGGCTTTCTCCGGCAATAACTTCTTCCTCGGGCATGCCGCCATGCTGGTGAATGAAGGCCTGCCGAACTTCGTAGTTTCGCAGTTGCGGCCTTTGGATCTCGCCACAAAGACCGTGGCGATTCTGGGAATGGCCTTTAAGGGAGAGTCCGACGACAAGCGTGACAGCCTCTCCTACAAGCTGATGAAGTTGCTGGAACTCGAGGCGCGAGAGGTCCTGTGCACCGACCCGTATGTGCCCGACGCTCGGCTGGTACCCTTGGAAGAAGCGCTGGGCCGGGCTGAGATCATCATTCTCGGAGCGCCGCATTCCGTCTATCGAGACCTGCCGATCCCGCCGGAGAAGGTTGTCATTGACATTTGGAATTATTGGCCGGAGCGCCATCGCGAATCAGCACAGCCGGCGGTGGCTCTGGCGGCGGGAGAAATCCGCTCATGAAAGTCCTGGTGACCGGATCTGCCGGTTTCATCTGTGGGTACCTGGTAGAAGAACTTCTGCAGGCCGGCTATGAGGTTATCGGGCTGGATAACTTCAGCAAGTATGGCCGGGTGGAGAAGTCGTACGACAAGAATCCGCGATATCAATTCATCGAGGCTGACTGCAAGGATGTTTCCCTGCTAAAGGAACTGCTTTCCGACTGCGATCATTTCGTGGCTTCGGCGGCGATGATTGGCGGCATCAGCTACTTTCACGAGTTCGCCTACGATCTCCTGGCGGAGAATGAGCGTATAACTGCCGCTTCGTTCGATGCTGCCATTTATGCTCACCAACACAAGCGGCTGCAGAAGATCACCATAATGTCATCCAGCATGGTATTCGAGAGCACCGCAGAGTATCCCACCCCCGAGGGAGCCGAGCAGCGCTGCCCGCCACCGCGTTCGACCTATGGGTTCCAAAAGCTGGCGACCGAGTATTTCGTCAAAAGGCGCATGGGAACAATACAAGCTGCCATATACCATCGCCCGGCCATTTAATTGCGTCGGTGTAGGAGAGAAGCGAGCCCTTCACGATCATGACGTCTATAGCGGAAACGTGAAGCTCGCCATGTCGCACGTGGTGCCCGACCTGGCGCAGAAGGTACTGAAGGGACAGGACCCGCTCCACATTCTCGGCTCCGGAAACCAGGTGCGGCACTATACCTATGGTGGCGACTTGGCGAAAGGGATCAGAACCTGCATGGAGCATCCGGCGGCCCTCAATCAGGACTTCAATCTGTCCACTCCTGCTCGTACTACGGTCCTGGAGCTGGCCGAGCTCATATGGCGCAAGGTGCACGGCGACGCCAAGCCCTTCCGATACGTTTCGGACCCGCCGTTTGAGTACGACGTGCAGGAGCGCTCTCCCGATATTCGGAAGGCCAAGGAATTGCTTGGCTTCGTGGCCACAACCCATCTGAGCCAAATATTGGATGAGGTCATTCCCTGGGTGGCTGAGCAAATTGAAGTTGGACAGATCTAGTGATCGCCCCGGTTGATCCTAAACAGGACGGACTGACGTTGGTCATTCCCGTCTATAACGAGGGTGCCAACTTTCCGCCGTTGTGGGATGCCGTCCGTTCGCAGATCCACTCTCCGTTTCGAGCGCTGGTGGTTTACGACTTCGACGAAGACGATACCGTTCCGGTTGTGCAGCGAATCATTTCGGAAGGCGAACACCGGCTGCTTCTGGTGAAAAACGATGTGAGACGCGGCGTCGTCGGCGCCATTCGAACCGGCTTCAATCACGTCGAGAGCGGGCCCGTACTGGTAGTGATGGCCGATCTGTCTGACGATCTTTCCCAAGTCGACCAGATGGTGGATTTGTACCGGCAGGGTTACCAGGTCGTGGTTGCCAGCCGCTACATGCGCGGAGGCCGGTTGCTGGATTCTCCACCGCTGAAGGGGCTGATGTCGCGGCTGGCGGGTCTCACCCTGCATTGGTTTCGGCGCATCCCGACTCATGATGCGACGAATGCATTCAAGCTCTACGACAGCGGCGTTATGCGAAGCCTAACTATCGAGAGCACCGCCGGCTTCGAACTGAATCTGGAACTCACGGTGAAGGCGTTTCTCGGGGGATGCCGTATTGTCGAGTTCCCCACAACCTGGCACGGGAGAACCCAGGGTGAGTCGCGGTTTCGCATCTGGGCCTGGCTGCCGCAATACTTGAAATGGTATTTCTACGCCTTCCGTCCACGGCGACAATTCCCAAGGCATAGCCAGGAAACGCTCACTGGGAGGAGCTAATTCAGTCTGCAATCACTTCTTCGATCAGTTGCTCGAAGCACCGAGCGCTTCCTTCGGGATCGGTCGACTCGGCCGCTGTCCGGCGAGCTTCTTCGAGGAAGAGACCAGGATGAGTTTCCTGATCCACGAGTGCTTGGAGCACAGTGGCAGCCAGGGTTTGTGGATCTCCGGAGGGAACCAGATAGCCGGTCGTGCCAGGCTTCACGACCTCGGCGACGCCGCCAACATCGGTCGCGACTACCGGCCGCCGCAGAAGCATGGACTCGACGAGCGCGATGGGCAAACCCTCCCATCGCGACGATGATACAAACAGGTCCAGGGCGGAGACAAAGTTGGAAATGTCGCTCCTGAACCCGCAGAGCTGAAAACGTTCGACCAGGTTCAGGCTCCGAATGAGCGCCTCCAATTCCGCCCTCATCGGGCCATCTCCTGCGATGGCGAAGCGCACGTTCGGCCGTTGATCCACGACCAGTCGCGCCGCGCGTATCAGGTCGTCATAGCCCTTCTGCTCGTGCAAGCGCCCTACGGATCCGATCAGAATCTCTCCTGCACCGGCCAGCGATGCCCGGATCTGTGTCGCTGCCGCCGCATCCGCGGCCGGCGCAATCACTCCGTCGTGGCAAGTGTGCACAGGTGCACGAAGTCCCCAAGCAGCCAACTGCTCCTCGTAGTTCTTGCTGACCGTGACGACGAGCTTTAGAGACCGCATGAGCATGTGGTTGAAGGACAGGTCTGCAACCGGATTGCGAACGTGAGAAACGGCTGAGATACCTGACCAAAGCGAGGCCATTACCATCGCAGGCTGGTGTGTAAAGGTATTGTTCACGTGGATGAGATCGTAAGAATGGGCCTTTAGCAGCTTGCGAATGCGCGATGCAGTGGAGGCCGACTCCAGTGGTACAAGCCACTCACGAAGCTCCACCAGTCCTGTTCCTATCGGCGAGCGCTTAAGCGTGCCGGTCAGCTTTGCTGGAGGGGAGGGATTTGTAAGCCGACCGGGGACTGAATCGAACAGCACGTGCACATTGCCGGCCAGAGGCGCGACGCTCTCGGCGCCAGGAGTCGGGTAGTAAATCAGTACGTCGTGCTCGAAGTGCGTTCGATCCGCAAACTGCAAATATAACTCGAGCGCTCGTAGCGATCCTCCGTACGTCCCACCTACTTCAGTGTGAAGCACACGAATCTTGGCAGGCATATGGTGATCATTCTATCCGGAGCTCGGACCAGCCAAACGATTGGACTTCACGCCTGCTGCTCCCTGACCCTTTCAAGGAGGCGCGCGCCGTGATGACGCAAGCTCTCGCGCTCCTGTCCGTCGCAGACGAGCCAATAGGACAAGGCGGAAAACAGCAGGCCCAGTCCCAGCAACATTCCAATCAGGCTCCAAACAGTTGCCGGGCGGCTGAGCAGCCCAGAGAGGGATGCGACTCCGAGCACTCCTGCCGTCACTACGGCGGGTCGTAGAAAGGACTTCGACAAATATTCACTCCACGGGACTTCGAGCACATTCAGGGTATAGAACGGCTGGATGCCCAGGCGCACGATCAGCATCGGCACGGTCGTTCCCAACGCCACGCCGATGATCCCGTATTGCCGTGCCCAATAAATGCTCAACCCCAGGTTGGCAATTCCTTCCACCAGGGTCCACGCGGCGAGGGCTTTGTGCCGGCTGCGAACGTAGAGAAAAATCGTGGAGGGCGCCTGCATCAGGATCACACAGTAACCGATGGTCAGTACCAGGAGCAGACCGTAATTGCTGGTGAAAGCTTCGCTGATCCAGAAGCGCAAGATATCGCGGCCATGCAGAACCAGGACCGTGGTTCCGGCAAAGGCCAGCAACGCGCAAACCTTGGTGGAGCGCAAAAACAAAGCCTTCACCGCCGCAAACTTCTTCTGGCCATCCAGAACATTGGCCTCGGTATTCAGCGGCCCGGTAATGGGGAAGAACGACATCTTGAAGATCTCCATCAGCCGGGTAACGACATTAAAGGGAGTGGCCAGGGCGACCGTCAGGACGCGCGAGATAACGATGATGTCGGTGTAAAAGCGCAGACGATCGCCAATATCGTTGAGAAATACGAAGAAGCTGAACTGAACCAGCTCCTTGGTACGTGCCCAACTGGTGTGCTTCCAGCCGACGCTGAGTTCCGGGTCCGCCCGGCGAATGAAATAGATGTCGAGCAACAATATGAACAGCACGATAATCAATTGCGCGATGGCAATCGCCATGACCCGGCCACCCACGCGGATCACGGCCCAGAACACGAACCCACGTGACACGCCCCAGCTAATACCGGAGGCGTTGTAAAGATCGAAGCGGTGTAATCCGCACAGATAAGCTCCCATGATGCGGCAGGGAAGATCCACCGCCAGGGTCGCGCTTTGGATGATCAACAATATCCGGAACAAGCTTCGGGACTCCGCCGAAAGGTGGAAGAAACCGGGCAGCACCACCAGCAACACGGCGCCCGTGAGCAAAGCGGCTCCGCTGATGCATGCGGCCATCGACATGCCGGTCATGAAAGTTTCGTTCAGCGCCTGGCGTTGATTTGCGCCCCCGTATCGCGCTACAAAGCGTTGCAGGCTGTAACGCATTCCCATGTCGAGCAGCCCGTAGTAGTCGAGGACGGAGGATACGAGGATCCAGAGGCCGTAGTAGAAGTCGCCCAGTCCGTGCACCAGCACGCGGGTAAGCAGGAACGCGACCACGCCATTGATGATCAGTCCTGCCCAGGTTGAAAAGAACCCGCGAAACATGCCACTCCCCTATGGCTTCTTGCTCTTGCCCGAACCCTGGGCGAAGGACGATAGATCGCGGGTCAACCGGTCCTGAATTTCGAGGTTCGCACTCCGCACGGATGTGAGGAAATCCCCGTAATCCCGGTCCTCGCCACCGGTCGGCAGACCCCCCGCATCTTTGCCGGCATTGCGCACTGCTTCCTTGCCATCGTAGGCGTTATCTTTGCGCGTCACCACTCCCCAGTTGGTGTTCTCGCGATAATTGTCTCCCAACTCCCAGAAATCAATGCCCATGATGTAGTAGTCGCCGTTCTTGCCGCGCGCGTTGTAAAAGTCCAACAGGTCGCGCGCATAGGCGGCGCCGCGTTCCTGCTGGGTGGGGAAATCGGGGGCCCCATAAATCGGGCTGACCGCGTGCATGGCGGAGTCGCGATTGGCATTCACGCCGTACCACATCATGGCGGGCTTGCCGGTGATATCGTACGTCTCGTTATCGTCGCGCAGGTCGGGATGCACGGGATCGAAGGCGAGGTAGAACATATCGAAGCCGCCATCCGCCATCCCGCGCAGCACCTGGTCGCGTGCACGCGCGCCCCACGAGTTTAGTGCGATGGGCCCAAAGATCAGGTGATGACGATCGACTTCACGGATCGCTTTGACTGCCGTATCAGCATAGTGGCGCGCGAATTCGTAGAGGAAAGCGTCCATATCGCTTCGCACTGCAGGCTTCGTATCCGACAGGCCGTAGAAATCCCGCCCCAGCCAGGCGCGGTGGCGGCCATCTTCATCCAGCAAGCCGTGCCCTTCCCCCCAACCTCCATCGTCCTCAAAGGTGCTGTAGTTACTTCCCCAAGCGGCGTTCAGCGCGTCGATGGTGCCATATTTCTTTTTCAGGAAGTCCACCCACGCATACTTCGCATAGAGCTTGTGGTCTTTGAAGTTACGGCCTTGCTCGTCATTGGCGCTGGTGTACCAGAAGTTGGTGATGGCAATCAGATACACCGGGTGCGGATACTGATTGACTCTCCCTTTCGGGCCGCCCTTCAGCGCGAACATCACGTCGGAGTCATCCAGGGTTATGCCAACCACCCATGGATCGTTCGCGAAGCCTCCGGTAAAGGTCTTGACGGAATTGGCGATCGCAGCGCGATAGGCGTCAGGGGCATGAGGATCGTAGACATCCAGGACCAGGCCGCGCCAGCCATCGTAGTAGGTGGTAGATGTCCCAGCCGTGATGCTCTTCAGCGGGTCCGGCAATCCCAGCCGGCCCGGCGAATTGAAGCCTTGCAGCAAAGCATTGGGGAAAACGACGAAGGGTAATTTGACTGGATTCCCTTCCGTGCTCCCGTACACGCCTACAGGCAGACCTCTGTCTTCGTGATACTCGCCAATCGTGTTGAAACCCCAGGCCAGTAATCTGCGGTTTCGCTGTACCGCCCAGAGATTAATGTTGCCACCATACTTCTGCTGGAGCACCGCGCGGTCCATGTATCCGTCATTGGCGTGCTGCATCCCGCGCATCCAGAAGGCATTGCCCTCCGGTGTCACCAGCGTCCAACGATTGCCTGCCTTCGCAATTGTGAAGAAGCCTGTGCCCTTCTGCACGCGGACCGAAGTTCCGCCATATTGATCGCCGAACTCCGGCGGCTGCGAATGTTGTTCGTTGTTGGGCGGCGCTACGACCCCGAGGAACGGGATCTGCCATTTCGAGGGACCTTTGCCGAGCTGGCTCCAGCACACTGCCGCCAGCAAAATAATGGCCGCTATCGCAAAGCGAATAATCACCGGCGCCAACTGCTTGAGCCTGCTCCGGGAAAACCATCGTGGCGCGGAATTCGCCTTCGCGGGCCGACGAGCAAGAACCAAGGACCTCAACCGAGCGCCACCAGTGCTTCTCCAGTTTGAAAAGCAGGTTCCGGCTGCTCCCGCTCTTGCTTCAGAGCCTTCCTGGCTGTCGATCGTGACGGTATCAGGGCAGGCATACTCATGCTCATGCATAACAGGAACCAGAAGAGCCTGGTGTATTCGCCACTCACAAAGAAAATCCCCACCCAGACACCAAGCAGCCCGGCTTGCATGCCAAGAGCGATCGCGGCCAGAAGGTTGGAATCCATAGCTCGGGCCCGTTTCCGGGTTTTCCCCAGCGACAGAAAGGCAGATACGAAGAAGCACACATACACCACGAAGGCGGGAATTCCCATTTCCGCCGCAACTTCGAGGTAGGCGTTATGGGCCACGTGCGGATCCAGTCTGACCGTTCCGGTAGTGTCATACCTCACAACCACCAATTTGTAGTTTCCCAGTCCCACCCCGGTAAGCGGATTTTTCTTGACCATGTTCATGCCAGCCTGCCAACCCGCGAGGTGCGTTTGTACCGACTGGGTGTCACCCTTTGCAGGATTGAACAGCCGGTGCAGCGGGGAGTTAGGCGCGAATAACAGGAACGGTATGGTCACAATCAGAACTCTCGCAAGATTCCGCATCGGACGTTCCGAGCGCAGGATCAGGTACACAACGATGAGCAATATCCCGAGAAAGCCTCCCCGCGACGCTCCCAATGTGATGGCCGCAAATGTGATGAGCCCACAACCTGTAGCGTAGAGCTTCTCCCATCGCCGGGGCGAAACCAGCGCGAGCTCAAACGCGATCGGCAGGACCGCCAGAGCGGCAACCGAGAAGTAGTTCGAGTCGCCAACGATCCAGCCTGGCCGATAGCCCGCTCCCCAGACCGCAGTTCCCTTTCGCCACTCCTGCAGCATGTACAGGGATGCAAAACCGACCGAGCCGATGGCCGCCATCATGGACCAGTACAGTCGCTTGATCGAGTCGATCACGATCATGGTGATGAAAAAGAACACGAAGCTCGAGAAGTACATGTAAATCGGGTTTATGAAATCGGTGGCTGACTTCTGCCCTTTGGTGGCAAACGAGAAGGCGCAGATCCCGAGGAACAGGATCATCCACTTCGACTGAGGTGTCGCGAAGAATCTGGGAACGGCGTGGCGGCGGGCCAGGTAAATCAATGAGTACAGCAGACAAACTGCGCCCGTGATCTTCACCACCGTGAAGCCGGAGGCGAAATCCCTGTTCCAGAACGGATGCCGGAAGTACGGCATGGAAAAAATCACTATGTAGTAGATAAGCAAACGAGTTCTCCTCTAGCCCACGGTCGCCATTTGTCTCTTGCCGTCCTCAGCATCGATTGACTGCCTAAGGTTTTCTAACGCGCTCGCGATCGCGCGTTCCAGGGCCGTTATGTCGTAGTCTTGCCGTACCCGTTTACGCGCAGCCTCGCCCAGCGCCTTACGTCTCGCGGGGTCGCGCAGCAAATCAACCACGTTGCGAGCAAAGGATACCGGATCATCAGCAATGAGGATTTCTCTTCCCCGGTTCAAAGTCGAGCCCCTCTGCCCCGATGGTGGTTGAGACCATGGCTTTGCCCATGAGCGCCGGCCTCGAGAATTTTCAAGCGCGTGCCGCTGCCGATGCGCAGAGGAACAACGCAAACCGCGGCCTTTGCAATCACCGGCCTCAGGTCGGGGAGGGTGCCGGTGAATTCCAAGGCGACAACATCAGAAAACCGCGCGCGAAACTCCGGAGCCGGATTACGTCCCGCGGCAATGAACCGCACTGCAGGGAACTCCTTCTGCACTAACGGGAGAACCTCCCGGACGAAGTACTCCACGGCATCGCGGTTCGGAAACCAATCCATCCCACCCTGATACACAACGGTCAGCGGGTCTTCCTCATTCGTGATCTCGTACTCGCGCACATCAACAACATTGGGAGCGACGGCTGTCTCCAAGCCCGGAGACAACCGGCGCACGAATTCGGCATCCACACTGGAGCAGGTCATGGCGAGCGCGGCCCGACGGTACATGTCAGCCTCGAAGCGGCGCAGTTTGTTTGCCTCCAACCGCGCGTAGAGCGCCTTCAATGGATTGCGCTCCTGCTCCACGTAGCGCTGCAGGATGAGGTACTCGATGTTCTGGCTGTTCATGACCACCGGAGTTGCATCGACCGGCAAATTGATGGCCGAATAAACGTTGTCGCAGATGACCACGTCAAAGGAGCGTTCCTGCACTCGTTGTTCCAAACGGGCGTGCATCTCCTCCGAGCGAAAACGATCAATGGTGAAAGGTGACGATGAGAAGATCGCCCGCAAACGGCTGGCATAATTCCCGCCCGCTGACAATCTTGTGTAGCGCAGAGGAACGATGTCGCTTTCCGGGCATACCGTCCGCAAGTCCTGCTCAGTCCCGGCCAGATCATCTTCCGGTTCGGCAAACGTCGCGAGTGTAATTCTATGGCCGGACGCCGCGATAGCGCGCAGCACCGCCCAGAGACGCATCTTGGCGCCGTTGTTGGCCGGCAATGGATACGCCGCAGCAAGGTACAGAACGCGCATCAGTTTGGCGCCTCCACCCGCGTGCGTGAGCCGGTCTAAGCGCCCCCGCAGCTTGATGCGCATCCCGTGATAGCGTGCATAGGCAGCCCGCCCCAGGCGTGCCATGGGCGAATAGTATTTCTGCCAGCGCATGGTCGGAACCAGATCGCCGCCAAACTTCTGCTTGAACTTGCCCGGCCCGCACATGTTGTAAGCAGTCAGGCCGTGCTGGATGGCCCACTCCATCACCGACCAATGCATCAGATCGTTGGGCGAATGCTGCCTTCCCGCGATGCGGCTGGCGCCGCCCCAGTAGTAGATCGTCTTCTCGTCATGCGGGAACAGCCCGGTTGCAATCGGCTTCCCCTCCGGGCTGAGTATCTGCAGTGCCAGGAGCATGCCTTTCGGATACAGGTGCTCAAACAGCAGACGGGGACGGGCGCGCTCGTAGGGAGGAAACAGGCCTTTTCGCGTCATCACCTCGGTGAACTGGTCATAGTATTCATCTGTCATACCGGCATCATCGCATTCCACGACCGTCAGCCCTGCACGGCGGGCTTTCCTCACGGTCGAGCGGTCCTTCTTGTCCATCCGTTCCCAAACCGGCGCCTCATCGTGTGGCGTGAGCGCGACGATGTAGGTCGAGTCCTTTGCCGCTTCGTAGCCACTAGAAGACATCAGGTCATGGCCAAGTATGGGGTTCTCGATCTCGATGGTCGCAATATTCTCCTTCGATGCGAGATCATCCAACGCGGTGAGGAACGCATTCGGCTCGAAGCTGGAGTTCACCACCGGTCCCATGAAGTTAGTGCCCCAGCTCTTGAGCGGGCTTCCCAGAATCCGGAACGGACCTTTGGTGAACGTGCCGGCGCAAAAATACCCGACCGTGTTTCCCGCTTCACGGATCGCCCATTGCCGAATCTCCACGCCTTGGCTTTCGGCGAGGTAGTCGAGCCAAGCCTGACGATGGAACAGGTGCGCACTTTCGTACTTGGCGATGCGCGCGTCCCAAGTCGCCTGTTCCTCTTTCGTCAACGGCTCCAATTCATATGGCATCGAATTGCAGTTCCTTGATTCGAGCTGACCCTGTGACTCCCGCTTTACTCTCTCCTCCACGGTTGCTGATGGGCGGGTCAAGAGCGTGTCTCCACCAGGAACTCGTGATAGTTCCAAAGAATCGCTTGCGCCAGACCCTTCATTTCCGATGTCGAGTCAGCACTGGGATTCGCGATCGGAAGCCAGTCGCGAGCGGTTTCCAAGGCTGGGGTTACCGGATTCACAATTCGAAAATCGAAACTCGCGCTTGACTTTTCCAAATTGCTCCAGAACTCCAGTCCGGCGGCATAAACGCAGTAACGCGGGGAAGATAAGCGCAACAGTCGCAGCCATCGCCAGCTAGTCCTAAGGCTGTCGAGCAAGCCTCGGCGGCGCACCACGAAGGCCCAGCCGCGCACTCGGTCCTTCAGTCTCTGTTCCTTCATATGGATGCGGAGCAAGAACGTGGGGGAGGCGTTTGCCGCCCCATGTATCTGCTCCAGTTCCCACGACCACAAGGCAAGCAGGACAGACACCGCTTCCCGGGCCGCCTCGCGCCCCACGAACGGCGAAACGCCATTCCATGAATGTGCGATTTTGTATTCAGTGCAGCGGCCCACCAGAGACACGAATGTATCCACGTCAATGGGCAAATCGCGAAACGCGTCGTGCTCGCGCAGGTGACGCACTTTCTCCAGGCGCGCCTGGTAACCCGCCACGAATTCTCTTTTGAGGGCCAGGATGGACGTGGCCATGTCGCAGTAGAGCTTGGTGAGTCGGTACTGCGCTTCTTGCGACAGTGGTACCGTCCCGTCCACCAACTCGGGTACGATTTCCAGCAACTCAACGGTGCGGTTGGCCAACAGCCGCCATGCATCTTCCTCGCTTACGCAGCACTCATTTCGTGTCTTGCTCAAGAGGATATCGGGATCGCCATAAAGCACTTCCCCGCATGTCAGCAGCTCATGGCCAAAGATGGTTTCTCCAAGGCCCGATAAGTACGACTCATGCACCGCGCCAGAGGAGATCTTGCAAAGCAAGCCACGGGTCCGGAGTTCTTCCTCTGCTCCCCTGCAGATCAAGGTCAACACCTCGGCAGAAGGAATCTCCTCCCTGTCCCGCATGATGATCATGAATTCCGCGTCGCTGAGGAACTCGAGGCCGTGCTCGGTTTCACGCCACGTGGCTTCGCTGCGCGCCAGACTTCCGGTCAGGATGACCGCTTTGAGCCTGGATCCGAGGCTCTGAAAACACCATCGTCGCATGGTGTCGCCGATGCGGAACTTCGCCTCGGCATCGTGCGGAGTGGACAGCGTCACACCCGCCACCCCTGTTGGGACCTTGCTGCCATTCGAGTTGGCCACCTGGTTCAACTGGCCACCGCCTGCCGCGCGTCCCGATTTTGCGTCGAAGATGCGGTTGGCCCGAGAGCCTCGAGATAGAACTCGGCCGTCTCCCGCACCTGCCGCTCCTGGCTGAAGCGCTCGAGCACATGGGCGCGGCCCTGGTCTGCAAGGCGCTGGCGCAAGGCCGGCGAGCGCAGCATGCTGCAGATGGCCTCACTCAAGGCTTTTGGATCTCCGGGGGGAACGGTAATCCCGGTGCTGCCATTCACCACCACCTCCGGCGTGCCGTCTACAGCGGTAGCCACCATGGCTCTGCCGGCGGCGAGCGATTCGATGGCAACGAGAGGCAGGCCCTCATAATACGAAGGCAGTACGGTGAAGTCGCACAACGCCAGCCAGTCAGTTACGTTGTTGCGAAATCCGATGAATCGCACATTCGCCTGCAGCCCAAGCTGTCGCGATTGTGCCTCAAGCTCCTCGCGCAACACTCCGTCTCCCAGGCACACCAGCCTGACGTGGGGAAATTCGCGCACCACCTCAGGCATGGCTTTCAGCAGCACGCCGTGGCCCTTTTGCGGCTCCAGACGCGCCGCCACAAGCATCACCGCATCGCCGGGAGCAAAGCCCATCTCCTCACGCATTCCCGGCGGCGGAATGTGTGCCGGGTTGAAGCGGCCCAAGTCCGTGCCGTTCTGAATCACGCGAACCTTCTTCTCCGGCAGTCCTTTTTCTTCGATCAGATAACGCGCATTCGCATACGACACCGCGATATAGTGATCTACGAAACGGCCGGCCACTCGGTCAACCGTGAAGTTGTCGGCCTTCCAACCTCTGCGCCAGGACTCACGAACATGCGGCGTCTCTATGATTAGCCGGACGTGTGACAACCAGCCTACTGGCGCAGCGCACAAGCTGCCGGTGAACAGGTGGGAATGCAGAATCTGGATGCGCCGCTCGCGAATCCACCTGCCCAACCGAGCCGCTCCTGCCACATGCGAAGGAGCGGGATAGAACAACGGCAACAACTCAACGTCGGACGGAAGATCCGCGCGCAGCGCTTCGGCCACTTCCGGGCTGCACACCAGGTGTAGTCGAAAAGTTTCTCTATCCAATCCCCGGACCAATGTCAGGATGTGCTCCTCCGCCCCGCCGCGCACGCGGGTGTTGGAGAAGTACATCACCGGGATTGGACCTTCTCTCATACAACGCTCTTAGCCAGCTGCGCTTTTGCGTCCCGATCTTTCTCCACTCGCGAAGTGTCGGACTCGACCATCATGCGCACCAGTCCTTTGAAGTCCACCTCCGGAGCCCATTTCAACTCACGGCGGGCGAGGCTCGCGTCGCCGCGCAGGTCGTGGATTTCTCCGGTACGGAAGAGCTTTGGATCTACTTCGACGTACTCGTTCACCACGTCCGCCACATTAGCTCCGGCAGGCACCAGATCGAGGCAACGCAGGACCTCGACCACGAACTCGTATACGCTGTGTGACCCGCCGGTGGCGATGACGTAATCGTTGGCTTTTTCCTGTTGCAACATGGCATGCATGGCACGGATGTAATCACCGGCAAATCCCCAGTCACGACGGGCCTGCATATTGCCCAGCTTGAGCTTGTTTTTCTTCCCCTGCGCCCAATCGGCCGCAGCCAATGTGATCTTGCGAGTGACCATCTCGGGTCCGCGGCGCGGCGATTCGTGATTGAAAAGAACGCCGCCGACCGCAAAGACTCCGCGCGCGCGATATACCTCGCATAGGCGATGCGCGGCGGTTTTCGAAACACCGTAGGGCGAGGTGGGGGCGAGAACCGTCTGTTCGTTGCGCAGACCGTCCAGATTGCCGTACATCTCGGAACTGGAAGCCTGATAGAGACGTGCGTCCGGCTTCTGCCGCTCTATGATGTTCAACAGTCGCGCCAATCCACCCACATTGATGTCGAACGTTTCGGCGGGAATCTGCCAGCTCGTGGGCACGAATACCTGCCCGGCGAGGTTATAGACTTCGTCCGGCGAAGCTTTCGCAAAGGCGACCTCGAGCGAAGCCGTATCGCGCATGTCTGCATACAGGATTTCGATCTGGTCCTGGATGTGACTTAGCCAGCGCATGGTCCCAGACTCGCGGCGCACCAGGCCATAGACCCTGTACCCGAGATCGAGTAGATATTCGGCAAGATAGCTGCCATCCTGACCGGAGATGCCGGTAATTAAGGCTTTTTTCATAAAGCGACTTTCTCCTTGGCCTCGCGCCTTGCACCACGGATTGAGTAGTAGACATCCGCGATGGTGCGCATCGGCTGTGTTGGTTTTTCGTTACTTAAGAATATCGCGTCTGAATAGCAATCGTCTGGGTGGTAGCCATGCATGCCCTCGGGAAACCACCCACGGCCATTGAAATCGCTCTCCGCTACCATCCAACCTGGATTGAGCAGGAAGATCAGCTCGCCATATCGGTCATCGGGAAAATTAAGCCCAAACTTCTTCAATTCCTGCTGCGACAGGACCCGCCCGCAGTCCAGCGACTGCATAACTCCCGTCACCTGCTCGCGTGCCGCCTCACTGAAGAACCAGAATCGGGCCATGGTTGAGTCGTACACCGCAAGATAATCCTGCGGCATGCGCAGCCCGAGCCTCTCGACCTCTCCGACTAGGTCGGCGTGGTGCATGACCGGTGTCATGCCGTGGTCGGAGCAGACCATGAGCGATGCGGCCCGGTCGCGCTTGCGGGCGACAGCGAAGACCTCGCGCAGTTGCTCGTCATACCACTGCAATTTCTTAGCGATGGCTTCCGGCTCCTTGCAGTGCAGATGTAGGAAACCGTCCATCTCGCAGAGATAGAGAAAGAACAGGGTGGCATCGCCTTCCGCAATGTCGCGCTTCGCACGATCGAAAATCTCAGCGTCTGAACATTGGTGATAGGTGTATACGCGATAACCCCGTCCTTCGTGTTCCAATTCGTCGAACAGCGAAGGAACGTTCTCAATTCCCTTGGGAGCGTAGATGTCGCGACGCTCGGAGAAATTGAAGTACGGCAGCAGATAGGGAGAGACGCAACATTCAAAGGTTGGCCCCAGACCGAAGACGCGCCGGCCGAGTTCCTTGATGATCTTGCGGCCGTAGCGATTATCAAGAATTTTCCTCGGCAGCCAATTCAATCCTCTCAACCACCAGAACGGAGCGTGCTTGGGATCGTAATAGAAAGAGGTTCCAATGTCCGTGGCGCTCGGGCATCAGTCCGGTCAGGATGGTGGGGATGGCGCCCGAACTGAAGCCCAGCACGGTCTGCAGCGGAGTACGGTAGGGCAAGACGTCATCCAGGAACTTTCGCTCGCGGATGTACTCCCAACCCAGCGCGTCGATCAAGGCAACGACTTGCAACCGACCGCTCATTGGCCCATCTCCGCGGTACGCACTCCTAGAAGTTCGGGTCGCAGGCGCACGAACACATACCTCGGAATCGCCAGCGCACGGTCTCGACCCCAGAGACGCAGGTACATGGCAGCGTCGTTTTCCAACAACTTGCGAAGGTCCTCTAACGAGGTTTGCTCCAGAACGCCCACTCGCGAGAGAACGCGTTCTCCGTTCTGCGCCGGCCAGGGCTTGGATGTGCAAACCACGCGATAGCCCGACTCCCATGCCGCCTCGAGCACATGCTGATCGCAGAAGCCGTACGGAGCCGCGAGTATCTCAACCGCGCAGCAAAGCCGCTGTTCCAACATTTCACGGGACACGCGGAGTTCTTCGCGCAGGCGGTGCGAACTCAGAGTGGTGAGAACGATATGGTTGTGGGCGTGAGATCCGAAGCGCATGCCTGCACGGCCCATCTCCAGAACCATGGACCAGTTCAGAAAGCCTTCGGTCCCAACGCTCGAGGTATTCAGGAAGAAGGTACCGCTGACGGAAAACTCTGACAGCAACCGGAAGGCAGTGTCGTAATGGGAGCTGTAGCCGTCATCGAACGTCAGCGCCACAGAGTTGACGGGCGCGTGGCCGGCCGCGATTTCCTCGGGCGCAACCACGGCCATCTTCCGGTCGCGGATGAGTTGCAGTTGCTGGCGGAGTACGGACTCGCGGACTCCGAAGCGATCGTCGCCGGCATCCGATGGAGTAGCAGCCACGATCCTGTGATAGTCAAGGATGGGCACTCCGGTTAAGCGGGTCATCGTAGTCTCCAAACTTATTCACCGGTCTTCCAAGGCGCCGGAGCGACGAGCCAACTCATCGTCCGCCTCTTCCCAGCAGCAACGTTTTCATGGTCGCAAAGATAATGTAGAGGTCGAGCCCAAGCGAGACGTTCTTAATGTAGAACAGGTCATAGGCCAGCTTTTCCTGGTTGTCCTGCAATGTGGCGTTGTAGCCACGGTTGATTTGAGCCCATCCGGTGGCGCCGGGTTTCACCAGCCACCGCTCGCGGTAGAACGGGATTTTTTCGACGTACTCCTGCTCCTGCTCGGGCACAAAAGGCCGCGGTCCGACAAACGCCATGTCCCCTTTGACAATGTTGAACAACTGCGGCAACTCGTCTATACGGGTGCGGCGCAGCCACTTGCCCACCCGCGTAACCCGGGAATCATCGTGTTCCGCCGGCGTCAATTCCTGCTTGTCCGACCCTTCGTACATCGACCTGAACTTGTAAACCGTGAACAGCCGCCCATGCTCGCCCACCCGTTTCTGGCGGAAGATTGCCGAACCGCGGGAGTCTAACCGAATCGCGATGGCAGCCAGCAGCATGATAGGTGAAGTGATGACGATGGCGATGCTGCCCAGAACAAGCGAAAACAGCCGCTTGTAGATTCGTAGCCCGGTGCGAACATGGAATCCAGGCGAGAACAGCAGCCAGCTCAACCGGAGAGATTCCAATGGGATCTTGCCGGTGATGCTTTCGTAGTAGTCGGGACCGTCCTGGATATAAACCCCCCTTGCCTTGAGTTTCAACAACTGCTCCACCGGCAGGTTGCCGCGGCGATCTCCCATCGTGACCACGACGCGTTGGACATTGAACTGCTCGACCAATCCATCGATGTCACCATCGAACTGAGGAATGCCGGGTACGCTGGAGGCGCTGTGGCCCACGAAGCCTACAACCCGTACCCCGAGTTCCGCGCGGCTGACGATTTCCTGCATCAGGGGTTCGGCCAGAGGGCCGTCACCGTAGATGATGGCGCGCTCCGAAAATCGCTGCGAGCGGTTCAGCACAAAAAAAAGCCGGCGCCACGTCGGCACCGTAACCGTCACAATCCCCATCCCGACCCACAAGCTGCCGCCGATCAGGCTGACCTCGGGAAAGGCGTAGTACAGTACCGACAGCGCGACGAAGGTGGAGCCCAACACGCCCACTAGCCTGGTAACGACTTCACGGCGGTTCGCCAGCACAAACGAGTCGTAGAGATCGAAGTAGTACATCAACACCAGGAAGACCACGACGATCAGACCAATGCGCCCGAGACCGTTCTCGTACAACAGGTAGATATTGGCGTCTGCCGGAGTTCCTGCCCATAACATCACCGCCAGCACAAAGCCCAGGGTAACCAGAAGGGCCTCGGTCACCGTGAGCAACAGGGTGCGGGTGGGGAAATAGGCATTGAACAGACGAATCATGCCGACGCCGCTTTTACCTTGTCCGCCTCGTCTTTAGGTTCCTTCTTCTGCCTGCCGTATTTGCTGCCGTAATAGCGGTCGTAACCGACTTTCAGCATCGACGCCTCGTTGAACACCATGCCCAGAAGCTTGTTCTGCTCGATGGACGCCAACGCTTTGTTCAACACCTTGCGGCGTGTATGTCCTTCGCGCACGACTACCAGCACGCCGTCGCACAGCCGCGAAAGCGAAGTGGAGTCGGCCATGGGCAGCATAGGTGTGGCGTCAAGCAACACCCAGTCAAAACTCGATGACACGGCCTCCAACATCTTGGCAAAGCGCCCCGACTCCAGCAGGGGCATGGGTTCGTCAATACCTCGCCCGGCAGACAGGAACCACAAAGGCAAATCGCCGACTTGATAAAGCGCGTCATCGATCGCCAGCTTGCCCTCGCTCCAATCCGTGATGCCGGGCAGGGGAGAAGATGACAGCAGCGAACTAGCCGTGGGCCGGCGCAGATCAGCTTCGATGAGCAGCGTGCGTTGGTTGGGACGCCGAGCCAGGGCCAGGGCGAGATTGACCGAAACGACCGACTTTCCCTCATCACCCTCGGAGCTGGTGATCAGCAACTTTCGCAGCCGACGCTTCGCCTGCATGTGTGCCAGCCGAGTGCTCAGCACGCGAAACATCTCGGCACCGGCGCTATCGGGCTCAGCCAGGGAAACCAAACGCTGCTCAGGCGTGGGATGGGGATGCAGAACGCGATCGGCCGGAACATGCAAATACTTTGCATCCGTGAGGCCTTCAGTGGATATCTCGGCCGAGCTCAGGGTGGGAACATTGGCGGGAGCGCTCGCAGGTTCGCCCGCGGGAATGTCGACAGCCGCGGCCGCGGCAACAACGGCGGAGTCTTCAACTGGTGCTGCTTCCGGCTGGCCCGGAACCAAGGGCGAGGCACTGGGATTTTCACCTTGGGACCGTTGTAAAGCTTCGTACACTCGACTCATGGTTAGACTCTCCTACCGGCAGTGTGCATCGGTTTTTCAGCTTCAATAGATTGGGTATCCATGGTGCGCAGCAAGCGAAACAGCGAGCGCAACAAGCTCTCGCCGTTCTCCTCGCGCGCGGCCAGGGGCAGCGGGATTTCTTCGGGTAGTGCAGGAGTCTGCAGCCGGAAATCGCCGGCCACCTCGGTAATGATCTCAGCAGTGACTGGGCGCAGCTGATTGGCGAACGCGTTCACCATCGAGTTTTCGCAAAGCGTGTTGATGATACGTGGGATGCCGCGCGAGTATTCAAAGACTTTCTCCAGCGCCTCAGCGGAGAAGATCGGCGGTTCCGGCACCGCTCCGGCGCGTTCCAGGCGCGACAAAACGTAGCCGTGTGTTTGCTGTGCGTCCAGTGGCTGTAACTGGCAGCGCAAGGCAATGCGCTGTTTCAACTGCCGCAGTTCCGGCGACTCCAGGACGGTCTCCAGCTCCGGCTGGCCCATCAGAACGATCTGAAGAAGCTTTTGTTGCGAAGTCTCAAGATTGGTCAAAAGCCGAATCTCCTCCAGAAGCTCATGCCGCAATGCCTGCGCCTCATCCACCACCAGGGCGGTAATCAGCCCGCGGGCATGACGCTGGATGAGATAGCGGTTCAAGTCGAGCAACATCTCGGCTTTGGTGCGGCCCGCGTAGGGCAGTCCCAAGTCAGCCATGATGTACTGGAAAAATTCCACCACCGGCAACAGGGGATTGAATACGTATCCGAATGCGATGTTGTTCTTGCGCAATTCCGCAAGCAAGCAACGGACCAGCAAGGTCTTTCCCGTGCCCACCTCACCGGTGATCACGATGAAGCCTTTCCTCCGGCCAACTCCGTAGTGCAAGTTGGCCAGCGCTTCATTGTGGCGCGGCGTCGGATGATAAAAAAACGGATCAGGGCTAATCTCAAACGGATTGCGTGTCAGCCCAAAGAATTGTTTGTACATGCACTATCCCCAATACCAGGCGTAGATGATCCCTGTGGGAATCAGGATCGCCACCAGAAGCGCAGCGGCAGCGGCGATCCAGGGCGACCAGCGCGCCCTGCGAATCTCGGCCGCGGTTGACAGCGGCGGAATCTCCACCAGTACCGGCAAACTCGTGGCCTCCGCCAGGTCTTGTTCGCTGCGGATACGATCATCCACGAACTCCATGCCGGCTCCGAACAACACCGCCAGGATGAGTCCCACCGCCAACCCGGCGAGCGAGAACTTGAAGCGGTCAGGGAAGGAAGGCTTGTCGGGCAGGCTGGGCGGATCGATGATGCGGAACTGCGCGCCTTGTTGCTGCCGCTCCAGGCTGGTTGCCAATGCGGAAGACTGCTTCTTGCTCAGCAGGGCAGCGTAACCGGCCTTCTGCGACTGGTAATCGCGCAGCATGTCCTCCATCTGCGCCTCAACCGCCGGCGTCGCCGCCAGACGTTTCTGGTACTCCTGCGCCTCCGCCTGTATATGCTGGATCTTCTGGTCCGTCGATTGGATCTCCTGCTTGTTGGATTTCAGTTCGCTCTGCACCTGCATCAATGGGGTCATGGCAGCAACTTGCGCCGGGGTAGCGGCGTTGGAGTCCAGCTCTTCCTTGGCCTCAGCGCCCATGTCTTTCTTCAGCTTTTCCAGGCGCGCAATTTCGTCCTTCAGCCGCTTGATATCCGGGTGGTCTTCGGTGTACTTGGAACGCAGGCCTGCCAGCGCCGCCCGCTCGGATTCGAGCTGCTGATCGAGACTGGGTGGCGCACCCACCAGGTTGTCCGTGCCCATGTTCTGATACTGGTTCAGCAACGAGTTCAAATAAGTCTGCTGCTGGAGGGCCCGCTCGCGAGCGTTCAAGGCGGACTGCAATTGGGCCTGAAGCCCATTCAGGATTTGAATATTGCTCTGTAATTCCTGTGGCAGGGAACCCTCGTGCTGGGCCTCGAAAGCACGCACCTTGGCCTCCTGATCGGCCAGAGCCTGGGCGGCAGCCCGCGCCTGGGAATCGAGGAACAATGTGGTGCTCTCCGACTGTTCCTGACTGGCACGAACGTTCTCGTCAATGAAGAACGAGGTCAGCTTCGCATTCACTTGCTGGGCGATCGAGGGACTCGGCGCGTCGTAGTCAATCTTGAAGGCAACCAGTTCACCCTGGTTCTTGCCGGCCGAAGGAGGAGCCTGCACCAGCTCCATCTTGATATCCTCGCGCATCAGCCGCCACTGGTCATCCGGAGAATTTTCGTAGCGTGGATACAACTTCAGGGTTTGAACCAGGTTCAGCAGGCGGGTGCGGCTCAACACCTGCTGAGTCATGCTTTGTACGCGCTCCGACAAGTCGACTTGCACGTTCGGCTCAACGAACGTCTTCGGCACTTTCTGCTCCTCGACCAGGATTACGCTCTCCGAGGTGTAGGTAGCGGGAAGGACCCAGGCGGAGATGAACACCAGCAACCAGCCAAAAAAGAGGGGGCCCAGGATCCACCATTTGCGACGGGCGATGATGGCCCCGTACTCTTCCACGCCTCGGGTTGCTTTCTGATCGTCGAGTTCTTCCATCATGCATCACCGTCCAAGTGAATGTCCCCAGTTGTACTGGAGCGTGAGTTGAAAACGATTGTCGGTCCAGACTGGTACCAGATAAATGTTCTTCTGCGTCTCGTAGAAGCGCAGGTATTGCAGGGTCGCACTCCACGCCGGGGTAAATTGCCGGGTGAAGCCCGCATTGGCCGTGAACGTGTTAATGGACCGGTTGTGGTAAAGCACCGACTGCGAAAGATTGTTCCCGTACAGCATCCCGAGAACGAAATTCAAACGCGGAGTCAGTTGCCGGATGTAATTACCGGAAGTCATGTACAGCCGTACTACTCCCAGCAGACTGCCGCCGTCGCTCGTCTGCTTGGCAAAGCTGGCGTTGAAGGAATTTCGCATCCCGTTCCAGCCAAAGTTGCCACCGAAGGCCAGGTTGAACGAGTTTTGGTGCAACACCTCGATGAAGCAGCCGTTCGGCAAACAAAATACGGGAACGATGCTCTTCGTGTTCGTGACCTCAGGGCCAAGCCACCCGCTGACTACCATATGCGGATTGAACTGGTAGCTGGTGAAGAATTGAATCATATTGATTCCGGAGCGCGATAAACCGTGGGCGAAATCCAGGGCTGTAAAGCTGTAGGCGGCCCCACTCACCAGTTTGGCCGAGAATTGGTGCTGGTACGCTCCCAGCCCAGCCCACGAATAGGTGTTGTACTGCGAGGCCACATCGTAGAGATAGCGGCGGAAGTTCTCCGCCCCCGTGAACGTGATGCTATCGTGAGGCGTGATCTGATTGGTTACATCCACCGTGCCGTAGTTGGTTTCCAGCGTGGCCAGGGCCGAGTAAATGGTAGGGTTGGGTTGGTTGTAAGTGGGCGTCCCCTGAAATACCAGGTACTGCTGAAACGGGTCGGCGGTGTAGACGTAGGTATCTTGCGCGTTGATCTGCCAGTGCTTGTTGATTTGCCAAAGGATGTTGCCGGTCGCGTCGTGGTTAAACGTGTTGTACTGCGGCCGATCCGGATTAATCGTAAGTCCCCCGCTATAACCCACGCTCCACGCCATGGTCGGACGAGTCTGCTGGACCTGGACCAGCGGTCCGAAGGTGAACAAAGTCTGCCGATAACTGCTCACGCCGAACGCCGACGCGTTGCTGTCATGGTAGGCTCCCACCTGCATGCCAAGCTGAATGAAACTCTGCGCCGTCACTTCATCCAGCAACGCCAGCGGGGGCTTGTCTTCAGGATGAGTGAACACCGGTTGCGGGCCTGCGGACTGCGGCTGCGAGGAGCCCGCCTGCGCCGAACCTGAATCTCCTGACGTCCCGGCCTGTGACCACGCCAGCGGCGTCGACAATAGCGTAAGGGCGACCACCATTGACCCAAATTGGAGTTTCATCACACCCTCCTCTTACGGGATGACCACGGTGTCCCGGGGCTGCAGCACGATGTTTTGATCGGCATGCTTGCCCTTGATTACTTCTTTATAGTTGAACGGCAACCGTACCTGTTTACCATCGGCTAAGGTACGGAGCACGTAGATTTTCTTCTGCTTGGCGAACGGCTGAAATCCGCCGGAAAGGGCGATCGCATCCAGCACGGTCATGCGGCGTGTCAGGGGATAATATCCCGGCTTCAACGCCTGTCCGACAACGTTGAAGGTCAGACTATGAACTTCGCTGACGATCACCGTCACCTGCGGGTCCGCCATGATTTTCTTCAAGGCAGTGGCAATCTGGTCCTCAAGCTGGATCGGCGTCAAACCCGTCGCCTTGATTTCTCCCACCAGCGGCAGTGAAATCATCCCATCCGGACGCACGGGCACAACTTTCGAAACCTCTGGCTCCTTCCACACGTTGATCGTGAGGATGTCTTCCGTCCCGATAATAAAGCTGTCCGGGCGAACGTCCGCCACTCGCGGCGCGGTTGTGTCAGGGCCCGCAGGTTGGGCTGGGTTTCCGCTTTCTGATGAGGTGGCAGGTAACGCCGGCTTGGCCACACTAACTGGACCTGCCGTGCTCTGGCCCCAGGCCCCCTGCAGCGACGCGACAAACAGCAACAATAACGCCATTATAAGAATTGCACGGCTTCCAAACTTCTGTTTCCGGGAATACATCACTCACCTCTGTCTAGGTTACTCGGCCTTATCGTCGTCTTCGGTCTTGCTCGTGGAAGGGGAGCGACGTTGCGGGATCCCGACTTCCTTGAGCTTGTAGAGCAACGCGCGGTAGCTGATATCGAGCGCTCGCGCCGCCTTCTTCCGGTTCCAATTGTTGGCATGCAGGGCGTTGAGGATGATACGCGCTTCCAACTTGCGGACCGTTTGCCGCGTCAGTTTCTTCAGCGAAACCGGGCCGTCTACCATGAAATTGCCGAGCGTGTCGTGCTCGTTGGGCTGCAGCAATTCGCTCAAGATCACGTCTTCGGTGCCCATCACCACATAGCGCTTGACCAGGTTCTCCAATTGACGGATATTTCCCGGCCAGGAATAGCGCTGCATCTTCGCCATCAGAGCGGGCCTTACCATCATAACGCGCCCGTTCAGCTTTTCGTTGTAATACTGAAGCAGATAGTCGCAAATGATAGGCAGGTCCACCACGCGCTCTCGCAGGGGTGGAAGGTGGATGGTCATGGTCGCTATGCGATAGAACAGGTCGGAGCGGAAGTTTCCCCGCTCGATCTCCCCATGCAACTCGCGGTTGGTCGAGCACACCACCCGGACTTCGACGTTCTTATCCTCCTGCGCCCCGATGCGACTAAACTGGCCGTCCTGCAGCAACTGCAGAAGCTTGGCTTGCAGCATGGCATCGAGTTCTGCGATCTCGTCCAGGAACAGGGTGCCGCGATGCGCTAGTTCCACCCGGCCGGGTTTGGGATTGAACGCCCCGGTAAAAGCGCCTTTTTCATACCCGAAGAGTTCGCTTTCCAGTAGGGTGCCAGGGATCGCCGGACAGTTCACTTTGACGAACGGGCCGTTCGCCCAAGGGGAGTACAGGTGCAGTAGCCGGGCAATAATGTCTTTACCCGTGCCGCTCTCGCCCGAAATAAGCACAGAAAGATTTGCCCCGGCAACCCGTTCCAGCTTCTGGCGAACATCCCGCATCGCCGGGGTCTGGCCAAAGATCACCGGTTCCGGAGGGAGTTGATGAATCGCGATTGCGCCTTCGTTGTTGGATCCGGCCAGTAATGGCATCACGTCGTCCTTGGGTTACGGTTCGGTGACGGCGTACCAATGAATTGCATTTCTTGCGCCAAGTTTGTGCACATCGCAAGAACCTGCACATGATCGATCTAATATATTTTAAATAATAGACTTAATGTCTAATCAACGGTTCCTTGAGAATACCAGAAATGTCACAAATTGAAGCGTCTTGCGCTTCTCTTTGTGCAAATCTTTTCACTCTGAGGAATTGACTTTCCCTGCGGAGCGCACCTTGACTGCTTCGAACCCTTGCTGCGGGTTCAGCAGAGGCTCTTCAAATTGCAGTCCGAGAAGGAAGTATTGCCGATCGGGAGTGCATCGCAGAACAGTGGCGTGGAGGAGGGAAACCGATCGCGGCAGTTGCGCCTTGTTGACCAAAGCTACGGGAATCTCCAGCGAAATCTGGGTACCGGGTTCCAGATAGCGACGCGTAGCAAGCAGGAGCCCCCCGGCTGAGAGGTTCAACGCAGTGGCGAACTCAAGAAACTCCTCGCCGCCGGGTTTGGTTCCGCGGACAAAAAAAGGGATGGATATGGGGAGCCGGTCCCAGCCGCGGCGTTCGGGGGATGCGTTTCGACGCACGTCGGTCTCCTACCTGCTGATTGACGGTACGCACTCGGACGGCCAAACGCCGCACCCTACGGAAGACAAGCTAATTATCTTATTTTGTTGGAGATAAGAATTAGCAAAGAGAATCGTGGCGGGGCAGAGGTTGCAATTTCTTGCGGTTCAGGAGAACAAGAGTACCGCGTCGGATGATATTCTGTTCCCGGAAAGGAAACAATCCTTGCAGTTCACTCCAGCGCTTTTGCAAAAATTCATTGACTTTGTTGCTAGTTGCGCTAATATCAAGTCTCCCCCTAGATAGAGCATCCCGCTCTATACCCCCAGGAACCGGTGCCTGTTAAACCATGGGCGAGCTTTTGTCGAGAGTATGCCTGTGAAGCAAACTTTGGAGAACCTTCCCATTAAGTCAGATATGCTGATACCACCACTGTTTAGGGAAGGCGACGGAGCGGTTCCCGTACCGGCAACGACATCGCCAATCAAACCGTTCGAGGTTTTCAGCGAAGAGCACTGCTCTTGCTGCCGCGATGCGCTCGCATCAGCTGCACATGAGTTGAAGACGCCTCTGGCCATAATGGGGGGCTATCTGCATCTGTTACTGGCCGAGAAGCTGGGTCCTCTCAATCCTCGACAGGTCGAAGTGCTCACCGAGATGCAGGCCAACGGTGTGCGTCTTTCCAATTTCATCCAGAACCTGTTGACCTACGCCACGCTGAAGGTCGATCGCTTCGAATTGCAATATGAAGTCGGCGACATCAATGCCTGTGTACGGGAGATCGCGGAGGTGTGGGCGCAGCGTTTCCAGGACAAGGCAATCGCGTTTTATTTCCTGCCTACCAACAAATTGCAGCCCTTTCCATTCGACTACTACAAGGTGCAGCACATCGTTTCGAACCTGCTGGACAACGCCATGAAGTACACGCGCTCCTCCGGTACGGTTTGGCTACACGTGGAGCCATATTTCTGGGAGCGGCGAACGATGCAGCGCCAACCCGCAGTGGAGCGCCGCAAACAGCGCGTGAACGCCCCGAACTGCTGCCTGGTTTCGGTCAGCGATACCGGGCCTGGAATCGCTCCGGAATTCCAGCAGGAAATCTTCGATGAGTACTTTCGGCTTACTCCGGAAGGCACGCGGGCCGAAGGTTATGGGCTCGGTCTGGCCATCGCTCGCCGTCTGGTGCAGGCCGCTGGAGGAAAGATCTGGGTCGAAAGCGAGCCCGGAAGTGGTAGCAAGTTTTCTTTCCTGGTCTTGCTGAACCCCTCGCCGAAACGTCCCGCGGAGGACCCATGAGCGCTGGCCACATTCTGGTGGTGGACGACGAACCCAGCATGTTGAAGTACCTCCAGACGGTTCTGGAACTGGACTCGTACCGCGTGACCACCGCTGCCAACGGCACGGAGGCGGTGGAAAAAGTGCAGCGGGTCAATCCTGACCTGGTGCTGCTCGATATGGTGATGCCGGGGCCGGATGGGCTGGAGACATTGCAGCGCATTCGCGAGGCACGCCCGTCGACCAAGGTTGTCATGCTGTCCTGCGTACGTGACACCAGAAAGGTGGCCCAAGCCATGCGGCTGGGCGCCCAGGATTATCTCTCCAAGCCGGTGCAGAAGGAAGAGATGGAAGAAGTGCTTCGCTTCTGCCTCGACAACACCGAGCCCGGCGGCCCGGGAGCGGGAGAAACCATCGAGGTCAGCCAGGGCGTGTACTTCTTTTCCGCCACGCAGCAGATGCGCCAGCTGCGCGCTCAAGCGATGCAGGTGGCGCGCTTCGATTTCCCCGTCCTGCTGCTGGGAGAGAGCGGTACCGGCAAGGAAGTTCTGGCCCACCTCATCCACAAGTACTCCGATCGCGCGCATCGCACTTTCCTCAAGGTCAACTGTGCCGCTGTGCCCAGCGAGCTCCTGGAAAGCGAACTGTTCGGGTATGAGCCGGGCGCATTCACCGGCGCTAACAAAGCCAAGCCAGGCAAATTTGAGCTCTGCAACAAAGGCACGCTGCTGCTCGACGAAATCGGGGAAATGTCTCCGGCGTTACAGGCCAAGCTACTTCAGGTTCTGCAAGATGGCCAGTTCTCGCGTCTGGGTGGACGTACCACGGTGAAAGTGGATGTGCGCGTCCTCGCCGCCACCAATATCAACATGCCGCAAGCCATCGCGCAAAAGACCTTCCGCGAAGATCTCTACTACCGCTTGAATAGCTTCGTCCTGCGCATGCCGTCATTGCGTGAACGGCGGGAAGAGATCCCCATGATGTTGCGCCACTTCATGATTCATCTCGCCGACCGCTATGCCTGCGCGCCGCTGAACGTCTCTGCCCGGCTCGTGGAGGCGTGCGAAAGCTACGAATGGCCGGGCAATATCCGCGAACTGGAAAATTTCGTCAAGCGCTACCTGGTGCTGGGGGACGAGTCCGCCGCCATTGGTGAACTGCAGAGAGGCACAACCCGCGATCCCCAAACCGGCGTGGTTACGCGTATGGAAGAAAATCAACCTCAGCCTCAGCCGCAGCCCCAGCCGGACCTCAAGGAGATGGTGCGCAATCTCAAGAATGGCGCCGAGATGGAAGCTATCGCTCAAGTCTTGGAAGAAACCGCCTGGAACCGCAAACGCGCGGCCACCAAGTTGAACATCAGCTACAAGGCTTTGCTCTACAAGATCAGGCAGTACGACATTCGCCCGCGGCAAGTGGGATAATCTACCGGTTTTCTTTTAACCGCATCCGCAGATATACGTTCACACCGACCGGGTGATCCCCATAGTACGGCTTGATTGCGTCAGGAATGCCGTAAAGCATGACGTTCGCGCCGAGGCCGGTTTCGACGTTGAAAAAGATGCCGAGGTCGCGCGTATAGCCGACGGTATAGGCGTTGATGTCGAACCATCGGCTGCCGGTCTGCTCGAAGAGCTCTTGTTCCAGCGCCGGGTTGTTAGCGAACAGTTCGTCCCGCTGGCTCCATTCGTAGCGGCCGGAAACAAAGTTCTTCTCCTTGAATGGCACCTCAGTTTCCGCCAGAACGGCGTTGCTTCCGTACTTGCCAGATGTCTTCCAGTTGCGACCCCAAATGAAGCTCGTAGCCCAGGCGTTGCCATGCGGACGCGGAACCACGTATTCCACCGACGCCGTCGTGCGGATAACATCACCGGGTTCGAGCGCTTCTGGTCTGGCGAGATGTCCGGCCGAGACCTGCGCGACCCACCTTGGCGCGGGCGCGAACGTCAGCCGTCCGGAATAGGAATTCATCGCGCCAGATTGGAGGTTCCAGCGGTTCTCGTCGGGCTCCGCGCCGTGAAATCCAGACGCCTCCAGCCGCACAGACTTGTAGGACAGCCCCGCTGTCACCACGTTGTACAGGATGTGGGTCGAATCCTCCCAGTGATGCCCCAGCGTGCTTTGCGGGATCTCCATGGCCGACGCGCGATGAGGATACGCGACCGGCCCCAGCGCAGGGTCACCCACGGGCGCGTAGTACACGTCCCATAACGCGTGCTCACCCAACCGATGCGCGTATTGCACGCTCAACTCCATCACGAAGTCATGCGGGTGCTGGCCATTCACGATGGGTTTACCGTAAGCCGTCTCGCCAGTCTGGAACAGTAGCGGGTAGCGCTCATCGGTGATGGTGGCGGGTTCCAGGCTGAGCATGGTGCGCAGCATGACGTCGCCGCCGCCGAGGCGATGCACGGCGCTCAGCATTCCCCAGTTGGTGGAGTAGAACTTATCGGCGCCAAGTGGCCCGGTCTGCTGGGTATCAACCAGGAACGCCTGCGCCATCCACATCAGACGCCAGTTGCCGGCGCTGGTCATCACCATGGGCATCGGCCACGCCGAAGGCTGAAAGCCGGTGCCCGAGGATTCGCCCATGAGGAAGTTACGAGCTTCGTCCATGCCGTGCTGCATGTTGTGCATGGAATGGTCCGACATGTTCATGCCGGAGTGCTGATCGGGGCTTTGAGCGGGAGGCGTAGACTGCGCCGCAGCGGCGAGGGAGAGCGTGCAAGCGAATAGCCATGAGCTGAGTTTCCGTGCTGCGAAGATCCCCCTGTTGCGCAAAACCAGATTCCTTGTTGGATCGCGCAGGCTGGCGCCTGCCACTAACCACGAGTGAATTGTAGAGGAGAGCAGCAGATGGCGTTGTGACTCTCAAACTCCCAAAGGCGAGGTGCGTTGCTGCTAACCCACCTTCTTCTTCGCTGCCACTACCCGCGGAATACCTTGCAAGTCGGGTACCACGCGGACGCTCTCCCACATTGTCGGACTAAGAAGTTCTACGACCGCGTCGCGCATCGAGTAGCCAATCTCGATGGCTAGCCAGCCACCAGGTTTCAAAGCCTGATGGGCTTGCTCGACCAGCGGCTCGAATCATGTCCAGTCCATCCTCTCCCGCAAATACGGCCATCCGAGGCTCAAACTTAAATACGGATCTCTGCACCTTGTCAGCTTCGCCGAAGCCGACGTAGGGTGGATTGCTGACCACGAAATCAAAATCGCCAAAACCCGAAAAGCAGATCCCTTCGACTCGGACTAAAGTCCTTGCTCGGGATGACAGCGGGATTTTCGTCGAGTATCGGCTTGAGGACGTCGCATCGCAGGAATCGCACTCTTTCGAGCTGGAGCCGCGCTGCGTTGGCGCGCGCGATCTCCAGCGCTTCTGCTGACAAGTCCACAGCATAAACTTCGGCGTCGGTCATTTCATGTGCCAGCGCCAAAGCGACACATCCGGAACCGGTGCCCACATCAACCAGCTTCGGACGCTGCATTCCCTGCGTTAGCTCCAGCACCGCTTCCACCAGGTGCTCGGTTTCGGGACGCGGAATCAATACCGCCGGCGACACCACGAAGTCCAGGCCCCAGAATTCCTGGTGACCGGTGATGTATTGCGACGGCACGCCGGTCGCACGCTGGGCGAGTACTGCCTGGTAGCGACTTTCCTCTTCTGCAGTGAGTTCGCGCTCGGGATGCGCGTAAAGGTAGGCGCGATCGACAGCGAGCACGAACATGAGGAGGACCTCGGCGTTCATGCGCGGCGAGCCCACATCTGCGGCCTCCAGACTTTCCACCGCTGACTTGAGCGCTGGTTTCAGTTGCATGGTCAGAAACCGGATCGAACGCCCTACGTTTTCAATCTTCGATAAGGAACGCAAGCTCGTCTCAGGACATCACCTCGGACTCCTGCTTGAGTTTCTCCGACTGGAAGTGGGCGATCAGCGCGTCAATCATGGGCTGAATGCGGCCGTCCATGAACTCCGGGAGCTGGTGCGCGGTGAAGCCGACGCGGTGGTCGGTCACGCGGTTCTGCGGGAAGTTATAAGTGCGGATCTTCTCGCTGCGGTCGCCGCTGCCCACCATCGCCTTACGCTCCTTGGCCAGCGCGTCCTGCTGCTTTTGCTGCTCCATCTCGTAGAGGCGGGCGCGCAGCACGCGCATTCCCTTTTCGCGGTTCTTGATCTGCGACTTCTCGTCCTGGCAGCTGACGACGGTGTTCGTCGGCAGGTGGGTGATGCGCACCGCCGAGTAGGTCGTGTTCACCGACTGGCCGCCGGGACCCGAGGAGCAGAAGGTGTCAATGCGAATGTCCTTGGCCTCGATCTTGACGTCCACGTCCTCGGCTTCGGGCAGCACCGCGACCGTGACCGCCGAGGTGTGGACGCGGCCTTGCGTCTCGGTCTGCGGGACCCGCTGCACGCGATGCACGCCGCTCTCGTACTTCATGCGCGAGTACACGCCCTGGCCTTCGATGATGGCGATGACTTCTTTCAGCCCGCCGACGCCGGACTCCGACGTCGAGAGCACTTCCACTTTCCAGCGCTGGCTTTCGGCGTAGCGCGAGTACATGCGGAAGATCTCGGCGGCGAACAGCGTGGCCTCGTCGCCGCCCGTGCCGGCGCGGATTTCCAGGATCACGTTCTTCTCGTCGTTGGGATCTTTGGGCAGCAGCAGGACCTTAAGCTCTTCCTCGACCGGTGAACGCGCTCTTCCAGTCGATCCAGCTCCTCTTGCGCGTAGGCGCGCATCTCGGGATCGCTTTCCTCGGCCAGCATGGCCTTGCTCTCCGCGATGCCGCGGGTCAGGTCCTTGTACTCGCGATACTTCTCGACCATGGGCGCCACTTCGCTGTGCGCCTTGGCGGTCTTCTGGTAGCGCGCGAGTCGGAGACGATCTCCGGCGAGGCCAGAGCTCGATTCAGCTCTTCGTACCTGGCTTCGATTTGTTCTAGACGTTCAAACATGCATTCACTTTGGCCGTGTTTACAACGGCCAGAAGATTATTGTACGGGAACTCTTTAAGCCTCGGGCTGCGAGTCTTGAAAGGGCACAGCTTTAGCTGTGCCATAAAACCGACTTCTCTAGACGGCTTTAGCCGCGGAGGGAACTCGGTTCTAAAATTGCGAGAGAGATGCGAAGTCGTTAGCGGCGGGCGCCGCTACGCAATCACCAGTTCGCCGCCGCGCTGCTTTTCCAGTTCCATGGCTTCGTTCAGGGCGGCAATAGCGGTTTCCACCTGATCGTCCGCAGGCGGTTGCGTGGTGATGCGCTGCAGCCACAAGCCCGGCTTGGTCAGAATGGCGAACAGCGAAGAGCCATGCTTGGCGGCGAAGCGAATCATCTCGTACGACACGCCCGCGATCACCGGCAGCAGCGCAATGCGGAAGGCGAAGCGCGCCCAGAACGTGGTCGCCGGAACCAGCATGTAGATCACCATGGCGATCAGCATCACCGTCATCAGGAAGCTGGTGCCGCAGCGCGGATGGTAGGTCGAATACGCCTGCGCGTTTTCGTATCGTCAGCGGATCGCGTGACTCGAAGGCAAAGACCGTCTTGTGCTCGGCGCCGTGATACTGGAAGACGCGCCGAATGTCGCTCCAGAACGAAATTCCCCAGATGAACAACAGGAACAGCGCGATACGGATGACGCCGTCCACCACGTTGAACAGGATCTGGTTGCCGAACGCGGGATAGGCGTTCTTCAGCTTGGTCGCCGCCAGCAGCGGCAGGAACTTGTACATGAAGATGAAGAAGCCGAGCGAAAAAATGACGTTCGCGGCCACGATCCAGCCGCTGATCTCGGTCTTCTTTCTCCTCTTCGGCGGACAGGCCGTCCATGGCGACGTTGGCCGAATAGCGCAGCGCGCGGAAGCCCAGCTTCATGGCCTGCCCCAGCGTGATGATGCCGCGGATGATCGGCCAGCCCATCCATTTGTGCTTGTCGGAGAGGCGCTCCAGCGGCTCGGAGTGCGTCGCCAGCGTGCCGTCGGGCCGGCGAACGCAGATGCCCCAGGCGTGCGGCGAGCGCATCATGACGCCCTCCAGCACGGCCTGGCCACCGACCAGGGTTTCTTCCCCGCTCTCCAGAGCGGGCAAAAGTTGGACGGCTGCTAAAAACCGGAGGCTGCGACGCAAAAACTGCATGATGATTGGATGTTCCTCGGATGGCCGAAGGCGCAGTGTTTAGAGTAAGCAGCCTGGCGGACACTGTCAATCGCAACCACCTCCAGCAAAAGCTGTTTCACGGTTAGCCTGGACCAAGCGCTGCCTGGAGCGAGCCATCTGCTTGGACCAGACTGCTGGCAACTGGCTACTGCTAACTGCTCTGTCATTCTGAGCGACGGTTCGCCGCTCTTGCGAACCGGAGTCGAAGACCCCTATACTTGCCGTCACTCTGGCGACCCAGCTTTGCTGTCGACTATCCACTTGACTTTCCCACTCGTGGACGTCCTCGAAGCAGCCTGTACCCCCCTCCCCCTCCCGGTTCTTTAGAATCAGCGCTTACAGAAAAATTCCCGGCAAAATATTGAGGCCGTGTAAGTTCACGTAAGATCCCATGGAATAAGGACTTTAGGAGGATAACTGCGACTGGGCAGGTGGCAGTGTCAGGAAACTCAGCCGCTAGTGCGACTCAGTTTGGCTCAGCACGAGCCGCAGGCCGAGTGCTGGGTAAAGCGGGAAGCAGACCTGACCCGTGGGGCCCGTGCTCCCTGAGTCACTCTCAGAAAATTATTACTCTTTGTAAAGTCCTTGTTTTGAGGACTTTGCCTCTAAAGTCCTGCAAACATTACAGTTAGCATACCTGCTAAGTCCAATGTTTTTAGGACTTTGCATGCACTCGCAAAGTCCTGCAAACACGAGAGTTACGGACAGGCGCTCAAGACGGACGCCTTAGAGGGCTACCGAGCCCCGCCTTCACTTTTCAAAGATCTCGTCCGGCTCTCGCACTGGGCGGGCCGGTTTCCTTCGTAACGAAAAAAGAGCCAACGCAGCGCACTCGCGCCGCATTCGGCTCCTCTCATCTTCAGCCTATTCACACTCCCGGCGAGAATGCAGTGATTTCGCGAAACTTATTTTGCCTCGTTCCCGAATCGGGAAGGCGACCGGCCGCGCGGTCATGGTTTATGGCAGTGAGCCTAGCCGGAGAGTCCAAGGCGCAACCCGGCTTACACGAAGAAGGTCCATGCCGGTCCAGGGATCGGCCGAGAGCCGCTCCATGATTTCGTCGGGCGTCTCAGCGCGTACAACCAGAAGAACGTCGGACGTGCCCTCCAGCGGACCTCCGAGGACGACAAAACCTTCCTTTTGGAGGGAGTTCATGAAGGCGGCATGTGAGAGCCATTCCGCCTGGCTCTCCAATGGCTGCGAGACATCCCATGCACCTCCGCGGGTACGAATGACGGCGAATAGTCGTTTCATCTTGACTCGGAAGCCCCCAGGCAAGGAAGCCATGCGACAGCCTAACTCAGGTTGCCCGATTGTCAAGTTACAGGGTAACGAAAGGTAAAGGCACGGCGAGCGGAATTCAGGTTGTCGATGATTCACTAGCAAATCCTGCAACCTCCCACCATTTTGCAATAGCAGCAAATGAGTCAGGGCACCCGGCAGCAAGTTGCTACTGCAACCGTACTTGCGCACTCTTCCTCTTGCAGTTCTACCTTTCTTGCTCGTCCACTGCTTGCTGCTCCATTAACTCAAGGTGGTAGTTGAGTCTCCGATTCAGCAATGTTTGTTTCTTCTTTCGGCTGCCTTAATGATCGCAACTCTTGGTAGCCCATATCTTAACAATGCTGTATGTGCAGTAAAGGGCGAGCATTGGCAACGCCAAGAAAGACGTTGTGAGAACATGCTGCGCTGTGATTTTCATCATCCGCTGATGAATCGAGGCGAGCTTGGCGCGAGCTTCCGCTGATAGTGGCTGATTAGCCCGTAGCTCATCCGTAAAGATTGGAACATCAGGCATAAGCGGATGCACTTTCTCCCACAGCACAGTGACCGCCAACCTTACAAACGAAATCTGATGCGCGGAAGTGAATCATGCTATCCGCAGCCTCATCCGCAGTTGTCTGTCAGAGAGGGTCGTCGAAAGATATGGCACTGGTGCGTGCATACTCAAAAAGCTCGGCCCGGAGATTGAAAAGATGTCCTCCCGCAGCTTATCGGTTTTGTACTCGCGCCAGCATATAACCAGATACCAAAGAGCAACAAGTCCAAGCGCGCCTATACAGCACATTGGCGATTTGCTGAACATTGCTCATTTATTCATCCTCTGGTCGGGTTCTGCCCCGAATCCGTCAAGCCGCTCGAAGATTCGGTTGGGGTCTATCTCAGTTTCTCCGCTCCCTAACCTGCGGTGCCAAGTTTTCAATCACCTGCTCCCTCAGCCGTTTTTGGCTTTTTCCGTACAGTATGCCGCCGCCGCCAACGATATATCCGATTGAGTTACCAAGTCTAATGTCTCCCAAGAAGCGGACGCCGACATCGGCGAACGTGTACTTGCCAGCGAGCACGGCGATACTGCTATACGCACAGAAGGCAATAACCGCAAAGAACCCGTACTTGATAAATAGACGGACATTAGCATCAATCGCATCAATAATTCTCAGGCGAACAAGATGCTCTGCAGGGACGAGATGCTGAGCATCAACGCCCCGTTGATGATGTGGCGCGGTTCCCAAGTTGCGGGCATTATATGACGAATGGGGAGAATTGCTATCAGAATCTCATATCCGCCACCAAAATGCCAACGCCCTGTCGCGGCAGAACTATTACCGTAAAATAGGACATTCCGTTGTGTTTTTCATCCGGCCGGCTGGATCGCTCTTTCAGGGCCACTTCTTAACTTTGGGTATCCCACTCCTGTCGCCCGCTTTTGGCGATGGGGTGGGCACACGTCTGTAATCCACATCACAGCGTAATCCCCGGACTGAAGCATATCCTCGTTTTGTGCCGCGAGGACTCAAACGTTACCAGGAAACACGCGACCTGCACTTCATCACCTTCAGTTGCTATTGTCGCGCCCAGCTGTTGGGCACTCCGCAAGCGCGCCGCGTGTTCGAACAAACTCTGGAACGGGTGCGCCGCTGGTATGGGCTGTTCGTCACCGGCTACGTGGTTATGCCAGAGCATGTGCATCTGCTCATCGGCGAACCGGAACGCAGCACGCTGGCGGTTGCCATCCAGATGCTGAAGCAGATGGTAGCGCAGAAACTGACTCCGACCGACCTGCCAACGTCGGCGACACACCCAGACATTTCTGGCAGCCACGCTATTACGACTTCAATGTCTGGACTGCCAAGAAGCGCAAGGAGAAGCTGTGCTACCTGCATCCCAATCCCGTGAAGCGTGGACTCGTGGAGAAGGCGGAGATTGGGAGTGGAGCAGCTTTCGGCACTACCTCACCGGGGTCGAGGGTGTGGTCGAAATCGAGTCGGGGTGGACCGGGCGGCGGCGGGAGCGCATGGGACTAGCACCCCGAGTGAAGATTGTGCCCACCCCGTCGCCAAAAGCGGGCGACAGGGAGTGGGGCACCCCCAGGTAAAGGGGATGCATAGTCCCGAGCCGGAAGGATGGGTCACCCGTCGTGGTCGAAATCGAGTCGGAGTAGACTGGGCAGCAGCGGGAGCGCATGGGACTAGCGCCCCGAGTGAGGATTGTGCCCACCCCGTCGCCAAAAGCGGGCGACAGGAGTGGGGCACCCCCAGATAAGGGGGATGCATAGTCCCGAGCCGGAAGGATGACGGTCAACCCTGTCGATATGAGCTTTGACACCACTTACGAACAATGCCCTAAGTGTCAGGAACCATCCGCGCCCGGGAAGAAGTTTTGCGCCGCCTGCGGGGCGCCTCTTGATCCGGCATCCGCCCACATTAGAGCACTGATCGACGACCAAGTAGAGCGAGCTGTTGAAACTAGATTCACAAGACCAGCGATACGTTGTTTTGGAGACCTCTGTCGCAGTTGCTGACAAACTTACAAAATGGCATAAGCTCTTTCTATATTGGGTGGCCATTCCGCGGCTCTCATCGCCAATTATCTTCGCAATTTTGGGCTTCCGGACGTACAACGACTTCGCCTCAAAAGTGACCGCTGCCGAAAAACAAGTTGGGAGTGTATCTGCAGCCGCGCAAAAGACGGCAGAGGCTGCACAGCAGAAGGCAGCAGACGTTTCGCAGGCCCTTGGGCAGCATTGAAGCGGGGATCGCATCTTCACAGCGGGCGGTGTCAGAGCTTCAGCGGATGGACGCACGTACTAAGGAACAATACGGGCAACTTCAGGCAGATATCGGCAGGTACAAGCGGGTCAACCAGAAGATTGAGGAAGTGCAGAAACAACTTACTGAGGAAAAGGGGCAGATTGTTGACTTAGGTAACCGTACGTTAAGAGTGGGCACGTTGGAGACGACAATCAAAGAAGGAGTAGGTTCATCCTTGGCTTTTCCAAGCCTCGGTTGTCAGCCTTCCGTGCTATCAGAGGGCAGCAAGGTTGCCGATCGGTGCACAGGGGCTCTCCTACGTCCATTTTTCTTTATCAGCGCACTTTCACGGGCGACCTGAGACCGGTGGCCAGTCTCTCTCCAGTCGGTTTTCAAGATAGCTCGAACCTCTCCCAAGCCGCCCTGTACCGCAGCTAACCGAGGCACATTTTACGCAGAAAAGGGTGCCCGGAATTTGCCCGATAAACCTTTCCTGTGCGCTAAGAAATCGGACAACACATACGACTGGGTTCAGCTTAGCATGATCCCTTAAGAGGTCACCCGGCAGCCTGCCTCAACCGGAACCGCTGGCTCCCTGTCTCCTACAATTCCGGCACTCTTCGCAGGCGCGCCACCGTACGTTCCTCGCCGAGATTGGCCAACACGGCAAATCGACTCGGGGCCACGCCCTGCCCGGTAGCCTGTCGAGCCGCTTCTTCCCGGTGTGAACCGATAAACGCAGGGTTCTATGGCCACTTCACGGAGAGGGCGTAGACCTCCTGGGTGCCGATGTCGCGGGTAAAAACCGCCGAACCGTCCGGGGCAACACTGATTTGTGTGTTCGATTCCTCCCAATCTGCGACCCGGCGAATATCTTTCAAGCTGGTGATGGTTTCCACCGCGTGGTCGCTGAGCCGGATGCGCATGGCCTTCGGTTCCGTGCCTCCGGTGGTGTAGTACAGATACTTGTCGTCCGGCGATGTGGCCCAGTTCACGACGGGAGTCAACACCAGATCCGACCACTTCTGAGTTTTGAAATCGAAGGTCATCAACTTCGTGGCAGCGGTGGGAGCTGCAACCAGAACGCCTGGACCAACCCACTGCCCGCCCATCATGGCTTGCGAGGAAGGGACAGGGGACAGCTTCCCGGTGGCGAAGTCGAAGATCTGCAATCCGGCGCTATAACCCTCACGCCAACTGGTCATGGCCAGAAGGTTGCCGTCGGGGGACCAGGTTGCAGAAGTTGGTTTTCTCCGCTATTTTTTGCGGCGTCCCACCGTCCATGCTGATTACATAAATTTCCCCTTGGGCGTTCCCAAACGAGACCCGCTTTCCGTCCGGAGAAATGAAAGGGTACATGACCTGTATGGGAGGATAGGTGAGTTGCAAACGTTCGCTTCCGTCAGCACGGCTGCGCCATAGCGAGTGATCCGGGTAGGCGGTGTAGGCGACCCAGTTGCCGTCACGGGAGAAGGTAGGGTCGATAGCCGAGATGCCAGAGAGAAAGGGCAGAAACTGCCCCGACTTGACATCGTAGCGGACGAGTTCGCCTCGCCGTTTCGTGCCGACAGCGAAGATTTGCTTCCCGTCCCGGCTGGGGACGGCACCCGAGTAGTCCAGCGGGCCATTGGTAAGTCGAATGGGTTGTCGTGCCCGGCGCATAAGGCCGGCATTCATGGGGAGCACCCAAAGATCGAAGATATATCCATTTTCATTCCGTTTTCGAAATACCAGGTATTTCCCATCGGGAGTCCACTGGGTACAACACACATTCATGCCCGGGCCTTCAAGATCGGCTGGAGGCCTGAACCATCTGTCCTGGCTTCGACCAGCGAGGTGGTAAGCGAGGAAGAATAAACCGTGAAAACAAGGCGCCGTCCGTCCGGCGAAACGCTGGGGAAGACAGGAATACCGTCAACGCTGACCACCTTGCGGGGATTGGAGCCGTCTTTTCCGGCGACGTAGATGTCGCCCCCTTGAGCGAAGATAATTCGCCCATCGGGGAAAAAGTCTGCATCCTGGGCCGCGATGCAGCCGAGCCGGCGTGGTTCTCCTGTGGGCAGCGGGATCGTCCAGACAGCGGCGGCAATGTCGGCAAATCCTCCGACCAATGCCAGCAGAGCCGACCCTTCATGGGTCAAGCCGGCTATCCGGGCATTTTCTAGTCGGGTCGGAATGACCGCAGTGGGTCCACCCGTGACCGAGACTTGCATAATCTTAAGACTCCCGGTTACGCCTTCGTTGAAGTAAATTCGCGCTCCGTCGGTTACAATTTTGCCGATGCTTAGCTTCGGTTCGCCGTCGTCGTGAGTTGGGTTACGGCTTCTACGACCGGAACTGCGGGCGACGGCCTCGACCACACAATCAAGGCTGCGGCATTACGAGCGACAGCCCCGCGGCCGCGACAATCCAGATCCATCGCTTGCCTCGCACCGTCTGGTTGACGGCAGAGATGGCTGTGCTGCTCGAATCGGATAGAGCTTCCAGCGCAAAAGCGAGGTCGGAGGCATCCTGAAAGCGCGGTCCGGACTTTTCTCCAGGCAACGGCTCACGATTCGTTGCAGCCCGGGAGGGCGATCAGATGTGAGCTGCGAAATCGTCGGCGGGTCTTCGTTCAGGATCGCGCCCATGGTCTCGGCTGAGGTCGGCTTCTGGAAGGCGCGCTTTCCGGTCAGCATCTCGTACAAGATCACGCCCAGAGCGAAGATGTCGCTGCGCGCGTCGGCGGCTTGTCCCCGAACCTGCTCCGGCGACATGTAACCTACCGTGCCGAGCACCTGTCCGGGCTGGTCTCTTCCCGAAGCGTGATGGTCGGACCATCGGCGCCGGCGGATTTTGCCCTGCTTGAGCTTGGCTAGCCCGAAATCGAGAATCTTGACGCGACCGTCTTTGGTCAAGAAGAGGTTTTCCGGCTTGAGGTCGCGGTGGACGATCCCGGCGCTGTGAGCGGCGGCCAGCCCATGGGCGATATCGATGGCGAGGTCGATGCTTCCCGGAAACGCAGAGGCCCGCGTTGAAGGTGATCACGCAGGGTTTCGCCCTGAAGCAGTTCGGTGACGATGTAGGGCGAGCCTTCGTGCTGGCCGACGTGGAAAATCGAAACAATATTGGGGTGGTTGAGCGCGGCAGCGGCCTGGGCCTCCAACTCGAACCGGCGGAGACGTCCGGATCGCGCGACCACGCGCCGGAAGCACCTTGATAGCCACATCGCGTTTCAGGGAGGTGTCACGTGCGCGATACACTTCGCCCATTCCGCCCGCACCCAGCAGGGCGAGAATCTCATAGGGACCGACGTGAGATCCTGTAACTAATGGCATAGGCGACGAAAAATTATACCGCCAGTCAAATGCCTGTCTTTCAGTACTATGGAAAAGCTGGCCGAAACCTGCGAACGCATCGCCGCCACCACCAGGAAGCTGGAGAAGACCGCCATCGTGGCGGATTACTTCCGCTCGCGCGAGCTTGGCGATGCGTCGATCTCGGCTGTCTTCCTGTCAGGCCGTGCGTTTCCTGCGTTCGACGAGCGCACGCTCCAGATTGGCGGAGCGTTGCTGTGGAAACTCGTAATCGAGCTTGCGGGCGGACATGAAACAGCACTGAGCGCCGCCTATCGCAAGCGGGGAGACCTGGGCTCAGCCGCTGCCGATGTCCTGGCCGACACGGCTCGTAAGACAGCCACGATCATGCTCACGGAAGTCCGCTCGACCTTCGACCGCATCGCCGAGACGCGCACCGCGACCGCCAAGACCGCGCTCCTGCAGCCGCTGCTGCAGCGCGCGACGGCGCTGGAAGCCAAGTACATCCTGAAAATCATCACCGGCGAGCTGCGCATCGGGCTGAAGGAGAGCCTGGTGGAAGAGGCGATCGCCAAGGCCTCTGACGAGCCGCTGGAGCGCATTCAGCGTGCCAACATGCTGCTGGGCGATGTAGGCGAGACCCTGCAATTCGCGGCGGAGCATCGCCTCGACCAGGCGCGCATGCGGCTGTTTCATCCCATCGGGTTCATGCTGGCCAGTCCGGCCGCGGACGTCGAGGAAGCGTTTCAGTACTTCGAGCATGCGCTGGTCGAGGACAAGTACGACGGCATCCGGGCGCAGGCGCATTGCGGAGGCGGACAAGTACGGCTGTTCTCGCGCACGCTGGATGAGGTGACGCCGTCGTTTCCGGAACTGGTTGGAGGTCTGAGCGAGTTGCCGGGCGAGGTCATTCTCGACGGCGAGATCGTCGCCTGGCTGCATAACCAGGAAGGTGGGCACGCGATGCCGTTCTCGGAGATCCAGAAGCGGTTGGGACGCAAGCAGGTCAGCCAGGAACTGATTGCCGAAGTTCCCGTGGCCTACGTCGTCTTTGACGTCATCTACGCTGAGGGCGAACTGACGCTGGACAGGCCGCTGTTGGAGCGCACGGAGATTCTCGACCGCGTCTTTGCCGGCGCCAAGCGGATTGCGCCGCGTCCGATGCTGAATGCGCAGGCTCGCCTGTCCTTTGAGCCGGAGGTCGAAGCGGAAACAGTCTCAGGATGGATCATTCGCGCGCCCGCGATGCGCGCCGACTCTCCGCAGCAGCTGGAACAATACTTCGAGCAGGCCATGGCGCGCGGCAATGAAGGCCTGATGATCAAAGACATTCAATCGCCCTACATGCCCGGACGGCGTGGCCGCTGGTGGCTGAAGCTAAAGCGCGAACTGGCGACCCTCGACGTCGTGGTGACGGCTACGGAGTTCGGGCATGGAAAGCGCATTCACGTCTTGAGCGATTACACCTTCGCAGTACGCAAGGGCGAGGAACTGGTCAACATCGGCAAGGCCTATTCCGGGCTCACCGATGCAGAGATTGCCGAGCTGACACAGTGGTTCCTGACGCATCCACCGCAGATCACGGCCACCTGCGCGAGGTCGAGCCGAAGATCGTGCTCGAGGTGGCCTTCAACGCGATCACGCGCTCCGACCGCCACGACAGCGGATTCGCGCTGCGCTTTCCTCGGATCGTGCGAGTGCGACAGGACAAGCTGCCGAAAGAGATCGACAGCGGTCGAAGAGGTGGAAAGAATCTACTCGAAGCAGCACGGGCGGGGTCCGGCGAAATGAGCGCTGCGTGCTTTCCGTCTCCTACAGTTGCGGGGCTATGCGCAGGCGGACCACGGTGCGCTCCTGGCCGAGATTGGCCATCACCGCAAACAGACTCGGGGCCACGCCCTGCCCGGTAAGCGCGACGCGCGCGCCGTTGATAAGTGCTCCGGCTTTTACATTTTTCTCCGCGGCAAAATCGCGCAGCACTTTCTCGGTGCTCGCCTCGGAGAATTCGGCCTCCTTCTCGTAGCGCGCAGCCAGCTCCACCAGCATCTGGCGCACGGCGTCGTCTTTCAGGAACTTCTGCACGGCTGCCGGGTCGGCCTCGAAGCTGTCGCTGAAGTAGGCACGAAACAAGGTCGCGAAGTCCTTCAGATTGCGCGCCCGCGGTTTCACCAGGTCCACCGTGGACGCCATCGCCTCGCGACTGGTCTGAAACGGTATCAGCCCGGCCTTCTTCCACTCCTCTTCAATCAGCGGCAGCAGCAGCACCGCCGGATAGGCCCGCAGATACTCGGCGTTGAACCAGTCCAGCTTGCCGCGATCGAAATACGGCGTTCGACCTTGGTGATGCCGCTCAGGTCGAACAGTTCGATCAGCTCGCGGTCGCCCATGATCTCGCGCGATGAGTCCGGGCGGCGTCCATCCCGGCGGCGCCAGAAAATTGCGGAACGCCTCAGGGACGATGCCTTCATCCTTGTAGGCGATGACGCTGGTGGCTCCGTGCCGCTTGCTGAGGCGCGTCTTGTCGGGGCCGAGAATCAGCGGCACGTGCGCGAACACCGGCAGCGGCTGGCCCAGCGCCTGGTAGAGCATCACCTGCTTGGGCGTATTGGAGAGATGGTCGGCGCCGCGCACGATGTGTGTCATTCGCATGTCGAGGTCGTCCACCACCACGCTGAGGTGGTAGGTGGGCACGCCGTCGGAGCGCAGCAGCACGAAGTCTTCGAGTTCGGTGTTGGCGAATTCGACGCGGCCGAAACGGCGTCGTCGAAAAATGTGCTGCCCGATTCCGGCACGGCGAAACGAATGGCGCAGGCGTCTCCCGCTTCGCGGCGGGCCTGCGCGTCGGCGGGGCGATGCTGCGGCACTTCCTGTCGTACTGCGGATCGCCGCCTGGGCCTGGGCTTGCGCGCGCCGCTGCTCCAGTTCCTCTTTGGTGCAGAAGCAGTAATACGCGTGGCCGCTTTCGACCAGGCGCTGCGCTGCCGCCTGGTACAACTCCATGCGTTGCGACTGGAAGTACGGCCCTCGTCCCAGTCAATGCCCAGCCAGCGCAGCCCGTCGAGAATGCCATCCACCATTTCCGCGGTCGAGCGCTCGAAGTCGGTGTCTTCAATGCGCAGAATGAGCGTGCCACCGTAATGCCGCGCGAACAGCCAGTTGAAGAGCGCGGTGCGCGCTCCGCCGACGTGGAGATAACCGGTGGGCGAAGGCGCAAAGCGGAGGCGGGGAGCAACAGGTATTGAGTGATTTGAGTTCATGTTGATGAGCTTGCGGATGGAGCAAGAGGCGTCAGATAGCGATGATCCTGAACCCCGCTTCTCGCGCGGCTTCCAGCAAGCGCTTATCGCAGGAAATGAAGTGCCGCTGAAAGGGCCGGCCAAGACTCCAAATGTAAGCGGCAGCGAGCTGCAGAGCATCCGCGCCGCGAAGCTGATACCGCTCCAACATGGATTCAGCAATCTGGCGTAGCTCCTCTGCTGGTTGGATCTCGCGCCACCCTGCCCTCACCACGTCGAACCGTTCCAGGGCCTGCTGACTACTCCAACCGACTCAGCTTGCCGGCCCGGAGCTCTCGTGCGAAGGCGCTGCGCGCTTGAACAGGTGTGGCCCACCAGGCAACCACCTCGTACTCCTCAGTGAGCTGCAGCACACCCGGGCTCGACTCCTGTCGCATGCAGAGCGGAACCAGCGCACTGCTGTCCCAGAAGGCGGGTTCCACTAGCGTCCTTCTCGCGCTCTTTTAAGATGGCGCGGCGCGCCTCTTCCTCACTCAGGTTGGCACTGGGCATTGCCCAGAACTTCTTCCAGTTGATTGGGCCGTTCTGCTCAGCAGCCTGATCAAGCCCTGCTGCGACCAGCTGGCGATCACCTTCCGCGAGAGTTCCCGTCGCGTAAGGCGAGCTACGGGCGATGGGAAGGTCGCGATCGCGCACAATAATCTCCTCACCCTTGCGAACCAATTGCAGGTAGGCGCTCAGCCGGTTCTTGAGTATCCGCAATATTAACCGTCTTCATGCTCTCATTCTATAGCATATAACTTAAGCTATCTAGTCTACCATAATAGCTATATGGACATCTCTTTGGTGTTACCGGGAGATCGGATGCCTCATTACCGCCCTACATGTACCTAGCGGGACTCGTCGCCCGTCACTAAGTGCCTGGGGAATCCACAGGACATACACTCGTCTTCGGAGCCAAAGTGAGCATGACATTTGGGACATCGGATTGCGCGTATGCGAATGGTCAAGGCCATCGACTAGACACGGACGACCAGTGCCCAAACGAGTGACGCCACGACTGTCCCTTCTACCAGTAGATCGTTTTCTGACTTCGGGAAAAAACGTAAGACAAAGAAAATGACGATGGCAAACGGTGAAATCGCTATGACATGCCATCGCCTCTGCGTGACCTTCATGCGCCGAACTAACTGCGCATAGGTCTGCCATTCGTCGAGGCATCCCCAGCCTTCGCGGTTCTCAACAGCTCGGGATTGTTCCCGTGTCACCATGGATTCAAATTGGCTGCAACTATTTCCCCCTCTCCCGCTTCTCGATCTTCGCCCAGGTATCCCGCAGCGCCACCGTCCGATTGAACACCAGCGCGCCCGGCTTCGAGTCGGGATCGACGCAGAAATATCCCAGCCGCTCGAACTGATAGCGGTCTCCCGGCTTGGCGCTGGCCAGCGACGGCTCCAGCTTGGCGCTGCGTCAGCACCTCCAGCGAATTCGGATTCAGGTTGGCGGTGAACTCCTGCCCTTCGGCACGTCGTTCGGATCTTCCTTGGTGAACAGATTTCGTACAGCCGCACCTCGGCGTCGATCGCGTGCTGCGGCCGAAACCCAGTGGATCGTCGCCTTCACCTTGCGGCCGTCGGGCGCGTTGCCGCCGCGCGTGGCGGGATCGTAGGTGCAATGGACCTCGACGACCTCGCCGTCTGCTCGTCCTTCACCACGCTGGTGCACGTGATGAAATACGCGTAGCGCAGCCGCACTTCGCGGCCCGGCGACAGGCGGAAGAATTTCTTCGGCGGGTCTTCGCGGAAATCGTCCTGCTCGATGTAGAGCACCCGCGAGAACGGCACCTTGCGCGTGCCCGCGCCGGGATCTTCCGGATTGTTGACCGCGTCCAGCTCCTCGACCTGCCCTTCGGGATAGTTGTCGATCACCACCTGCAGCGGCCGCAGCACGGCCATCACGCGCGGCGCGCGCTTGTTCAGGTCTTCGCGCACGCAATGCTCCAGCAGGGCCAGTTCGATGATGCCGTTGGTCTTTGACACGCCGATGCGGCGCAGAAATTGCGGATCGCCTCGGGCGTGTAGCCGCGGCGGCGAATGCCGGACATCGTCGGCATGCGGGGATCGTCCCAGCCGCGCACCCGGCCCTCCTGCACCAGCTGCAGCAGCTTGCGCTTGCTCAGCACCGTGTAGGTCAGGTTCAGCCGGGCGAACTCGATCTGCTGCGAGGGAAAGATGCCCAAGCTGCTCGATGAACCAGTCGTACAGCGGCCGATGGTCCTCGAATTCCAGCGTGCAGATGGAGTGCGTGATGCGCTCGATCGAGTCCGACTGCCCGTGCGCGCAGTCGTACATCGGATAGATGCACCACTTGTCGCCGGTGCGGTGGTGCTCGGCATGCAGAATGCGGTACATCACCGGATCGCGCATGTTCAGGTTGGGCGACGCCATGTCGATCTTGGCGCGCAAGGTGCGCGAGCCGTCCGGAAACTCGCCCGCCCGCATGCGCTCGAACAGGTCCAGGTTCTCTTCGACGGAACGATTGCGGTACGGGCTCTCCTTGCCCGGCTCGGTCAGCGTGCCGCGATACTCGCGGATCTCCTCGGCGGTCAGATCGCACACGTACGCCTTGCCCGCCTTGATCAGCTGCACCGCCCACTCGTAGAGCTGGTCGAAATAGTCGGAGGCGTAGAACAGCCGGTCTTCCCAATCGAAGCCCAGCCAGCGCACGTCGTCGATGATGGAATCGACGTACTCCTGCTCCTCCTTCTCGGGATTGGTGTCGTCGAAGCGCAGGTTGGTCTTGCCGCCGAATTCCGCGGCCAGGCCGAAATTCAGGCAGATCGACTTGGCGTGGCCGATGTGCAGGTAGCCGTTGGGCTCCGGCGGAAAGCGGGTCTGCACGCGTCCGCTGTACTTGTTGGTCTTAAGGTCTTCCAGGATGATGTCGCGAATGAATTCGACGGCCGGTCGGAAGACCCGGCCTGCGGTGTGGCAGCAGCCTCCACATCGCGGTCAGAGGTAGACATGAGTTCCTTCTTGCCGACTTGAAATCGCAGCGGACGCGCCGGGCGTCACCCGCTAAAACTTCTATTTTACGTTGTTTGGTAGGTTAGATTATGGGATTGCGGCCAGGGCGTCTCGGAACGGGCCCGGTTAACTTTGGATCAAGCTTCCCGTCTCTGCGGACTGGTGGATATGCCTATGTGTTCTCCGTGGCCCTGTCACTACTTGCAGCCTGCGCAGATCGTTCAAAATCAAGCGCCAGAATCGGCCAAAATCGGGGTTGACAGGCAGCTTTCTTCGGCCTGATAATTCAGCGCCTCAGTTCCGAACGTACAACCCGGGAGATTCGTGGCCGCGGGGTTCCGGGCTTTCCAAGTTCGGTTTCAACTTCCGAGACTTATGAAGGGGGTCCCGCCGTGAAACCTCGTCGACTGGCCAACGTATCCGCAGCAACATTCCTGGCTTTCGCATTCAGTTTGGTTTTCCCGTTGTTCCTGACCGTCCACGTTGAGGCGCAGCATACGTGTCTCTCCGGGGGGAAACGTGTGTTCACAGGCCTACCTGAATAGTCTCCCCTTCCCGATACCGCCACTGGGCCAGCACAGAGTGGTGCAATTGGTGAATTGTTCCTGCCAGACGCTACTGGGCGCCGCCGATACAGCTCATCGGTCGGGCAACAGGGTTACCCGGTTTTTCCCGGAGGGAACCTGGATCATGCAACCTTACGGCACGACCGGCACCCCGGATAATCCAAACCCGAATGTCCTGACCATCGACATACCGGAGGAATGGGAAAACACGTATTGCCCGCCCGGCCCAACATGTCCCGCCATCGAAGGGCCGAGATTTTGGGCGCGAACCGGCTGCCGTTACGATCTCACTTCCTCCGGGCCCAGTGCGAAACCGGCAGTTGCGGGGATCACTACGATTGCAGCTCCACCGCCATCGTGGATTCCGGGTTCACCTCGCTTACAGAGTGGACTTTCGCCCAGCCCGTGCCGGCAACGGAGTGTCGATCTTGCAGGATTAGCCCTGATATCAGCTTCGTGGACGGCGCAAACCTCAACGTGGACATACTGCCGGTGGACCCGTGGGAGCCGTGGGTCTGGAGGCAATCTGTCCTGCAGGGCCGTTGCAGGGGCAGTCCAAATGCAACCCTTTAGCTCCCACGGACCAGCATTGGCTCATGTATAACTATCCCCTCACCGTGCACGGGGCAGATTTGCGCGCCAATGATCGAAAACAAACCAGAGCTGTACCGATGCAAATGGTAATAGCTTCATACTCAAACGCTCAGACATTGATAAGGACCCGACTGGTACCTACGGTTTTGTCATCGAGGATGCGAACGGCAATCCGGTGATGCCGCCGGGGGACTATCCGTGGCTTGCTTCAACAATTGCGGCAAGTACGAGTTCCCGAAGACACCAGTTAACGGTGGGGCGTGCGATCCGAACAATCCGAACGATCCCGCAATGCTACCCCTGGCTGGATCTATTGCGCAGGCAATCCGGGACTGATACGGCCACAGCTGTAAGACCGACCAGGATTGCGAGTAACTTCATGGGTCAACCCTACGTGCACGCTTCGTGCTGTAAGAACACCAGCCCAACCAGCCGACTGGCATGTGCTCGCTCCGGGCGTTCTATCGAACCCCGAGCGAACGTGCCCCGTCAATCTCCCACTAGCCGCCACCACCGGGGTCCCCGGCCAGCCAGGTGGCCTGCACCTTCACCTACGGCTCCCTGCAATCCCTTAATTCGAACTGCGCGCCGCCTCAAACTACGTTTACTCTGATGAGCCTCCGGCCGCTGCCGTGTGCGGACGTCACGCGCCCCGATGGCACGCCCGTTCCTTGCGTTGGCGACGACACTATTCATCAGGTATTTCATGGCGGCCTATACCTGGCCGAACGATCCTGAGACCTTCGGCGGCGACTCGCCGCTGTACCGAATCATCTTCTCCCCGGGAGGCACCAGCGTGCCGATTACCCCGGCCACGAAGGGCATTCCCCTGTTGCTCGGAGCTGCCGTCCAATTACAACTATGCGCAAAACTTCGTCAATGCCGCTGGCAGTGTGCTGAATGAGGGCGCCGTTCTTACCATTGCCAACAACAAAGGTATGCCGTGGCCCGGTTCCCATCGGCAGCCAGCAGGCCAACACCACCAACGGTGTCCTGTGCCGCTGGCATCCCGCCCCGACGACGGATAGCGGTTGCTCTCCTCCGCTTACCGACCAGTACGTCACCAACAGTACCTGCGGTTTGAGCGCCTCCGGTATCTCACTGGTCTCAAGCTCTTTCAAGCCCAACAACGGCGACCCGTTGTTTTTCGAGGTAGCTATCACGACGCCGGACGCGGCGAAACCCATCGACCTTCCCGCGACATCAGCGGGTGCGTGCCCGCCTCGGGACCGGGCAAGTGGACACAAGTCACCGGATGGATCGTTATTCTTTGGCTCCAAAACCAACACAAATCAAGGCTCGTCGCCTGGTACAGCGGAACGGCGAATAACAGGCCGTTCGAATGCGCGGTCACGGTGACGCTGGCAGAATCGGCGGCCGCCGCTTAAGGTCTACGACGTGCCGGGCTACAACGGAATGGTTGAGCTACCAGCATCGCATTCGGGGAGTTACAACCCGGCAAGCCCGGCCAACCCGCTGTCTTCGGCGCAATCGGCTCCTGTTGCGACTCACTACCAGATCGATTTGATGCTGGGTAGTTTGCTTCAGGTGAACCAGCAGCTTACCCCGATAACTTATTGGCAAGATTGGCTGACCAACACCGTGAACTACTCTCCGCCCGCTTCCATAAACTGCGAAAATAATTTCTGTCCGACAAAGACGGTACGGATTACCTGTCCGGTCATGGTCCATATTCCAGCAACGCGATGCCGGCCACCGGGCTGTGGGACCCGACGACAGCATGCCTTGGAGAGGCGCGGCGAGTTTGTAACACCCTTTAACTGGGGTGGAGTGGCGATTTACATCGAACTCAAATCCACCAATTGGCGGTGGCCTGTCCTCCGCCAGCGCGCAGGTGGGAATGCCCTATGCCTCGCCGATGGTGACCACCGGCGGAGAGCCGGACTACACCTACCACCGGCGTCCCGGGCTGCCTCCGGGGCTGAACCAGCTTGGGCAGAGTAACCCGTACATCTACGGCACGCCGACCATGGCGGGCACATACCCTTATACAGCCCAGGTGACCGATTCGTCCGGCACCAAAGCGACCAGCCAACTGCAGCATCACGGTGTCACAATAGCGGCGCCATAGCCGCACTCACTCTGCCGGCGCGAACCTGAGGAAAGGAGCTTGACCCGCTTTGAAGTACTATCACTGAGGCTCGCGCGAAATAGCATCCGGGTTGCCGAGCACATCGGTTCCCACTGAACCCGTAACCCACTGGGGAGACTCTCATGCGCAACCGTCTTGCCGCGTGCTCATGTCTGCTGGCTCAGTCTTTTCTGTGCGGCGCAAGAGAAGCCCAGCGTCCTCCCGAGAGCGTCAAGTCTGCGCTTGCGCAACTTGACCCTTACATCCGCTCCAGCCTCGCCCGTACGAAAGTTCCCGGCGTAGCGGTCGCCGTTGTCTACAACGACCAGGTCGTGTTTCTCCGCGGCTACGGCGCCCGCAAAGTCGGAGAATTGGCGGCGGTGGATCCCGACACCGTATTTGAGATCGCGTCGTTCTCCAAGCCCATTACCTCCACCATCCTCGCCTCCCTGGTGGGCGAGGGAAAGATCGGCTGGGACGACCGCATCGTAGACCTCGATCCCGGCTTCCGGCTGTCCAGCGCCGAGACGACCAGCCGGATCGAGATCCGCGACTTCCTTTCGCACCGCAGTGGCCTGGCCACAGAATCGGGAGACATGCTGGAAGATCTCGGCTATTCGCGCCCGGAGATCCTCTATCGCATGCGTTATCTGCCTCTGCCGGGCCAGTTCCGCAAGACCTATGCCTATAGCAACTTCGGCTACACCACCGGAGCCATCGCCGCCGCCACCAAGATCGGCAAGCCGTGGGAGACCATCGCGGACAAACAGCTTTACTCGCGCCTGGGTATGACCTCCACCAGTTCGCGCTTCTCCGACTACGAGGACCGGGCCAACAAGGCCGCGCTGCACATCTTCATCAATGGTGAGCCGGTCAACCGTTTCGTGCGCGAGGCCGACGCCGAAGCGCCGGCCGGTGGAGTCAGCTCCAGCGCCCGCGATCTCGCCGAATGGATGCGGCTCCAACTCAGTGGCGGAAAGTGGAACGGCAAGCAGATCATCGACGCGAACGCTCTCGCCGAAACCCACAAAGCCCAGATCTGTCGCAATGCTGCCGACCCGGCAAAGCCCAATGAATGTCCCGGCGGCCAGTTCTACGGCCTGGGATGGGATGTCAACCCCGACGGGCAGGGCCATACCCAAATCAGCCATAGCGGGGCATTCTTCCTCGGGGCGGCCACCGCTATCTATATGGTTCCCGAGGAACACCTCGGGGTCCTTGTCCTGAGCAACAGCGTTCCCATCGGCTTGCCGGAGTCGATCTGCCTGCACCTCCTCGACCTGGTGCATTATGGCAAGCCGCAGCGTGATTATCTTCCGCTGATAGGCAAGATCTTCGCGCAGATGATCGCTGAGACTCAGGATGCTTCTACGAACTATGCCACGCTGGCGCCGCTAAAGAGTTCCGCGCCCGCCAGACCGCTCAGCGCATATGTGGGTAAGTATACGAATGAGTACTTCGGGACGTTGGAAGTTTCGTCGAGGACAATCGACTTATCCTACGACTTCCGCCGCGGGGAGCCTACTACGAACTCGCGCACTGGGACGGAGACACTTTTACCTATACTTCGCCAGCGAAAATACCGGCATCGGCCGCCGCGGCGCGAAGTTCTCGCCAGAAAAAACGAAGTCCTGATCGAAAATCTTGCGCCAGAACACAACGCGGTGTTTACCAGGCCGCAACCGGCGAATTAAGAGAGCCGAACTGAGCAGGCGGCAGTTTGCCCCACCAGCTACAACATCCGATCCAACACTGCAGCCAGATGCGCTAAGTCGACCATCTATCGTTGCGTCTCTACCGCCTGTACGGCCTGAATCCCGGTTGCCTGCGGGCTACGAAAATACCTGGCCTGGAAGTAAAGCGCCAGGTTCACCAGTGCAAGCATGACCGGTACCTCCACGTAGCGGCCTGATTACCGCGGCGAAGGCAGCTCCAGAGTTAATGCCAAAGACGGACACCGCCACCGCAATTGCCAGCTCGAAGTTGTTCGATGCCGCGGTAAACGACAGAGTGGCTGTCTTCGAACAGCGGCCCCAGCTTCCGTCCCATGTAGAACGACACCAGGAACATTGCCACGAAGTAAATCAACAACGGAACCGCGATCCGCAGCACATCTATAGGCAGGCGCACGATGTACTCGCCCTTGAGCGAGAACATAATGACAATGGTAAACAGAAGCGCAATCAGCGTGAGCGGGCTGACCCGCGGCACGAAGCTGTGGTCGTACCAGCCGCGCCCTTTCAGTCGCACCAGCGCCGTGCGGGTGACAAAACCCGCAAGGAACGGGAATACCGAGGTAAATGAAAACACTTTTCGCGATCTCGCCAATGGATACATTCACGACCGTGCTGTGCAGCCCGAGTTTGGCCGGTAGCACGGTTATGAAAATCCAGGCGTACACCGAATACAGGAACACCTGGAATAGGGAGTTGAATGCCACCAGTCCAGCAGCATAGTCGGTGTCGCCCTTCGCAAGCTCGTTCCACACGATGACCATGGCGATACACCGGGCAAGACCGATCAGGATCAGCCCCGCCATGTATTCGGGATATCCGCGCAGGAAGATGATAGCGAGGACGAACATGAGCACCGGCCCGACCACCCAGTTCTGTATGAGGGAAAGTCCCAAGACTCGCTTGTTGCGGAAAACTTCCGGGAGCTCTTCGTAGCGGACTTTCGTGAAGGGCGGATACATCATCACGATCAACCCAACCGCGATCGGTATCGACGTGGTGCCGACGCTGAATCGGTTGAGGAAGGGCACGATGCCGGGGACGAGCCAGCCTGACAGTACCCCGAGCAGCATCGCCCGAAAATCCAGGCAGTTAGGTATCGGTCAAGAAACTAGTTGGCTGGTTGTGCTCATCTGCTGTCCCGTACTGGGCGGCTCGCGGCGATCATTGCCGGCCAATCTTGTCGATCTGCTTTTGAACTGAGAGTTTGTCCAGCGTGGAAAGTGGCAAACGCCAGAAACAGTCCGATTCTGCGGTCAAGGCCATGAAGGCTTCGCGAAAAGCACGCTCGATCTCTTCGGACGACCCGGTGACCGCAGCAGGATCGGGAATCCCCAATGCGCCGTCATCGGCTGGCCAGGCCAAACCGGACATACTTCTTTCGCGGCGTTGTCGCACACGGTGAAAACGAAGTTCAGCTCCGGTGCACCGGGCTGAACGAACTCTTCCCAACTCTTGCTGCGCAACCCGCTAGTGGGCAGGTGGGCGCTTTCGAGTTGGCGCAGCGCTTCCGGCCGCACCGCGCCCGCAGGCTGGCTGCCCGCGCTGTAAGCGCTAAAGGTCAGGTCGCCTCGGAAATTCAGGATCGCCTCCGCCATGATGGAGCGGGCGGATTTCCCGTGCACAGGAACAGAACGTTGTAGCGTCCTTGCATTGTCGCTATCCTTTCGTCCCTTCCGCCTGCGGCTTCTTCGCCCGGATAAACGCGCTCATGAACTTGCCGTCCACGAGCGGTGCGATGGCGTCCACGTCAACGCCCTGACCGGCGAGGAACGCGCGCGCGTCTTCGACGTAATAGGTCCGCGTGGGCTCGATCTTGATGTCCTCGAACCCGGCGCCGGCCAGCTTCGAGGTATACTCCGTGTCCTGCAGCGCGCCGGCGATGCAGCCCACCCACAGCAGCACGCTCGCCCGCACTTCTTCGGGCACCTCGCCATGTACCACAACGTCAGATACGGCGAAGCGGCCGCCCGGCTTTAATACACGAAAGGCCTCACGCAGCACGCGATCTTTATCGGCGAAAGATTGATGACGCAGTTGGAGATGATGATGTCCACCGAATTGTCGGGGAGCGGAATGTTTTCGATTTCGCCTTTCAGCTCGACATCGGCGACGCCGCCTTGCGTTGGTTCTCGCGCGCCAGGGCCAGCATCTCATCGGTCATATCCAGCCCGTACGCCTTGCCTGCAGGCCCGACGCGTCTTGCGGACAGGAGCACGTCAATGCCTCCGCCTGAGCCGAGGTCGAGCACGGTTTCGCCTGGGTTCAACTGGGCGAGCGCCGTAGGATTGCCGCATCCCAGCGAAGCTTTCAGCGCGTCTTCGGGAATCTGGCTGGCTTGAGCGGCGTCGTAAAGATTCGTGGTGATGGGATCGCAGCAGCTATCCAGCGCAGTGGAAGCGCCGCAGCAGGAACTGCCGCCGCTATGCACTCGCAGCGCCGCCTGACCGTACTTCTCTTTTACGACTTCCTTGATATCGGTGCTCATGATGTCCTCCTATTTGCAGAGCGTAATGAACTTTTCGGGTTGGACTGCCTTGTTGCGGGTGCAGCACTCGGCGTACAGGAAACCGAGCAACTCTTGTAGCGCCTCCGTGCTCGCGGTGTACCAGAGAAACGTCCCGTCGCGCCGCACCTTCACCAGGTCCTCGTTCCTTAACTTGTCGAGGTGGTGCGAGAGCGTGGAGCTTGGGATATCCAGCTCGCTGCCAATCTCGCCGACGACCATGCCTTCGGGATGCGCCGAAAGAAGCAGCTGCATGATGCGCAGTCGGGGCTCTGTGCCCATCGCGGCCAGCATATCGGCATAACGTGTAATTTGCTCCGGGTTGGGTTTCCTTGCCATGTGGACCCTCACATTCGATATTTCCATATATATAGAAATATCGAGGAGATGTCAAGGGACAGCTAGAGAAAAGTTTTTGCGGAGCAATCCTGGGTTTCACTCGTTGGGGTTGGCACCCGGCGGTGGACATTTGTCTTCGTGTATGTTCGGCGGTTCAGACGCGCCCTACGGCCAGCAAATTTCCGTGAGCAGCACGACCACGTGCGCGATGGCGGCGTTGTCGGTGCCCATGCCTTCCGGGGTTTTGGCCTTGACCCCGACCTGGTCCGGCTCGATGCCCAACAGGTGAGCAACATTCCGCTGGATGGCCCGGGCGTGTGGACCAATCTTAGGCGCGGCCAGGACGAGGGTGCTATCCACGTTGCCGACGGCGTAACCCGCGTCATCAATCCGGCTTAACGCCTCGCGCACGAACACGACAGAGTCGGCGCCCTTCCATTTTGGGTCGCTGGGGGGGAAGTAGGCGCCGATGTCTCCCGCGGCGATCGCGCCCAGCAGCGCATCGGTCAAGGCGTGCAGCAGAACGTCGCCATCGGAATGGCCGGCGAGTCCGCTGTCATGCGGAATCAGGACGCCGCCGATTTTCAGCGGGATGCCGGGCTTGAACTCGTGCGAGTCCCAGCCGTAGCCGATGCGCGGTGTGCGGTGTGAGTTGGACAAGATGTATTACCTATCTTGGTTGTTGAACCTGCATGACAGATTTTATCCGTGTCGTGCCTAGCGAGCATTCAGTCTACTTTCAAGCGTACCTGCGTTGAAGCGCCCCTATTGCCATGAAAGATCTTCAACGCCGCGATGGTGGTCCTCCTCGAAATCGCGTTCCGAAAAGGGGCCGATCACTCAGGATGATAGCCTTCGGCCGTTTCACCCACCCAGGCTCGCTTTGCGGCGGTTCTCCTGCGAAAGGAAAATTCCGCCAATTCCAAATCGGCGGGCGTGGTGATCTTCATGTTGCGCGGAGAGCCCATCACCACGTGAACGGTGCCTCCGCTGCGCTCGATCAGCGAAGCTTCGTCCGTTCCCATGAATCCATCCGCCGTGGCCTCATCGAACGCTTTTTTGAGCAGGCCGTAGCGAAATCCCTGCGGAGTTTGCGCCAACACCATGCGCTCTCGGGGAACGGTTGCGATCACCACCGCGCCATCGGCCGTGCGGTCCACCTGCTTGACGGTGTCAACGGCGGGCACACCGGCAATGGCTGCCCCATGCTTTTTCACGCCTTCGATGACCCCGAGATCGTCTCCTGGTCCACGAACGGCCGCACCGCATCGTGCACCAGCACGATATCGTCGTCCGCGGCATCGATCACTGCCAGCGCGTTGGCCACCGAATTCTGCCGATGCTCTCCGCCCTCGACAATCCTCACCGGCTTATTAAAGCATTCCTTTTCGATCTGCTGCTGGAAGCCCGCCTCTCATTCTTGCGGAACGCCACGACGATCTCGTCCACCGCTTCGCATTGCGCAAACTTGCGCAAGGTGTGCAGCAGAATCGGCGTGCCCTGCAGCTCGAAGAATTGCTTACTCTTGCTTTTCGGAGCGCCGTATGCGGAGGACATGCGCGTACCTAATCCGGCGGCGGGAATGATGACGATCACTTTCATACGGGGAGCGCAGTATAAGCCCTGGAGCGTCGAATTCAAATGGCGGGCTTCCCTGCGGCAGATCGAGAGGAAATCCCCCATCATAACTATTCCGGCTTTGGCGTTTCCGTGACGGGTGCTGGAGCGGGTGCCGGCCCGACTTGCGAAACTCCGGCCGCGGCTCGACAGGGCGCGGGGCCATGTCATGCCGCGCTCGTCGAACTTGCCGAAGATCATCTTGCCTGCCGTAGTTTGCAGCACCGACGTAACCGAAACGTCGATGTTCTTGCCGATCATCTTGCGCGCATTGTCCACGACCACCATGGTTCCGTCGTCCAGATAGGCCACGCCCTGGTTATATTCCTTGCCTTCTTTCAGGATGAAGACCTTCATGGTCTCGCCGGGCAGCACGATTGGCTTCAGCGAGTTGGCCAACTCGTTGATGTTGAGTACCTGGACGCCCTGCAACTGGGCCACTTTGTTCAGGTTGAAATCGTTGGTGACGATCTTGCCTTCGTACACTTTGGCCAGCTCGATCAGCTTGAGGTCCACTTCGCGCACGGCGGGAAAATCATCCTCCACGATCTGCACCTGCAAGGTAGCAATCTTCTGCAGGCGCTGCAGGATATCGAGGCCGCGGCGGCCGCGGTTGCGCTTCATGGAGTCGGCCGAGTCGGCCACCAGTTGCAGCTCACGCAGGACGAATTGGGGCAGCACGATAACGCCGTCGAGAAAGCCGGTCTCGGCTATGTCGGCGATGCGCCCGTCAATAATGACGCTGGTGTCCAGAATTTTATAACTCTTCTTGGCTTGCTTCTCGCCGCCGAAGATGCCCCCCAGCGCGGCCAGGTTGAGCAGGTCGCCCTTGCCGGCGCCGACAACCAGACCCACATAGGCCATGATCAGCATGACGAGCAGTTGCAGAAAGCTCTGGGTTGCGCCCGGCCGGATGCTGTTGCGGATCACCAGGCTGAAGAGATAGGCCCCAATGATTCCCAGGGTGCTGCCGATGACCGCACCGATCAGCCGCTTCAGGCTGACCTGACGCAGGCGAACTTCGAACAGAACCACAGCTATGCCGAACAGCGCTCCCACCCCGGCAGCCGGCCAATGGCCTAGTCCGAGGGGCTGCAGTTCATAACTGGCAAGGGCAGTAATAAAACAAATAAGACACGTATGAGTACCAGGTCCAAGCGACACCTCCCACGGCCGGTCCTGGCGTCTGCAGTCGGATTAATGAGTGCCGGGAATATGAGAATTATGCCGGCGAATCATTCCGTTCCCAAGATGCGACGAGCGGCTTCGACTCGACCGCTTCGCTATCGTCCAGCAACTCTTTGCAAGAATCAGTAACTGTTGCAGGGCATAAGAAAGAAAATATGAAGCGCCCTTATTCGCCCAAAATCGGCGGCAGTAACACAATCGAGGGTAGCCGAAGTATACACCCGTTTTCCACCCCCTGGCGCTGCGCGACGGACGCACCAGCGGGTAAAGCACCGTTTTGGGCAGGGTGCTCGGCTCGTTGTTGATGCTCTGACAGAAACGCGGGAACCGAATCTCGACACAAGTTCTGGCATGAATTTCTTCTCGCAATGCGGGCAACCCCGCTGTGGTCGGCATCATCTACTCGCAACAGGGCCCAAGAAACCTACTTTGCGGGGTGACACATGCGTAAGCCAGTGAGTTTGTCCATCCTTCTACTTCTCGGTGTGGCGGTCCTGTGTTGGGGCGCGGTTGCGGCTTCGTCTTTCCGTTCCTCACCGCGCGCTTCCGCCTCGGTGACGGCCCAGTCAGCGAACCAGAGCCAGCCACAAGGCCAGTATGGCTTCATCGGTTACGTCGGGGATGTCGTCACCTATCATTACAACGTAGCTCGCCAGGGCCAGAACACTTTGGAGACGGTGCTGACGCCCGCGAACGTCAACTCGACTACTTTCGGCAAGCTTGGCTTTTTCACCGTGGACGGCAAGGTCGACGCGCAGCCGCTTTATCTCTACAAAATGCCGATCGGGCCCAGCCTTCGCAATACGCTGTACGTGGTTACGGAAAACGACAGCGCGTACGCGTTCGACGCTGATTCGGGTGCGCAGCTGTGGAAGGTGTCCGCAGCGCCGTCAGGTGAGACCCCCAGTGACGATCACGGATGCAGTCAGATTTCACCGCAGATCGGGATTACCAATACTCCCGTCATCGACCGGCTGCGAGGGCCGCACGGCACCATTTACTTTGTCGCCATGACGAAGGACTCCTCCGGCAAATATCACCAGCGGCTGCACGCACTGGATCTGACTACCGGGGCAGAGCAGTTCGGAGGGCCGGCCGAGATCACGGCCACCTATCCCGGGTCCGGCGACAATAGCCAGAACGGTCAGGTCATCTTCGACCCCGCGAAGTATGCCGAGCGCGTAGGTCTGCTGGCCTATGGCGGGAAGATTTATCTGGCCTTCACTTCGCATTGCGACTGCCGGCCTTACACCGGATGGTTGATGGCCTACGATGCCTTGACGCTGGCCCAGACGTCGGTGCTGAATGTCACACCCAATGGCAATGAGGGCGCCATCTGGATGGCTGGAGCCGGTTTGGCCGCCGATCCGCAAGGCAATATCTATTTCCTCGATGGGAACGGGACGTTCGATACCACGCTCAACGCCCAGGGCTTCCCCACAAATGGCGACTACGGAAACTCGTTCATGAAAGTCGCCATTTCCCCCAGCTCACCGTGGCCGATTACTTCACCATGCATAACACCGTGCAGGAGTCGAGCGCCGATGAGGACCTTGGTTCGGGCGGCGCCATGGTCCTGCCCGACCTGACCGATAACCAGGGCCAGGTCCATCACCTGGCGGTGGGAGCCGGAAAAGACGGGAACATCTATGTAGTCAATCGCGACAACATGGGAAAGTTCAACCCTAACAACGACAGCGCCATCTACCAGGAACTCGATGGTGTGCTGCCGGGCGGGGTCTGGGCGATGCCGGCGTACTTCAACAACACCGTGTATTACGGTAATGTCGGCGGGAAACTCAAGGCATTCAGCATCGCGAATGCAATGCTTCCGAACGCGCCCACCAGCCAGAGTAGCAACACCTTCGCCTATCCCGGAACCACGCCCAGCGTCTCCGCCAGCGGCGCCTCAAACGGCATTGTGTGGGCCGTGGAGAACAGCAATCCGGCGGTGCTGCACGCCTACGATGCGACCAATCTGTCGAATGAGTTGTATAACAGCAATCAGGCCGGATCGCGTGACCAGTTCGGCGCGGGGAACAAGTTCATTACTCCCCTCATCGCGAACGGCAAGGTATTCGTGGGCACAACCAACGGCGTGGCGAAGTTCGGACTGTTGCAGTAATCAAAGGCGTTCGCCAGCAGATTCGTGCACGTCGATAGCTTTATTTTGTGACGAACATTGCGCCCGCTGTCAACTGAACAGGCGGCAAATCCGGCCGCAACGAGCACCATTACAGCCCACCAGCCGAAGACCACTGCCATGCAGGTGCCACGTTTGACCTTGGTTACGCAGGAGTAGCCGATTCCGGTCAGGATCAGCGTCCAGATGTTGAACAGGTCGAGCGAGGATGCGACGGAGTAAAGGAACGGTGAGCTGGGGTCGAACAGCGCCCCAGGATTACTGGCGAGCTGGTGCTCGAACGTAAATCCTTCCCCGCCGCCGATCATGAGGGTCAGTATGACCAGCAGCGCCTTGATGATGCCGGGAAGAAAAGCGTACATGCTGATCGCCATGCACTGCATGAACTTGAGTTCAGCGCCAAAACCGAAGTTGAAGGTGCCCAGCAGCACGGCTGCGAGGATGGCGACAATGATCACGGTCAGGACGGGCGAGCCGTAAGCGAAAATCCGAGTCATTTTCGCGGCCAATTCCATCTGCGAGGCGCGTTGCTCGGGCGTCAGTTGATCGAGCTTGGCCGCCCGCTTGGGCGCCAGTTGGATCGAGTTCTCAGCCACCTTGTCCATGCCGACTTTCTTGTCGACCGTAAACACCAGCGCCAACCCGAAGATCGATATCAACAGCCAAGGCAGCCACCAACTGGTGTTGCGGCGGATATCGGTAAACGTCTTACTGGGAGCGACGAAGGTATCAATGACACGCTCGGTCTGGGAAAGCGCCGGCTGTTCGAGCGCGGGGAGGAAGCAGCAGTACTCATAGACCCTCCTGGCAGATAGATCGTTTGAGCTGAACAGAATGCGGCGAGATTGTACCACCTGAAAGCGGTCAGCATTCAGCATTCAGCACTCAGTGTTCAGCCGAAACCAGCAGCTCAAACCGCTTGCGGAGCGATTGACTACATGATTGACGGCCCCCCTTCGCGCCATCGCTTAGAATCAACAACTTAGCCTTCGGCCGCTTCGCAAAATATTGATTTTGGATGAGTTACCAGTAAAATATAGGTCCTTAATGACTTAGCAGGATTAATCGGCGGATTCTCATGTCGACAGCCCATACTACTCATACTAGTTATACTAGTTGGACTAATCATACTAATCTGGGTACCCCCTCCCCCCTCCCCTGTTATCTTTGTAATCAATGGCTTACGGGGAAATTTCCGGCAAAATCTTGAGCCAGCGTGAGTTACTGGCAAAATCTTCAAAAATAGGGACTTAGCTTGATTGCGCGGGGTTGCTCTCTGGGAACCGACAACTGACTACTGGCAGCCGTTTTTCAAAGAGCTTCCCGACCGCGCACACTGGGTGCGGCCAGCGAAGACACACAACAACCTAGTCCTCACAATTCACTGATACCGCGCCGAGCCTCGCTGCCGCAAGTGCGCGGGTCACGCTTGGATGTGATGCGGTTTCCCTGAATCGTGGCTCCTGCTGTCCTCCCTGCCGTGGACGAACCATTTGTGCAGCAAGTCGACAACCCGCTCGCGAAGGTCATCCGTCCCGGCTCGCTCTGCCGCTAGCTCTTCAAACCGGGAACGCGCATCTGCCAGCCTTTTCTCCAGTGCGGTCGCAAGCTGACCGCAATCCTGCTCGCCTGGTGTTCCAGGTTCGCCCATCTGTTGGGCTAACCTGGGGTGAACGGAGTGGTGGAAATCGAATCGGAATGGACGGCTCGTGATCGTGAGTTGAAAATGTTCGGTGGGCCAGCCCGAATCCTCTGCCCAGGTTAGCGTCCAAAAGAAGGGCGCGAACCTGGGCACCAGGCCGTCCTGCAGTTCGCGGCTGAGGGTGCGGCGCTTACCGCTCCTGACCGTTAGCCTCTTCTGTTAGCGTCCTGACAATCGTGCGCCAGCTGCCTCGATTGAGCTACACTTGCGGCTTGACCGGTATGACTGATGAGTAGACTCAAGACGACAGATAAAGTTTACTTGTCGGCGCTGATTGTCGTTCTTGGTCTTGCCGCCATACTTATTAGTCTTAGGGGGCGTCGAAATACGCAACTGTCGCATCCTGGCGCCCCCGCTAGCGAGCCGCGTCGAGACTACCGACCACCACCCGCAGACGCTCCTAAACCAGACGTCCAGGTGAAAGCCCCACCCGCCGGACACGCAGCCATGCGCCTAGGAGCTACGGATCTCTATCCACCTGACGATGTACCCGGCGCGGTTGACCCCCTCGTAACTAAGGAGAACATCCAGGAGACGATTTGCCGTGCCGGGTACACCAGAACCGTTCGACCGCCCCAGAGCTTCACGGACCACATAAAGATCGAGCAACTGCGAGAACTAAATCTCGGCGGCATGCCCTCGGACTATGAACTGGACCATCTTATCCCGCTGGAATTAGGTGGATGTCCTGACTGCAAGGCAAATCTCTGGATGGAGCCGCTGGGTGCTGCACTACGAAAGGACACCGTCGAGCGTCACCTTCATCGGGAGGTGTGCGCCGGTCGCATGGAATTGACCGAAGCGCAACAGATGATCGCGCAGGACTGGTATTCGGTATATCGCGATATCTTAAACCACTAGATCACCGATATATGGAATCTTTGGGAAGCGCCTAAAGGATTCGCGGGCGGAGAGCACCACCATAGAGAGTCGACTGTTCAGTTTTCAATCCCAATCGCGAAAATCTCAGTGAGCTCGTGTGTAGCCTCCGCCAGCATGTCTGCGGGTAAATTGAGACTTCTTAGTTCGGCCAGTCTGTCGTTGTATAGCGACTCCATTTTCGCAATAAACCGAGGATATGAACGCCCCCAAGTCTTGATTTTTGCCATTCGCTCCCGAATGTCAGCATCAGCTTTCCGTCCTCTCTCTCGCGCTCTCGCGAGTTCTTCAGCGCGGCAAAAGCTGCCGCGCGCGTTCGCAAAATCATCTCTTGGGCGTGATCCGCGTTCGCAGGGCTCGCTGATCCAAGGATAGCGGCCTCCTGAACCGCTAGCGCCTGTCGTAATTCCGGGTCAGGGAACTGCTTATTGATTTCTAGCCTCTCCTTGATAGAACCGATCGCACCCCTTAGTGAATGATATTGAGCCAAATCTGACGCCTCACCGTCCCTCATGAGGTACCCAAACTCTGATTTCACCAAGATTTTGAGCATGGCAACGAACAGGGGGCGCACCCGATGGGAGAAGCCGGGATGAAGTAAAGTGCCTTGGGGAGATGTTGTCATAAACCCCTGCTGATCCACTTATATCTGTCCACTAGTTCTCGTGACTTGGCCTCTGTTTCGCTTAATACGGCTTGCAATCTGCCCCAATCGTCCCCCTCGACCCGGTCTGTCCGCGAGCGAAACAGCCAGTGACGTAGCTTTCTCCACCATTCCAGCATTAGTGCGAACCCATATATCCAACGTAGAAGTTCTGGCTTATTCGGCGCATTGCATACTCGTATTCCTCGCCTGACACTCCCTTCCCGACATAGAGTCTGACCCTTTGGCGGCATTCGTTTTCATCTGCATCGCGTAATTGAACGGAGTACAGCTTCGTGATATTGGCGAGAGAAACTAGTTGCCCCTCGATCTCGTAAGCGTCCCGACCTCGCACCGTCGCGGTAAAAAGCCAATCTTTGGCCTTGCCGACCGCGACGCATGTCGGGAATGCAGTTGAACGCAACTTCGGCAAAAGCGCATCCATTCGAGCTTTTAGCGCGACATTTCCAGCTTTAGGGAATCGAGGTTCTGTGTTAGTTCTGCCACCCGCGATTTCTGTAGACTCATGGCTCGAGTATGCTGAGTCTCGCTGGTGAGCAAGGCAGCAAATACTCCAAACAGCAACACGAATGCAGTTTCGGCCAAGCTTAGGCCGAAAATATCTATGCGCATCTAGTGCGTACCATTCATCTTGTCGGTTTGCATACTCACGAACTCAGTCAGCAACTGGTCGATATCCCGTACATCAGAAACTACGAGATCGAGCGCCATCTTCAGGTCCTTCCCTCCGTCCGTTGCCGTCTTCGACACAACATCATACAACCGAGAGGCGACCTCGGGAACAGCATTCGCCTTTGACGTCAGCTCGGTCACCGTTTGGCTCAAGATGGATAAATTCTCCCTCAAAGCGACTGTCTGATCCTTAAGCTTTTGAAGTTCAATTTCCGTTTGCTGTAATTGGGTCGCGTCCAGCTGGCCGATCGATGTGGTTAGGGCTTCGAGCTTGGTCTTAAGTTTCGCAAGCGTCTTGCTGCAGGCGTCAAGAGCCGATGAAATCGCGATTGGATACTCGCTGATGGCTCCGTCGAAAACTGAAATGGCACGTTTCAGGTTACTGACATACAACTCCGACGCCGATTGCTCGTCAGCAAACAGCGTCTTGCGAGCCTCGACGAACTCTGACACGAGTTTGACTAGCTCCACCTGCGATCTCTTGAACTCTCCAGCGCTCCTCCTAGCTCTTCTTCTAACGTGCGGTAGTACGCATCCTGCTCTAGCTGTGCGGGATCGTATGCGAAGAGCCACTGACGGAACGGCAGACCGACCACCGTGGTTAGCAGTGACGCGCCCAGTTCGCGAATCACAAAACCCATTTGCATCGCCTCGGGATGCAACGCGTATCTAGTAAAAGTGACGAAGAGTGAAAAGAGGAAAAGTACAAAGCCAAGAAAGTAGGGGGAGTTGTTGGTTAGGTCAGAGTGCGACACATGTCCTTTGATCTCCGCATATAGCAAGCAGCTTCCGTAGATTGCGACGATTGCGGCAGGTAGCCACGGAAGAGCGAAGTCGACGGCGATACTGATTGCCCCAAGCGCTAAAGCTAGAATAAAGAGCTTGAATGCGTCGCGAGTTGTGAGATTGAGAAGTACCCTCTTAATGGCCAGAGCCTCCGACTGTTTTATGCGGAGTCGCGTTTGTGTCCATTAAGCCATTTGAGAATTCTTCGTATCGTTTCATAATGGCTTCAATTGTTCTGGTCTTCATGGACTCCGGCCATTGCGCCGCTTTGGCCTCTAAGAGCGCTCGCGTGGTCTGATCATTGAGAGCAAATAGCGTCGCTCTGCGCGCACCCTCATTAGAGAGGCCCATGACGGCCATGTCTTGTAAATACTCTTGCGTGATCTGGTACAAAAACTTGTCAGCTATGAGATCGATACGACCCTGTTCGACCTCGAGGGCTCTAGTGAGCGCATGCTCTGCCGCTTTTAGCCTTGTCTGGTGAATAGCGCGAATTTGTTCGACGGCTGTCTTCCGTTCGATCTTGTTGGCTTGATACCTTCCAATCCAGTCGAGCTGCTCCTCTTTCAGTTTTTCAGTGCGCTCCTCCAATCCCGCCAAGGCACTGTCTCTTGCGTTAGTTGGCAGCGCAATGGATTCGGTAGGGCGTCGAATCAACGCGTCGATTTCCTTCAGTTTTGAATCGTCGGCGCACTCATTAAGTCCCTCCTTTTGGACGGTGCTCCTGACAGGTTGGACGATCGCTAGAGCGGTTTTCCTCCCAAGTCGAATCGGAAATCCTGTAAACGGGCCAAACCAGCCGCTGAGAGTAGTCGCAGGGGATGCCAGATTGCGACCTGTCAAGTAGCCGATGAGTATACTCCGGGCGGGCTTAATTGGCGATAGGATTTTGGTTAGGTTCGGACTATGGCCGATAGGTGGCGGGGAAACAACATTGCCGATAGAAGCAGATTCCTCGCGAGTTCAAGTCCGCCTGGTGCCCCAGGTTCGCCCTTCTGTGGGGCTAACCTGGGGTCAACGGAGCGGTGGAGATCGAATCGGAATGGACGGCTCGAGATTGTGAGTTGAAAATACTCGGTGGCCACGCCCGAACCTTCTCTGCCCAGGTTAGCGTCCAAGAGAAGGACGCGAACCTGGGGCACCGCGCCAGTTGAACTGACTGCAATCCCGCCTCTACACTTGATATATGCACATGCATGCCGGCGACGTCCGCAAGGGGACCACTTCCCGGGTCCTGCAGATCTCGCTGGTGGTTACGCTGCTGTACATTGCGCTGCTGGTTGTCGCCGGACTGCGGGCCCACAGCCTGGCGCTGCTCTCGGAGGCCGGCCACAATCTCTCGGATTTTGTCGCTTTGCTGATGTCCTGGGGCGCCGTCTATCTCCAGGGGCGTCCGCCCAGTGCGCGCAAGACCTTCGGCTACAATCGCGCCGGTGTACTGGTTGCCTTCATCAACGGCCTGTCGCTGGTCCTGATCTCGTTCTACATCCTGTATGAAGCGTTTCGCCGGTTACAGAGCCCGGTGGACGTTCATGCCGGAATCATGATCTGGGTCGCAGCCGCGGGCGTGGTTATGAACGGGGCCATCGCTCTGCTGCTGATGCGCGGCCATCGCGACATCAATCTTCGCAGCGCATTGCTGCACGAGATCGGCGACACGCTCTCTACCGCTGCTGTGATTGCCGGAGGCATCGCGATCGCCATCACCGGACAGCGCTGGATCGATCCCGCGCTTTCCGTCGGCATCGGCGTCATGATCCTGTGGTCCTCGATCGGGATTATCCGCGAGAGCCTGAACATCCTGCTGGAGGGCGCGCCCACCGGAATGGAACTACAGCGAATTGAGCAGACGATTCGAGGGATTACTGGCGTGAATGACGTGCATGACCTGCATGTCTGGAGTATCGGCAGCGACACTCACTCGCTCTCCTGCCACGTCGCCATCGCCGACATGCCTGCCTCCGAGAGCGAGGGCATCCTGCAATCCATTCGAGAGCAGTTGGCCGAGCGCTTCCACATCCATCACACCACCATCCAGTTCGAGCTGGCGATATGCGAGGTTGCCGATGGTTGCGTGATACCCATTAGTCCCGGCCATGCACACGTCCACGAGCAGGGCCGTCGGCACTCGCACTGAAGCTGCAGGGGAAACGGAAGCAACTACTTCTTTACCACAGCTACCTGGAATTCCACGGGAATGGTGCGCGGGGGATAGCACGCGCTGCGATCGCAAGCCTGAAAACGCAGTTCGCCCTTCACCGGATACGTCCCGGCTGCCGCACTGGCCGGCGCTTTCAAAACGACATCAACGCTAAAATCACCGCTGTACACACTCAGTTTCTCGTTGGGCGAGAAAGCGAACGACATTTCTTCTCCGGGAGGATACTTCACGTCCGCAACCGCGAGCGGTTCCTGCGGACCGAATTTCAGAACTGTCGGGATCAACAACTCGGATTTCGGCGTATGGGAATTGATGTGGAAATCAGACCCAATGCGGAAATCCAGTTCGACCTTGGCGCTGCCACCTGCCCGCACCTGTACGTTCCCCACCGGCGCCATGATGACCGAAGGCTGTTTTCCCCCTTGCGCCCAGGCAAGGAGAGGAACCGCAAGCAAGCATGCGGCGAGGAGAAACTGTCGCGTCACCGCGCGGCGTCTTTCAACGGCATCATTTTGACTCGTACGGCAGCATGGCTGGAGCCCGCCGATTGAGGCCTGTAAGCAGCGCTCAGGGCTTTCTTGACCCCGTCCTCGACGTCCTTACGGCTTAGCAGACCCGCCATTTTGTCCACGATAATGCCGTTGCGATCGATGTAGAACGTGGTTGGCAGGTACTGCACGTTTCCGTAGTCGTCGGAGACCTGGTCGGTGCCCAGCAAAACCGGGTAGTTGACTCCCATCTCGTGCGTGAATTCCGCGATCTTGTCGGGCGCTGAATCATCCATCGCCACCCCCAGAACCACCAGCCCGTCTTTGCCGTACTGGTTTTGCAGCTCCACGAACCACGGCATCTCGACCTTGCAGGGCGGGCACCACGTTGCCCAGAAGTTCAACAGCACGGCTTTGCCGCGAAACTCCGACAGCTTCACTTTTCCGCCGTCCACCGTAGGCAGGTCAAAGTCGGGCGCCGGGGTTCCATGAACATCGCCCGCCAGCTTGACCGGGCCGTGGTGCCGCGAACGATCCAGATACTTGCCCAGCGCTATCATGCCCAGGATGACTACAACTAACATTACAGAAGCGAGAACGTTACGTTTCACAAAAAGCCCTCTACAGCGCAAACCGGTTCAGAAAAGAAAGGTAGCCGGATAGCAACTTCAGGTTATTAAGGAAAATCAGCACACCGATCATAATCAAGAGTACACCGCTGATGACTTCGACGGTATGCAGATGACGGCGAAAGCGGCCATAGAACGCCAGGAACCTGTCCACTCCCAAGGAGGTCAACAGAAACGGCACCGCCAGACCCAGCGAATAGACGGCCAGCAGCACAATACCCTTCAGGACTGTCTCCTGGGCGCCGGCGAAGACCAGGATGGTGGCCAGGATCGGCCCAATGCAGGGCGTCCAGCCAAAAGCAAACGCGAAACCCACGGCGAAGGACCCCAGGGCGCTGGCCCCGCCCTTCACATCGTGCAACCGCTTGTCGGCATAGAGAGCGTTGATCTTCAGAAGTCCGGTCAAATGCAGACCGAAAATGATGACCACAATGCCCGCTATCCGCGACAGCCAGCGGTGGTATTCAACCGCAAATTGACCGATGCTGGTCGCGACCGCACCCAAAGCAATGAACACCACGCTGAAACCAAGCACAAAGGTGATGGAGTTGAGCATTACCGTGCGCAATAACCGGCGTTCGGACGATTGCAGTTCCTCGACGCTGGTGCCCGAAATCAAAGACACATAGCCTGGCACGAGAGGCAAAACGCAAGGGGACAGGAACGAAAGCACCCCTGCGAGAAAAGCTGCAATCGGCAACGGCAAGCTATGCATGGTTAACTATTGTAACAAGCTGGAAGCACACACGGTTATGACGAAGGTAACTTCGCGCGGCTACCCTAAAGTAACCAGTCGCTCTATCCTCTTTAATAGCCTCAGTTTCAGGGACAAAAGTCACACAAATGTGCTGGGCTGGGCAGCTGGGCGTTGTGGCAATCGGATGGCCGGTTTGCGAAGGCCGGACCACGTCTCCGAGATTACGACCGAATCTCCAGGATTATGAGGGTCGTACTTCAGCGACGCAGGCATGCCCAACCGGCACGAGTATAAATCGATGAACTGGCGCAGATGGGTTACGTCCTGCGAAGCCTCGTAGGTCACGCCGGCTACGTCATATTGATAAACCAGCAGAATCATCTGCTGCCCGGATTCGCTCTCTTCCAGTTCGATCACGTCGATCACGTTACCGTCGATGATGCGCCCGCCCAGGGTGAGCTCCGTCCGGCGCTCGCGCTCGATTTGCTCCGGCGTCTTCTTGCCCTTGTTCGACAGCAGCGCATAACCAATGATGGCTGAGATGGCGCTGAAGGCAAGTACCGGATAGAGGCGAATGGGGTTCATGTGCTGCCGGCGGCCAGTGTAAGACTCTTAGCTTAACTCAAATGTGCACTTTTCCAGAAAGGACTTAAGGAGTCGGCACTTGATCTGAAGGCGGATCCCCTTTGTCTCCAAGGAGCGCAATGATCCGCCTTGCATCGCCCACGGCAACAAGATTTATCGCTGACAACCGCTTTACGGCGTGATCTCCCAGATCACTCCGTAGCCATAGGCGCCGCCGGCAGCCGTTGTACCGTAGAGATTGCCGGCACTATCGAGCACCAGTTGGCCGGTAGCCGCTGAGCCGTCAGGGCCGCTGAAGCTGTGCAGCCTGCTGAAGATCCAGCCGTTTCCCGACCTGGTCAACTTAAAGATGTAACCGTGGCCAGTAGCCGAGTCCGCGCCGTAGAGATTGCCGGCGGAGTCCATCACCAAGGCGGCAGTGCTGTCCTCTCCGAAACCGCCGTAGTTATAGATCTGGGTATAGTTCCATCCGCCGTTGGAGGGGCTGAGCTCGTAAACAGCCGCGCTGTCGCTACCACCATCGCCCAACGTTGTACCGAAAAGATTGCCCGACGAGTCGCGGAGTACGCCTACCGGTTGATAGCCATCGCCTCCGTTGAACTGATAAAGCTCGTTGAGGGTCCAGCCGCCTTGCGACGGCTGCAGTTGCCACACGGCGCCGTAAAAACAACCCAGCGTGCTGTTGCAATTCGCCGCGCCATAGAGATTGCCTGAGGGATCAATCGCCAACTGTCCACCCGGGAAAGCCACTCCCAGTTCCTGGTTATTGGTGTTGAATGAGTAAATAACGCTCTCAGTCCAGCTGCTTCCGCTGCGAGAAAGCTCGTACACCGCTCCCCAGTTGTAAGCCCCGCCAAAGAAAGTCACGCCATACATATTCCCAGTGGAGTCGAAGATGAGGCGGCTGGCGGGTGAAGATCCATCCGGCGCTCCGGTGAACTGATGAAGCACCGTCTCCTGCCAGTTGCAGATGAAGCTGGCGCAGAAAGTCGGTGGCGGTGCAAGGCGGAATACGTTACCGCACATGTAGTAATCGGTGCAGCCCCCAGTGCCGTTGGCGAGTCCGTAAAGCGCGCCGTCCGGCCCGAAGACGACTCCCATGCCCGGATTCCCCGAATTGTCCTGGAAATCGTAGAGCGGCCTGAGTATCCATCCCGTGCCGGAGCGCGCCAAGGCAAAGACTGCACCGCAGCCCTGAGTCCCGTAAGAGTTCTGGCAACCGTAGGCTTGGTTGCCTCCGGCGGATGCGGTGCCGTAGAGATTGCCGTTGCGATCGATGGTCAGCCCGTCCAGGGGATTGGCGCCGTCCCGCCCGCCGGTGAAGTTATGCAAGACCTGGAAGGTCTGTGCCCGAACTTGTATGGCACAAAGAACCAGCGCAATGACCAACAAGATCGGCGCTTCGTGGAAAATACTTCTGAAGAATCGATTCAGCTCTGAGTGAATCATACGGTGCCTCCAGTCCGCGAAGCTTGCTCGACATAAGTCCCATAGTGGGGTACTGCGGCCACCGACAACTTACTATTGGCGACTGCTTTCATGGCGTGATCTCCCACCCCGTGCCACAGCCATCCTGGCAGTAGTTGTTGCCTCCCTTGGCCCCCACTCCGTAAATATTGCCTCGGCTGTCGAGTACTACGATGTCGACTGTTCCACGCCCGTCGCTGCCGCCAGTAAAGAAATAGAGAATTGTATCTTGAAGATAACCGCATCGACAGCAGAATGGAATCGAAAAAAGATTACTTAAGGCGAAAGTTCACTTTGACGTTGATCATGACTGAAACCGGCTGGCCGTACTTCGTTGCTGGTTGGAACTGCCATTGCTTCACGGCCTTGATCGCCTCTTCATCCAGTCCCAGCGAGCGCTGCACTTTGATATCTTTGGGGAGGGCCACTCTGCGCTACCGCCCTGCAGGCCAATAGGGCAATCGGCATTGCGTGCAGGCGGGTGCGCAAAACCATCGCAGAACGTTACCACCAGTCATCCGGCCTAGGGTAGCAAATTGTCGCGAGGAATATTTCGCTTGCACGAAGCCATTGGACCCTACTCTCTATTCACCACGGGATTTGTCAAGGTTCCAACGCCGTCAACGCTAACCTCGACCGTATCTCCCGGCTGTAGCGGGCCCACCCCGGCGGGCGTTCCGGTTGCGATCAGGTCTCCGGGTTCCAGAGTCATCACCTGCGAAATGAAGCGAATGAGCACGTCCAGCGGGAAGAGAAAGTCCGCTGTCGTCCCGTTTTGCCGCACCTCTCCGTTGACGCGAGTCACGACGCGGACACCCTTCGAGGGGTCAAGCTGCGGCACAACCACCGGCCCGACCGGACAGAAAGTGTCAAAGCCTTTGGCACGGGTCCACTGGCCGTCTTTGTTCTGAAGGTCTCGTGCCGTCACATCGTTGACGCAGGTATAGCCGAGAATGTAGGGCAGCACATTTTCGCCCTCGCCCAGCCGGTAGCAGCGTTTTCCGATCACGACCCCCAACTCCCCTTCGTGGTCCACGCGCTGCGAAAGAGCATTGGGACGCCTGATTTCGTCCCCTGTCGCGATGACCGAGGAAGGCGGCTTCAGGAAGATCAGAGGCTCCGTCGGAATGGGATGGTTCAGCTCGATCGCGTGTTCGCGATAATTTCGACCGATGCAAACCACTTTCGTAGGCTCCACCGGCGACAGCAGACGAACTGCGCTCAGCGGCAGCTCGCTTCTGTCGGCATGATTGAAGTTGGCGAAGGAATGCGGGGCAATGGCCAGAATACGGGTGATGGTTTCCTCGCCGCGCACGTTCTCGATGAGTCCATAACGGGTGATGTTCTGATGCTGAAATCGGCAATAGGGCATGAAAAAATCCTCGACGCTAATTCACCACTTGTTCGGTACTGCTTCGCTCGCTTCCGAAGAATGCGGGCTCTCGTTGCCGCGCAGGTCAACCGCGATGACGAAGTAGAAGTATTTCTTCCCCGGCTCGACGTTCTCATCACGGAACGAAGATACCTGCACCAGCTGCGAATTTAACTTCTTCGGCGTCCCGCCTTCCACGTGCCGGAACACGTTGTAACCTGCGAGATCGCTCTCCATGTTGGGCGCCCAAGTGAGATCGACAAATGGCTTCTGGCCCACGCTGGAGAAGACCGCCTGTAACCCGACGGGTTGGGCCGGCGGATAGATGTCGCGCGTGAATACCTCGACCGGCTTGGAGCTTTCCCCCCCGACGGTGGCATTCAGCCCCTGCGAATGGACCAGAGTGAGCGTGGTGATGCGGTATTCGTACTGCTTCTCCCACTCGAAGGTCTTGTCGAGATAGGAACCGCGAGCGGATGGCTCCACGTTTCCCACACCGATATAGGCGGGCGCGCCAACCGGTCTGCGCTCGACTTGATACAGGTAAGTCAACCCTTGCGGTGGCGATGCTGGAACCGGCCCTACCCAGGAAATGTGCACCCCCTCTCCGCTCACCGCAGCGGAGAGCCTGCCGGGCGCGCCGATTGTCGGCGCCACCGGAATAGCCACCTGATTGGAGAGCCCGGCGCTACGCCCGTGAGCATTCATCTCCTCGACCGCGTAAGTGACAAAGCCGGCGGGATCGGCCTGCCCCAACTCCGGCGGCAACGTGTCCGCGTAGTGCATCCGGACCGCTTCCGGCTGTTGTTGTCCTTTCAGCTTTGACGGAGCCTGAGGCCGGGCTGGGGGAACTTCGGCGACCACGGTACAAGCGCTCATCAGGGCCGTACCTGCGTGGCGGCAGATTCGCACCGTCGGATTGTGCTTGACCAGCGTGCGATCCGTATTCTTGCGGGCTATGGTCCAGTCGAGTTCGACCTGGTTGCCCGCGCGAGCCGCAGTCAGGTCCTCGACCGGAAGGGCAATTTGCAACGACGGCAACTGCGGCGCTCCGGGAGTACCGCATCCGGAGAGCAACGTGAGGGTCAGGAAACTCCCGATCAGACAGAGCCGCAGCTTCATGGAAGCTAACAGGGTAACAAATCCTGACTGGCTCCACGTACCAACGCCGTCACAATCGTTTTCCCATCCGAAATGCGTCGAGCGCTTGACTGGAGTAGTACTCCGGGATGGTTTGCAGGATCTCGTAGCCGAGTTTGTGGTAGAGCTTCAGCGCCGGTTCGTTATTCACCGCGGTTTCGAGATAAATCTCTTCACAACCGGCCAAACGCAATCTCTGCTCGCACTTCTCCATCAGGAGAGAGCCCAATCCAAAGCGGCGCGCTTTGGGCAGAATATCCAGCGTCAGAATGCGTCCGATGCTTTTTCGCCGCTGGGCGACTACGAAGCCGACAATCGCTTCCGCGCCTGTCTCCACGGTGGCACGCTGCGGCGACGAAGCAAGGTGATTCCGGTTATCTCCGGTGCCGTTCGCTGGTCGTGATTCAGCTACGAGAGTGATCGAGTTCCGGCGCACGATGAAGCCGGTCAGGTCCATCTGTGTGTACGCGATGCCCGGCGGAAAGCAGAGTTGATCAATCTGCCAAAGACGATCGAAGTCGTTGGCGCGATACTGCCGAATAGCGAACTGCGTACCGGCAGTTGTGGGCTCGGCTTCCAATTCGATTCTCAGCCGCTAATCATAGGCCCTTCGCCTCAGCACGGGAAGACTGAGCCTCAACGTCGCACGGGATCCGCCGCAGCTGCGTTTTCGATTCTCTCGATTGCGATGAGGGCTATCCATTCGTTGTTGCGATTCAGGTAGCGTACCACGCGGCCACCCAGCATGTCGGCGGCGCGTTGTGGTGACACGTCCTCGTGGTAGTCGAAGAAGCGTTCCTGGATGTCCCTGCCGAAGGGGAGCGACTGCAACAGCGGATGGGGCGGCTCCCATTTCGTCGTGAACAGCAGCGCGACATCGAACTGGTCGGTGGCCTGTGCGGCCCGCTCGATCTGGAAAGGCGAGAAGTTCTCCAGGCGCACGACGGTAAGCGGCTGCTTCACGTAGCCCAGAAACGGACGGGTGAGCTCATCCGATGCCGGCCAGGCGGTAAGTACTCGCGCGTGACCATAACGAGCGGCGACTTCCGTAGCTGCCATCTTGTGCAGGATGATGTAGTCGCGATACAGGAGCGTATCTTCCGGAGCGATGCGGTATGGAGGTGGAACGAACAGCGCAAACACGAATGCCGCGCAGGTGACCGCAACCCACCAGGCCCAATGCCGGATGCGGCGATACAGCGTGGAGACGCAGACCAGGATCACCAGCGGCACCACCGGAAGCATGTAGCGCGCCAGCACCGCGCCTCCGGCTGCGGACAGTGCGACAACATAGGCCACGATCACCACGGCGAAAACGAGCTGCACGTTGATCGCGATGCGTGGCCGCGCGCTTCCGTCACGCTCCCGCAACGGCGAACGCCCCATCGCATACCCGGCGGCCAGGGTCAGGAAGAACAGGTTGAGGTATCCCAGGATGTGCCAGAGCCGCACCGGGATGGCAAGCGCGACGCGCAAGGGATTCAGCGTTGCCTGCACGTTGTAGCGCAGGTACTCGGGATTACCGAGATAAAAGCCGGTGCGGTGATGATGGTAGATGAACCACAGCCCCAGTGGGATCACGCATAACAGCAGCGAAAACGAGCGCCAACTGCGGCGATACAGGCACTCGGATTCCTCTCCGCGTAGTGGCAGCAGCGGGCAAAGCAACTCCCACGCCAGCAAAGCGAGTGGCGCGACGATGGCGGTTTCCTTCGCCAGCGCAGCCAACGAGAAGAACACAACCGTTGCCACCGGTTTGCGCTCGACGTACATGGCCAGGCCCCACAGCGTCATCGCGGCGGCCATCATGTCGAGATGGGCCATCGAGCTCTGGGCGAAGAACACCGGATACAGGGCGGTGCATAGCACGGTGGCGGCGGCGACGCGCTCATTGGTCACGTCGCGCGACAATCGCCACACGCCCAGCAAGGCCCACGCAGCCACCAGCAGCATGGAAGTGCGCGTCACCGCGGGCGTGAAGGCGCTGAACTTCCACCAGAACGCCAGCCAGAGCATGACCAGGGGCGGATGCGCATTGGATAGCGTCGAATGCGGGACCAGCGAGCCAGTCAACAGCAGATCGCGCGCGGCCGGAATGTAGTAGCCGGCTTCGTCCCAGAAGTAAGGCAAGCGCAGCAGGGGTGCGTGGGTGACAAAAAGAAAGGTGAAGATGAGAGCGTAGGCGAAGAGATGCTCGCGGACGCGGTGCTCTCCCTTGTGAATAGGACTGGCCTCTGCACCGCGACACTGATTTCGCTCATTTCCCTAGTGAATAGGACCGGCGCTGGGCGCCATGCGAGGATCAAGTTTGATCTCGCCAAAAGTATTCTCGTAGTTCACCAGGTTCTGCTGGAGGATGGTGTACAGCGCCTTGGCCTGCTGCGGACTGAAATAGATTCCCTGAAAATTACGGACCTCCACGCGCGTCTCGTCCTGCTGCTGCAGGGTGCCGAATACCAGGAAAAAGTCCCATACGTTGACCCTCACCTGCACGCTGTTGGCATAGTTTTCGCGGTAGTCAGGAGCGTTCGTCAGTTGAATCGATGGCTGCGTAGGATTCTGCATATGACCCTCTCGGCGTGATTCCGGGTGAGATTGCGCCGGAAATCGCAGTGTACCAGAAGCACAGTGGATGGCCTCAAGCCACGAAAAAAGGCGGCCCCGAAAGGAGCCGCCGAAGTGAAGCAAGTCCAGTTAACTTAGAACACGATCTTGCCCTGGAACTGGATGATGCGTCCCGAAGGCGATCCGGCGAAGAACGAACCGTACGGTCCGGTCGGCGGAGCCGTCGTGCCCGTAATCTGCCCGAAGGTCGTGTCCCCAGCCAGGTTGTCCGGGCTGGCAAAGTTCGGGTGATTGAACACGTTGTAGAAGTTCATGCCGAACTGGAACATGAACCGCTCGCTCAGCTTGATGTTCTTGGCCACGTTGAAGTCCGAGTCGAAGAACATCGGCCCACGGAATAGGTTGCGGCGCTGCGTCGGGAAGCCCGGCAACGGTATACCCGTCAGCCCGGGGATGCTGTAGTTGGGGTTGATGGTCACCCCATTCGGGTCCTGGTACGAGACGCACTGACTGTGCCCGTTGGCGCAGGTCGCCCCTGCTGCCGACCCGACCACCTGTAGCGTCGGGAATGTCGCGTTGTAGTTGCCCAGCGCATCGAAGCCGTCCAGAAGCGTGTAGGGCAGCCCGCTGCGGGCGAAGAAGTTCTGCGACAGGATCCAGCCACCGAACACTGCGTTCACCGTCTTGTTGGTGAACTTGTACGGTATGTTCCAGACGTAAGCCGCGTTGAACGATTGGCGAATATCGTAGTCCGAGTTGCCGTAGTTCTCGCACCTCAGACAGTTGGGGTTGAGCTGGTACTGTAACGAAGTGTTGCCGTTGTAAAACAGGGTGGTTCCCCCGTTCGACACTTCGTCGATGGAGTGCGCCCAGGTATAGCTGGCCTGCACCGTGAAGCCGTAGGTCATCCGCTGGTTGTAGCTCGCGGTGAGGCCGTTGTAGTTCGACACCGCGGCGCTCTTGTACTCGTTGAACACGCCGAATGCGGTGCTGGGTGGCGCGCTCGGGAGGGCACCGCCATAGCATGGGAAAGTGCCGTTCGCTCCGCAACCACCTGCGTCGTAAGCGTTCGGTCCGCGGTTGTAAACCGGGATATGAACGCCGTGGTTGCCCACGTAACCCAAGCTAAAGGAACTCTTGTCACCGACGGCTTGTTGGATGCCAAAGCTCCACTGCTCGTAGTACGGAGTGTGGAAGGTGCCGTTAAGGCTGTTAAAGGCGGGACGCCGGCAGGCGTGCCCGTTCACAACCTTCACATTGTTCCACGATACCCCGCTGGCGAAGCCGTTCTGCAGCGCCAGCGCGCAATTCTGGGCGATGCTTTCCGTGGCCGGGTCCGCCCATTGCACGCCAGCCGGGCGCTCGTCGATCGAGTTCGGCAGGTTCACCATGAACTGATCGCCGACAAACGCCGGCAGCGCATCATAGAAGATGCCGAAGCCGCCGCGAATCACCGTGTCTCCACTGCAGGTCGGCGACCAGGCAAAGCCAAACCGCGGCGCGACGTTCAGACTGTCCGTTCCGCGGAAGATCTGGTGCTGGTTCGCCGTGACGATCGAGTTGTAGGCGTTGGCCTGCGTCAGCACCCCGGCAGCAGCCAGCGTGTTGAAGCTTCCATCCAGATACGAAGCGCAATTGGTCTGGCACACCGGATTGGAGTTGTGCTCCAGGCGCAGGGCCAGGGTCAGTTTCAGGCTCTTGCTGACCCTCCACTCATCCTGTCCGTAAATGCCCATTCCCCACAGCGCCACCGGCTCAACGGTATTGCGTCAGGGAAGTCCTGCCGGTATTGCTGTCCGATGCCCTCGGGAAAAATCAGCCAGGCCGTTGACCAGGATGCGCGGATTGTGTAAGCACGCTGAAAGCGTAGTCGGTGATGTCGTAACGGCGGAAGTTGACGCCGAACTTCAGCGCATGCGCTCCCTTGGACCAGGAAAAGTCGTCCACGAACTGGTACTGGGTGACGTTCCGGCCTTGCGGGAAGTCCCAGATTCAGTCCGCCCACCGACGTCAGATTGACGCCGTTCGGGTAGACCGAAGGCGGGAAGATGCTCGGGTTAATCTGGTGAAAATCGCCCGGTAGTAGCTGCCGGCATAGATGAACTGGTTGGTGGCGTTGGGGCTGAAGACGTGGGTCCACTGCCCCTGGCCGTCATAAGCCGGCTGGTAGCTGGCCGCGCTGAAGGCGGTGTTGATGGGATCGGCATACGTGGCCTGCGTGCCGTGGTCCATGCGCACCCGCCAGAACGCCTGGTCCTTGTCGAGACATTTCAAGTCCACACGTCCGCTGATGATGTATTCCGTTCCCGGTAGTGCGGGGTGGCCTGGTACGTGACCAGGCAAGTCGCTCCCGTCAGCGATACGCGCCGCAATCGCCACCGAACAGGTTAGCCGGGTTGGCTGCTGCCGCTGCTGTAGCCCGGAGCCGTTTGGTACAGGTTGAACAGCTTCTGGTAAGTCGGCAGCGAAGGCGGGTCGGCCTGCCAGATTGGCCAGGGTGGTTTGGATGTATTCCGGGCTGGGCGAATAAACCGGCGTCACCGAAGGAACGATGTAGCGAATTCCTTCGTTGTCGGCGAAGAAGAAGATTTTGTCCTTCTTGATCGGTCCGCCGAATGACGCTGCCCACTCGTTGTTGTTGGCGAAACGGCCGCGGCGTGTTCGGGATCAGTGTTTTGTTGAACCAGTCGTTGGCGTCCATCGACCCGCCCCGTCCACCAGTATTCGGCATTGCCGTGGTACTGGTTGGTGCCGCTCTTGGTGACGTAGGTCACCTGCGCGCCGGCCTGCTGTCCGTACTGGCCGGAGTAGGCGTTGGTGATCACGGTAGCTTCCTGCAGGTCGTTCCTGCCCAGCGTCAGGTTGGTGGCGCCGGAGTTGTTCAGGTTCAGGTACGGATCCATGTCGTTCTCGCCGTTCACCGTGAACAGGTTCGAGGTGGCGGGCATTCCGTTGGCGGTGAAGTTGCCGTAGCCGCCGCCGACGGTCATGGTCACGCCGGGCGCGGTCTGGGCAACGTAGGTGATGTCGTTGCCGCCGTTGGGCAGGTTGGTGATCAGGTTCGTGACCGAAATTGGTGGACAGGTCGGCGTTGTCAGCGTTGCACCAGCGGCGCCGAGCCGAGTGACTTCCACCGTCTGCGAACTGGCGCCCACTGCCATCTTCACGTCGGCCACGGCGGCTTGACCGATGTTCACGTTGGCCTTGGTCTCAGCCTTGCTGAAGCCCGGGGCCGTCACGGTGACCGTGTAGCTACCCGGGGGCAACAGGGAGAAGCGGTAGCTGCCGCTCGAATTAGTGGTGGTGGTGCGCGTTTCGCCCGTGGGCGTCGCTCTTCATCGTTACCGTTGCGCCGGGCACAACCGCGCCGCTTGGATCTGTGACCGTCCCGGTAAGATCGCCCGACACCAGTGATTGCGCCATCAACGACGGCGCCATCACGGCAGCGATCACCAGCAGTGCCAGTATCCCGATGATCAGTTTCTTAGCTGTCATAATCTCCCCTCAATGTAATACTTGAACTGATTATTTCCGGTTAATCTCTTCAGCAACTTGTCGCTTACGTCGCTTCGGGATCGGTCATCTCTCTTGATGCCAGCAACAGGACGGACACCAGACAACTCGTTCGATTTATGTAGTGCAAGACGTTCTGCCATTTGCCGCTTAGGGAAAGATCCTTTAACCAATTGATAATAAACAGGTTAATTTGCTTCAACACCAGGCGAGGAAGGGTGAGTACCAGTTTTCACAGATTCACAGCCTGTAAATATCCTGTTTTTCTGGATATTGTGCCGAGCAATCTTCTTGGCTGCGCCCGGTCATGCCGGGCCGTGATCAGCGTCAGAGGGTGAAGCAGAACCTACTTCGCAGGCATGGTGTAGTAGCCGGTACGGTGGCGCACCAGCAGTTCGCGCGGATCGGGGTAGTCATTGGTGGAGGGATTAATCTTAATCTCGATGCGGCGGAATTCGGAGTCGGCAAGGCGGGTACCTGGGTAGTAGGCAATCAGGTATTGGGTGCGCAGTTCGTCGCTGATTTTGCGGAACGCGGCATCCAGTTGCTCAAGTCCGCTGGCGTAAAAGTACTTCCCCCCGGTGTCGCGCGAGAGCTGGATCAGGGCGTGCTCTCCGCCGATGTCCCGGCCCGCGCTGTTCTCGATGGGAACAATGATGATGCTGTAGAGAATGACCTCGGCTTCCTGCGCCTCGCGGACGGCTTCCTGATAATTGGTCTTGCTGACGGTGTCGCCGCCATCGGTGATCACCACCATGACCTTGCGGCCACGCCGCTCCAGCAGCGCGTCCGAGCCCAAATACAGCATGTCGTACAACGCGGTCGCCGCCCCGGAATGAACATGGTTGATGGCCCGATCAATGACTGCACGTCGGCGGTAAATGGCGTCAACTGATCGACGATCTCGCTGAACTGAAACAGCGACAGGCCATCAATCGGCCGCAAGATGGCGTGCGCAAAGCGGCGCGCCGATTCCAACTCCAGCTTCTGATCGCCGCGCGTGCTCAGGCTGGTATCGATCGCCACCACGATAGATAGCGGCAACTCCGACTCGCGATGGAATACGGCAATCTTCTGCGGCCGATCGTCCTCGAACACCTGGAAATCCTCCTGCTTTAACGTCGAAACCGGAGCGCCGCTCGCATCGGTCACCGTCGTGAACACGTTCACCAGCTTTACGTTCACCTTGAATGTCGTGTTGGGCTGATCCTCGGTAGCCGGCTGGTCTTGCTGGCTTTGCTTCTCGGGAGGGTGCGGGACCGGCCTGGGCGTGCTGCTGCTTCTGCGCGTCCGGCGGGTGTGGGACGCTACTCTGCGCCGATTGCGTCTGCGCCAGCAGCGATGTCGCGCCGCAGGCACAGCTCAGGACGAGCCCGAACGCGAACGTGCGGACATAGGGCAGGCAGGATGAAAGCATTCGCTTCAGTAAACCCCAGTTCTGCTACTTTGACTCGTTATGGCCGGCAAGAGGAATTTCCGGGGGAAATGGCTCGCCATCCGCCCAAACCGCCCCATCCTCAAAATACTCCCGCTTCCAGATGGGCACGGTCTTCTTTAATGTATCAATCAGCCAGCGGCACGCGTCGAAAGCCGCCGCGCGGTGGGCAGCCGCCACCACAATATAGACGCTGCTTTCGCCGATGTGTAACCTGCCCAGGCGATGCACGATGCGCACGTCGCGAATGGCATAAGTCGCCAGCGCCTGCCGGGCCAGTTGCTCCATCTGGCGCAGCGCCATGGGCTCGTAGCCCGTGTAGTCCAGGTAGAGTGTTCGGCGTCCGCGCGACTGGTTGCGCACGATCCCGTCGAAGATCGCCACGGCCCCGTCTTCGGGATGCTTGATCGCAGCCGCAATCGCCGCGGCCTGGATCGGCGTCGCCCACAATGCTGGCGTGCTCGGAGATCAGGGGCAACGGAGTTTCGGCGGTGGATGGCTCGTCCGGCGCGCCTCCGCTCACCGGCGGAATCAGCGCAACCTCGTCGTTGTCGTGCAGTTCGGCTGCCAGGTCGGAGTACTCCAAGTTCAACGCGATTGCCAGCGAGTTACGAAATTCCTCCAATTTAGGGAAGCGCTGCTCTAGTAGCGCATGGAGATCGCGCAAGTGCGCGCCGCCGGGGAGCTCGACGACCTCTTTGCTTCGGCCGGCGATTTCGCGCAGCATCCCCAGATAGAGCACCTTCACCTGCATGGTTCAAGCATAACCCACGCAAAAGGATTCAACGCTCTTACCCGATGAATCGCAAAAGTGTTACCCTGATAGCAAGGCGATGGAGTCCGCCTTCAAACCGCCCTAAGGCTGATGACTCCTGCCAGTCCGATGGTAGGAGTGTGCGATGCCACCTTTTCTGTGGATTTCACTGGGCGCCATCGTCGGCGCCAACCTTCGTTACCTTATTGCCTCCGCGGTCGCGAAAACGTCGGTTTCCCTGTTCCCGTACAGCACGTTGCTGATTAACATCTCGGGAAGTTTCCTGCTGGGCGCATTCATGGTCTGGTCAACCGAACGGGCCATCGTCAATCCCCGCTACCGGCTGCTGTTCGCGATTGGGTTCTGTGGTTCCTACACCACGTTTTCCAGTTATGCATTCGAGACATTTGCTTTGCTGGAGCGAGGACAGTGGGGCGGATTCGCACTCAACATCATTCTCAGCAATCTACTGTGCCTGGCAGCGGTGGTTGGCGGCGCTGTGCTGGTCAGAAGCGTGTGAGGAAGAGGGACACGATGAACACGGCAGTGCAAGTCACGGTTTATCTGAATGAGGCTGACACATGGCATCACGCCCCTTTGTACCTCGAACTGTTGCGGATGCTACGGGAGGAAAGCGTCGCAGGAGCGGTAGCCCTCCATGCGGTGGCGGGATTTCTGGGGCGCGACGCGGTGCACCAGGCGCACCTGGTCGATGCCGCCCGAAATCTGCCGGTGGTGGTCATCTTTGTTGACTTGGGCGAGCACGTGGAACGGGTCATGCCACGAGTGCTTGAGATGGCGACCGGCCGGCTGGTGGTTCGCGAAAATGTCGTGGTGGAACACGCCGGCACGCTGGCGTAACTTCACCCGTTTGCCGGCGTGAAACCTGGGTCTCCGCACGAGCCGACTTTGCGCGTGGTTCCAACGATACTGCAAGGCTGACGCAGCGTCCGCAAGAGTGTCGACAATGGCGCGTTCGATCAAATCGATGGGAACAGCGAGAATTGCACGAGCACCACACCAATTTGAATCCGAGCCAGCGCCACCGCTTGTTGGTCACGTGTAAGCACATCGACAAGCCGTGTCGTGGATCCCCTCGGCCACCACCAGGAGATTGGCCGACAGATCCGATGGGCGACTGTCGCAGATTTACACTGGCAAGCGCGCTTTTCCGTCAGGGAGTGAGTTTTTGGTGGCACCCGGCGATGGTGAGTTCTTGCGAGCGCGTCGCCGATATTGCGGACGGGCGAAAGACGACCGGGAGCTCGCGCGCTCTCTACGGAAAAATCAAGAAACTGTCGAAGGAGTCTGCTCATGTTCGTAAGATTTTCATAGGACGTTTCGTTGTTAAATTGGGGTCGAAGGGAGCGGATGATGCGTGTCTTTGTGGCAGGAGCGAGCGGGGCAATCGGCGAACCGCTAGTAACGGAGTTGTTGAAGCAGGGGCACTCTGTGGTAGGTGTGACAAGCAGCGAGGCGCGGGCAAAGAACCTGGAGCGCCAGGGAGTCGAGGCAGCGATCGTGAACGCCTTCGATGCGGCGGGGGTTGAGGCGGCGCTGCGGCGGTCAAAGGCGGAAGTGGTCATCGATGAGCTGACGTCGCTGCCGAAGGAACAAAGCGATATGCCGAAGTATGCGGCCGGCGATCGGAAGCTGAGGATTGAGGGCGGAGGAAATCGGTTCCGCGCGGCAATTGCAAGCGGTGTCCGGCGGTATCTACAGCAATCGAGCGGATTCTTTCTGAAAGCAGCGGAAGGAACGCTGGCGGATGAATCATCTCCCTTGGATGTAAATGCGAGCCCGGGTATCGCGGCCAGTGCGCGGACATATACGGAACTAGAGGCGCGGCTGTTCAGTTCCAATGCAATTGAGGGCGTGGCATTGAGATATGGATTCTTTTACGGGCCGAAGACGTGGTATCACCCCGGCGAGGCGGCGGCAAACATGGTAATGCGGCAACAGAATCCGGTGGTCGGCATGGGCCAGGGAGTGTCGTCGTTTGTGCACATTGACGATGCGGCGACTGCAACCGTAGCGTTGCTAACGGCGGAGCCGGGCGTGTACAACCTGGTGGATGACGACCCATCGCCGCAGGCCGTCTGGCTGCCGGCATTTGCGAAGTTTGTGGGCGCTCCCGAGCCCGCGCATATGAGTGAGGCGGAAGTGGCAGCGATTGCAGGGGAAGATGCAGTGTATTACGCCACGAAGCTGAGTGGGGCCTCGAACGCGAAGGCGACGCGGGTTCTCGGCTGGAAACCTCGACGATTGGAGTGGCTCGGGACGTAAGGTCATCGTGCTTCTTCCCGGGGAGACCGGGATTTCACCTGGACGATAAGTCGGCGACTCGTACACTGGCCAAAACGGGCTGTGGGAGCTGTGAATTAGATTTCCTGCCTGTTGTCGGGGACACGGAAACGTCCTGTCGTTGTCCTCCTGAGCAAAAGCGGGGTTGCAGCTGCAGCCGAGCTTACGTCGCGCCAGTTCGGGAACGGGCTCCGCGATGAATTCTTGAATGACAGAATCAGCTCGCGCACCCGAGCGCGGCGCTCCAGCAATTTGGTCAGCAACCGATCAAGTTCGTCCACGGCAGAGTCGTACCATTCGGGGGGAATCTGATCTACGAGCGGCCAGAGCGAGCTCTCCGAAAAGCTTTCGATCTTGCTCAGCCACGGCTCGGAGCTGTCCCATCCAGACGACGCTCGACCTCTACACCCAGGGCGCTGGGGATGAAACACGGGCCGCGCAGGGCGCATTCCTGAAAGAACTGGGACTGGCCTCGGAGATGATTCAATGAACTTTGTGGACCGGTATCCTTTTCGGGCAGATTCCCCGTAAGCCCTGGGAAATATGGTGGGCGCTACAGGATTCGAACCTGTGACTTCCACCGTGTGAAGATGGCACTCTACCGCTGAGTTAAGCGCCCAGTCCCTGTGGGACAATCACTTGCAGACCAGCCAAAACACCCACCAAACCAAAGCGTACCAAATTTTTTGATTTCACGATACCGCCACCAGCTTCGGCCACGGCGTCAACTCCGAGTAAATCGCACCCAGCGCCTGCTTCACACTCTCCTCGATCCTTACGGACTCTCAAACATCGGTCTCTCAATTCCGGAGGCCCTTAGCCCGACGAGGTGCCGCCGATGTCCGATAGGGCCGTAAGACGTCACGAAAACGGCCGCGGAGATCAGCGGTCCGGCCGTTTGTCTGATCGC
>CAWJIW010000022.1:0-37280 GCA_963843005.1 uncultured Acidobacteriaceae bacterium | reverse complement strand
AATATCTGGTCGCGGCAGGAAGTCCTGGAGTCGAAGCCTTTGGAAGCTCGGACTCCAGGCGTTGAAGACAGTTATTCTCACGAACTCCAGCGACACCGAGTCATACAATAACGCAACCCTGTCGGCTTGGGACCATCGTCGAAACGTGTCCCAGGTGGGCATCGCATTCGGCGCACAGTACCTCGGACGCGTCATGCCCAGGCTGTTGTCCTTGTCCACCTTCACGTTCTCCTTCGCGATAGGGGCCCAAAAGCTCGGCCAGCCGGTGCCGGAATCGAACTTGGTTGTCGAACTGAACAACGCGTTCTTGCAGCAGACGCAGCGGAAAATCCCTTGGCGTGCAGGTCCAGTATTGGCCGGTGAAGGCGCTTTGGGTCCCCTTCTTCCGGGCCACTTGAAACTGATCGGGGTGAGTTGGGCGCGCCATTCGGCGTCGGTCTTCACTACCTTGTTCACCCGCTTGGGTCCGATCTTTTCACCCTAGTCTTTGAATTCGACGACCTCAACGTAGTCACCGCAGGTGCAGCTTCGGCTTCGTACAATCAATGGCTCATAAACGCCGCTCCACAGAGGCTTAAAAATGATGTTTTCAGAAAATTTCGACGATCACTCATATAGATGACACCACCGGTTCCAAGTTTCGACTCTTCGTAGAAGTGGTCGCATAAATGCGATTTGAAAGGGCACGGCTTTAGAGACTGCTGAAAAACTCCAATCCCGGGTAGAGCTGGCCTTCAGCCCAGCGTTAAGAGTAGTTCTATGAAACCCAGCGGATAAACGCTGAGGTACCTCGGTCTTTGCAACGAAGCGCGATTAGTTTTCCCTCAGGGGCCTGAAAAGCCCGCTTATTTTACCGTCTTTCTCAGCGGCACGGCGTGAAGCCGTGCCCTTTCAAAGAGGATGTCACCAAAGCGAGACGACTTTCGATAGTTTCCGCTGATCGAGGCCCGATAGATGTTGGGTAACTGTTCGCGCAAGTTCGCCACTTTCGGCAAATCGTTGTACACGATGTAAGGGTTGTTGGGATGAAGCGTAGCGTAATTCTGGTGATAGGCCTCCGCAGGGTAAAAGGCCTTCAGCGCGACCACCTGCGTCACGATCGGGCTGGGAAACACCTTCGCCTGTCGCCCAGTTGCGCAATGTACGCCTGAGCGATGCTCTTCTGTTTGTCGTTGCCGTAGAAGATCACAGAACGATACTGGGTGCCTTCGTCCGGCCCCTGACGGGTTTAACTCCGTCGGATTGTGCGCCACGGAGAAGAAAATCTTGAGCAGCTGTCCATAGGTGATCTGCGACGGGTCGTAAACGATCTTCACGGACTCGGCGTGGCCGGTGGTTCCGGTGCTGACGACCTCGTATTCAGCCGCTTTCGCCGAACCTCCCCAATGACCCGAGGTGGCGGTGATGACGCCTTTCACGTGCTGAAACACCGCCTGCACGCCCCAGAAGCAACCACCCGCGAGGACGACTGTTTCCTGTCCACCCTTGCCGGACACCTTCTCATCCACGGTCGGATTGGGGAAAGCGACAGCGCTACGACCGCTCGTGCTGTACCCGCACCGACACGGCGACCAGCGCTAAGAGCAACAAGAACGAGACCGCTAAAGATTTTGCTACGAGAACTCGACATAACCATCCTCCCTCGGACTCGGCGTCCGAGCTTCACGTCATATCCTTGAGAAGCTCAAGAGAAGTACGAGAGGTTACAGCCCATCTGGATGTAGCTTTCTTGCGTTGCAGAATCCCAACCGATCGGCCGCAGCCAAAAGCCCCGTAAGTGCATTGTCCTGAACCAGAAAACTGGAATGCGGAGTTGCGTCAGGCGTCGCCTGAAACCAAATGGCGGGCCCCAGCGTCTTATCGAGCACCATGAAAAAAGCCTTTCTCGTGCTTGGCATTTTGACCGCGCGCGCTTTGTAGTCTGCCTCGGTATGGGGCGCAAAACCCCGTGGTGGTTGAACTCTTCACCTCTGAAGCATGTTCCAGTTGCCTGCCCCCGATGTGTTCCTCGTGCAGTTGAGCAATGAACCAGCACAGCGGTGGAGACCTGATCCTCTTGGGCGAACACGTTGACTATTGGAACTACATCGGATCTAACCCACCGCTTCTCCTCTTCGGAATTTAGCCAGCGTCAGAGCGACTATGCCAAGCGCCTCCACCTCGCGTCGGTTTAACACGCCGCAGATGGTGATTGACGGCCAGGTGCAGTTGGTCGGGAACGATGCCGGCGAAGTTAAAGGCGAATATTGCCCGGCGGCAGCGAAACCCAGTGGCGCACGTTCTCGCTGAATTGGGGACGCGAAGACCCGTCTCCATATCGCGGTGCAGACCCCAACCACCGAGCGCACTCGCGTGTTGCTGGCCGTCACCGAAGACGGACTGGCAACCACGGTTGGCGCCGGAGAGAACGGGAGGCCGCACTCTGCACCACGCCGCGGTCTGTTCGGCAGCTTAAAGATCTGGGAAGCGCGACCAACGGGACGTTTGACACGAGCGTTGATGTCACTCAACATGCCGGGTGGAATACGTCTGCACTTAAGGTTGCAGTCCTCTTCCCCACGCCCCAGCCAGCGGGAAGATCCTGGGCGCACTGCCATTGCTTACCAGCCATAAGGTCGTCAGCGATAATTCCTCCGGGGAGCGATGTCATGAAGCATGCAATTCTGGGAATTGGCGGAGTGGGCGGACTCATCGGCACAGCGCTGTGATCTTCGGTGAGCGACATCACCATCTGTTCGGCCCGGAAGTTTGTCCGGCTATCCCAAAGAGCTGTCGCTGGAACGTCCTACAGGCACGATCACGTGTCCGGCGTGGGCCGTCGCCAAACTGACAGAGCCGGTTGACGTGCTCTGGATTGCCACCAAGACCTTTCACCTGCAGGCCTCGCTCGAACTGGTTGAAGGCACGCCCAGGATGGTGGTTCCTCTGCTGAACGGCGTGGACCATGTCGCGCTGCTTCGCGCGCGCTTCGGCCACGATGCCGTGGTTCCAGCCACCATCTCGGTGGAAGCGGAGCGGCTGGCTCCGGGCCGCTTCATTCAGCGCTCCCCGTTCATCCGTCTGGCCATTGCCACCAGCGGCGAAGCCGCATTGGGGGCCATCGTTGAGTGATTGCGTGAAATTGGTTTCACCTGTCTGTTCATCCCCAATGAGCAGACGCTGCTTTGGAGCAACTCTGTTTCCTCGGGCCCTACGCGATGGTGACCTCTGCATCAGGCAAGAACGCCGGCGAAATCTCCGCCGACGCTAAGTGGAAACACAAACTCGATACAGCCATCGCCGAGGCCTGCGGGTCGCAAAAGCGGACGGCGGCGAAGTTGATGTCCCCAAACTGCTTGCATTCTCTGCGACCCGCATGCCGCCGACCATGCGCAGCTCGATGCAGAAGGATGTGGCGGCCAAGCGCCCGCTCGAATTGGATTCCATCGGCGGCCCCATTGTGCGCCTGGGTAAGCGTTACGGCATGGATGTGCCGATCACCAGAGCGCTGATTGCGACCATCAACTCGATGACTGCGGCGCATCGTTGAATCTTGCATGGGGGCAATGCCGCGAGTAATCTGACGTGTATGAAGGGCGCTATTGCCAAGCGGATACCTCTTCTGGGAGTGCGTGTTGTTGGCTGCTTCCGCAGTGGGGCTGGTTCGTCATTACGCTCTGACTTATCCGACGCCAGAGACCGAAAGTCCGGTCCACCTACACCCCAGACGAGGCGATGAAGCCTTTCGTTAATACTCAGCGCGGTGGACAACAGCAAGCCGGGACAACTTCCAGCGCCGGACGCGGGGTTGCCAACCACGAAAAGCATATCGAGGCCGTGTTCGTTATTCCGGCCGATGAGCGCGCGCATCTGGTCTCCGCGCTACGTGAAAACCTGGTGTCGCAACTGGAAAATAATGGCGCACGTATCTTGCAGACTGACGACGCCTCCGGCGGACTTGAACTCAAGTACGTGGCCGGAAAAACCAAGGGCACGGTTACGTGCAGCCTCTGGAAACCGTGGAGCCCGAGCGCGTTGATCGAGCCTCAACATCCAAATTCGGACCGTTAGCGCCTTTGTGTGCCGGGGAGCAGCGAGTTTTGCTGCGCATCTCGATTGCCGAGAAATGGTACAAGTCGGCGTCCAGCTGACAGGAAACTCCGAACCGGAATCCCGCAGAGTCCATACACTTCTTCACCCCAGATATTCCGGCTCGCGCTTCCATCCGGTGATCATCGAATAGAAATTGTTCCAGCCGTGGAGCAGCCATGAGGAAATGGCCGGGGATGAAGGCGACAAATCCCACATCGCGAAAAAATGCCAGATGCGCGCCAGATGGTAGCCGCCCATCGGCCAGCTCAGCCACCAGAATTGGGCGGGCTTGTAGATCACCATTCCGGTGAGCGTGGACATCACGCCGAAGAAAATCGTCGAAGTGTAAGCCAGCTTTTGCAGTGGGTTGTAGGCCGCGTCCACCGCGGGTTTCGGGCCGAAGAAGAAATAATGACGCGCCATCGGCCACACGCCCTTGATGTCGCGCGGCATGAACAGCACTTGGCGCCAGTGGCCGGTGACGATCTGATAGATCACGTACATCAGCCCGCTGCCGACGAAAATCCACATGAAGGTGAAGTGCCATTGCAGCGCACCGCCCAGCCAGCCGCCCAGGGTGAGTGGCTGGGGAGGGACAGGTTTTCTGCGGGATCTTCGGCCCGAAGCTGGGGAAGGCGCGGAAGATGCGCAGTCCGCTGGTGATCATGACCAACACCGCGACCGCGTTCAGCCAGTGCGCCATGCGCACCACCCAGGGATGCTCGTAGGCCACTGTGGTGACTCGTTTCCGCGGGTTTCTGCTTGATTGCAGCCGTCGCCATGTTCGTCCTCACAGTCCGCCGTACCAGCTATAGCCCTGGTCTTCCCAGTAGCCGCGCTTGTCCGCCTGACAAAACGTTGGTCACGCGAATGGTGTCCAAGTATTTGGCCTGCTTGTACCCAGTCTTGGTGGGCATCTGCAGGCGCAGGGGCGCGCCGTGTCCGCGGTCGAGCGGCTTGCCGTACATCTCGTAGCAGAACAGCGTCTGGGGATGCAGCACCGTCGCCATATCGATGGACTCGTAGTACCCGTCCACGCACGGGCTTCGAGAAAGCGCGCGCTGGTGTCGGCGCCGAGCCAGCGCAGCAAGTCGGAGCCGCGCGTTCCGCCGAAGTTGCCGATCACGTCCCAGCCTTCAACACACACGTGGCGCGTATTCTGCACGACTTTTGGAAGCGCCTGGATTTGCTCCAGCTTGTAGTCTCCCGGGCGCTGCACCAGCCCCTCGACCGTGAGTGTCCACCTTCCAGGTCCACTCCGGGATCGGCGACGTCGTAGAAGTTGTAGGGAAAGCTCTCGAAAGGCGCACCTCGCTGTCGCTGAAGGTTTGCGCCAGGCGATGGCGTCCGAAAAGCTTGCCCGAAGCCCAATCGCTGAGGGCAAGGCCATCCCTGAGAATCGGCTCGCGCAGTCGGGAATGGCGAATGCGCCGACGGCGATCACCGGCACCAGCTTCAGCAGTTCGCGCCGATTCATCCTGCCCCGTTCGGAGGGAGTGACGCTGCGCACTGGTTCACCCGCGGGACCAACGCGTCGCATCAACTGGGTGGCCGGTTCTTGCTTGGCGGTGCCTTCCGCTGGCTGCGCCTCAGGCCGGGCCCAGGGGCTTCCTGCCCCTGAGTGTCCTCGCTGGCAGGCGGTTGATCCTCAAGACGATCGTCGTACATCTTTCACCTCGACACTATGGCTGGGGATAAGACCAGCAAGTGCAGGGAAAGTTACACTCTGCAACCCCATCCCGCAAGAGCAGTTCTGCCACCCGAAGGGCCGCCCTTCTCGCGTCAAGCCCTGCTAAGGTTACGGGACTTCAGCCCCCTTCGGATTGCCGTCAGAGCCTGCTCCTTCGCAGTCTATTACCGCTCAGTCACTCCGCCCCCCTCCCCCTACAAAATCGCAAAATATTGAAAACATGTCGTTTGCGGAATCGGGAACACGTAAAATATTCAAATCAAGTGACTTATTCGTAAAATATAGAATCTTAACGACTTCCTCCCGCTCTTTTGCGCGAAGCTGCTCCATTCTTGCCCGTGAACGTGCCATCCGCATTTGGCGTTTTAGCTGGCGATTATGGGAATAGCAGTACAGGCGCCCGCGTAACGCAGGGCACCGGCAGAGTTTGCCACTCTCCAGAATGTGATGACATAACTCTAAGGCCATAAATCAACTCCTTTCATTCCCATCGGTGCCGGTTGCGGAGCCCTCGGAAACGGCTTCCAGCGCGACGGAGTTACAAGGTCTCTTGCCTGCCGCTCCGGTCACTTGTCGCTGGCGGCGATCGGGACGGTTTTCGTCCAGCAGTCCGGCTTTGAGAAAAATTTCGCTGAGCGAGTCCACGGCTTCGGAGATGCGAAACGTGACCCAAGCCCGGCTGTGGTGGAACATGTCGGCGATGTCATCGCGGCTGAGGTCATACAGCCCGACGAGGGTGATCATCTCAGCATGTTCTTCGCTCAGGGCCAGACAGAGCTCCATGTCGCGAACGAAGACGGCCTGTTCCTCGAAGCTGGGAATGGCGTGATGCGAGACTTTGGCGCGGAACAACTCCCCCCCAGCAGCGACGGCAACCGGCCTACCTGGCAGGAAAGCTCGAAGAAATGCCGCACCAGCGCGAGCGTCTGTCCACGGAAGCAGATCATCTCCGGCCGGGGATCGATCTCCTCGGGCTCCCCTGCCGCACAATCGCTTTCGGGGAAAAGTGAAGCTGCTCTTCGTGGCAAGCGCCGGCGGGAGCTCATGGCAGCCTCCAGAACGCCATCCGTGCCAGCGCGCCGGCTTCGACGACGCCGGGGAGCGGCGGCGGGACCGCTGGTTCGGGCGGCAGGGCCTTACCCACATGCGAGAATTTCCCCAGTACCCGGCCACACGGCCCGCAATAGGTTTCCCCGGAGTCGGTGGGCCGCAGCCGCAGCGAACCGCACCGCTCGCAATATTTCAATTCGTATTTGATTGCCTTCATGTCCATCCCCCTTTATGTTGTCTGAAAAACGAAAGCCCTGCGACAGGCCCCTGGATAATCGCGGACCGGTTCGCAGGGCTCGTTTCAGTTACGATGACCTGCTGCTGGTTATTTAGTTTTCGTGCAGAACGGGAACGGTAGCCCAAGGCGCGGCGACGAACATCTATAAGTGCGAGTGAAAACCGCGACGCCCCGCTTTGGCCGTCTGGATTTTAAGGGACCATCCGCTCTTCCTGTCGGCGGGTGAAATACCCCTCTTCGTATCCGGACTTCAAAATGCACCCGTTCTTCACGACTACGCTGAGCCGCCCCGAGAATCGCAGGCTGCGCAGGAGCTTTTCGGTGGCGGCCGAGAGCACTTCAGCCTCCCTGATCTTGCGGCGAAACTCGGTGAAAGTTCGTTCGTCAACGGTCGGTTCGGTGTCGTCCATCATTGTTCTTTTCCTCGGCCAGAACCACCAGAACCGGGCGACACTCTCGACTATGCACGGAGGAACCCAAGGAGTCAATACTTTTATTGCTATAGGAATATTACGAAAGTGCATGTATAGCTTTTAGAAATACACTTGACATGAGACTTCGACACTTGCAGGACAGTCTGCGCACCCACATCCGGGCCCGGATCGATCGCGGGGAAATGACCGGGGCCGGTTGTCCCGCAAAGCCGGTTTTCAGCAGGGCCACCTTTCCAATTTCCTCAACTCGCGCCGCGGTTTAAGCCTGGAAGCCATGGACCGGCTGCTGGAGGCCCTGCGCATCGGCGTGCTCGATCTGGTCGACCCGAGGACATCCAGCGGCGCGCGGTCTTCCCCGATGCAGCGCAGGAGCGGAGAACGTGGTCGTGGTTTCAGCCGAACGTGCCGCTCGCCTGGCGCGCTTTGCGCCCCAGCAGGTGGGGAGACCATCAGGTTCAGCACGAGTTTTCTGCGCCGTCTGAGGCCGAACGACTCGGCAACCGCAGCGACTGGCTCCGCTTCGTGCTGATCCGGCTCAGTCCGAGCGCCGCCCGCGCGGTGGTCCGCGCACCCGGGTGAGCGCCATCGTCCTGATTGATCGCCACTACAACTCGCTGGAGCCCTACCGGCGGCTTCAGCCGAACCTCTACGCCGTGCGGATCAGCGGGGGCTGCGCCATCGGTTCGGTCTCGCTGGCCGGAGATCATCTGGTGCTGCAGCCGCGCAACTCGCAGTTTCCTGTCGAGTGGTCCGCATCGAGCGGGCGCGAAGCTATTCCGACTACATCGTCGGCCGGGTGTGCCACGTGGCCGTCGAGGTCTGAAGCTCCGCCCTCTGCTATCATTTTTTCGTCGGCGCTCGCGCCAGGATGGGGAGGTCGGCAATCATGGAAGAACCGAGCGGCACGGGTACGGGCATGCGGCGCAACGAAGACATCGCGCTCGACATGATGAAGTTCATCGCCGGGATGACCGGGTATGGAAAGACGGGCGCTCCGGGCGCAGGCTTCCAGGGCGGAACGGTTTCCAAGCCCGAGGATTACGCCCGCCATCTTCTGGACCTGTATGGGCAATGCCTGGCGGCGGTGCAGGGCAAGAAGTAGGAAACAACTTTCCCCAATCTTTTTGAAAGGGCACGGCTTTCAGCCGTGCCGCTGCGGGCGCGATAAACGCTGGGCTTTAACCCCAGAGGTAATGCTTTTATAGCTTGAGGCCATGAGGCCTCGCTTTTTTGTCACGTCGGTACGTGATGCCGGTCATTGCCGCGGCGGCACTGGGCAGCGAAGATCATCATGGCGAGGTGCGACATGGCAAGCCTGGACCCGAAGTTCCACCAGGAAACGTTGAGCATTCATCAGGAGCACGCCGAGTTGCTGGCGCAGTTGAACCGGCTCGATGAGGCGCTTGACCAGATCGTCTGCTACGCGGAAGTCTTCACCGACCTGGCGACAGCGAACCAGGTGGCGAGCGGAGGCAAGTGGGTGGCCGAGTGGCTCCCCAAACACTATGCTCACGAGGAGACGACGGTGCTGGAGACGATTGCCCAGATGAGTCCGGAGCTGGCGTCGTTCGCGCGCGAAATGAAGCGCCAGCATCACGAGATGAGGTCCCGGCTGGAGGGCTTCCGCCAACGCCTCGAGCACCTGTCTGAGAATCGCGATCTGGAAGCCGCCGTGGCCGAGCTCAAGGCAGACGGCAAGGACCTGACCCGTCTGATGCGGTTGCATATGGCCGCAGAAGAGAAGAAATTCGCCGACGTGGAAAACTAAGCAACGCTGGACCAAGGTGCGTGCGTGGGAACCGGTGCCGCCCCTACGCGTGGATTATTCACCTGTTTCGGCACCTAGAAGACGGCAGGTTTTGAAAGGCCACGGCTTCAGCCGTGCCGTTACGCGTGGGTGGAGTGGTGGGCTTCAGCCCCCGAGGGAACTCGCACTTCGTCTCAAGACCGAAGTCCCTCGGTGGCTAAAGCCAGCATAATGACAGCAGCTTTACGGCACGGCTGAAGCCGTGCCCCTTCAAAGCGCGAAATCTCATGAATAATCCAGGCTGGAGGGACTCAGATTGATTTGGTACGCTGACCCAGCGCTGAAGCGCTGGTCTATCTTGTTCCGCGCCTACGGCGCTCGTTATCGAGGCCCAGCCCGCTCCCATATAATCAAGCTCTGTTGATCGAAGCATGAGTTCTCCTACTGCCACTCCAGCAATCGTGGGTTCCGCTCCTTACAGCATCTCCACTAATCCGGCATCGCCGCGACGGCGCTGGATTTGGATTGTGCTGCTTTGGGCGGTGATTTACATACCCGGGCTGTTCACTCCCCCGCTGCTGGATGATGCCGACTCCGCCCATGCCGAAGCTGCTCGCGAACTGACCGTCCGCCACGACTGGACCACGCTCTACCTCGACGGCGTTCGCTATTTCGAGAAGGCCCCGCTGATGTATTGGGGGATGGCGACCAGCTTCACGCTGTTCGGCCCAGAAGATTGGGCGGCGCGAATTCCGCTCGTACTCGGCGTGCTTGCGCTGCTGCTGGCGACTTACTCGCTGGGCAAACGGACGCTGGGCGCGCGTGCCGGATTCTGGGCCGCGGTGGTCCTGACCGCCTCGATTGGCCCCTATCTCTTCACCCGCTTCATTATTCCGGACATACTGGTGGGCCTTTGGCTCACGCTGGGATTCGACTTTTTCCTGCGCACCTTGGAGGAGGACACTCCGTCCATCGCCTCGTGCTGGGGACTGGCAGCTACGGCCGCTCTGAATGTGCTTACCAAAGGGCTGATCGGACTGGTATTTCCCGCAGCCATCATCGGGCTGTATTTGTTGCTGACCGGAAACCTCAAGCGCTTGCTGCGCATGCGGCTGCTATCGAGCGCGCTGGTTTTCCTGGCGATCGCCGCACCCTGGCACATTGCGGTGGCCATCAAGAATCCTCCGGTCGGACAGTGGCGCGGTTTCTGGTGGTTCTACTTCATCAACGAACAATTTTTGCGTTACCTGGGCAAGCGAATTCCGCACGACTACGACACCGTGCCGTTGGCAATCTTCTGGGGACTGATGCTGGTCTGGCTGTTTCCCTGGTCGGCGTTCGTATTGCAGGCGCTGGCGCGAGTCCCGCACCGCCGGAGCCAGTGGCGCAGCGGGATAAATGGTCGGCAGCGGGCGATGCTGCTGTGCGCGATCTGGTCGGCGGTCATCCTGGTCTTCTTCAGCTTCTCCACCCGGCAGGAGTATTACGCTGTTCCTGCGCTTCCCGGATTGGCGCTGCTGATTGGGGCTTGGCTTGAGGAGGAGGAGGATTCTCCCGCCGATTCCCAAGAGCGCCGCAATGGAAGGATCGGGTCGGCAGTGCTGCTGGTTATCGGCCTGGCGGTGTTTGTGGCGGCGATGTTCCTGTTGTCGCAAAGCAAGACCGTGCCCCAGAACAGCGAACTCGCAGACCTGCTCAAGAAGTTTCCCGAAGACACCTACGCGCTCTCGATGGGACACGTCCTGGACCTGACGCCGCGAGCGCTGGGGCTGTTCCGGGTTCCGCTGACAACGTTTGCGCTGGCGCTGCTGGCCGGCACTCTTCTGAATCTGCTTTACCGGCGGCGCAACCTCGCGAGGGCGGGGAACTGGGCGCTGACCATCATGATGGTGCTGGTGCTGTTTGCGGTCCACCAGGGACTCGTGCGGTTCGCTCCTATCCTTTCCTCCAAGAAGCTGGCCGACGCGATCGAGCAGGAATACCGGCCCGGCGACGTGATCGTGGCCAACGGTCCCTACGAAGAGGCATCCACCCTGAACTTCTACCTGCGCCTGCCAATCCACATCGTGAACGCGCGAGACGAGGGCAACATGTACTATGGAGCTTTGTTCCCCGACGCGCCGGGCATCTTTGAGAACGACGCGTCGCTTCAGGCGCTGTGGAATGGCCCCCAGCGTGTTTTTTTGTGGACGGAAGAGGGAAGCGTTCCCGCGTTCACCAAACAGGATGGTACTGTCCAACTGGCCCGCAGCGGCGGGAAGCTGATCCTGGTGAACCGGGCGTGGCCACAGAAGCAACAGGAAAGTGCCAGATAGCCAGCCTTCCCGGCTATCACGTGAATTAGAATCGAGAGTTACGGTTTGTAGTTACGGAGCCCCGGCTCGAGAAAGTACAATTGATAGTTCTTATGTCCTTAATCCCGGTCGTTCTATCGGGTTCCACTTCTTTATGGTATCTGCTGCGGCATTTGCTGTGGCCGATCGCTTTGTTCGGTTCTTTCACATCAACCATTTTTATCGGCATGGTGCTGGCCGGCGCCCGCCGTTACCGGCGGAGGTCCGGCAGGTCACGCGAACGGGTGCTGGCGATTCCGGCACAGAATTTGCCGGCGGTGACCATCCTCAAGCCGCTCTACGGAATGGAACGGGAGCTTGAGCGCAACCTGGAGAGCTTCTTCCAGCAGGACTACCCGGACTTTGAAATTGTTTTCGGGGCGCGCAACTGGGACGATCCGGCGTTGCGGGTGGTGGAAAAGCTGTCCGCCAAGTACCCGCAGATTTCCGCGCGAATCGTCGTTTCCGGCGAGCCGTTCTGGCCAAACGCAAAAGTCTTCTCGCTGACCAGGATGTTTGCCGAGGTGACGGGATCGTATTTCGTCATCAGCGACAGCGATGTCCTCGTGCGCCCTGACTTCTTGCGCAGCGTCGTGCCGCCGTTGCTCGACCCGAAGGTGGGGCTGGTCACCTGTCTCTACAAGGGCATTCCGGCTGAGGATTTCTGCTCCCAGCTAGAGGCCCTGGGCATGTCGGTGGAGATGAGCTCCGGCGTCATGGTGGCGGACATGATGGAAGGCGGGATGCGGTTTGCGATGGGCGCGGTGATGGCGGTCCGGCGCGACGCTCTTGAGGCGGCTGGAGGTATTCGCAGCCTGGCCGATTTCTGCGCCGACGATTTCCTGCTGGGGAATCGCGTCGCCAAAGCCGGCTACGAGGTGGTTCTGTCGCACTACAAGGTTGGACACGTGTTAGCCAGCCGTTCTCTGCAGCGCTCCTTCAGCGATCAACTGCGTTGGATGAAGAGTACGCGCTTTTCCCGGCCCCTCGGTCATTTGGGCTCGGGCCTCATCTACGCCGTCCCGTTCGGATTGTTGGCGCTATTGCTCGCGCTGGGGCACGGCCGCCAGGAGTTGGAGCTGGGGTTGGGCTTGCTCGTGGCCGCGTGTTTGAACCGCATCGTGTTGTCGCTGGTGGTGGGCTGGGGAATTGTGCGCGACCGGCGTGCTCTCTGGTTTTGCTGGCTGTATCCTCTGCGCGACCTGGTTGGGTTTGGCGTATGGGCCGCGAGCTTCAGTGGCCGGACCTTCCGCTGGCGCGGCGAAACCTATCAGTTCGGCAGCGAAGGACGAATCACGCCTGAGCAGCGTGACTTCGAGTTGGTGGGCCAGACGCTGCCGCAGGGGCATGACTAGCCGCCACCCGGCAGCGAAATCCATGTTCGCGGATCCTGCGTAAATGCAAGTCGAATCGGCGATGCCGATACTGCTGGCGATCGTCGCCGCTTATGTCGTTGCCCGGGCCGATTTTCGTCGCCGGCACCTCCCACCCAGCGCTGCCAGGGTTGTGTTGTGGGCAGCGGTGGCGGGAGTTGCGGTTGCCGTGGCCTTTCAGTTCCTCGGGCTTCGGGCTGAACCCTCCCTTCGATCTGGGCTCCGAGTCTCCTGTATTCGCGTGGTTCCCGGGAATGGTTGTCGCTTTTGTGGTTGTTCTCTTCGCGGCCCGGCGCTACCAGGTCCCGCGTCTGGTCATGCTGGACGCAGTCGCACCGGCGGCGGCGCTCGGTTATGCCGCTGAGCGGATTGCCTGGTTCCTGGTGCGGACATCGGGTCACCCTGAAGAAATAGTTCCAATACCTCGTTTTGCCACCGCAGCAGTTTATGAATTTGTTGCCGGGCTATTGATCTGCTGGTTCCTGTGGCACGAAGGACGGCGGGCGACGCAGTGGCAGCGTCCCAACGGAATTGTGGCCGGGCGAGTACTGCATCCTCACCGGGTCGTTGTTGTTTGGGATGGAATCTATTCGCCGGCGATTTCGCGTGCTGGACGGTTCTGAAATCGCCGCGCTTATTCTGTCGCGGCCGGCATTGCGCTGATTGCCGTCGTGTTGCGGCGTTATTTCGCGGTGCGCGAGGAGCATCGCATTTTGGACCATGTCTCGCGCTGGGGTGAAGCTACGCAGCCGGAATACACGCCTGCGACGCCGGAGTGCCCGAATCCGGAGCGCTGGAAAATGTACGACACCATGACCGCCGAGGTGGAGGTGCTGGAGTTCCTCAAGTCGCTGGTAATAGCGATGAAGCCCAACCTGATCGTCGAAACCGGCACCTTCACCGGCGTCAGCACCATCGCCATGGCCGAAGGGCTGAGGCAAAATGGCTTCGGGAAAATCATCACCTGTGAATTCGATCCGCGCGTCTTCGCCACCGCCAAGGAGAGGATTGATGCTTCCGGGGTCGGGCAATGGGTGGAGTGCCGCAACCAGTCGAGTCTGGAGATGACGGTGGATGGCACCATCGACATATTGTTTTGCGACAGCGATCATGAGCCGCGGGAGAAGGAAGTGCGCCGGTTTTTGTCGCAGGTCAATCCCAACGGCTTGATCCTGATGCACGATGCCGCTACTCATTACAAGATCGTGCGGGAAGGCGCGCTGCGAATGCAGGACGAAGGGCTGATCAATTTGGTTCTGCTGCCAACTCCGCGCGGCCTGGCGATTGCGCAGAAACGAAGGGCAGATGCCGCAATTTCGCGCCCGCTAGAATAGAATGTGTCTAACAGCTTCGACGTGAGTAACGTCGGACCAGACGGTCGCCCTCGCGGCGGCCGTTTTTAGTTTTTGGGCCTATCTTCCCAATAGGTCCACTAATTTGATGGTGGGCTACTCTTGACCAGAAGTGCTAATTTGAGACGAGGCTGCGTGCATGGCTAAGGCGATTCTTGCTGGAAAGAAAATTACACCGACTCGCGTCCGGTACATCAAGCTCGGCGAAGGCGGCAGTTGGGAAAAGGAGTGTTTGGAGAAAGGCACTATCCGTATCGGCTTCGGTAGCGCACAGAGCCATCGTTTTGAATTCTGCCAATCTGGCCGATGGAACGATCTTTCGGAATCCTTCATCGCGGAAGGTAAGGACAAGGGAACTGCCACCCGCTTCACAAACGAATTGCGACTCTTTTTCGAAGACGATGGGTCAATGCTCTGGATAACCTTCATGGGCGAACGTCTGTGCTGGGGCATGGTCGACCGAGCCAAACCAGCGCTGCATCCTGACGCTAAAGGCGTATGGCGACCCATCCGTGGCGGTTGGCGATCGACAGACCTGGAAGGAGAGCAACTGACGAAAGATCGGCTCTCTGGGGCGTTGACGAAGCTAGCAGCGTATCAGGGCACTTCTTGCAAAGTAGATGTTAGCGATTACGTGATCCGTCGGGTCAATGGCGAGAAAACACCCGAGGTAGAGCGCGCCCTCGTCGCCTCGAAAGAGATGAAGGCATCTGCGCTCGACCTGATGAAGTTGCTCGGCCCGCGCGATTTTGAGTTATTAGTTGATCTCGTCTTTACGACGAGCGGTTGGCGGAGAGTGGGCATCGTCGGCAAGACCCAGAAGACGCTCGACCTTGACCTGCTCCTGCCGAGCACCGGCGAGCGAGCGTTCGTGCAAGTTAAGTGCAAGACCGACTCGGCTGAACTCGCCGAATACGTTGCCAAGATCCAGGACGGACCTCACGCCCGGATGTTCTACGTATTTCACTCCGGCAAAGCTGAAACAGACGACCCGCGCGTGACCGTCATTGGACCGGAACAACTCGCGGACTTAGTGATGGACGCTGGCTTAGTTGGTTGGCTAATTCGGAAAGTGTCCTGATATATTCGGATTTCGTCCAGATTTCAAAGTAGCCCACTACCATTCAAACTGCTTTCCAACTTCCCGTTGCGCAGCCTGAACCGCAGGCCGCGCCATTCCACCTGTTTGCCGACGTAGCTGACGATCCAGATCGCCAAGAGCAACCAAGTCGCGCAGCGGAACCAGCCACAGGTCGCGCAGCACCTGCGGATCCTCGAGCACACCGCGGCCTACGACTAACGCCGAAGCTCAGCCGCGCAACCGCCGTGACGCCGAGCACCAGCCACGTCCACCAGGCGTGAGGAGCGGCCAGCACCGCGAGCACGGCCCAGATCAGCGCGAAGGTGACGATCAAGCCAAAGTACTGCGCCGGGCGACGGTCTTTGACATTGCGAGCCCAGCGCATCTGGTGCACCCAGAATTCGCGGAAGGAGTAATCGGGCAGCGCGGTCTCCACCACCGTGTCGGCCAACTCGACCTTGTATCCCGCCGCAGCGACCCGCGCGCCCAGTTCATAGTCGTCGCCCAGGTAATCGACCAGCGGCTCCAGCCCGCCGATCTCGCGCAGCACCGTCTTGGTGGTCGCGATGGTCGCGCCCAGGCCGAAGCGAATGCCGCCTTCCAGCGCGCGTGCAACCAGCACGCCGCCGGCAAAGTCGGTGCTAAGCCCAAGCGCCTCCAGCCTGGAGCCCAGCGTCTTGCCCGCGATGCCGCGATACAGCGTTGTCACCATGCCGACGCCCGGCTGCGCCAAGGGCGCCAGCACGCGCAGCAGATAGTCGCGCGCAACCAGAATGTCGCTGTCGTTGATGATGACGTGCTCGTATCGCGCCTGCGGCAGCATCTGCGCCAGGTTGCTGACTTTGCCGTTCAGCCCCAGCACCTCGGGACAATGCACGACTCGCAGTTGCCGGTGCGGAAACTCCTCGCGCAGCTTCTCCACCAGCGCCAGCGCCGGATCATCGAGATCATGCACCCCGAACAGCACCTCGTATTCGCGGATAGTCGAGCAGGCAATGGCTGCGGAATGCCGCGTACATATGCGGATCGAGGCCCTTCAGCGATTTCAGAATGCTGACCGGAGGCGTGAACGTGCGTCCGCTGTCGCGCGGCTCTCGCGCTGGAAGCGCCTCGCCGCCCAGATGCACATGACGAAGTAGGCCGTGCCCGCCGCGGCCAGCAGCGCGCAGATTGCCGCGACGACGGTAAGGACAGGAGGCATGGAGAGCTGTTCAGATTAGCAGAAGGCGAAGGCTCTATCGGGCGAGGAACGCGCGCCAATGCATAGTCTCCGCGTTATCATGGAATGCTGGTTGCAGGAGCAGCTCGATAGAGACATCCGATGATCAACGGCAAACGGGTCGCCGTGGTCATGCCCGCCTACAACGCGGAGCACACGCTGGAAGCGACGGTGCGGGAGATCCCCGACCTCGTCGACATCCGCATTCTGGTGGACGACTACAGCAAAGACAAGACGGTCGAGCTGGCCAAGAAGCTTGGGCCTGCTGGTGTTCGTGCACGACCGCAACTACGGCTACGGCCGCAACCAGCAGACCTGCTATCGCGAGGCCCTGGCCGCCGGCGCCGACGTCGTCATCATGGTCCATCCCGATTATCAGTACACGCCGCTGCTGATCACCGCCATGGCCAGCATGGTGGCCTACGACGTTTACGACGTTGTGCTGGGCTCGCGCATTATCGGCGGGCAGGCGCTGCGCGGCGGCATGCCGCTCTACAAGTACATCTCCAACCGCTTCCTGACCGCGTTCGAGAACCTGTTCCTGCGGCGTGAAGCTCTCCGAATACCACACCGGCTATCGCGCCTTCAGCAGCAAGGTGCTGACCACGTTGCCGCTGCTGGAGAACTCTCCGGACTTCGTCTTCGACAACCAGATGCTGGCGCAGTGCGTGCACTTCGGCTTTCGCATCGGCGAGGTGTCGTGCCCGACCAAGTATTTCGAGGAGGCGTCGTCCATCAACTTCCGCCGCAGCGTGAAGTACGGCTTTGGCGTGCTGGGCACTCGTCTCAGTTCAAGCTGAACAACTGGGGCTTGAATCGCCTGCCCGGTTCAGCCCGCAAGGGAAGAAGCTGGAACTGATCGGGCGGCCATTATCGAGCATCAGCCGCTGTCGATGCGAGACACCTCAGCCGGGTGGAATGAGCCCCGCCATCCGGGTTAAGCGGCGCTCGAGGGCACGGCTTCTGCGTCCACATGCGCAGATGAGCTGTTCAACACCGTATTGCCTCGTCTCAACCGATTCGATTCCGGCAGAATGCTATGCTCAGCTCCAAGGACGGCTTAGCCTGCCCTTCAAGCCGAGTCCTAAGATTCCAGCCCCAGGGACGGCTGAATTTGTGGCAGGTGTCTCGCGGGATAAATTCCGGCGGAATGCAAATGCGGCTTGCGCGGCGCGGCTATTTCGTACTATCAGTCGGCCCAGTTCGTTTCGAACGCGCTAGAATAGGCCAAGGGTTCCAACGTCAATTGAACGCAGCAGCATGTACGCTTCGTCCCGGAAGCTTGCTCAAGCCGAAACATGGCAACTCTAGATTGCAAGTGTCGACCATCAGCCGCGGTAGTCTGGCCCGCAACGAAAAGCTTGCGCGCACGCATTTTCTGCGCGAGCCGACGCTGATCGCGCTGCAGACCATGCGGGCCCACAAGCTGCGCTCGTTTCTTATGCTGCTGGGCGTCATCCTCTCGGTCTCCACGCTGATCCTGGTAGTCGCGCTGGTCAGCGGCATGAACGAGTACTTCGCCACGCGCATCGCCAACCTGGGATCCAATGTTTTCCTGGTCGACGAAGTTTCCCATCATCAGCGACACCAAGGAGCTGCTGAAGGCGACCGCCGCAATCGCGACATCACTTGGGATGACTACGAATCGCTGCGCGACAATCTCAAGCTTCCCAAGGCGGTGGGCGTGGAAGCGCGGCGCAATGCCAACGTTCGCGCTGAGCGCCAGAATCTGGAAGACGTCGACCTCCGCGGAGTGACCGCCAACATCGGCGACATGGACGTAGAAGAGGTCGCCACCGGCCGCTACATCACCGACACCGACAACCAGCATCGCGACATGGTCTGCATGATCGGCGCCGACGTTGCCGACAAGCTCTTCGCCAATACCGATCCTCTGGGCAAGACCCTTACCATCGATGGGCAGGAATTCCAGGTCGTCGGGGTCGCCAAGAAAATCGGCAACACCTTCGGCCAGTCGCAGGACAACTTCGTCTACATCCCGATCGAAACCTGGCTGAAGATTTACGGACGCAACAACACGCTGACCATCAATGTCCAGGCGCGCGGAGCCGGAGTGGCTGGCCCGCACCCAGGAAGAAGCTCGAGTGCTGATGCGCGCCCGCCGTCATCTGAGCCAACGACGAAGACAATTTCGGCGTCCTCGCCAGCGACAGCCTGATGGGCCTCTGGAAAAACCTGACCGGCACGCTGGCTTCGGGCATGGTCGGGCTGGTGTCCATCTTCCTGGTGATCGGCGGCGTCGTGATCATGAACGTCATGCTGGCCTCGGTGACCGAGCGCACCCGCGAGATCGGCATTCGCAAATCGCTGGGCGCCAAGCGGCGCGACATTCTGCTGCAGTTCCTGGTGGAGTCCACGGTGATGGCGCTGGTCGGCGGCGCCATCGGCGTGCTCATTGCCTGGATGCTGGCCGTGTCGTGCGCAACTGCGACGCCGGTGCCGATGGCAGTTCCGATCCTGGCCGTGGTCCTGGCGATTGGTATCTCTTCGGCGGTGGGAATGTTCTTCGGCGTCTATCCAGCGCGGAAGGCGGCCAAGCTGGACCCGATCGAAGCGTTGCGGTACGAGAATTAGGGGTTTGAGGATCAGTGGATAGCATGGTGAGCACCCCGGTGGATCGAGTCGTGATCCAGTCCTACCCTGTCCACTAGCCACTGATTGCACTGTTTTTAGGCATGCGTAAATTCGCAGATGGCCCTAGAGACGGTGCGCGAGCACAAGACGCGCTCGTTCCTGACCGTGCTGGGCGTCGTGATTGGCGTGGCCGCCATGATCTTCGTCGCCTCCATCCTGGTCGGCGTCAGCCGCGACATTCCAGGGCTACCTGGAAGACTACGGCACCAACACGCTGTTCATCTTCCGCTTCGATGTCGGCATCCGCACCGGCCGCATGACCGCCGAGGAGCGCAATCGCAAGCCGCTCACCCTGGACGACGCCAAGGCCATTCTTGCCGAGTGCCCGCACGTGAAGAACGTGACCGTGGAATCTTGCCGCGCTTCGACCCGGACCAGCGCGGCCTCGCTCCGCAGTGGCGCGCTACGGCACCACGAGATCACCGACCTCGACTACACCGGCACCGACTCCGTCGTATCAGGACGTCTATAACGCGCACGTCGTCCAGGGCCGGTTCTTCACCGACTTCGAAGACCTGCATCGCGAAGACGTGGCCGTCATCGGCGACGAGATCGACAAGAACTTCTTTCCCGCGCACGACGCGCTCGGCAAGACCATTCTGGTCGACGGCGTTCCCTACCAGGTGATCGGCGTGCTGGAGAAGCGTAAGGGCCAGCTCTTCAAAGACGAAACGCGCCGATCGCACGGTCAAGGTGCCGTACAACTCCTATCGCAAGCACTATCCCGCCGACGACGAGCACTTCATCGGCGCCGAGGCCTATCCCGGCTATAAGGACGCTGCCGAGGACGAAATTCGCGGTCTGCTGCGCCGCCGCCGCAACGTTCCCTTCAACAAGCCGGACAACTTCGGCATCAGCAGCGCCGCAGGCCATCGCCGACAACTTCCGCCAGATCATGAGCACGGTCGCCTTGATGACCATCGTCGTCAGCTCCATCGGCTTGCTGGTGGGCGGCGTCGGGCGTGATGAACATCATGCTGATGTCGGTGACCGAGCGCACCCACGAAATCGGAGTGCGCAAAGCCATCGGCGCCCGCCGCAGCGACGTGATCCGCCAGTTCCTGACCGAGGCGATTGTGCTCACCGGGCTCGGCGGCCTGGCGGGCGTGCTGGTGGGCGTCGCTGCGGCCGCGTGCTTGCCGCTGGTCTTTCCCTCGATGCCGACCTCGGTGCCCATCTGGGCGGTGGTCGCCGCGGTGCTGATGGCGATGAGCGTCGGCCTGTTCTTCGGGATGTATCCCGCCGTTAAGGCCGTCGCGGCTCGATCCGGTCGAAGCGCTGCGTTACGAGTGATCGGTACGCGGGACCGAGCCATAGATCTCACCAGTTTCAATTCAGATTTTGCTAAGGAGTGTCATGCCGAGTGTGCGGATAGGCCTAATCAGGTCGAGAGTTGGGTTGTGCTTTTGGTTGATCTGTCTTCTGTGCCTCAGCGCACACGCACAAAAAATCAAAGTCGAGTACAACAAGAACCTCGACTTCTCGCAGTTTAAGACTTTCGCATGGGGCAAACATGACGCAGTTTCCCGTCCCATGCTGGCCCTTGCCATTGCCGGAGCCATCGAGGAAGAGCTCACAAAACGCGGACTGCACAAGGTCGACAACAATCCTGACATTTACATTCAGATGTACGGCTCCGTTGACTCCGACATGAGCGTGAGTTATTCCGATTTCCTCTATAGCGGAATGGGCGGCATTCCTGCTTTCGATCAGAGCTTCCTGATGTGGGGTGCGGTACCGGGCTCTACAACGACGGTCGTTGTTCACAAGGGACAACTGGTGGTGGACCTCATTGATGCCAGCCAGAAGAAACTCGCGTGGCGTGGAATGGCTACAGAGAAACTCAGCGACAAGAAAGAGAAGCTGGTGAACCAGGTCAACACGGCCGTGGAGAAGATGTTTAAGCAATATCCAGCGAAATAATTCGCGAACCCACGGCGCAGGCGCGTTCTAATACTTCTTCCAAAAGCTCGTCTCATTTGCCATAATTCCAAAAAGCTGCCCTGCAGTCCAAAGATCGTCCTGCATTTCGCACGGCGCAATGGGTTCTTTGGCTAGTTGCGCCGTTGCCGGGGCGCGCACGGCACAACTGGAGCCGTGGTCACCAAACCTGGCCGGGCGGGCTGAGGCCCGCGACTGGATCCGGTGGAAGCGCTGCGCTACGAGTAGCACAGCGCCTCGCACTCGGAGGTCTGGATCGCAAGCATCATTTCTTGATTACAACCAACTCCGTGCGACGGTTCTTGGCGCGTCCCTCCTCGGTGTCGTTGGAGGCGATCGGTTTGTCCGCGCCGAAACCCGAGGTGGTGATACGGGAAGTATCCACGCCAGCCTGAACCAGCAAGTCGCGAATTGCGTTGGCGCGGTCGACTGAAAGCTGTTTGTTCGCCGCCGCGTCTCCTGTGCTATCAGTGTGTCCTTGCAGCTGAACTTGCATAGTCGGATAGCACTTCATGATCGCGATCAAATTGGTTACGGTCGCGTTCGACTCGGGGGTTAGCCGCGTGGTGGCAGAGTCGAAATTCAGGTGGTCGAAGACGAAGGTCTTGGGCAGGTCGGAATCGGAGCCCTTCATCAGGAAGGTCGCCAGGTTGAAGTTGAACGTGCCCTCCTCGACCGAGAGCACGGTGCCGCACGGCAGCGTGATGCTCGCCATTTTTGGTACTTGCGGGGCATTGCAAGACCGCCACCCGAGGAACCCGAGGATGATCGCCAGCAACGGAATCAGCCACCCCCAGATGGGAAACCCCTTCTTCTCTGCATAAACCGGAGGAGCAGCGGCCGCTACAGGTGCTGCACCGCAAAGATTCGAATTGCTGCTCAGGCCCAGGGCATTGGCTAACCCGGGAGGCGCGAACTGCAGAATCGTATCCCGGTGGCTGGACAATAAGGCCGGCAGGCCCGCGGCACTCACTCCTCCAGACGCCACCTGTTTGCCCAGCAATCCAAACAACAACGGGGCTGCCAGGCCGAGCAGCCTCGTGGCCGAAGAACCCTGTATGCCGGCAAAATTAGCGATGACGTTGGTCACCGCGCCGAGTTTGTCGCCGAGCAATCCGTTGAGCAGGTTCGAACCAGTCTTCAGCAATCCGTCGGTCGCACTTCCTCCACTCAGAGCTCCAGAGAAATTGTTGAGCACATTGGAATCCAGTCCGCTGCTGCTGAGAAGTCCCATCAGCTTCGAGGCGCCTCCTGGGCTGGAGGCCTGGTTGCAAGCGATGCCGGCCAGGCTGGGGACGATGGCTCCGACTGCCTTCTGGGTAGCGGCGGGCGATTCCCCGACCAGGCCTGACATTTTCGACAGGACATCCGGGGTAAGATAATCCTTTGCGAGATCGATCAAGTTCAAAGCCATTTTTCTCTCCTTGTAGGATGTTTCCGCTGCGGATCGCTACGCGGAAGTTGTGCTGATGGTCTTGCCGGTCACTCGCGCTGGTGCAGGGCCGAGCTGTTTTGCCAGGACCTGAAGTCGATCGTCGATTTGGACCAGCATTGCTTGCAGGTACTGCTGCAGACCATCCGGCAGTGAGCAAACGGCAAGCCACCGTTCGATGACTTCCCGCTGGGATTGCAGCTCCATTAGCTCTTGCCAGGTCTCGCCGGATTTTTCCAACGTTTGCTGGAACATACTCCGCGCCCGTAGCGATTAGTTTGAAGAATGCCCCGCGACCAGTCGAGGATGGTTGTGAGTTGGAGATTTGGGCCGAAAATCGTCCCCCAACGCGATCTGCCGCGGCCCAGGGTACGTTGGCAGGGTCTCTGCCCGGCTTCCAAGTACGCCATATTAGCTCTCGCGCGCTCACAAAAGGGTGAAATTAGCGGTCATTATCCAAAAGGTGTTTTCATTGAAATAAAATCGATTAGACGTATTTGCACAAAGCCTTAAAATCAATTTTCGTTCGAACCGGCATCGCGGAATCGCTTAGTCACCTGACGACTTCTTCCCCTGGCAGCCACGAAGTACGCTCAGAGTTTTTCCGGCGGGCGAGCAGGAAATAGCGCATAGTCGCGCGTTCTAAGACTTCTTCAAAAAAGAGCATCCCATTTGCCATGATTCGAATCCGCTAGAGCTGTTGTTGCTGCAACCAAGCCTGGGCGCGAGCTGAGGCCTGCGATGGAGATCAGTTAGGAGGAGACAATTCCATGCGCATGACAAAAGCAACGATATTGAGTGCCCTGGTAGTTGCGATTTTTGTCGCGCTGGGCGCCGCTGACGCCACAGCGCAAGTCTACTGGGTGCAAAGCGCCGACTATGGCGCGGGCAATCAGCGCCAGGATGTGACCAACCGGGTCCGGCAACTCGCAAGCGGCCCCAACTTCAAGGTGAACAATGCCAACATGGCTTGCGATCCGGCCATTGGCAGGGACAAGACCCTGCGCATCGTAGGACAGGAGCGTGGCGGCAGGACACGCACCTTCACCTACAAGGAAGGAGCAACGGTCAATTCGCAAATGTTTGCCGGCGGCTCTGGTGGCGGCGGGTGGGGCGGTCCCGGAGGTGGCAGCCCCGGAGGTGGCGGCTATGGGCTGCGTATCATCTCGGCTTCCTATGGCGCAGGCAACAACAGGATGGATGTTGCGGGTCGCCTGCAAAGCATGATTCGCAACAATCGCCTTAGTATGAAGGTAAACAATGAAACCATGGGTGGTGACCCTAGCCTCGGCCAGTACAAGAACCTGATGGTCACCTATGAATATCAAGGTCAACGCCGCGGCAAGAACACGCCGGAGGGCGGGCACCTCACCCTTCCGTGAGGTAGTGGCACATTCGGCAGAGCAGGCGTGATGTAGAAAGTGGCCGAAGGACAAGGCTCCGGTGCATAAGCGGGAAGGAGTCCCCTAAAATGCGAATCGCATCGTTGATCTTGCTGTGTCTGGTGCTGGCTGTCGCGTCAGCATCGGGGCAAGTCCTCTATGAAAACGGCCCGCTCAACGGCACAGTCGATGCCTGGACCATTAACTATGGCTACTTCGTCGCCGACACCTTCACGCTGACGGGCAATGCCACAGTTGGCGGCTTCGACTTCTACACCTGGACATTTCCGGGCGACAAGCCGTTGACCGTGGATTGGTCAATCACTTCAGGTGCGGACGGTGGAACCTTGTATGGCAGCGGAATCGCCAGTCTCGTTGACTCGTTTATCTCCACCAACCAGTACGGCTACGATATTCACAAAGACACTGTGTCCGGCTTGAATGTCGGCCTGAATGCCGGTACCTACTGGCTGAATCTGCAGAACGCCACTACTTCCCAGGGCAACCCGCTCTACTGGGACGAGAACAGCGGCATAGGTTGCCACTCGCCGGGCTGCCCATCAGAGGCGACTACCATCGAGCCGATCCCCTCGGAATCGTTCGACATAACCGGAACGTCAAGCAGCGGAACGACACCTGAACCGGGCAGCATCATGCTCTTCGGCTCGGGCGTCGTTGGAGTGGCTGGCGTATTCCGTCGCAGGCTATTCTGACTGCCCTCGCGGCGGGAGCAGAAAGTTACTGCTTCACGGCGTGATCTCGAACACTATCCCGCAGCTCTGGTATTGGCACTCATTGTTTACGGGGCCGCCGTTGGAAGCCGTACCGTAGAGATTGCCGTTGGCGTCGAACACCAGGTTGCTGTAGGGATGGCCTCCGTCGCTGCCGCCGGTAAAGTCATGCAGCGAGCTAAAGGTCCAACCACCGCTCCCGTGCGCGAGCTTGAAAACCGCACCCCAACAGTACTCGCAGTATCCGTCGATTGTGCCGTAGAGGTTCCCAGCCTGGTCCATGATGAGTGGAGCTTTTGGGCCTCCCTCATAGGACGACGGTATTTGAGCCAGCACGGTGTAGGTCCAGCCGCCGTTTGAGGGCGACAGCTCAAAAATGACGCCGCTGCTGCCGGGACCATCGGTGGTGCTTCCGTAGAGATTTCCTGCGCCGTCCCAAATCAGGCCAGCCCCAGGGTAGAAGCCTCCATCGCTGCTTTGGAAGCTGTGGAGAATGTCCTCTATCCAACCGGATCCCGAAGGCCTCAACCGGAATACTGTGCCGTAGCCGTACGTGCCGCCCTGGAAGGTCGTACCGTAGAGATTCCCTTCGCCGTCGAAGATCACGCCGGCGGTAGGCCCCGAGCCGTCAGGAATCCCTTGAAAGCCGTAAACTGTCGTTTCCGTCCATCCGCCGTTCGAGGGCGAAAGCTTGTAGATGTTCCCGCAGCCCTCGTAACAGGGGCCACCGCCACCCGCGAAAACACCACCGTAGACGTTGCCCGCTTGATCGAAAGTGAGGTCGCCTTCGGGGAATACCCCATCACTGCCTCCCGAGAACTCGTAAAGTGTTTTCTTCGTCCAGGGGCTGAACACGCTGGGTGGACGCGTGGCTGGAGGTCTTAGATTGAAAACCGTATTGTTGGCGGTAGTGCCATACAGGCTGCCGTCCGGGCCGAATACTACCCTGGCCTCGGGGCTTGTTCCATCGCTACCTCCCAGAAAGGCGTAGAGCGGAGTCAGCACCCATCCGTTGCCTGCTCGCGCCACTTTGAACACCGTGCCGCATATCCCACCGCCGCAATTTCCTCCGGTATGGCCGCCGTAAGCAGTCGTGCCGTAGAAATTACCCGCCCGATCCGCGGTTAAACCGGCGAATGGATTGCCGCCGTCCGTCCCGCCGGTGAAGGCGTGAATCACGCTGAACGTCTGGGCCTGCGCCGCTGGCGTCGTGGCGACGGTCAATGCGAGCACAATGACTAGCGCGGTCGCTGCCGCGCGCAGGGTTAAACGAGAACTAAGCTTCTGAGATGGGTTCGACATGTGCGCTGCTCCCTTCAAGGCTGAAAGACGGTTCAAGAATCCAGATCTGACAACTGACCACTAGTGTTAAGGTGTGATCTCCCACACCACACCCCACCCATACACGCCACCTTGATTTGCCGTGCCAAAGAGATTGCCATTGGCGTCGAGCGTCACCCCTCCCTCAGGAAACCACGCGGTGTCGAAGGAGAAGTCGTGCAGGTCGGTGAGCGTCCACGACCCATTGGATCGGCTCAGCTTGAAAACCATGCCGCCGCCGTTGTTGCCGCCCTCCATGGAGGCGCCGTAGAGATTGCCGGCCGCGTCCACGGTGAGGCTGTCGAAGGGGCCGCCGCTGGGCAAGTTGTAGATGATTTGATAGGTCCAGGTGCCGTTAGAGGGAGTCAACTCATAAACCACGCCACCGTTGTGTGTGCCTCCGATGGTTGTCGCGCCATAAAGACTGCCCTCCGGACCGAAAACCAGGCCACCATAGGCCAGTCCTCCGTCGTTTGGTCCGCCGGTGAAGTCATGAAGGTCGGCAAAGATCCAGCCGCCCCCACTGGGGCTCAACTCGAACACCACCGTTCCGTCACCGGTGGTGCCGTATAGATTGCCCGAGCTGTCCATCACCACGCCGGAATAAGGCCCGTTGGTGCCGTAAGAGAGGTTGTAGAGGATACTCTCTGTCCAGCCGCCGGCGTAGGGTGTCAGCTTGAAAACCGTGCCCCAATTGCCGGCGTTGCCACCGAATTCAGTAGTGCCGTAAATATTTCCTGCCTGGTCGAAGATGAGGGCCCCGGTCCACGGAGTTTCGCCATCGCTGGGACGGCCGGCGAAGGCGTGCAGCACCGTCTCCTTCCACGGAGTGAGTAAGGCGGGCGGACGCGTCGGCGGTGGTTTCAAGTTGAAGACCGTGCCGCAGCCGTAGCCCTCTCCATCGCCGCACTGCAGGTCGCCTCCGCTGTCGGTCGTCCCGTAGAGGCTGCCGTCGGGACCAAAGGCAAGTGCCGCAAGGGAGCCGTCACCGTAACCGCCCGAGAAGACGAACAGCGGGGTATAGACCCAGCCCCCTCCGGTGTTGGTCATCTTGAAGACAGGGCCGGCGGTGCCATAGAGGTTGCCAGCCCGATCAATGATCAAAGTCGAGCGCGGGAGCGCGCCGGCCTCCTGTCCGCCGGTGAAATTGTGAATCACCTTGTACTTCTGCGCTTGGGCTGATGGGATTGCGCCAATTGTGAACACAAACACCATCGCCAGTGCCGCGGCCGTCGCGCCCGGGCTGCTTCTCAAAACTCGCATCCGATGTTGTCTTGAGCTCGCCATGATGACCCTCCATTCGAGGGAAGATTGCCCTTGTGATTCCGCGCTTTCCAGCTAGTCCCACGTTGTGGGATGTTTTATTCGACAACCGGCAACTGACCACTGACAACTGTCTTACGGCGTGATCTCCCAGATAACGCCATGCCCATACACCCCACCCCCTGACGCCGTTCCGAAGAGATTGCCGTTGGCATCGAGGGTCACTGCACCATACGGGAAGTAAGCGGTGTCGAAGGAGAAATCATGCAGGTCGGTGAGCGTCCAAGAGCCGTTGGAGGGCGTGAGCTTGAAAACCATGCCCGCGTCACCGGCTCCGTCACTCATCGTCAGGCCGTAGAGATTACCGGCTGCGTCCAGGGTTAGATTTCCAAACGGGCCCCGGCTGCCCGAGAGGCTGTAGAGAATCTTGTACGTCCAGCCACCGCCGGAGGGTGATAACTCGTAAACCACGCCACCGAACCCCGATCCCCCATCAGACGAAGCGCCATAGAGGTTGCCAACTGGGTCCATCACCAAACCACCATAAGCAAGAGAGCCGTCGTTCCCGCCGTTGAAAGTGTGCAGAATGGTCATCACCCAGCCCGATCCGCTGGGACTCAGTTCGAAAACCGCACCTCCATCGGCGGTCGTGCCGTAGAGATTGCCGGCGCTGTCCCTCACAACTCCCGACAGAGGCCCATTTGTAGGCAAACTGAAGTTGTAGAGGATACTCTCTGTCCAGTTATCGCCGTAGGGCGTCAGCTCGTAAACTATGCCGAAGCTACCGGTACCGCCGAATTGGGTCGTGCCATAGAGGTTACCCGCCGGATCGAAAATGAGCGGGCCATAGACGGGTTGATCTCCGTCGTTGAATCCCGTGAATTGGTGAAGCACGGTTTCCGTCCAGGGGCTCAATACGGTGGGGGGACGAGTAGGCGGAGGTTTGAGGTTGAAAACAGTCCCCGGCCATCGTACCCGCCAATGGTCTGGCCATAGATGCTGCCATCGGGACCGATGGTCACTGCCGACAGAGGATTGGCCCCGTCATTGCCTGACTTGAAGCCGTACAGAGGCAGTACGACCCAGCCGGAGCCCTGGTGCGACATCTTGTAGACAGTGCCCCAACCCGCGGAGCCTCCGCCAGATGCAGTGCCGTAGAAGTTTCCCGCTCTATCAATGGTTAACCCCGCATAGGGACCTCCTCCGTCCCCTCCATTGGTGAAGTTGTGCAGAACTTTGTACTTCTGGGCATGCGCCGGGCTGGCAACCAACATCAGCGCAAACACAAACACCAGCGCGGTGTTGACCGCACTCAGCATTGCATGGAAATGGGATTTCGAGAACTTCTGCAGCATGGGTCCTGCTCCTTTCGAAGTGCTGGCCAATACACTTCGCAACTGATGTCTGCCCAGTGTCTTACGGCGTGATCTCGTAGATGACTCCGTTGCCGCTGTAACCGCCCTCCGCCGCTGTGCCGTAAAGGTTACCGGCGGGGTCAAGGACCACGCCGCCGTAGGGAAATTCGCCGTCGTTGCCGCCGGTAAAGTCGTGCAGTGAGGTGTACGTCCAACTTCCATTCGAGGGCGTGAGCTTGAAAACCGAGCCCAACTGGTGTTTGCCGTCGGCAGCGGTTGTGCCGTACAGGTTGCCGGCGGCGTCCATCACCAGCCGCGCGTAGGGGCCGCCGTTCGTAAACCCGATGAAGTTGTAAATCACGCTGAAGTTCCACCCGCCGCCCGCGGGGGTGAGCATGAAAACAACACCTCCTCCATACAGGCCGCCGTCCAGGGTGGTGCCATAGAAGTTGCCGGCGGCATCGCGGATCAGTCCCGCGATGGGATGGAATCCATCATCGCCTTGAAAGCTATGCAGGATAGTTTCCGTCCAACCCGATCCCGACGGCGTCAACTCGTATATCGTGCCGCGTGCGTCGGCGCCGCCGCCGGTGGTTGTGCCATAGATGTTGCCGGCGTCATCGAAGGCCACTCCGCCCTCTGGCAGATCACCATCTGTAGGCCCTGTGAACGCATACAGAACACTCTCGGTCCAGCCGCCGCCGGTCGACGTCAGCTTGTAGACAACACCGCAGCCATTGTAAGACACGCAAACCTGGTTGCCGAAGTAGCCACCTGTGACCGTCGTGCCATAAAGATTACCCGCCTGGTCGAAGACAAGCCCGCCGTCGGGATCGCTTCCATCGCTGCCTCCGGTGAAGGAGTAAAGTGTGTTTTCCGTCCAGGGGGCAAATACCGAAGTCGGTCGAGTCGCCGCCGGCCGGACGCTGTAAACCGTGCCGCTCGTTGCGCCGAAACCTGTCGTCCCGTAGATAACGCCATCCCGGCCCAGGATGGGAGTAGCGAATGGCTCTGCCCCGTCCTTGTAGTCAAAGGTGTGAAGAGTGGCTAAGACCCAACCAGAGCCCTTGTAAGCCAGCTTGAATACTGTGCCGGCCCCAGCCTCAGTCGTTCCGTAGAGATTTCCTTCGGCATCTATGGCGAGGCCAGCCTCCGGATAATCTCCATCCCCTCCGCCGCTGAAGTTGTGAATCACCATGAATGTCTGCGCCTGCGCCGGACCGGCGACCGACATCAGCGCAGACACAAATACCAGCGCGGTGACTGCCGCGTGCAGGCTTGCGTGGAAAATGGACTTTGCGAATCGCTGCAACATGGGCGCTCCTCCCGACCACTGCCTTACGGCGTAATCTCCCAGACGGTGCCGACGCTATCCGCACCACATCCACTGGCAGTGCCATAGATGTTGCCGCTGGCGTCAAGGGTTACAAAACCTTCCGGAGAACACCCGTCATTTCCCCCCTGGAAGTCGTAGAGGTCGGTGTAAGTCCAGCTCCCGTTGGACGGCGACAGCTTGAAGACTTCGCCATAGTTGCTGGGGCCATGGCCGTACGACACGCCGTAGAGGTTGCCGGCCGTGTCCATGGTGAGGCGGCCCTCGGGTCCCCAGTCGTTATATCCGGTGAAACGGTACAGCACGTTGAAGGTCCAGCTCCCGTTGGAAGGGGACAGCTCCCAAATAATGCCGGGGTTCACGGCGCCCCTAGTGGCGCCATAAATATTGCCCGCCTGGTCAAGGATGACGTGCCCTGGGCCGCCGCCTTCGCTGTTCTGGTCAAAGACGTGAAGGACAGTCTTGGTCCAGCCCGGTGGGGAAGGAGTCAGCTCGTAGATGGTCCCGCATCCCTGGTATGGTGAGCAGTCATAGTTGCCACCCTGCCGGGTCGCTCCATAGAGATTGCCCGCACTATCGAAGACCACGCCGTGCGGATACAGCCCATCCGTTCCCCCCAGGAAGCTGTAGACAACGGATTCCGTCCAGCCACTGCCCAACGGGGTCATCTCGAAGATGTTGCCTGCACTGTAGGTCCCTCCAACCGTGGTGCCATAGATGTTGCTCGCGCTGTCAAAAACAATCTCGCTGGGATACGGCCCGCCATCGTCGCCTTCGTAGAAGTTGTAGAGCACCTTCTCCGGCCACGGCTGCAGCAGCGAGGCTGGCCGGGTCACCGGGGCGGTGATGTGAAAGATGGTGCCGCAACCGAAGGGTGCGCCCTCCGTACAGGGGCCACCCAAACCAGTGGAACCATAGATGGTGCCGTCCGGGCCCAGCGTCACAGCTTCCTCGAGATAACCGCCGTCAGAGCCATGGAACTTATACAGGGTCGCGAAGAGCCAGTCCGAGCCGTGTCGCGAGAGCTTGAACGCCACCCCGCAGCCATTCTGTTGATAGAGTTGGCAACGGTAGCCGCTGTAAAAGTCGCCGCCGTCACGCGTGGTGCCGTATAAATTGCCAGCCCGATCCAGGACCAGTCCGGCCTCCGGAACCGATCCCGTGTTCCCATCGAAGACGTGGATGACGTTGAACGTTTGCGCCTGTGCCGTTGGGAATGCGCTAAACACGAGCACAATTGCCAGTGCGGCGATCGCCGCCCGCAGGCTGCTACCGAATATCCGCATCCCATGTTGTCCTGGACATGCCATGATGGTCCTCCTCGTCAACTGTCGATTGCCGCTGCCTTAAGGTTACGGCGTGATCTCGTAAATGACACCGTTGTTCATCGCGCCGCCGTTGGCCGTGCCATAGAGATTGCCGTTGGCGTCGAATACCACGCCGCCGTAGGGCGTTCTCCCATCGTTGCCGTTGGTAAAGTCATACAGCGAGGTGTAAGTCCAACTGCCGTTGGAGGGTGTCAGCTTGAAAACGTTGCCATATCCGTACAGCCCGTCCTCATGTGTGGTGCCGTAAAGACTGCCCGATGCGTCCAGCGTGAGGCGGTCATGGGGGCCATTGCCGCCGGGAAAGCTGTAGATGGTGGCGAACGTCCACCCGCCGTTGGAAGGCGACAGCTCGAAGACGGTGCCGCCGAAGCCCGAGCCGCCAACGGTAGTGGTCCCAAAGATGTTGCCGGAACTATCGAAGATCAGGCCGCCTTTCGGGCCCTGCCCGTCCAATCCGTTGGTGAAAATGTAGAGAAGCCTCTCGCTCCAGCCGTAGGCGGTGGGCGTCATCTGGAAGATGGTGCCCCAATCGCCGGGTCCGCCCCCTATGGTGACACCGTAGAGATTGCCGAACTTGTCAACCGTCACCGGGGCAATGCGGTTGCCGTCCGTCATTGTCCCCTCCATTGAAGTTGTAGATGACGCTTTCCGTCCAGCTCCCGCCCGAGCGCTGCAGCTCGTAAACCGTACCGTTGCAGCATTGATTGCCCCCGACCAGGGTTGTGCCGTACATATTTCCCGCCTGATCGAATACGACCGGGCTGTAAGGGTAATCGCCATCGGTGAACTCATAGAACCGGTGGAGGACGGTCTCGTTCCAGGGGCTCAAGGGTGTGGCGGGGCGTGTCGGTGGAGGCTGAAGGTTGTACACTACGCCGCAGCCAAAGCCGCATCCTTGCCCGCTTCCCCCACTATTGGTCGTCCCGAAGAGGCTGCCGTCGGGTCCAAACGTTATCCCAGCGTAAGGATTGGCTCCGTCATAGCCCGTGAAGTTATACAGCGGCGTCAGGATCCAGTTGGAGTTGTATTGTTTGAGCTTGAAGACCGTTCCGTCACCGGAGGTACCGCCATACTCGGCTGTTCCATAGAGGTTCCCCGCACGGTCAAATGTCAGGCCGTACAACGGGGAAGCTCCATCCTTGCCGCCCGTGAAGTTGTAAATCACTTTATACGTTTGCGCCTGCGCCGATTGAGTCACGGCAATTGTCAGAACAAACACGACAGCAAGCGCTGCGGCCGTCGCGGTCAGGCCGCTCCGGAATACCAGAATCCGATGATGCTTTGGGCTCACGACGATTCTCCATTTCCGAGCGGTAGAAAGCCGGCGGGGAGTCCAATGCATCAGGTCCCGAGGCGGGCGACCTGGCAGGTCGATGCGCATGTTGCCGCAGTCCTTCTTGGCTGCGGTCTGATGCAGGGATTTCCCTTTGGACGAAAGTAGCGGTGAGCATTGTGTCGCCGTTTCTCTTGCGATGCAAGCGTTTTTTTGCGCGCTTGGGAACGATTCGAGGAATGCGCCGGAAAGTAATAGGGGTGGCTTAACTCGGGACGGCAAAGACGCGACCGCCCGTCCGACATGACACAAGGTCATCCCGGGCGGGAGCAGGACGCCCGCGTGCGGCGGTTACCTACTGCGCTTCCACCGCCGCGGGTTGGGCGTAGCGGCGTGGACGCCGGTTCTCCTGCAGGATCTTCTTGCGCAGGCGCAGCGATTTCGGCGTCACTTCGACCAGTTCATCGTCCGCAATGAACTCGATCGCCTGTTCCAGGTTCAGGTTCTTGAACGGCACCAGGCGGATGGCGTCATCGGCCGTCGACGAGCGCATGTTGGTCAGCTTTTTCTCGCGCACGATGTTGACCACCAGATCGTTGTCGCGCGAGTTCTCGCCCACTACCATGCCTTCGTACACCTCTACACCCGGCCCCACGAACATCTCGCCGCGTTCCTGCAAACCCCACAGCGCGTAGGCGGTAGTGTGCCCGCCGCGGTCGGCCACCAGGGCCCCGGTCACACGATGTGGGATATCGCCCTGCCACTCGGTGTAGCCGTCGAACAGGGAGTTCATCACGATGGTGCCGCGGGTGTCGGTGAGCAGCTCGCTGCGCAGGCCGATCAGGCCGCGGCTGGGGATGACGAATTCCATGCGCACCCGCCCGTAGCCGTGATTGTGCATCTTCTGCATCTGCGCCTTGCGCGCGCCCAGCTTCTCGATCACCACGCCCACGAACGATTCGGGAACGTCGATGGTCAGCCGCTCCACCGGCTCCATCAGCTTGCCGTCGACGTGTTTGGTCACGATTTCCGGCTTGCCCACGGCCAGCTCGAAGCCCTCGCGCCGCATCATCTCGATCAGGATCGCCAGTTGCAACTCGCCGCGCCCCATCACCTTGAACGAGTCGGTGTTCTCGGTGTCTTCCACGCGCAGGGAAACGTTGGTCAGCAACTCTTTTTGCAAACGGTCGCGCAGGTTGCGCGAGGTAACGTACTGTCCCTCGCGTCCCGCGAAGGGTGACGTGTTCACCATGAACTGGATGGCGATAGTGGGCTCGTCGATGGTGGTGACCGGCAACGGAGAGGGGTTTTCGATATCGGTGATGGTTTCGCCGATGTTGATGCCGGTTACTCCCGCCACCGCTACGATGTCACCCAATTCGGTGGCGACGATATCGGTCCGTTTCAGCCCGGAGAAGGAGAACAGCTTGGTAATCCTGATCTTCTCCATCGACCCGTCGCGCTTGGCGATGGCGACGTCCTCGCCGGTGCGCAGGGTGCCGTTGAAAACGCGGGCGATGGCCAGGCGCCCGAGATAGTCGCTGTAATCCAGATTGGCCACCAGCACTTGCAAGGGGCCGTCTTTGTCGCCGGTGGGAACGGGGATGGTCTCCACGATGGCGTCGAACAAGGGACGCAGGTTCTCGCCCGGCTTGGCCGGATCGGTGGTGGCCGTTCCCAGCTTCGCGTTGGTGTAGAGCACGGGAAAATCAAGCTGATCTTCGGCGGCGTCGAGATCGATGAACAGGTCGTACACCTCGTTGAGCACTTCCTGCGCGCGCGCATCGGGACGGTCAATCTTGTTGATCACCAGGATCGGCGGCAGCTTGGCTTCCAGCGCCTTGCTCAGCACGTAACGCGTCTGCGGCAGCGGGCCTTCGCTGGCGTCCACCAGCAGCATCACGCCGTCCACCATCTTCAGCGCGCGCTCCACTTCGCCGCCGAAGTCGCTGTGGCCGGGCGTGTCCACGATGTTGATCTTGATGTCGTGATAGAAGATGGCCGTGTTCTTGGCCAGGATGGTGATGCCGCGCTCGCGCTCCAGTTCGTTGGAATCCATCACCCGCTCGACGTGGGTCTCGTTGGCGCGAAAAGTGCCGCTCTGGTTCAGCATGGCGTCCACCAGCGTGGTCTTTCCGTGGTCCACGTGGGCGATGATGGCGATATTGCGAAGACTCTTGCTCAAAACAACTGTCCTTCCTGTTGGGGAAAACCGCGTGCGACAAGGCAAACGGAAGGCTTCGGAACCGGTACTACCAGTTTACAATACGCGCACCTTCCGGCACATTCCCCCGATTCTGACCCTTTGCCAAGCTAAGATAGCCATACCTTTTGCACGACTCAGGGAACTTGATGCGCATTCTCACGCTGATCGCGTCATTGATCTGTCTGTCATTTCTTACAGCTACGGCTGGAGCGCAGACCGGCAATTCCCGGCCTGAATCCTCCTCGACTCTCTCAACTTCACCTGCTGATTTTTCCGACGACCAAACTTTTGCCCAATACCAGCGCGTTACAGCCGGCATCAAGCCTCCCAAGGCGATGCGCGCGCCCGATCCGAAGTTTCCGGACCTGCCCGCCGATGCCGAACCGCACGGGACCGTGGTCATGCTGGTCGGCGTGAGCGCCAAGGGGAAAGTGGAAGCCGTCCGTGTGCTGCGCAGCGATGAGCAGGCCTTCCAGAAAAGCGCGGTGGAAACCGTGAAGACCTGGAAGTTTCGCGCGGCGGAGAAGGACGGAAAGCCTGTACCGGTGCAGGTGACGGTGGAGATGAAGTTCCAGAGATGAGCAGGGACGAAGGGTGATCGATGGGCATTCTTTTTTCGTCCCGAGCGGCGGGACTGGAGCTTCGAAGTCACAACGGCTCAGTTTTTCGCTTTCGGCGCGGCGGCTTGGGCGGATTTCTGGAGAAGGTCATCCAAGTTCTTTTTGTACAGCCGTGTTGTTGGATGATTCCGCCCCAGCGCTTTCTCGTCAATCGCCACAGCGCGCTGCACGAGAGGCACGGCTCCTGCGTAGTCGCCTTTGGCTTCGAGCAGCCAGGCCAAGCCGAAGAGGCTGTTGGCCACGTCAGGGTGATCTGGCCCCAGCCCTTTCTCCCGTATTGCCAAGGCCTGGCGGTAGAGGGGCTCGGCTGCCGCGTAATCTCCCTTGGCTTCAAGCAGCAAGGCCAGGTTGTTGAGGGCCGTTGCTACGCTCGGATGGTCGGGCCCCAGAGTTTTTTCTCTGATCGCGAGAGATCGCCGGTAAAGTGGCTCGGCTCCCGCGTAGTCGCCTTTCTTTCTAAGCAGCTCGGCCAGGTTGTTGAGGTTCGTCGCCACGTATGGGTGATCCGGCCCCAGCGCTTTTTCATCAATCGCCAGAGCCCGCCGCATGAGCGGCTCGGCTCCGGCGTAGTCGCCCCTGGCGTCGAGCAGCTCGGCCAGGTTGTTGAGATCTCTTCCTACATCCGGGTGATCCGGGCCTAGCGCTTTTTCATCAATCGCCAGAGCCCGTCGGTAGAGCGGCTCGGCGGCCGCGTAGTCGCCTTTCGTCTTAAGCAGCATGGCCAGGTTGTTGAGGCTCACTGCTACATCCGGGTGATCCGACCCCAGGGCTTTCTCCCGTATTGCCAGAGACCGCCGGTACAGCGGCTCGGCTCCGGCGTAGTCGCCTTTCGTCTTAAGCAGCATGGCCAGGTTGTTGAGGCTCAGTGCTACATCCGGGTGATCCGGCCCCAAGGCTTTCTCCCGTATTGCCAGAGACCGCCGGTACAGCGGCTCGGCTCCGGCGTAGTCGCCTGCCTCTTTCAGACTCAGCGCGGTGTTGTTCAGAACCTTCGCGTCATCGGGCCTGATTTGCAGGCAGCGCTGGTATGCCAATGCCGATTCCTTGTATTTGCCCTGCTGATACAGCGAAGAGCCGAGAAAGAATGCGGCGTCCGCCACGTCTTTCTGGGATGTCGCCAATTTCTGTTCCGCTGCTGCCTCGCAGAGACTCCTGAAGGCTGGCCGTGGCTTTTTCATAACTTCGTTCGTACAGGGCGGCTACTCCTACGTCGTAGGGGTCCGTTGCCGTTGCGCCCCAGGCGCGGATCGCCTTGTCCAGTTCCTCCGAGGTATAGCCATATTGCTTGGCTACAGCTTCCAGATTGGCTTTGGGGTCGGGCGGCGCAGCTTGCTTGTCGGCGCTCTTGGGCGCGTTGGCCTTGTTGATTTGCGAGGCGAGCGCCTTCAGAACCGTTCCGCTCTCAAGCGCAGCGCGCTCACCACGCTGCACCACCACGACCTCGACGAAGTTCTTGGCCTCGTCCTCGAACGACGGAACCCGCTCCTTGTAATCCCAGGGTGAGACCATCATCAAGTTCGCGCCAGGTGGAGACTTCACAATCTGCAGCGAGACCCAGCTATTCTCCGTCGTTTGCGGGGCCAGCCGAATGCGCGCCTTCCCGTTCTGGTCGGTGATCGCCGATCTGGCCTCGCCGTCGTCCCCGTTCTCCTGAATCTGCAAGCCGATGATGGGACGGCGCTGCACGTTCCTGACGTGCAGCACAAGGAAGCCGGTCTCCGCCCAGGCAATCGGGCAGGCCAGGCACAGCCCGGTGAGAATGCTTAGAAGCGGCGCGTTGCGGAGAGAACGTAGCATGCAGGTCCAGGAATGGGCTCAGCTTACCTTCATTTAGAGGCGAATAACAGTGGCAC
>CAWJIW010000021.1:0-49488 GCA_963843005.1 uncultured Acidobacteriaceae bacterium | reverse complement strand
TCCATGTTGGATACGCACTCGGCCGTAGATTCCGGGTCATGACAGCGAATGCAGTACTGCGCATTGGGCTGTTCAGCACCACAGTTTGCTGATATCCCAGCGCGATCTCGTCAATCTTCAACTCGATTTTCTTTCCTGAGCTATCGGAGGTGGTGGCAGTGATCTGATACCGGCCAGGCTGGCCTCCGAGCGTGACCACGGTTGCGACTTGCCCGCTCCAGTCGGTAAGCGCCGCGGCGGGAGTGAACCCAACTCCGCTTGGCCCGCTCAAGTAAACTGCGGCTCCGGCCACTGCGCTTCCGGAAGCATCGTTTACCTGCACCACGACGGGCTGATCCAATGGCATCCCGATCGAACCGACCTGCTTTCCGCCACTGGACTCGACGATGGCGGCTCCTGCCGCTGTGGCTTTTTGGACAGGCGCCTTCCTCTTGTGCGAGCAGCCGGCGCTCAGAAGCAGGATTGCGAAAACCGCGATCAGCAAGCGTTTCATTTCTTCGCCTCCTGCGGGCCCGACTTCAAGGACATCAGGAATGCCGTGATGGAGAGTGCGTCCTTATCACTCATGCGCTGGTTGGGCTCCATGGTTCCCGGTCGTAGTGCCTGCGGGTCTTTCATCCAGTGGTAGACCCAGGCTGCGTTCAGGCGCCTGCCGACGGGGGCGAGAGGAGGCCCGATATAGCCCTTATCTTGCTTGTAGTCCGCAATGTGGCAGACCGTTGCAGCCGTACTTGGAGTAGGAAGAGTTGACGGCCGTCTTCGACTTGCGCGGGAGTAAACCTGGCGGCGTCGATTGCGTTCGATCGAACTGCGGTGTCTGATACACGGTCATCATGTAATCGGCGAGAGCGTTCGATTCCGCATCGGTGAGATTGAATTTTGGCATGCGGCGGATCAGCGCCGGCGCAGCATTTAGGAATTTTTAGGAAGTGTACCAGCCAGGCGCGCTGCACCGAGGTACCTTCCCAGGTGAGGTCCGGCGCCATCCTCCGCCGTGGCCGTTGATGATGTGGCAGCTGAAGCAGTGTATGTCCTTGATCAGTTGACCGGCTTGTGCCCGCCGGTTGATAGTGGGTCGGTTGGGCGTAGGAGATGCGGAGGGTGGCGGCTGAGTCTGGGCGCGGTCGGTCAACGCCATGTAGTGCCGTCATCAGCGCATCAATTTGCTGAGGCGCGAGCGTAAATTGCGGCATTTTGAGCGCCGGTCCGAAAGGGCGCGGATTGCGGATCTTGGCGGCGATGTAATCCGGCAGGGTGCGCGCACCCCTGGGCAAACAAGCTCTTCGAGGGGCCGGCTGCCTACCCGGCTCAACTCGGGCGCAAAATTATCGGGCCTCTTCACGCCGTTATTTCATGGCACGCGGCGCAACCATTTTCTGTGACTGAGTCGTTTTTCCGTTCTCGATTTGCGCCGGGGTTGCAGCTTCGAGGTACTCGTTCGCGCGGAAATCAAGATCGGCTTTGCCTCCAGGAATCCCGCCAGCGTAGCTAATTGCTCTGTCGAGGCGATAATGCGGCATCGTCGTTTTCGGGTCGTAGTCTCTCGGGTTGCGCACCCAATCTGCGAGCCGCTCGGTTTTAACCTTGGTCCCGATGCGAGTCAGCTCAGGTCCAAAATTTCCACCGACGAATAGGCCCGCGGCGTTCTGCACCGCGTGGCATGACGCACAGAAGGATGTGCCGTACAGGGTCGCCCCGGCGGTGGGATCGGCTGCGGGAGCTTTTGCGTCGGCTCTGTGACTTGGGATCGGTGGCTCCGTCGGCGTGCTCTGCGCGATCAGGTACGCCGAGATGTCGCGCGCATCGTTGTCGCTCAAGCCGATAGTTCGGCATGGTGGCGGTCGCCGCATAGGCCTGCGGGTCCTTGAGCCATGCGGAGATCCATTGCGGCTGGTCTTGTCGGCGATGTGCACCAGCGACGGCGGATCGTCATCCGGAACCAGGCTGGTGCCGTCCGGCTACTTGATCAGGTGGCAATGGGGGCAGCCGTAACAGGAAATAGTCTGACGACCCAGGTTCAATTGGGGCGTGCCGATCAGGTTTTGCAGGTGGCACTGCCCGCATCCCGACTCGAGGTACTTCGCCGGAAGCATTGGCTGCTCCCATGCCTTGGTGCTGCTGTGCGCTTCTTCGACCGTCGTCGCCGCCCCCTGACCGCGATGGCAGATGACACAGCCAAATTCGGTGAGCGAGTGCGGCATCGGCGGATGCGGGGTAAAGGCTGCGTGCTGACATCGGTCAGCGAGTTTTCTTTCATGCCGACGTGGCAGGTCGTGCAGCGATCGATCACTTGCTCCTCGGGGATCCATATCTGCTGGATTCCGCCCTGAAACGGCGCTGCAGTGTCACTGCATCGGCCCGTTGCTGATCAGTCGCAGGTACTGTTTTTGGTAATGCCGCCATTCGCTGAAATAATCTTTGGCCGGCGCAATGGCCAGCAGGAGAACAAAAATAATGCTTACCGTTCCGAAGGCGCGGGCACTGTCTCCGAAGAAGTATGCCAGAGTGAGCTGAATTTGTCTCTCCATCGCTAGCTTATCTCCCCATGGCCAGACCCAGGACCATCCCGGGCCGCGGAAGAACTTCCCGATAACGGTCAGCACCACCAGCTCAATGAGGAACCAGGTCATGATCCAGAATGAAAGCGGCTTGGATACCAGCCAGCGCCGGAAGCCCTTGGCGCTTGGTGGATCGGTTTGCGCCGCCAGCAGCATGAATGCCGCCACGATGATGGTCGGTACCAGCGCGACCCAGACATGTATCGCCAAGTTTACATAGCGCCAGGAAAATGCAGAAGACCGACGACAACAGTGCCGAAGATCCGCAGACGCTTTGCTTTGTCGCGCGACCACAACCCTTCGGCTTCGATGTTGATCTTGAAGTACGGGATCACGATGAGCGCCATCACCACCAGCCCGGTATCAGAACGCCCGCCACCACAGGCGGGAAGTAGTGCAGCAATTCCTGTAACCCGAGGAAGTACCACGGCGCCTTGGCGGGATTGGGAGTGTGCAGGGGATCGGCCAGATCTTCAAGCGGCGCGTCCCAGACCAGCGCAATGATGACCAGCACGAGGGCCAGAGCTTCGATCGCGACCACGGCGCGGAAGAAGACCTCGGGATAGGTCATCACATAGTCTTCGTCCTTCTCTCGCACCTGCGGCGAAGTGCGGCGCGTGATGAAGGCGACTCGGCGTGGCGTCTTGCGCTCGTCGGAGTCGAGCACCGCGACGAAATCTTTCGGATCGCTCATTCGCGCTTCCTTCCGCAGGCACCTCACGCCGGCATAAATTCCTCCGTCTTTACGAATCCGCCAGAAGTGGATGGCGATGAACAGGATCGCGGCCAGCGGCAGGATCACGCAGTGCAGCACGTAAAACCGCAGCAGGGCGTTGGCGTTCACCGGTTGCCACCCAGCAACAGGAAGCGAATCTTGCTGCCCATCAGCGGCACCGCCGAGGCGATGTTGCTGCCCACCGTGACTGCCCAGTAGGCCAATTGGTCCCACGGCAACAGATAGCCGGTATAGCTGAGGAGTAGCGTGATCAGGAGCAGAACCACTCCGATCACCCAGTTGAACTCCCGTGGCGGGCGATAGGCGCCGCGGTAGAACACTTTGAACATATGCGGGAAGACCAAGAAAACCATGGCGTGCGCCGACCAGCGGTGCAGGTTGCGCAGGAACACGCCGGACGAGACGACAAACTGCAGGTCCTTCATGTCGGCGTAGGCTTGCGGCACGGACGGACGGTAATAGAACATCAAGAGAACGCCGGTGACCACCAGGATGAGGAACGTCCCGAAGGTGAGCGCACCCAGATACCAGGTGGCGCGGAACTCCAGCGTGCGTTTGCGCGCCTTGATGGAGAACAGGTGCAGGAAAACGTTCTGCTGGACCAACAGCGCGCGATGCAGATTGCTCTCCCTGTCCCGCTGCGGAAAACGGAACGCCATATGCGGCTGTCACGCACCTGGTCAACGTAGTGTTCGATCGTCTTGGCCATCTTCAGACCCTCACCAGTTGCCTGTTGGTGATCCTGTTGGAGCGGTCCACCATGAGTTTGCCATCGTCGCTCAACCACATCCGCAACCACGGCAGAGGATTGGGCGCGGGCCCGCGATCTTCACCCCCTCTTTATTGAACTTGCTGCCGTGGCAAGGACACGCAATGATTCCAGCTCGGTTTATAGGCGGTGAGGCATCCCAGATGGGTGCAGATCGCCGACAGCGCGAAGAACCCTTCCGCCCTGCGCACCACGTAAATCGCGGTCTGCGGATCGAGCGTCACCGAATCCGGCGCGTAGCGGTCTGGTTTGCCCGCATCCACGATCGGGGAAGGCTCGTACAGCACATTCGGCGAAAGGTACTGGTAGCCGAACGCGGCCGTGCCGAGCGCTGCAACCGCAATGGATCCGACGCCCATCTTCACAAAGAATTCCGCCGGCCCATTTCCTCCGGGCTGTCGGGCGATTTGGGTGGTTTCTCATCTTCAGGCATAAGTCCTCACAAGCACCCTCATTTCGTACTCCCTGCCGCAGGGGTCGTGGGGCCGGTCACATCCATGGCCTGAATGCTGATGAGGCCGGTCGGTTCGGTTGGCACGAAGTGATACGCCTCCATGGTGATCGTGTTCGCAGGACAACGCAGCGCGCACAGTCCGCAGCGGATACAGCGGGTCTCGTCCTTCAACATCGCCGACGGCGATGCTTCCGATCGGCAGGGCTACGTCATCAAGTTCGAAGCTGAACAGCTCTGGGCGATTGGAGATGGCGTCGATGACGTTGGGCTCGAACTGGATGCGGTCGAGCGGGACGAGTTCAAGGCAGTTCTCCGGACAGACATCAACACATCCACCGCATGTATGCAGTCGGTACCGTCCTGTTCGCTGCCTTCAAAGATGGTGTTGATCCAGCACTTCAGGCAGCGCTGCGCCTCGGCCATCGCCTCCTGCTCGCTATAACCAACCTCGACTTCGGTCATGCCGGTGCGACGGTCAAGCGGCAGCATGGGAATGGCTGGCGACTGATGTTCATGTAGTCGGCCGCCATCTGCCAGCGGTTCAGGATTTCCACCTCGATTTGCGGTTCGGATGTTTGCGTCCTCGAATGAACTCGTCAATTCCAACCGCGGCGCGCTTGCCATCGGCGACGCTGTCGATGATGAGGCGTGGACCGAAAGCGCAATCGCCTCCGGCGAAAATGCCCTTGGCAGAGGTCATTAGCGTCTCGCGATTCACGCTCACCAAGCCTCGGGCGAAATCTGGACGCCGTCTTCGGGCCGCAGAACTCGAGATTCGGCGATTGTCCGATGGCCAGGATGACCGTTCGCAATCGAATTCGGTTTCGCTGTTGTCGTAAAACACTGGACTAAAGCGGTGGTTTTCGTCAAAGACATATTTCGTCTTCACGCATTCCAGTCCGACCACTTTGCCATCCCGGCCGAGCACTCGCTTTGGTCCGAAGCCGGGATGCATGATGATGCCTTCGGTCTCGGCTTCTTCGATCTCCTCCAGAGCGGCAGGCATTTCGTCGCGCTTCTCCAGGCAGACGAGGCCGACTTCGCGAGCGCCCATGCGCAACGCGGAGAGCGAAATGTCAACCATTTCGTGCGTGGCAACGGCCTGCACGTTCTCCTCCGAAGGAGCAATATCAGGCATGGCATCATGCTGGCGGAGCACCTCGCGCGCCGCCGAGCGCGCCACGTCCATGGCAACGTTGCCGCCACCAATAACCAGAACTTTCTTGCCAATGGTGAATTTGTAGCCGAGGTTCACGTTCAGCAGGAACTCGATGCCGCGATGTACGCCGTCGAACTCAACTCCTGGAATCGACAGGTCGCGGCTGCGGTGGGCGCCCACCGCGATCAATACGGCGTCGAAGCCCTGATGGCGTAGTTCGCCGATGGAGAAGTCGCGCCCCGCAACAGAGTTCAAGCGAAGCGTGATGTCGCCGGTCTCTAATATCTCGCGCACCTGGGCCTCGACCACACTGCGCGGGAGGCGATATTCCGGGATGCCGAGGTAAGCATTTCGCCGGCCACCGGCGATGCCTCAAAGATAGTGACGGAGTATCCCATCAGTGCGAGATCGTGGGCTGCGGACAGCCCAACCGGACCTCCGCCAACCACGGCGACTTTGTAGGGCAGCTTCTCGGATGGCTGCGTGGTGGGGGCGACCGGATGCCGCGACTCAGGCCCATGGCGCTCGGTGAGAAACCGTTTCAGCGCGCGAATGGAGATGGGGCGATCAATCTCCCCGCGCCGGCACGCGGTCTCACAGGGATGCGCGCAGACGCGCCCGCAAATGCTGGCCATCGGATTCGGGTCGCGCGCAAACCGGTAAGCCTCTTCGAATCGACCTTCCGCAATCAGCGAGATGTAGCGACCGGCATTGGTGTGCGCCGGGCACGCCATCATGCAGGGGAAGTTCGTGTTCAGAAAATCCTTATCGACCTTTTTTCGCGTGTACCGACTTAACATCCAGGCCTCTCTCGCGTCGCTGCTAATAATGACTAAATAAATGGAAGGGCGTGGCGGCCAAAACACGCCCTTCAGCTGCTGGTTATTTCGAGAGAGTGAAGTCGGCTTTACCAGCGCCGGCTACATCTACCGCTTTGGTCTGCGACTTCGCGCCTTCGTGCCAGGCCACGACGTTGTATTTGCCGTCAGGCACGTTGTCGATCTTGTAAGCGCCGCTGGCATCGGTCTCGGCATAGTACGGGGTGGGACTGACAACGATGTACCCGGCCATCTCCGGGTGTACGTTGCACAGCAGCGACACCACGCCGGGGTTATCGAACTTAAAGGAACGTTTCTCGCCCTTCGGCCAGGTCCCGAGGTTATGACCCAGTTTCTTGTTACCGCTGATTGATGGCCAGAAGACGTTGTGTTGGACCGTGTCGCTGTTCTGGAAATCCACCGTCGTCCCGACTTGAATGACCACGACGTGCGGCTGGAAGAGCAGACCTTTCTGGTCTATCAGAACCGATTTGGTGGGAGCGGGAAACGTTTTACCTTGAATGGTATCCACGTAAACCACCGACTTACCGGAAACGCCCGATACTTTACCCTCGATGCTGCCGGCTATGGCGGACACGGACAGAGCCACCATTATTAATACTGCAAGGAACAAACCGCGCTTCATGAGCTGCCTTTCTGGATGCTTGTCATCCGGAGAATTCTTGCGTTAGTAAACGAACTCCAAACCGACCACGGCTGTGTTGGTGTGGAACGGATTCAGTGCGACCGGCAAACCGGTCACCGGATTGGTCGCGATCACAACTGATTGTGACGGGCGGAACTGGTATTCAAATGACGCCTTGACGTTGGCATGGATGAGGAATTGCACGCCGGGCGTGATGCGATTCCGGGTCGAACGGAAAGGGCCATTGAACGGTGCGCCGGTGAAGCCGCTGCCATCGTCATTCCGGGCCAGCCCATTGATGCGATCCGATGTTGAGTTTACGGCATCATAGCGGATGAGCAGATACATCCAAGGATAGGCCAGCCATTCAGCATCCACGAAACCGCCGCTGAAGGTCGCTGGCGTGCTGCGAATGAAACCGACGGGGACGGACTGGGTCAGGTTTTGCAACGGAATAAGGTTCCCGTTCGCATCAATGGGTAGCAGGTTCATATCATGCCCGTACATGTACAGGCCGTTGAACTGCAAGCAGCAGCGGTAGTTGAAAGTGAAATTGCCGCCGACACGATAGAACGGTTCGCGCGCGGTGACGACTGCGGGTGTGCCTTCAGCGTCGAGCCCAATAGTCGCTGCACCGAACGTCCGTAGAAATAGTACGTTCCGAAATTCAGATAGGTGTGGTCGCGAGGGCCGCTAGGACCGGCAGCTTGGATGGCGTCACGGCTTTCTTTGTCGCTCTCCAGGTTGAATCGGTATTGAAAATTGGCGTATATGTCCTTGAAGTTTGCATCGGAGGCCACGCCGAGGCCACCGTTATTGCTGCCTGTCGCCGACGGATAGTAGGGACTGCCGGGATTCTGGTCCTGGGCTACTCCGCTGGTATTCTGGTTACGAACGCGATCGAGTAGTTGTAGCCTCCCGTATGCCGCCCTCCGCTGAACTCAATACCCTGCGCCGCATTCGCCATGGCAAATTGGTTATTCACGAACTGCTGCAGCGGAACCATCGAATTCATCGCACCGATATTGGCCTGGGTGTAGATGTCATACGGGCTGATCCAGATACTGCGTGCCTGGGTAAAAGGCAACTCGAGCTCGAACTGGCCAACTCGCAGATTCAACGCATACTGCGGCAACTTCATCAGGCGGCCAATATTGACGAACTTGAGATACCCGTCTCCCAAGCCGCCATTCCCGTTGGCTCCGCTGACGCTGATGTCGTCGTCCACCCAGAAGGCGATATCGCTGCCGAAGTTTCCGGCCGTGAAGATGCTGAATAGCCCGGTTTCAAAATCCGTGGTGGGGACAAACGGCGGCAACGTTCCAGCTGGGGTCAGAGAGTTGAAGTTTGACCTGCTGGTGCCGGTGTACTGAAAGTAGTTGTTGTAGCGCAGACCAATCGGGGGAATGCCGGGGATGGTACCGGGCCAGATCGCCTTCGGCCAGAGTTCCGCATTCGCCGGAGCGCCCAGCATGACTGGCGGAATCTTGATCATCGATTCGTCGTCTTTGGGGAACTTGAATCCAGCATCCTTGAACGCCTTCCCGAAGTCGTTCAGTTTGGGAAAGTCGATATGACACGTGCTGCAACTGGTGCCGTACATACGTGAAAACGCAGGAATGGCGTAGCTCTTGCTTGCGAGCAGAATGGTGAGCGCGAGTGCCAGGAACAGCAAAGACCCTCGAACCGTGACGAACGGATGCTGCCGCATACCCGTCTCCTCGGGGCATTGAGGCCGCCTGGCCAGCGTGGCACCTCGCTGTCCACATTTTGATTTGCAGATGGGAGGTAAGTATTACCGTGTTAGTAACACGGTGGCTGTGACGACCGTCACTGAGGTCGGTGACAGCATCCCAGTCACCCATGTCGCTAAAGCGGCAGACAACGGCGAATGGCAAGTGCAAGGCGAAGACTAAAGCGGGTCACCCGTGTGCCCGCTCAAGCCCGTTCGCGACGGAGCCTACTGCAAGCTCCACTCGGTTGGTGAAACAGAAGTTCGTCTCTACGCATTGGCAGGAACCGCCTTGTCACCTGCTTGCCCTGGTCTATCACTGTGCAGGAGTTCCACGATGGCCCGGTACAGCCGCGTCCGAACTTCATACCGGCTGTGTGCGTTGACCACGTAGCGCACCACCAGATTGACGCCAAGGTTCGTCGGCCGCACATTGATTGCAGGTGCGGCCGAAAAGTCTGTATCGCGGAACGCGGCGTTACCCGCCGCCATTCCTGTTCTGCTAGAGCCGCATCCGCTTGGGTTTGCTCGCTTACCAGCTTAAAGACGGAATTCGTCAGGTGATATGGGTCTTCGCCCGCCGGAATCAGGATGTCCAGCTCGTCCCACAGCCACTGTCCTGCAGTCGTAAAGTTGAAGTAATGACCTTCGACGGCGAAGCTGTTGACACAGGACACCTTGCGTCCCGTTGGATGCCCTGCGTCATTCCAGTTTCCCGTCTCCAACAGAATGGTCCGCAGCAACCCAACCTCAACCACCTCGCCACCAATTCCGTTGATCTCGACCCAATCGCCTGCTCGAATGCCATGGCGGCCCATCAGCACAAACCAGCCGAAAAACGCCACGATGAAATCTTTGAGCGCCACGGTGAGTCCCGCCGCCGCTAAAGCCAATACCGTCGACAACTGTCTGGGAGGCCCGAACAGCACCAGCAAAATGACCAGCACGCCTATGAGCTCGGAGACGAATCGCAGCACTAGGCGCATCGTTCCCAGGCGGCGGCGATCAGGCCCCCGGCTCATGTAGAAGCGCTCGATTAGCCCTTCCGCCAGGACCAGTCCAATCAGCGCCAGCAGGATCCAAAGCAACGAACGCAAGATGGCGTGCAGCGCGACGCGACGTTGAACGGCGAGAATGCCGTCCCATTGCCCATACAAAGTAGCAAGCTGCTGCTCGGCTTGAATGCGCTTGTCATACCCGGCCAGCACCTTGGTGTTCTGTGACAGGCTGTGAAGTTTGGCCATCTTTGCGGCGTGCTGAGTTTGGTCCGTAGCTGTGGTGGCCCTCGCGCCATTTTCTTCTGCGCCTGTGTTGCCAGCACCAAGCGTTTCCGTCAATCCCTTCTCAAGGTCCGCATGTTTTCGCGCCAGAGTGGCAGCGTAGGTGTCTGCCTGTTGCTTTGCCTCAAGCAGCCGCGCCTGGTTGTTGCGCAGCCGCTGCCAAGTGCGGACCTGGGACACCAAATCTCCCTCAACGTCGAAGGATACCGGCTTGGATGACGAACCCGGCGACGTGCTGCCACCGCCATGCTGCAGAGCCTCGTGCTCCTCCAGTTCCTGCTTGATCTGGGCTTGGGGATCACCGCCAGCGCGGGTCAAGTCTTCCTTGGCGTCGTCCAATCCGTCCTGCAGCAACGCGGCCCGCGCCTGTGCTATCTCCAATTGCTGTTGGATGGCGTGGGCGTCATTCTTGCCTGGATTAGCGGCCAGCTTCGTAAGCCGGCTGGCTTCTTCCTGCACGGACTGAAGCCGGCTTTCAAGGAAGCGGATTCGCGTATTCAGCTCTTTGGTCGTGCTGTTTTCAGCAGGAGGGTGGAGCTGCGCCTGCTGCAGCGCCGAAGCAAAAGCGATGTCCACTTCGTGATCGGCGATGCGGACGGCTTCGGCGGCGAGCTTCTGCTCTTCGGCCGTACTCGCAATGTTGGCGAGATTATGGGCCGTCTCCAACGGGCTCTGATCCACCAGCTTGGCTGGCGCGGCCTCAGTCTTCCCAGCAATTGGTTTGATCAGACCGGGGCTTGCCGTCTGTCGCGTGAGCGCAAATCCAATCAGCGCCGCGATCAACAACGCCGCCAGGCCAATGAGAGTGACGTTGCGCGCGCTTGTATGCATAGCAGGGAAAGAAGCTCCCTCCTCACCTTAACCACTATTCTAGGCCGGCGGCAAAAAGGAATCGATAAAAGCCAGTAGATTTCACCCAAGTGACGAGCAAACCGCGTCTCTCGAACAGTCGCCAGCGATACTGTTCACTGACGGTGATCCACGCTTGGCGTAAGCTGTCCTCACCTAAATCCACTCATCTTTCTCCGCCTCTTGGATTCGTCACTCCTGCCTTTAAATTGCCCCGGTGATATTGAGAAACCGATTAGCGATCCAAGAGCTGATTTCGTGCCGTCAATCTTCCCGCTTCATACGAGTGAACTCGGGCGCAGCTGCCACGCGATCAGGGGCGGCCAGATCCACCATGCCAATCGAATCGCTGGAATGAATTACTGGTCATGGAAGGACCGCATGTGTCCGTGCGAAGATAGAGTCCGGACGACACAGGCGCGCGGAGCACATGCAGACGTCAACGCTGGGCAGGGTATTCAAAGCATTTCAATATCATGATTTCCGTTTGATGTGGTTCGGCGCCTGCACCTCCAGCATCGGCACCTGGATGCAGATCGTGGCGCAGGGCTGGCTCATTTATCGACTGAGCCATTCCGCCTTCCTGCTGGCTCTGGACCAGTTTCTGGGCGGCATTCCCATCTTCCTCTTCTCGCTGATCGGCGGGGTGGTGGCCGACCGGATCGAGCGGCGGAAGGTCCTGCTCGCCTCCCAGTACGTGCAGATGGGAAGCGCCACGGTGCTCACGATTCTGGTGGCCAACGGATTGACCCACGTTTGGCCCATCCTCTGTCTCTCCTTCGCCTCCGGCTTCGCGCAGGCGTTTGGCGGGCCAGCATACTCGGCCCTGATTCCAACATTGGTCGACCGGGAGGACATGTCGAACGCCATCGCGCTGAATTCGATTCAGTTCAACCTGGCGGTAACGATTGGCCCTGCGCTCGCCGGCATCGCCCTTGCGAAGTTGGGCGAGAAGTGGTGCTTCGGATTGAACGCGCTCTCTTTCCTTGCGCCCATCATCTCGCTCCTGCTCATCTCAACCCGCTTCCTGCCGGAGAAGACCGCCGAGTCGATGTTCACCAGCCTCAAGGAGGGCATCAAGTTCGTTCGCAAACAAGGCTCCATGGAGGCGCTCATCGTGCTGGCGTTCTGCATGACCGCCCTGGCTATGCCCATGCGCACGTATATTCCGGTGTTCGTCAAAGACATTTTCCATCGCGGTCCGGAAACCTACGGCAATCTGCTTTCGCTTATGGGAGTTGGGTCCATCTGCGGCTCGCTCATGGTGGCGGGACTGGGCAACATCCATCACAAAGGACGGTTCGCTATCACCGGACTCATTTCCCTGGGCGCTGCGATCGCGTGCTTTTCCCTGTCCGGATTCTTACCGTTGAGCTATGCCATGCTGGTGATTGTGGGTGCTTCGATGATGGCTGTGTTCGCTACCGTGACTTCGCTGGTGCAGTTGATTACCACCAACGAAATGCGCGGACGCGTGATGAGCGTTTACAACTGCGCCTTCCGCGGGGGCATGCCCATGGGGAACCTGCTGTCGGGCTGGCTCGTCCCAGTGTTTACGGCGCCCGTGGTGCTGAGCGTGAACGGATTGCTGCTGGTCCTGATGGCGCTATATTTTCTGCTGGTGCAACGGCGCGTGGCCGCGCTGTGATGGTCCAGGTCGACAGGTCGTTTCACTCTTGATCGATCGTTGCCCTCGATTTTGCGCGGATTGTCGGCAACCCTTCCCAGTAACTTCTCTTCCGACAAGCGAGTAAACATAGGCAATACTTGCATGCGATGCAGGTATGTCACAGACATTGGTCTAACAGGGGGGTTACAATTCGCCGCGCAGGGCTATTCTTCGCCCGCGCGATCAAGTTTAGTAACGAGTGAAAGATTTTCACGACTCGAAGATTGGTTTGGGTCGAATGGAGAAAACACGCATGAATCCGTTCATAAAGCCGAGCACTAAGAATATTTGTCCTCAGTTGGCGCTGGCCGGGGTGTTACTTTCGCTGGCCACCGTACCTGCCTTGGCTCAGCAAACAAGCTGCCCGCCAGGCTCGCCTTGCGCGACCACGACGATCGATGGCAAGCAACTTCCACCACCACCACCCAAGTTCGAAGGGAAGATCGAGCGCAACGCGGCGCAGTCCAAGCCCTACTGGCCGGCCCGCGTGGAGCCGCCCAAGGGCGCACCAAACATTCTGTTGATCATGACCGATGATTCGGGATTTGGCGTTCCCAGCACCTTCGGCGGCGTCATCCCGACGCCGGCGCTGGACCGCGTCGCGGCCATGGGCCTTCGCTACACCAATTTCAATTCCACAGCCCTGTGTTCGCCGACGCGCGCCGCCCTGATCACTGGGCGCAACCATCACTCGGCCGGCTTCGGCGTGGTCTCCGAGCAGTCCACCGGCTACCCCGGCTACGACAGCTTCATCACCCGCGACAAGGCGACGATTGGCCGCATCCTCAAGGACAACGGCTATCGCACCTCCTGGTTCGGCAAGGACCATAACGTGCCTACCTTTCAGGCGAGCCAGGACGGGCCGTTCGACCAGTGGCCCATCGGCATGGGCTTTGAGTACTTCTATGGATTCATCGGCGGCGACACCAGCCAATGGCAGCCGAACCTGTTCCGCAACACAACGGCGATTTATCCCTACGTCGGCCATCCCGAGTTCAACCTGATCACGGCGCAGGCCGATGATGCGATTCAGTACATGAAGCGCATCAACACCCTCGCTCCGGACCAGCCCTTCTTTGTCTACTACGTGCCCGGCGGCACGCACGCCCCACATCATCCGACGCCGGAGTGGATCAAGAAGATCAGCGACATGCACTTGTTTGACAAGGGCTGGGACAATTTGCGCGAGCAGATTTTTGCCAACCAGAAAAAGCTGGGCGTGATCCCGCCGGACGCCAAGATGACGCCCTGGCCGCATGACCTGCTGAAGCATTGGGACGAACTCACGCCTGACGAAAAGAAGATGTTCCTGCGCCAGGTGGACGTGTTCGCTGCCTACGTCGCCTATACCGACAACGAGATCGGGCGGGTCATCCAGGCGGTCGATGACATGGGCAAGCTCGACAACACGCTGATCATCTACATCAATGGCGACAACGGCAACAGCGCCGAGGGGACGCTGATCGGCACGCCTAACGAGGTGGCCATGTTCAACGGGGTAATGGTGCCGGTCGAGGACCAGTTGAAGTATTTCTACGACGCCTGGGGCTCGGACCAGACCTATGCACACATGGCTGTGCCGTGGACATGGGCGTTCGACACGCCGTTCTCCTGGACCAAGCAGATTGCCTCGCATTTCGGCGGCGTGCGCCAGGGAATGGCAATCGCATGGCCCAACCGCATCAACGACGACGGTGGGATCCGCAACCAGTTCCATCACATCATTGACATCGTGCCGACCATTCTCGAAGCGACCGGCATTCCGCAACCGCAAGTGGTGGACGGCATCCCGCAGAAGCCGATTGAGGGCGTGAGCATGGTCTATACCTTCGACAAGGCCAACGCCAACGCGCCGTCAACCCACCACACCCAGTACTTCGAGATGATGGGCGACCACGCCATCTATCACGATGGCTGGATCGCCAGCACCAAGGTCATGCGCCCACCGTGGGATTGTCGCAGGGCCAGTGAACCAGGACCCCGCCAGCTACCCCTATGAACTGTACGACGTCACCCACGACTGGACCCAGTTCGACAACGTAGCCGCCAAGTACCCCGACAAAGTGAAGGAGATGGACAAGCTGTTCTGGCAGGAGGCGGCGAAATACCAGGTGATGCCGCTCGATGCGTCGGTGGCGACCCGGCTGGTTACACCGCGGCCCAGTCTCAGCGCTGGACGCAGCGTTTTCACGTATAGCGGTGAGATGACGGGCACACCGAACGGGGACGCGCCCAGCATTCTCAATTCGTCGTATAACTTCAAAGCCGACGTCGAGATTCCGCAGGGCGGCGGTGACGGCATGATCGTCACCCAGGGCGGACGCTTCGGCGGCTACGGCTTCTACGTGCTCAAGGGCAAGCCGGTCTTTACCTGGAACCTGGTCGATCTTAAGCGAGTGAAGTGGCAAGGTACGGAAGTGCTGTCGCCCGGCAAGCACACGCTGGAGTTCGACTTCAAGTACAACGGCCTTGGCATGGGCACGCTTGCCTTCAACAACATGAGCGGCATCGGCCAGGGTGGTACCGGCGTCCTGAAGGTTGACGGCACGGCGGTGGCCACGCAGACCATGGAGCACACCCTGCCGCTGATCCTGCAATGGGACGAGAACTTTGACGTCGGCGCCGACACCGGCACGCCGGTGGACGACCAGGACTACCAGATTCCGTTCACCTTCAACGGCAAACTCAACAAGCTGACGCTGACCATCGACCGGCCGCAGTTGTCACCGGCCGACATTCAGAAGCTGCAGGCGGCTACGCGCAACAATCACGCCAGCGAATAGCTGGTGCGTAGACAAACGGGGCAGCTCTCACGGGGCTGCCCCGATCCTTTGCCTGCGGCAGCTTGCTGGTGATGCTTGGCTCGGGGATTCCCGTGGTCCCTACCGAGTGAACGTGCCAGCTTCGCAGGCATTCTCTACCCTGCAGAATTCTGTTGCGCTCAGGTATACTTCGCCCGAAAGGTTGGAGTATCGGTGAGGGCTTCAGATATCTTGGCGCTGTAACCAGCCGCAAAGTTCGCTCGCCGAACCGTTCCGCGCGATGCCAGTCGGGAAAGCTCGGTCCTCCCCAGACATGAGGATTCCACAACCATGAATGCCCTCGAGGAGGTCCACCCGAGTTTGGGGCCTCGCCTGCTACGAATGTTCGTCCTCGCCGGATTGCTGACCGCACTGGGGGTCCTTTGCTTCAATCTCAAGTACGGTGTTCTGGACTTCGACGTCTGGTGGCACGTCAAGGTTGGCGAGTGGATCGTGCAGCACCGTTCCTTTCCTCATACCGGCATCTTTTCGCGCACTGCCGCGGGCCGTCCGTGGGCCGCTTACAGTTGGGGTTACGAGGTCCTGCTGTCGCTCGCTTACCGTTGGTTTGGCCTCCTTGGAATTGCCCTATTCGGTACATTGTTGACCCTGGCCGTCGCTTTCAGCGTGTTTTGGATGCTGCGGCAGCTCTCCGGCCGGTTCTTCATCTCATGCTTGCTCGCCACCGTCACCTGTTCAGCTTTCCTGTTCAACATAAGACCGCGCCCAGTGTTCTTCTCGATGATCCTGTTCTGCGCAACCATCACACTGCTTCTGGAGGCGAACCGCAGCGGGCGCGTACAACTGCTTTTCTGGCTACCGCTGATCTTCTTCTTATGGTCGAACTTTCACATCCAGTTTATTTATGGGATCTTCGTCGTCGGCCTATTCGTCGGAATTAACTTAGTCCAGCGCCTCGGTGCTTATTTCGGAATCTCGCCTGCCTGGATGCTTCCGCCAACGCTTCCCTCATCGGCGCTTGTCGTTATATTGGTGTGCTGCTTGCTCGCGCCTTGCATTAGTCCGTACTCGTTTCACCTGTATCAGGTCGTATTCTCCTATGCCAGTGCGAAGGTTCCTTACGCGCTTGTTTCTGAGTTCCAGCCTATTGATTTTCGATCCTACCGCCACTATCTGCAGCTCTTCTTAAGTGGCGCCGCCTTCTTTGCGCTGGGGTGGAGAAAGAAAATTGATCTCGTCAAGTTGAGCCTCTTGGTGGCGTGCACTGCAGTGGCGTTTCGTACCGGACGGGATGCCTGGTTTATCTGCATCCCAGCGGCAGCCTGCATCGCTGAGGCTACTGCTTACCGGGCAAAACGTGACTATAAGGAAAGTTTGGCTGAGATTGCCGCCGTGGCAGCGGTCGTTGCTCTGTCCTTAACCCTGCTCGCGCCTGCCGTGGAGTTTGATACCCCCGGGATCGACCGTACCATCCGTAGAAACTTTCCCGTGAACGCTGTCAGCTTCATCCTCAAGAACCGCCTCCCCGGGCCCCTCTACAACACTTTCGATTGGGGGGGCTTCCTCATCTTCTATTTGCCGGAGTACCCGGTGGCGATCGACGGACGCACGGATTTGTATGGAGACGAAATGGATGAACGCTTCGCCATGACGGCGAGGGGCGTTCCCTCTTACGTCGACGATCCCTATCTCAACGAGTCTCGTGTGATACTGCTGCAGCAGGACAATATTCTGGTCAAGTTTCTAGTGACTGACCCGCGCTTCGAGCTGATCTACCAGGACGAACTTGCCGCAGTCTTCCGGCGCCGCTAGAAAATCATCTTCCCGGCAGCAGGACCATCGCCACATCATCCTTATAAGCCACCGTGAATCGTGGGACCGCACTGAGCGCTACCGCCATCGGTGAGTTCCGTTGCAGCAGAATCGTGCCGGCATAGACAAAGTGAAAGTCAGCGCTCAGCGGGATTTCGGCATGGGTCAACTTGAAGTAGCGAACATTCACCTCTTCGCCGTATAGGTCGTTACGCGCGTCGATTACGACGGGATACTCCGGCAAATACCAGGTAAGGAACCCACCCCACTCATAGTCGTTGAACAAAGGGCCGGGGAGATGGTTTTGGCGAATGTAATCACAAGCCGCCACCGGGAGTGTCTTGCCCACGTCGCTCAGTAATGTTTGGCGACTGGAGGGAATGCGGCTAGTAACTGCGACCAGCAAAATCAACGGCACCAGCGCTGCGGTGGCAAGATTCTCGGAGCGCCACAACGGGACCGTTGTATGCTGCACCGGCTCAGCGTGATCGAGGGCCAGCGCGTCGGCTATTACAGCCACCGAGACTACGGCAACCACCCAGCAATCGCGCTGAGAGCGGAATGAGAGCATCGCGCTTGCAACCATCAGCGTCAGCTTAAAGATGCTTCGCGAGTGCCGCCGCCCAAGCGAAAAAAACGCGGTCATCGTCAGCATCAGGAGCACAAAGTCCTGTGGCCGACGGAAGCCCAACGCATGGAGCTCCGGAAGGTACGGGTACAAAGCTGCGACGCCAAAAACTTTCGGTAAAGCTCCATACACGTGATAAGTGTAGGGCGTCAGCAGAGTGGCAATGAGAGAAGCAGCGGTCACTGCGCCAAGCATTCCCAGCGGCATCGCCGGCCTGTCAGTTTCAAACCAGCCCGCTCCGATGCGGCGACAAATCTCCTCCACGACAGTTGCTGCTAGGAACGTGACCAGGACAAGCAGTCCGTATAGAAAGTGAATGTCCAGGTTCGCCCAGAAGGCAAACAACAGCGGCAGCCAAAGCAAGTGACGGACGTTGCCGGTCCTCCGTGCATGGAAGAGGAGGGCCAATTCGAAAGCGAGCAACAGGATCGCGCAAAGAACCGGTCGCAATTGCAAATCGGGAACAGCGTATTGGGCGACGGCTGCCAGCAAGGCGGCAGGCCAGAAGTTCTGCCGCGAACCGCGTGCCAACAAGAACAGAGTTGGGGCGAGCATGACCCTGAACGCCATCAACAGGAGAGGAAGAGCAGGCAACCCCATCCCCTGGTAGGCTGCGGCCAGCAAGACGTCAAAACCCCAGCTATGGGCGATCCACGGCAAATCCGGATACTGCGAGAAGAGGCCATTGTACGGCGTCGCATGGTTCTGCAGGATCCAGATGCCCGTACGCAGGTGCGACCACACACTAACGCCGGCCAAAGCCGACAGATGAAAGGCTTCGTAAACGGCAGCGGCAGTGAACAACGAAGCCAGGGCAAGCACCCGCAGCGGCACATTATCGACGAGATAGCGCATGCCTTTGCCGGAAGCCGCGGGAGTGAAACGTCCCGACATCCGCCCTTCCTGCGGCATCTGCTTCAGCATTACCTTCTCCGTACCCTTCATCCATCCTTGTCGGGACTACGCCGCAACTGGAGCAGAACGGCGTTCCAGTATATCTCCGCCGTCGCGCCGCCTCTCGGTGAAAGGGTGACGCGCGAAACTCACTCTATTTGGAAAACGGAACTATTCACGCCAGCCCAGCGCACCCCGAAATAAACTGTGCGCGCAGTCGATCACCGCCAGGGTATCGAGTGGGGCTGAAGGTTGGATCTGGACTGCTGAAATGCGGCTTAACGCAGAAAAAGCCGGAGCGCATGGGTCCGGCTTTCAGGTCTGGGAGGCGTTTTGGAATCAGATACTCAGCTTACGACGGAGCACACCGGCGAGGCCCAGAACGCCGGACCCGAAGAGCACGATGCTGCTGGGTTCCGGAGTAGTGCCTTCCGAGAATTGATTGGTCACAAGCGAAACCGCGGCGCTTCCGTTCGTGCCGGCCACCACCGTAATGTCTTTTTCTAGATCGATCTCAGTTACTCCCGCGAAAGTTGCGCTGTCAAAAAGCTGGGTTCCGCTACTGCTGTCGAAAACCGACAGCGTGATGATCTGGCCGCCGGAGCAAGATGGAAACATAGCCCCTAAACAAGCGCTCTCAGCAACGAGAATGGAGCCAGTTCCAGTCCAGGCTACCCCACCCATCGAAAGACTGAGGTCGGTGATGGGCTGACCGCCTTGGTTGACATTAACGGTGTACTGGATCAGAGAGTCCTGCTCCAGTATGCCCGACGATGTTGATGCGAACCAGCCACCGCTAAACTGAAACCCTGGATTCCCGGGAGTGGTAATGGGGGTGACCGCTATGCTGCCGGCCGGCAACCCATAACCCGGCGGGTTTGAGGTACCGGTATACATGAAATTGGAGAACGTCTTGTCGTCGATTCCGCAGGAGAATCCTGAGCCAAGGTAGTTATCTAGGGTTGTACCGGGGCACACCCCGGCAAATGCGGTCGTAGTCAACAAAACACACGAAAGTGCCAACAACAGTAGCGCAGACCTTATATGCATTGGCTTACCTCCCATTTCGGCCGAACGGCAGTAGCCCACGTAGACGAGTCGCCACACTACGACACTCATCCACAATCGGGCAAATCATGCAATTTCGCTTCCAGTGTCCAATTCCTGTTAACCTTCCGGTAATAAAGGCGATTTGAAGGCCCAGCTTCCCATCGCCCTTGCATACACGTGCAACGGTTTGCACTTTTGGTGGATAGGGGAGTTCCCTGCAGAGGTCAGCTGTGTAGCCTTTAAGTGCTATTCGATGGTAGTGAACCTGGTGGTTCTGAGCCTGCTGACACCAAAACGGTGGCGGCTTTCCGCTCCAAGTTGTGCCAGTTGCCCCTCTCAGTGCCAGGTGTATCCCAGCATGAATTGCAACGAGGCATTGATGCCTGGATTCTTGTTACCCAAGGATGCATTCGACAGGTGATAGGCCTTGACCGCCAGGTTCCAGGAGTTTTTCCCCTGGCCGAACATCTGAGCACCGATTTCCATCCCGCTGGTGAAGTTGACCTGCGAAGTGTCTCCTGGCGGAAGGTTATGCGAACTGAAGAGCACGCCACCCACGATTGCGGCGTAAGGCGCGACTGTGCGGGGGCCGGTAAAGTTCCACTTCACGATGAACGGGTTGATGGCGCCAGCGTATTGTCCGCCCTGGATCCAGTACTCGTCCAAGGGGATGACGTCCACGGCCATCTCGAAGCTGCCTCGCAGGGCGTTTTGGCCAAGCTCGTGGGTCAGCACGCGTCCAATGCGCGCGCCAAGGAGAAAGTTTTGTCCACTGGGACTGCTGTCGACGGACGTACCCCCGCCTGCGAAGACCCCCAGGTTCCATCCAGGTTGGCGCAGAGCATCAACGGGGCTCGCCGCGGATACTTGCGCAACCAGTGGAGTATACGCGAGGCAGCAGAAAAAGACGAAACGAACGATGGTTTTCATTTGTGTTCTGACAGTATGCACAAGACGCAAAAAATATCAGGTTAGGGGCCTGGCCGCAAATCCTTCCTAATCTGACAGCTACCACTTTCTTACAGGCGAGCCGGTTCTGCCGTGCTGTGGTGGAATTTTCGAATATCATTTGCCGGTTGGGATCGCATTCCCACTCGGTTTGGAGATCGACTATGAAGCTTCTCCCTGGAATGGTTCTTGTCCTCGGCTCTTGTCTAGCGCTGTCCGCGACCGACACCATGCCCAAGGCTGACGTCCTGAATCGCTGGGTTGGTGGCAAATGGGTTGGCGAGGGCAAGTTCGTTGATTCCGATTACAGCAAGGCCAACAAGGTGAGCGGGGTCACCAAATGTGCGTGGTCCCCGGACCATATCTTCGTGATCTGTGATCAGGACGTGAACTTTGGCGGTTCACCCATGCGCGACCTGTCCATCTATGCCCTCAATCCCGCAACCGGCAAGTTCAACTACTCGCAGGTGAACCTGTCGGGCGAACGGCCGCACACTGGCGATCTCGAGATCAACAGCGACGGTGACCGTTGGATCTATCTTGGCTCGATGGACTATCACGGAAAGACCGTGCAGTTTCGCACCACCAATCAGTTCCACGGCAATGACCAGGTGGAGTGGTGGTCGGAGTTCTCCGCCGACGGTGGAAAAACTTGGACGAGGACCGGCGAAGGGAAAGAAACGCGGCAAAGGTGACGCATGTTGCCGCCGCTCAAAACGGCCACCCTCCGACATCAGGGCACGACAATCGCATTCCCCGCGCCTTCGCCGTCGACAACGTCTTACTTCGATTTTGCAGCGCCGGCGGTTGCGGCCTGTTTCTGATGGGCCTGTTGGGCGCGCCGTTCCATTTCCTCCGACGAGACGTCCTCGACGTGGGTGCCAATCCACCAGTAGTTTCCTTGCGGATCCTCAACTCCCCCGGTGCGATCACCATAGAACTGGTTGGCAGGTTCGGCCATCGATTTTCCACCAGCCGCAATCGCTTGTTTGAAAACAGCATCGACGTCGTTCACGTACAGATAGAAGTTGCCGGGTCGTGACCTCCACTCGTCTTTCGCCTGCCCCATCATCAGCATCGAATCGCCAACGCGGACCTCGGCGTGTCGGATGTTGCCTTCGTTGTCCTTCATCTCGAACGTCACTTCTGCGTCGAAAGCCTTCTTCAGGAATTCGATGACAACGGCGACGTCGTCTATGGTCAGATACGGCGTAACCGTGTGATAGCCGTCGGGAATCGGTTTCACTGCCATTGTTTACTCCTCTAACAAAACTGAATTATCGCTGCTCTCCTCCACAGCGGAACCTCGGCATTTTACACAAGTTTCGAGGCCGAGGTGTCAAGGCTTTTTGACGCGGAAGCGACTCCTAAAATTCAAAACTGCTTTACAGTAATTCCATGCACTTGTTCATCAACGGCGAAGAGCAGGAGTTTGCGAACACCTTGTCACTGGCCGAACTTGTCGAGCAGCTCGGCATGAAAGGCGATCGTGTCGCGGTGGAACTCAAGCGCGAGATTGTCCCGCGCGCGCAATGGGCAGGCACCCAGCTCAAGGACGGTGACCGCCTGGAGATCGTGCATTTCGTTGGCGGAGGCTAGCTGCATGTCGCAACATTTTTCTCCGCAGGACGCACATTGGGGCGCTTTTGCAAGCAATGTAAAAGCCGCATGAATCGGCGCTCAGGCTTGGTTGACAATGTGCAACCACGATAACTAAACTCGAATGTTTACCCGCCTTCGCCGGCGATTTCTGAGTCATAGCGCATTGCGTCATGCCGAACTTTTACTTCGCACGATATTTGCCGCTGTTGATCCACATCGCCATCGTGGGCGGTATCGCCTGCGCAATGGTGCTGCTCTCGTATTTCATCGGCCAGCACAAGTACAACTCTTCCAAGATGTCGCCATACGAATGTGGCATGCAGCCGGTCGGCGACGCCAAGCAGCGCTTCACGGTCAAGTTCTACCTGGTGGCGATGCTGTTTATTCTCTTCGATGTAGAAGCCGTTTTCCTCTACCCCTGGGCAATCGTGCAGCGACCGTTGAAAGCTGCCGGCTTGGGCATGTTCTGGTTCTCAGAGATGCTGGTGTACATCCTCATCGTGCTCGCCGGATTCTGGTATGTCTGGAAGAAGGGCGTGCTCGACTGGAACAAACAAGGCAAAGCGGAAAGGATCTGAGGGATGGCTCTGCAGCCGGCAATCACCGACATCGAGCAACTGAAGGACCGCCCCGAACTGGCTCGCCTGCTGGCTTGGAATGCGGCCGCGATCACCGGCGCCAAGTTCGACCGCAACGAGCTTACTATCTGGATTGATCGCACTTCCCTGCGCGAGGCCTGTCTCACTCTGAAGAACGATGCGCAGCTACAGTACACCGCACTACCCGACGTTACCTGCGTTGACTGGTATCCCAACGAACCGCGCTTCGAGGTTGTCTACCAGCTGTTTTCCATCCCTAACAAGACCTACCTGCGGCTGAAGGTGAAACTCTCAGGCGACGACGCGAACGTGGATTCGCTGGTCCCCATCTGGCCGGGCGCGAATTTCTTCGAGCGCGAGGTGTTCGACCTGTTTGGGGTGCGCTTCAATGAGCACCCGAACCTTAAACGCATCATGATGCCCGAGAATTGGGAAGGCCATCCGCTGCGCAAGGACTATCCGGTCGAGGGGTACCGCTGATCATGGCGCACATGACTCCCACGCCGGTGCTGGATCCGTCTGATGACAAGACGATGGTCCTGAACATGGGTCCGCAACATCCTTCGACCCATGGTGTGCTCCGGTTGCTGCTGGAGATAGACGGTGAGACCATTGTGCGCGTCATGCCCGACATCGGGTATTTGCATACCGGTATTGAGAAAACCTGCGAGGCCAAGTTCTATCAGCAGGTCGTGCCGCTCACCGACCGCATTGATTATCTCGCCCCCATGACCAACAACCTGGCGTACTGCCTGGCGGTGGAGAAGTTGCTGGGGTTGGAGATTCCGCCGCGGGCGCAGTGGATCCGCGTCATGCTGAATGAGCTGACCCGCATCAACTCGCACCTGGTGTGGCTGGGGACGCATGCGCTCGACATCGGCGCCATGACGGTGTTCCTGTACTGTTTCCGCGAGCGCGAAGACGTGCTGCGGCTGTTCGAAGCGGTTTCCGGACAGCGCATGATGACCTCGTACTTCCGCATCGGCGGGCTGGCGCTGGAGCCGCCGTTGGGCTTCTTCGATCGCGTGAAGAAGCTTCCTCGATCGCTTCCCGTCGAATATTGACGAATACGAGAGCCTGCTGACGAGCAATCCGATCTGGGTGAATCGCACCAAGGGCGTGGCCTACCTCGCGCCAGAAGACGCCATTGCGCTCGGCGCGACGGGGCCAACGCTGCGCGGCAGCGGCGTGGATGTGGACCTGCGGCGCGACCTGCCGTACAGCGGATACGAGAAATTCAAGTTTAACGTGCCGGTCTCGAAGGACGGCGACGTTTACGCGCGGTACTTGATTCGCGTGGCCGAGCTGCGTGAGTCTCAGAAGATTGCCAAACAAGCTCTGGAAGGGATTCCCGAAGGCCCGGTGAAGGCCGACGCGCCGCACGTTGTACTGCCCGACCGCGAGAAGATGAAGACGCAGATGGAAGCCCTCATCTATCACTTTAAGATCGTGACTGAGGGATTCACCGTGCCGGCGGGCGAAGTCTATATGCCGATTGAATCGCCGCGCGGCGAGATGGGTTATTACGTGGTCAGTGATGGCACAGCCAAGCCCTACCGCGTGCACATGCGTTCGCCGTCGTTCGCCAATCTGCAGACGCTACGGAAGATGTGCGAGGGCAACTTGATCGCCGACGTGGTGGCCGCCATCGGAAGCATCGATATTATATTGGGGGATGTCGACAGGTAGCGACTAGCAACAAGCAGCTAGTATTCGCTACTCGGCGCTTTGGGGTAGATCCCTCGCGGTTTTAGCTAATGGCTGGTTGCTAATTGCTGGTGGCTGGAAAATGAAATTCTCTGACCAACTCGAGCAACGCTTCGCCACCATGGTCACGCATTATCCGACCAAGCGCTCGGTACTGGTGCCCATGCTGCTTTACATCCAGGACGAACTGGGCGCAATAACAGATGATGCCATCCACGAGATGGCCCAGCGCGTGGACCTCACGGACCTGGAGGTGCGCAACGTCATCAGTTACTACTCCATGATGCGCACCGGGAAAATCGGCAAGTACAACTTCCAGATCTGCACCAACGTGAGCTGCCTGCTACGGGGTGCGGACAAGATTTTCGATCACTGCAAAGAAAAGCTGGGCATTGGACACAAGCAATCGACGCCGGACGGACTGTTCCACCTCGAGGAAGTCGAATGCATTGGCGCCTGTTCATGGGCTCCGGCCATGCAGTTGAATTACGATTTTCACGAGAACCTGACAACCGAACAAGTGGATGCGCTGATCGACGGAATCAAAAAGAAGGAACAACAGTAGAGAGGCGCTCTTCGCTCTTCGCTTTTCGCCAGAAGGCTCGAGCGATTGCCAAAGAGCTAGTGGCTAAAGGCGAACAGCGAATAGCGGAGTTCATGGCGTACCTGGTTTCCCATCCCGATGAGGTAAAGGTCGTCTCCCGGCGTTTCGGCTTGGGTGCGACGAATCTCGACCGCTATCTCGAACTCGACGGTTACAAGGCCTTGCAGAAGGCCATTGCGATGGAGCCCGACGCCATCATCAACGAAGTGAAGGCGTCGAACCTGCGCGGACGCGGTGGAGCGGGTTTCCCCACCGGAATGAAGTGGTCATTCGTACCCAAGCAGTCAGCCAAACCGAAGTACGTGCTGTGCAACGGAGATGAGAGCGAACCGGGCACCTGCAAGGACCGCCTGATTTTCGAGCATGATCCGCATTCGATCATTGAAGGGGTGATGATCGCAGCGTTGGCCGTCGGCGCCAAGACCGGCTACATCTATCTTCGCGGCGAATACCGCTACCTGATCGAGATCATGGAAAAGGCCGTGGCCGACGCTTACGCGCGCGGCTTTATCGGTAAGAACATCTTCAGTTCGGGCATCGACCTGGATATTTTTGTTCACTCCGGTGCTGGCGCCTATGAAGTAGGCGAAGAATCCGCCCTGATGGAGTCGCTCGAAGGCAAGCGCGGCGTACCGCGCATTCGTCCTCCGTTCCCCGCGGTGGTCGGGTTGTGGGGCGGGCCCACCGTCATCAACAATGCCGAGACGCTGGCCAGCGTACCGCACATTATTCTTAGCGGCGGCGAGTGGTTCGCCAACCTGGGCACTCCGAAGAACGGCGGGACGCGCCTGTTCTGCATGAGTGGAGAACTCGAACGGCCCGGGGTTTATGAACTGCCCATGGGCTACAACCTGAAGAAGATGATCTACGACGTCTCGGGCGGCATGGTAAAGGGAAAGAACTTAAAGGGCGTCGTGCCTGGCGGGTCGTCGGTGCAGATCCTCACGCCTGACGAAATTGATGTGGCGATGGATTTCGAGTCGGTGATGAAGGCCGGCTCCATGCTTGGCTCCGGCGGTGTCATCGTGCTTGACGACCAGATGTGCATTGTCAGGTTCGCTCTGCGGGTGACGAAGTTCTACCAGCACGAGAGCTGTGGCTGGTGCATTCCGTGTCGTGAGGGCACCGACTGGATGAAGAAGACCCTGACCCGCTTCCATGCCGGCGGCGGCGTGGCCAAAGACATCGACAACCTGAAGTACCTGGCCGAGAACATGCTCGGACGCACGTTCTGTCCACTCGGCGATGCGGCTGCGATGCCGATCATCTCTTACATCCAAAAGTATCGCAAGGAATTTGAAGACCATTTGGACGGCAAGCCGTGTCCGTACGAGAAGGCGGGCAGGGTGGAGCAGTTGCCGGTGTTGGCGTGAAATGGCTCTTAGCTCTTAGCCATTAGCTTTTGGCAAACAGAATACGAATGGGCGATTGCTAAGAGCTAAAGGCTAAAAGCTAAAAGCGGATAGCGAAAAGCGAAGAGCGAATAGCGGATTTTCCATGGCTGACGTAACCCTTACTGTCGACGGCAAGAAGCTCACCGTTCCCGCGGGGACGCTGCTCATTGAAGCCTGCAAGAGCACGGGCATCGAGGTGCCGTCTTTCTGCTACTACCCGGGCTTGTCGCTCCAGGGCGCCTGCCGCATGTGCCTGGTAGAAATCGAGAAGATGCCGAAGCTGCAGACCGCCTGCACCACACCGGTCGCCGAAGGCATGATCGTCGCCACCGAGAGCGACAAAATCAAGCAGGCGCGCAAGTCCATGCTCGAACTGCTGCTCGCCAACCATCCGCTCGACTGTCCGGTGTGCGATGCGGGTGGCGAGTGTGAACTGCAGGACATGACCTTCAAGTACGGCGCGGCAGAGTCGAAGTTCATCGACCTGAAGAACCATCGCGACGAGCAGCAATGGTCGCCGGTGGTCTATTTCGATCGCCCGCGCTGCATTCTTTGCTACCGCTGTATTCGCGTTTGTGGCGAGGGCATGGACGTCTGGGCGCTCGGTATCCAGAACCGCGGTAGCGGCTCCATCATCGCTCCCAATAAGGAAGACCACCTCGAGTGCGAAGAGTGCGGCATGTGCATTGACATCTGCCCGGTCGGTGCTCTCACTTCGGGAGCCTATCGCTACAAGACGCGACCGTGGGAGATGAAGCATACCGGCACCGTCTGCACCCATTGCGGTGACGGCTGCAAGACCACCCTCGGCGTCCGCCGCGCCGATACCGGCATGCAGATCGTGCGCGGCGACAACCGCGACAAGAGCGGGATCAATGGCGATTTCCTCTGCGTCAAGGGGCGTTATGCGTTCGACTTCGCCCACAACCAGGAGCGCATTCAGCAGCCGCTGATCAAGCGCGACGGCAAATTCGTTTCTGCAACCTGGGAGCAAGCGCTCGACCTGATCGCCTCGAAGTTCCGGGATGTGCGGACGGATGGCGGCGGGGCTGCGTTTGGGGTGATCGGTTCGAACCGCACCAGCAACGAAGAAAACTACCTTCTGCAGAAGTTTGCACGCCTGGTGCTGGGCACCAACAACATCGATCACCACCGCACCGCCGACTTCCCTGCCTTCGCTTCGGCACTGGCCGGAAAAGAAAATGCCACCGCATCCATGCGGGAAGTGTTCAACGCGCCCGCCCTTCTGCTGATCGGCAACAATCCTACCGAACAGCATCCGTTGCTGGCATGGCAGATTCGCACCAACGTCCGGCTGCATCGGGCCAAGCTGTACCTGGCAAATTCCAATCCCGTCAAACTGCGCCGGCAGGCCGCGATGTTCGCGCAAATTGCGCTCGGCTCGGAGAGCAGCTTTGCGCGTTTCCTCGGCGGCAACGACGCCGCTGCCGACGCTGTGACCTCGCCGCATCTCACGCGCGAATCGTTAACGCAGATGCGTGACGCGGTAAAGAGCGAAAAAGGGCTGGTGGTCATCTTCGGCTCCGAACTGCGCGGCGCCGATGTCAAGACGCTGATGGATTTTGGACTCGCGCAAGGAGCGAAGTTCATCTGCCTCGGCGATTACGCCAACTCTCGCGGCGCTGCCGACATGGGTCTCTATCCCGACATGCTGCCCGGCTTCGCTCCAGTCTCCAGTGCAACCCGCTTCCACGAGGATTGGACGGATGAGATTCCAACCGGCCCTGGCCTGAATCTGCTGCAGATGATGGACGCCGCGAAAGATGGGAAGCTGAAGGTCTTGTATGTCGTCGGCTCCAATCCCATCTCGCGCTACAACATTGATCCGTTTACGCTGTCGAAGGCGTTCGTTGTAGTGCAGGACATGTTCCTCACCGACACCGCCATGATTGCGGATGTGGTCCTGCCCGTCGCCAACGCCTACGAGAAGGCCGGTACGTTCACGAACACTTGCGGCGATGTGCAGATGCTGAAAAAGGCCGGCGAGTTCGTGGGCGTGCGCAGTGATTTCGAGTGCATCGTGAGCATCGCCCACCGCATGGGCTACGACGTGCACAAACTGGTGCCTTTCGGCGGCGGAGGTACACGTGCCGACATGGGACAATCCCGCGGCGCGCAATCGGGCGAAGCCGATCGTCACGCGGTATGGCTTTCCGAGCATAACCTCGAACCCAAGATGAGCCCGTATGATCCCACGGCAATGCTCGATGAGATCCAGCGGCTGGTACTTGGATACGACATTTCCCGGCTGGGGCTGCTGTCCGGCCACGACGAGCACACCCAACTGGTCCAGATCACCGGTGCAACAGGATTGGGACAGCCCGAACTGGTGCTGCCCTCCAACGACACACTCTTTACTTCCGGCACTCTCGGCCGTTATTCAACGACGTTGAATACGGTCATGGAACGCTACCACGCGTCGCCCGCGGATAAAGAAGTCGCAGCGGACTAACTCATGGGCATTGGAACCTACATCCTGGTTTCAGTGATCAAGATCCTGATAGCGATCTTGGTGCTGCTGACGGCCGTGGCCTACACCACCTTGTTGGAACGCAAGGTCGTTGCCCACATGCAGAACCGCTGGGGACCGTCGCGGGTCGGACCGTTCGGCATCTGGCAGCCGCTGGCCGATGGCTTAAAGTTTATCTTTAAGGAAGACGTCACACCTCCATTTGCTAACAAGCCTTTGTACTTATTGGCACCGGTGATTTCGCTGATCACAGCGTTGACTTCCATTGCGGTCATTCCCATCGGCCCATGGATCTCGTTGGGCTCGATCCACACCCCGCTGCAGATCACCGATGTGAATATTGGCCTGCTGGTCATCCTGGGAATCACGTCGGTAGGGGTTTACGGAGGGGCACTTGCGGGCTGGTCATCGAACAGCAAGTACTCGATGCTGGCCAGTCTGCGCGCGTCGGCGCAGATGATGAGCTACGAAATCGCTCTTGGACTCTCGCTGGTAGGCGTACTGATCCTTGCCGGCAGCTTCAGCCTGCGCGACATCGTGGATGCGCAGTCGGGTACCTGGCTGGGGTTCATCCCCAAATGGAACCTCTTCAAGGGCCAGATCGTCGCCTTCTTTATTTACGTGATGGCGGCCTACGCGGAAACCAACCGCATCCCATTCGATCTTGCGGAGGCGGAGACGGAACTGGTTGGCGGTTATCACACCGAGTACAGCTCGATGAAGTTCGCCATGTTCTTCATGGCGGAATACGCCAACATGTTCACGGTGGCGTGCCTGGCTTCCCTGCTGTTCCTGGGAGGCTGGTCAGGGCCTGTCTTTGGCCCGCCGATCGTGCAGTCCTTATTACCGGTTTTTTGGTTTTCGTTGCGCGTGTTTGCTTTCATTTTTATTTACATCTGGGTCCGCGGCACGCTGCCGCGTTTCCGCTATGACCAGCTCATGGCTTTCGGCTGGAAGTTCCTTCTGCCGCTGGCCATTGCGAACATCGTCGTTACCGGCCTGGTCGTGGCGCTGCAGTGATCGCAGGGGTCTTCATACGGTTGTAGCCCGGCGAGATTCACGCCGGCGGACAGACATCATGTTGCATCTGGTTCTTTTCTTTATTTTCGGGGCGGTGTGTGTCGGGGGCGCCATCAACTTGCTGGCGCAGAAGCACCCCATCAGCAGCGCTCTATCGCTGATTGTGGTGATGGGCTCCCTGGCGGCGGTTTACCTGCTGCTCGGGGCTGAGTTCGTGGCAGCGATTCAGGTCATCGTCTATGCCGGCGCCGTGATGGTGCTATTCGTATTTGTGATTATGCTGCTCAATGCGGGAGTGGAGGAACGCACTCCGCATGCCAGCCGTGTCGCCATGACTCTGGGTGTTCCGGGACTGATCGTCGGCCTGAGCACCGCCATATGGGTAGTCAGCCGCATCTCTGGGCTCGACAAGATTGCCATCGGCGGCCCATCGGTAATGAATGGCGCGGAGGTTTTCGGGAACCCGCAAGCCGTGGGACGTCTCCTGTTCCGCGATTACCTGCTGCCGTTTGAAGTCACCTCGATATTGATCCTGATCGCCATCATGGGCGCCGTCGTGCTGGCGCGGAGGGAGGAGTAGATGGTTCCTCTTTCCTACTATCTCGTGTTGAGCGCAATTCTGTTTGCCTGTGGCGTTGCCGGATTCCTGATCAAGCGCAACATCATCACCATTTTTCTGTCCATTGAACTGATGCTGAATGGTGTGAACCTTTCGTTCGTCGCTTTTGCCGCGCAGTTGAAGTCGCTCGACGGTCATATCTTCGTCTTCTTCGTTATGGTGGTGGCTGCGGCGGAAGCAGCCGTGGGTTTGGCCATCATCATCGCGGTATTCCGCACGCGCGAAACTTTGAACGTGGACCGCGTGAACTTGCTTAGGCTGTAAGGATTGCTCGCGCCTGAGGTTGCGGGCGCGGTCGTCCGCGAGAAAACGTTATGCACCTTTGGATCATTCCATTGCTGCCGCTGGCGGGAGCCGCGATTAACGGACTCCTGGGCAAGCGCTTTCCCAAAGCGCTGGTGAACGCGGTAGCGCTGGGTTCCACGGCAGTGGCGTTCGCCTACGCCTTGTGGGTGGCCGCGCAGTTCGCGGGGTTGCCGCCGGACCAGATCCCGCACATTGAGCGCTACGTCACCTGGTGGAGTGCAGGCTCATTCTCGGTGGAGTTCGGCATTTACCTCGATCAGCTTTCCCTGGTAATGCTGCTGGTCGTCACCGGAGTCGGTTTTCTCATCCACGTTTATTCCGTGGGGTACATGGAGCATGAAGGCGGCTATTACCGCTATTTTGCGTACCTGAATATTTTCATGTTCTTCATGCTCACGCTGGTGCTGGCGAACAACTACCTGCTGATGTTCGTCGGTTGGGAGGGCGTGGGCCTGGCGTCGTACCTGCTCATCGGGTTCTGGTTCCTGAAGAAGTCGGCGGCCGATGCCGGCAAGAAGGCGTTCATCACCAACCGCGTCGGCGACTTTGGATTTCTGATCGCGCTGTTCCTGCTCATCAAGCACTTCGGAACTCTTCAGTACGACAGCCTGTGGAAGCTGGTCACGCAATATCCTATCGAGACCGCCGGCGCCGGATTAATGACCGCCATCGGCCTGCTGATGCTGGTGGGCGCGACCGGCAAGTCTGCCCAGATTCCGCTCTACGTGTGGCTGCCGGACGCGATGGAAGGCCCGACGCCGGTATCGGCACTCATTCACGCCGCGACCATGGTGACCGCCGGCGTGTACATGGTGGCCCGCTCCAATCCCATCTTTCATCGCGCGCCGGAAGCGCTGATGGCTGTCGCGGTGATCGGCACCCTGACGGCTATCTTCGCTGCCTCCATCGGCATCGTGCAGACCGACATCAAGAAGGTGCTGGCCTATTCGACGATCTCGCAACTCGGATACATGTTCATGGCTTGCGGTGTGGCCGACTACGTCGGAGGAATTTTTCACCTCATGACGCACGCCTTCTTCAAGGCGCTGCTTTTCCTGGGAGCAGGGTCGGTGATTCACGGACTCGGTGGCGAGCAGGATATGCGGCACATGGGCGGGCTGCGAAAGTATCTTCCCTACACTTTCTGGTGCATGACGGTCGCAACCTTTGCCATTTCCGGCATACCGCCATTCGCCGGGTTCTTCTCCAAAGACCGGATCTTGTGGTCGGCATGGAGCAGCGGCAGCCATGCGCTGTGGCTGATCGGCGTGATTACCGCCGGCATGACTTCGTTCTATATGTTCCGGCTGTGGTTCCTCACCTTTTTCGGTGAGTATCGCGGCGCGAGTCATGAGACCTCCGACCATGGACACGACGCCCACGCGAGCGGCGGCCACGGTCCGCCCCACGAGAGTCCGATGGTGATGGTGATCCCGCTGATGATTCTCGCGGTTTTATCGGCCACTGGCGGATTCGCCGGGGTTCCCGAATCGCTTGGCGGATCGGACCGCTTCAACCACTTTCTCGCTCCTGCGTTTCACCTGACCGAGACCGCACCCGAAGCACAAAGTGCGGCAGCGTCATCAGAAGGCGCTGCCGAACACGCCGACTCCAGCACAGAGCTAATTTTCACAGCCATCTCGGTCGGTGTGGCCGTTCTTGGTTTCCTCGGCGCATGGTTCCTGTACTACAAGCGCCCCGAGCTGCCTGACAGGATAGCCATAGCCGCAGGCGGGCTTTATCGTCTGGCGCTTGATAAGTACCGCATTGACGAACTGTATGGCGCTGTCTTCATACAGCCGATCATTGCGCTTTCGACCAGCGTCTTCTGGAAGGGCATTGACCGCGGGCTGATTGATGGCGCCGTGGACGGCAGCGCAGCCGGAGCGCAAGAGGCCTCCGATGCGATGAGGCGCATGCAGTCCGGCAACATCCGCTCCTATGCGGGCTGGGTCGCAGCTGGCGCAGCCGTCGTGATCGCCTTCATGGTGTGGAGGGGTGTGCGATGAACTTTATCGACAGCAACATCCTGACCATCGTCATTTTCCTGCCGCTCGCCGGCGCAGCCCTGCTGCTGTTCTTCCCGCGCCGCGACCGTGACGTGCGCTACTTCGCGCTGGCAGTTTCGCTCATCACCCTGCTGGCCTCGCTGCACCTGCCCTGGCACTTCGTGCGCGGCGAAGGCGGTTTTCAGTTTGAGCAGAACATTCCCTGGATCGCGCACCCCAACATTCACTACCACCTCGGGGTTGACGGAATTTCGCTCTGGCTCGTGGTCCTCACGACCTTCCTGATGCCGCTGTGCGTGCTGGTTTCATGGAAGGGCATCCACGACCGGGTGAAGGAATTCTTCATCCTCATGCTGGTGCTCGAGACCGCGATGATCGGCGTCTTTCTCGCCCTTGATCTCTTCCTCTTCTACTTCTTCTGGGAAGCGACGCTGATCCCGATGGCACTGATCATCGGTGTTTTCGGCCACGGCCGCCGCATTTACGCTGCGGTCAAGTTCTTCCTGTACACCATGATCGCGTCGGTGTTCATGCTGGCCGGAATTCTTTGGCTCTATGCGCGCACCGGCAGCTTCGATTTCGTGACCATCCAGAGCGCGATCCAGAACGGACAGGTCGCCGGCTTCGCGCAAGCCGCACTGTGGCTTTTCCTCGGATTCTTCATTGCCTTCGCGGTCAAGGTTCCGCTGTTCCCATTACACACCTGGCTGCCGGACGCCCATGTGGAAGCTCCCACGGCGGGTTCCGTCATTCTGGCGGGCGTACTGCTGAAGATGGGCACTTACGGATTGCTGCGCTTCAACCTGGGACTCTTCCCCGAAGAGGCGCGCCGCAATGCTCCCTGGATCATTGCGCTGGCCATCATCGGCATCATTTACGGCTCGCTGGTTGCCATGGTGCAGCCCAACATCAAGCGCCTGGTCGCCTACACCTCGGTCGCCCATCTTGGATTTGTGGTACTGGGCATTTTCAGCTTCACCCAGATCGGGGTGGACGGCGCGGTCTACCAGATGCTGAACCACGGTGTCTCCACCGGCGCGCTGTTCATGCTGCTGGGCATGGTTTATGACCGCCGCCACACCTACGACATCGCTGAATATGGCGGACTGGCTACCCCCATGCCGGTTTACGCAACCTTCTTCGCCTTCATCATGCTGTCGTCCGTCGGGTTGCCGCTGCTGAATGGTTTCATCGGCGAGTTCATGATTCTGAGTGGCGCCTTCCAGGCGAAGCAGCTTTACGGCATTCTGGCGGCGACCGGCGTGATCTGGAGTGCTTGCTACCTGCTGTGGATGTATCAGCGAGTGTTCTACGGAAACGTCACCAATCCGGCGAATGCCAAGCTACACGACCTCGATGCCCGCGAGCGCGTCTCACTTTGGCCCCTGGCGATTGCGGCCCTGGTGATGGGCGTTGCCCCCATGCTTTGGCTGCACTCGATTGAACCCACAGTCGCCGCCTGGCTGCAGCAGTTCAACAATGCGACTCAGGCCAGTGCTCACGCCGCGACTCCCGTAGCTCACCTAGTGACGAATGCCCTTATGACGGTGTTTGGACGATGATTCCGACGGTCGACTACATCCGGATACTGCCTGAGTTGGTGCTGAGCCTCTTCGGCATCATCGTCATGATGGCGGACCCGCTTCTGCCTGAACAAGGATCCAAGAAATCGCTGGGGAATATCTCGCTGATCGGCGTGCTCGCCGCCCTCGCGGCCACGGTGTACCAGACCGGCTATTACGGAAGCGCGTTCTATCACACCATTCGCATTGACACGTTCAGCGTCTTTTTCCATTTTGTAGTGCTTCTCATCGCGCTGGTGGTGATCCTCACCTCGTACGAGTACCTCGACGTGCAGCGCATTCGCTCCGGCGAGTACTACGCCCTCATTCTGTTCGGCACCGTCGGCATGATGCTGATGTCGGCCGCGGTCGAGTTGGTGCTCATCTTCATCGCGCTGGAGATCTCGTCGATTTCGACCTACATCCTCGCCGGAATGCGCCGTCGCGCAGCCGAGAGCGCTGAAGCGTCGTTGAAGTATTTTCTGCTCGGTTCCTTCGCTACCGCGTTTTTCCTCTACGGCGTGGCGATGATTTATGGCGCCACCGGAACCACCAACGTGTACGGCATAGCCCAGCAACTGGCAACGCAGCAGTCCACGCTTGCCTACCTCGCTGTGGGACTCATGTTTGTCGGTTTGGGATTCAAGGTCGCCGCAGCGCCCTTTCATGTATGGACGCCCGACGTTTATGAGGGCTCACCCGCTCCTGTGGTCGCATTGATGTCCACCGGCCCCAAGGCCGCTGCCTTCGCAGTCTTGCTGCGAGTGCTGCTGGCTACCGGAGCGCCGGGTTGGTTCTGGATGGTCTGGGTCGCTGCCGTGCTGTCCATGTGCCTGGGCAATATCGGCGCGTTGGTGCAGCAGAACGTCAAGCGCCTGCTGGCGTATTCCTCCATTGCTCATGCGGGATATCTGCTGGTCGCTTTCGCGGCTGCCCGGGAGGTTGGCATCTCGGCGGCCATCTTCTATGCCGCCTCGTACGCGGCCATGAACGTCGGCGCGTTTGCCGTGGTCAGCCACTTCGCCTCCGGCGGCGAAAAGTACGTCACCCTCGATGACTACGCCGGGCTCGGCCGCCGCTCGCCGTTGCTGGCTGCCATCCTGACCATCTTCCTGCTGTCGCTGATTGGGATCCCCGTCACCGGCGGCTTCTTCGCCAAGTTCTACGTTTTCTCCGCGGCCTTGCAGTCGAACCTGGTAGGGCTCACCATCATCGGCGTCATCAACAGCGCCATCGCCGCGTACTACTACCTGCGCATCATCATTTATATGTATATGCGCGATGAGCGCGTGGAAACTCCAGTTGCTCCGATCCCGGCCAGCCTGGGCATCGCCCTGGCCATCAGCCTGATCGCGACCATTTATCTTGGCGTGCTGCCAAACCGTGTCCTCGGCTACGCCATCCAAAGCGCGCAAGACCTGATGAAGTAGGTGTCAGGTATCAGTTGTCGGTTGCCCCGTTGTCAGCAAGCCTGAAGGAAATTCAGGAATCGTCGGCGACGTTCCAATACCATTTCACAAAGGGTCTATCTTGAAACGCATCTTGCGCCGTCATCCTGCCCGGCGCGTGACAGTCGCCGCTGAACCGTGGTAGAAAGCTATGATGAAAGCGAGAACGGAGAACCGGCCATGCAATTGGTCGTCCCGCCCGACCTTGAGACGCTCATCAACAAGCGCCTTTCCAGCGGCGGTTATAAGAGCGTTGAGGATGTGTTGCGCCGCGCCCTGGAAGCGCAGGACGCCGAAGAAAGCTGGACTGACGAGGAACGCCGGGCGTTCTCGGCTCATATTGAGGAGGGCTATCAACAGGCCGAGCGCGGCGAGCTGATTGACGGCGCACAGGCCCGCCGCGAAATTCAGGCGATGAAAGACGATGTTGGCGAAGATGGCAAGAAAAGACTGGTTGAAAAACCTCAGTCTTGAATTGTGGCAGATTTATGCAATCAGTACAGACTGCATCTCTCTGGCGTTTTCCGCGTTTCTCCTCTCTGGCTTTGGCAGTTCTTTTTGCCAGCCTCCTGGGTTGCGAGCGTCGCGCCGACCTCGCGGCTTTCATCCAGGCGGCTGAGAGTGGGGATGTCGCAGGGGTCCAGACCCAGCTTGATCGCGGTGCTAACGCCAACTTCAAGAATCCTGCCGGCACCTCAGTTCTCTATCTAGCCGCGCAAAACGGTCACACGGCCGTCGTCGAACTGCTGCTCGCTCATGGCGCCGACGTTAACATCACGGATAGTGACGGAACTACACCGCTAACAATCGCGACATACTTCGAGCGAGGTGACGTTGTTAAAGCTCTCCTCGACAAAGGGGCCGATCCTAACATCGCCGACCGCCGAGGTGGCAGCGCCCTCTACTTAGCCTCACAAAAGTCGAACAGCAGCATAGCGATGATGCTGTTACAGCACGGCGCCGACCCAAACCTCGCTCGTCCAGACGGGGTGACTCCCCTGATCATGTTTGCAGATCAAGGAGACGAACCGATGGTTGAGGCCCTACTCAACAAGGGTGCCAATGTCAATGCTCATCGTGCCGATGATGGTACCACTGCCCTCTTCATGGCCTCACAGCGAGGCCATTCTGCGATTGTCGGAACACTTATCCAGCATGGAGCCGATGTCAACGCCAAGGGCAACAATAACGCGACACCTCTATCAGTCGCGGCAGAGAATGGCTATCCCGAGATTGTGAGACTTCTGCTGAGTCACCGAGCCGATGTTGATGAAAGAGACGCCAGGGGAGGCACCGCTCTGTATCTCGCATCTCAGAATGGCCACGAAGAAGTTGTGGCACTCTTGCTGGCGGCCGGCGCGAACGCTAATGTGCGAGTTATTGGTGGTGCCACTCCACTGATGCTGGCGTCTCAGAACGGCTATGCCGAAGTGGTGGAACACCTTCTCGCGGCAGGTGCTGATGTGTCGATTCGAACAGACCGTGGCACTTCAGCTTTGCAATTCGCCATGAATAACGGCCATGAGCGAATCGTTACCCTTCTTAGCGGTACAGGGGCGGCGATAGAACAAGCGCCCAAGAAACGAAGTTACGCAGCCTTTTTGTCTTTCAATTGACAACGCGTAGGATTTTGGCGGGTCGGGACGGCGCAGTATCTACCGCACGTGTAGCGATTACTCAGGGAGATGGATACCGACTCACTCCGATTTGGGATGACGAGAATCTTGCTTCGCACTACAAATGCGACCTGTCCTGCGTGGTCAGGCCTACTGGTTCTAATACCTACTACGGTGAGTGCGATAAGTGCACCAATCTTCCGGGCACGGATTCGGTTACTAAGAACCTCTAAGGGCTTTTTTATGGACGTCGTTTCCTTCAGTACACAAGGTGACTTGTCGGAAGAGTCTGGCCCAGGAGTCCCAGCTAACCGTTAAGCCGAAAATTTGAAGCAGATGTCGTTGCGTTTTTGAATGTATCTCGTGGCCAATCGCGTTCTTCGATGGCCTAACAAGACCGGGAGGAGGAGCACATGGCGGGCAAGAAAACCCACGCCGCGTTTTCCTGAAAGGGAGGCACCGCTGCCATTTTGGTGGTGGCGGGCGCCCTCGCCGCTTGCAATACAGAGACACAGACGGGGGCAGAAAAAGCAGTCAACGGCTAGTTCCGACTCGCCGCAGCCTGCAGCCACTGCCGCGAAGCCCGCCGCCGGTAGCGAACAAGAGAGCCCGCCTCAACGACGCAGAGTTTCGATAAGCGTTGCCAAGATCCAATACTCATATAATGCTCCATGGGGACTCTTTGACATTGCTTCCGCTGCCAAGGCGTTGTCCGACAATGGATCGGTTGTCGCGGAAGCGCGCGTCACCTCCCCTATGCCGTCCGGAGGGATTAGCAGCCTTGACGTTGAAGAGGTGATATACCCCGGCGACGGGACAAAGGAGTTTGTGCCTCGGGATCGATTCGGTTCGACACGGAAGGGCGTGTCATCGCATATCACTCAACGAGCGGTATGCTATCGCCCATCTTTGATCGGTGGCCAATGGGGAGGTGAAGAAACACGCCGTTACCGCAGACACAGGGGAAAAGTGCTGAACCGCTTAACCAGCCCACCTGGGCTTCAATTGCTAAATGAGAGTTTCACTGGCTTTTGTCCGTTCCCACCAGCAACCAGAGCCCGCTCATAGCTGGGAAGGTCGTTGAGGGGTGGGAGAAGCGCGACATATGGTCCCGCGATGGCGGTGCCATCGAAAAGAACCGCAACCGAGAACCTCAAGGGTTTCCTATCTGCCTCGCCGAGAAGATCGAACGTATATCCATCTGTACCGAACTCGAAATCTTGCGATGCCCCGGGTGCAAGTTTGAGGGACTTTTTTCCCCCTTGCTGGTACGCGCGCTCGTCCCCGCCCTTTTCCGGGTCGTAGGGAAACATGGGTATCGTAAGATGGCGTCCATGCTCGGGATAGAATTCCGCTTGAAGTTGGTCCCAGGTCAAGGCGCTGGTGCCTGTGTTGCGGATCGTAACCTTTACTTTGTACTCAACCGGAGCCGTGGTGCCGCCACCGAGGCCCATCGTATTGTAGAAGGCGCGGCTTGCTTCGGCCTCGACGGACACGGCGGACCCTGCGCCGGTCTTGCATGCGATCACGATGAGCAAGGAGGCGAAGACGGCGAGAGCGCCTTTCGTATAGAGATGGGTTCGCATGGGGCACCATCGTAGCAGGTCAGGGCGGGTTAGCGCATTTGCATCTGCCTTCCCATAGTCGGTGTCACGTCTACTCCGCGCCCGCCGTGTCTCAAAAACGGTAGGTTTTGAGATAACCCGTCGCCCCCGCCAAAATCAAGGGCCTGCGCGTCTCAAAACTCTGTCGCAGAATCCGAGGCGACCCCTGTGTAAATCAGACTGACCCCTAGCGCAACCTTTCTTAACTTGACATTGCGCGTTTCGGGTTTACGCTGTTGTCCATGGGCTGCCCGTTGCAGATGGCGTCCGCGCCCGCCCCACGGCTGGGTGAATGGTTCTTTGAAAACTTGCGGCGAAAGGCCAATTTCTTTGGGCAGAAAATGACCCGTGCTTCCTGTAAGTTGTCTGTCGGCGGGCAGCTTGTACGCGTAAGTCATTGCAGATAATGAAGTTACTAATAACCTATTGTGGCTCAATAAGTTGCCGGGAAATAGTTGGTAATCCGATGATTCTAAAGAACCGAGGGGGGGGTGGCTTCACTGCACCTCATTTCATCGCCTCAAACAAAACGCCCCGTCCGCAGACGGGGCGCTGAAGTGAGCCGAAGCCGAAAACCTAGACGACCTTGGCGAAGATGATAACCAGGGTGAACAGCACCAGCGACTCGATGAAGGCCAGACCGAGAATCAGGGCCAGCTGGATCGCCGGACGGGCAGCAGGATTGCGCGCCATGCCTTCGCAGGCAGCAGCGCCCACGCGGCCCTGGCCCAGAGCGGCCAGTCCGGCAGCGATGGCGATGCCAAAGCCAGAGGCAATGGCGACCCAGTTGGTCGCCGGAGCAGCGGCAGTTCCGCCCTGCGCATACGCCGGCATGGTCATCATCATGATGGCCAGCAGCGAGAAAATACGATCATCACTTTCCGCATTTTGTTTCTCCTTATGAATTGCTGCCAGTGGGTGGTTGACGTTCACCGTGCTGACGCCCTCACGCTGGCAGCGAACTTTTTATGGCAACTAGCAATTAGCAACTAGCGACTCAGTGCTTGGAATTGGGCCACATCGCTAAGTGGCTAATTGCTAAGTACTGCTTCTTTAATGCTCGTGCGCCACCGCTTCTCCGATGTATACCGTCGCCAGCAGCACGAAGATGTACGTCTGGATGAACGAAACGCCGACGTGCAGCAGCATGAAAACGACCGGAATGCGCGATCGGAAACAGCGAGAAGAACACCAGTGTCACCATGTCGCCGGCAAACATGTTGGCGAACAAGACGAATGGTGAGCGACAGAATACGCGCCAGGTGGCTGCATACTTCGATGACAAACATCAGCGGCGCCAGCCACCACACCGGACCCAGGAAGTGCTTGATGTACCCGAAGCCGTTCTGGCGGATGCCGTGATAGTGGTAGTAGAACCAGGTGACCAGCGCGCAGCCCAGCGGCACCGAGGCACCGCGGTTGGCGCTTCGAAGCCGGGAATCAGGCCGATGAGGCAGCAGATCAGGATGTAGATGCCAGCGTCGTCAAATATCCGGTGTATCGCTCGTAGCCGTGGCCGATGACCTCGTGACCCTGCTTGCCGACGAAAGAATCGATGCTCTCCATCAGCTGTTGCAGCGGGCCCGGGATCTCCACCGAGAGGCGCGCGCGCACCAGGGCGAACAACAGCAGCAGCAGGACAAAGACCAGGATCTGCATGGCCACGTAGTTGGGGATGGGCGCCTGGGATAGGCGCGCATGCAGATGGAAGACGCCCAGGATCGCATTCGCCACGCCGGCGAAGTACTTGTTCAGAAGGGCGGTTATCCAGAGTTGCTCAGGCATGAATGCTTAGCTCGTATGATCGGAACTAGTATGCGTTTGCACGGCGTCTGGCACACTCTCGGCGTCAGCCGAGACGCAGCGCCAGAAATTAATTCGGAGAATCAGAATCCGCGCCGCAGGGCGACAAATATTTCGACTGCGACTTCGCAGGCAACGGCCGCAATCGGCAGGCAAACACCGCCGAGAAAGCCGTAAAGACCTGCGAGGGAAACATTAAATATAACATAGGCGCCGACGGCGATGAAGACGTATCGCAGCACCGCGCGGAAGAGCGATCCCGCCGCCGCGCTCGCGGCTTTGGCCGGTGGTAATTCGCTCGCCCAAGGCCGCAACCATGCGCTCCAGCCAGCGGTGATTGACATAGGAGATGAGCGCCCCCGCCAGGAATCCCGCAGCAACCGGCCAGCGGAAGAACACTACACAAACCAGCAGTCCCGAGCGCCGCAAACGCGAGCAAGAACTTCCGGATGCGCTCCAGCGCGCCGATCGAAGAATTGCTCCTCCAGCGAAGAGAGTTGGTTCGGGAGTTGGCATGGCACAGAACACTGTACCGCACCGTGCACGTCGCACGACTCTGCGACCACTTCGGGTTCGCTAGGCCTTGTCTCGGGTTACCGTGCGGATCATGTCAACGAAACCTGCGATCGCCCCGATGATGACCCCGACGAGAAACAGCCAATGGGTGTGGAACCAATAGTCCAGCAGTTTGCCCAGCAGCAATCCCACCACAACCGCGGCGGGAATGATGAATGCGATCTGCGAATAGCGCGCCCACAGCACCGCGCCCTGCGGTTTGTCGTCTCCGGCTCATCGGCCATGAGCGAAGGCTAACACTCCGCGCAAGCATGCACAGTGAATTCGCCGCCGCTCATTGCGTAATCAAACCGACTTCGCCGTGACAGAAAAATGTACGCGCCGCGCGAGCAACGCCTCCTTAGCGGTTTGACCTGATGTTCACTAGCCGGTATCATCGAACTGCGGGGTGGAGCAGTCTGGTAGCTCGTTGGGCTCATAACCCAAAGGTCGGTGGTTCAAATCCACCCCCCGCAACCAAACAAGTTCCTGATTACAAACGCCTTCCGTCGCAGCCGGAAGGCGTTTCTGTTGTACTTGCTCACAATTTGCTCACAGAATTCCAGCCGCGAATTTCGCATCTACATGATCCTCCCTTCTGTTTGGTTCGTCGGCAAAGGACAAAACAAGTCGTCGAGTTGCTCCACCACCCTGCGGTCGTCGTCTCCAACCAGGTGTGTGTAGTCCATCGTTGTCCTTGAGCTGACGTGTCCGAGACGCTCCTGTCTTACTTTCATCGGAGTGTGCAGGCGGTCCTGGGCGGTGGCATTACCATGCCGGAAGGCATGGAGTCCGCCCTCAAGCCCCAACTTCTTCAGCAGCGGCTTGAGCTTCCGCTTTACCAGGTTTTCTGGGTGCAGCCGCATGCCCTCGGGTGAGAGAAATAGCGGCTCATTGGGATTGCGCCCAGTCACAAACGAGCTAAGACGGTCTGCAAGTCGCGGAGAGATGCTGAATATCCTTGGCTTGCGACTCTTAGTGTCTGTGATGTGCCGTCCGTTACGGCTTCGCTTGACGATGATCACGCGATTGGTTAGGTCGACGTGGCCGACGTCCAGGCCGCAGACCTCTCCGCGCCGGATTCCGGTTTGCGCCACCAACCAATACACCGTGTCGTAAGGCGGTTCTGCCGCAGCGATGATGCGCCTCATGTCTTCCGGCGAGAACGTGGGTTGTTCGGGCGGGTCCCACTCAGGCAACACTAGGCCGCCAAATGGATCGTGCCCTACATATCCCCAGGCTTTCGCCGAGTTCCACATGATGCGCAGCGTCCCGACTAGGTTCTTGACGGTCTTAGCGCTTAAGTCGCAATCGGAGATGAACGACTGCAACAGTTCGCCGGTGATGTCCTTCATAGCCACGTCGCCGAGTTGAGGAATCAGGTGTTTCCGCAACTGAGAACGTATTGGCGGCTGGGTTGATGGTTTGTGCTGGCTGAGAACGATCTCTTGCCAGCGCTTCGCAAATTCTGAGAACTGCGCTACCGGCCGCGGCCGATAGGAAAGGTTGTTGATGTCTGTAAGCAGGTCCTCAAGCGCGCGAAGGGCTAGTTTCCGAGTTGGATAGTCGGTTTTTGTTCCGAGGATCACCCATTTTTCGAGGCGCTGAATCTTGCCGTCTCGAATGATGTCCTCTCTGTAACGTCCCACCCAAACCGGACTTCGCTTTCCGCGCAAGACCAACTGACCGCGTTGAAACCGTCTCCTGGCCATACGCTCAAAGTCTCCTTTGAGCGGGACCGCGGAGTTCGCCTCGGCCAAGACGATATCATGTTCGGTACTAGCGACTACAGCCTTGTTACGACCGAGGTGTTGCATCAGTTACCTGCTCGTTCTGTGCTCCAAAATCACCTGATTCTCAAACCACTAACGCACGTTTTTCCGACGTACCCAGCACCGGCACTCAACGTCTCTCATCGCAGCAAATAACGTCGTCCAATCGAACCGGATTGTGCCGGGCGGACCGACGGTAGGTGGAGCGTCGCCTGCTAGCTGCTCTTGTTAACTTGAAATCTGAGGTCGGTCAAACGGCCTGCTCGCGCGAACGATGCCCGTGCCAGCGGGTCCTAGGGCGGATGGCAGAGGGATTATGGAGACTTGATAGAAGGTCTTGCGCAAAGTGCTCTCACCACAGATTCTTGCATTGGGTCTGTCAGGCTCGGCGGCCTGAACCCGGCATCACGAAGGTCAATAGATTTATTTCACCAATTACACTTTGTCTAGTAACAGCGCCACGCAAGCCGGAGGCCCAGGCCAAATCGAATGCCAAGAACGGCGCATACGGATCGGTTCGCAATTCAGGCCCCGACGGCGGCTGCGAAAGTCGATTCCCTCCCCTGCGCGCTGTCTGAGTTCCTTGAGCCATGCTCGTGGATTGGTGCCATGAATCACGCGCCCCAGAAAGCCCATCCGCTCGGCTGCATTATTGCGGTTTCGCCGGATGTCGTCCTTCGTGATCTTGGTGTACAGAGCGAGAAAGGTATCCAGGTTCCGGGGCTTGGCGAAGACGTAAGTCGCGTGGCCAAGCTGAGGGGTTTCGACGACGACGGCTTTCTCAACATCGAAAATGTATTCATCCCGAAACAGATAGATCCGGCGTGCCCGGCGTGCGAGCTGGCGATAGAAGAACGGGTCATAATCAGGGCGCCAGCTGATCTGGGCGACATCAAAGTCACCGGGAACATGCAGCTCGGAACACATTCGCTGCAGCTCCGCTCGCTCGACCGCTCGATGTTCCAGGCACAGCCGGATCTGATCCAGAGCCCGCGAATACTGGCCGAAACGATGATAGGCAGTTTTGGCAGATTCGATTTGCAGCTGGAAATCGGGCTGGCAGTTTGACCTCCAACCGGCTCGGCAACGCAGTTTCCCAGGTAACGAGCTCCCACTGCTCACGACGTTTGCGGTATTTGCCGCTCTGTACGAACGTGCCCTCGACCTCGATCTTGGTTCCCAACAGATGCTTCCACTGATTCCAGGTGCGGTCCCAGAGTGTATGCAGGGCGGCTGGATCGAGCCAGAACTCCAGCTTGCGACGCATGTCGCGGCAGAGTGCCCGGTCATCGTAGAAATCACATCTGCGCAGTGGCACATGGAACCGCCGGCGCCGGAGATCGGGTGAAAACGCGAGGATGCGGCGGGCAAAGAACGTCTTGTCCGTCGCGGGAAGGTTCGCCGGCAACGAGAAGAGAGCCGAATCCGCCATACGGAAATACGGCAGGGGCTTCGGGATCGGCCAGCAGCGCGTCATAGCAAGCGCGCAGTTCGGGCTGACCAACGATGTTGAATGCCCGCTCCAGCGCCACTTGCTCTCTGTGCAGCGCGCCCGCCGTTCTTAGCTCCAGATCACGCAGCTTGAAAGCCACGCGAAGCTCGGAGGGCGAAGCGCTGGCCGGGATACGCAAGACCTCGTACAGGGTGGGATGATCGACTCTGTCTGCCGTACGCGGCAGACGATAGAAGTACTCGCGCAGGACCTCGCAAGGCAGGAAAATCGTGCCGATGCCAAGGCTTCCCCGGCGAACCTCGGCAGAGACGAAGTGCTGATTTCGTTTGTCCTGCTTGGGCTGGCTGACGTATCTGGCCAATCCCGCCAGCCTGATAGGAATACCCAAGTTGGAAGCGGCTCACGCCGGCAGCCGGATCACCTTTGGTTGCTCTGATCTGACCGCTTTGGCTCAAGCCCTGGCCGAAATCGGTCTCGCCACCGAATCCGACTGGATAGCGGCAGGAAAGACTCCTGCCGCGCTGGTTGATACCGTACTTCGCCGCCTTCTCCGGGACCACGGCCAGGAAACCATCGCAGAGCACTTTGAGCTTTACCTGACGCTCGGAGAGTCTATCGTCGATACCAGTTATTCTGATTCCGGTGCCGATTCCAATGGCCAGCTCTTTTTGGTCCTCAACACTGAGTCATCGTTTCCGCTCGGCATTGGGACAGTGATTGAGGGACTGGAACGGTGTCATCCCGGTATGGGAGCGGCTTTCTACGACACTCTGCGCCAGGGCCTGTATCGCTGGGTCCGGGTCTACGACGATTGGGACGCCCGCAACCGGATCGAGCAGATGGTCGAATGGGCGGAAGGGGAGGAAGACCCGATTCCTCGAAATCCCAAAGCTCGAACAGGACCTGCCGGGGTGCCTCAGAAGCCGCCAATCGGCAGAGACCCCACAATCCTTGGATTCCTTCCCGGCACCAACTGAACCGTCGCTGAAGGAGCTGGTCGAAACGACCCTACAGCTGCACCGCATCTCCCACTCGATCGATCGACCAGCCCTGGACGATGAATGGCTCGAATCTCAGCGCAGCTATCACTCTCTGGATCTTCCTCTGCCCGCCATCCTGCTGTACTTCCGTCCCGGAGACGCAGTCATGGCATGTTTTGACGACGAATGCGAACACTGGGGTCAGGAGACGCCGAAACCCAACCTGGTCATTCCGCTGCGAACGGATGACCCCGCCAGCGTGCGGCAGGCACTCTCAATCATCGGGACGCTCACGGAGGTGCTGGTACTGACGGTGCGGATCAAGACCATCATCGAGAGCCCGGAGAAACCCCAATGCGATTCAGTATCGATGTCGGAAGCGAACTCGAATTGAAGCTGTACCAGGCCGTGCTCCTCTACAAGAACGACAACGGCAACCGTTACATGGCAACCGTCCACGGCGTGATGCAGCAAAACGGCGATGGAAGTCCTATTCTTGGCGCCGGCCAACTCCTCAGTACGGCGAGCCTGCGGGAGTTGGCAAGGCAGATGGGGACCGGTTGCCCGGTGGAGTTCTTGCCAGACCAGGTCATCGCGCGAACCCCGGACTTAATGGCATGGTGGACGCCGGCGGCGGTGCGGCCAATTTTCTTCCGCGCTGGATCTGAACTTGAGGCCATCTCCGGCAAAAGGTTTCCCCACCCGGCCTTGCTGTTTGTCGTGCGGAGCAATGTTTTGTACGTTCGCGCGCTTTCTGCCAGCCGGAGGCCGCGTCCGGACGGCAAATTGGCCGCGGCACCCTACTGGAACATAGATAGTAACGGGGCTGTATGTGCCGGAACCATGCGGGTACCGAAGTCGTTAACCGTGACCTCCATCGCCGAATGGCAGCAAGCCTTCTTTCAGAGCGAATTCACCCATCCGGGCGGCGGTGGCCGCTTGACGAAACGCCGTGGCGGAACTGCGGCACTGTGGAAAAGCCTGGCAGGGAAGAATCGGTTCCCACTGTCTACGCTCATTGAGCAGGAGACATTAAACCAGTACTTGAAGGCACGCGAGGCAAGACAATGATGATGCACGCTCTCGATCCTCAATTACTGGAACGGCCGATTCGCATCCTCGTGGTCGGCTGCGGCGGGAACGGCAGTGCGATCGTTTCCGGACTCCCTTACCTCCACCAAGCCATGCTGGCATTCGGCCATCCTGGCGGCCTGCAAGTGACGTTGATCGATCCCGACACGGTCAGCGAAACCAACTGTGTGCGCCAGCCTTTTTGCCGAACGGAGATCGGCTTCCCTCGGCGGGCGATTGTTATCGGTTCAATTTGACGAACCCGGCGGTTGACCTCTGCCTGACTGGACCCAGATCAGTCTCCGATCTAACTGCAGCGCTTGACGCGTTGGACAAGGGCCCAATGACTTCAGAAGAGATGGACTGGATGCGGCGTGTGGGCAAAGCGAAGTACTTCAAGCCAAGCCTGTTCTCCATCAAAGGGTAGGGATATGAATGTCGCAACATCAGCGAAAGGCGATTGCTGATGGACTTCGTCAACTGCTACCAGAACGCCACGCGCGCAGAGGCCTACTCGAAACTCGAATTTGCCAACACATATCATTTGGCATTCCGCGACTTACCGGAGATCTTTCGTGTCCACGTGCAGGGGACCTCAGCACTCGATTTCGGCTGTGGGGCGGGTCGCTCGACCCGCTTCCTCCGTGGGTTTGGGTTTGAGACAGTTGGCGTAGACATTTCGCCAGAGATGATTTCCAAGGCCCGCGAGATCGATCCGAAGGGCGACTACCGCCTCATACCTAGCGACGACATGAGCGGGTTGGCGCACGAAAGTTTTTCTCTTATTCAATCCGCATTCACTTTCGATAACATTCCCGGCATGGACACGAAGGTGCGTCTGTTTCGGGACCTAGGCGCCCTGCTCAAACCCGACGGCGTCATCGTTAACATCGTTTCGGCGCCCGAGATTTACTACAACGAATGGGCCTCGTTCACGACGAAAGACTTTCCCGAGAACCGATACGCCAGGGCCGGCGATCCCGTGAAAATCATCACGACGGATTTCGAGGACCGCTCGCCCGCCGTGGACATTCTCTGGCCCCACCAGTCTTACCTCGAAGTCTACGGTCGTGCCAATCTTGAAATAGTGGAGCTGCGCAGGCCCTTGGCGAATGGTGACGAGCCATACCGATGGGTGAGCGAGACGCGCAACGCGCCCTGGGTCATTTACGTTTTGCGACCTTCGAGTTGAACGAACCGTTCCGAATCCGATTTGGCACCGCGACACGCAGGGTTGACAATTTCCAAGGATGCTTACCGACCGACCGCCGAGCACAGCAGCGTCAAGGGCAAGGTTTCTTGAGAGCGACCGGCTCACAGCATTGGAAATCCCCAAGGACGGCCGGTTGCAGGCGTCCGCAAAGTCTATCCAATCGGCGGTGCAGGACAGCACTGCCTCATCGGTTCGGCAGGCATGTGCGGAGTTTCTATCGGTTGCATCTGATTTCTACCAGGTTCGGCGGCCCGGGATCCAGTACTTGCTGCCCGCCCGCTTCGAGTCCGCGAAGGCAGCTCGATCGAGTTGTTCGGCGACTACGATCCCGAAACGATGGTCATCCGTCTCTGGATGCGGACCGCCATCAAGAAACAAGTTACCTCGTACGGTACGTTCCTGAGCACCCTCTGCCACGAGTTTTGCCATCACCTCGACTGCCAGCGCTTCGGGTGGCGCGAGTCGTGGCACACACGCGGCTTTTACGAGCGTACTGCTGCGCTCTACCATCACGCACGCTGCACTCCGGTCAAACGCCTGTTCTGGGTGAGAGCGCCTGGCGAGCGCTGGCGGATCCACTGGCCCCGAACCAATCGTGGAGCGTGACGCCTTAGCGCATTGCCGCTTCCATGTCCTCCGCCGAACATGGGACGGTCGGTGTGGAGTCCCCGGCTCCCAGGTGGCGAGTGTATTGACCACGGACTTCGCAGAAATTCGGCGTTGTTATTGCGTTTTCTCGACACCGCACGCTACGCTGTAGGCTCCGGTTCGCCTCGGACGGCGGAATAATTCAGTGTCAGCGAGGATGCACGGATGGGTATCATCTCACGTGGCTTTCTGGCCGGCGTCAGGCACCAGATGTAAAGGTGCCACCGGGCCAGTTCCTCACAACCGACTTCCCTGTCTTGTTTGCGGGGCCGACGCCGCGCGTGTCGCTCGACCGGTGGGAGTTTACGATAGGCGACGGCACCAGCGTTTTGCAACGATGGGACTGGAAGTCGTTTTGCGACTTGCCCACCGAAACGTTTACCGCCGATTTGCATTGCGTTACGCGTTGGTCGAAGCTTGGCACAACGTGGGAAGGCGTCTCACTCGATACGATTCTTGCAGACGTGAAGACAGATGCCTCTTATGCGTACGCGCATTCCTACGGTGACTACACCACCAATCTGCCGCTGAAGGATCTCAAGAACAAGCAGGCGTGGATTGCGTTCCGATTTGACGGCCAAGATCTTGCGCCCGAACATGGCGGTCCTGCGCGACTTCTTGTCCCTCATCTTTATCTATGGAAAAGCG